>JANMTP010000028.1:0-205487 GCA_031390545.1 Chthoniobacter sp. | reverse complement strand
CCACCACCCTCCCACCAACACACCACCCACCAACCCCCACCCCACCCCTCGGGCCGAAAATAAACCCTCGGCCCGAGGGGAAAACTCCACTACCCTCCCTCCCCCATGCCCTCCCCCTCTCTCATTATTACCTCAACTTTGTCGCCTTTCCCCTTTAGTACGACAAAATTGAAGCCTACTTCTAGTTAGGCGTCGCTGAGCGCGCTCATCAAAAAACCAAAAACCCACACATACAAAAATGAAAACCCTCACACTTCACACCGTCGCCGCTTTAGCGTTTCTGATCCAGACGCCAATCTGCCGGGCCGCGTTAGTCACCGCTCTGCCTCAGTTTCCATCCAATACGCCCCTGATCGATTTCAGTCAATTTGATGATGCCAATGTTTTTGGCCCCGGTCCCGTGGAGGTAGGGCAACTCGTAGGCGAAAGCGTTTTGTGGTCGAGCAACAACAGTCAGTCCACGATATTCTCGTCATCATTCAATATTTTCTACAGTCTCGGTGACAACGGATATTGGGAATCTCCGATGTCTTTCGCGGGCGTTGATTTCCAACTGCAAGTCGAAATCAACTCTATGCGATTCGACTTTGCATCTGGTCCGGTGAATAGCGTCGGCGGACTTATCAACTACTCACCTAATACTCCTTCTGGTACGTTTGCGCGCATCAGCGCGCTCGGCCTTAATGGGGTGGTCTTGGAGACCTATGATCTGATGGTTTCCGCACCGATTTCCACTCCAAACGCAGTCAACCAAGGGGCGTTTCGCGGGATCGTGCGCGCTTCTGATGATATTTACGCATTCGAGATGACCAACTCGGTAGTGGTAATCGACGACCTTCGGTTTGCGAGGCAAGCACCAGAGCCGTCTTCCTGTGTTCTCCTATTCTGCGGAGTACTGCTCTGTCTGCAACGTCGCTCGCTTCGCACAAATGGACGGAACGCCTGAGCTCAACTTTGAAGTGCAACATTGGTTAGGGACGAAGGAAGCATTCATTGGGGGTTTTGTAGCCATGTCTTTTGCGGGGGCGTTCATTGAGGTGATGGGCGAGGGCGTCGCATTCGCTTTGGGTTAGGCTAGCCCGCGGCGGGTGGGCGCCAGACGGGGTCGAAGTGGGGGGCGCGGTGGAGGCGGACGCCCCAGGCGCTGGCCCGCGCGGTGTGCTGGATGAGGCTGGGCCGGTGGACGGGGATGGGAGCGCCGGGCGCGAATTCGCCGGCGAGGGCGATGAGGCGTCGGCTCTGGGGGCCGCCGTGCTGGGCGAAGCGGGCGACGGCCCACGCGGCAAAGGGCCGGGTGAGGAGGAGGGCTTGCGCGCCGAAGAAGTAGCGCGGGTGGGCGGGGAAGTGGGTGCGGTGGGCGTCGGCCGCAGTGTGCGGCGGGTGGGCGGGGAGGCCGGGATCGTAGAGGCTGGCGAAGGTGGCGATGGTGCCGGTGGTGAGGGGCGGCCAGTGGAGGAGGGCGTGGCGGAGGTGCTGGGCGAAGTCGAGGTCGTCTTCGAGGAGGAGCAGGTGGGGGGCGTCGTCGGTGGCGAGGGCGGCGCGGAGCATGGCGAGCCAGGCGGCGGGGATGCGCGCGTGGGCGGGACCGGCGGTGGCGGTGTCGAGGTGCAGGCGCGGGCGGGTTTCGCCCCAGTCGGTGGCGGCCCAACTGGCGAGGGTGCCGGCGAGGATGGCTTCGCGCCCGGGGGCGCTGAAGAGGTGGAGGGAGAAGGGGAGGATGCCGCAAGGTAGGGCGCGCGGAGGCGGGAGAGGACTTGTTTGTTTCGCGAGGGTTCTGCTTTAGTCTCCGGCTTTCCGCTTTCACACCCACTCACTTTTCATCCCATGGCCATCTACATCGAAATGCCCAAGCTCAGCGACACCATGACCGAGGGGACGCTCCTCAAGTGGCGCAAAAATGAGGGCGACAAGGTGGAGGCGGGCGATGTCCTGGCGGAGATCGAGACGGACAAGGCGACGATGGAGATGGAGGCGTTTGACGATGGCATCCTGCACCAGCACATCGTGGCCGCGGGGGGCAAGGCGGCGGTGGGGGAGAAAATAGGCCTGCTCCTGACCAAGGGCGAGGCCCCGCCCGCGGCCGGCGCGCCGATCCCGGATTCGCCAAGGACGGCTTCCGCCAAAGCCGACACGATTTCCGAAGCTCCCGCCGCCAAAGCAAGCGCCGCAGCACCCGCTGCGAGTCCTGCGACCAGTGGCGCTCGGATCAAAGCGTCGCCGCTGGCGAAGAAGGTCGCTGTGGAAAAAGGCGTGGAGCTTTCCACCCTCACCGGAACCGGCCCGGGCGGGCGGATCATCGCCAAGGACGTGCAGAGCGCTCAACCCGCCACCGCGAGGAGTGCAGCCCCGGCGGCAATCGCGGCCACGCCCGCGGGCGAAGGGGACCAACGCATCCCGCTGAGCGGCATGCGCCGCGTGATTGCCGAGCGCCTGCTCGCGAGCAAGAGCACGATCCCGCATTTCTACCTGAACGTGGAGATGGACGCGGGGCCGCTGATGAAGTTCCGCGCCGACGCTAATGCGGCGAGCGAGGCGGCGGGTGGCGCGAAGCTCACGGTCAATGATTTCGTGCTCAAGGCCGTGGTCGCCGCTGCGGTGAAAGTGCCGGCGGTCAATGCGAGCTTTGCCGGCGACGCGATCATTCAATACGGCAGCGTGCATCTCAGCGTGGCCATCGCTGTCGAGGACGGCCTCGTCACCCCCGTGATCCGCGACGCGCAAAAGCGCACCCTCCGCGAGATCAGCGAAGCGGTGAAAGACCTGGCCACCCGCGCGCGCGGCAAAAAGCTCAAGCCCGAGGAATACGCCGGCGGCACCATCACCGTCTCGAACCTCGGCAGCTACGGCATCGACAGCTTCAGCGCGATCATCAATCCGCCGCAGGCGCTGATCATCGGCGTCGGCGCGGTGGTGAAAAAGCCGGTGGTCAATGCCAAGGGCGAGATCGTCGTCGGCCAGCGCGTGAACATCAGCCTCAGCGCCGACCACCGCGTGGTCGATGGTGCGGTCGGCGCGCAGTATCTCGCCGAGCTGCGCAAGCTCATCGAGAGCCCGGCGCTGATGCTGTTGTAAGCGCGGCTGACGAATCTCGAGGGACGCTGGTCATGCACTTGCCGCAACTTTTTCCGGCATGACCGACCCGCTGAGCGCCCGTTACGACGCCCTGCCGTATCGGCACGGTGCGATCCCGGAATCCCATCCGGCGCGCCTCGGGGCCATCGCGCGATTGCTCGGCATCGCCGCAGCCGCGCCGGATCATTGCCGCGTCCTGGAACTTGGCTGCGGGGAAGGCATGAACCTGCTGCCGCTCGCGGAGCGGTTTCCACAATCGCATTTTACCGGTGTGGATTTTTCCAGTGGGCAGATCACCACCGCGGAAGCAGCACGTCAGGCTGCGGGTCTCGCCAATGTGCGGCTCGAATGCGCCGATTTGCGCGATTACCAGCCGGAGGCGGGCGGGTTCGATTACGTCATCGCGCATGGCGTGTATTCGTGGGTGACCGATGAAGTGAAAGACCGGCTGCTCGCGCTCATCGCCCGCGCGCTTGCTCCGGCAGGCCTCGGCTACGTGAGCTATACCGCGCAACCCGGCGGCGGACTCGCTGCAGGTTTGCGCGCCTCAGTCCTCGCCAGCCTCGGCCCTGAACCTGAGCCGGCGCGCGCCGTGGAAGTGCTGAGCGCCCTCGCCGCGGCGTTCGCCGCGCAACCTGGAGCACACGCAGCCACGATGCGCGAACTCCTCGCCGAGATGCTGCGCACACCGCCGGCCATCCTCCTCAACTCCGATCTCGCGCCGATCAATGATCCGGTCAGCTTTCTGGATTTCACCGCCCACGCCTCGCGCCATGCGCTGCGGTTCCTCGCCGAAGCGCAGTTTTCCTCAATGCCTTTCGAGCACCTCCCCGAGAGCGCCCGCGCGCCACTCGTTGCGTTCACCACCGATCCGCTCCATGCGCAACAGTTCCTCGATTTGGTCGGCAATCGCCGGTTCCGCAATTCGCTCCTCGTCCGCGCCGACGCCCCGCCGAGCCGTCCGCCGGATGCTGCCGTCGTCCGCGAGTGCGCGTTGAAACTGCACATGTCTCCCACGGTCGAACGGATCGACCTTGCGCCCGGCGTTGCGCTACGGCTTACCGGCCGGCGAGGTTTTACGATGGATGTGCACAAGCCGGCGCAGAAGGCGTTCTTCGCCGCACTGTGCGCCGCGGCACCTGCGCTCATCACGTTTCAGGCCGCCCTGGAACGCGCTGGTGAGCTGCTGCGTAGTGGCAATTTTGCGGACACGCCTGATCGAGCCCAGCTTGCCGCCGGAGCGATCAAACTTTTCACCGTGGATCAAATGGATCTCGCGCTCAGCGGCCACGGGGATTGGTTGCAGACGTCGCCCCTTCCGGGGCCCAGCGCGCTAATGCGCTACCAAGCCCGCGGCGGTTTCTCAGTCGTGAACCGCTGGCACGATAATATCGAGGTGTCCGCGGACCAGCGCCGCTGGCTGGCTGGAGAGTCTCCTCAACGCGGAGACGATCCCGCGATGGCCAAGGTCGGACTGGTGCTTTGATCTCTACGGCACACGCCACCGGACTCGAAAAAAGTGGTTCCCGACCCCGGGCGAATACGGCAGCACTTTGAGCGTCAGCAGATCAGTGCCGTCCGTCTGGGCGACGGTCGAAAGCAGCTCCGTCGTCGCAGGAAGCCAGCCGCCAGGGGTGGCGCTTTGATCGATCTCCGCGACGACATCATCGGCACCGCGCCGCCAGCGAAAGCTCAGGAGCACGAAGTCTCCAGCCGGCGGTCCGGCCAGCGTTGCGATGCTGAGCAACGGCTGACGCGCGGCGTCACTAAGCGTCACCGAACCACCGAGGCCAAACTCCGCGAGCGGAAGCAGGCCGTCGCCGTCGCCATCCTGAGTCTCGCTGCCGACTGCGTTCGCGGTCTTCCAAGCAGCATAGGTTTGCGCGTCACTGGACGCGGGATTGCCGCCGACCGCGGTGCTGCTGCGCCATGAGGCGGCGAGCGCGGGATCAAGCGAGACGTTGCGCAGGACCAGGCTTCCACCCACCTGGCCACCTGGCCACGGCGCATCGTCATCGTAAGTAAAATCGCTGATCGGCGTGCCCAGCGCGGAGACGATGGCGAGGCGTTCTCCGCCGTCGTCGAGGCTGCCAACGTATTCACCGAGAACGCGCGGCCCGGTGCCGTAGCGAAACTGAAACGCGGGCCGATGGCGCACGATGACGGCCCGTTCGCCGGGCGCCAGAACCGCGTCGTCCAAGGTGATGTCCACGCCCTCGCTGAAGCGAATGTCGCGCAGCTTCAGCGGCTCGGTGCCGGTATTTTGGAGTTCGAGAAACTCAAAGTCGTCTTTGTCCGTAAAACCCGCGGCCTTCTCCGCGAGCGTCGGCGCACCAGGCGCGAAATGGATCTCGGTGATGCGCAATGGCGGCGCGCCCGTGCGGGAAAAGACCGCTTCGTTCAACGCGCTCCACGCGCCCGCTTTCAAGACGCGCGCTTTCACCACTACCGTCCACGCATTCAGCGCCACGGCTCCGCCATAAGTCAGCGCCGTCCCCGCGATCGCACCGCCGACGAGGCGCGGGTCAGTCCCGTCGAGGGTGTAATAAACTGTCGAGGTGCCGCTATTCGGGTTGGTCATCGTGATGCTCCCGCCGTTCGCCGGAATGCTCCCACCATGCTGGCTGAAGACGGGTGCTTCGGTCAGCGGGTAGAGCGGTTTCGTGCCGCTGTCGTAGCCGCGGAGCTGGGCGATGAGCGTCGCCTTGCGCCCGGGCCCGGAGCTGCCGGTGGTGCCGCGAATGAGGAAATTCTCCTGCCGCGTTTTCGCCGCCAGCCAGTCCGCTTTGCCAAAGGCCGGCTCCCGCTGCGCGTCGCCCCAGCGCGCCGATTCACCGAGGATGCAACCATCCACGATGGCCGCGAGACCACTCATCCGCGCGAGCACGACGGCGTCAGATAATGCGCCGCCGTTAAACAAGAGTCGGTGTGCGCGGTCGCCGAAGAGCACGCGGTATTCGAGGTTCGGCGCGAGATCTTCGTGGATGAACTCGGGATTGCTGCGCGTGTAGTCATTCGCGCCCGAGATCACCGTGGACCAAGGCACGATGTTTCCGCCGCTGCCGACGCGCTGATTCGTCCCGCCTTCCAGACCGAGCGACTGCTCGAAATCGTGAATGAAAAAGCGAAACCCACGGCTGCTCGCACCATTGCGCCGGATGCCGAACCAGTTATTCGATGCGCCTACGTAGTCCGAGACCGGGCCGTCATCGCCGCCCATGTAAAAAAGGATGAGCAGGTAATCCGCGAGATTGGCCGGATCGAGAAGCACGGGGTCGGCCGTGGGCGTGAGGCCATCGGCGGCCCGGCCAAAAAGCTTGAAGTAATTCGCATTTGTTGGCGTGGCGCGGACGGTTCGCGCGCCGGTCCAGAGGAGATTCCACGCGCTGCCGGCGGCCATCGTGCCATCCGTCGCTTCGGTCAGATAGCTACCACTCGCGCCTGCGGATTTCAGCGTATCGTACTCTTCACTTTTTCCGCCGAGATATTGCTCTCCGAAATCGGCGTTCGGCCGTTCGTCCGTGTTGTAGAGGCCCCAGTACTGTCCGTTCAGAAACAGGTGCAAATAGCGCACGCGCGAACCCGGCATGACCGCGACCTGCGTGGCGCGGGCGAGTTCATCGCGGAGGAAAGTATTCTCACTGCTCCCGAGAAAGGCCCACGACGCATCTTGCGAGGTGCGCAGATCGAAACCGTCGAACGCTTTGTCGCCACCTGGACCAAAGAGCCGGTATCCCATTTTTCCCGCGCCATAAGCGTCGCGGAAGAAGAGCCGGAAAGAATGCTTCGGGTTGTTTGGGTCCCGACTAAATCCGCCGCGGATGCGCAAGCCGCAATCCACCTGAAACCCACCCGGCTGCGGGTTCAGCGGGTCATTGATGATCTCAAGTGACACCGGCCGTTCCCACTCGGAGCCGTGCTGGTATGGGCTCGTGTAGATGCCGGTTGCCGGATCGGTGAGGTTCGGCTGCGCCGTGACCAGCGAAACGATTGGAATTGCTTCCAGCGCCGCTTTCACGGCCGCCGGATTGGCGTTCACCACGTTCGGGTCCATGCCGTAGTTGAAGACTTGGCCATTCACCGAGCCACTGGGCCACCCGGGCGGGGCACTCCCGTCGGCGGATTGCCGGATGACGTCCTCCAGGAAAAAGTAGGTCTGCGTGTCCACGTTTGACGGCTGGTAGCCGCTCAGAAAAGCCGCCGCGCGCAGCACCGTCGTCGCGGCGATGTTGATCGGTGCGGCATAGACAAAGCCCGTCGTCGCCGTTGGCGCATCGCCATTGGTCGTAAAGCGAATCGTCGCGCCCGGCGTGTTGCAGGTGACCGCGACGGTGAAGGGCGCGGTAAAAAGCCCGCGATCCACGGAGAAGTGGGTATCGCCCACAAAACCCTGCACGCCGCTGCCATTCGCTGCGCCCGGCGTGGGCACCGTCATAAAGCCGTTGGTGAACGTGCCCCGCGTCAGCGCGAGTTGCGGGCCGATGAGAAAATCGCTGCTCCCAAGGCCGCTGTTCAGACCGTGGATCGCAAGCACGTTCCCGCCGGTCGTGAGCAGGCCGAGATGTTGTGAAATATCGATGTCTTCGTACTGCACCGCGAGGCTATCGTCGTGGTCGCCCGCCGCCGCAGAGTCGAAGGCGAGCGTGCCCGGCGTATTCCGGCTGGCGGTGGGAAGCAGCGTGCCATTGAGATAAACGGCGAAGCCGTCGTCGTAGCGCATGCGCAGGGTGAGCGAGAGCGCGTCGGTGAGGGTGGCGACAGTGAAAGGCACGCGGATGTAGCAGCCCGTGCGGATGCCATTCATCGCCGTGCGAACATCGAGGCCGATGAGCGACTCGTAACCCGTGGAAGTTTCGTAGCCGACCCCGAGCGGCCCGGTCGGCCACGCGGAGTCGGCGAAAGCCAGTTGCGTCCACGTCGTGCCGAGCGTGTTGTTCGCAGGGATGAAAGCGCGGGCGGGCGCATTCTCTGCGATGAGCGTCTCGCTGCTCGCCGCGACCGACGACGGACCGTACGACACATTTTGAAACTGCGGGCCGAAGACAAACTGGCTGGCGACCGTCACGCCATCCGGCTTCACCAGCGCGATGCTTTCCCCCGCGGCCCGCAGCGAAAAATTCGTGTGCAGCTCCCCGCTCGCTGGCCGCCGATTCTTGCCCGAGGCAAAGACCACGAGGTAGCCATTCGCATTGATACTCACCGCCGGGAACTGCCATTTCGTTTTGGCCGCGAGATCGTCCGTGAGATACCACCCGGTCAAATCCTGGGCGACGGGATTGGGATTATAGATCTCCACCCAGTCCACCTCGTCGTTGTCTTCGTCGAAAAGCCCGTCGGTGTTGTCCGCGACAAATTCGTTAATCCGCGGATCGAGTGCGCGGGCTGGTCCGGCAAGAATGCAGAGCGCGGAGACCAGCGAAAGGACGCGATGGATGAAAGACGGCATGGCAGGCGAAAGGACCCGGAGTGCGACGCAGTTTGCCGCGGCTTTCATGCCAGACAACTACATTGAGGCGATTCGGCTTTTGCTCACGCCGCGGAGCACCGTAGCGTGCGCGACGAATGAGCGCCCTGCCTACGTCCGACATCGCGCCGCCGTCTGGAACGTTCGAGACCTACCAGCCACCCGCAGGAATTTTCGACGAGATGAGAGCCCCGGACGGCTCCGTGCGTCCGCATTGGGGAATCCTCGCAGAAAGTCTCGGACGGCTGGGCTCCGAGGGCATGGGCGAACGGCGCGAAAATGTGCGGACATTGCTGCGCGAGCATGGCGTGACTTACAACGTTTATGCCGACGGGCAGAGTGCCGAGCGGAGTTGGGAACTGGGGATGCTGCCGCTCATCATCAGCGCCGAGGAATGGGCACGCCTGGAGCCCGGCCTCATTCAGCGCACCCGGCTGCTGAATCTTGTGCTGGCCGACATTTACGGCCCGCAGCGCCTCTTGCGCGATGGCCTTCTCCCGCCCGCCTTGCTGCACGCCAATCCCGGTTTTCTGCGCGCCTGCCACGGCATGCAGGTGCCGCGCGATATGTATCTCACCCTTCACGCCATCGACCTCACGCGCGCGCCGAATGGTCAATGGTGGGTGCTAACCGACCGCACGCAGGCCCCGAGCGGCGTGGGTTACGCGCTGGAAAATCGCAGCATTCTCTCCCGCGTCCTGCCGGAAGAATTTCGTGCGGGCAATGTGCAGCGGCTGGCCGGCTTTTTTGCGGCGCGGAAATCCGGTCTCCGCGCGATGGCTCCATGGACCAACTCCCCGCGCGTCGTCCTGCTCACGCCCGGTCCGTACAACGAAACCTATTTCGAGCACGCCTATCTCGCCCGCTACCTCGGCTTCCCGCTCGTCGAGGGCGGCGACCTGACGGTGCGCGAGCGCCGCGTTTTTTTGAAAACCCTCGATGGCCTGCAGCCGGTGGACGTGATCATCCGGCGTCTGGACGACACGTTTTGCGATCCGCTCGAGTTGCGCGGCGATTCCATGCTCGGCGTCCCGGGCCTTTTGGAAGCAGCTCGTGCGGGCCATGTAGCGATTTCCAATGCGCTCGGTTCTGGCGCGGTCGAGTCCGCTGCAGTTCTCGCTTTCCTGCCCAAGCTCGCGCGGCATCTTCTCGGCGAACAACTGCTCATTCCCAATGTAGCGACCTGGTGGTGCGGCCAGGAGGCGGAGCGCAACTACACGCTGTGGGGGCTGAATTCGTTGGTCGTAAAGCGAGGCTTCGTAGGCGGCCATGCCGATCCGGCTTTTGGCAGCATGCTTACCGCGGAAGAGCTGGAGAAAGTAGCCGCGCGGGTCCGGGCCAATCCGGAAATTTATGTCGGTCAGGAGCAAGTTGCCCTTTCCACCGCACCAGTCTGGGATGGCGAACGGCTGGATCCGCGAGGGCTCATCTTGCGCTGCTACGTCTGCGCCACGGCCGATGGCTACGCCGTGATGCCGGGTGGACTAACGCGCGTCTCAGCGTCCTCGCAGTCGCCGATCGTGTCTTCGCGCCACGGCGGTGGGAGCAAAGATACGTGGGTCCTTTCGAGCTCCCCGGTGGAAAACGCTCCCGTGCTCGAAACGACGGCTGCCGTCGATCCGGTGGGCCTCGGCGCCGTGCCCAGCCGGGTGGTCGAAAATCATTTCTGGCTCGGGCGTTATTCCGAACGGCTGGAGGACACCACCCGCCTCCTGCGCACCGCGCTCAGCCGGCTCGCCAGCGAGGGCGGGCCCATGGAAGAGACGGAACTCGCGGCGATCACCCGCTGGTTCGTGTGGCTGGAAAAACTCCCGGCGCGTTTCGGCGGTCGCATTCCCCACCCCACGCTGACCACGGCGCTTTCCGACCTCGTTTTTGATCCCAAAACTACGGGCACAGTGCGCCAGCTCCTCGACCGCACCGCCTTCCTCATTGCCACTGTGCGCGACCGCCTGAGCGGCGATACCTGGAGGATCGTGAACCAGATGCAAACCGAATTTCCCGCCGCGCCGACGCGCCTGGTCCCGGGCACCATCCTCCTCACGCTCCACCGGCTGATCTCCCAGCTGGCGGCCTTCAGCGGCATGGAAATGGAAAATATGACCCGCGGCCACGCTTGGCGTTTCCTGGATATCGGGCGTCGTCTGGAGCGCGCGATCAATGTGGTGACAAGCGTGCGCGCCGTGCTCGCCATCGATCCCGCGGGCACGACCACGCTGCCTCCGCTCCTGGAATATACTGACAGCACCATGACCTATCGCCGGCGTTATCTCGCGCGGCCGGTCTTGCCCGCGACGCTCCGCCTGCTCCTCGCCGACGACACGAATCCGCGCTCGCTGGCTTTCCAATGCCGCACGCTGTGCGCGCATTTCGACGAGCTGCCCGAAACTGGTGACGACCGGCCGGAACGCAGCAAATTTCAAGAGATCGCCAATCTGCTCGCCGGGGCCGACATCGCCGCCCTCGCCGTGCGCGCCCAGCAGGGCGAAGCCGCGCTGCTCGACTCGCGCCTCGAAGCAATCGCTAACGGCTGCTGCGAACTTTCCGATTTACTGGCTGCTACTTACTTCAGCCATGTGACTCCGCAACTTAGCTAGCCAGTGCTCTACGCCGTCACCCATCGCACGACCTACGCCTACGAATCCGACGTCTCGGTTTCGCACCACCTGGCGCATCTACGGCCGCGCGTGTTGCCGGCGCAGGATGTGTCCGACTTCGCACTCGAAGTTTTGCCGGAGGCCGACGCGATGGCTCATCGGCTGGATTTCTACCAAAATCCGACCACCTATTTTACGCTGGAAAAGCCGCATCCCGAATTAGTCGTGGTCGCGCGCAGCCAGGTGCAGGTTCACGTTTCCAACCCCCCACCCACCACGCCGGCCTGGCAATCCGTTCGCGACGCCTGCGCTCGCGACGTCTTCACCGACGCGACCGCCGCCGGTGAGTTTCGCTTCGACTCGCGCCACATCGTCCGGAACGCCGACTTCGCCGATTACGCCGCTGCCTCCTTTCCCCTCGACCAGCCTTTGCTCGAAGGCCTGCGGCATCTGGTCACGCGCATCTATCGCGATTTCAAATTCGACCCCCGCGCCACGACCACCGCCACCCCGCTTGATGAGGTCTTCAAGAAGCGCCGCGGAGTTTGTCAGGATTTCGCCCACCTTGGCATCGCCTGCCTGCGCTCGCTCGGCCTCCCCGCGCGCTATGTCAGCGGGTATCTTGAAACGATCCCGCCGCCGGGCAAAAAGCGGCTGATCGGCGCCGACGCCTCGCACGCCTGGCTGTCCCTGTGGTGCCCGGGCCACGGCTGGATCGACGCCGATCCGACCAACAACATCCTGCCCAGCGACCGCCACATCACCGTCGCCTGGGGCCGCGATTTCAGCGATGTGAGCCCGCTCCGCGGCGTGGTCACTGGCGGAGGAGAGCACAAGCTCAAGGTCTCGGTCGATGTCGCGCCGCTTCCATAAGCGAGCGGAAACCTTTTGACGCCGTCCGCGCACCGCCCGCATCTTCCGACCGCTTTTTCGCGCGTCACTTTCCGCATCCTCCTTAAATTTCCGCATCCTCCTTAAAACCCATCACATCCTTCATGGCTAACTACGATCTCATCGTCATCGGTGCCGGCCCCGCCGGTTATGTCGCGGCAATCAAGGCAGCGCAACTTGGGAAAAAAGTCGCGTGCGTGGACAAGGAACGCGGCGGCGGAACCTGCAACAACTGGGGCTGCATCCCGACCAAGGCGCTGCTGAAAAACGCCGAGCTTTTCCACACGATGAAGCATCGCGCGGCGGAGTTTGGCTTCAAGATCGCTGGGCTGGAGTACGACTGGAGCGCGATCATCAAGCGGTCGCGCGTCGTCTCGGAGAAGGGTTCGGCAGGCATCGATTTCCTTTTTAAGAAGAACAAGATCGACTGGCTGCGCGGCGAAGCGGCCATCGACAAGGCTGGCGAGGTGAAGGTGAAAGCCGCGGACGACAAGGCAGAGACGCACACCGCAAAAAACATCCTCATCGCCACGGGCTGCGTCTCGCGTCCGCTGCCGGGCTTGGAGTTCAACGGTAAGACGGTGATCGGCTCAAAAGAGGCGCTGCAGCTCCCTGCGCAGCCAAAGTCGATCATCATCATTGGAGCCGGTGCCATCGGCGTGGAGTTCGCGTACTTCTTCAATGCCTTTGGCACGAAGGTGACGATTGTCGAGATGCTGCCGAACCTGCTGCCGGTCGAGGACACCGAAGTCTCGCAGACGCTGGAAAAGTCGTTCGCGAAGCAGGGCATCACTGCGCTGCTCGGCCACAAAACGGTGAAAACTGAGGTGGGCGACGCGGGCGTAAAGATCACCGTTGAGGACGCTAAAAATGTGTCGAAGACCCTCGAAGCCGACTTGGTGCTTGTGGCCATCGGCATCCAGCCATCGCTGCCGGGCGGGGCGCTGAAATACGAGCTGGAGCGCGGCTACATCAAAACGAACGAGCGCTACGAGACCAGTGTGAAAGGCGTCTTCGCCGCAGGCGACATCATCGGGCCGCCGTGGCTCGCGCACGTCGCCAGCTTTGAGGCGGTGCAAGCAATCGAAGGAATGTTCGAGCCAAAGTTCAAACCGAAGAAAGTCACCATCTTCCCCGGCTGCACCTACTGCCACCCGCAGGTCGCCAGCGTCGGCCTCACTGAGCGTGCGGCCAAGGAAAAGGGGCTGAAGTTCAAGGTCGGAAAGTTCCCCTTCATGGCCAGCGGCAAAGCCCGCGCCATCGGCGAAAGCGAGGGCTTTGTTAAAGTGCTCATCGGCCAGCCGCACGGGGAAGTGATCGGCGCCCACATCATTGGACCGGACGCCACGGAGATGATCGCCGAACTTGGGCTCGCGATGACGCTGGAGGCGACCTGGGAGGAAATCGAGGCGACGATCCACGCCCACCCGACGCTCAGCGAAGGCGTGAAGGAAGCTGTGGAAGTCGCCGCGGGTCACGCGATTCACGTTTAACTTCGTGCATTACGGGCTCGGTGCGCAGGCTGGTATGGCGTGAGAGGGTTTGATTAAGCAGAGATCATCGGGGTTGGGGCACCCCCGGTGGCATGGGCCAAGCTAGCGATTAGGTAGGCTTGTGGTATCTTCCATGAGCCGAAGCAAAAATGATTACTCGTTGCGCCTCAATCGCCGCCCTCGGAATCACCATCTTGGTCGGAATGACCGTTTTGCCTGCACTGGGGGCACCCCCTCCAAGCTGGGAACTGGTTTTCTCTGATGAGTTTGAAACTGACAAGTTGGATACAGCGAAATGGAGCACCAGTATGGTTTTCGCTGGCACCCACGGACCGCGCTACCACAACGAGTATTACGCCAGCTACACCCTTGATGATGACGTGCTGCTCGGCGACGGCTTCCTGAGTCTTCGGACGGACAAGCGGGTGGTGGAAGGCAACGATCCGATGGGGGAATTCGACTATTCGCAGGGGTTGGTTTCGTCGCATGACAGCTTCAGTTTCACCCACGGCTATATCGAAATTCGCGCGAAATACCCTGGCGGTAAGGGGCTGTGGCCGTGCTTTTGGCTGATGCCCCAGCACCAGAGCTGGCCCCCGGAATTCGACATCGCCGAGTATTACGGCGGCCAGCGCAAGATGCACCACGGCCTCGCCCACGGCACCATGCACGAACCGCTTTGGGACAGCACGGGGGATACAGAGACGGAGTTTGAGAACGTCTGGCACACGTACGCACTCGAATGGACTGCCGGGCGGGCGGTTTGGTATGTCGATGGCATCGCCCGCAAAACCATCAACGCCGCCTATGTGCCGAATACCGCGATGTATGTGATCCTGAGCAACAGCATCAGCTCCGCCCGCGGCCCGTCCGGCGCCCCGGATGACGCCACCGTCTTCCCCAACTTTTTCGTCATCGACTATATCCGCGTCTGGCAGCCGCCGGGACCAGCCTTGGCAAAGGCTGCTGCGGAACCTGAAGCGGTTGTCGCCAAACTGGAGGTGGTGGAAAATCCCTCCATTTTGGTCTCCGAAGAGAAGCCGGAGCCTATTCAGCCGTAGGGCATGAGAGCGGTGCGGCAGCGAGCCGCTTCCGGGTGGAGCACTCGACCCGAGTGCTGGTTTCGGCGACTCGCCGAAAGCCTGGGGAACGTGTGGCGTTCTGAAGTGAGCCCGCGCCCAAGGGTGGAGCGGGCGGGTCGCCCGCTCCAGCACTCGGGTCGAGTGCTCCACCCGGAATATCCGGCCACGCCTTTCTCTAATCCGCTCTAGCGGGCGGGGAAAATTGGGCGGTTTCGCCTTCGCTATGCGACACAGTTTCCAACCCAAACCACACTATCTGGTAGAGTTAGTCACATCTAAACCCCCATATATTGTGCTTGCCGGAAAAGCAGGCGGCTTCTAGCGTGCGCGCCGTCCACCAAACCTTCTCCCGATGTATCTCCAATCTCTCGAACTCTTCGGTTTCAAGTCCTTCGCCCCGAAGACCAAGATGGTTTTCCACCGTGGCGTGACCGCAGTGGTCGGGCCAAATGGGTGCGGTAAGTCAAACGTGCTCGATGCGATGCGGTGGGTGCTCGGCGAGCAGTCGGCGAAGGCGTTGCGCGGCGGGGAAATGTCGGACGTGATTTTCAGCGGGACGGACTCGCGGGCGGGTGTCGGGATGGCCGAGGTCTCGATGACCTTTTCCGAGTGCGAGGAGCAGCTCGGGTTGGACTGGCATGAGGTCACGATCACGCGCCGCGTTTTCAAGGACGGCGGGAGCGAATATCTGCTCAACCGGACGCCGTGCCGACTGAAGGACATCCAGCAGCTATTCATGGACACGGGCATCGGGCGCTCGGCGTATTCGATCATGGAGCAGGGCAAGATCGACATGATCCTGTCGTCGCGGCCCGAGGATCGGCGGGCGATTTTCGAGGAGGCCGCGGGCATTACGAAATACAAAGCGCAGAAGCGCGAGGCGTTGCGCAAGCTGGAGGCGACGGAAGCGAATTTGCTGCGGCTCGAGGACATCGTGAAGGAGGTGAAACGGCAGATCGGTTCGCTCCAGCGGCAGGCGGGAAAGGCGCGGCGCTATCAGTCGCTGATCGGCGATTTGAAGATGCTCGAAACGCACGCAGCGAAGCGGCAATTCGACTCGCTGGAAGAGCAGCGCGTGGCTGCGAAGCAGGAGCTGGCGCGGCTGGCCGACCGTCAGGTGGAGTGCGAGCAGGACATCGAGTCGCGCGAGGGTGAGGTCGAAGTGCAGCGCGCGGCGTTGGCGGAAATGGAGCAGCAGCTCAATCAGGCGCGGCAGTCCGTCAACGACCTGAAGACGCGCATCTCAAATCACGAAAATCGGATCGTTTTCAACGAGGAGCGGGCGCAGGAATTCACGCAGCTCGTGGAGCGCTATCGCTCGGATGTCGCGGGCGCGGAGGAGAAATTTCGCATCGCCGAGACGCAGCTTCACGACACGGATTCGGAGCTGGCGCAGATCACCACGCTGCTCGCCAGCGAGCTGCGTGTGATGGAAGAGCTGCAGGCCGCCACCGCCGCGCTGACCGGCCAGCGGCAGGAAGCCGAGCGGACGATCAATAGCGTGGCGAGCGATTCCGCGCGCATCGAAAGCCGCGTGAGCGGGCTGCGCGGACAGATCTCCAGCGTCTCGCAACAGCGCGACGGTGCGGAGGCGCGGATCAGCATTTTGTCGGGCGAACTGGAGCAGCTCACCTTTGCCTTCACCCAATTCACCGACCGCCTGCGCGACACGCAGGCCGAGCTGGAGCGCGCCGTGACCGATGCCGAAACCTGCGCCGCGCAGCTCGCGGACAGCGAGGCACAGCTCCGCGACAGACAGGCCGGGCTAGCCGGGATCGACCGCGAACTGCGCGACACGCAGCGGTCGCTGGCGGAAAAGGACTCGAAGCTCGAAGTCCTCCGCGCGCTCAACGAGGGCGGGGAAGGTTTCTCCCAAGGCACGCAGGCGGTGTTGCGCGGACTGGACAATCCCGACTTTTTCAAGCCCGCGATCATGGGCGCGCTGGCGCAGTTCATCGAGGTGGCGCCGGAGTTTGTCGTGGCCGTGGAAGCAGGGCTGGGAGCCAATCTCCAGACGATCGTGATGAAGGACACGATGATCGCCGAGTCGGTCATCAAGACGCTGACCGCGCAGAAACTCGGCAAGGCCGGGCTGGCGTTGCGCGAGTTGGAGACGCACTTCGATCACAAGTCCGAACCACTCACGTTGCCCGAGGGCGCGATCGACTGGCTGATCCGCAAGATCACGCCGCAGGCCGGGGTGCAGCGGCTCGTCGAGCGGCTGGTCAATCACACCGTGCTCGTGCCCGATCTCGAAACGGCGCTCCGCGTTTTCCCGCAGATGCGCGGCTCGGCGGTCGTCACGCTCGCGGGCGAAGTGCTGACCGGGCACGGCGTTCTCCACGGCGGCCAGAGCGGCGAGGCGGTGAACTCGGTGCTCCAGCGCACCAACCAGATTCACGCGCTCGAAGCGGAGGCGGCGGAGTTTCGACGGCAGATCGACGGCGTGACGGAGCGGCGCAACACGCTGCTTTCGGAAATCGAAACCGCCCAGGCGCGGCTCGACGAAGCGCGCGAGGAAAAGCAGAACTCGACCGTGCTCGTCTCCACCCTGCGCAGCCAGCTCGCGATAGTCGAGCGCGAGGCGCGGGAGACCGAGCGCAAGCAGCAGAATCTCGAAGGCGAGCGGGCGAGCAGCGAGGCGCGGCATCGCGAGGCGGCGGATCGCGTGGGCGGGCTGGAAGCCGAGATCGCCGGCGGGCTCGGACAGCTCGAAGAGCTTCAGACGCGACGCGCCGAAGCGCAAAATGAACTCGAAGTCCTGCGCGCCCGCGAGAATGAACTCGGCGGCGAGTTGAACGAATTGCGGATCAAAGTCGCCACCGAGCGCCAGCGCCACACTTCGCTCCACCACCAGCGCCAGCCGATGGAAGCGCGTCTCGTGGAGCTGACGGAGCTGATCGCCGCGCGCCAGCAGGACATCGTGAGCTACGAACAGCGCGCTGAGTCGATGCTCGCGGAGAACGCGGAGATCGAAGCCAATCTCGAAAACCTCCGTAGCCAGGTCGCTGAGGGCGAGCGCGCTGTCGGTGCGTTGCTCGAAGAGCGCGCCGGGATGGCCTCGGCGGTCGAAGAACTCGCGAACGGCTTGCGCATCCTGCGCCACCAACTCACCGAGGCACACGACCAGCGCAGCCGCCTCGACGTGAAGCACACGCAGTTCGAGATGAAACTCACGGCACTGACCGAGCACATCCAAAAGCGCTATCAGCTCGACCTCACGACTTTCGAGCGCGACCTCCACGGCCTGCGCGTCGCCATTCGCGATCACGCGAAGCGGCAGCGTCACCCGGAGGGCTCTGCTCCCGCAGAGCCCACTTGCACTGATGACGCCGCGCCAGACGAGGAACAGGGACTTGCAGGAGCAAGTCCCTCCGGGGTGGTTTCCGAAATGGCTGAAGACGCCTTCGCCATCGACTGGGAGCGCATCGACGCGATGGTCCGCGAACTCGATCAACGGCTCGACGCGATGGGGCCGGTGAACCTCGACGCCATCCAGGAATACGACGAACTCGAGCAGCGCCACGCTTTCCTCGAGAAGCAGAATCAAGATCTGACCACCGCGAAGGCCGAGCTGCTCGAAACCATCGCCAAGATCAACAACACCACGAAGACGCTCTTCGCCGAGACGTTCGAAAAGATTCGCGTGAACTTCTCCGAGATGTTCGTGGAGCTCTTCGGCGGCGGCAAAGCGAACCTGCTGCTGACCGACGAGGCCGACCCGCTGGAAAGCGGCATCGACATCATTGCCAAACCGCCCGGCAAACAGCTCCAGTCCATCACCCTGCTCTCCGGCGGCGAGCGCACCATGACGGCCGTCGCGCTGCTTTTCTCGATCTACATGGTCAAGCCCGCGCCCTTCTGCGTGCTCGATGAAATGGACGCGCCGCTCGACGAATCGAACATCAACCGCTTCATCAAAATCCTCGACCGCTTCGTCGGCCAATCGCAGTTCATCGTCATCTCGCACCACAAGCGCACCATCGCCCGTGCGGACGCGCTTTATGGCGTGACCATGGAAGAGCACGGCGTCTCAAAATTGGTCGGCGTGAAATTCAGTCACCGCACCGACGAAGGTGAAGGCAAGGACGTGCTCGGCTCCAGTGAGCCGGAGAATGTGCCGAGCGTGGCCGAGACTTTCGGAAAGAGCGGAGAATTGCACAGCGCGTCCTTTGCTGTCGGCGGCGCGGCCTGACCCACTTCCCCGAAAGCCGGCGGCGCGTGTTTCCCCGTGGCATGCGCCGCCGCACTTTTTTGCCGCCCAAGTTTTTCGCTTCTGTTGGATGAATTGTTCAGTCATCCCTCACCCCATGAAACTCCTCCCCATCTTCGCCGTCTTCAGCGCTTTCGCTTTCACCTCGGCTACGCACGCTGCCGATGGCGTGGTCTATGAGGGCAAAGCTGGCCCGGGGAAAGGCAAGCACATCGTGCTGCTCAGCGGTGATGAAGAATACCGCAGCGAAGAGGCGATGCCGCAGCTGGCGAAAATCCTCAGCCAGCGGCACGGCTTCAAGTGCACAGTGATTTTCGCAATCAATAAAGAGACCGGTGAAATCGATCCGAATACGAAGGACAACCTGCCGGGCATTGAGGCGCTCGATAGCGCCGATCTTTGCTACACCTCGCTCCGCTATCGCGCGCTGCCGGATGAGCAGATGAAGCATTTTGCCGACTACCTCGCAGCGGGCAAACCGCTGATCGGCATGCGCACGAGCACGCACGCTTTTAACGGGATCAAAGGGACCTACAAATGGTTCAACGATTTCGGCAAGCTCGTGCTCGGCGAGAATTGGGTGAGCCACTGGGGTTCGCACAAACAAGAAGCAACGAAAGGCATAATCGAGGAGTCCGCGAAAACCGATCCGTTGCTTCGTGGAGTGACAGACATCTTTGGCAACACCGATGTGTATGAAGCCTATCCACCGGCCGACGTGAAGATCCTCGTCCGCGGTCAGGTGCTGAAAGGCATGACGCCCGACAGCGCGCCCGCCGATTACAAAAAGAAACGCGCTTCCGACAAGGCAGAGCAAGGCGTGAACGATCCGATGATGCCGATCGTCTGGACGCGCGAATACAAGGGTGAGTCCGGCAAGGTAAACAAGGTGCTTTGCACGACCATGGGAGCCGCGAATGAGCTCACGAACGAGGGGCTGCGTCGCCTGCTCATCAACGGAGCTTACTGGGCTACGGGGTTGGCGGTTCCGGCCAACGCCGACGTCGCCGTCGTAGGCGATTTTCAACCATCGATGTATGGTTTCAACAGCTTCATCAAGGGCGTAAAGCCGGAATCTCACGCGTTGAAATAGCCGCTTCGGACGCCTCCGGTGGGCGGCTCCTTTTCCAGTTTTACAACCCGAAACGCGTGGCCTAGTTTCCGCCGTATGCGTCCCTCCCGCCGCCAGATTCCGCCGTTCATCCGGCGCTGGCCCGTGGGTCGTCCTTCGGTTACGGCGTTGCTCGTGGCGCTGAGTGTCGGAGCCTACGCGGCACAGCTTTCGACAGAGCTGTTTCTTCCGGAACAGGGTGGACGTGGGCTTTTTGGAACCGGCTCCGGTATTCTGGGCGAGTGGCTTGAGCTAAGTCAGCACGGCATCGCCGCCGGGCAATATTGGAGATTTTTTACCTTCTCGCTGCTCCACGAGAATGTCGTTCATCTCGCGGCGAATATGCTGCTGCTCTTCTTCGCCGGGCGCGAGGTGGAGCCGATTGTCGGTCCTCGCCATTTCCTCGCGATCTACCTTGGCGGAACGCTTCTCGGCGGGGCCGCGCAATTCGGCGGAACGCTGCTTGGCAGCGTGGTGCCCTGGCTGGCCACGCCCCTCCTGCCCGTCCTCGGCGTGACGACCGGGGTGGCCGCGGTGCTTATCGCATTCACCACCATTCTCCCCGAGTTGGAGATCATCGTGCATCTTTTCTTCGTCCTGCCGTTGCGGCTCCGGGCCAAGTATCTGGCCTATGCCCTCGCCGGGCTTTGTGTCGTCTGCTGGCTCACCTTCACCGCTTCACATCTCGCGCCCGTCGGCATCCTCGCGGCAGGTCTGTTTGCCTGGGCCTACGTGAAGCAACTCGGCTTAGGAAATCCGCTCGCAATCCAGCGCTACATCTTCGAGAAACGCCAGCGCGCCACTCGCCTGGAGCGGATGAGCCCGGATCAATTCATCCGCTTGGAGATCGATCCGATCCTCGAAAAAATCTCGCGGAGCGGACTTGAGAGCCTGAGCCGGGCCGAGCGCAAGATTCTCGAACAGGGACGCACCAAGATCACCTACAAACCGTCCGCGCAGAAATAGATCGGGCCGGTTACTTCAGATAGCGAAACTCCGCCGCGCTGATTTTCACGGGAGAGAGGCAATGACGGTGGGTAAATCCTTCATGTCCGCGACGGTTGCAGGTGAAGTTTTTTGCAGATTGCTGTCCCGATCCGTCCGGCACCGGCTGTTTAGCAAATGAAAGCCGATTTCACCCCACTATGAAACTCCTCCCCATCCTCACCCTCACCGCCCTCCTCGCCAGCCCGCTGGCCACCTTCGCCGCGACCGACAAAAACGGCGATGGCGTTGTCACTAAAAAGGAAGCGAAGGTCGCCGCCCGCGCCGCGCTCGCGCCGTCGGTGGACCTCAACATCCCGAAGGAACTGCGCGCCCCGCGCATGGATCGGCGCATCGAGAAAATGCGTCTCCTGATCGTCCAGGGCATCGAGGCCGGCCAGATCACCGCGGTGGAAGCCGGCGCGCTGGAGCGCGAACTCTCGCGGGTCGCGCGGCAGCTTTATCTCTACACCCGCGGCAGCAACCTCTCGCCGGCCGAACGCAGCGACGTGAGCCGCGACATCAACCGGTTGCACGAGAACATCTGGAAGAAAACCCACAACGGCGAGAAGCCCGCCGAACCGCTCGATAAATAACCCACCACACCCATCCACCACCAAACCCTGCTTATGAAACTCCACTCCATCCTCGCCCTCACCGCCCTTCTCACCCTAGCCGCTCCGTCCCCGCTTTTCGCCGCGAAAGACCCCGCCAAAACCGGCGGCAAAGGCAAAGGCGATCCCGCTCAGCAAGCCGCGCGCAGAGCCACTAACGTGGCGCTCGCGGTGTTTGACACCAATGACGACGGGGCCATTTCCGGCGACGAGGGCGGGCCCCTGCGCAGCGCGTTTGCCGCCAAGAAAACCGGCCTTTTCAAACCGCTGGACCTCAACGCCGACGGCACGCTCGACGACAGCGAAATCGACGCCGTCAAAGTCGGCAAAGGAGCCGGCAAGAAAAAGAAGAACGCCGTCTAAGCTGGCGCGGCCGCAACTGTGGCGGTGCTATCTTTCCGCACCCGATGAACCGCGACGCCGACACCCCGCTCGACCGCAGCAAGCAACTCATGCTGCTCATGACGCAGCACCAGCGCCGCATCTTTGGTTACATCTACACGCTCGTCCCGAACCGCACCGACGCCGAGGACATCCTCCAGGAAACCAGCCTCGTGATCTGCGAGAAGTTCGAGCAATTCCAGCCGGGCACGGACTTCGCGGCGTGGGCCTGCCAGATCGCGTATTGGGAAGTGCGCCGCGCGCGGCAAAAATTCGCGCGCGCGAAAGTCGTTTTTAATCAGGAGGTCGTGGACGCCATCGCGGAAACCGCCGCCGAGCTTGTCCCACAAATGAGCGCGCGGCATGAGGCGCTGGCGACGTGCCTCCAAAAACTACACCCGCGCGACCGCGAGTTGCTGCTCACGCGCTACGAGCCGGGCAGCGGCGTCGAACTCGCCGCCCAGCGCACTGGGCGCACGCTCGAAGCCGCCTACAAGGCACTCGCGCGCCTGCGAAAACTCCTATTCGACTGCGTGACCCACCAGCTTTCCGCGGAGGGCGCGACATGAGCCTGCCTGACAACGAACTGCTGGAACTCAACGCGCTCTGCAACGCGCTCATCGACGGCGCGATCACCGACGCCGAGCGCGCCCGGCTCGAGCAATTGCTCGCCGGATCGGAAGACGCCCGCCGTTTCTACGTCCACGCGATGCATCTCTCGGCAAGTCTCTTCGACTACGCCGGCGAAATGCAGTCCGACGCCCCAGACGTACCGGTCACCCGCATCGTGCAAGTGCCCGCCTGGAAATGGGCGGCGGGTGCGCTCGCCGCGGCGGCTTGTGTGGTGCTGGCACTTTGGCTGGGTGATTCGCCAAGGAGTGACACCGCGCGGGGAATCGCCAGCGTGGAGCAGGATGGCGACGACTCCGTCGCGCGGCTTTCCGGCGCAAAGGATTGCCAGTGGATCGGCGCGGCTTTCGCACCCGGCGCGGAGTTTCCCCGCGGCCAGCGGATCGAGCTGCAAAGCGGCTACGCGGAGATCACCTTCGACAGCGGCGCACAGCTCACCCTCGAAGGCCCGGCTTCGCTCGAGCTCGATTCCGCGTGGGAAGCCGTGCTCCATCGCGGCACGCTCAAGGCGAACGTGCCGACCGAGGCGATCGGTTTCCGCGTAACAAATCGGAGCGTCGAGGTCGTCGATCTCGGCACGGAGTTCAGCATGGTCGCGGATGAGAGCGGGGCCACGGAAGTCTTTGTCCTCAAAGGCGCGGTCGAAGCCGCGCCGCGCGATGCCGCGGGCCAGGCCGGCCAGCGCGTGGTGCTGCGCGAAACGCAGGCCCGCCGCTTCGCCGTCGCCGGCGGCAGTGACGTGCGCGACCGCGATGCGAAGCTCGCAAAGCTCAAGCGCCGCATCCCGCTCGACCGTTTCACGCGCCCGGCGAATTACGTCCACTGGTCCTTCGACGAGGAAGCCGGCCCGGCCCACGCCCAGACCGTCGGCCTCGCGCAGGACACGTTCACCGCGCAGTTCGAACCCGCCAGGACCGCGCGAACGGCGGGCCGCTGGGGCCGGGCGCTCCAGCTCGACGGTACCACCTTTGCCAAAGTGCCCTTCCCCGGCATCACCAAACGCACCGCGCGCACCGTGGCCTTTTGGATCAATGTCCCGCCCGATGCGCCGCTCCCGGAGACCGGCGCACTGCTCGCCTGGCCACTCGGCCCCGCGGGGCGCGGCGTGGAGATCGGCTGGAACCGCAGCCCGCTCGATGGCCCGCTCGGCGCGTTGCGCACCAGCGCCGGGCGCGCGGCGCTCATCGGCACCACGCCACTGCGCGACGGCCGCTGGCATCATCTGGCCATCGTCTTTACGCCCAAGTCTAAACCCGACGCGCCACCGCAAATCCGCCAGTACCTCGATGGCCGATTCGATGCGCTCTCGGTCCGCCGAAATTCCAAACCACCCCGCGGCTTCCCAATCGCCGACCGCGAAACCACCGGCTCCGCCGAGGAAGCGGTCTGGATCGGACGTGCCCTCGCCGACCAAGGTTCCGCCACGCATTTTCGCGGCGCGCTCGATGAACTTTACGTCGCCGACCGCGCCCTCTCCCCGCCGGAAATCCGCTCGCTCATGAGGCAGAATAAACCTGCCACCCCCGAGACGCTCGCCGCTTTAGATTAGCTCCGCGCTCCGTGCCCCGGAAAATGTCCCTATGGATTGGGCGGAGCGTGTGATTTCCTAAGTCGGTACCGCGCCGCGTCCATGCTTCCCGTCACCCTCCTACAAATCCTCTGCGCCGCCGTGCTGCTCGGCGGGGTAGCGGCGCACGCGGATGAGGTCCTCTTTCGGCGCGAGGCGATGGCGGTGCTTTCCAAGGCGGGGTGCAACGCGGGCGGCTGTCATGGCAACGCGACGGGCAAGGGCGGGCTGAAGCTTTCGCTGCGCGGGCAGGATCCCGATCTCGACTGGCTGGCGCTGACGCGGGAGCAGGGTGGGCGACGGGTGAATCTGCTCCAGCCCGAGCAGAGCCTCCTGCTGTTGAAAGCGACAGCGTCGCTCGCTCATGAAGGCGGGCAGAGGCTGGCGGTCGGTTCGCCGCACTACGAAATCCTGCTCCGCTGGATTCGCGATGGCGCGCAGGACTCCGGCGGGTCGGCGCCCAAATTGATCAAGCTGGATGTGGGTGCGCCGCCGAGTGTGCTCGTTGAGCCGGCGACGGAAGTGAAGTTGCGGGCGGTGGCAAAATTCGCCGACGGCACGGAGCGCGATGTCACCGAGCTCGCCGTGTATGAGCCCAATAATTTTACGGCCAAAGTCAGCGCGGACGGCCTGGTCAGACGCGAGCAGGCGGGCGAAACCACCGTGCTGGTGCGCTATCTCGATCAGCAAGTCGCTGTGCCGTTCGCCTTCGTCCCGGCGCGGGCGGACTTTGTTTGGAGCGCACCGGTGGAGGCGAATTTCATCGACGAGCACGTCTTCCGGAAATTGCGCACGTTGCGGATGAATCCGTCGGAGCTGTGTAGCGACACGGTCTTTCTCCGGCGCGCGTATCTCGATCTCCTCGGCGTCGTGCCGTCGGCAGAAACGGCCCGGGCCTTTGTCGCCAATCCTGCTCCGGATAAGCGGACGAAGCTCGTTGACGCACTGCTGGAGCGGGGGGAGTTCGCGGATTTTTGGGCGCTGAAATGGGCCGACCTGTTGAAGATCGAGCAACGTCAGCTCGACTACGACGGGATGAAAGTTTTTCACGGTTGGATCCGCGAGAGCATCGCGCAGAACAAGCCGCTGGATCAGTTCGCCCGCGAACTCATCGCCGCCCGCGGCAGCACGCTCCAAAATCCGCCCGCCAACTGGTGGCGCGCAAACCGCGATCCGGTGACGCGCGCAGAAAACACTGCGCGCGTGTTTCTCGGCACCCAGCTCAACTGCGCGCAGTGCCACAATCATCCTTTCGAGCGCTGGACGCAGGACGATTACTACAACTGGGCCGGTCTCTTCGCCCGGCTCGACTACAAACTCTCCGGCGAAAAGCCGAAGGATGAGAACGACCAGAAGGAATTCCGCGGCGACCAGACCGTGCTTATCAAGGCGAGCGCCACGGTGACGAATGCGCGCACCGGCGAGGCCGCCGAGCCGCGCTTCCTTGGCGGCGAAAGCCCGCAGGTTTCCCCAGAGCGCGATGAATTGCTGGCCCTCGCCGACTGGCTGCCGCGCAGCCCGATGTTTGCGCGCATGCAGGTGAACCGCGTGTGGTTTCACCTGCTGGGGCGTGGGCTCGTCGATCCCGTGGACGACTTCCGCGCGAGCAATCCGCCGTCACATCCGGAGCTGCTCGACGCACTGGCGAAAGACTTCGCGGCAAACGGCTACGATCTGCGCCGCCTCATTCGGACCATCATTAGTTCCCGGACTTATCAACTCGCGGCCGCGCCGAATACGACGAACGCGGATGATGAGCTGAACCTCTCGCATGCTATGGTCCGCCGACTCACCGCGGAACAATTGCTCGATTCGATCAGCAAAGTACTCGCCGCGCCGCTCGCGCTCGAGGACGCACCCGCAGGAACTCGCCTGACCCAAATCGCCGAAGGTCGAAAGCACTACCGCCCGAAGAAGAACGCCGTGGACCATTTCGTAACCGCATTCGGCAAACCGCCACGGCTCATCGCTTCGGATTGCGAGCGGACCAACGAGACGGCCATGCCACAGGTTTTTCAGCTCATTAGCGGTCCGCTGATCCAGGAACTCCTAACGCGCAAAGAGAATCTGCTTCATACGCTCATCGCCGCCGGAAAATCCGATCCGGAAATCGTCGATACACTGTTCGAGGCGGCGCTTTCCCGCCCGCCCACGGCTGCGGAAATGACGCGCAGCACTGCGCTCCTCGCCACCGCCCCGGATCGCCGCAGCGCGAGCGAAGACCTCGCGTGGGCGTTGCTGAACGCCAAGGAGTTCGTCTTCCGCCAATGATTCTATGAACCGCGATTCCGCCTGCTCCAGTTTCCACCGCGCGATCAGCCGCCGCCATGCGCTCAAGGTCGGCGGGTTGGCGTTGCTGGGGATGAACTTCCCGCGCATCGTCAATGCGGAGTCGCTGGTCAGCGCGGCGAAGATCAAGGCGCGGGCGAAGTCGGTGATCTTTCTTTTCCAATGGGGCGGGCCGTCGCACATCGACATGTTTGACATGAAGCCGGACGCGCCGGAGGGCATCCGCGGGCCGCACAAGCCGATCTCTAGCAAGGCCGACGGCATTCAGGTTTCCGAGCATCTGCCGAAGACGGCGCAGATCATGGACAAGGTGACGCTCATCCGCTCGATGACGCACACGATGAAGAATCACAACTCCGCCGGCTATTACGCGCTGACCGGGCACGCGCCCGCCACGGACGACCAGCGGCTGCGCGATTCGCTCGATTTGTTTCCTGGTTACTCGTCGGTCGTGGACAAGCTGGCGCCAGTGAGCGGCGAACTGCCGACGGCAGTTTCCTATCCGCATGTGATCAGCGACGGCTCGGTCACGCCAGGGCAGCACGCCAGTTTTTTGGGCAAAGGCCATGACCCACTGACGGTGTTGCAGGATCCGAACTCGCCCTCCTTCGCGCTGCCAGAGCTGAGCCTGCCAGAGGGGATACCGTTCGAACGCCTCCAAGTTCGACGGGAGCTGCAGCAGCTCATCGACCAGCAGGCGCGGCTGCTTGAGTTTTCCCCGCAGGCGCGCGGGTTCGACGGCTACTACGACCGCGCGATCGGCATGCTGCAATCGCCGAAGCTGCGCGCCGCCTTCGATCTCTCCGCCGAACCAGCGGTGATGCGCGAGGCTTACGGACGCACCACCTACGGGCAGAGCTGTCTGCTTGCGCGACGATTGGTCGAGGCCGGGACGAAATTTGTGACCGTCTATTTTTCACCAAGCATCGGCGGGCAAAGCACCACGGAAGGCGGTTGGGATACGCACGGTTTCAACAACACGCGGATGTTTCCAATCGTGGAAAAATTCCATCTACCGATTACCGAGCAGACGCTCCCGACGTTGCTCAACGATCTCGACCAGCGCGGGTTGCTCGACACCACGCTGGTCGTGTGGATGGGCGAGTTTGGGCGCACGCCAAACATCAACAAGAACGTGAGTCGCGACCATTGGCCGCAGTGCTACACCACGCTGCTCGCGGGGGCCGGGGTTAAGAGGGGTTTTGTTTATGGCGCGTCGGACAAGACGGGCGCGTACCCCGCAGAGAACCCGGTGCGGCCCGATGATCTCGCGGCGACTATTTATTACGCGCTCGGGATCGACCCAGCGAGTGAACTGCGCACCGCGGCTGGGCGCCCTGTGCTCGCGGCCGATGGAAAGCCGGTGACAGAGATTTTCGCATAGTCGGAGGGATGCGCTCCTGCGCGTCCCTGATTCGGGAAAGGGCGAGATTTTGTTGGGCGCAATCGAACTTCCAGCTGCAGCGTGGGAATGGGGACATGCGCGAGCTTGTCCCTCCGGATTAGGACGTCGCCCTAGCGGGGGCTGGCGGTGAAGCGCTGGGTCCAGGTGCCGCAGGCGAGGCTCCAGATGCAAATGGTGCCGTCGTAGCTGCCGCTGGCAAGCGTGCGGCCTGTCGAGTCCACAGCGAGCGCGGTGATCGCGTCGTCGTGTCCGTAAAGCGTGAAGGGAATCTGCCGTTCAGTGGGCTGGCAGATGCGAATGAGGCCGTCGGCGCAGCCGACGGCGAGCGCACCGGTCAGCAGGGCCAGGCGTTCGGGGCGACCGGGAACTTCGAGGTTCTTTTTGCGGAGGTCGCCGGTGGTGGCATCCCACGTGTGAACGGGGCCGGTGTTGGCGGTGGAGAGAATGGTTTTTCCGTCGCAGGAAAATATTGCAGCGAGCGCCGGAGCTTCGTGATGCGGGTAGGTAGTTTCGATTTCGCCGGTGTCGGCGCGGGTCACGCGCACGGTGCGGTCGCGGCTGGCGGAGACGAGGTGCATGCCGTCGGCGCTATAGGCGACAGACTGAACCCAGTCGGCGTGCAGTCGCAGGACGCGGGTTTGCTTTCCGCTCGAAACGTCAAAGAGCCGGAGCGTGCGATCGCCGGAGCCGAGCGCGAGCTGTTTGCCGTCCGGGCTGATCGCGACGGCGAGGGCAGTCTCGGAAAGATCGCAAAGCAGGCGTGTCTGGAATCCGCGAGCGGGATCGATGAGCGCGACGGTGCCCCATTGGCCGGGCGTACCGCCGGCGGCGGCGAGGAGGTTGGTTTGCGGATGCCAGGCGAGCGCAGTAATGCGTTCGGGCAATCCGCCGATGCGCCGGAGCAGGGTGCCGTCCGCGAGATTCCACAGCGTGATCTCGTAGTAGCCGGAGACGGCGAGCTGCGTGCCATCGGGGCTAAAGGCGAGGGCGGTGACGGGTACAGCGTGCGGGTAAATCGGCGGCGCGGGTTGGAGCAGCGTTTCGCGAACGACTTCGACAAGCGGGCGTTCGGCGGCACCGCTGTCATTCTGTGCACCTTCCTCAATCCAGCGTTTGATCAGCGCGATCTCGCGCGCAGGAAGGCCGTCGGCCTTTTGTGGCATGCGGTCGCGCGCCTCGGGCTCGACGAGCAAGCGGTAAAGTTCCGAATCCGCCGCGTGTCCAGCGGTGAGGGCGGGCAGGTCGCTTTCGCCGGGCTTGATCAGTCGCGCGAAGGAATCCAACCGGTAGCCGCCTTTCGCCGAATCTGCGTTGTGACAGGTCGCACAGCGGCGCTGGAGCACGGGCGCGATGTCTTTGCGAAAGCTGACCGGAGAAGGCGCGGGGTCACCAGCGTGTGCCGATGCGATCATGCCCAAAGCGGCGAGGCAGCGGAGGGCGTGGTGGGGAGATGGCATGCGGGAACTCACCAGCCACTCGACCCGCGGCGCGAGCCAAAGTTAGGCCGCAGCCTTTTTAACGAGGTAGCCGAGAACGCCGATGGCGCGGTCGATGCGGTCGGACCACGGGTGGCCGCAACTGATCCGGATGAAGTTGCGGAACTGCTGCTTCGCGGAGAACAGCGGGCCGGGGGCGATGCTGATATTTTCGCGGAGCGCCTGCTCATGGAGGGCAAGGGTATCGACCTGGGCCGCGAGCTCAATCCAGAGGACGAAGCCGCCGCGCGGACGGGTGAGTTTGGTGTCGGCGGGAAAGGATTCAGCGATGGCTTCACTCATGCGCTGGACCTGTTCGGCGTAAGTCCGGCGCAGGGTGCGCAGGTGGTGGTCGTAGCCGCCGTTTTTTAGAAACTCAGCGATAGCAAGCTGCGGGAGCGTGGCGGTGGCGATGGTGTTGGTGAACTTCAGCGTCTTCACCCGCGCAAGGAAACGGCCCGGCGCGCACCAGCCGACCCGGTAGCCGGGGGCGAGCGTTTTGGAAAAAGAACCGCAGAGCATGACGAGTCCCTCGCGGTCGTACGCGCGGGCGACACGCGGGCGGGTGTCATCAAAGTGGAGGTCGCCATAGACGTCATCCTCGATGAGCGGGATTTCTTTTTTCGCGAGCAGCTCGACGAGGCGGCGGCGGTTTTCGTCCGGCATGAGCGAGCCGAGCGGATTGTTGAAACTCGGCATGGCGAGAACCGCGGCGATCTTGTGCCGGCGCAGGGCAACGGCCAGGGCATCGAGGTCGAGGCCGTCGCGCGGGTGGGTGGAAACTTCGACGGCCTTGAGGCCGAGGCCCTCAATGGTTTTGAGGAAGCCGTAGTAGGTGGGCGACTCGACGGCGATGATGTCGCCCGGCTTGCTGACGGCGCGTAGGCAGAGGACAAGCGCCTCGGTTGCGCCGCAGGTAGTGACGATTTCATCCATGTCCACCGGACTACCGAAATCCAGCGAGCGGCGAGCAATCTCGCGGCGCAGCGGCTCGCAGCCGGGCGGGATGTCGTAGGTGGCGCTGCGCCCACCAGACGTGCGGCTGATGCTGGCAATGAGCCGGTTCAGTTTCACGTACGGGAGCAGCTCTTCACCGGGCAACGCGGCACCAAGCGGGACGATGCCGGGGCGGGCGGCGGTTTCAAAAAACCGGGTGACAAGATCGACCATGCCAACCGCAGCGGCACGGCTGGCTGGCTTGGAAAGCCGGGGCTCGGCGAGTTCTTCGCGACGGCGGTAACGGACGTAGAAACCTGACTTGGGCCGCGCTTCGATCAGGCCGCGGTTTTCCAGAGCGAGGTAGGCCTGAACCGCGGTGGTGACGCTGACGCGATGCTGCTGGCTGGCTCGGCGGACCGACGGGATGCGGTCGCCGGGGCGGAGCACGCCGTCCCGGATGAGTCTGCTGACTTTGCCGGCGACTTTCTCGTACAGTGGTCCGGCAGGCGAAAGATCGTTTTGGATCATGGCGGTAATGGTGGGCGGATAGGGATGACCGAAAAGGGACACTCGCGGTGAAAGCGTCGATATACAGTTTCGTACCCGGTCATCTGTACCGCGGCAAAATCTTTCGAGCTGAGTCTGTATCTGGCGGGAACTCCGACGATTCTTGGGCCATGAACGCGCTCTCCAAATCCCATTGTGTCTATCGTTCCGTCGCCCAGCCCTCACCGGCTTTCCAGATGTCGCTGCGCCGTGGCGATCTTTGGAAAATCGAACTGGGTCACGGCGGGCTGCCGATACATTGCCTAAGCGGCGCGGTTTGGATTACCCGGGAAGGCTCATCGGCAGACACCGTTTTGCCCGCGGGTGAAGCGTGCGAACTCCGCGGCAAAGGCCTTGTGCTGGTGAGCGCGGTGCCCGAAGCGGAACTGCGCGTCGGAAACGGCGTGTCGTGAGTTCGCCGTCCCGCAGCGCCGTAGTCACGGCGTTTGCCACCGTTTACGTGATTTGGGGTTCCACTTATCTCGGCATTAAGCTGGCGATCGATTCGGTCCCGCCACTGCTCATGGCGTCAGCGCGATTTTTTTGCGCGGGAATATTGCTCTACGCTTGGGCACGCTGGCGCGGCGCGCAACCCACGCGCGCAGCGTGGGGCCGCGCGGCTATCGTCGGCGCTTGTCTGCTCGTCGCCGGCAACGGCGGACTGACGTTCGCCGAATTGTATGTGCCGTCCGGGCTGGCCGCGCTGCTGATCGCCCTGGTGCCGGTGTTTATGGCGTTGCTCGGCTGGCTTTCCGGTCAGTCCCCGCGCCCGACTCCACGCATCTGGCTGGGTCTGGCGTGTGGCTTGGCTGGAGTCGCGTTATTGGCTAGGCCCGATCCCTCGGCAGCCATGCACCCGCGTTTTCTCGTGGGCGTCGGTGTGATCCTCGTCGGCGGACTGATCTGGTCGGCAGGATCGCTTTATTCCAAACGCGCCGGGCAGGGCACCGATCCCGCCCTGATGGCCGGCATGCAGATGCTGACGGCAAGCGCGATGCTTCTCCCGGGTGCATTATTGCGCGGTGAGCTGACCGGCTTTTCCCTCGCGCAGGTCACGCCCCGGTCGGCGTGGGCTTTCCTCTATCTCGTCCTTATCGGCGCGATCGTCGGCTACTCCGCCTATCTTTGGCTGCTGCGGCATTGCCCTCCGGCCCAAGTCGCCACTTACGCTTATGTGAATCCCGTGGTCGCGGTGCTCCTGGGTGCAGGTTTCGCCGGCGAGCGACTCACGACTTCCATGCTGATGGGAGCAACGCTGATCATCGCAGCGGTCGCGCTCGTCGTCACGAGTCGCGGCCGGGCCGCAGCGTGGTCGTCGTTTACAAATCCGACGGTGGAGTCGGCGCAGCAGGCGGCGGCACGGGCACTGGGACGACCGGTGCAGCCGGCACCGGAGGCGCGACGACTGGAGCAGGTGCCGCGTCACCGATGTCGGTAAACGTGGCCGGCAAGGTGAGCACGGTGTTGAGATAGTTCACCTTGAGGGAGTTTCCTTCGCGGGAAACCAGCTTCACCGGCGTCCCTACCGGCAGCTTCATCTTGCCGTAGGCCAGTTGGACTTCGAAGGGCTTCGTCAGTTTGAGGTTAACCTTCGCCGGCACCGCAGCAGCATCAGCCACAGTCGGAGGCGGAGCAGGCACAGCCACTGGCGCAGATGCGCCAGGCACAGCCGCCGGTGGTGTCAGCGGGTCGCCGAAAAGCGAACCGCCCGTGGCTGGCGGATCAGGCGGGAAGCCGGGGAGAGGAATCGACTTCGGCGCGGCAGCGGGCTGACCGGCCTCCATGGACGGATCTGCAGGCATCGTGGCCATCGGTGGATCGGACGGGAAAGTCGCTCCTGGGTTAACCGGAACGTCCGCGTTCGCGGCCATCAGCGGGTCCGCGGGCAATGCCGTCGGAGCGCCGGTGGTGGGCTCCGTCATCGTCGCGCCAGCATCGGCTTGGGCGACGACATGCTCCGGCGCGGTTGGCGAAATCGATTCAATTTTCGCTGCGTCAGAAGTTTGCGGAACGCCCTCGCTCGCCTGTTTTTCAGCGGCCGATTCACTTGGAACCGGAGCTGTTGCGCCTGCTCCCGTGAGCATCTTTTGCACGAAATAAAACATCCCGAGGATGAGCAGGCCGTAAACAAGCCCACGCGCGATGGCGGCCACGGGGGAGGCGCTTTTGCGTTTGCGCAACTGGGCAGTCGGCGGGCGCTGACGGGAAAGTTCGGCGGCAATTTTCGGGCCGGTGGCGTAGCGCAGTTTGCCCTGCCATGGCTTGGCCACGAGCTGGGGAAATTTTTCGGCAACTGCCGGATAGAAATACTTCGATGCGGCGTCCTTTTCGTCCTTGTCCCAATTCGGAAACTTCACGTCGAGATAGCCGACTAGCACCTGGCAGTGCGCCTTGGTGATCTTGGTGAAATACTCCGCACCTTCCGCCTGGCAGATCTCGTGAAAATCGTTGGCCCGACTTTCCTTTCGCGCCTGGATTTCCGCGGCAAATAGGTCGGGGTGCAGCTTCAGCCGGTCGGTGTTCCACTGAGCCAGACGGGGGGCGTTTTTGGCGTCTTCCATGGCGTCATTGACGAGCAGGGCAGCATGATCCTTGGAGAGCTCGGAAGAATGGGCGATTCCGAGGTAGCCGAGCAAGGCCTTCTGCTTCTCCGTGGCCGACTCGCCGGCCTTTGGCAAATGCGCGGACACTGCTGCCGCGGCAGGTGAAAACGTGGGCAACGGCGTTCCGACAGCCGACGGCGGTGGTGGGGGCGGGGTCTCGAGGGCCAAGGGCGCGGCGCTGAGGACGTCCGACAGCGGGATCCATTTTGGCAGGCCAGGGTGCCACGCGTAATCGACTTCACGGATGCTCCCTTCGCGGAGCATGGTCTGCGTCGTTTCTGCGCTAAAAGGCCCGATCTCGCTGCCGTCTCGCAAAATGTAAATGTCCATCGGCTGTATGCAGTTAACCCTGAGGGCCGCGATTCGGTGGGGAAAAATCTACGGCGCTAGTTCGGGGCAAAACCGCTGCGCCGAGTATTCGCCGGTGGGCGCGAAAAGCCAGTGCTTTTCCACCGCCTCCCCTCCGGCAGGCGCGGCGCTTACTCGTCGTCTTCTTCCTCGTCCGGCTCGTCTTCGAGCGGCGGCAGTTCGTGATCGCTAAGGAAATGGCGCTTGCGCTTGTTCGCCGGCAGCGGCGCCAAGGTCATGGTCACGCTTTTGCCCATGAGCTTCGGTTCGGTTTCCACATTGGCCATGTTCACGAGGTCGGTTTTGACCCGGACCATCAGCGCCATGCCGAGTTCCTGATGGGCCATTTCGCGGCCGCGAAACTGAAGCTGGATGCGCACCTTGTTGCCCTTATCCAAGAACTCCTCGGCGTGCCGCATCTTCGTCACATAATCATGCTCCGCACAGTTCACGCGGAACTTGATCTCCTTCAGCTTCGAGCCGGAATGCTTCTTATCCTTCTCCTGCTTCGCCGCCTCGTACTTGAACTTGCCGAAATCGACAATCCGGCAAACCGGCGGGTTCGCATTGGCGGCGACCTCGACGAGGTCGAGCCCCATTTCCTGCGCCCGGCGGATAGCGTCGGACAGCTTCATCACTCCGAGCTGCTCGCCGTTGGAGGCGAGAATCACGCGGACTTCGCGAGCGCGGATGCGCCCGTTAACACGGTTTTGGATTTGAATAGGGAGACGGCGTTGATTCGGCGCGGCGGGGAGCACCGTTCGCGCTGGGATGTGTTTTGGTTCGCAGGTCGGCTGACTGCACGGAAAACTCCGCGCCATCACGGCTCCGGCAGCACCGCGCTTGCGAGGCGTATCGGTGCGGAGGATCGCGGTTACCCGCATCCCCGGCGGGATGAAAGCGCGGCCTCCAGATGGGGGCAAGGTCAAACTTGAGTTCACGAAAAGCACGAAAGTCCGCGAAAACAAGCTGGGTGGCCGCATGGGTCGTCCGCGTGACCGCGCTGATGCCTTTCGTGTTTTTCGTGTTTTTCGTGGACGCCTTCATCCGTCCACCTTGGCACTTGTCCGACCTTCCCGCGCTGTTAGCGTCCGCGGACTTCCTGCATTCATGGCACCGTCCGGCTATCTCGCCCTTGTCCTCCACGCACACCTGCCCTACGTGCGGCACCCGGAGTATGCCGAATTTCTAGAGGAAGACTGGTTCTTTGAGGCGGTCACCGAGACCTATTTGCCGCTGCTGCAAATCCTCCACGGCCTCGCCGACGACGGCGTCCCATTTTCGCTCACCCTCACCCTCTCGCCGCCGCTCTGCCACATGCTGCGCGACCCGCTTTTGCAGGAACGCACCGAGCAGTACCTCGATCGCTCGATCGAACTCGCCCGTCGGGAAGTAACCCGAACGCAGGATTCCGGGCCGGTGGGCGAAGTGGCGAAGTTCTATTTCAACCGGCTCATCCAGTGCCGGCGCGACTACGTGGAACGGTGGCGGCGCGATCTCGTCAGCGCGTTTGCGGCGCTGCAGGAGCGGGGCGTGATCGAGATCATCACCTGCGCGGCGACCCACGGTTTTCTGCCGCTGATGGAAAACTTCCCCGAGGCGGTGCGCGCGCAGATTCTCATCGCGCGGGATCATTACCGCGAAATGTTTGGCCGCGATCCGCGCGGCATCTGGCTGCCGGAATGCGCCTACACTTCCAGCCTCGACCACGTGCTCGCGGAGGCGAATCTGCGCTGGTTCATCCTCGACTCGCACGGGGTGATGTTTGGCAGCCCGCGCCCGCGCTACGCCATTTACACGCCGGTTTTCACGCCCGCGGGGCCGGCCGCGTTCGGGCGGGACCGGGAATCGAGCCGCCAGGTCTGGAGTGCGGAGGAGGGGTATCCCGGCGATCCGGCCTACCGCGATTTCTACCGCGACATCGGCTTCGACCTTTCGATCGACTACCTGCGCGACTTCCTTCCCGCCGACGGCACGCGCAAATTCACCGGCCTGAAATACCACCGCATTACCGGGCCCACGCACGAAAAGGAAATCTACAATCGCGGCTGGGCGATGGGCGCGGCAGACGCACACGCCGGCAACTTCATGGGCGCACGCGCCGCGCAGATTCAGCATCTCCGCGGTAACATGAACGTCCCGCCGATCATCGTCAGCCCGTTCGACGCCGAACTATTTGGGCACTGGTGGTTCGAAGGCCCGGAGTTTCTCAATCTCTTCATCCGCAAAGCCGTCTATGACCAGACCGCCTTCACGCTCACCACGCCAACCGCCTATCTCGCCGCGCATGACACCCAGCAGCTCGTCATCCCGTCCGCCTCGAGCTGGGGCCACAAAGGCTACTGGGAAGTGTGGCTCGACGACAGCAACGCCTGGATTTATCCCCACCTCCACATGGCTGCCAAACGCATGACTGAGATGGCCCGCGTCTTTGTCGCCGAAACGCCCACGCTGCTCGAGGAACGCACGCTCAAACAGCTCGCGCGTGAACTCCTCCTCGCGCAATCCAGCGACTGGGCCTTCCTCATGAAGACCGGCACCGCCCACAACTACGCGAGCAAGCGCACCAAGGACCACATCCTTCGCTTCACTCGCCTCTATGACCAACTCCGCGCCCGCGACCTCGACGAGCACTTCCTCGAAAACTGCGAATGGCGCGACAACATCTTCCCGAATCTGGATTGGCGGTACTATGCGTGAGGAAAATCCGAAATCCGAAATCCGAAATCCGAAACAAACGGAGCAGAAAAATCGGCAAGTTTGGAAAACATTGGCTGGCGCAAGCGTGTTCCCCCCAGCCATTTCAACATTTCCATCTTTTCAGATTTGTTTCGGATTTCGGATTTCGGATTTCGGATTTCTCCTCCTCTTCCTCGCCTGCCTCGCCGCCCCGTCCTTCGCCCAGAACGACGACCCGCCGCCGCCGAAAAAATCCGGCGTCAATATCACCTTCCTCCCGCCGCCGACCACTGGCGCGCTGAGCCTCGGCATCTACGACAAAAAGGGGAAGCTCGTCCGCACCCTCGCTCGGGAAGCCACGAAGAATGATTTCACCGTCGGGCTCAACGGCTTCATCGCCAACTGGGACGGCAAAGATGACGCCGGCCAACCCGCGCCGGCCGGCACCTACGCCGCACGGGGCTACGCCACTGGCGAGATCGACGTCGAGGGCGAAGCCTATCACGCCAACGACTGGATGATCGCGGACGACTCGCCGCGCCTCCGCCGGATTCTCGCCATCGAGCTGCGCAAAAGTGGGCGCCTTGGCCTGTGGGCGGAAGGCGCTGACGGCAAACAGCAACTCGTCCGCGCCGACCAAGCCGGTGAATTCGCGGGGGAAATTCCGCTCGATGCGCAAACCGCGGCGCTCGCGCTCGGCGAAGGCGCGCCCGGTGGGAACGGCGAAGAACTACCGCGCGCCGTGATCGCCGACGGAAAAGTCGCCGTCGTCGAGAAAGGCGCGTCCCATCCGCTTGCATTGCCTGACCTCGTGAAGCCGCTCGACGCCAGTCTCGGGCGCGAAGACCGCGTCTGGGTCATCGACCAGACGCCCGAGCGCACCGAGGTGAAAGAGTTCACCCGCGGGGGCGAGTTTCGGCGCCGCCTCGCCATTGATCCCGCCGAGCCCGCGCCCGTCCGCATCTTCGCCTCGCGCACCAGCGACCTAATTTTCCTCATTGAAGAAAAGCCTGGCCTCCAGCGCGTCCGCGGACTCTCCCTCGAAGCCAACACGCCGAAAGATGGCGAAGCCACTTCGACGTGGAAAACCGTGCTCTCAAAATCCATCACCGCGAGCGACACCTTCGCCGCCGTCGCCGACCAACTCGGTCGTCCGCAACTCTTCAAACCCGAGGAGAAAGTCCGCGTCCGTCTTGTCCCAAACCCGCTTTTCCAAGACGCCCCGCAGGATCTCGACGTGCAAATCGGCTTCGACGCGAAAGGCGCGTTTCTCCGCGCGTCCGATGGCCTCCCGCTCCGCACACTCACCGAAACGCCCAGCCTCAAATGGGCGGTCATGGGCCGTGAGGGCGGCAAGGTCGTGACCATTTTCCAGAGCGACGGGGCGGTCGTCGAGGAGTTCAAAGTCCGCAAGCTCGCCAGCACCATGGCTTTCGACGCCGGCGACTACGAGTGGGCGGGAAAGTGAAAGGCTGGGAGGTTAGGGAGGTCCACGAAAGACACGAAAGGACACGAAATCGGAAACCCTTTTCGTGTCCTTTCGTGTCTTTCGTGGACCTTTTAAACAGCTCATTGAGCTTCGTCATTGCCTCGTCATTCGTCATCCGGCATTCGTCATTTTCCCATGAGCCGCGACATCGTTTACTTCGACCTTGAAACCCAGCGCACCGCCAACGACGCCGGCGGTTGGGACAAAAAAGCAGCGATGGGCATGTCCGTCGGGGTCACCTACAGCACCCGGCTCGGGGAGTACCGCATTTACCCGGAGAAGCGCGTCAAAGATCTCGTCGATCAACTCATGCGCGCCGATCTCGTCGTCGGCTTCAATGTCGTCAGCTTCGACTACGAAGTGCTCATGGGCTACACGGCCTACGATCTCCCGCATCTTTGCAACACCCTCGACATGCTCGTGGAGGTGGAGAAAAAACTCGGCCACCGGCTCAGTCTCGATTCCGTGGCCACCGCCTCGCTGGGCGTCGGCAAAACCGGCGACGGCCTCGACGCCATCCGCTGGTGGCGCGAAGGCAAGCTGCGGGACATCGCCGAATACTGCTGCTTCGACGTGAAATGCACCAAGCTCGTCCACGAGTTCGGCGCAGCGAAAAAGCAGCTCTACTACAACGACCGTTTCCAACAGCGCCGCAGCGTCGCCGTGGAGTGGTGAAAGGGTGAACGGCTCTCCCTTTTTTGCACCTTGAGGCAGTCTCCGTTTGCAGGCATTAATCTCCCCCATGAAGGACACGAACGAAGGCCAACTCTTGGTCCCGCTGGAAAATCCTGAGCGTTTCCATCTCAAGCCAAAACCTGTGACCCTCGGCAATACCCCATTGTTTTTTGGACAGGTGATAAAAAGCTGCTTCCTGATAATAGCAATCCTTATGGGGATGTGCGTTCCCGATGTAAGCGGAACCGAGCTGTCTGTCTACAACCACCTCACCGCAAACGCTGCTGCAGGAAGATCTCCATACAATCCGGGTGAAACTCAAACGATTGAGGAAACCATTTCGCCATACCGACCCGGCATTGATCCTTCTTCATTCGAACATCAAGCCCACGGCAGTCGTAATGACAATCAGGCCGACTCGGATCTTAATTCCACTTGGTCACTTAATCCGACTACCGGCAGCATATTTTTGACATCGACGGGGAGCGCAGTGGTATCAAAGACGATATGGGACGAGAGGAGCGTAGCTAGTGTATATACTGTGGCGCAGTTTCGAATTACCGAAGTAAGCAAATTTAATGTCTCGTTCAAGAACGACAATTACTCCTTCCCCATAAACGTAAATGCACCGAACCCATCGTTTAACTTAACTTATCAAGGGAATGTACAAACCATTCCCACAACTTACACTGCCACGGAGATTAGCGGGATGATCTTACAGCCGGGAGAATACTCGTTCGGGGTGTCCGCGGGTGTCGACATTCACGGAAATCCCAACTTTGAGCGTAAAGGCTATCAAGTCGTGATGAGCGTGCATCCAGCGATAGCCCCCGAGGGCAATCACCGACTGGATCTGAACTCATCACCGATCGCAGCCGCCGGAGAGGTTAGGGGATCAGGTGATTTTTTCCCAGGAACGTCGGTGGCCATCTCCGCAATCCCTGCTGAGGGATGGCGATTCATCGAATGGACGAGCTGGAACCCCGACGATCTTGATCTCGTAGAAGATCCATACTCCGAAGACACGTATGTCACAATGGACAAGTGGGTCGTTCTTCATGCGAATTTTGCGCCGGTAGCCCGCTATCAAGTCACTTTCGAGAGAGCACCGTCGCACGGAGGGCGCATCAGAGTGGAGGGCGTTTCGTCGGATAGCGGCGTTTATGACGATGGACGCAGTTTGCATATCGAAGCGATCCCGGAAACGGGATGGAGATTCGTTGCTTGGGAGACTTCCCTGTCCGTGTTAAATCGGAGTGCAGCCTCCACGTTTGTGACCGTGTCTTCCGACGCTACGGTGACTGCTCATTTCGAACCTATCAACCCCCGAGAACTGACCGTAAATGCGGCCCCGGCAGCAGGAGGGGTAACGGGAGGAGAAGGATTCTGGCCTTTGGGAAGCCTTGCGCCGATTACAGCCACACCCAATACCGGTTGGATATTCACGGGATGGCTTGGGGATGGGATTACCGCCCTCGCGGCATCCTCAACGACCGTTACGATGGACGCATCAAAAACGGTGACTGCCACCTTTGCACGAGTCTATACGCTGTCGATGGCGGCCTTTCCCGCAGAAGGTGGCGAGCCTTCCGGCGATGGCCGTTACTTGGCTGGGGCGAATGCCAGCATCGCAGCCACCCCCGAGACCGGATGGGCATTCACGGGATGGATTGGAGAAGGGATAGTCGATCCATCGGTATCTTCGACAGAAGTGCTGATGGATCGGGACAAGACGGTGACCGCCACCTTTGCTCGTTTATATCACCTTACACTTTCCGCCTCGCCCCCGGAGGGTGGAGCAGTTTTCGGAGAGGGCTTCTGGATCGAAGGAACGAACGCGGCAGTGAGAGCCCAGCCGAACACGGGATGGGGATTTGTGGAATGGCTCGGCGATGCGCCAGCCGATCCTTTGGCACTTTCAACGACGATTTTGATGAACGGGAACAAGGCCATGACCGCCCGGTTTCGAAGGCTCGATTACGCACTCGATGTCTCGGCCTCGCCGCCAGAGGGCGGTTCTGTGACAGGGAGCGGGATCTTCCCATACGGCACGCTTGCCCCCATTTCGGCCACGCCTGCCAGTAGTGATTGGGAGTTTACCGGATGGAACGGGCTAGGTGTTGCGAGTCCGGGCTCGTTGAGCACCTCGGTATTCATCGCTGGGCCTACTCGCGTGTCAGCCCACTTTTGGCATCGTGAATGGTTGCGCTGGCAGCCGCCGGGCGGAGGTTCAATCGTCACCATTCCCTATCCCCCAAGCCCGCCGGGGTTGGATCGTGATGGGGACGAAGATGGTGACGGATTCTCCAACGGCGTGGAGATCCTTCTGAACACCGATCCGCGCGATCAGAATTCGAAGCTCGAAATGAAGGTAGTGTCTGTCGATGCCGCTGAGGTTCTGCTGGAGATTAACACGGTCCACCATTTGGGTCGGTTTTTGATCGGAGCATGGTCGGAAACGACAGGGGCGTGGGGTTTGATCCAACAGCTTGTAATCGCCGGGCCCGCTAGAAACTTTCAAGTCCGGCTCCCGCGCCTCTCGGAACGTCAGATTTATCGTCTGTCGTACACCCCTCCCTGGAATATCCCACCAGCACCGAGTCCCTAGGCAGCTCGGCTGAACGAATCTGAATGACATCGCCGCGCACGAAACCTAGTCAACGGGCGTGAGTCGCCCCACGCCTTGGAAAATCGCCGAGCTTATCGACTTCGAGTGCCTTCTCGCGGACGGGACGGGCGCGGAGGAAACTAGGTGGCGCGGACGGCTGCCAGACGTGCCGCCGGGGGATGACGCGGAGGGGCGGCGGCGGCTTTTCAAAGCGTGGCTTTACCTGCGCCGGGGCGAAGCCGGTGAGGCGTTGCCCGGGGAAAGTGTGGCGGGAGGCTGGGGCACGCTGCTGCTGTTGAGCCTGCTCGCCGGGACCGCGCTCGGCGCGAGTGTGACAGGCGCGTTGCTGCACTACAAAGGCGATGAGCCGGTGAACGTCTCGTGGTTTCTCGCCTGCACCGTCGGCGTGCAAATGCTCGTGCTCGCCGGGGCCATCGTGCTCTGGCTGCTGCGCGCCGCCACCGACTGGCTCGATGATTTTCACCCTTTGCGTGGTCTGCTTTCCGGCTTTGTGTGGATGTGCAGCGCGGGTCTGCGCCAGCTCCCCGGCGAAAAGCGCGAACGCCTGCGCGCCAGTCTCGCGGTGCTCGGACGAAAGCGGGAAATCTACGGCTCCCTGGCGGCGTGGCCGTTCCTCATCGTCACGCAGCTTTTCGCGGTCGGCTACAATCTCGGCATCCTCGCGCTGCTGCTCGCGCACGTCAGCACCACCGACCTCGCCTTTGGCTGGCAATCCACGCTGCACCTCGGCCCGGAAGCAGCCCATCGCCTCGTCTCCGCGCTGGCGGCGCCGTGGGTGTGGTTCGCTCCCAACGCTCACCCCACACTGGCCGAAGTTATCGCCAGCCGCTTTTCTTACAGCGAAGGCATCGCGCCGCTGGACCGCCGGGCGATGGCCTCCTGGTGGCCGTTTCTTTGCTACGCCGTCGCCTTCTACGGGCTGCTCCTGCGCGGCACGCTGCTCCTCTTCGCGATGGTGAAACTGCGCGCCGGTCTGCACGGGCTGACCTTTGATCACGAAGGCTGTAACGCGCTCTTCCGCCGACTCACCGGGCCGGTGGTGCAGACGCAGGCGGAAACCGCGGCGCTCGAAATCCCCAATTCTGCCGCAACGACCACGGCGCACGCTGCGCGCGGCGGAACGTGCCTTGCGCTCATCGCGACGGATGTTGAGCTGCCCGTGGAACGCCTCGCTGATTACCTCGGCCAAACCTTCGGTTGGCGCGTGGCCCAGACGCTCCCTGCGCAGATCGACCACCCGAGCGGCAACGCCGAAACATTCACTGCCCTGGCCAGCGAACCCGCGGGGTATGCGAGCGTCGTCGTCGTCGCCCGCGCGCGGCGGGCTCCGATCAAGGCGATCGCGCTGTTTCTCCAAAAGGTTGCGGACGCAGTCGGCGCAAAACCCGAGGTCATTCTGCTGCTCGTCGGGCGCAAGGACGGCGCGGTTTTTGCGCCGGTGGAAGATGGCGAGCTGACGCACTGGCGAAACTTCCAAGCCATCCACGGCTTGCGGCTGAGCCTCGAGAAATGGACCCCGTCATGAGCAGTGCCACGCCCACTTTCGCCATCGTCGGCGCAGTCAATCACGGCAAGTCGTCCGTCGTCTCCACGCTCTCGGAAAATGACCAGGTGCGGATTAGCGCGATGCCGGGCGAAACGGTCCAGTGCCAGCGTTTCGAGCTGCGGGATCTTTTCGTCTTCTATGACACCCCGGGTTTCCAAAACGCCATCGAAGCACTAACCGAACTGACTCCGGCCGCGCAGGCCCGTGAGCCTTTGGCAATCTTCCGCGAGTTTATCGCGCAGCATCGGGACGATGCCGCGTTCGCAGCCGAGTGTGTGCTCTTCCAGCCGGTCGTCGAAGGCGCAGGCGTCGTTTACGTGGTCGATGGCTCGGAGCCACTGCTTCCCATCCACGCCGCGGAAATGGAGATTCTGCGCCTGACCGGCGCGCCACGGCTGGCGATCATCAATCGCACGAGCACGGACGACCACGTCGCCGATTGGAAGCGCCGGCTCGGGCTGCATTTCAATGCGGTGCGCGAATTCAACGCGCATCACGCCACCTTCGCGGACCGGCTCGAGCTGCTCGAAACGCTCGCCGGCATCGAGCAGGGCTGGAAGCCGAAGCTAATGAGTGCGGTCGCGATTTTCCGCGACGAGTGGGACCGACGGCTCGGCGAGTGCGCGGAGATCATCGTCGAGTTGCTCGCCGACGCGCTCACGCATCGCGAAGTCGCAGGCGCTGACGCCGAATCCGCGGCGCGGCGCGACGCCGTGGGCGAGGAGCTGAAGACGCGCTTCACCAAAGCTGTGAGCGCGCGCGAAACGCGGGCGCACAAGGCCATTATCCAGCTTTTCGGGCACAATCGCGTGCGCGCCGAATCGACCGGCGAGCAGCTATTCGATGCTGGTTTGTTCAGCGATGACACCTGGCGCGCCTTCGGCCTCGACGAACGCCAACTCGTCGCCGCTGGCGCGATCGGCGGTGCGGCTGCGGGCGCACTTTTCGATCTCGCGACGGTCGGTCATTCGATCGGGATCCCCACCGCATTCGGGGCTGGCGCAGGCGCGCTCACCGGGTTCGTCGTCGGCAAAAAGCGGCCCGAGCTGAAAATCAAAACGCCGTGGCTGCCCGGCGGGGTGCGCCTCGGCGGGAGCGCGCTTTCGGTCGGCCCGTATGGGGCCATCAATTTCCCCTGGATTCTGCTCGATCGGGCCCTTGGCACTTTCTGTTACGTCATCAACCGGGCCCACGCCCGCCGCGACGAGGCGACCATCAACAGCGCCCGGATGCGCGCAACGATGGATTCTGCCGGCCTGACCACCGCGCGCTGGGACGATGCGAGCCGCAAACATTGCGAGCAGCTTTTCGCCCTCATCCGTCGTGGAAAGATGGGCCGCGAAGAGCGCACGGCTTTCCGCGAATCACTCCGAAAACGCCTCGCCGAGATCAGCGCGATCCGCCTGCCGCGCGGCCTTGATTAAAGTGCTTCGCGGAAACCCGCGGATACCTAGGCTCTCGCGGAGCGGTAGCCCGGGGAGAGACGTTGGGTCAGCCGAAGCGAACGAGTGACAAACTTCCGCCGCAGTTTCCGCAACCGGTGGATCGAGCGAGCACCTTCCACCAGCGCCGCAAAGACGGCCGCCCCAGCCAAGAGATTGAGCAAAGTCTGCCCATGCAGCGCCAACCAGGCGTTCAACGCGGGAATCTGCCGCGAAAGCACGACGCCTCGCGTCTCTTCCCAAGCGAGCAGCGCCACCCACCCGAGCAAGCAGACCAAGAGCGTCGAACTCAGAATCGGATTTACCTGATACCAGCGGTGCGCTGTTTTCATGAGTTGGAGTGAAACATATCGCCGCGCACGGCACCCGTGAAAAAAGGGGGTCTTTTGTGACAATTTCGTCACACAGCACCGCGATGTTTCAGCTTGTGAGGAGCGGCGAGCGGCACCCACCTTCGTTCGTCCGATGAACCACGCTGTCCTCGCCCGGCGCTTCCTGCTCTCGCTGCTCGCCGGGTTGGTGCTCTGCACGGCCCTCGGTCTGCACGGATCATCGGTGGTCATGTGGTCGGTCGTGCTGCGCGAGGAGGAAACGGCGGGCGCTTTGTTGCTCGGCAAACCACAGCCCGTGCGCTCCGACGAGTGGCTGGTCTGGACGCCATCTGCCCTCGCCCAAGCAGAGCACGAGCCGCCGTGGCCCGTGGAAAATGCGGTGCTCGGCGCAGGTCGAAGTCCGCAGTTGATGAGCCTGCCAGTGCGGCATTTCACGATGCTCTTCCGCCCGCAGCTGTGGGGCTTTTTCCTCTTCGACTTCGCCCACGGCTACGCCTGGCTTTGGAGTGTGAAAGTGTTCGGCCTACTGGGCGCGATGTTTCTGCTCATTCGCCGACTGGCCGACGGAGATTTCTGGATGGGGCTGCTCGGCAGCGGGTGGATCTTTCTCTCGGGCTACGTGCAGTGGTGGTTTTCATGTCCGCCGATGCTCCCGGAGATGCTCGCGAGCTGGGCGATCGGTATCTGGTGCGTGCTGAGAATTTTCGACGGTCCGCCTCGCGGTGTGGCGCTCGCTGCCACGACGGGGCTGGTTTTCGCCGCAGTGAATTTCGCGCTGTGCATGTATCCGCCGTTTCAGATTCCGCTCGCTTGGGTGGGGCTGGCGGTGCTCGGCGGCTGTGTGTGGCAGCGGCGAGCGGAGGAAGAATCCCGCGTTCGTTGGCCTGCAGCCGCCGGCTGGCTGGGGTTAGCGCTGGTGGGTGTTGCCGCGGTGCTCGTACCGGTCTTCATCGAGATGCTGCCGACGCTGCGGATGGTGGCCGAGACGAGCTATCCCGGGGCGCGACGGGCGACGGGCGGTGCGCTCGACCTTGGAACTTTGTTTCTCGGACTCGCCGGGCCACTGCTTTCGACCGCGGCGTTTCCCGAGACGCGAGTGAATGTCTGCAACGCCGCTAATTTCTACCCAGTCTGGATTGCCGCGGCCTTATCACTCGCTACCGGCGTCGCGGGTCGGCCGTGGCGGTTGCTCACGCCACTGCTCGGCGCTGTTCTCGCGCTGGCCGTCTTCGCGATTTGCCCGCTCCCCGCCGTGATCGGACAGGCGACGCTGCTCAGATTCAGCACGGAAGAGCGCTGTCTATTGCCGATCGGCATCGGCGGCATTTTGCTCAGCGTGCTTGCATTGAAATCCATGCCGGTCGGTGCATGCCGGAAGCGGGGCGTCGTCTTCGTCTTCGCTATCGGCGTTGCGATCTTCGCGCTGGTCAGCGCGGCGGAGGCGAGTCCGGTCTTCTTTCAGCCGTGGCGGCTCGCGGTTACCGCGGCATTGGCTGTTGCCCTCTTCGGCCTCTATCTCTGGCCGCGAAAACGCGTCTTTGCCGTCGCGTTGTTCGCAGCGCTGGCGCCCACGTCGCTGCTCGTGAATCCTCTAACCATAGGCGTCGCACCGCTTACGGACTCCTCCGCGGCCGGGGTCATCCGGGAAATCCGGCGGGTCGATCCGCAGGCGCGCTGGCTGGCTTATGAAGGGGCGAATCTCTCCGCCTTTCTCGCGGCGCAAGGCGTTAACGTGCTGAGCGGCTCGAAGACCGTTCCCGACCTCGCCTTTTACCGAACGCTCGACCCCGATCAGCAGGCGCTCGCGATCTACAACCGCTATTCGCTCGGCGTCTTCCAGCTCCCCACCACCCCGAACGAAGTGCGCTTCGAGCAGATCAATTTTTGCGGGCATCGCGCCTTCATCCATCCGACTCATCCCGCGCTGCGCGCCGCCGGGGTGCGCTACGCCGTATTCCCGCGCGCGCTTGATCCGGACGAAATGGCTGGACTGGAACTGCTACGTCCGCTGCCCGAGCGGCGGATGTGGATCTACCGGATCGCGGGAAACTGAGCCAAAAAAACTCCGTCATCCTGAGCGAAGTGTAACGGAGTCGAAGGACCTTGGCGGTCCCTTTAGGCGCGATACGTCAATGAACCGCCGAGGTCCCTCGACTGCGTTCCGCCCACCTTCGCCCACCGGAACTCCGCTCGGGATGACGGCTCCTTTTTTCAGCCCCATCTACCAGCCGACTCAGAATCCTCCTCCTACTTCGGATGGTATTCCTGCAGCGGCTTCACGCTCAGGCCGTGCTCCTTGAGTGCGCGGATGCCTTCGAGCGCGGCGCGGGCACCGCGGAGGGTGGTGAAGACGGGGATGCGGTTGGCGGTGGCGGTGCTGCGGATTTTGATTTCGTCCTCGCGGGCCACTTTGCCGCTCGGCGTGTTCACGATGAGCGAAAGCTCGCCGTTTTTGATCATGTCGAGCGCGTTGGGCCGGCCTTCGTTCAGCTTGAAGAGCTTCTTTGCCGGCACCCCTGCGGCCTTGAGCGCGGCGGCGGTGCCGCTGGTGGCATAGATGGTGAAGCCGAGCGCGGTGAAGCCTGCCGCGATGTCGCCGACTTTCCCTTTCTCCGGGTCGGAGACGCTGATGAAGATGTTGCCTTTCATCGGCAGGGCAGGCTGCGCGGCCATCTGGGCTTTGGCGAAGGCGAGGCCGAGGGTGCGGTCGATGCCCATGACTTCGCCGGTCGATTTCATCTCGGGGCCGAGAACGATGTCGGTGCCGGGGAACTTGATGAACGGGAAGACCGCCTCTTTCACCGAGAAGTGCGGCGGCACGATCTCCTGGGTAAAGCCGAGTTCCTTCAGCGTCATACCGGCCATGATTTTGGCGGCGAGTTTCGGCAGCGGGACGCCGATGGCTTTGGAAACGAAGGGCGCAGTGCGGGAGGCGCGCGGGTTTACTTCGAGGACGTAAACGGTCTCGTTCTGCACGGCGAACTGCACATTCATCAGGCCGCGGACGTTCAGCTCTTTGGCCATCGCTTTGGTCGAGCGGGCGATTTCCTCCTTCACCGCGTCGCTAAGCGAAAAGGGCGGGATGACGCAGGAGCTGTCGCCGCTGTGGATGCCGGCCTCTTCGATGTGTTCCATGATCGCGCCGATGACGACCGTCTCCCCGTCGCTGATGCAATCCACGTCCACCTCGGTGGCGTCTTCGAGGAAGTGATCGACGAGGATGGGGTGCGGCGTGCCCGCGCTGCCTTCGATCGCGTCGCGCACGTAGCGGCGCAGATCCGCTTCATTGTGGACGAGCATCATGCCGCGTCCGCCGAGGACGAAGGACGGGCGGACGAGCACGGGGTAGCCGACGCGTTCGGCGACGATCACGGCTTCGTCTTCGGTCACCGCGGTGCCGCCGTGGGTCTGGCGGATGTTCAGCTTCTCCAGCATCGCGCCGAAGAGTTTGCGGTCCTCGGCGATCTCGATGCTCTTCGGGCTGGTGCCGATGATCGGGACGCCGGCGGCTTGCAGCCCGGCGGCGAGATTGAGCGGGGTCTGGCCGCCGAATTGCACGATGACGCCGAAGAGGTTTTCGCTCTCCTGCTCGCAAATGTTGAGCACGTCTTCGAGGGTCAGCGGCTCGAAGTAGAGTTTGTCGCTGGTGTCGTAGTCGGTGGAGACGGTCTCGGGGTTCGAGTTGACCATGATGGTCTCGAAGCCCTCCTCGCGCAGCGCGAACGCGGCGTGGACGCAGCAGTAGTCGAACTCGATGCCCTGCCCGATGCGGTTCGGCCCGCCGCCGAGGATGATGATTTTCTTTTTTCCCGAGTCGCGCCGTTCGTTCTCGTCGCCGTAGGTGGAGTAGTAATACGGCGTGTACGCCTCGAACTCAGCGGCGCAGGTGTCCACGAGGCGGTAGGTGGGGATGATGCCGAGTTCCTTCCGAAGCTGACGAACCGTGCCCGGCTTGAATTTTCCAGACGCTTCAATTTGCAGGTCAGAAAAACCCAGTTTCTTCAATCTACGGAGAGCGGTTGACCAAACCTGATCGGCATTTCCCAACGCCGAGTTCGCGTGATGCGAGGACGCAAAAACCGCATCGTCGATAGCGGCCTGAGCTTCGACAATCTCGCGAATGTTTTCGAGGAACCACCGGTCGATCTTCGTCATCTCGAAAACCTCCTCGACCGTCCACCCGCGCTGGAATGCGAGCCCGAGGAAGAAAATGCGCTCCGCATTCGGCACCGTGAGCTTCGTCCGCAGTGTGTCGTCATCGACGACCACATCTTTCCCATCCCCGATCAACCCAAAGCGCTTGATCTCCAGACTCCGCAGCGCCTTTTGCAGCGCCTCCTTGAACGTCCGGCCGATGGCCATCGCCTCGCCCACGCTCTTCATCTGCGTGGTCAGCACCGGGTCGGCTTGCGGGAATTTCTCGAAGGTGAAGCGCGGGCATTTCACCACCACGTAGTCGATCGTTGGCTCGAAGCTCGCCGGCGTCTCGCGGGTGATGTCGTTGCGCACCTCGTCGAGCGTGTAGCCCACGGCCAGCTTCGCGGCGATCTTCGCGATCGGGAAGCCGGTGGCCTTCGACGCCAGCGCCGACGAACGCGAGACGCGCGGGTTCATCTCGATGACGATCATCCGGCCCGTCTCCGGGTGGACGGCGAACTGGATATTGCTTCCGCCCGTCTCCACGCCGATCTCGCGGATGATCGCGAACGACGCATCGCGCATCACCTGGAACTCCCGATCCGTCAGCGTCTGGATCGGCGCCACGGTGATCGAATCGCCCGTGTGGACGCCCATCGGGTCCACGTTTTCGATCGAGCAAATGATCACGCAATTGTCCGCGCGGTCGCGCATCACCTCCATCTCGAACTCCTTCCAGCCGAGCAGCGACTCCTCGATCAGCACCTCGCTCACCGGCGACATGTCGAGGCCGCGGGTGACGATGGTTTCAAACTCCTCCTTGTTATACGCGATGCCGCCGCCGCTCCCGCCGAGGGTGAAAGCGGGCCGAATGATGAGCGGCAAGCGCCCGATCTCGGCGGCGATCTTGCGCCCTTCATCGATGGTGTGGGCGACGCCGGAGAGCGGCATGTCGAGGCCGATTTTGATCATCGCCTCCTTGAAGGCCAGCCGGTCCTCGCCCTTGTGAATGGCCGCCGGATTTGCGCCGATCATCTTCACGCCATACTTCTCGAGCACGCCCATTTCGTGGAGTTTCATCGAGCAGTTCAGCGCCGTCTGGCCGCCGAGCGTGGGCAGGAGGGCGTCGGGCCTTTCCGCGGCGATGATGAGTTCGACGACCTCCGGGGTGATCGGCTCAATGTAAGTCCGGTGCGCGAATTCCGGGTCGGTCATGATCGTGGCCGGGTTGGAGTTCACGAGGATGACGGTGAAGCCCTCCTCTTTCAGCGCCTTGCAGGCCTGCACGCCCGAGTAGTCGAACTCACAGCCCTGCCCGATGACGATGGGCCCGGAGCCGATGACGAGGATTTTGCGGAGAGAGGTGTCTTTGGGCATTGGGAAGAAAGGCGAAGGGACGAAAGCTGTGAGCAAAAAGGGTAAGTATTTTACTTACGCCTCCTGCCACCTCGGCGATTTTGGAGCCGGGCGAAAAGTGCGCAGGTTCTAACAGCGGCACGCCGTGGGGGCAAATGGCGAATCGTTGAAAACGTCACAGTTGAGTCAGGCAGATGAGAATCTTTGGCCAATTAGTCGCAGGGCTGCGACAGCGCGCACACGGCTTGGAAAAAACTTTCGAAATTTTTTAAGAGAACCACGCCGGCCTTAAAGCGTTGGCGACCAATTCGTCGAGGCTGGTTGACAGAAGGTTTCCTACTCCGACCTAAACAACTTTCGCACAACTAACGAACGCGCCCTGCTGTCTCAGGCAGCATGCAAACTGTCCCTACCCCCATCGTGGACGAGCTGGTGAATATCTCGCCGCCCGTCCGTCATCTCCGTTTTCGCCTTTCGCTCCTCGCCGCCCTTGCGCTGCTGGTGCCCGGCAGTCTCACGGCTTTCGCCGCCACGCGCTACGTCAATGGCACGTCCGGCAATGACAGCGGCGAAGGACTTTCACCGTCCACCGCCTGGCGCACCATCCAGCGGGCTTGCGACCTTGCCCAACCCGGCGACACCGTTCGCGTCGCGCCCGGCGTCTATTTCGAGCATCCGCGGATGACCCGCGCTGGCACGGCCACCGCGCCGATCGTCTTCCGGGCGGAAAATCCGGCGGCAAAGTCCACGATCATCACCGGCGCGAATGTGGCCATCCGCACGGGCCAGGCGGCGTGGCAGTTGGAAGACGCCGCGCTCCAGCTCTACTCCGTGCCCGCGCCCGAGTCCCCGGAGTCCGTCCTCGCGGACGACGTAAATCTCTACCGTTATCCCACGCTTAACGAACTGCGCGCTTTCCGCGTGGTCAGCGTCACCGGTTCCGGCAACGCCGCGCCCGGACCGCTACACGGTTTTTCCTACGAAAATGGCCGGCTCTACGTGCGGCTGCGCGCCCAGTACGGCCCGGTCGAACCAAGCCGCCGCGTGATGAAAGTCTCCACCGCCCGCACCAGCGGCGGGCGCGGTGACGGCATGCGCCGTCCGCAGGATTACAACTGGAGCATCGAGACACTCGTCCCGGCCCACGTCGTGTTGGAAGGCTTCACCTTTGAAACCCCGGGTTTCGCCGGCGTCTGGATCAAAGCGGGCGCGGTCACGGTCCGCGGCTGCTGGTTTTACGGCTGCCGCACTGGCGTGCGGGGTTGGGATTACGCCGAGATGCGGCCCGCGATGAAAAGCGAGGACGTGGTCGTGGAGGATTGCGATTACTCCCTGTGGCCGGCCTACGAAGACGTCGTTCAGGTCGTCACGAGCGCGGAATCCCTCTCCGCCGCGCAGCAGGCGGCCCTGCCAAATTTCTTTTGGTGGCACCGCAAAGGCGGAGCCTACAGCAACGAGATCGGCATCGTTACCGCCGCCGGCCGACGCTGGAAAATCCTCAACAACTACATCAACAGTTGCCTCGATGGCATCTCCTTCATGTCCGTGAACTGGGGCGAAGATATCGAGGTCGCCTACAATGTCTTCGACCGGATCATCGACAACGCCGTGGAAGCCGAGAACCACACCGTCCGCATGCGCGTCCACCACAATACGGTCATCGATACCTTCGAGCCGTTGTCTTACCAGCCCATGCAGGTGCCTTTCGCCGACGACATCGCCTTCCACAATAACCTCGTGACCTTCACTCCCGCCGGTGCCGCCTTTTGGCAAAAGCCCATTCTGCGGTGGACCGCCGGGTGCATTAAGATCAAGCCCTCTCCGCCTTTCACCAGCGTCCCCACCGTGCCGGTGCGCTTCTTCAACAACACCTTCGACTTCCCCATCGGCAATCTCCTCACCGCCGGCCGGGACGGCGAACAGGGTGGCGGCTTCGAGTTTTATAATAATGTCGTCATCGCCCGCGGCCTCCAGACCGGCCTCTACTCGCCGCGCTTCGCTCGCTGGATTTTCTCGCACAATGCCGTCGCTCCCTCGGCCAGCGGCGTTGCCGGCCCCGGCACTCAAGCGGCGGGCACTGGCGGGCAGGCTCTTTCGAGCGTGGCCGCCCTCGGCCTGGTGAACTACGGGGAAAAAGACTTCCGGTTGGCTGGCGATAGCGCCGCCCTCGGTGCCGGAACGGTGCTCGCGCAAATCGCGGGCATGTCGGCCGACGGCGGAGCCTTTCCGCGCAGCGCGCCAACGGGCAATTTCCAAAATTGGCGCTTTCATTACTTTCACCACGACCTGCTCGACGAAACCGTGAGCGGTCCGAATGCTGATCCAGACAACGACGGTGCCGGTAACCTCACCGAATTCCAAGGCGGTCGGAATCCCCTCGTCGCCGATGGCCCCGTCATCGTGCCACCCGTGGTCGTCCCGCCGGTGGTGATTCCGCCGGTCATCGTCCCGCCGGTCGTCGTCGTCCCGCCCGTGGTGGTGCCACCGGTCGTTGTCCCGCCGGACCCCTCCACCCCGCCCGACCCGTCCATTGCCGCCAACCTCGTGGTCGATGACTTCACCGATGGCAAGCGCACCAAAACCGTCAACACCCTCGATGCCGCCTGGTTCTCCATTGCCGCGCCTAGCAAGGGCACGGCCCTCAGCCTCGCGGTGGTCGATGATACGGCCGGCCTCGGCACCGGCCGCGCTCTCTTTGCCGACAATGTCAGCGACTCAGCCCAGCTTGGCTCGAAGTCCCTCGTCGCGGCCCACGCTCCCACCACTCTGGCTGCCGTCGGCGACACCCTCACCCTGTCGTTTGACTTCCGCTTCACCAAAATCGCCGCCAACCACGCGCAAAACTTCTTCCGCTTCGGCCTCTACGACTCTCGCGGCTACCCGCTCATCCGCGATAACGACTACAAGGCCGGCCACTCCGGTTACCTGGCTTCCGTAAATTTCGGGACCACCGGCGAGATCCCGACCGTCATCTACGAAACCGGCGGCGAAGCCAACGTGAACTCCGGCAGCGACCTTCGCACCATCGGGCGCCTCGGCACTGCCGCCCTCAGCATTCCCGCGGGCAGCACCCGCACCAGCGCCACGGTGACGTATACCCGCCGCTCCAGCGGGCTCGAAATCCGCCTCCGTCTGACCAACGCTGCGGGAACCACGCTCCTCGACGCCTGGCGGCTGCACGCCAGTCCGCAATGGAACTTCAACGAGGTGGTCTTCTCCACCAGCCAGTCGGAGGCAGACTACTTCCTCGACAACATCCGCGTGGCCTACAGCGCCGCGCCGTAATCCGCAGCGCCTCGCAACTCATCGCCGGTCTCGGGCTCTGCCTGGGACCGGCGATCTGCTGTTTGCGCGAAGCGCGAAAAGGGGGCGCGGCATCGGCCTTTGCACGCGCTCAGCAACCTGCTCATCTCCCGCGCATGACAGCACCAGCAATCGGCATCATCGGCGGCAGCGGCCTTTACCAAATGGATGGGCTCACCGACCCGTCCGAACACGCCATCGAAACGCCCTTCGGCGCGCCATCCGACGTGATCTTGGGCGGCCAACTCGCCGGGCGGCAGGTGTATTTTCTACCACGTCACGGGCGCGGGCATCGCATCCTGCCGCACGAGCTGAATCACCGCGCCAATATCTACGCGCTACGCTCTCTAAACGTCCGCTGGATCCTATGCGTGACTGCCGTCGGCTCACTTCAGGAGCAGTACGAACCGCGGCACATCGTCCTGCCGTCGCAGTTTTTCGACCGCACCAGCCAGGGTGCGGCCCACACCTTTTTTGGGAACGGCATCGCCGCGCATGTCAGCTTCGCCGAGCCGACCTGCGGGCCGCTCCGCCAGCTCCTCGCCACTGCTGCGCGCGAACTCGGCCTGCCGGTCCATAACGGAGGCACCTACGTGAACATGGACGGCCCGGCCTTTTCCACCCGCGCCGAATCCGAGACGCACCGCAAGCTCGGCTTCGATGTCATCGGCATGACCAATCTCGGCGAAGTCCGCCTCGCCCGCGAAGCCGAGATCGCCATCGCTACGATGGCCATGATCACCGATTACGACTGCTGGAAGGTGGAGGAAGAGCCCGTGACGGCCGAGGCGGTGATCGCCCATTTGCATGCCAATGCCGAGGCCGCAAAACGCATCCTCGCCCGCGTCATCCCGCAGATTCCGACCGAGCCCGGCTATCCTGAACATCGTGCGCTCGACCACGCACTAGTCACGCCCCGCGAGCTCTGGCCGGCGGAGACTGTGCAGAAGCTGAGTGTGCTGCTGGAGCGTTTTCCCGCGGCGTAGGAGGTCGCGAGCCCGCGCACCGCTCCAGGCGGGTCCGAATACAAAAGGCGTGTCATCCTGAGCGGAGTCCCTGGCGGGCGAAGGCGGCAGGGACGCAGTCGAAGGACCTCAGCGGTTCGTTCCAGTGCTCTACGTCATCGAACCACCGAGGTCCTTCGACTCCGTTTCGCCCCGCCACCTTCCCACGGGCGAAACTCCGCTCAGGATGACACGCTTTGTGATGTGAGGTTCACCTCGTTGCGCCGCCGCTTCGCGAGAGTTGAAACGCCGCGCGCGCCCGCTAGTATCCGGCCCAATGGCGCGCGCCCAAGCCCAACCGACCACTACTTCCCACCCGCTGCACGAAGTCCTCAGCCTCGTTCTGCTCGGCACCGGGACTCTGCTTTTTCTCGCGCTCATTTCCTACACACCGACGGATGTGCCGAGCTGGTTTCCGCTGAGCAGTGTGGCGGCCGCGCGCGGGCCGGTGCTTAATTTTATCGGCAGCCTCGGCGCCCTCGTTGCCTGCTCTTGCTACGCCTTTCTCGGCGCCGCTTCTTATCTCGTTGCCGCGCTCCTTCTCGGCTACGGCGGCGCAAAACTGCTGAACCCGAACCTCCGCCTCACCAAACGCGCGCTGTGGAGCATCGCCTTCGTCGTCGCTGGCGCGTGCCTCGCGCATCTGCTGCCCTTTCGGTTGATCGATGCCCCGCGCCTGAACCTCGTCGGTGAGGGCGGATGGATCGGGAAATGGATCGGTGGAATGCTTTTCAAGAACCTCCTCGGGAGCGTTGGCTCGATGATCTTTTTCATCCTGCTCTACGCCGCCAGCCTCATCCTGCTCACCGGCATTCATCCCATCGCCGCGATTCACGAACTGGCCGCGCTCCCGCCGCGTTGGATGGAACAGTGGCGCGCCAGGCAGCTCGAAAGAGCCAACGAACAAGAGCGCCTCCAACTCGAGGCCGAGCGCCTCACGCGCGAGCGCCGCAAACTCGAGAAGACTCTCGCCAAGCGCGGCGCCACAGCCCCGCCCGACGAACCGGTACCCGCTGCTATCGAACAGCCAACGCTCTTCGCCGACGAGGAAACGGCGCGGCCTGCCCCGCAGATTATCGACAGCACACTGCCGCCGCCGCCCAAGCGCGATAAAGCCAAGAAGGATAAGTTTGCGCCGCTCACCGCCATCTCCTGCGAGAACTACGAACTGCCGTCGTTCGATCTGCTCGACGCCCAGGAAATCGACGACCGCCACGCGGCCAATCCCGACGAACTCCTTGCCATTCAGGACACCGTCATCGAAACCCTCGCGCAGTTTGGCATTACCGTTTCGCGCGGCGACATCACCCGCGGCCCGACGATCACGCGTTACGAGGTTTATCCGGCGAAAGGCGTGCGCGTGGACAAAATCGTCAGCCTCGAGCGCGACATCGCCCGCGCCACTTGCGCGGAGCGGATCAATATCCTCGCGCCCATCCCCGGCAAGGACACGGTCGGCATCGAGATCGCCAATTCCAAAAAACAAAAGGTCACGCTCCGCGAACTGCTGGAGAGCGACGATTTCCAAAATGCGAAGGCCCGCATCCCCATCGCGCTCGGCAAAGATGTGTATGGCAAAACGATCATCGCCGACCTCGCCGCGATGCCGCACGGGCTGGTCGCCGGCACCACCGGCTCGGGGAAAAGCGTCTGCATCAACTCGATCATCGCGTCGATCCTCTACCGGTTCACACCCGAGGATCTGCGCTTCATCATGATCGACCCGAAAGTCGTCGAGATGCAGATCTACAACACGCTGCCGCACCTCGTCATGCCGGTCGTCACCGACCCGAAAAAGGTGCTCCTCGCGATGCGCTGGGCGATCGACGAGATGGAAAAGCGCTACGCCATTTTCGCCAAGACCGGCGTGCGAAATATCGGCAGCTTTAACGCGCGGCCCAAGCCGAAGACCCAAGCAGAGCTGGATGCCGAAGCCGCAGGCGAAAGCGACCTCTTTAAACCAGCTCCTCTGCCCGAACCAGAGCCCGAGCCCATCGCGGTTGTTGATCCTGAGGTGGAACAAACCGTCGATTTTAGCGCGATGACGGATGAGGAGATCTTCAACGCCGCCCCGAAGCTCAGCGCCGAAGAGCGCATCGTGAAAATGACCACGCCGCGCAACACCCGCGAACAGGACCTCATCATTCCCGATCGCATGCCGTTCATCGTCATCATTGTGGATGAGCTGGCTGACCTCATGCAGACCGCGCCGGCCGATGTGGAAAGCGCCATCGCGCGCATCACGCAAAAGGCCCGTGCCGCCGGCATCCACATGATCATCGCCACGCAAACACCGCGCGCGGATGTCATCACCGGCGTGATCAAGGCAAACGTGCCCTGCCGCATCGCCTTCCAAGTCGCGAGCGGCCTCGATTCGCGCGTCATCCTCGATGAAAACGGCGCGGAGCGGCTGCTCGGTCAGGGCGACATGATGTATCGCCCGCCCGGCACTTCGCGAATGATCCGCGCGCAGGGCGTGCTGGTGACCGACGAGGAGATTCGCAAAGTGGTCGAGCACGCCTCCGCGCAGAGCGAGCCGTCGTTTGAAAGCTCGATCGTCAAACGCATGGAAGCTGGTGATGGCGGCGACGAGGAAGAGCAAGTCAGCGACGAGGACGAGGAGTTGGTGGACAAATGCATCGAAGTGATGCGGCAGGAAAAGAAGGCCAGCACCTCGCTTTTCCAGCGCCGCCTGCGCCTCGGCTACACCCGCGCCGCGCGCATCCTCGACATTCTGGAGCAGCGCGGCTATGTCGGGCCCGGCGAAGGGGCCAAGCCGCGCGACATCCTGGTGGATCTCGACGCGATCGCCTGAGGCCTTTTGCCATCGTCGGTAAAAATGCGCGGCTGTCACCGCGGCGCTTCCGTGCTATGCGTGTGACTCGCCGAGATTATTTTCCAAGATGCCCGAATCCGTAGGTAAACAACTTTCCAAAGCCCGTCTTCAGCGTGGCCTCTCGCTCGATGAAGTGGCCCATGCCACCAAGCTGCGCCCGGACAAAATCCTCGCGCTGGAAAACGACGACCTGGCGAGTTTCCCGAGCAACGCTTACGCGAAAGGCCACCTCAAAAACTACGCGCGTTATCTCGATATCGATGTCGCCGCCTTTCTCACAACCATCGACAGCACCCTGCCGATCAGCGTCGCCGAATACCAGTACCTGACCAACGCGCCCGAGAAGCTTCCCGACCTCGAGCCGATGCGACGCGACCGGAAGCCACCGTCCATCATCCCACTGCTCGCCGCCGTCTCGGTGATCTTTCTCGTGCTCACCGGCTTCTGGCTCTACGCGAATGCCCAGCGCATCTTCGCCGAGCCTGCGCCGCGCCTGGCCGAAGCGCCGCAGCCTACGCCCGCGCCGGTGCTCCCGACCGTCGCCCCAGATATCGCATTGCCGGCCACGCTTTCGCTCGAACCCGGTCTCCCGACCGTCGCCGAACCTGCGCCGACGGAAATGCGCGCGAACGCCACGGACGACGGCGCTTTGCTCAAGCCCACGGCCAGCGCCGATCCCACAGATCGCGATGTCGTCACGCCCATGCCGGTGGCCATCGCCGAACCTCCACCCGTCGCCGCCCTGCCGGAAAACGAAGTCCTCATCGCCTCGCTCAAAAAGACCTGGATCACCGTCCGCCGTGATGATCCGAAAGCCCCGCCGATCTTCGAGGACTTCCTTTACCCGGACACCCGCCCGCTGAAAGTCCGCGGCGCTCGCTTCTTCATCGAGGCCCGCGACCCCGCCTCCGTGCAGATCACCAAGAACGGCCTGCCCATCGCCTACCAGCCCCCCGGCACGCCGATCCAGTAGCCGGGCCGGCCCGCGGTGTGCAGTTGACGGGGAAGCCATTCACGCTGACAGACTGCCCCACTTTTGCCCATGCCTGCCTCGCTCTCTCCACTCCCGCCTGCCGCCCCCGTGAAGCCGAAAAAGGTCGGCATGATCTCCCTCGGCTGCGCGAAGAACCTCGTCGATGCCGAACTCATGCTCGGCGGCGTCCTCGCCCACGGTATGGAGATCACCAGCGATGCCGATGAAGCCGATGTGCTCATCGTCAATACCTGCGCCTTCATCGACTCCGCGAAAGAGGAGAGCATCGAAGCCATCCTCGAAGCGCACCAGTCCCGCGGCCTCAAGCGGCGCGCCGGCCAGAAGCTCATCGTCTCCGGCTGCATGGCCCAGCGCTTCTCGACCCAGCTCTCCCTCGAAATGCCCGAGGTCGATGCCTTCATCGGCCTCGACCAGGTCGCCGATGCGGCCAGCATCATCGACCAAGTCTTCGCGCGTCCTTCCTCCCAATCAGCAATCAGCAATCGGCAATCAGCAATCTCCCCCCTCACCGACGCCACTTGGGAGCCGCTGAACCTCGTCACCCGCAAGCCCACCTACATCCCGGACTTCGACACCCCGCGCTTCCGCCTCACCCCAGCGCACAGCGCCTTCACGAAGATCGCCGAAGGCTGCAACCACCCGTGCTCCTTCTGCGTCATCCCGCAGATGCGCGGCAAACACCGCTCCCGAACCATCGCCAGCGTCGTCGCTGAAGTCCGCGCGCTCGTCGCCGAGGGGGTGAAAGAGATCAACCTCATCTCCCAAGACACCACCTACTTCGGCATGGACCTCTGGGACGAAAAGGCCGGCCCCACCCAGCAGGTCGATTCCACCCGCGGCCCGACCCTCACCCGCCTCCTCCAGGAGCTCGACGAGATCCCCGGCGAATTCTGGCTCCGCCTCCTCTACACCCATCCCGCCCATTGGAGCGACGAGCTCATCGCCGCCATCGCCGCCAGCCGTCACGTCGCCCGCTACATCGATATCCCCCTCCAGCACATCCATCCCCGCATGCTCGCCCTCATGCGCCGCGAGACCAGCTCCGAGCACATCGAGACCCTCATCGCCCGCATCCGCCGCGGCATCCCCGGCATCGCGATAAGGACCACCTTCATCGTCGGCTTCCCCGGCGAGACCGAAGAGGAATTCGAATACCTCCTCGACTTCATCCGCCGCACCCGCTTCGAGCGCCTCGGCGTCTTCTGCTACTCGCAAGAAGAAGGTTCCCGCGCCGCCAAAATGGAAGGCCAGCTCCCGCAGAAGGTCAAAGCCGCCCGCTACAAAAAGGCCATGAAACTCCAGCAGCGCATCGCCCGCGAGATCAGCGAAGCCCAGGTCGGCCGCACCCTCCGCGCCCTCGTGGACCAACCCCTCATCGCCCGCGCCACCGCCGACGCCCCCGACATCGACGGCCGCATCCTCCTCACCACCCCCGCCCCCGTCGGCCAGTTCATCGACGTCGAGATCACGGGGACGCAGGTGTATGACCTTGTGGGGAAGATGGTGTAGTTCCCCTTTGTTCCGGTGAAAGCCTACACCGTCATTCAGAGCGTGGCCATCGCCGCGCTGATCGCCTCGACGGCCATGCTCACCCTGGGTGCCGCGGGCGCGCATCGCGGCACGTTGCGAGAACTGATCGAAACACTATTGGGAAGCATTCTCGGGGGGATCTTCTTTGTCTGGATGATTTGGGAAAGACCCAGACAGTGGGGTTTGTGGACCGGCCTATTCGTAAGCGCAATTCTATGTGCCCAGACGTTCACTTGGTTAATTGGTGCCTCCGGCCCATTTTCGGGAGAGAATAGAAATGTCTTGGGCTACGCAGTCTTCGAAGCAGTGCTCGTCATCGCCGCCGGGTGCTGCCTGGCCCTACGGTGGTGCTACCCGAAAGGTCCGTGACCTCTCCTCCTAGAGAAAGTTCCCGTCATCCTCAGCGGAGGGCGAAAACAGGGTTCCCCTCGTGACCAAGCTCCTGCTTGGTCATGCCGGTGTCTGCGAAGCTCCGCTTCGTTGCCGCCCGACTCCAGAGGAGGCCGACACTCCCAGCCACGCCGCGAAGCAGAGCTTCGGGGACAGGCGCGTGACCAAGCTGGAGCTTGGTCACGAGAGATATTGGCCGACGAGACGTTCTTCGCCATCCTCGTCAGCGCATGAGTTGTCGCCTCCTCGCGAGGCGAGACCCGAATAGGTGGGGATTGAAAACGCCAACGGCGTTTCATCTTCCAGCCCAGGGTTGGCGGCTTCCTGCCGCCTACCTTGGGGATGACGCCCCCCGATTCGCGCCAACCCCAGCGGGGTTGCATCCGGTGGTGGCCGGAGGGGATACAACCCTTTCAGGGTTGACGCCGGGGGGTCGGTGACCCCGGGTAGCGCGGGACGCGCAACCCGGGGCTGGATGATGGAACACCGTTGGCGTTCCCCACCGCCTCGCGGGTGGGCTAGTTATGTTGGGTTGTATTCTTATATGACTAATTGAATATGTGTTTTGCATAACGCGTTAACTATCTATAGTAATTTATCATTATTCTTTACTAATGCATTACATTTGTATCTCAATGCATACTGTTTTTGGCTGTTGCTATTTTATTTTTAGCCCATTTTTATTTCCATTTACACTGGTTATATTTGTTTTTACGGATTTATTGATGCGTTAGGTAGCATTAATCTGCCTCATGTATGAAATGGAAAATCATCATGTGATTTGTGCGTTACATCGGGTGGTTTTTATTTTGCTTTATGGCGTTTTGTGGATAGATCAGTTCGGATATGGATACTCTTTCGTCGGAGGACATCACGCGGCTGCTGCAATCGAAGGAGAAGAACGCGATTTTAGAGCGCGCCAGGAGCTCGCTGGCCGTGATGAGTCAGATCGAGGGGCTGGAGGTGTGGAGTGTGGCGTCTCCGGGGGAGTTTGCGGCGCGGCTGGCGGCGATTGAGCAAGGGGGGTTGAGTCAGGCGCTGGCAGATGCGGAATTTGCGGAGCGTTCGGCGCAGGGAGAGCGGGAACGGGCGGTGGAGGCACTCCACGCGGCCACGGTGCGGGCGCTGGCGGTGGCGCGGGTGGCGTGGGAAGGGGTGCCGGCGCGGGTGGCGGTGCTGGCGCCGCTGAGTGCGAAGGGTCAGGCGCGGGGGGTGATCGTGGATGAGGGGGAGGAGTGGGCGGCGGCGTGGGAGGAGCTCGAGCCGGGCTGGGTGCCGCTGGAGGGGCTGACGCTGGCAGCTTTCCAGGCGCTGCTCGCAGCGGTGCCGACGGCGCTCCGGGCGGAACGCCGGGTGCGGGTGCGGCGACGGGTGACGGGCGCGGCCCTGGCGGTGGCGCTGGCGGAGCTGTGGAGCCTTTCCCTGCGCTGGTACCAGTGGGCGCTCGCGGTCGTGCCGGACGAGAAGGCAGAGTGTTTAAACCAAATCCCCACGACGCATGTGCCGCGCTACGCGGCGGCGAAGAAGCAGCGCCGGGCGGAGCGCAAGGCGGCGGCGGCGGCAAGTGCGGCTACTCCAGGGGTGTCCTGATTTCCTCTTGTTTCCTACGCTCGGGGGTCGCTGCGGATGCTCGCTACTGCCGCGCGGCGTCGAAGCGGGAGGAGGAGAACGGGCCTTCGCCGCGGGGCCCGGTTTGCGCAGCACTGGGGCCGCCCTTGCCCCCGCCAAGGAGCGCTCCGAGGATGCGCATGGGGGTGGAGTCCCAGAAAGGCGCGGTCCAGAAGGTCTGCGGCACGAGCGCGGATGCGCGGCGCATCTCGATCTCTGCCTCCATCGCGGCGCGCGCGGCGCGGGCCGCGCGAGCGAGCGACACATCTTCCGGGTTGCCCCCGTAGCTGAACTGTCCGCCTTCCCCGAGCTGCGCGGTCAGCTCCCGGATGCGGGCCACGTCGCGCTCGTGCTGGGCTTTGACCAGCCGGAGATCCTCCGCCGCTGTCTCCCGGGCTCGCTGCGCTTCCGTGGTGCGAAAGATCGCGGCCTTCTTTGGGTCGATGCCGTAACGAGTGCGCAGGACGGGCTGCAACTGCTCGTAGTCGATCTTTGCGGACCCCGTTTCGTGGCTGACGATCACGCCATCCGGCATGACCTGCGCGACGCGGGCCTGGCGGTAAACCGTCCCGTCCTTCAGCCGGAGCTCCTCGGCCCGGACGACCAGCGGGAGGAGGAAAGCGAGGAGGAGGACCGGGCGCATGCGACGGGCACAGACACCCTGGCGCGGGTGGCGTTCAACCTCCTCGGCTGGGAAGCCAGCTCAATAGATCCACTCGCCGGGAATGTAGAGGTTCTTCATGCCGCGGGTGACGTAGCGGCCTTTGCGCCACTGGGCACCGGGGACGGGCGGCGGACCGGCAGCTTCGGCTTCGGCGGCGGTGAGGCCGTATTCATTGGTCTCGGCATCGGTGGTGGCGCAGCCGGGGAGAAGCGTGGTGCCGAGGAGCAGGGCGAGGAGGAGCGGGAGCCGGGTGAGTTTCATGCGGAAGTCAGGATACGGAACTGAGGCGGAGGTGGATGTGTCGGATCGGCAGGAGCCGGTTCGTTTCGGGTGGGGCTGAGGAGGTTGTTCACACGCTCTGATGATTGAAGATCCTTTGTCCCGACGTTCTTTCTTCTTCTTCACCTTGTGAATATCTCGGAGCAATGGCGTTCCGCGTATAACAAAGGCGGGTTCTACAGCAAACGGTGACTGCGAACAACCGGCGTGGCTTCCACCAGCGCGACCGCACAACTGCGGGTGGACCGGACTTAGGCGGGATGCTGGGGAGTTATTGGGGAGTTATGCGCAGAGTTGTCGGATACGGGAGTAAGGGTGGTCTCCGATGCCGAGCGGCGCTTCTTCCAGAGCTCCTGGTCGAGGGCGTTGCGCGCGGCGGCGGTCTCGCTCTCCTTTTTGCTTTTGCCTTCGCCCTGTCCGAGTTCGCGGCTTTCCCAGAGGATGCGGGAGACGAAGGTTTTGAGGTGCTCCGGGCCGCTCTGGTGGACGACTTCGTAGGTGGGGCTGACGGGGGAGATGGACTGGAGGAGTTCCTGGAGGCGGCCTTTGGGGTTGTTGTCGGCGGGGTCGATCTCGAAGTCTTCGAGGAGTTCGCGGGCTTCGGTCAGGACGACGCGGCGGACGGTGACGAAGTCGCTATCCAGATACATGGCGCCGATGAGGGCCTCGAAGGCATCGGAAAGGGTGCTGGAGCGGTCGCGGCCGCCGTTGGCTTCTTCGCCGCGGCCCATCATGAGGTAGCGGCCGAGGCCGAGGCGCTCGGCCAGGAGGCGGAGGCCGTCGCGAGAGACGACGCGGGCGCGGATCTTGGTCAGGTAGCCTTCGGAAAGGCCGGGGAATTGATCGAAGAAGTACTCGGTGAAGATGAGTTGGAGGACGGCGTCGCCGAGGAATTCGAGCCGCTGGTTATCGAAATGGTGGCGCTGGGTCTCGTGGCCAAGGCTGGGGTGGGTGAGCGCTTCCGCGAGGAGGAGGGCGTTGCGGAATTTGTATTTGAGACGCTGTTCGAGAGGGTTCATGCCGGGCCGTGCGGGGGATTGTGCATGCGTGGGGTAGGGTGGCAATTGGGAAGTCCATGGGAGCGCGCACCGGCCCGATGCGTTCAATTTTTTCCCCTCCTAAGAAGGCGTGACGGGGGGAATGGATTCGGGCAAATGGCTGCTGTGACTACCGAGAAGGAGAAAAATGCTTGGCCGCGGGCGCTGACGATCATTGCGCTGGCGCTGCTCTTCGTGGGCGGGTCGCTGCTCGCGCTGCGGGAGTTGCGCGGGGTGCCGGGGCGGACGCTGGATAAGATGGCGGAGGTGGCGCGGGCCTTCAATCAAGGGACGGTGCGGGAGGAGTTTATGAGTCACGCGACGACGGTGGAAGGGACCGGCCGGTTTCAGTTTGCGACGCTGAAGCAGGGCGAGATTTTTTCGCGGGAGGAAGCGGGGAGCACGGCGTGGGGGTTGATCCCGCTGCCCAAGGTGGTGGTGGAAGCGCGCGCACCGGTGGAATACACCTACTACCTGGATTTCAACGCGCCATGGGACTTTGTGCGGGAGGGTTCGGTGCTGACGGTTTATCCCCCTGCGATCGCCGCGAATACGCCGTCGGTCGATGTGTCGGCGCTGCAGTTTTACACGATGGAAGGTAGCGTCTGGCGCAATGAGGGCGAGGTCCGTGAGCGGCTCAAAGAGAGTCTCACTGGGGCGCTGGCCGGCCGCGCCCGGAAAAACACCGCGCTGGTCCGCGAGCTCGGGCGGCAGCGACTCACGGAGTTTGTGGAGAAATGGCTGACGGAAAAATTCAGCGATGGCGGGGAGCTACGCGTGAAGGTGGTCTTCCCCGACGAGCGCTCCCTTTCCCCCGGCGAAAAGCAGGCGCTTTGACGATGACCCCGACGCGAGCTGTCTTCCGGCTGCGCTTTGTCGAAAACCACCTATCTAAAGCTCCGCATGACCCCGTCCTCACTCCTGCGTCCTTCCGCATACCTCCTCCTCGCGGTCAGCCTCGCCAGCTCCTCTTCCGCTCAGCAGGCGCCTCCCGTGGTGCTCGAAACGATCGTCGTCACCGGGCGCTCTGACAGCCTGATCGGCACCGCGGATTCCGCCAACCAAGGCGTCGTCGGTTACGAGCAACTCTCTCGTCGCCCGCTACTCCGACCGGGTGAAATCGTGGAAGCCATTCCCGGTGTCATTGTTTCGCAGCACAGCGGCGCGGGGAAGGCGAACCAGTATTACCTGCGCGGCTTCAACCTCGACCACGGCACCGATCTGCTGACCAGCGTGGATGGCGTCCCGATCAACATGCGGACCCACGCCCACGGCCAGGGCTACACCGACCTGAATTTCCTCATTCCCGAGCTGGTGAACAGCGTCGCCTATAAAAAGGGGCCGTACTACGCGGACGTGGGCGACTTCGGTTCGGCGGGCGCTTTCAACATGCAGATGTTCCGCGTGCTCCCGCAGAATTTCCTTACGCTGACTGGCGGAACGGACGGCTACGGGCGGCTCGTCTTCGGCGATACCCAGCCTCTCGGCGGCGGGAATCTGCTGCTCGGGCTGGAGCTTTCCCACAACGACGGGCCGTGGGTGAACCCGGACGACTACCAGAAGATCAACGGCCTCATCACCTACAGCCGCGGCACCGAGGAGCATGGCTGGAGCATCACCGGGATGGCCTACCACGGCGACTGGACGGCGTCGGATCAGCTCGCTCAGCGGGCGATTGATGACGGCCGCGTCGATCGCTTCGGCACGCTCGATCAGACGACCGGCGGCGACAGTTCGCGCTACAGTCTGCAAGCCGAGTGGCATCGCACGACGGGCGACTCCGCCACGAAAATCCTGCTCTACGGCATCTACTACGACCTCGATCTCTTCTCGAACTTCACCTACCTGCTCGACGACCCGGAGAACGGAGATCAGTTCGAGCAAAAGGATCGGCGCGTGCATTGGGGCGCGACGGCTTCACACTCCCTGCTCGGCGAGATCTTCGGCAAGAAAACGGAGAACACCTTTGGGCTACAGTTCCGCCAGGACAACATTCGCAACGGCCTCTACCACACCACCCAGCGGCGCCGCCTTTCGACGACGCGCTCGGACCGGGTCATCGAGTCGAGCATCGGCGGCTATTACGCCAACAAGACGCAGTGGGCGAAATGGTTCCGCACCGACGCCGGTGTGCGCGTCGATTACTACCACTTCGACGTGAACAGCGCCCTGCCGGTGAATTCCGGCAGCGAAGGCGCAGTCATCGCCAGCCCGAAGCTCAACCTCATCTTCGGACCGTGGCATCAGACCGAACTGTATCTCAATGGCGGCTTCGGCTTTCACAGCAACGACGGCCGCGGCGTGCTTACCCGCGTCGATCCCGCATCGCGTGAATCCGTCACCCCGGCCGATCCGCTCGTGCGGACCAAAGGCGCGGAGATTGGCGTCCGCACCACCGCGCTCCCCGGCTTGCAAAGTTCGCTCACGCTCTGGGTTCTCGATATTGACTCCGAGCTGCTGTTCATCGGCGACGCCGGAGCCACCGAGGCCAGCCTGCCCAGCCGCCGCTGGGGCATCGAGTCGGCCAATTTCTATAACCCGACGTCCTGGCTCACGCTCGATGCCGACTTCGCGTGGTCGCAGGCCCGCTTCACCGGCGATGCGCCGGACGGACGCCGCATTCCCGGCTCCATCGAAACGGTCATTGCCGCCGGCATTTCCGTGCATGACCTGCCCGCTGCGTTCGCGGGTTGGACGGCCAGCCTGCGCTGGCGTTACTTCGGCCCGCGCGACCTGATCGAAGATGGCAGCGTACGCACGGAAGCCACCTCGCTGGTTAACGCGCAGCTCGGCTACCGCTTCAACAAAACGTGGAGCGCCACGCTCGATGTCTTCAACCTCTTCGACACCAACGACAGCGACATCGACTACTTCTACACCTCCCGCCTCCGCGGCGAACCCGCCGACGGCCTCGATGACCTCCACACCCACCCCGCAGAACCCCGCCAAATCCGCCTTAGCGTGACGGCAAATTTCTGATCGCCGAAGCTGTAGCTTCGCGCCCCACTTCTTAATTTCCGCGTGTCCGATGTCCAAATCTCGCGTTGAAATGGTAAAGGCCGCCTCGCGGGCGGCTTCTAAAAATTCGCAAACCAGCGCGGGTTACGGGGAAAGAACGGTGTCGCCCATGTCGCGGGCTGGCGGGTTAAAGGTCGTTACTGCGGCGGGCTGCATGGTCCTTTCAGACGCTCTGCAAACCGTCTTTAATGGCCCTGAAATCGGTGTGCTGTCGGCTGTCCTCGGACTTTTCTTGCCGCCTCCGGCAAGTGCGGCTGCCAAAGCCTCATCGGACGGCACCACACTCTCTTTGAGAGCCTCAGCGACCTCGACGAAGCTGGGGGTTTCGCGGCCGGCTTTGCGGGCAAGGAAACGCGAGCGGCGGGCCAGCGCTGCGATCCCCTGTAGAAATTTTTCCGAACTCTGCGCGTAGGTAACGAGCAAACGCATTGTCTTTTCGCAGCCGGCCGGCAGCCAATATCGGGCGACGGATTCCAAATCGGCACCGCTAAGTAAATCAGGAAGCCTCTTGTAGAGGCTGATGCGGCCGATGAGCTGCTCCGAAGACCATCCGCCGTTACGCTCAATAGCCCGCTGACTCTTGGTGAATTGTGGCGTCGTTACAATCGCCACCGGAACGCTCATGTTGACGAGCTGAGTGAGCAGCCAATTGATCCGCGGGGGATTGCTGGCTTGGCGCACGTTGCGCTGAGGCCACAGGTAGTGCCCTTCATCCAGAACAAGCAGGAGATCGCCGCTTTGCAAAACGCTCTCCACCTTGGCACGGAGATCGTTTGCTTTGTAAGCCCGGCTCGCGCCTAAACCGAGCGCATCGCACAGCGCCCGATGGAAAGAGATTTCGTCATTCGAGGACGGCACTTGCACGTAACGTGACTGGCCGGGATGGGCGTCGCACCATTGCCTCACAGAAAAGGTCTTACCCGTGCGCGCGAGCCCATCAATGACGACAAGGCAGCGTTCATCCAGGGCATAGTCGAGCGTCTCCCCGACCGTCGCCCCGATCTCAGTCACTGGCGCGCGGCCGAGCGCGGCGGCGACGTGTTCGGCGTGCAGCTCGGCGAGCGTCTCCACCAGGCGCGGCAGATACCAAAGTGTCCGCGCGTTCAATTTGACTGCGGGATCAAGACAGAGGCTCTCGAAAAGAAATTCCCGGAAATGATTTTCGGCAGCGTTGCGGCACCTTTCGATGAAGATGCTGGCCGGATAGCACTCGGGAAACGCGGCACTTTCAGCCGTCTCGTTGGCAAGGCGAGCGGCGCGATCTGAATAGTCGTCATCAGGGAGGAAGTCATCGAGGATCGCGACCGTCCGCGAACGGCGGGAGGATTCCCCGCGCAGCATGAATTCCCCGTCCCGCCGCCCATTGCTGCCACTAAGAATGACCGGAATTTCCCGGCGCACGCGCTGAACTTCCTCCGCGCTGTAGTTGCGCCCCTCCTCGCAACCAAGCGCAGCCATGCTTTCGGTGACGAACCGTTCCGGCCAGCGCTGCATGATCTCGGCCGCGACCTTGTCCAACCCGCCCGGCTCCCACGAAAGTTTTTGCAGAAACCAAATCAGCTTCCGCTGTTCAGGATCGGTGAGCGCTTGCGCGCGTGCAGCCACGCAGTTGGCGAGCAGGCCGCGCTGCATTTCCGGGGAGGACATGAATTTTTCTTGGCGGAAGGCGGAATCTTCGGCGGCGTGACGAGTGTTCATGGTTACTCTTTTTGCTGGTCTGCCTCGGCCATGAGCTGGGCGAGTTCCTCGGCGGCGTTGGCGCGGGTTTCCGACGTGCGGCCGCGCACGCGCATCCCGACTTGGCCGGCCGCGGCGGCGGTGCGGGTGAGGAGCTTGCGGTCTTTGCTGGCGGCAGCTTTTTCCGCGGCCGCGCGCTCGGTGAATTGGCGGCCGGCCTCTGCGGTTGCGCCGTCAACGAGCGTCGGGCGGAAGATCGGACGCGAAAGGAAGTGCTGCGAAAACTGCGGGCGGATCGCGCGGTAGAGCGCGCGTTTGTAACCATCATGCGCGTCGATTTCCGCGAACGCCTGGGCGAGTGTGTCTTCGTCGGCATCCATCGCTGGCACATAGGTTGCACGGCGCACCGCAAAAACCTCGCCGCTGTCCGGGTGGCGAACTCCAAGCACCTCGGGAGACTCACGATTAAAGAAACACTCGACGTGCCTTCCTTGGAGCGGGCCAGTGTCGGCGTTCTTGTAGGTGAACGGAGCATCGGCTTTGCCGGCGCGAAAGCTAATACCGTTTCGTCCGACTTTGAGCCGTTTCCGTTCGTTCGCGAGAAGGTAGCGAGCTGAGTCTGGGAGGCGGATAAGCGGCTCGTTGCCGAAGTGTTTTTCGTAGGCTTCGCGGGGTGAAATGCCGGCGCAGTATTTGCCGCCCTGCGGTTCATCGTTGTAGCGCCCGACTAGGTAAGTGAGACGCTCCATCCATTCCTCGCGGCTGTGAAAATTCCCCGCGGCCGGCAGCTTGCCTGACTCGACGAAACGCTTGGTGCGCTCAGTGCGTTCGTATTTGTCCGTCAGGTGGGAGCGCCCAACGTAGCCGGGCTCCGCTTCCATAAGATTTTGCAGCGCGCCAAAAACACGCTCAATGACCTTTCCTCGCGGCAACCGGGCGTGCATGAAGCGCAGTCCAAACTCGCGCAAGCCGGTTTCCGTTCCCGTCCAATCAGACGCGTTACCGGTGAGCACATTTGCTTTCCATGAGCCGCCTTCGAAGTAAAAACCGCGGCGCGGCAGACCGTAGGTATTGTGAACCGTGGTGATAAGGTTGCGAATGTGCCACGCGTTGTAAGTCGAAGGCCGATCTGGCGGCGCGCTGATGAGCACGAAGCCGAGAATGTAGGTTGTGCGATAGTCGATCATCGCGAGGAATTGCCCGCGCATGAGGCGCACGCCCGCTGCCGTTTCTTCGCTGTAAAGAACCGGCAAGGTGCAATCGTCGCCCTGCATCCAATCACCCGCCGCCGAGCTGTTCGGATTGCGCTCGATATAAGCCCCGCCAAGCTTCGCTTGCCGCGGGCCGTGCATATGATCATCGAGTAAAGCCAGGTCATTCCCGAGCGCGTCGCGGATCGAGTGCGGGACGTAAGATTTCGAGGACGGGTTTCCGATGTAGCGCGCGGTCAGTTCCGCGCTGAGTTCGCCGCGGCGAAGAGCTTCCCGCCAGCCCTGGCTAAGACCGCCGCCGTGCTTCGCGGAAAACGCGAGAATCGTCTTGCGATCATCGTCGCTCAATTCGAGCGCGCGGCTCCGATTTTCCACGCTGCGACGATCTGCCAGCGCGGAGGGTTTGGAATCACCTTCCTCCCACTTCGCCAGCTTGGCGTTGAAAGCCACATGCATCGCGTGCGGAGTCCTTGCCAGGCTCGGCGCGTGCGCCGCGAGGAAGGCCACGAGAGAACGCCGCGCGGCACGGGCCGTCGCTCCTTCAACGAGCAAATCCGTGTAGCGATCAAAGGTCGCTTGCCATAAAAGCTGAGTCTCGTCTTTGGTCGGTGTCGCGGGCTTTTTGAAAGACGCGATCAGCTCGCGCAGGGGCCGATGCTCGTTGCCGAGCGTGACGGCCGCCGCGGTGTTGGTCGCTTTGCGCGCGCAATTTTCATCGAGATATATTTCGAGCCGCTGCCAATCCTCCGAGCCCGCATCCCGGCTGACAGTGCGATCTAGCAAGCGCTTCCACTGCTTTTCACTCACCGCGTAGCCGAAGGCTGCACGGAAATCTGCGAGGCCGCTTTGCCGAAAATCGACTTCGCTGATGCTGAGATCATTCAGCCGACGCACCGACCCAGCAAGGGCCTCACGAAGCTGCCGCGCTTTGGCAATCGCCGAATCCGCGACTTCGGCGAGCGGGACGGGCGGCTGCCATAGCGCACAGCTTGCGCTGAGCAGCGCCGGCGCATCGGGATAGTTGAGCCGCGCCGCCCGGCGCAGTAGTTCAGCACGGAGCGGCGTCGGGAGTTGATCAAAAGACCAGGCGGGCGATGCCTGGCCGCGATTCAGATTCTGTCCTGCCGCCTGAATCGAGCTGAGGCGCTGCCGCACGGCACGCGGCGTCTTGCCGAGCGCCCGCGCGATCTGAGCGGCGGTGAAAAGTGATGCGGTGATCCTCATGCCTCTGGCTTGACCTCCGCGGCGGTTGCGCGAATCTTTGCGGTGCTGGTAGCACCCACCGAAAGCCGGGCACAAGTAGGCCGAGGTGCATAGGGCGTGCGGGCAAAGTCTCGCATGTTCATCTAGCTTCTAGTCGAGCCGGGCTTTACCGCCCGGCTCGTCGCTTTAGGGGGCCTCGCGATGGAAGATTTCCCGGCTGGCGCGTGCGGAGGTGCCACCAAAGCAAAGAATGGGGCAGTGTGGCCATGCGGCCGGCGCGCCGCGCCGAGTAGATCAGTTTCGATTATCGCCAGCGTCTCGCGGAATCCGCCCGGAATGAAGGTGCGGCCAAGCGCCTCAGTTGCCGTGCGCCCGCGCGTAAATTCACTGCCTCGCCGATGAATGACGACGAACTCCCGCACCCCTTCCTTCATAGGTCATCCTCCGGTGCGACGTAGTTGGGATTCCGCAACATCACGGCCAAGAACGGCCGCTCATCACCGGTCGGAATGGGCACGCATCCGGATTCGATGCATGCGACGACGCGCGCGGTGGCCTCGCTGGTTTTGAAATTACGCAGCGCGGTGCGCAGGCTAGGAGCTTCAACGGGGTGAATCCCGCCGTCCGCGGTATAAACGACAAAGTTCATTCCTGGGATCGGCTGCCGGGCGACTTTTGCGAAAAGCTGGAAACGCCGTATTTGGCCGCTACAGCCCGTCTGCGGAGTTTTTCAACCGTGGGCCGCGGTTTGCAGTTAGAGGGGTATGCACGGGCTATGCACGCGCATGCGCGTGGCACCTCCGCCTTGCACGCACGCTTTCCGACACTCGAAAAAAGGTGCTTTGCAGAAAACGACTGCTTTTGACTCGCTTCGCTCATCCTTGGTGACCCTTCTCCCTGAGTTGCCGAACCAAGGCGGAGTTTTCCGCGCTGAGCGCCTCGCCCGCGGCGCGTTCTTCTTCCACCAGCTCGCGCAAATGATCCAGTGCGGCCGCGGCTTCTTCCAATGCCTTCACTGCCTGTTCGCTACGGGTGGTCGTGATTTCCGCGAGATTTTCCGTGGAGGCGCGCAGCTTGTGGAGAAGCACCAAAGGGTCAAGGGGCGCGAGTTCCGCAGCACTCGCATCCGTTATGAGGCAAAGCGGGATTTCGATGTAGCCCTCCTCCACACTCCATAGTCTCAGCGTCGCGTGGCCGTGCCCCTCCAGCGCGCCGGAATGGGTGTTTCCATCCTTCATCAGGACGCGAACAGCGCGCCGTTCTTTTGCGCCCATGATGGCGGCATCATCCGCCAGCATTGCGGCCCGCGCCGCCATGCGGGCCGGGAATGTTGCGCGGCTTTGAAATTCCCCGCTGTCGATTCGAGCCCGCAGCTCGCTGAGCAGGCCGGCAATGGCAGGATCGCCTGCGGCTTCAAATGCGAGCCGCGCGAGCCATTCTCGGCAGTGCGTGTGAGGCGCACTCATCGGCCGTCGATGCTCCCACCCTTGTCTATCGCGCTCTTGACCGAGTTCAGACCGGTTACCAGCTTCTCAATGCCAGTCTTGATCCCTTCCGTCGCGGTGGCTGCTTTTTCCGCCGCCGCGGTCACGCCCTCCATCGCGGTCACGGATTTTTCATTCGCGGTCGATTGATTCTTCGCCTCCTCCTCCAGCTTTTTCGCCGCCTCGGCACTCTCCTTCGTAGATTCCGCGGCTTTGTTCAATGACTCGGCGATATTCTCCCCGCCGCCCGCGCCTGCACCCTTTTCGCCTTTCGCGGACGCGGCGGCACCAGCGCCACCTCTGGACTGTGGATTTTTCTTGCGCAGTTCCTCCATATCGGAGCTCGCCGTCTGGCCAAGGCCCGCCATGGTGTCCCCTTCATCCCGCCGCCCCGTGGGAGCCATCGGGTCGATCTCGCCGACGCCCCGTTTTCTGAACGCCTCATCGAAGTTTGGGCGGTCCGATTCAAAGTCCTTGGGACCCCTAGTGTGAGAGCTAAAAGGATCGCCCGGCTGGCGCGCCGGCGGTCGGGCCGAAGTAGGAGAACTGTGGCTGTTAAAATAGTCCTGCTGCTCTTTTTCCTGTTTTTGCTTACGTGCTTCATTTCCAGCAGGCCCATCCGCATCATTGATCGCGGAGCGATTTAAGCGGAAGTCGCGCTGTTTTACGTCCTCAGCTTCCGCTTCCGCCTGGGCTTTTGCGCCGGCCTTGTCTTTGTCAAACTGGTCGCTGTCGCGCTTCTTTTGATTGTCCCAGTCCTGGTTATCGCGCTGCTCGATTTGTTGGTAGGCATTCTTGGCCGTAGTCGCCTTTTTCAAGGCGTCCGTGGTGGCGTCGATTTTTTCTTTTTGCTCTAACCATTGCCGGGTTCCGACCTCCATAGTTGCGCTCGCCGCGTTGTAGCCGTTGAGCTTTTCAGTCAGGGTCTCAATGCGCTCGGGCAACGGCAATTCCTCAATGCGCTTCAATTCCTTTTGGGCCTCCACCGCCTGCTGAGTCAGCGTCTTGACCTGCTGCTCGTAATTTTTCAGCCGTTGCTCGCCCTCTCTCTGGCCTTTGGCGTCGGTGGTTTCCAGATTCATCATCCGGGTCATGTTGAGCACTTCTTTCAACCCATCCAACAGACCTTGCGAGGTGGGCGCTTCGGCCAGTCGATTTCGCATGCCGTCGAGATTCGTGAGCATCTCGCGCGAAAGACTAGCCACATCGTTCATGCTTCGCGCGGAGCTGGCCACTTGCCGCCATTGATCTAACTGCGCGGTTAAAGCATCGGTCTGCCGGCGCGTGACTTCTTCCTGCTCGGCCTGCTTGATCATCACGTCGGTAATGACCTTCGCAATCGCCGCACCCGCAGCCGTAGCCTGTTTAGCGCCGCGAGCGCTGAAATCTTCCATGCCCGCGGCCTCGGCAGCGCCTGGCAAAGTGCTGCCGCCGACAGCCGGCGCGCCCGCACCGGAGTTGAGCGTTGAGGCTCGCCATTTCTCATCGGCCGCGGCGGCCGCGGCATCATTCTTCGCCAGCACATTCGCTCGCCGCTCTAGGGCCTGCGTTTGCTTTTCGAGCGCGGGGACTGCCGCGGAACTGGCCGCCGTGCTTTTTTTCTGCGCCTCGGTCTGCGCTTCGGTTGCGGCGGTGACTTTCTTCACCTCCGCGGCCGCGGCATCACCGCCCGCGGCTTTGATCCCGATTTCGAAAGATTTGCTGTCGTCAGCCATTGGTAAATTAAGCGGCCGGAACTGAACGCACCTGCACCCGCACTTCGCTCGCGCCGGGCGCAGTCACGATGATCTCAAACGAGCCGTGGGTGATGCTTTGCGGCGAGGCAGGGTCGGCACTCCACCCATCCATTTTCTGCCGCCGCCACCAATCCGAAAGCGAGGTGATCGTCGTGCGACAACGATGTTCCTGCGCAAGCCAGTCGCGCATTTCGCGGAAAGGGACATCTCCCTGGCAACGGCGGCGCAGTTCGGTTTTCACCAGCTCTGGCAGCCGATCCAACGGGCTGCATTTGCCGTAGTGCCGGCGGCGTTGCGGAGGGTTTTTCGGCGCGCTCATTTTTTCAAAAGCGTTGCTCTGGAGGCGCGGCAGTATCCGACGCCGACGCGCACTCCAGAGCAGTTCCGACCTGCGCCACTCGGCCCGCAGGCCGTTCACCGTGCGCCTCCGCGCCGGCCCTGCTGAGGCGGCGGGATTCGCGGAATACGGGGCGCATGCGCATTCTCTTTGACGCCAACCAAATTCAAAGGGCGACCGGCGTGCCCTGATGATCCGCGCGCGTGATCTGCGCCGGCTGTGCATTGAGCGCTTCCGCCGTTTGTTGATAAGCAGCCGGGCGGCTTTTCAGCCGCGAGGCTAACGCGACCGTGCTGCGGTAGTCGGCCAGCACTTCCCCACCGGCAAGGACGTTCGCAATGATCGACAGCTTTTCGTCCAGGAGCAGCAGCGCCAGGCTGAGGTCTTGCGGCGGCGGGGCGACCTCTTCACGGCAAAACAGCATCACGTAGGAGTAGGCCGGCAGTTGCTTGGCCGTCAGTTCCGCGCGGAGGCCCGGCTCGCAGTAAGGGGCGATGGCCGCCGTCATTTCGGCCAGGCACGCAGCGAGCAGCGGCCGCAGGATCGGAGCGAGTTCCGCGTGAGCGCGGACTACCGCGTGCCGCACCGGGCCGAGAAGGCCGGCATACTCGGCTTCCGTCTGCGCGAGCGTATTGCGCAGGAGAAGGATTTGCTGCCGCCGGCCGAGAAGTTTTTCCGCCACCCGGAGGTCGGTGCCATCGGCCTCGCTTTCGAGTTCGGCAATGGCGGCCAGGGCTTTGCGCTCGATGCCTTGAAATTTGGCCAGCTTTTTGGCAACGGCGGCCGGGCGCGCGGCGATCTTCGTCAGATCCTTTTGCAGCCGCTCCAAGCGCTCCCGTTGCTCGGGAGAGAGTTCATAGGGTAAGCGCATGGCTTTTAAGCGATGAGGCCGAGCGCTTTATCCCGGTCCGCCTGTTGTTGCTCAGCGGTCAGGGCCAGCTCTTCGGCCAGGTGAAGGGGGGTGCCGGCGTCGATCAGCGCATTCATGCGATATTCGACCGCCTCACGGCTGAGGCCCTCCGGGATTTCCAGGCGGCATCTCGCCTGGCTGACGGTCGGCCCGATGTTGGTTCCGCTAGTTACGCGGGTTTCGCGACGGGGTTTTGCCTCGCTGTCAGTCGGTAGGATGATGTTTTCGCTCGTGGTGTTGTCGTTCATTTTGGATGCTCGTTGGTGGTTTGGTTTGGTTGCTGAAAAAGGCGGCGCGAAAGGATTTACGCGGGTTTCGCGGAGGGGATTTCCGCGCCCATCGCGCGCAAAAGCGGAATGTCAGGGGGGCTGTGCCTCATCGCCTCGATGGCCTCGTCCAGGCTCAGCTCCTCGCCGCCTTTGGACTTCGGCCCGCAGAGCATGTCGAGGCGCGAATTCCAGAGTTTCCGCCGCACCTCGGGATTGGTGAGATCGTGGAGGTGGGCGGAGCAGTCCACGTCCGGCCCCTTGCCTCCGCCCATTTTTTCGAGCAAATCCCCGTCCGTCTTGCGCATCTTTTCCAAAGCGGCTTCGTAGCTCATCCCGCTTCCGCCATTCACGGCGAGGCCGGTCAGGATTTCGACGCGCTCGGCAAAGGCGATAGAGCGGCCGGCGACGGTGGAAAGATCGGGGCGGCCATCGCGCAGACGGCCAGGGGAGTGAGTTTCGGCGCGGTTCATCGGTGCAGTTGAGGGAGGGATTCGGAGGCGGAAAGAGACGGGACATCCGCGCCGATTTTGGCGGCCACGTAATCCCGATAGCCGCTCACCAATTCGGGATGCGGGATCCCGTCACCTTGAAGGGCGCGCAGCAAAGTCCAGCGCGAGACGCCGAGCGCGCGCGCCGCTTCCATGATGAGCGGGTGGCGAACTGGAGCGACGGGCGGTTGCACAACACAGAAATACAAAATAACGTATTACTGTAAAGTGAATTGTTTCGGGGTGTTTCAAAGTTCTACCGTCCCGAGGTTATGCCTCGCTCGCTTCCTCAAACTGAAAAGTCGATTGCCGCGAATCTCAGGATGTTTCGGGAGGAACGCCTGATTGCACGCACTGCAATGGCAGTGGCCTTAGGGATCGGCGGGGAGCGTCTCGCCACATACGAGGGTGCGCGAGTCCCATTGCCCTACGGCGTTTTTGAACTTCTTTGGGAAAAATTCAGTTTTCACCCTCAGCTTCTTGCCACCGGCACTCGACCCCCGGTCATTTCCGCACTGCCCTACGAATCGTTCTCTGGATTAGCCGACAAGAGGGCACTTTTCAGCGCCGTCTATGAGGAAAAAATCAAGCCGATGCTCACCCAAGACGATCCGGATAAAGCAGATCGGTGTTGGAGTTTAGATCGTGTGATTGCAAGCTACGAAAAGGCGCTAAGGGCGGGCCGCATTTCCACAGCGGAAGCAAATTGGGTCATCGGCATGACGGGCGATTTGCTGGCAGATGTGGGCGAAATCGCGAGTTCGGTTCGGCCGACCCAAAGCACGCCGGCCGCCAAGTAAGCGCGAGCGCGACTCGCGCAATTAAACTCGGAAGCGCTTCGGAGTTCAGTTGATCAGAGCCGAAATCTCCGCTTGACGAACTTTACGGTATTCCGTAAATATCTCTCATGGTCAAACGACCAACTCCCCGGCTCGACTCACTCTTTGCGCGCGTTCGCCGTCTCACGGCCCCTCGCGGAGCAAAGGGTTTGCTTGCTGACTCGCTCGGCATTGAAGCCTCTCGTTTAAGCGAATGGCTTCGTGGCGATTATGAGCCAAGCGGGGAGATCACGCTTCAACTGTTGGAATGGGTCACGGCAGCGGAAGCCAAACAAAAAGAGCCCTCCGGTGCGCTAACACCGAAGGGCCGAAAGACCCGATCAGCCAAATCCAAAGCAAATGAAAAAGTCCAACCGGATCGCCCGAAAGGGTGACACTGCGCCAAAAAGCGCGCAAGCCAAACAGACCGCTGCTCGCAAGGGCGCAGTCCCTCCCAAAGCCCCGCGAGCAAAGCATGCCGCCCCGCCTGCGCTGCCTTGCCACCGGCTCGCCCCACGCACCGCGGCTGAGACTCGCGAGCTGCGCGCCTTCACTGCCAATCTCGGCATCCACTTGGGAAGCTGCGTCTTTGCCAGCGGCGACGTGCAGCATCTCTTTCGAAGTGATGCGCATTTCTTCGAAGTCACCGAAGCAATGGCCGTCGCCTGGTCACGCGGTCGCAGCTATGGGCTGGGGGAGACGCTCTGGCATCATCGCGTTTCGCTGGCCGAATATGTAAAGCGCCGGCCCAAACTCAAACTGAGCCGCACGTTTCATTTCGAGCCGCTACCCAAGGCAGAGGCCGCCGAATGGGCCGAGCAAACCGGGGTGGCCGAGCGCCTTGCTCTGGAAGACAAGCGCGACCTTTGGGGTGCGGATGAGGCAGACGGTAAATCGAAAGGGCGACTGGTGCTCTCAACGGTGCGCAGATCAGACGGCGGGGGCCGGGAGCGGATCTATAACCGATGCGGAAGCTTTACCTTGGAGGACGAGGAAACCGGCGAGACTAGGCCGATCACACGCGAGGATGTTGTCTTTCGCCTCAGGAATTTTGCGATACTCCCGGCTCTCGAAAAGGCCGTGCCGGCGGGCTTTGAGCGCGATTTCAAGCTGGCGTGCCGCGGCGAAGATGCAGAGGAAAGCCCGACCGATCCGGCGGACGTGCTCGGCTAAGCAACCGAAATCCGCAGACGACAGCGCCGGGCCGCGAAAGCAGCCCGGCGCTTTTTTTTTGGCTGGAAGAAAGAGGCGGGCGGCTTCCCGATAGTTTTTTTGGCACACGGTCAACCGCCCTACGAGGAAGGTGGGAACGGGCTTGCTAACGCCCGGCCCTACGCACGCGGTTGCTACGAATTTCCGCGCCCGCGCGGGTGCCTCCAAGGCTTTCATAGTCGCCGGGCGTTACCAGCCGTCAAGCGGTGGCGTGACATGCGGGCCGATCTGACTATCCTCCTAATTGCTGCGGAGCGTTTCGGACGATTAAGAGCGGGGACTTTCTCAGGAAAGGTGCATTGCTCGCCGTGGCACACTTTTTCGCCGAGGGAAGGTTTTACTTGAAGCTTCGGGCTGGTAGGATAACGCCGCCGCTCCCATCCCTCGCCGCATGAAGGTGTAGGCTTCGCGATGCGTAGCGTCGGCGGAATTGTTGAACTTCCCCGACCGCACCGGCTTTACACTTTCACCCGGCGAGTGTATTTCCGAACACGCATGACTTCCGCCGCACTTTTCGCCGGCCCTGTGACCCCGCCTGCACCGCTGCGCGCTACTCTGGAAGAATGGAAGGCGAAACTGGAAAGCCTGATCGAGCGACGGCGGCAATGTATTCGCCAGAGCAATCGGCAACTCAGCGTTCACCTGGCCAGCGCGATTGAATGCGCGCATGCCGAGATCGGCGACGCTTGCCAACCGGCGCGGGCCGCGCTGATCGGCGAGGCGATGGAAAGGATCGCGCCCTATTTCGAGCGGCCTGGCGACGCCCGCCTGGCGGCCCTCCGCTTTCCTGCGGTTGTGGATTTTCAAAACGCCCTCCTCGGGCGTGTGGACGGTGATTCTCTCGACGCCCTGACGGACCGAGCCAGGCAGACCGTCGAGATGATTGACCGCATCCTCGCGGGTCGGGAGGTCTGGCGATATCGGGCCGGGGATGAATGAGCCAGGCAGGCCGGCTGCATGGGCCATTCGCGGGCCTTGCAAGGGAGCGAAGAAGTAGGCGGCGAGCATGGCTTTAACAGGCCGGTTTCGGATGGTTTCTTATAGGCTTTAGAAAATCCGACCTTCCGACTTCCGACCTTTTCGTTGTCGGTCGACTTCTTAAAAAATCGCCTCTAGCGTGTCCGCTCCTCTGTAAAAGGTCGGAAGGTCGCCGGACACGCAAATTAAGAAGTCGGAAATTTTTTAAGAAGTGGCCCGACAATGCCGAGCGCTTTTTGATCGCCGACAAGCAGTAAGCCGATACGCCCATTTACAGAGGGAAACAGGGCTTTTTTTTGGTCTCTTTTAGGGCTCTTCAGGGCTCTTCAGGCTTCCTCGGCTTTTTAAGAAGTGGCCCGTAAACGGACAAAGCGAAGGAAAATGGGGTGACCGACGGGACTCGAACCCGCAACAGCCAGAATCACAATCTGGAGCTCTACCATTGAGCTACGGCCACCATTTTTCCGGGGCGGCAGGATAGCCAGGAAAGGCCGGTTGCCAAACGGATTGTTTAGGGTGCGGCGCTATTGGCCCTGGTCGAGCTTGAAGTTGACCTGAATCTCGAAGGCGTCGCCGCTGCCGAGGCCGGCGGGGAGGGGCTCGATCTGCTCCACTTTTTTGGCGGCGGCGAGGACGGAGTCGTCCATGACGGGGTTGCCGGAGGAGTGAGTAATCTCGCGCCCGCTGATCGTCCCGTCTTTGGCGATGCGGATTTTCAGCGTGGTCACGAAGTCGGTGCCGGCGCGGACGATGGAGGTGGGCTGCTCCCAACGGTTGTGGAAGCGGTCGTGAAGCATGGAGAAATACCAACCGAACTGGGCCTCGCCCACGCCGTTACCGGTCTTGCCGCTGCCTTTGCCATTGCCCTCGCCGGGGCCGTTGCCACCGGGTTTGCCTTCGCCCGGTTTGGCGTTGGTCGCGGTGGCGGTGCCGTCGGCTTTCTTCGCGCCCGGCGTGCCTTTGGGTTTGTCGCTGGGCGAGGCTTTGGGCTTCGGGGAAGCAGCGGCGATTTTGGGTGTGGCCTTCGGGGTGGCCTTGGGTTTCGGAGTCGCTTTCGGCGTAGCCTTGGGAGTGGCCTTTGGCGTCGTGGGTTTCGGCGTTTCGGGTTTCGGAGTGATGGGCCTCGGTGTTTCCGGCTTTGGTGTCGCCGGTTCGGGCGTGGCTTGGGGCGTCACGATTTCACTTTCCGCCGGTGGCTCGACGGGCGGCACGGGCACGAGTTCCATTTTTTCGGGCTCGGGCGGAGGCGCTGGCGCTGGTTCTGGGTCGGCCATCTCCGGCTCGGGTGGCGGGGCGGCTTCGCTGTCGCCGGGCTCGCCGCCGCCGATGGAACCGCCCTCCAGCCAGAGCACCTGTGCAGGCGGTGGCTGGCCCTTCCACGCGCTGAACAGCCAGACCGCGCCTATGAATATCACATGCAGCCCGGCGACGATGAGTAGGTTTCGGCGGAAAGCGCGATCCTCGGGCATAGCCGTTTAGGGTTTTCCCGGAAGGCCGGGGAGGAAACTCACGCCAAGGCGCAAAGGCGCCAAGCGAGGAATCTTCCGCAGAGGCCATTGCGCCATTGCGCCTTTGCGTGAACACAAAAAACCTCCCGCTTGAGAGGCAGGCTTCACGGCGTTTCCGGGTTGGTGACGACGCCGACTTTGCTGATCTTGGCGCGCTGCACGGCGTCCATTACGTCGATGAGTTTTTGCACGGCGAGGTCGCGATCCGAGCGGATGACGACGGCGATCTCCGGCTTCGTTTCTTTTAAGGCGACGAGCTGACCTTCCAATTCCGCGAGTTCGATGGGCCTGCCGTTCAGTTCGATCAGAGCCTCGCGGTTGATTGAGATGGTTTGCACGGACTGCGGATCGACGGCGTTTTTCGCGGCCGCGCTCGAGGGGATGACGAGATCGACGCTGTTTTCCATAAGCGGCGTGGTGATCATAAAAATGATCAGCAGCACGAAGGCGAGATCGAGCATCGGCGTGACGTTCAGCTCGCTGAGCGTCTGGAGGGCCTGGCGATCGGAAAAGCGGCGCATGGTTTATTTCCAGGAGCGTTCCCGTGCGCCGTGATCCACGTATTTGTGCTCGAACTCGGAGCCGAGTTCGGCGGCGAAGTTATCGAGGCCGACGATGATCCCGCGCAGGGTGGTGACGAGGTAGTTGTAACCGAACATCGCGGGAATGGCGACGAGCAGGCCGGTGACGGTGGTGATGAGCGCGGCGCTGACGCCGGGGGCCATCGCGGCGAGATTGGCGGAGCCGGACGCGGCCACGTCGCCAAAGGTTTCCATGACGCCCCAGACCGTGCCGAGCAGGCCGAGGAAAGGCGCGCCGCTGACCGCCGTGGCGAGGACGATCATTTGTGATTCCAGTTTGAGCGCGGTCTCGCCGACGGCGCGTTCCATGGCGCTATTCACGACCCGCATTTGCGCGGGCGAAATGCGCGGCGCGGCATCAAGGCGGCCGCGGAAAGTTTCATCGACTTCCGCCGAGCCGAGGAGTTGGAAGGTCAGCTCCTGGCAGCCCGCTTTATAGACGGCGAAAAGCGGTGCGCCGTCGAAGCGGATGCGGTCGGTGTAAATGCGCAGCGGCTGGCGGTCGGTGCGGAAGAGCGAAAGGAACTGGTCGCGCCGCCGCTGGGCGTGGCGGATGACGCGAAACTTCGTGACCATGACCGTCCAACTGAAGATCGAGGCGACGAACAGCGAGAGCAGGATGAGTCGGCCGGGCAGGGTCGATTGCTCGAAAGCGAAGATCAGACTTTCGGCGCCGCTGGCGGCGAGGAGGTTCGGGAAAAGCGTGACCGCCATGAGATGCGCTGTGCTTTAGCGCAATGCGGCGCGGGTTCAAAGGCAAAGCGCGGGAAGAGTTTTGACGACCTGGTGGGTTTGACCGAGAGCTTCGCCGTGAAGCTTTTCCGTCTCGTCCTCTGCGCCGCGCTGCTTGCGCCGACGGGACGGCTGCGTGCGGAGGAAAACCGCTACGACGTGCTGGGAAAATTGCTCATGCCGTTCGTGAATGTCTTCGCGAAGAACACGAAGAATCCCCACCGCGCGCTGCAACTCACCGCGCGGCTGGAACTGCTCAGCGGTCTGCCGCCCGCGCTCCTCGGCTCGCGTGTGGAGCTGGAAGTTGAATATCCCGACAAGCTGCGGTTGCGAGGGCCGGTGCTCGGTGAAGAAGTCACGCTCTGCCGCCGAGGGCAGGAAGTGTGGGCCTACCCGGGTTCACGCATCACGGCGCTGCTGGAGGTGGCGAATGCCGGGAAGAAGCTGCCCAAGACCGATCCGAAAGCGAAACTCCCGCCGTTCGCCCTACCGTTTCCGGAAAAGCAGCTCGTGCTGCTGCCTGCACTTTTCCAAGTGAAAGACGTGGGTGCTGAGTCACTCGACGAGGATCCCTGCCGAGTGCTCGATCTGCACCTCATGCCCGAGCTGGCGAAATCGCTGCGCGAAAAAAACTGGGCGGCCCGTGTCTGGGTGCGCGCTGATGGCACACCCGCACGGCTTTCGGTGGCGCGAACGGGCTGGCAGATCGCGGTGCGTTTTGAGCGCGTCGTTTTCCCCAAAACGCTGCCGCCGGAAACGTGGCAACCAACCGCCGAGCAGGCCGCGGACGTGCTCCAGCTCGACCCGGCGCGCTACGGGCAACTCCTCGATGCGCTCGTGAAATAGCAGCGAGCTACCGCTGTTTCGCGCGGTATTCGCTCGGCCGCCAGCCGACCCACTTTTTGAAGGTTGTCGAAAACACGAACGGATTCTCGTAGCCGCAGGCGGTGGCGATGGTTTCGACCTTATCGTTTGAGGATGCGAGGAGTTTGGCGGCGAGTTGCATGCGCAGGTAGATGACTTGGTGCATCGGACTGCGGCCCAATTCGCGGCGGCAGAGGCGACGCAGATGCTCAGCACTGAGGTGCGAATGGCGGGCAAGGGCATCGAGCGACCACGGCTCACCGAGGCGCGCAGCCACATAGTCCCAGAGGTGACCCAGGCGGTCATCGGTCTGCCAGGGGCGGGCGAAACGGAGAACGTAGGTGTGGATCAGCTCGACCCAGTGCGTGACCGTCATCGGCGCGGTCTGACTTTGCATTTCGTGGTAAAGACCCTGCACCGCGGCGCGCAAGGGCAGCGGGTCGAAACGCGCCAGGGCTGGTGAGGAAGTGCTGATGATTGGCTTTTGCTCGGGCGGCTGTTGATAGCGCACCCAGGTGAATTCCCAACGCGCGTCGGTCTCTGCACGAAAGGCGAGCACCGCGTGAGGCGGCGCGAGGCAGGCCCAGCCCTCGCGGCAAAGTTGCCAGCGGCCATCGAGAAAAATGCGGCCCCGACCACCGGAGCAGGAAAGGAAATACGTTCCGCTCAAATCCATCCGGACCATTTCGTAGGGCTCGGCGGCATCGGCCAGGCCTACATGCGCGATATGATGCCCTGCCAAGACCGGGCACTCTGCGGCCCAAACTTTGAACTCCCGCGTGGCCGGGCCCACGATGTTGGTTTCGGTAAGCTGAGGGATCTTCATGGGGCAGAGAAAAAGCAGAGGCAGGAGCGCCGAGTTGAGGCAGGAAGGTAGGGCAACCCTGCGGAAGAGCTATTGATCTGGCCGCGGCGATATTTCCGAGGCGATGTGCTTTCACGATAGCCAGTCGTGCTTTTTGAGCATGTCTCCACGCCTATTGAGCGTATTCTCTGCGCGGTTGTCACCCCACGCGCTCGCCGCGCCGCCTCCCCGAACTCTACCACTATGAAACGTCTCCTCAATCTCCTCGTCTTCGGGGCTCTCGCGCTCACCGCGTCTGCTGCACCGCTCCGGGTTTTCATTCGCGGCGGAATGAAGTCGCACGGCCCGAATGCGCATGAACACGAGCGCTTCCTCAACGACTGGAAGGCCGCGCTAACTCAACGCGGGATGAAAACCGATGGCGCGATGGACTGGCCGACGGCGGCGCAGTTTGCCCAAACCGATGTGCTCGTGATGTACGCGCAGGAAGGCGGCAATGCGACCGACGAGCAAAAGAAAAACGTCAGCGACTTCACCAAGCGCGGCGGTGGCCTCGTAGTTATTCACACCGCGGCGGTGAGCGACGATCCGGCGTGGTGGAAGAGCGTCATTGGCGGGGCATGGGTGCCGGGCAAGACGAAGTGGAAGGAAGGAATGATGGACCTCTACTACACGGAAAATCAGCAAATTGGCGGCGGTCACCCGATCACCCGCGGCGCGGCGAATTTCCGCATCGACGACGAGATCTACTACGACATGGACATCGCCAAAGAGGTGACGGTCCTGGCCACGAGCTTCACGCCGAATGTGCGCGACGGCAAAAAGCCGGCTGAGGGTGGAAAGGTGAATATCTACGACATCCAGCCGCAGATGTGGGCTTACGAAAAGGACAACTACCGCGCTTTTGTCACGCTGCCCGGCCATCTCTACTCCACGTTTGAAAAGCCGTTTTACCGCACCATCCTCCTCCGCGGCATCGCCTGGGCCGGCAAACGCACGAACCTCGACGAGTTTTGCAAACCCGAGGAAATCGCCGCGCTGACTTATCCGGAAGGCGGACCGCAGCGCCCGGCGGACACGCTCAAGGCGCTTGAAATCCATCCCGATTTCAAACTCACGCTCGTGGCTAGCGAGCCACTGATCAACAAGCCGATGAACTTCGACTGGGCGCCGGACGGTTCGCTCTGGGTCGCCGAGACGCCCGAGTATCCGAACGGTCGCCGCGGCATGCGCCCGGACTATCGCGGCAAGGAGTGGAAAGATCACGGTGGCATCGACCCTGCGCCCGGAGTGCAGGAGCGCAAGGCGATCGACAAAATCAGCCGCCTCACCGACACCAACGGCGATGGCGTGATGGACAAGAAGGAAATCTTTTACGAAGGGCTCGACCTCGTGACCGGCCTCGTTTTTCACAAAGACGGCGTCATCGTGACCCAAGCCCCCGACATCCTTTGGCTGCGCGACACGAACGCCGACGGCAAGGCCGACAAAGTCGAGAAGCTCTACGGTGGCCTCGGCACCGGCGACACCCACGCGGTGATCAACAATCCGCGCTGGGGCTGGGATGGCTGGATCTACGCCACCCACGGCTACGCAGGCTCGGACAAAGTGGTGAACGCCAAAGGCGACAAGATGCCGAACATCGGCAGCGGCGTCGTGCGCTTCAAACCCGACGGCTCGGTGATCGAGCAATATTCGTCGAAAGGCGGCAACACCTGGGGCCTGACCATCACCGGCGACAATCGCGTGATGTGGACGCAGCCGACGAGTGGCACCCTGCTCAATCAAGTGGTCCTTCCCGAGTATGTCTTGGCGCGCGGCAAAGTCGGCAAAACCGCCAGCTTTCACACCATCATCGCGGACCAGAAGAGCTTCTCGTCCACGCCGTGGGAACAGCTCGCCTACGTGCAGATCGACCGCGTGGGCGACTTCACCGCCGGGGCCGGCGCGGTCATCTACGACGGTGGCTCCTGGCCGGCGGAATACAATGGTGACTACTTCACCACCGAGTGCACGATCAACATCATCACGCACCAGCGGCTCACGCCCCAAGGCAGCAGCTACTCCGCAGCGAAGTTGCCTGGCCGCGAGCAGACGGAATTCATCCGCAGCAAAGACATGTGGTGGCGGCCCATCGAAGTCCGCACCGGCCCGGACGGCGCGGTTTACGTCGGCGACTTCTACAACCAGGCCGTCATCCACAACGACACCCGCGGCCCCGATCACAACCGTGTCAACGCCGCCGTCCGCCCGGATCGCGACCACTACTTCGGCCGCATCTGGCGGATCGATCACAAGGACGCGAAAAAGAACGCGGTGCCGGATTTGTCGAAAGCGGGTGTCTCTGAGTTGGCGAAAGCGCTGGAGCATCCGAGCGCGCATGTGCGGATGACGGCGAGCCGGTTGTTGATCGAGAAAAAAGAGGGTGCCGGACGCGTAAGTCCGTTGCTTAAAAGCGGCGCCCCTGAAGCAAAGATAGCGGCTTTGTGGACATTGTACGGAATAGGAGATCTGCCTTTGGCTTCGATGATTGGGGCGTCGGCCGACACCGATGCAAGGGTACGGCGCAACGCCGAGAATGTGATCGAAGAGTTCAACATTTTTCAGCGCTCCATGGCAGAGAGGGAGGGGACTACCCAACAACTTGAGGGGATAAATTCCCTCGGTGACGATAACCCCCAAGTGCGTGTTGCAGGATTACGCGCACTTGCTGCTACCCCACTCAGCGCTGGAGGCGCAGAGGCTATCATCAAGGCTTGGCCGAGATTCGACGACGACTTCCAGCGCAGCGCCGCCGTCGGTGCATTGGCGCAGAATCCCGCCGCCGCCATCGCCGTCGCGCTCGACAGCGGTGACGCCACATTCGCGCCGCTAGTTTCCATTTTCGCCCAAGGCATCGGTGAGGAGAATGACGCTGCGGCTGCAGCCGAGCTCGTCGCCGCCCTCGCCACCAAGCCCGCGAGCACTGATGCGCTGAAGCGCGGCATCCTCGAAACTCTTGGCAAGTCGCTCAAAGACGCGCCGCCGATGACGCCCGAACTCTCCGCCGCGCTCGGCAAACTGCTCGCCAGCGGCGCGAGCGGTAGCGTCCTCCCGCTGGCCGCGAAGTGGGACAAGACCGGTTCGCTCAAACCCGCGATCGACCAGCTCACGCGCGATCTTTTCGCGCGCCTCGGCACCGGCGCGGATGACGTTCGCCTCAATGCGGCGCTCGCCCTCATCGGCCTGCGCAGCACGAATGCCGAAGCGCTTCCCGCCGTCGCCAAGCTGCTTGCCGACGCGAAGTTCTCCGCCGCCGGTAAGACCCAGCTTGTCACCGTCCTCGGCGAAACCGGCGAACCCGCCGCCGGCACGGCCATCGCCGCCGCTTTCCCGCAACTTGACGTTACCGCGCAGACCGCTGCCTTCGACGCTCTGCTCAAGCGCAGCGATTGGGCCGGTGCGCTGCTCGACGGCGTGAAAGCGAAAACCATCTCCCTCGCGAACCTCGGGCCGGCCAACATCGCTCGCCTCCGCACCCATCCGGACCCCGCGATTTCCAAACGCGCCACCGACATGCTTGAGGAACTGAACCCCTCCGCCAAAGCGAAAAACGAGGCGATCGCCAAGCTGGCTCCCGTCGTCGAAGGCCTGGGCGGCGATCCCGCCAAAGGCAAAGCGCTATTCGTGACGGCCTGCGCCACCTGCCACAATTTCGATGGCGCTGGCTCGAATGTCGGCCCCGGCCTGACTGGCATGGGCTCGCACGGCCCCAGCGAACTTCTCACCGCGATCGTCGATCCCAACCGAGAAGTCGAACCGAGCTACGTCGCGTGGAATTTCGAGACGAAGAATGGCCAGTTTCTCGCCGGCATCATCGCGCGCGAAAATCCCGCCGCCGTCGTGGTCCGCAGCCTGGCGGGCGAACAGGAAGTGAAAACCGCCGACATTAAAACCCGCGCGAATACCGGCCGCTCGCTGATGCCGGAAGGCTTTGAAGGCCTCGGAGCCGAGCAACTCCGCGACATCATCGCTTACATGGCCAGTGTCGATGGCGGCGGCTTCCGCACGCTCGATCTCAGCACCGCCTTCACCGCGAGCAGTGCCCGCGGGTTTTATGGCACCGAGAGTGGCAAGAGCATCGACCTCGCGAAAACGGGTACGCTGAAAATTGGCGGCATTCCGTTCAACGTCGTCGCGCCCGAAAAATCACCCAGTGGAAAGAATGTGGTCAACCTCAAGGGCGGCCCGCAGGGTTCCTACTCGCGCCAGCAAATGCCCCAGCGCGTCGAGGTAAAAGTCGGCGGCTTCACCGCGAACCGTCTCCATTTCCTCGGCGGCATCGGCGGTTGGGCCTATCCGTTCAACCAGGACAAATTCCCCGTCATGTCCTGTACGGTGAATTATGCCGATGGCACGAACGAGCAGCTCGTGTTCAACAACGGCGTCGAGTTTGCCGACCACATCGCGCGCCACGACGTGCCGGGCTCCACCTTCGCCGAAGGCGTGACCGAGGGCTTCCAGATGCGCGCCTTCAGCAAGCAACTCAAGAAGACCGGCCCCATCGCCAGCCTCGTTCTCGAAAGCTCGGACAAGGATGTCGCGCCAACCACGCTCGCCATCACTGCCCAACTCGCCGACCCAAACGCTGCACCGATCCCCAGCGGCATCATCACCTCAAGCGTCATCAACAACCCGGTCTTCAGTAACCGGCCCGGAGCGACGCCCGATGAAGGCGGCTTCAAGCCGCAGTTCAATGACGCCGTGCCGCAACCACCCGCCACGCGCCCGGCGAACGGCCCGCGCGTCCTGCTCGTCGGTGGAGGTTCATCGCACGACTTCGTGAAGTTTTTCGGCGGCACCGACAAAGCCACGCTCACGCCCGCTGTCGGTTGGGTCGAGTTCACGCAGAACCTCAACGGCATCGCGCCGATTCTGAAAAACATCGATGTGCTCGTGCTCAGCGCGAACCAGCCGATCAGCGCCGAGACACGCAAGGCGCTCATCGACTTCGCCAACGCTGGCGGCGGCATCGTCGCGCTGCATCCCGGCACTTGGTATGCGTGGAATAACTTCCCGCAGTGGAATAAGGAAATCGTCGGCGGCGGCACGCGCGCCCATGACAACTTCGGCCCCTTCACCGTGACGGTGTCGAACCCCGCGAGCACGATCACCAAAGGTGTTCCGGGGACTTTCGAGATCACGGACGAGCTCTACCACTACGCCGCCGATCCTGCCGCGACGCCCATCGAAGTCCTCGCCACCGCGACCAGCTCGAAGAGCGGCAAAGCCTTCCCGCAGGTCTGGATCGTCAAGCATCCGAAAGCGAAAATCGTCGGCCTCACTCTCGGCCACGACGCCAAAGCCCACGACCTCCCCGCTTATCAGACGCTCCTCCGAAACGCCGTGGTCTGGTGCGGGGAAAAGTAGGTCGAGGCTGCTGCTTGCGGCAGCGCGAACACTCTTCGGCGAACCCAAGGCCGCTCGTAAAGCCCTCACGCGTGCCGTCGCTGCGCGCCCTCAGGTTTTGGACTGGCGCGATGGTCGGGACACAAGTGCCGCTGTGATTTCACACAAGGACCTTCGGTAAAATCGTCGGAGCGGGAAGGTCTGGAAGAAAATTGTAGATCGCTGTGCATCCAGCGGCTGGGGGCCTTGCGCATCCTTACCCATCCAAGCCACTCCACCCCACCGGCGACGAAAAACCCCATGATCAAATTCCAAGCAAGAGTCTCATTAGCTGTCGGAAGTTTCGCCCTCCTCACTTTGGGCAGTGCAGCGGCGCAAGTGTCGGCTGGGCAGTGCGAATTTCGATATTGGCACCGGCCTTTATACCTATTCATACGCCGTTTTTAACGGCGGCCTTTTCGATCTCGCGTTGATCGATGTGCAGGTGGCCACGACCAGCGATCTGCTGAGTCTCACGGCCCCTACGGGATTCGACATCAGCTACGACGCGGGGTTGGGCGTCGTATCATTTTTCGAAGATACGGAAGAGACGACGCTGCAAACTTTCAGCCCGTCGTCCTTCAACGGACTTTTCAGTTACGCCAGCCTGCTTGCTCCTGCCGCTGCTCCTTTCGAAGCGCTGGACGTCACCGGCGGAACCTCCTCCGGAACTACCCTGGCACCGATGGTGCCCGAGCCGGGTAGCAGCGCTCTGCTGAGCCTGGCCCTGCTGGCTCCCATGGCGCTAGCGCGTCGGCGCAAGTGAGCTTTTTCCACTCAACCAACCACCAACTACCAATGAACCTGTCTAAAAATCCCTCTCCCCGGAGACGCTTCGCCTTCGTGAATCATGCTATGAAAGCGACCACGGTCGCCGCGCTCGTGGCGACAACTTGGTTTGCGCCTACCCCGGCCCAAGCCTCCAGCCATAGCGATGCGCCGCTCATCAAGCTAGATCCGCAGGCCAACCTGACCGATGTCTATGCCTTCGTCCGCACGCGGGCGGGCGGTGAGCGGGTGCTCGTCGTCGAGGTCAGCGTGCGCCCCTTCTCCGAGCCCGGCGACGGGGCGCAGTATGAGGCGTTTTCCGATGACGGGCGCTACAGCATTCACATTGCGAATCCCGTCACCGGCGCGGAACTCCAGCGCTACGACTTCCAATTTTCCCCGGTGGGGGTGAATGGGAGCTACAAGAATCAGAACACCATTCTCCGCTACGGCCGGGGGGCCAATGTGGGCGGAAATCCGGACGCGGGAGCGATCATGACGGTGGGTGATAACCGCCAGAACTTCGTGCAGACCTACAACGTCACCCGGGTCGTAGGTAACAGCTCCACCGTCCTCAACGGAACGACGGTACTGATGGTGCCGCCGCCTAATGTCGGGGCGCGAGTCACGCCGCTCTACAACGATCTGACGGGCACTCCTGCTTCGAATCCGAATTACGGGAAAGCAATTTCCGGCGCGGCCAACTCCGCGGCCACGGATCCCTACACCGCCCAGACGCGCTACAATTTCACCTCCGGCGGAGCGCTCTTCTCCACGTTCTGCGGGTCGCGTGAAGATGGCTTCTTTGCCGACACGCCGGCGATTTTCGATCTGCTCGATGGGCGCATTTTGGACAATGACGGTGATTCCGCCGACGGACTTGGCCAGGACGGGAATGGCGTGGACGGATTCAAAGGCTACAACGTGCTGCACTACTCAATCGTCATCCCGCTGGCGCAACTGCCCACGATTGCCTACAACGCGCCCTTCACCAACGGCGCCGCCCCCGGTGTCGGCCCGCGCAATGGCGTGGGCGTATATGCATCGGTCAGCCGTCCGCGGGTGACCCTGCGCTCGACGAACAACGCGCCGGCGAGTTCGGGGCCGTTCATTCAGGTGAACCGCCTGGCGAATCCGCTCTTCAACGAGGTGCTCGTGGCCATCGCGGACAAGGACAATTATAACCGGACAGCGCCGACGACGGATGCGGTGAGCTTTGCCAAATACGCCCTCAATTCGGAACTCGCTGCACTGATCAATGTCGCGGTCTTTCAAAATCCGACGGGCGCGGGTCCGCTCGCCACCACGAACCGCACGGATCTCGCGGCGGTTTACATCCCGGATGTGATTCGCGTCGACACTACTACGCCGTCCGTGAATGTGGCCGGCGACGCCGCGTTTCGGCGCTTAAACTTCCTCGAAGGCGAGGTCTTGACCACAACCGGCGGCGCGACCATCCCCGCTGGCTGGCCGAACGGCCGCCGGTTTGGCGACGACGTGGTGGACATCGCCCTCACCGCTGTGGCGAGCGGTCCGAACTACTCGACGGTGACCGTCCTCGGCGACAACGTCGCGGCCAACGATCAGCTCTACAACCGCGTCTTCCCGTATGCCGCCACCCCGCACGCCGGGCCGCGCAATACCAAGGACTCCGGTCCGAATAACGCCCCTTAATCGGCCACAATCCGCCCATTGGCGCCGGCGCATCCTAAAAAATGCGCCGGCGCTTTTCTTGGCCTGACACCATGACTCCTTCGCCCACCGCAACCTCTCCTCGTCCCGCTCGCGCGAGCACGCTGCGTATCGGTGCAGTGGTGATTTGCATCGGGGCCGCACTGGGTGCGGCGCTGGTGGAAAAGCGAGCCTCGGCACCGGTGGCGGGCATTGCTGCGAATTTCCCCGCGACTCCCACTGCGAATGAGATTCTGGGCGCGATTCCGGTGCGCGGCGGCAGCCCGGAAACCGCGAAGGCGCTGTCTTCCGCACTCGGCAAGGTCCGCGCAAAGCCAGAGGACGCGGCTTTGTGGGTGCGAGTCGGAAACGGGCTGGCCCAGGCCTTCCGCGACACGGCGGACGAAAAGTATTACGACCACGCGGAAGCCGCCTACCAGGAGGCTCTGCGCCTCGATCCGCAGAGTGTGGATGCGCTGATCGGCAGGGCGTGGGTGACCGGCGGGCGCCACGATTTTGACCAAAGCAAAACGTGGGCAAAACGCGCTCTGGCCTTGGATACAGGGAACGCCGCGGCGTTCGGAATTCTGGGCGATGCTGCGGTGGAGTTGGGCGATTACGACGAAGCGTTCGAGCACTACCAGCAGATGATGGATCTCAAGCCGGATCTCTCCTCGTGGAGCCGCGGGGCGCATCTGCTGTGGCTGACGGGCGACGGTGAAAAGGCGAAGTGGCTGATGGATAAGGCGATCAAAGCCGGCTCGCCGGTGGCCGAAAATACCGCGTGGTGCCGGGCGCGCCTGGCAATGATGCTCTTTCACGAAGGCGCGCTGGACGACGCCGCGTTGGTGCTCGAACCGGCGTTGAAGGCGGCTCCGAATAACACGCAGGTGCTGCTCGCGGCGGGCCGCGTTGCCGTGGCGCGTGATGACTTCGATGGCGCGGAAAAACACTTCCAAGCCGTGCTGGAAAACGCGCCGAACCACGACGCCCTCGTCGCGCTGGGCGATCTTCGCGCGGCGAAAGGCGAGTCGGAAGCAGCGGAAACATATTACGCACAGGTCGTCTCGCTTGATGCCTTGCAGACCGCGAGTGCCGGGCATAGCCATCTTGCGCTGGCAAAATTTTACGCCGACCACGACCGCCAGCCCGTCGAAGCGCTGCGCCTGGCGGAGGCGCGCAAGCTGACCCAGAACGTGCATGAAGCCGACACGCTGGCCTGGGTTTACTTCAAAAATGGCGACGTCACCCGGGCCACGGAAGCCATGACCCGGGCATTGCGCTACAAGACGCCGGACGCAGAAATCCACTATCATGCCGGGATGATCGCCGCGGCGACCGGCGACGCGGCGGCAGCGCAGCAGCATCTGCGGCAAGCGCTGCGTCTCAACCCCCGCTTCAGCGTGCTGCAAACGCCGCATGCGGTGAAAGCCCTGGAACAGCTCGGCGGCACCGCGGCCAATGCTGTGCTACCGGCAACTTCGGGAGCGGTTCGATGACGATCTCCGGCCTGAGTTGCGGACGGGTTTTGGCATTCCTCCTCGCTCTCTTTCTTGCGCTGTCGCGGGCCGTGGCGCACGACGAACCCACGAGCTTCCTCGATCTCCGGTTCGGCGCGAATGGCCTCACCGCCACCCTCACAGCCTCGAACACGGACCTCGCGCATGACCTGCCAACCGTCGAACCAGCCATGCTGCTTGATCCAGCTGTGGCCAACGCCCAACGCACTGCCCTCGCGGCGCTCGTGCAGGCACGGCTGCAGATTTTCGCGGACGGAGCGCCGCTGAGTGCAGAGTTGCGCTCCATCGTGCCCATTCCCGCGCAGCGGGATCTGCGCTTGGAGCTGCACTATGCCTGGTCTGCGCCCCCGGCTACGATCCAAGTGCAGGCTCGACTTTTTCCGTACGACGCCCGCCACCGCACGTTCGTGAACATCTATGAAAACGACGGTCTTCAGCAGCAGGAGATCTTCGAAGGCGACGCTCCGGCCGTAGCCTATCGCGCGGGCTCCCGGCAGTCTCTCGGAGCCATCGTTGCCAAATTCGTTTTCGAAGGTGTGCATCACATTTTCATCGGACCGGATCACATCCTTTTTGTTGTCGGACTGCTGCTGCTCGGAGGGAGTGTGGGGCGGCTTTTGAAAATCGTCACCGCCTTTACCGTCGCCCACAGCATCACGCTTGGGCTTGCCACCTTTGGCATCTTGCATCCGCCGGCTTCGCTCATCGAGCCGGTCATTGCACTGAGCATTGTCTTCGTCGGTGTGCACGCCCTGCTCGGGCAGCGCTGGCGCGATCCGCGGCTGCTTTTCGCCTTCGGTTTCGGGCTTATCCACGGCTTTGGCTTTGCCAATGTGCTCCAGGAGATGGAACTGCCACGGCACGCGCTTGGCTGGTCGCTGCTGGCCTTCAACGGCGGCGTGGAGATCGGCCAAGCCTGCATTGTCCTCGCCGTCGCGCCGCTTCTCGCGCTGCTTCGCCAACGCAGCGTTCGCCTTTCCGAACAGGTCGTTGCTGCCGGTGCGCTCGTGGTGACCACGGCGGGCTCGTTTTGGTTTTTCCAGCGCATCCTCGCATGACCGTTGTTTTGATCCTGCAAGGCGGGGCAACCGCCCCTTGTTGCCCTGATGCTTTTTTAAGGGCTCGCCGCCGGGCAATGCCGTTCCCGTCCCTTTCTCGCCCTGCCACAAATCGTCACATCACCAATCCGTTGCTAACCATCTCATGAAACCCAACCGATTTAGCCGCTCACCTTTTTTCACCTCCGCCAATGCGCTGGCGGTTCTCGCCGGCAGTATCTTGAGCTGCGCGGCTCAGGCCCAGGTGGATCTCAATGCCAACATCGACTTCAACACGGGCACCGGCATCAACACGTATTCCTACTCAGTGCTGAATAAGGGCACCACTTTCGACCTGGCTATCGTCAACCTCAACGTTGCCACGACCAGCAATTTGATGAACCTCGCGGCCCCGACAGGCTTCGAGATCCTGTTTGATCCTGGCGTCGGGATCGTTTCTTTTTTTGAGGACGCGAATGGCGCGACTCCTCAGACGTTTGCGCCCGGCAGCACCGTTGGGCTTTTCACTTTCACCAGTACGCTCCCTCCCGTCCCGGTCGCATTCGATGCGCTGGATACCAACGCCAGCACCTTCACCGGCAACACCCTCGCACCCGGCGGAGTCGCCCTCAAAGACGCGGTCATCACCGGCATCCTCAGCGGCAACTTCGCGCTCACGAAATCCGGCACCGGCACGCTGACGCTGAACGCCGCGAACACCTTTACCGGCAACACGTTCGTGAACGGTGGCGTGCTGCAGGTGAACGGGCGGATCGCGAGCCCCAGCACGTTTGTGAATGCCGGCGGCACGCTCAGCGGTCGCGGACTGATCGGCGGGAACGTTTTTAACAGCGGCATCGTCAGCCCTGGCCCCTCGGCGGGCACCCTAACCGTGCGCGGCAACTTCACCCAGTCTTCCCCTGGCACGCTCGCCATCGAGGTGGCGGGCACAAACCCCGGGCAATTCGACGTGCTGGCCGTGGGGGGCACCGCGAACCTCGATGGCAACCTGCGCCTGCTCAATGTCGGCAGCGTAAAGCTAAAGCGTGGCGACCGGATCACCTTCCTCACCGCGGCCGGCGGCGTGAACGGCGAGTTCGCCAACGTGCTGGGCGACGCATTTTTGACCACCGGAACGCTCCTGCGCGCGGGCCTCGTGTATGAATCGAACGCGGTCATTCTCGCCGCGGTGCAAGGCTCCTTTGTCAACGACCTCGGCGAGCTTACGCGGAACCAAAAGGCGGTCGCTCGCAATCTGGACAAGGTGGTCTTTGATTCCCGCGCGGACGAACTGATCGACTTTCTCGACGCGCGCCTGCTCAGTGAACTGCCTTCCGATTTGGACCGAATCGCCCCGGAGGAACTGACGTCGATTTTCAATATCGGCATCTCCCTGGCCAATGTGCAGACCGCCAATGTGCTGCGACGGATGGACGATCTACGCATGGGCTCCTCTGGGTTCAGCGCGGACGGTTTTGCGGTGAGCGGCGGTGGGGGCAAGAGTTACGCCGGCTATGAGGACTCTAGGACGGATTACGGGAACCGCGGCCCGGTCGGGAAAGGGAGCAAAGAACTGCGCGCGCCGGAGGAGAATCGCTGGGGGGTGTTTGTCACCGGCGTCGGGGAGTTTACGGACGTGGACAATACTCGGAACGCAGACGGCTTTGATCTTGCCACTGGGGGCGTGACGATCGGCGCGGATTACAAGCTCACGCCGAACTTTGCCATCGGCTTCTATGGCGGCTACGCCCGCACGCGGGCCGATCTGACGGGTGGCGGCAACGTGGATGTGGACGGTGCCAAGGCCGGTCTCTACGCGACCTACTTTACCGGCACAGGCTTCTACGCCGATGCCGCCGTGAGCGGGGGCTACAACAATTACGACACCGAGCGAAGCGCCTTGCAAGGACGCGCCCGAGGCAGCACGGAGGGCGGTGAATTGAATGCGCTTTTCGCCACCGGCTACGACTGGAAAACAGGTGGGCTGAGCATCGGGCCGATCGCAAACGTCCAATACACGCACGTGGGTTTCGACAGCTTCCGCGAACGCGGCTCGCTGGCCCCGCTGGAGTACGCGGATCAAAGCAGCGAAAGTCTGCGGACCGCCGTCGGTTTGAAAGCGATTTACGACTTGCAGCTCGGTGGGGTCATCGTCCGTCACGAAGCGCGAGCAGCGTGGCAGCATGAGTTTGGCGACAACAGCTACGGGCTCGGCTCCCGCTTCGCCAATGGCGCGGGCAGCAGCTTTACCGTCTTCGGTCCGGAAATCGGCGACGACAGCCTGCTCATCAGCGCCGGCATCGCGGTGCTCTGGAACGAGCGGACCGCGACGTATGTTTACTACGACGGCGAAACCGCGCGGACCAACTACAGCTCAAACAACTTCAGCGCTGGCGTGCGCGTCACTTTCTAGCGCCGACTACAAAACTGTCTCGAAACCGGCAGCCGCGAAAAGCGTCGCCCGCTCAGAAAACTTGATCGCTGAAAGGCGTCAGAAGAAGATCACCGCCATGCCCCACAACAAATTCTCCCGTCGTTCTTTCCTTCAGGCCACGCTCGCCGCCGGCGTCGCCCCGCTTTTTCTGCCGTCCCGGGTTTGGTCCGCGGAAACGAAACCGAATGATCGCATTACCCTCGGCTTCATTGGCTGCGGGATTCAGTCGCGCGGATTGCTCAACGAATTTCTCCGCAAAGGCGAAACCCAGACCGTGGCGGTCTGCGACGTGGATACGACGCGCCGCGAAGATCACCGGCGCATCGCGGAGAGCTACTACGCAAAGGCGGCGAACGCTGCCGAATACAAGGGTTGCGGGGTGTACGAAGATTTCCGCGAGCTCCTCGCGCGCAAGGATATTGACGCCGTGGTGATCGCCACGCCGGATCACTGGCACGCCATCATGGGCATCGCTGCGGCCGCTGCGGGGAAGGACATCTACTGCGAGAAGCCGCTGACGCAGACGATCCACGAGGCGCGCGCCTTGGTGGATGCGGTGGCGAAAAACCAACGCGTGTTCCAGACCGGATCAATGCAACGCTCGTCGCGCGAATTTCGCGTCGCCTGCGAACTCGTGCGCAACGGCGTGATCGGAAAGGTCAGCCGCGTCGAAGCCGGCTTCGGCGGGCCGGGGAAACCGTGCGACCTCCCCGGTCAACCAGCCGAGCCCGGCCTCAACTGGGACCTGTGGCTCGGGCCGGCGCCGCTCCGCGAATACAACGAAATCCTCAGCCCACGCGGCGTGAACAAGCACTTCCCGATGTGGCGGCTCTACCGCGAATACGGCGGCGGGTTTGTCACCGACTGGGGCGCACACCACCTGGACATCGCGCAATGGGGCCTCGGCATGGACGCGAGCGGACCGGTGGAAGTTGTGCCGCCTGCCGACTGGGCGAAGGCCGAAGCCGGCGCGAAACTCATCTACGCCGATGGCACCGAGCTCACGCACATCAAAGAAAACGGCGTCACCTTTTTCGGGACTGATGGCGAGATCTACGTCAACCGCGGCCGATTCCGCCTGACGCTGGGAGGTGTGAATAAGGCGAAGTCACTCTCCAAAGAAGATGCGCCACCGCTTGGCGAGCAACTGGACGCTGTCGAGAAAGAGTTCCTCGCCACGGCCAAGGTGAAGCTCTACGCGAGCACCGATCACAAAGCGGACTTTCTGGCGTGCATGAAGTCGCGCCAGCAGCCGATCACCGACGTCGAAATCGGCGCGCGCACGGTGACCTGCTGCCATCTCACGAACTTCGCCTACTACCACGGCCAACGGCTGAAATGGAACCCGGCCACCAACACATTCGCGGACGGTACCGGCGACCCGAAGTGGCTGACCTGCGAGTACCGCGGCCCGTGGAAGGTCGCGTAACGAGCGACAACGCAACCGCCTGCCGCACTGACGAAAGCCTCATGCCCCGCCTTTTTCTCTGTGCGATCGGCCTCGCCGCCGTCGCCTTGGTTTCCTGCTCTCAGCCGATGCGGCCACTCCCGACCGCCTCGAAGGTCGATCTCGCGCGCTACGCCGGCAAGTGGTTCGAGATCGCGCGGCTGCCAAATTCCTTCCAGCGGGAAGATTCCCGCGCGACTGCCGAATACACCCTGCTCCCGGACGGGGCTGTGACCGTCCGCAACACCGAGCTACGGCCTGATGGCACGACCAAGACCATCGACGGTCGTGCGACCGCGGTCCCCGGGAGCGATGGCGCGCGGCTGCGCGTGAAATTTGGCGGCCTCGCCGCACTTGCGCCAGTGCCCGACGACGGCAACTACTGGATCATCGCGGTCGAGCCTGACTACTCGCTCGCGCTCGTCGGCACGCCGGATCGAGACTTCCTCTGGATTCTGGCCCGTAGTCCCAAAGTGCCGCCGGAGAAACTTGCCGGGTACGTGGCCCGCGCACGTCAGCTCGGCTTTCCCGTCGAGCGTCTGCTGCCAAAGCAGGGCTAACGCGCCAAGTCTCACTGCTACATCTGAAGGCTGGCCTGCGACCCCCGGCCCAAGGCTTGATCAGCACGATGAGAGACCTACTTGGTGAGCCGATCCGCTTTTTGCTGAAGCAATTCATCGCCCTGCTTGCGCCGGTGGGTTTCGTCTGGGCGGTGCTCATCGTGCTGGGAGTCTTGTTGTGGCGGAAGGGGCAGCGGACCTTCGCCGCGGTCGTGGCCGCGCTGGTGATTTTCATCACGATCATCGGGAGCACGAGCGTGCCGGGAAGATTGCTCGGTGCGCTGGAGCGGCCCTACGCGGGCGTGAAGATCGAGGAGCTGCCGGAAGCCGATGCGATTGTGCTGCTCGGCGGCGGGGCGCAAGGCTCACGCTATGAAGTAGGCGGAGTGCATCTTTCGATCGCCGGTGATCGGCTGGTCATGGCGGCGGAGCTGATGCGGCTGAAGAAAGCGCCGGTGCTGCTGCTGGGTGGCGCTTGGGGGAAACTCGATGGGCGCGAGATCCGCGAATCGGAAATCACGCGCGCCCTGCTCGTGCGGTGGGGTGTTTCACCAGAGGCGATGATCCCGCTCGGGCACAACCGTGATACTCACGATGAAGCGCTCAAGGTCCGCGCGCTCGCGACGGAGCGCGGTTGGCGGCGGGTGCTGCTCGTGACGTCAGCGAATCACCTACGGCGCGCGTCGGCGACTTTTCGGCATCAAGGTCTCGAAGTGACGCCGGTGCCGTGCAATTTTTTGACGAGCGTCGGCACCGGCGAAACGCCGTTCACGCCGGCCGTGCCCGGTCCGGATGGTTTCGTGAAAATGGGCATCTGGCTGCACGAGCAAATCGGCTGGCTGATGTATTGGCGCCGCGGGTGGCTGACGCCGCCGGAATAGCGGCGCGATTGTAGGGGAAGCTGACAGCTTCCCCTACAGACGGTTAATCCCGGCGCGCGATGAGCGTCAGCCGCGGCCACCACCAGACGGTTTTCCCGTCTTCTTCCGAGAGGCGGAAAAGAGCGCGCGCGGAATCGGGCGCTTGGGCGATGAGTTCGCGCACGCGGAGGCGGTTTTCCGGCGAGGTCGCAGCGGTCTCGAAATACCATTCGAGGTCGGGCTGTTTCATCGGGTGCAGCGTCGCGCTTTCCACGGTCAGGCCGTGGGCGCCGCAAAGCTGTGACCAGGAACGCGGCGTGAGCAGGCGGTGGTGGCTGGGGTCGCGCAGCTTCTCTACTCGATGCAGCCACTCCTCGGCCTCGAGCTGGTCGTCCTGCACGCTGCCGTCGATCAGGAGAAAATGGCCGCCGGGCCGGAGCACGCGCGCGGTTTCGCGAATGAAAGACTCCGGGGCACTGAAGTGATGCGGCGCGATGCGTGAGGTCACGAGATCGAAACTCGCATCCGGATACGGCAATTCCTCCGCCGGGTGCTGGCGAGTCTCGACGGTCAGCCCGCGTTCGGCCGCCGCTTCGCGAACGCGTTCGAGCATCGGCGCGGCGAGATCGCTGGCGGTGACGGTGTGGCCAAGACTGGCGAGATGCAGCGCGGTGTGGCCGCCACCGGTGGCAATGTCGAGCACGCGAGCGTGCGGCGGGAGCGTGATCTTTTCCAGCGCTGCGATGACGTCCGAGACATCGGCGAGAATGTGCGAACGCCCGTAGTTGCGGCTCTGCCGCGCGAATTGCTCTTGGGCGGCGAGTTGGACGGCGTCGAGTTTCATGCGCTCAAACGTGTTCGCGCATCGGCTCGAAGCTGAGGTCGAAAAGGTTCGCCGAATTGTCCATCAGCGTGGGCAGCGTCGGGATGAAAGTCTCCCAGTCCTGGGCGTTCAGAAACTGCGTGTCCCACGTCACGAAAACGCCGCCGGGTACCACGTTCGACTGCTCGATGAGGACGCGGATATCCTTTTCCCAATCGAGCACGCTGACGTAGCCCAGGGCCGCGGGCCGATTGATCATTGGGCTGTAGGAGAAGCGCTGGAGAAATGCGTCCCGTTCCTCGACGGAAGGAAACTTTGCGTGGGCGTGCGCCGAAAGGCCGGTCAGGGTTTTTGGGTCGGGATCGAGCAGCGCGAAAAAGCGAATGAGGGCGTCGCGGATGATGTTCCAGTCCGCGGCGGTGCGCGCACTGCGCACGCCCAGTTTCACGCGTTCCGCGGTGCGGGACAGCGTGCCGTTTTCGCCGAAGAACTGAGCCGTGAGCTCATAGCCAAACAGGTCATCCCAGCGTTTCAGCCGGAGTTGATCCGGGCGCAGACTGAGGCCTTTGGTCGCGTCACACAGCGCCGCGCCAAAGGTGTCCAGATTTGCCTGGGCGAAGCCCTGCGGAGATGCAAACGGGACATCCACATGGACGCCAAAAAAATCCAACGGAACAATTTCCATAGCCGCGCAACCTAGCCCTCACGCCCTCAACGAGGCACGCGGTTTTTTTCGCGGCGTTGCAATCCCGGGTTAAAACCCCCGACTCAGGCCGCGACCGGCTGGGGAACTTCGCGCTCGGTCGCGACGAAATAGCGCGTTGCCCCCGTGTCGTCCGGGATAGGGATGAGGGAGATTTCCACCCAGTAGGACTGGCCGCTCTTGTGATAATTGAGAATCGTCTCGGTGCAGGGGCGCTGCTCGTGGACGGCGCGGCGCATCCGGTCCACCGTGGCGGGGTCAGTTTCACGACCTTGGAGAAGCGGACCGAGTTTTTTGCCGCGGAGTTCGGTGAGCTCGTAGCCACACATGGCGGTGAACGCGGGATTAACCCACTCCACCAGCCCCTCGGGCGTGGTCATGACAAACCCCTCTTCATCCAGCTGCTGAGCGCGTCCTTCGACGGCCGCGAGGATGCGCGCCCGCAGCCCGCTGGGTAGCTGCGCCGGCGATTCTGGCAAGTGAGCCAGCATCACCGCGCTGGATGTCGCCTCGAGTTCGGCCACCAGCGTACGCAGCTCGGTATGGAACTTCAGAATTAACTCGAAATGCGCGCATTCCGGCGCGTTGAGTGCGCCTGCGGCGTAAAGCGCGGCCTGTTCTTGGAGCGATTCGTCGATCATTGGAGCGGTGAGTGGAAAATGGCGATGCGTTGAGATTCATCGGAGTTACGCCACGCTGCACGATCCAGACGCGTTCGGCGAAATTTTTCGTGACGGCACGGCGGCCCTTGCGCGGCGGCGGGTGGCTTTTTACAGTCCCCGCCCTTATGTCCACCATCGAAAAACACGCCTTCCAGGCCGAGATCTCCCAGTTGCTCGATCTGGTCATCCACTCGCTTTACACGGACAAGGAGATCTTCGTCCGCGAACTCATCTCGAACGCCGCCGACGCAACCGAGAAGTTGAAATTCCTGCAAACCTCGGGCACGGCCATCTTTGAGTCGGACGCGCCGCTGAAAATCAGCGTCTCCACGGACGACCAGGCGAAAACGATCACCTTTACCGATGCCGGCCTCGGCATGACCCACGGCGAGTTGATCGACAACCTCGGCACGATCGCGCATTCGGGCTCCAAGGCTTTCCTCGAACAGCTCAAGGCCAGCAAGGCTGACGCGCAGCTCATCGGGCAATTTGGCGTGGGCTTCTACGCCGCCTTTATGGTCGCGGAAAAGGCCACCGTTTTCTCGCGGTCGTATCAGCCCGATGAGACCGGCTGGATGTGGTCGAGCGATGGCCGCACCGGCTACGAGATCGAGCCGGCGGGCGAGCTTTCGCGCGGGACGAAGATCGTGCTCCAGCTGAAGGACACCGAGTTTGCCACGGCCTCGCGGGTCGAGCAGATCATCAAGCATTACTCGAATTTTGTGCAGTTCCCCATCGAGTTGAACGGCGCGGCGGTGAACACCGTGCAGGCCCTTTGGACCAAGAACAAAAGCGAGATCACCGACGAGGAATACGCGGACTTTTACAAGTATGTCGGGCACGACAGCGAGGCGCCGCAATATCGCCTGCACTTCTCGGCCGATGCGCCGCTCGCGATTCGTGCGCTGCTTTTCGTCCCGCCGAAAAGCTACGAGCAACTGACGATGACGCGCAGCGACAGCGAGGTGAACCTCTACTGTAAAAAAGTGCTCATCTCTCCGAAAGCGAAGCATCTCTTCCCGGAATGGCTGCGCTTTTTGAAAGGCGTGGTCGATAGCGAAGACCTGCCGCTGAACATCTCGCGCGAGACCATGCAGGACAGCGCGCTGCTGCGGAAAATCAACGAGGTGCTGACCAAGCGCGTGCTCAAGTGGCTCGACGAAGAGGCCAAGGCCGATCCCGAGAAATACGACAAGTTTTTCACCGAGCACGGCCATTGCATCAAGGAAGGTGTGGCCAACGATTGGTCGCATCGCGAGGCGCTGGCCAAGCTGCTGCGCGCGGAGTCATCTTTCACGGAACAGGGGAAGACGACTTCCCTGCCCGACTACGTGAGTCGCATGCCGGAGGCCCAAAAGGAGATTTACTATCTGCTCGCGCCGAATCGCGAGGCGGCCGAAGCGAGTCCGTACTTCGAGATCTTCCGGGAGAAGAAGTTCGAGGTGCTCTTCCTCTACGCGCCGCAGGATGAATTCGTCATGGAAAACCTGCGTGAGTTCGACAAAAAGCGGCTCATCGCCGCCGAGAAAGCCGACCTCAAGCTGGACGAAGAAAAGACGCACACGATGAGCGACGACGAGGCGCGGATGCTGGCAAACTTCGTCAAAGAGACGCTGGGCGAACGCGTTGGTGAAGTGCGCATCTCGAAGCGGCTTACCGGCAGCCCAGCGGTCGTGGTGGACAGCGACGCCCAACTCACCTCCAGCATGCGCCGAGTGATGAAAATGATGAACCGCGAAGGCGGCCCGAGCCTCGACGCGAAGCCCGATCTCGAAATTAATCCGGGCCACGCGATGCTCACGCAGCTTGAGAAAATCCGTCATACCGACGCGGCGCTCGCCGGCGAGGTGAGCGAGCAGATTTACGACAACGCGCTCGTCGCCGTGGGCCTGCTCGACGACCCGCGCGCAATGCTTGCGCGAATGAATTCGCTGCTCGAAAAACTCCTCGCCAAGTAATGGGCGTCAAGGCGGTAGAGGTGTTGACCGCGGTTGACAGCGTGTGGCCGCCCGGCCAGCCTGCCTCTCGCGGTCGATTCCCAACCGCAGTCAGTAACCATCAACCCCTAATCCCCAAAACCCTATGAAAATGAACCCCATGTTTGCCCTCGCCGCCGTTGCTGCCCTCGGCTTCACCGCTTGTGAGAAGAAAGCGACCGAAGCACAAGCTGACGCGATCGAAAACAAAGCCGACGCAGTGAAAGAAGCGGCGGACGACAAAGCGAAAGCCATTGAGAAGAACGCCGAGGCGACTGCCGAAGGCGTGAAAAAAGAAGGCGAGGCGCAGGCCAAAGCCCTCGAGAAGAAAGCGGACGAAGTGCGCGACGGTGCGGCTCCAGCTCCGGCACCCGCTCCAGTTCCGGCGAACTAAGCGCCCTTTTCAGATCGATTCATTGAACCCCGGCTTCCTCGAAGCCGGGGTTTTTCGTAGTGCGGCTACTCGGCTTTGAGCGGGACCTCAAGTTGCTGGAGCACCTCGAAAACGTGGCGGATCAGCCCCTTGTAATGCTGCTGCACCACGAGGTCGTTCGATTCTTTTTCCAGAGCGAGAAAGTCTGCAAAGTCTTCCTGCAGCTTGAGCGCGAGCAGCGTGCGGAGTTGCGCGTCGGGGTCGGTGACAGGTTGACCGGACATGGCGCCAGTGCTCTGCGCCAGGTCTTCGCTGTGCTGGCGGAATTCGACGATCTGCGCCTGCAATTCCGCGTTGCGGGCTTCGAGCTGGAGATTGAGCCGTGCGAGTTCTTCCGGCGTCGGCTCGCCCTCGATGATGGGGCCGATCTTTTCCGTGCGACGGCTGCGGCGCTCCTCGTCGCGCGGGCGAGCCTTCGCGGCGGCGAGTTCCGTGCGCAACCCCTGCACATGCTGCTCGATCTGCCGGAGCGCGGACGTGAGATCGAAGCGGCTTGGGCTGCTGCTGCTTCCCGGGTTGCGCGGTTCATAGACCGGCCGTTCGCGGCTTTCCCGTTCCCGCCGCGGCTCCTGGGACTGCTGCGGCTTTTGCGGACGCGGTTCATAGACCGGGCGCTCTTTGCGCGGCGGCGGCGTGGCTTCATCCGAAGGTTCGCCTTCGTCGCGGATCTCGTCGTCATCGTCAGGCTGGTCGCCGTTTTCGACTGCGACATCGCGTTCGTCCGGCGCGGCTTCGTTCACCGGCTCACGTCGCGCATCGTTTTCACCGCCTTCGGGTTTCAAAACAGCCGCGATTTGTTCGGGCAGCCCGGCCACTTCCTTGCGCAGCGCGCCCTGCCACTTTCCACTCCAGCGGCCCACCGCTTTACTCACCGCCGCGAGCGCTTCCGGGTGAAGCTTTTCGAGCTGCCCGTTTTCCTGCGCCCACTTGAGCACGCCGAGCTGGGTAACCGGCGGATGCGGCAGCGTAAAGACCGACAGGACCGCGCAGTGCACCAGCACATCGGCTTCCGCGGGCTTGAGCTCGGCGAGTGGGAGTTGGGCCACCCACGGCTTCGCGCGTCCGATGAAAACATTCGAAAAAATCTGCGCATGCTTCGGCGCGAGCCCGCCGGAATCCTTGTCGCGCATCTCCTTGGCCACGGCCACGGCGACCTTGAGCGTCACCGGCGCGTCCACTTTGAAAAGCGCGCGCGCCACGCTCAGCCGCATGCGCCGCGCGGCATCGGTTTCGTCCTTGCCCAGCCCGGCGAGAAGCTGCGTGCGAAAGCCGGCCGTCAGCTCCGGCCAGACCTGCTCGATGGCGCGCACCCCGACAATCCACGGCACCTTCGGCAAAGCCTCCACCGCGCGCCCCACGCCTGCCCGCCCGCCGAGCAGCGCCTCCTTGAGCAGCGCAGTCATTCGCTCTTCGTCCGCGGGCGTGAGCCGGGCGCGTTGCGACGCTTCCGCGAGCTGTGTCAGTTCATCCACGGGCGGCGCATCGGAAACGCTTTCGTCCGCAGTTGGCGCGGGTTCTTCAACCGGAGCCGCCACCGCCGATTCACTGACGAAAGGTAGTTCGGCCTCCGTCTCCGGAACAGGCTCTGGTGTTGGTTCGGGCGGGGTGAAGGGCGTGGATTGGTCCTCGGGAAGATTCGTGTCCATGGATGGAAAGTGGCCTCCAAGACAACGGCTGCGCCTGCCCCAACGCGAGGAAAAAACGAATCTCTAATTAGGCTTCTCACGCTGGGACACGGCGCCTAGTTTTCTCGGCCACTACGAAACCCCAAACGGAACCCACTGCCATGCCTGTCGAAACCAAGGAAGAAAGCAAAGTCACTGTCGCGCGGAACAAGAATCTCGACTTGGCCATTCAGCAGATTGCCAAGGATTTTGGCGACGGGGCGATCATGCGGCTGGGGGATTCGACGCAGATGGATGTGGAGGTCATTCCGACGGGCAATATCCTCATCGACCGCGCGCTCGGCGTGGGTGGTTTTCCTCGCGGGCGCATCGTCGAAGTTTTCGGGCCGGAATCGTCGGGCAAAACCACGCTCACGCTCACCCTGATCGCCCAGGCGCAGAGGCTGGGTGGGCTCGCCGCTTTTGTGGACGTGGAGCACGCGCTTGATCCGCAATACGCCAAGAAGCTCGGCGTGAACCTCGACGACCTGCTCGTCTCGCAACCCAGCTCGGGAGAAGAAGCGTTGCGCATCGTTGAAACGCTCGTCCGTTCCAACGCGCTCGATGTCATCGTCCTCGATTCGGTCGCCGCGCTGGTGACCAAGCAGGAACTCGAAGGTGAAATCGGCGACTCCACCGTCGGCGCGCAAGCCCGCCTGATGAGTGCGGCGATGCGCAAACTGACGGCGCTCATTTCCAAAGCGCGGACGATCTGCGTTTTCACCAATCAGATCCGCGAAAAAATCGGCGTGATGTTTGGCAATCCTGAAACTACGCCGGGCGGCAAGGCGCTGAAATTTTACGCCAGCGTGCGCGTGGACATCCGCCGCATTGGCGCGATCAAGCAGGGCGACGGCGTGGTCACGGGCAACCGCACGAAGGTCAAAATTGTGAAGAACAAAGTCGCGCCGCCCTTCACCGAAGCGGAATTCGACATCATGTACAACGAAGGTATCTCGCTGACTGGCTCGCTGCTCGACCTGGCGCTGGAAAAAGGGATCGTCGAGAAACGCGGGAGTTGGCTCAGCTACAAAGGCACGCAGCTCGCCCAAGGCCGCGACGCCGCCAAAGAAGTCCTCCGCACCAACGCCGAAATGTACGCCGAGATGTATGCCGCGGTGATGGTTAAGCTGGACGAGGAAAAGAAGTAGGCTGAGGCGGGCGCGTGAGCCTCTAGCGTTCCAAGTCACCAAACGCCCAAGTCGCGATGGCTTGGCGAATGGGTTGCAGTTGGCACTCAACCGACCGTCACCGACGCTGGCTACCGAGAGGTTAGCGCCGTCGAACTTCGGGCTGGCATTCAACCGGACGGCGGCAAAACCTCGCGCTTGCTTTTGACCCATTTGCCGCCACGCCCTTGAAGATTCTTTTCGATCATCACGATCCCTTCCACTTCGCCCATGGTGGGCTGCAGATTCAGATCGAGCAGACGAAGATCGCCTTGGAAAATATTGGCGTGGAAGTGGAATGGCTGCGCTGGTGGGATGCGGACCAGAGGGGCAAGGTGATCCATTTTTTTGGCCGACCTTCTGATGTCTATATCCAGCAGGCTCACGCCAAAGGGGAGCGCGTGGTTTTTCTGGAATTACTCACGGGCCTCGGCTCGCGCTCGGCTTTGGAGAGACGGATGCAGCGCGCCATGGTCCACTGCGCGCGGCGCTTCATGCCGCGCGGATTGATCGGGCGAATGTGCTGGGACAGCTACCGCTTGGCGGACGCCTGCATCGCGAACACGGAGTTTGAGGCGAGCCTCATGCGACAGATGTTCGACGCGCCGGTGGAACGGGTTCAAGTCGTGCCCAATGGAGTCGAAGACGCGTTTTTTGAAGCTGCGCCGGTGGCACGCGGGCCGTGGCTGGTCTGCACGGCCACGATCGTCGAGCGGAAACGTATTCTGGAGCTGGCCCGGGCCGCCGCTGCTGCGCGGACGCCGGTTTGGGTGATTGGCATCCCCTATGCGGAAAGCGACGCCTATTTCCGGGAGTTCACGGAACTTGTGCGACAGCACCCAGAGCATCTGCGCTATGAAGGCGGGATTAACGATCGAGGGAAATTGGCGGCGATCTATCGGGAAGCGCGCGGCTTTGTCCTGCTCAGTCAACGCGAGACGCGCAGCCTTTCCTCCGAAGAGGCAGCTGCTACCGGGTGCCCTCTCCTCCTGAGCGATCTGCCTTGGGCGCGCAGCGTTTTTGGGGATTCCGCGTCCTATTGCGCGGTGACCCCAGATACTGCGGTAACTGCGCAAGCTTTGGCCGCGTTTTATACAGCGGCCCCCCAGCGACCACCGCCAATCCAGCCGCTCAGCTGGACCGGTGTGGCGCAAAGGTTTCTGGCCATCTATGAACGGGTGATCCAGGAGACGGTGCCGCGATGAAAGTCCTCTTTGCGCACGGCCTGCCGTTTTCCCTGGCGCATGGCGGGCTGCAGATTCAGATCGAAGAAACCCGCCGCGCGCTGCAGCAGAGCGGGCTGGAGGTCGATCATCTCCGTTGGTGGGATGCGGAACAGCGCGGCGATGTGCTGCACCACTTCGGTCGGCCGCACCCGGAGGTGGTGCGCCTCGCCCAGGAAAAGGGGCTGCGCGTGGTGATGTCGGAATTGCTCACTGCTCAAGGGTCGCGCGGTCGCATCCACCGGGGTGTGCAGAAATGGACGCTCCGTCTTCTGCGGAAGGTGCGCTCTGAGGGGCTTTCGGCGGAATCCTATCGGCGCGTCGATGCCGTCATTGCGCTGACCGAATGGGAGGCGCATTTGATGGCCACGATCTACGGTGCGCCGAGGGAACGCCTGCACATCATTCCAAATGGCGTCGAAGATTGTTTCTTTTCGGCACCTCAACAGCCGCGCGGGAAGTGGCTGGTCTGCACCGCGACGATCACCGAGCGCAAGCGCGTGCTCGAACTCGCACAGGCCGCGGTGGCCACAAGCGTGCCGGTCTGGGTGGTGGGCAAGCCGTATGGCGAGAGCGACCCCTACTACAAGGCCTTTGCCGAACTGGCCCGCGCACAGCCGGAATTCATCCGCTACGAAGGTCCGGTCGCGGATCGCGCGGTCATGGCTGGCATCTACCGGCAAGCGCGTGGCTTTGTCCTCCTTAGCACCATGGAAAGCCTCAGCCTCTCCGCGCTGGAAGCGGCGGCCTGTGAGTGTCCGCTTCTACTCGGCGACCTGCCTTGGGCGCGCACCACTTTCGGCGGGCAGGCGCAGTATTGCCCGCCATTCGCCGGCCTCGCCAAGACCGGCGAGGCCCTGCGGCGATTTCACGCTGCGGCGCCAAACCTACCGCTGGCCCGGCCCCCTCTCCGGTGGCGCGAAGTAGCCGCGCAATTGCGCCAGCTCTACGAGCGGCTCTAGCGCTCAGCCGCGTGTCGGAGCTTTTTGAAAAACGCGGTTGTGGCCGACCCGGAGGATCTCCGGAAACTGCCGCGCGTCAATTTCCTCGGCCAACCGGGAGGGACCGGGATGTCCTTTAGTTGCGAAGCGGGGTGGTCGGAACGCTGTCTCGAGCGAGGCGTCGTCGAGGACGATGATCCCGCCCGGCGCGAGGTTGGCGGTTACGCCATCCCAATCGGCGCGGGCTACTTCGTAGTCGTGATTGCCATCGATGTATACGCAGTTCCAGCGCTGGCTGGCGATCATATTGTGAGCTGCTACATCCGTGGAAAAAGCCTGCACTAGCCTGGGGGTGATGAGTTGGAAGGCGCTGAAATTAGTAAGCGTATCGGCCCGGTAATCGAGGCCGGCGAGGTAGCGGCTCACCGAATCGCCCGCCGGGCTGAATGGCGAAATCCCGCACACGTCCTGCGGCAGACCCAGCCGCCGCTGGAGCAGCGCCGCGAGGGACAGTGCCTGCCCGCGATAAACGCCGATCTCGAGATAGTTCGGAAATTTGAACCGCTCAAAAAGCAGCCACCACATCGTATGAAAGGCATCCTCCCCAAAGCCCCGGCGCTGCTGCTGGAAATAGGCCCGGTGCGCATGCAATTCCGGGTCGAGTCGCAAGTGGAAAAAACGGTGGCACGCGAGGTAATAGGTGGTCGGATCGGCCAGGCTCGAGGTCCAGTCCACGAGCTGTTGTTCGAGCCCTTCGGCCTCGGCCGAGCGGACCAGTGCTGCCGATTCCCGGCGGGCTTGAACGGCATTCCATTGGCCTTTGAGGAAATTCAGGAGCGGCATGGGAAAGGCGGAGGAAAGGGAGTTTTTAGGGACAGGCTTTGGCCGGGCTGGCGGCGGCGCGGAAGGTAGCGGGGCGTCATTTACCGTGAAAAGGAAATCCTCGCCGCACGGGTGGCGATTCAGGCGCGGCGGGCGAGCACCTCACGGTAGATGGCCAGATGCTGCCGGGCGATCTCGCGCGGGTGAAACCGCTCCCGCGCTTCCACCTGCGCCCGCGCGGTCATCTCCGCGGTGCGCTGCGGTTCATCGAGCAGGCGGGCCACCGCCGCGGCCATGGAATCGCCGTCCAGTGGATCGCAGAACAGTCCCGTTTCCGCCTCGCGGATGAGGTCCGGCACACCGCCGACGCGCGCGGCGACCACCGGTACGCCCGCGGCCATGGCCTCCAGCACAACCATCGGGCAATTGTCTTCGAGCGATGGCAGCGCCACGAGCGCCGCCGCGGCGAAGTGCGTGCGCAACCGGTCGCGATCGGCGAAGCCCGCGTGTTCGCACCACGGGCGCGTGCGCAGCAGTTCGCGGAATTCCGCGCCATAGGCCGTCTCTTCGACATGGCCGAGAAAGCGCACGCGCAGGGCTCGCTGCGCTGCCAGTTCATCGAGTGCTCGGATGAAGCGGTTTTGGTTTTTCCGCGGACAGACCAAGCCCACGCAGAGGATCAGCGGCGGCACCGCCGGAGCGCGTTCCGCATTAAAAAAGCGCCCGTCCACCGCATTCGGCAGCAGCCATGTCCGCCGCGCCAGGGAGCGCACGGCATCCTGGGTGTAGCGGGTGATGCAGACCACGCCCTGCGTGCGTGGGAGGGTGAAGGCTTCGAGCCGGGCATTCAGCCACGCGTAGGAAAAGGGGCGTGCGCCATGAAGCTGCGCGATGAGCCGCATATTGCCGTGGATGGTCACCACATTCGGAAAGCCGGAAAAGACCGCCGTAAGCGCGCAATCGCGCTCCGTCCCCTGGCCATGCACGACGTCCGGCTGAAGCTCCGCAAGCTTCCGCCGCACCGCCCGAATGCAGCCCTGGTAGCCCGTCTTCATCCAGCCGAGCGGCGGCACCACCAGCGCATGGTAGCGGATATTCGGGGCCAGCCGTTCCGGCGAAATCATCGGCTGCCGCACGCAGCAGATTACGTCGATCTCGGTCTCCAGAAGTTGCGCGAGCCCTTCCAGCAGGGCCTCCGGGGCCGTGCCGAAATACGGCTGCGGGTTGGCGTAGTCTTTGAAATGTTCCCGGCTATCCGTAGTCAGCAGCGCGATCTTCATGAATTCTGTTCGTGTGGGGCACAGCGTCCATAGCGTCCCGTCGCGCCGTATGGGAAGAAAGTTCCCGGCCGGGCTTTCGACCGCTGCCGTGGCGGCCCGCAGTCTTTACAAGCCAGCCTTCGTCGGAAAGATTCCCACTCCCGAAAAATGAGCCGCCTTCTTAACCTCAAACGGGGCCTAGCCACGGGTTATGGCACGATGGCGGCCAATCTCGTCTTCACCCTGGCCACGGTGCCGCTGTCCCTGCAGTACCTTTCCAAGGCGGAATTTGCCCTTTGGGCACTCATCCTCCAGGTCGCGGGCTACCTCGCGCTGGTAGATTTCGGGATCGGTACGTCTGTGCAGCGCATTCTCGCGGACTACAAGGATGACCGCGACGGCGGCAAATATGGCTCGGTTCTGAAAACCGGGCAGTTCATATTTTTGCTCCAAGGTCTGGCCCTCGGCAGTGCCGGCATCATCCTTGGCGGAACGCTCGCCTGGCTGCTTGAGCTGGATGCATCCATGCAAGAAACTTTCAAGGTGCTCCTCGCCGGCCAATGCCTGCTCATGGCCGCCGGCTGCTGGGGTAAAATCGTCTCGGCCCCGTTTTGGTGCCACCAGCGCTACGATGTGGTCAATAATTCGAGTTCGCTGTCGTTTCTCGTGAATTACGCCGTGCTCTGGTTCTGCTATCGCGCGGGTTTCGGGCTAAAAAGTTTCCTCATCGCCAACGCCGTCGCGGTGGCTTTCGCCCTGATCTGGCACGCCCTGGCTGGTTGGGCGCTGGGTCTTTTTCCGCGGCGTGGGGCGTGGGGAAAAATCGACCGCACGATTTTTTGGGAACTGTTTCATTTCGGGCGCGATGTCTTCCTCATGGCCATCGGCTCGCAGCTACTTTCGGCGAGCCAGATCATCATCATCACCCGCACCCTGGGCCTGGAAGCGGCGGCCGTCTGGTCGATCTGCACCAAGGCTTTCACCTTGGCCCAGCAGATGGTCACAAAACTGTTCGAGTTTTCCGCCGGCGGTTTCACCGAAATGATCGTGCGCGGGGAAGCCGACCGCCTGCGCCACCGCTTTCCTGAGGTGGTGGCGCTCACGGCCGGGGTTTCCGTGGTAGTGGGCATCGTTGGTGCGGCCGCCAATCAGAGTTTTGTGGCCGTCTGGACAAACGGGCGGTTTTCCTGGGCACTCGCCAATGATGCCCTGATGGCCCTCTTTGCGATGATCTACGCTGTGGTGCGCTGCCATACCGGGCTAGTGGGTCTGACGAAAGACCTGCGGGCTCTGCGCTATGTCTATTTTCTCGAGGGAGCCAGCTTCTTCGCTCTGGCGTGGTGGTGGGCGACGTATTTTCAGTTTGCGGGCGTGATTGCCGCCGGGATCGTGGCGACGGTGGTGTGGAGCGGTTTCTACGGCCTGCAGCGCAGCCGGAACTTCTTCGAGGTCGGTTACCGCGAACTCTTTGCCTGCCTGTTGCCGGCGGGCCGGCTAATGGCGCTGCTCGCGCCCACCGCCTTTTTCCTCTGGATGGCGACGCAAGGTTTTCCCGATCTCTCGCGCTTTTTTGTGCTGGTGGTGGTTCTCGGGCTCGGCGGCGGTGCGTTGCTGCTCCGGTTCGGGCTGCCCGAGACGTTACGGAAAGAGGCATTACGTTTCATTTTATGGAAGAAATCCGCCCGCGCTTAGGGAGCGAGCCCCTACCCCACGCTCCGAAAAATCTTGAATCAGCAGAGTCGTCTGGGGAACCCTCCCCCTCCCACGCCCAATGATCGAGTCGCTCAAAAACATTCGCCGCGTCGCCATTCATGCCCGCACACGCCTTTTGCGCCGGTGCGGCTGGCTGGTACCCGACTGGGAGAAGGGACTGCCTGGAGAGGTAAAATTCTGGGCACAGGCTTTGCGGAATCCAAAGCAGAACTGGCTGCAGTCGGAGTACGACGAGCGCATGAATGCCGATCTTCCGCTTCAGCCTTTCCTGCGGGAACTCATCGATGCCCCGGCCGGAGCCACGATCCAGATTCTGGATGTCGGTGCCGGGCCACTGACGCGGGTGGGCCGCAAATGGGAGGATCACATGGTGTGTATCACCCCGGTCGACCCACTCGCCACCGAGTATCGAAAAATCTTTGCGGAACTGAAACTCACTCCCCCGATTGAGACGATCGTTGGGGATGGCGAAAAACTGCGGGAACAGTTTCCGGACAATTCCTTCGATCTGGCATACGCCAGCAATTCGCTCGACCACGCCTACGATCCGGTTCTGGCCATTCGCCAGATGGTGGCCGTGGTCAAGCCAGGAGCCTCGGTTTATCTCTGGCACTTCATCAATGTGGCAGTGTCCGAGGCTTATGACAGCCTCCATGGCTGGAATTTCTCTGAGCAGCGGGGCGACATGACCATCGACGACGGGTGCACGACTCGTTGGCTGAGCACGGAACTCGCCGACCTGGCTGACCTGCGCGTTCACACCGAGAAGGCTTTTGGCGATAGCGTGGTGGTCGCCCGGCTTCGCAAGAAAGTTTCCAGCACCGCCTGAGTCCATGTCCGCTCCGCAAAAGCTATGGCAATTGGGTCGCCGGCTATTGAGCCTGAGCCTCAGCAATCCCCGCGATCTCCAGCATGTGCTCGGTGTGGCTCTGTACGAAGCCGGGCAAATCCAGGATCCCGAGACGGATATTCGCCCGTTGCCCGCCGTGTCGGTCGAGCAGTTGCTCACCGGCGGAGAAAGCCGGGTGACCACGCAGTTTTTCTTTAACATCCCGGCGTCCATCTCCGTGCTCGAAGCCTACTCGCTGGCCCTGCTCATGCGGCGGGTGCAGGCGCGGGAGGTCTTCGAGTTTGGCACCTACAAAGGAGTCTCGACCACCCAACTCGCGCTCAATCTCGAACCCGGCGGCCGCGTGCATACGCTCGACCTCCCGGATGAAGACGATCCCGAATGGCAGCTCGAAATTAGCAAGCCCTCCGAGCGCCAGATCGCCTCCGAGCGTGGCAAGGGGGCGCTCATTCCCGAGGAGTTGCGCTCGCGGGTGGAGTTTCTTCGCCAGGATTCCGCCAAGTTCGATCCCGCGCCGTTCGCCGGGCGCATGGACCTGGTCTTCGTCGATGGCGCGCACAGTGCCGACTACGTGCGCAACGATTCAGACAAAGGTTGGCGCATGCTGCGTTCTGGCGGGATTCTCGTTTGGCATGATTTTACGCCCAGCCACGGGGATGTGGTGCGGTGCGTCCGGGGTGGGCCCTTCTCCGCGTCTCGCATCGTGGGTACAGCGCTCGCTTTTGCGGTCAAGCCGTAGGCGGTCGGCTCGCTGCCATGCACCTCCTCGTTTGCAGCTTCTCCTATCTGCCGACGCGGGATGGGGTGGCGGCGGCGGCGGCGGTAGCCGAAGGGCTGGCCGCGCGGGGACACTGCGTGGAAATCGCCACGACCTGGTTGGCCGAGCGCGAGCCGCAGCCGGAGGCTAATCCGCGGGTTCATCAATTTCGCGTCGAGGGCGACCCCCTCCACGGATATCGAGGCGAGGTCGCCGCGTTCCTGCAATTTGTGTCGGATTTTTCCGGTGATTTCATCATCTGCCACGCGTGGTATTCCTGGCCCATGGAGCTCGTGAAAAGTGCGCCGCGCGGACGGGTTCCGCGGATCCTCGTCAGCCATGGGTTCTCGGCGCAAACGGTGGACTGGCATCCGCGCTTTGCCTGGGGGCTTGGGCTCTGGTTGCGCTGGCAGCCTTATCTTTGGCGAACCCCGGCGTTTCTCCGCCGGTATGACTGGATTGTTTTCCTCAGTCAGCGCGCTGATTTCGGCCGCTTTTTCGATCACTGGATCGCGCGCGCGACCGGTTTCACGAATTGCAGCGTCATTCCCAATGGCACGACGCCGGGACGTTTTGATCTGCCACGGGGGGCTTTTCGACAGGCTTACGGCTTGGGTGAAGCATGCGTATTTCTCTGCGTGGCAAACTACAGCCCGCGCAAAAATCAGGCGCTGGCGGTGCGGGCCTTTCACCGCGCGCGCTTGCCCGGAGCCGTGCTCGTCTTCATTGGCAGCGAGATCGAAGCTTACGCGGAAGAGGTCATGGCGGTACATCGACGTTTGGCTGGCCCCGGCTCCGGGCAGGTGCTTTTCCTCGAAAAAGTGAGCACCGATCTCACGACCTCCGCTTTTGTGGACTGCGATGCCTTTGTGCTCTCAGCGAGGGCCGAGACGCAGCCCATTGCTGTCCTCGAAGCAATGGCCAGCAGCCGGCCTTTTATTTCCACGGATACCGGCTGCGTGGCGGATTTTTCCGGCGGTTTGATCGCCCATGATGAGGCCGAATTTGCAGCCCACCTGACCCGTCTTTCCGGGGACGCAAAGTTGCGGACCCAGCTCGGGCAGGAGGGGCGGCGCGCTGTCAACGATGTGTATTCGTGGCCGCGGGTCGTCAACGCGTACGAAAACTTGCTCCAGCGGTTGGTGACGGAAAAGCGCTAACTTGCCGCCGTTGTCAGCCGTGCCCAGAGATGGGGACTGAACAGGCGGACATTTTCATAGGACGCTGCGCGGAAGAGCCCCGCCAGAATGGCGCGACTCAACCGGTGCAGGGGCACTTTCAGCCAACGGCGGTCGCGGATTGCGGCCTCGCTCTCGTCCAGAAAATCGGCACCGGAAAAACCCTGCATTGCCGCGAGGGTGCGGAGACAGTTCGTCGTGTAGGTCCAGACGTGGGTTATGTCGTTAAAGAGGTTCATGCCGACCAACGGCGAATCGCCATTGGGCAGCCGCAGGATGAGCGCGCCACCCGGCGTTAGCACCCGGCGGCTCTCGGCGAGAAGCATCAGAAAAACATCTTTGGGAAGATGTTCGGCGAGATCGATTCCGACGAGTGCGCCCTGGCTGGCATCGGGCTGGGCCTCGAGCCAGGCCACCACGTCGGCAGTGATGACGCCGGCCCCCGTAGCGGCGGCCAGCGCGGTCTGCTCGGGGCTGGCATCGATCCCGGTGATGTTCCGGTAGCCAGCCTCGCAGAGCCAGTGAAGAAAACTCCCGTGCCCGCAGGCGAGTTCCGCGATCGGAGCTGAAAAATCCGCCGGCAGCCAGGGTTGCACTACCCGCCGGTAAACGTGCGCCTTGGAAGCAGCGATGCGGTGGACATCCTCGATGCTTTGCACTCCGCGGGCAGTCGCCTGAAACTGGTAGTATTGCTGTTCGGACATGGCGGAGTCAGACCTGAAATCCAAGGGTGCGGAAGACTTCGCGAAACCGTCGTTCCCAAGTGTGGTCGCGCTGGCAGCGTTGCCATCCTGCCTGGGCTATACGGATGCATTCCTCCGGCCGGGGAAGATAGTAGCCGAGCATTTCGATCAATTCCTCGGCATTGCGGTAACAAAGGATTTCCCGGCCAACTTCAAACAGCTCCGGAAATTCCCAGTTCCAAGTGGTGAGATAGCAGCCGCCCGCTCCGGGACATTCGAAGTCGCGCGCTTTCAACGCCGTGAGAGAAGGCGTGGCCAGGCCGATGCCGAGATTGATCTGGCTGGCAGCGAAGACCCGGTTGGCCGACTCCACCCACTGGGAATCCGGCCATCCGTTACCAAACAACGCGATCGGGATGCCCCGCTTTTGCACGGCGCGGATGATTGGTTCCCGCTCGTGCTTGCGCGAGCCGACAAAACTGACCGGATGCTGGAAAACGCTGCCGCTGGCGGGAGGCTGGGCCTCCGTGTCGGGATGAAAGCCTTCGGCCATGAAGATCGCGTTCGCCCCTATCTGGCGATACCAGTCCAAAACCACCCGGCTACTTGACAGATTCACGTCGAATCGAGGAGCCCAATGCCCGTAGTTGTCATTCTGATCGGAAAATTGCGCGTAGGGTAGAAAGGAGGTTTTGTCATCCAGATTCATCCCGATCAAGGGACAGGCTGAGTGCAGCCGGAGTAATGAAAATGCCTCCTCGGAGAGGAGCGGCGACCTCGCATAAAAAATCACAGCATCCGGTTTGGCGGGGCCGGACGCTGCTAGAAAATCCCGCAATTTCTCGATCACGGCGTCAGCCAAGGACACCACTTCACCGCGCAGACAAACACTAAGATCACAGATGCAGACTTCGGCAATTTTCTCGAGCTCTGGAATCAGCGATTGCTGCTCCCACATAATATCCCCGATGAAAGTAATTCTGCGCAATGGTTGGCGTAGTAGACCGCGACTGGAGCTCGCGATGGTAGTTTCCTTTAACGCACTTCGGGTGCCCGCTTTGACTAGGTAGGATTTCTCCACCTGTTGAATCTTTCGCTCATACCACCATCTGAGGAAAGAACCCCTCAGAAGCAGACGAGCCCCAGCTTTCCGCAAGCGCTGTCGAGAAACTTCCAGTTGCTTTGCAAGCTTCATTGCTGCGCCACTAATTGGCCGACTTGCATGGCCTCAGGTTTCTTCTCTACGCAGGCTGGGAGTGGCCGGGCTCTCATCGTCGCTCAGGAAACGATCAGCGCGGGGCATTCATTAGCGTGCCGACCGGCGAGACTGGTCGAAGTCCAGGCGCGAGGTCCGGTCGGACGGATAAATTGGGTGAGGTGTTCTGAGCCGTACGAGCGTCGTGGGCATCCAATGAGTTCCTGAGCATCTTGAGCATGCCGAGATAAAAAACTGCCGAGGGCATTGACGAATCGAAACTGCCAAAAACCAAATAATAATTGAACGGCTCCCAGATAATCGGGACCCCGATGAACAGGCTGGCGGCAAAAAAAGAAGTCTGCTTGGCCCGCACCACCAGTCGCCAAGCCTCGCGGGCCATTGCAATCATAAGCCCGGTGAAAATTATCAATCCCACCGCACCCACATACCTAATTGCGGATACTGGCCCGCTATGCACTCCGCCCACCATGAGGTAATGCTCCTGCTGATCTTCGTCGCTCAGGCTGAAGGAATTGGCAGCCATGAATTCGACCTGGCGCCGGGTTAACCCAAAGCCGTCACCGAGGGTTTTGCTGTGGATATACTTGTCTGTGAAGAGCGAATCCTTCCACATTCGGACGCGCCATTCGGTGGATGCTTTCGCGTCGTGAACGGCTAATTGATCCCATTTGCCCGGGAGAAAAGAGAGCGCGCGCTGGGCCGCGAGAGGCAATTGAAAAAGGCGCCCTTGCATCGCCAGCAGCACAGCCAGCAGTGGCAGAGCAATGAGCATCAGCCGAATCACATCACTCATCCCTCGGCGGAAGTACGAGCAGAGAAAAAAAGTGACCCCCGCCATAACCAGGAGCGACCGAAAACCCGAAGCGAGAATGCAGAAGACGGCTGCGAAAAAAACAATGCAGCGGAAGAAATAGAGAGGATTGATCAGAGTAAACGGGCGAAACCACGCGCACATTGCCCGACTCAGGATAAGTCCAATATTTCCCAAATAAGTCTGACGATTTGTGGATTGGCCGAGGGTTTGCGCGCGAAGGTCTTGAGCGTTGTAATTTGAGACATCGAGGCTCGAGTAGAAGCGGGAGAGAAGGGGGACCGTGGAAGGAAACCGCTGGGTGACAAGACTGAGCCCTGCCTCGAGTAAAGGCCCGGCCATCAAAATCAACGGCAGGCCATACGCCCGCTCGCTCGATATCGTGACGCGCGCTAAAACCCAGTAGGCTAGGGCCGCGACGACAATATTAAGATAGGGCCTTCCTCCCACCCGCTCCGAACCCAGCGCCTCCAGTCCCACGGGATTGCGGATAAGGACGCTGGCGAGATAAAGCAGCATAACCAGCAGCCAAAAATCCTGGATTTCCATTTTGGGTTTATGCCGCACGATTTTGAATGCCTTCAGTAGCAAAAAACAGGAGAATACAGAGAGGACTGCGAGATCGCGCACTGCGAAGGGAAGAGGAAGCTCAGGAATTTGGCCGCCTAGCGGCCAGGCTAGCGGAATGAGCAACCAAATCCGCGCCTTCATGATCAACAACAGGGCAAGGAGGAACGTGCCGTAGAGGACCAGCAGCAACATGCCGGTCTTACCTTCTCCCACCAAGTGCCCGCAGAACAACGCGAAGGCTAGCCCTCCGAGCATTGCCATTGTTGGCAGCACGTATTCGGGGAGGCGTTCGAGTTTCATTGGGTGGAACGCGGGACTATATGAGGACTTTGCGCGGCGACAAGGTGGCAGCGGGGCCCATCATGAAAGCGATGAGTGCTGCCGTTTCATGTCGCTGTCTCAGAGTGTTGTGGGTTCAGTTTCTCAAACTCTGCCAGCGCCATGCCGATGACTTGATCCATGTTGTAGTAGCGGTAGGTGGCCAGGCGGCCGACGAAAGTCACGCCGACCTCACGCCCCGCTAGCGCCGCATAACTGTCGTAGAGCTTCTTCGTTTCCGGTGCGGGGATCGGGTAGTATGGATCTTTGCCGGGGCCGAAGTCTTCGGGGTATTCGCGCACGATGGTCGTTATCGGGAGCTGCTGGCCGGTGGCGTGTTTTAACTCCACGATACGGGTGTATTCGTGGTCGTTTGGGTAGTTCACCTGCATGGCCGGCTGGAAGTATTCCTGTTTGAGCGTCTCCGGCTCGAAGCGTAATGAGCGGTAGGGGAGCGGGCCGAAGCGGTGGCCGAAATATTCGTCGATCGGGCCGGTAAAGATGAGGTGGCGGTGACGGATCTGTTCGCGCGCGTCGCGGTAGTCGGTTTCCAGACGGACTTCGATTTTCGGGTGGGCGAGCATTTTGCGAAACATCGCGGTGTAGCCGTCGCGGGGGAGAGCTTGGAATTTGTCGGACAGGTAGCGGTCGTCGCGGTTCAAACGGATCGGGATGCGCCCGCAGACGCTGGCATCCAGCTCGCGGGGATCGCGCCGCCACTGCTTGCGGGTGTAGTTTTTGAAAAACATCTCGTAGAGCTTGGTGCCAACTTGCGAGACGATGACCTCTTCGGAGTTTTTCGGCTTCGCAATTGGGACGCGCCATTCGGCCAGCGTGCGCTCCATTTCTTCGCTCGTAGAAGTGCGTCCCAAGAGCTGCTCGAAGGTGTTGAGATTGATGGGGAACTGCCAGAAGCGCCCGTCCGTCCACGAGAGGATTTTGTAGTCCACCGGATGCCACTCGGTGAACTGGCTAAGGTAGGCGACAATGCGCTCCGAGTTGGTGCGGAAATAGTGGGGGCCGTAGGTGTGCAGGAGGACGCCCGCAGCGTCGTAATGGTCGTGGGCATTGCCGCCGATGTGCGCCCGCCGGTCGATGACCAGGCAGGTCGCCCCGCACTGGCTCGCCAGCCGCTCGGCGAGCACGGTGCCGGCGAAACCCGCGCCGACGATGAGGTAGTCCCACGTCATTCGGAAGGTGAAGCGGTGGGAGAAAGATTGCGTCAGCGCACCACGCCGAATTCAGCGCGCCGGTTCTTAGCCCAGGCACTTTCGCCGCCACCGGAGGCTGCGGGCATTTCGGAGCCGAAGCTCACGGTCTGGATTTTTTGAGCGTCAGCTCCGGCGGCGATGAGCGCTTCCCGTACGGCTTGGGCGCGGCGCTCGCCGAGACCCCGGTTGTATTCTGGGGTACCGCGCTCGTCGGTGAAGCCGGCGATGATCAGGTTGTTCGAGTCGCTTTTCAAAAAGGCGGCGACTTCGTCGATCTTGCCGCGCTCGCCGCCGCCGATCGCGAAGCTGTCGAAACCGAAATAGACGGGACGGAATTTGTTCCGGTCCACGTTCGAACCCATGAACGAGACCCCTTCCTGCCGCTCGGGAAGCGGAGTGCCGTTAACGAAATCCCCTTCCGCACCGCCGCCGCCGCCGGAATCTTTCTTGCCGGTGGCGCAGCCGGAGATGGCGAGGGCGAGAAGGGCGCAGGCGAGAGGGAGAAAGCGGGTCGGTTTCATAATCGAAGCGGTGATTTTTGGGGGAAGTGGTTTAGCGCGACCAGGTCGGCTCGGTGATTTTGCCGAAGCCGCTGACGAGGATGGATTTTTGACCGGTCTGCGCATCGAGAAGGACGAGGCTGCCACCGTCCGCATAAATAAGGTGTCGCGAATCTGCCCCCCAGGCCGGCCCTTCTCCGGAGGTGGCGATGCGCGCGGTGCCACTGGCGATATCGAGGATGGCAATGTTGAAGCCGCCTTGGCGGACCGTGAACGCAACCTTTTTTCCGTCGGGCGACCAGTTTGGTTCCGTGTTGTAGCCAAAGCCGGTGCTGAGCGCACGACCGGTGCCACCTCCCGCGGAGATGCGATAAAGTTGTGGCGTCCCGCGGTCATCGCTTGAGTAGATGATTTCGTTTCCGTCCGGCGACCACGTCGGGGTGCTCTCAACGCCCGTGGTCCGGGTAAGCCGCCGGGCGCCCCCTCCGCCCGCGCTGGTGGTGTAAAGCTCGGGATTACCGTCCTTGCTTAAGATGACGGCGAGTTGCCGGCCGTCGGGCGAGTAGCTGGCGCCGGTGTTTGTCCCGGGAAATTTGATGATGCGATTGCGCGCGCCGTTGCCAAGTTCGATTTCGTAAATATCGGCGTAGCCACTTTTGTAGCCGGTATAGACGAGCGTGCGTCCATCCGGACTCAGCCGCGGACCGACGCTGATGTTGGCATCATTCGTGAGTTGTTGCACACCGAAGCCGTCGGCGTCGGCGGTGTAGATTTCCTTGTGCCCGGTGCGGCTGGCGACAAAGGCAATCTTGGTGTTCGCGAAGCCTTTGTTGCCGGTGAGCGTCTCAATGACTTCATCGGCAAACGCGTGGACTTTTCCGCGGGCGCTCCCACTGAAGGTTTGACTGAGGACGGTTTTGCCTGCGCGATCGGTGACAGTGCCGGCGAGCGTCGTGCCGCTGGAGGTGCCGGCGATGACAAAACCGGCGCTGGCCGCCGGGACAAGATTGAAATACCCGGAAAGGGCGAGGTCGTTCTGCAGAACTTTCGCAGCTTGGGCACCGTCCGGCCCGCTGATCGCGCCAATAGCCAGAGCCAGCTTGTCACTTTTACTGATCGTAATCGTGGGAGGTTCGGCACAGGGAGCCGGCGCGACACTGGCAAAAAGGGAAAGCGCGAGGAGAAAAAGCGCGTGGGGTTTTTTCATGGCGCGCGGAGCGTATGGGCTGCAGGGAAAAAACGGAATGCGAATGACGCGTCATTCGCGCAATTTTTTGGGCGCGCGGTCGTGCGACGGGAAGCGATTAGAAAAATGAGGTTTGAACCTGTGCGCTGCATGGCCTGTCATGCGGTGTCAGTCGAAACTCCTCCGCCTATGCCAAAATCCCGCAAATCCATTCCCGAGCCAGAACCCAGCGCCATCTGCTGCGAAGAGTGGCCGAAATCCGTGGCTGACCTTAGTACCTGCGCGCAGGACTTCGCTCGAAGAGAGCCGGCCCAAGCCGTAGGTCTGGCTTTTTTTACCGGACTAGTGCTCACGGTGCTTCCAGTCGGCCGCCTGATCGGCGGAATCGTGCGCCTGGCTTTCGGGCTTATTCGGCCCGCACTGGTTATTCTTGGTGCGGTGAAGCTTTGCGAGGAATTAGAAAAACGAAACAACCCCTAAGTCTGTGGCCTCCGAACCTTTTATGCCATGAACACCGACGACGCCCACGAACGCTCCAATACACTTTCCCGAGAAACGGATGACTATATTCGGGCCAACCCTCTTCCCTCCGTTCTGGCCGCCGTTGGGATCGGCTTTGCTCTTGGAATGGCCGCGCGATTACTCATGCCCGAGCGCAAACATGAACCGTTGCACGATGCACTCGACGATCTTCGTGAACTTCTTTCTGTGAGCGCAAAGCGTGGTAAGCGCGTCTACGCAGATTCCGCAGGCGCGGTCCGTGAAGCGGTGGAACATGCAGTGGAAAAAGCCCGCGATCTCGAAGTCGATCCGCTGGCAAAGTGGTGGAAGCGTCTCTGGTCGTAGTTCCGGTGCCGAATTAGGCACGCTACTTCTTCCGGAACAGCGATTGAACGTCCGTTGGATCTAAATCGCTGAGATCCAAACCGGTGCCGGGGGCGCGACTTGAGGCGAGCAAGATGCGGTCGCCGATCGTTTTGGCGGCCGGCGTGGCGTAGTACTTCATCGAGCCCACGGTGAGATGTGTCGGGAAGACGATTACGAGGAGAGAATTTTCATCCACGTTAACCATCAGGGTGCTGTAGTGCTCACCCTGTTGATACATGCTCGTGAAATTGCTCTCGTTCACGAGTTGCGCCATGAACTGCACGGCGTTGTAAGCATTTGAGCCGAGGGTCGCGAACGTCGTCGCGTCCATCGAGTCCTGACTTCCGCATTGGTGAATGAGGTAGCCGGCTTTTTCGACGAGTAGCGCCACGTTGGCTTCGCTCTTTTTGAGCAACTCGCGCATCGCCGTATCGAGAGAGTCGATGTCCTCCTGAATGAGTTGGGGAAATTGGCCCATGGGTGGGATGAATTACTTGCGGGTGCCGTCGCTGAGAAATTTGTGGAGGAGCATGCGGGTGATCATGTTTAGCGTCTCGAAGACGCCATCGGTCTTCGCCGCCGACGCTTCAAAGGTGGGGACTTGCACTTCGCGGTTATTGAGCACGTAGTCCATGTACTCGACCGGTGCCGCGTCGGGCAGGTCGCGTTTGTTGTATTGCATCACGTACGGGATGTCTTCGAGATTGAGGTTCAGCGTCTTCAGATTCTCTTCGAGATGCTTAAAGGTCTCCACGTTTTCCTCCATCTTGTCGTACTGCGAGTCGGCGACGAAAACGATGCCATCGACTCCGCGGAGGACGATCTGGCGGGTGGCGTTATAGATGACTTGGCCGGGGACGGTGAAGAGCGCGAACTTCGTCTTGAAGCCGCGGATTGCGACGGCCTCAAGTGGGAAGAAATCGAAGAACAGCGTGCGATCGCTACTTGTCGCGAGCGAAGTGAGTTTGCCTTTCGCGGTCGTATCCGGGACCTGCACATTAGCGTGAACCTGTTCAAGGTTGGTTGTTTTGCCGCTCTTCGCCGGTCCGTAATAAACGATTTTGACCTGCAGCTCTTTGGTCGCTTGGTTGATGATGGCCATGGGTAGTAAGTTATTTGTTGGTCTGCCGGGCGAGTTCTGCCGAGATCAGCCGCAGTTCGTGCCAGGGCAGGCCTTCGGCGGGTTTTCCAAGTACGGCAAAATAGACAAATCCGAGCCGGTAGATCTGGCAGTGGGCACCGTGCGTGGTGAAAAGGAGATCGTCCACTTCGCCGAGTTTCATCTCGCCGGCATACTGGTTCAGCCGCGCGAAAATTTGCGGGAGAAAGGCTGCGATGACCTCGCTTTTCACGCCCTCCGAGAGCGAATGCGCCACGGGCAGACCTTCCTGTAACGCGACGATCGCCCCGGCGACGCCCGGCAATCTTACGGTGCCGGCGATGATCTCTGCGGGGGTAAATTCAGTTTGATTTGGTTCACCGAAAATCTCGCCCACCGTCTCGGGCATTTTGGGCTCGATGGCCTCTGGAGCGAGCGCGAGCGGCTCGGCAACTGGCTCTGGAACAGCTTCCGCGGCTGGTTCTTCGACGGGTGCAGGTAGCGGCTCCGATGGGGTGGGCACGGAATCGCGACCGCCGTTAAAAAGGGCGGGGATGGAATCGTCGATGTCCACTCGTTGGCGCGGAGTCTTTTCCTTTTTCGTCGCGGCGAGGTAGGCCGGCGCGACGACTTTCAAGGGAAGCTGAAGAGTGATGTTTTCATCTGCCAGAGTCGGCTCCGTAGGCGGCGGCTGGAGCCCTGCGCGGATTTCGCCCCAGGTGAAAAGAACTTTCCCCTTGGCGAGCCCGGCCGTGATCCCACCGGCGTCCAGCGCTACTGTCGTTTCGGGATCAAGTGCGGTGATTTCTCCACAAATTTCTGCCGGCCAGCTTTGAATCAGCGTCGCAAGCGGAAGAATGAGCGGCGGTTCGTCCGATTTTGCCCGCGGCACCGGGGCTGCGGCGACCGGAGGCTGACTTTGCAGGCCAGCCGGCGGCGCAACCACGCGCATGCTGCTGGGCGAGGCGATACCGGAGGGCCGACCATTGGGCGGCGGCGGTTCGTGGAAGCCGACGCGCGACGGCGTGGGCGGTTTGAAATTCAGTGCCGTGGAATCCTTGCGGGGCGGATTTTCCGGCGTGGTCGGGGCGATGGCGTAAGGATTCTCGGAACTCCCGAAAAGGTTGAAGTCGTTGTCCAGCGTGTCGAGCGGACGCTGATCCTGGCGGCGCTTGAAAGCGTTGGGGTTCACATGACGAAAGACTTCCTTGAGCGGAATCTCGACTTGCCGTTTGTCGCCCGCCGCGATCGGCGCAAAGACGCCGGCGGGGGCCTGCCGGTGCAGGCTGGCGAAGGACATTTTCACAGCACCGGTCGCGAGCTGTTTATGGATGAGTGCGAGCGGCAGTGAAATGGTCGCCGCGGCATCCGGGACGGCCAGGACGGAGGGCTTCAGCTCGTCGGGAAAGCGGCTGACGATGGCTGCGAGTGAAAGGTGGGCCACTTCCACGCTGGGCATGGATGCCGCAGGCTCGCTGGGTTGAGCGGGGCGGTGGACGACAGCCGCGGGCTGGATGGCCTTGGGCTCGGACTTACCGAAGAGTTTTTTGAAGATCGAGAGCATGAGGCCGACGGGGTTTCGAATCCCTCGACTAGCAGCCGCGATGCCACCGCGAACCGGGCTCGCAAATTTGTTCGGCCACCGGCCCGGCGTGGCCCGCGGCGTGCTAAACCAATCGCCGAAAGACGCCCAGCCAAACGGCCGCGCCACCCGTCAACCCTTACCCACACAAGCTTCCCAGCCATGCCCGTCCGGCAAAAAATTCTCATTCTCGACGACGAACAGGACATCCTGGAGATCTACCAGGAGATCCTCGCCCGCCTGCCCAGCCAGCCCGAGATCCACACCGCGGACAGCGGCGCGCGCGCGGTCGCTTTGCTCGATAGCGAGCCTTTCAATCTGCTCCTCGTCGATCTACGCATGCCGCAGATGGATGGCTTCCAAGTCCTCGCCATCGTGCGCCGCAAATGTCCCACCCTGCGCGTCGTCGTCATGACCGCCGCCGAGGACGAGCAGTTTCGCGCTCGTGCCTATGCGATGGGCATCGACCTCTATTTGGAGAAGCCGAAGACCGGTAAGGAGATCATCAACTTCGTCGATTGCATCGAGAGCATGCTGGAGAAAGAGGACGCCGGCGGCTTCCGCGGCGTGCAGAGCAAGACCCTCGTGGACATCATCCAGCTCGAGTGCCTCACCCAAAGCTCCGCCATTCTTAAAGTCGCCAGCGGGGCCGGCGAGGGGCGCATCTGGATTCAGAAAGGCGAGATCATCGACGCCGCGACCGGCGAGCAGCTCGGCAAAGAAGCCTTCCTCGAGATGCTGCGCTGGCGGGCTGGCAGCTTCGAGATCCTGCCTTCCGACGTGCCGCGCCCGCGCACCATCTTCTCCTCCTACGAGAATCTCCTTATGGAAACCGCGCAGGCCATGGATGAAACCGACGCCGACCTGCCCGTCGCTGAGGAAACCAACCCCCTCGCTGCCTTTGCGCGTTACAAGGGCGTCCAATCCGTCGTCGCCGTCGAGGGCGCAGACGAAAAACAATTTGTCCAATGGGGCGCGGAGAACGCCGAGGAAATGGCCGCCTGGGTCAACCAGACCACCCGTTCCCTGCGCGTCCTCGGCGACCGTCTGGAAGCCGGCATCCTCGAGCAGATCGAAGCGCTCGGCCCACAACGGCACGTCGCCATCCTTTCCAGCGATGCCCAGGACCTGGCCGTCGGCTTTACCCGCTCGGCCATGCTCCCCTACATCCGCGAAACCATGAAACAAATCGAAGTCAAATGGGCATCCTGAAACCCTTCACCCGCGCCGCCAAACCGCTGCGCCCCGAGCGCCTGCCCAGCGGCTGTTACACCATCCACCGCGGCGGCGATCTCGTGGCCTCCACGCTGCCCTCCGGCTTTTCCAACGAAGCGATGATGGAGATCGGCAAAGTCGTCGTCACCGCCTTTCAGTCCGCCCAAGACGCCAACCTGCCGCTCACCGACTTGCACCTGAAGTACAGCGGCCTCACCATCACCGCCCGCGAAATGCGGGGCGGCGCCCTCATCTTCCTCCAGCCCGCAACGCTCCAACTCCCAACCGCTCTGACCCAGCCCGCCATGCACTACAAGAACCTCGATGAATTCATCCTCCACCTCGAAAACTACATTGAGTGCTGGAAGCAATTTAACCACTACGTGAACCTCGCCCGCGACAAACGCTTCGCCCGCGAAGACGAGACGCAGTTCCTCGAAATCAAGAGCATCATCGCCCAGGGGCTCGAAGCCATCATCGCCTCCACCGAGAAAGGCGGCCCGCGCAAAGAGGAGGTTCACGCCCTCTTCGCCAATGCCCCCAGCCTGCGCTACCTCTCCGACACCCCCGAAGCCGTCCCCACCGTCGAAGGCCAGTGGCACAAAGTCTATCTCGGCCTCCAATCCCTGCTCGGGCAGCTCAAAGTCAACCAGAACAAAGCCGACAAAGGCAGCGGCTGGAGCCTCTTCGGGCGGAAATAGCTCCCCGAGCCCAGCGCTCCCGCCCGCCGGACGCGCGCTCCTGTGCGGGGCGGTAGGGATGGTTGGACGATGGATAGGTGGATGGATTGCCGCGGAGGGAGTGCGCTCCTGCGCGTCCCAGACCCTGCTGCTTCGGGGAAAAGGCGGCCTGCGCCGGCGAAGTGGATTGCCCACCCAGGCAACGGCTCCTACTTGCAGTCGGCGAGGTCCGTCCACCACGCCAGGTAATCGACCAACGCAGGCGGCACCGCGGCCGGTTCACCGTCCAATCCACCAAGCGTTTACGGCGTCTTCACTGTGTCGGTGGGACAGCACCCCCTTCGTCATCAAGTAAAGCGCCGGCCCCGCGCTCAGCAGATGCAGCAGCACCATGCCCAGCACCGTTCCCACAACCTGCGTCAGAGCCGGCCGGGCAAACGGTCCGGCGTCATAGGCGCGCTTTCCTCCCCGGGTAGCGATCATTCACCAGCGCCGTTCTATTCCCCCGCACAGCGACGCGTTTCCCGAATTTCAAACTTCACCCGTTGTTGCGGATTTCGGATCTCGATAGTCGGATTTTCCCGTTAGCAGATGCTCAGGACCTTTTTGATGATGTCGTGCGCGCTCGGGAGCTGGCGCGTCTCGACTTTCGGCGAGTAAATCGCCGGGGCATCGAGTGAGGTCACGCGGAGGACGGGGGCGTCAAGATCATCAAAGCATTTCTCCATGATCATCGAGCTGACTTGGGCGCCGATGCCGCAGAAGGGCTTGTTTTCCTCCACATAGATCGCCCGGTGCGTCTTGCGCACGCTGGCGAAGATGGCCTCCTCATCCAGCGGGCGGATGGAGCGCAGGTCGATGACTTCCGCATGGATGTCGTGCTCGGCTTCGAGGAGTTCGGCGGCTTTGAGCGCGGCGAGAATGGGCCGGCCGTGGCCAATGATAGAGATGTCGGTCCCCACGCGTTTCACGTCAGCTTTACCGAGCGGGATGACGTACTCTTCCTCCGGCACTTCGCCTTTTTCACCGTAGAGGAGCGTGCTTTCCATGAAGAGCACTGGATCGTTGTCGCGAATGGCGGATTTCATCAGGCCCTTGGCGTCATACGGTGTGGCGGCGTTGACCACCTTCAATCCCGGAACGGCGGCGAACCAGTTTTCGGGGCAATGGCTATGCGTGGCCCCGACGCTGGTGCCGCCGTTGGCGGGGCCGCGAATGACGATCGGGCAGTTGATCAGTCCGCCGCTCATGTAGCGGATCTGCGCGGCGTTGTTCACGATCTGGTCGTAAGCCACGGTGGCGAAACTCCAGAACATCAGTTCCATGACGGGACGCAGGCCGAGCATGCTTGCGCCAATACCCATGCCGATGAAGGCGGCTTCCGAGATCGGCGTATCCACGATGCGTTTGTCCCCGTACTTCTTCCACAGGCCCTTGGTCACTTTGTAAGCGCCGTCGTATTGAGCGACTTCTTCGCCGATCAGAACGACGTTGGGATCGCGCTCGATTTCCTCGGCAAAGGCTTGGTTGAGGGCGTCGCGGTATTCGATGAGGGCCATGGATTAATCGTGGAAAAAATGTTTGCCCGTGCGCCCGGCTTCGGTCTGGCGGTCGACTTCGAAATAGACGTCCTCAAAAATGTTCGCGTCGGTTGGAAGCGGGCTTTCCTCGGCAAACTGCGCGCTGGCTGCCGCTTCGTCTTTGGCCGCTTCACTGATCTCGTCGAACTGCTCTTGGGTGAGCACGCCTTCACCGATGAGTCGGCGCTTGAAGAGCTGAATCGGGTCGTGCTGCGTCTTGTATTTCTCGATCTCCTCCTCGGGCCGGTAACCGCCCTTGTGCTTCGAGTCGGCGACGCTGTGGCCGTAGTAGCGGTAGGTGTCGAATTCGAGGATCATCGGCTTCGACTCGTTGTGCGCGCGCTCGATGGCTTTCTGTGTCACCGCGCGGACTTCGTAGAGGTCTTCGCCATTGGCTTGAGCCCACTCAACGGAAAATGCCTCACCGCGTTCAGCGAGGCATTTCTTGACGACGGAGGAGCGTTCCATGCTCGTGCCCATCGAGTATTTGTTGTTCTCGATGACGTAAATGACGGGGAGATCGAAGAGCGAAGCCATGTTCAGCGACTCGTAGAAGCAGCCCTGATTGACCGCGCCGTCGCCGAGGAAGCACAGGGCCGCGCCTTTCAGCCCCTTGTATTTGAGACCATAAGCCAGTCCGAGGCCGAGTGGGGTCTGGCCGCCGACGATGCCGTGGCCACCCCAATAGTTTTTGTCCGGGGCGAAGAAGTGCATTGAGCCGCCTTTGCCTTTCGAGCAGCCGGTCACTTTTCCATAAAGCTCGGCCATGCACTCGTTCATGGTCATGCCGACGGCGAGGGCGTGGCCGTGGCAGCGGTAGGCGGTAATGACGTGGTCGTGATCGCCCATCAGCGAGCACACGCCGGTGGCGATGCTTTCCTGGCCGATGTATAGATGCATGAAGCCGCCCATCCGACCTTGTTTCTGGTAATCGGCCAACGCCTTTTGCTCGAAACGCCGGATGCGCAACATGTCGCGGAGGAGGCGAATTTTTTGCTCGGCCGCGAGGTTCTTGTTGATCGGAGCGAGAGCGTAGTCGGTGGATTTTGTGGCAGTTTCCATAGGTGGCGGCGCAGGTCGCGGAGAGTGTGTAGCGGCGTGTCGCGTTTCCTGCAATAGCCAACAGCGGCGAGTCGCAAATTCTGCGCCGCCGGGGCGGACACGGGCCATTTTGCGGCGGAAATGCTGACGTTGCTGGTTGGCACAGCATCAAGGCGCGGGCGCTGATTATCGACCTCTGGGCAATGCCTTCACCTCCTCGCTCCGTCGGCATCTCTGGATTTCGCTTCGCACTCAAGCCAGCGCGCCGATGCCCAAGATCCCGCCGACCTTCCGCTGCAGATCGCGCTGGATATGCTCCACCCGCAGGTTGGCGTTGATCACGGTAAAAGCGTGTTCTTTCGCCAGGGTCGCAAACTCCGCCGTGAGCAGCCGCTGGTATTTTACAAAGCTGTCGAACATGTCGTGCGACAGGCCGAGGTCCATGCCGCTCTCCCAATAGTCGAGCGTCGGGTTTTTCTGAAAATTCCGTTCCACGAGTTGCCGCGCGCCGACGCGGAAATAGAAGACCGCATCTGGGATGAGTGCCGGGCTGTACAGATTGCGCACCCACGCCCGATCCGCCCCCCGGACGATGTCCCTCGCCATCAGCGTGTAGATGTAGCGATCCGCGAGGACGATCAGTCCCGCGCGCAGGGCCGGGATGATTTCATGGACCAGTTGGTCAAAAAAATCGGTGGCATAAAAAAGTGACAACGTGGTGTGCGTGAGGATGTTACCTTGTTTCGCGTCCTCCAATTCCTCGGCCACGAGGTTCGAACGCCGCAGCCCCATGTGCCGCACAGCGAACCCTTGGCCCTCCAGCCATTGGCTGAGCTGCGCGATCTGTGTCGAGCGTCCTGAACCGTCTGCCCCCTCAATGGCGATGAGCCTGCCGGCAAAGGTAGTATCTTGGGCTTCCGGGAGGGGGCGGCCGAAAAAGGGATGGTTTTTCCGTAGCATGGACGCGGTCACTTTCTCTTCCTAAACGCGGGGAGGTCGATTTTCTCCCGGATTAACTGCCGCACTTTCGCCTGCTGCACGGGAATTTCCTCGGTGGCGTCGATGCATGTAAAGCCAAACGGCTCGATCATCGTCTCGTATTCAGCGAAAACCTTCCCCTGAAACATACGGAAGCTTTCATACGGGTCGGTGCTCCAGCCCATATCCAAGCCCGCCTCGTGGTATTTCAGCGTCGGGCGGCCCTCCAAGATTCGGTTTAGCGAGGTCTCGAGCGGCACCCGAAAGTAGAAAGTGATGTCGGGGTGAACAGCGAACCGGTAAAGCTCGGCCACCCATTCCCGATCCACCCCACGCACCGCGTCGCGCGCCAGCGCGGTGAAGAGGTAACGGTCGGCCAACACGATGTAACCCGCGCGCAGCAGTGGCAGGATTTGACGCTCGTAGCGGTCGGCAAAATCCGTGGCGTGGATGAGCGAGAAAGTCGTGGGCGTGAGCAATTGCCGCTTCTTGCCTTTTGAGGTGGATTTTTTGACGAGCAGCGAGGAATTCCACTCCGTAAAAAAGACGCGGTAGCCTTCGAGTTCGAGCCAGCGTTTGACGAGGTAGATTTGGGTGGACTTGCCAGACCCATCCAAACCCTCGACAGCGATCAGTTTTCCGGCGTAATTGCGTTTCGGGGCGGCCAAAGTTGCGCGACTGTTACGATTCGGTACCAAGATTGCAAAGAGAAAACCCGCCACACTTTTGGTTCATCACCACTCACAACCCCATGGATTTCACCCCACTCATCGCCGCCGCCAGCCACGCCCGTGAGCGTGCCTACGCGCCGTATTCGCACTTCGCCGTCGGGGCCGCTTTGCGGACAGCCAGTGGGCGGGTTTTCACCGGCTGCAACGTGGAGAACTTGTCCTTCGGCTTGACCATTTGTGCCGAGCGGAACGCCGTCTTTGCTGCCGTCGCCGCCGGCGAGCGAGATTTCACCGCCATTGCTATCGTCGCCGACTCCAAAGAACCCGTCACCCCTTGCGGAGCCTGCCGCCAAGTCCTCGCTGAATTTGGCCTCGACGTGCCGGTTTGCTCGGCAAATCTCGAGGGCGCAATCTACGAATCGTCCATTCGCGAACTCTTGCCTCGGGCAAAGGAGGGAATTTTGGATTCCTGAAAACCAAACTATGAACAGAACAATTATCTCAACTTGCGTGGTGCTGCTTTGCAGTTCGTGGATGCCTATTTTCGCGGCGACTATTGTTGATCAATCACAAACAGGATTTTCAGCAACCAATGACATTTCTTTGAGTGGTAGGACCGGTCAGACTTTTACGACCGGCGTCTCAGCGCCTCTTGTCGGGCTACGGCTATTGGTTGAGGGCAAGGGGTTTTCGGGCAATCCCGTCTTCGGTAGCGACATTACGGTTTCTATCCGCAGCACCCTGAACGGAACACCAACGTCAAACATACTCGCGAGCGGAACGCTGCTGCGCAGCAACCTCATCCGCAACACACCGATATGGGTAGCAATTGAATTTGATCAACCCTACCAACAGACGGCAGGCGCGCTACTGGCCTACACTATCCTAGAGACTAGCGGCGGAGGAGCCGCCGGATTCAACGAGTACGGCGAGTTGGACGGGAATCCTTATTCGTCGGGGCGTAGTTTCATCACCTACACTGAGGGCCAGGCACTGTCTGCTTCAACCAAGGACTACGCTTTCGAGACGCTGGTTGCTCCTGAACCCAATGCACTGGTCCTGCTGTTAAGCGGCGGTCTCACGCTTGGTACCAGGCGACGCTCCAAGTGTCGGTGAATGGCAGTCGCTTGTTCCACGTAGAACATGTTCACTTACCCTAAGACCTACGATGTCATCGTCATCGGGGCTGGCCACGCCGGGATTGAGGCGGCGATGGCTTCCGCGCGGCTCGGTTGCGCGACGTTGATGCTGACGCAGAATCTCGATTCTGTAGGCCAGATGTCCTGCAATCCGGCCATCGGTGGGCAGGCGAAAGGGCAGATCGTGCGGGAGATCGACGCGCTCGGCGGGGTCATGGGGCTGAACACGGACGCCACGAGCATCCAATTCCGCATGCTCAACGCCAAAAAAGGCCCGAGCGTCCGCTCCCCGCGGGCGCAGTGCGATAAGAAGGCCTATCAATTTCGCGCCAAAGCCCTGCTCGAACGCCAGCCCAACCTCGATCTGAAGCAGGGCAACGCCGTACGTATCCTCATCAACGACGACGGCGCTTGCGGCGTGGAGACGAACCTCGGCCTGCGCGTCATGGGCCGGGCGGTGGTCATCACCACGGGCACTTTCATGCGTGGGCTGTTGCACGTCGGGCTGCAGAAGCAGGCTGGTGGACGGATGGGGGACAGCTTTTCTACACTCAGCGATAGCCTCAAAGAGCTCGGTTTCGAAGTTGGCCGCTTCAAAACCGGCACGCCATGCCGTCTGCACGGGAAGACGATTGATTTCACCCGCTGCGAGCGTAACGACGGCGACGATCCGGCTCTCCCGTTTTCTTACCTCCCCGAGGAGCTTGGCGACGAGAAGCACGATATTTTTTCTTTGAATCATTGGCGCGACGGCGTGTTCCATGTGGAACAGCTCCCCTGCTGGGTCACGCACACGAACGTCAAAACGCACAGCTTCATCCGCGAAAACCTCGATAAATCCCCGCTCTACGCCGGGAAGATTGAGGGGGTCGGGCCGCGTTATTGCCCGTCTATCGAGGACAAGGTGGTCAAGTTTGCCGAGAAAACCTCGCACCAGATTTTTCTTGAGCCAGAAGGGCGGCATACCGAGGAGTTTTACGTCAATGGCGTCTCGACCAGCCTGCCGATGGAAGTGCAATACGCTTTCATCCGCACCATCTCCGGCCTCGAAAGCGCCGAGATCATGCGCCCTGGATATGCGGTCGAATATGACTACTGCCCGCCTACGCAGCTCGATCACTCACTAGAAACCCAGCGCGTCCCTGGCTTGTATTTCGCCGGGCAGATCAACGGCACCTCTGGTTACGAGGAGGCCGGAGCCCAAGGGTTGATTGCGGGGGCGAATGCGGCCCTGAAAATATTGGGGAAGCCGCCGCTCCATCTGTCTCGGGCCGACGCTTATATCGGCGTCCTCATTGACGATCTGGTGACCAAAGGAACTCTGGAACCGTATCGCATGTTCACGAGTCGCGCGGAGCACCGCCTAATTTTGCGGCAAGATAACGCCGACGTTCGTCTTACTCCCCTCGCCCACGCGGCCGGCCTCGTCAGTTCTCCTCGCTGGGAAAAATTGCAGCGCAAGCTGACCGATCTGGAAAACCTGCGCGCCTTTGCCGAGGCCACTCGTTTCGGCGACGCCCGACTTGCCCAGTGGATTCGTCGCCCGGAAAATGGCGTCGAGCAGCTTCCAGGGGACATTCGCTCCGGCTTTGCCGCGGATCGTTGGGAAGCGCTCGAGATCGAACTGAAGTACGCCGGTTACATCACCCGTCAGAATGCCGCGATTGAAAAACTCGAAGCCAGTGAGGCGAGGCGCATCCCGGCTCAAATCGATTTTGAGACCCTCCATGGTCTGCGCGCTGAGACGCGTCAAAAGCTTGCCCGCGTTCGTCCGGAAACACTCGGCCAAGCGGCGCGCATCAGTGGCATCACCCCCGCCGATCTCGCCCTGCTGGCCGTTCTCATCCAGCGTCCGGCTCGAGCGGAATCGTAAATGGGCGGCGGAGGCGGTGGAGAAGGTGCTGAACAGTGGTTACGGCAGTTCACCACCCGCTGTAATGCCTCGCCAGGCCACACACGACTCCTGCCGCAATCACCGGAACTACCCCCCATTTCCAATGTGCTAAACCAACAAATCCCAAAACGACTAGCATAAGGCCAAGCCAGTCCAACGGCAGGTGCGCCGGACGCAGCACCTCCATACCGAAGTGAAGTGCAAGGCTCGCGATTACTCCAACGACTGCCGCCGTCATCGCGGATAGAGCTGCGGTCAACCTCTCATTCCCGTAGAGTCGGTCAACGTGAGGAGCTCCGAGAAAAATCCAAAGAAAACAGGGCACAAAGGTCACCCAAGTAGTCAGCATCGCCCCAAGCGTTGCCGCGATAATCGGGGGCACCCCCTGAGGATGTTGCCATGCGCCAACAAAACCGACGAATTGGAGAACCATAATCAGTGGTCCTGGGGTGGTTTCAGCTAAACCCAACCCGTCCAACATTTGGCCGGGTGCCAGCCAGCCGTAATGCTCGACTGCCTGCTGCGCAACATACGGTAGAACAGCGTATGCGCCGCCAAACGTAACGACGGCAGCTTTGCTAAAAAACACACCTTGGGCAAAAAGAGTGTGCTTCCAACCGAAACAAAGCCCCACGGCCAACAACGGCAATCCCCACAACAGCCCGCCGATGACGGCGGTCCTCACCGATCCGCGCCATGAACCGTCCCCTCTCTCAGTCCTGGCGGGCTTCATTATCGATATATCCTCCACACCCACAGGGACTTTCGACTTTAATACAGTGAAGTTATGCGGCTGCCAATGAACTCCGAAATAGCCAACTAACCCCGCTCCAATAATTAGCAGCGGGAAGGGCACTTCCCCAAAATATATCGCGACGAATGCCACGACGGCGAGAGCTGCCATGGCGGCGCTCTTGATGACCTTCCTGCCGATTCGCACCGCTGCCGCAGCGACAATCGCCAGCACCGCTAATTTCAAACCCCCAAGTAAACTTGTCGCGACCGGCAGCCCGCCATACGTCACGTAGGCATAACTCAGCACCCAGAGGATGACCGCGGATGGCAGCACGAAAAGCCCCCCCGCGACCACCCCACCGCGTGTGCCGTGCAGTCGCCAACCAATGTAAGTCGCGAGTTGCTGCGCTTCGGGGCCTGGGAGGAGCATGCAGAAATTCAGGGCATGGAGGAAATGCTCTTCGCTGATCCAACGGCGTCGTTCCACCAACTCCTCGTGCATGATGGCGACCTGCCCTGCGGGGCCACCAAAGCTGATGAAGCCAAGCTTTAGCCAGAACCGGAACGCCTCACGGAAACTCGGTGCGGGGTTAGGCGAAGTTGATGAAGCTTCTGGCATCCGGAATCGCTAACAGTCGCCCGCGAAGGAGGCGAGCCCTTGCCTTGGGGCGCCGAGGTTTACCGGACCAACTCAAGCTGCGCCTGCTGCAGACCGCCAAGCAAGTGCTGCCAGTCATCGCGTGTCGTCTCCCAGCCGCTGCTAAAACGGAGCGCGCGCGACGCCTGGGCGGCGGTGTAGCCCATCGCCGCAAGGACGTGGGAGGTCGCTTCCTTCCCGCTCGAGCAAGCCGAGCCGGTGGAGACCGCAAAGCCGAGCCGGTCGAGCACCACCACCCAGCGCCGACGGCAGTCGGGCAATTCCGGCAGCACCGCGGAAACCGTGTTCCAGAGCCGATCCGCAGGCGCTCCGATGATTTCCACACCAGGCATTTCGCGGACGAGTTCCTCTTCAAAATCCACGCGCCAGTGCAACCGTTGCGCCACGGACTGGCCCTCCAACGCTGCTTGGCGGTCCTCCAGCGCGGCGATCATCGCCAACACGCCAGCCACGTTCTCCGTTCCGGCCCGACGACCTTCCTCCTGCGGGCCACCCACGAGCAGCGGATGAAATTTCTGCGGGCATTTCAAAAATCCCACGCCCTGCGGACCGCCGAACTTGTGCGCGCAGCCGCTGACAAAATCCGCTGTGCCCAATCCATTTGCAGGCATCTTTCCGACCCATTGCGCGGCGTCGCAAAAAACCGGGACTCCGGCTGCGCCGCTCAACGCCACAATCTCGGGCCACGGCTGGAGCACCCCAGTCTCGTTGTTCGCCGCCATTGCCGCGATCAAGCCGGGGCGGCTGTGTTTCAGCTCCTCCGTGAGCCAGGCCATGTCCACAACGCCGGACCGCGTCACTGGGATCAACCGGTGTGATTTCGGAAAATACCGCCTGGCGGCAGCGAGCACGCACGGGTGTTCGATCGCGGAGATCCAGACTTCACCGCCGCCCACCTGAGCTGCGTGTTGCAAAACCGCGTTATTTGCCTCGGTGGCGCCGCCTGTCCACACGATCTCGGTCGCGCTACAGCCCATCCAGGACGCCAGCTTCTCCCGGGCCGTGTTCAGCGCGGCGTCCGCACGCGACCCGAGTCGATGCGGGCTCGACGGGTTGCCGACAAAATCCCGCGTCGCGCGCAGCCACGCGTCGCGCGCCGCGGCGCTCAGCGGATGGGTGGCGTTGTGATCGAAGTAGATCATGGGCGCATGACGAATGACGGGTGAAGAAGGACGAGGGAAGTCCGAACAAGCATGGGGTTCTGCGCATCCAGGCCGGCTTTGGGATTCGTCATTGTATCATCGTTCGTGATTGCTCATTCGTCATTCCCCGCATGCCCACCTCTTTCTACAAGCGCTCCAACTTCGTCACGCACCTGCCCGACGATTGCCGCTACAGCCCTTCGCATTTTTGGCTGCGGGAAACTGAGCCTGGGCGTTGGCGGGTGGGCTTTACGAAATTCGCAACGCGCATGCTCGGCGAAATCGTGGAAGTGCAGTGGGAAAAGGCGGAAGCGGCGCCGGTGGAGAGCGGCGAAATCATTGGGTCCATCGAAGGTTTCAAGGCAATAAGCGACCTCTATTGCGTGGTCGGCGGCCACTTCGCCGGCGGCAATTCTGCGCTCAGCGCGAATATCGAACTGGTCAGCGAAGACCCGTATGGCGCGGGTTGGTTATACGCCGTAGAAGGCAGCCCCGACGAGAAATGCATCGACCTCGCGGCCTACCGCGCGTTGCTCGACACGACCATCGACCGCATCCTCGAAAAACAGGCTCACGAAGAATGAACACTAAAATCAAACAAGCCCGCTACATCATGATCGGCGGCTTCCTCGGCGCGGGCAAAACGACCGCTGTGGCTGCGCTCGCACAGCATCTCACGGCGAAAGGTTTGCGCGTTGGACTCATCACCAATGACCAGGGCACCGAACTCGTGGACACCGCGATGCTGCGCGCTCGCGGCTTTGCCACGCAGGAAATTCCGGGCGGTTGTTTCTGCTGCCGGTTCAATTCCCTCGTCGAGGCCGCGCATTGCCTCGATGCGGCCACGAAGCCCGATGTCTTCATCGCCGAGCCCGTCGGGAGTTGCACCGATCTAGTTGCCACCGTGACCTATCCGCTGCGCCGCATCTACGGCGCAGAGTTCGTTATCGCCCCGCTGAGCGTGCTCGTGGATCCGGTGCGCGTGGAGGGCGTGCTCGGCCTCGCGGGCGGCAAAAAGTTTTCCGACAAGGTGCTCTACATTTACCGCAAACAGCTCGAAGAGGCGGACCTTATCGTCGTTACAAAAAACGAGCTGCTGCCCGCCGAACGGATGCAGGTCTTGCGCGCGCGGCTGGCGCAGGAGTTTCCGCACGCCGAAGTCCTCGACGTTTCCGTGCGCGAAAACCGCGGCCTTTCGGAATGGTTCGCGCGCCTCGAAACAGGCGAACAGCAGGGCCGCGCCACGATCGAAGTGGATTACGATATTTACGCCGAAGGCGAGGCGCTGCTCGGCTGGCTCAATGCCACGGTGCAACTCGCCAGTGGCCCCGGCTTCGACGCGGAGACCGTGCTCCAACTTCTAGCTCGCGACATCCAGCACCGCCTTGCGGGCGCGGAGATCGCGCATTTGAAAATGACGCTCAGCCCCGACGGCGGCCTCGGCGACATCGCCGTCATCAATCTCGTCCGCAGCGATTTCGTCCCCGAGCTTTCGCTGAAACTCGAAGCCCCCGTTCCCGCCGGCCAGCTCATCATCAACTGCCGCGCGGAGGCTGATCCCGACTTGATCCGCGCCGCGGTCCGCGCCGCGGTCGCTGAACTGCCGGTGAAAATCGCGGGCCTCAGCGCGCAGCTCGACCACCTGGAATCCTTCCGCCCAGGCAAACCTACGCCGACGCATCGCGACGTGGCGGCTGCGGGCTAATTGCCACCGCTCGACTCCAGCGAGAGCAGGAAGCGTTTGCGCTCTAATCCGCCGCCGTAGCCGCCGAGCGATCCGTCGGCCGCAATCACCCGATGGCACGGGACGATGATGGAGATGGAATTGCGTCCGTTCGCCTGGCCCACGGCGCGAATGGCGCGCGGGTTTTCAACGCGCCGCGCCAACTCGAAATAGCTGATCGTCTCGCCATACGGAATCGCCTGTAATTCCTGCCAGACCCGCATCTGGAAAAGCGTGCCGGACGGTCCGAGGGCGAGCGAAAAATCCCGGCGTTCCCCAGCAAAATACTCCTCCAATTCGCGCTGCGCCGAGCGCAGCGGCGAAGCATCGCGCACCGCGTCGAGCGGTTGAGTAGGTGCATGGCGATGCTCCTCCATGAACAGGCCGGTCAGCGCGGTCTCCGTGCCGCGCAATTGGATTTGGCCGATGGGCGAAGAAAACTCAGTGAAGTAGGTCTTGGTGTTCATAGATCAGGAGCGGCGGGGTGGGCCGGTATGATGGCCGTCGTAGCCAGCTTCCGGCAATGCGGCATTTTTGGCTCGCGCCGACTTTTCTGCCAACGTCGGGACGCCTCCGGGGTTGGCTTGAGGCGGACGAATACGCCCGCCATTGACACCGCCGCCCAACTCGCCACAGCTTCTCACCCATGAACCCCTCCTTCTCTCCTTCCGGTTCCCGCCGCACCTTTCTCAAAGTCGCCGGCAGCACTGCCGCCGTCTCTGCGCTTGCTGGGATTAAGATCCCTTTTGTCCATGCGGCCGAAGACTCCACGATCAAGGTTGCCCTCGTGGGTTGCGGCGGACGCGGCACCGGCGCGGCTTCCAATGCGCTCGCCGTCTCCGGCCCGCCGCTCAAACTCGTGGCCATGGCCGACGTTTCGAAGAAGAAACTCGATACCAGCCTGCAGAACATCAAAGCCGAGCATGCCGCCAAGGTGGATGTGCCGCCGGAACGTCAGTTTATCGGCTTTGACGGTTTCAAGAATGCCATGGATTGCCTGAAGCCGGGCGACGTGGCGATTTTCACCACGCCGGTGGCCTTTCGGTGGGTGCATTTTCAGTACGCCATTGAGAAAGGGCTGAACGTGTTCATGGAAAAGCCCGTCATCGCCGATGGGCCGAGCGCACGGAAGATGTATAAACTCGGCGAGGAAGCGGACAAAAAGGGTTTGAAGGTCGGCGTCGGCCTGATGTCGCGCCACAGCAAGGCGCTCCAGGAAGTGCACGCGCGCATTCAGGATGGCGAGATTGGCGACATCATCCTCATGCGTGGCTACCGCATGGGCGGGCCGCTAGCCTCGGCGTTTTCGGAAAAATGGCCTGGCACCGGCAGTGAACTCCTCTGGCAGATCAGCCGCTTCCATAGCTTCCTTTGGGCGAGCGGCGGCTGCTTTAGCGACTTTTATATTCATCACATCGATCACTGTTGCTGGATGAAAAATGCCTGGCCGGTGAAGGCGCACGCGATTGGCGGGCGGCATTATCGCCAGAATTATGTGGACCAGAACTTCGACAACTACTCGGTCGAATACACCTTTGCCGACAATACGAAGTTCATCATGGACGGCCGCTGCATGGTCGGTGCGGTGCCGATGTACAACAGCTTCGCTCATGGCAGCAAAGGGATTGCGATTCTGTCGAAAAATGGGGACTGCGGAACGCCTTCGAGCACCTACAAAGGCCAAGCGGTAAGCCGTGAGAATTTGATCTGGCAGAGCACGGACACCTCCAATCCTTATCAGAACGAATGGGACACCTTGATCTCCGCGATCCGCGAGAATCGGCCTTACAATGAGGTCAAACATGGCGTCGATGCCAGCGTCGCGACTTCCTTGGGCCGGATGGCAGCGCACACCGGACAGGAAGTCACCTGGGACGAGATGCTCAATTGCCCGGACGTCTTCGCACCCGGCGTAGAAAACCTGACCATGGAGAGCCCCGCTTTCCTCAAGGCCGACGCCGAAGGGAAATACCCCGTGCCGCAGCCCGGCATTCTCAAGACGAGCGAGTACGCCATCCCGAAGGGCGCCTGATCCGACAGGCATGAGCCCGAGCCCGCCGAAGATTCTCTACTGCCACTGTCAATACGCCCAAGTGGTGCCGCGGGAAGTGAAGGAGGCTGTCCTCCGACAGCTTTGCGCGGCCGGCGTGGAGTTTGAAGCCGTAGCCGACCTCTGCGAAATGGCCGCCCGGCGCGATCCGGCGCTGACGCGGCTGGCGGCCGACGGCGCGGTCAAGATTGCGGCGTGTTTTCCGCGCGCAGTAAAAGGTCTTTTTCATCAGGCTGGAGCGGACTTGCGGCTGGATGGTGCCGAGATCTTGAACATGCGCGTGCAGCCAGCGGAGGAGATCATGGCCGCGCTGCTCGACGCCACCGTGCGGCCGAACGTACCGCAGAAAAGTCCACCCTCACCCGTGGGTGCACCAAGCGCGGCTTGACGCGCGGGCCGGGCTGGCGTCCGATCATTCCGTCCAAGCTCCACCACCATGAACACCCCACGCCCCCATCTCACCCGCCGCACTTTTCTCCAAAAATCCGCGCTCGCCGGCGCCGCGCTCGGCGCGTTGTCAGTCGAACGTTTTGCTCACGGGGCGAGCGGCGGTGGGCCGTTAAAGGTGGCGATGATCGGCTGCGGCGGTCGCGGCACGGGCGCGACGAACCAGGCGCTGCACGCGATGGAAAATATCAAGCTCGTGGCGGTGGCCGAGCTATTTCGCGACACGGTGGACAAGTCGTTGGAATCGCTCAAGGCGCAGAATGGCGCGAAGGTTGACGTCTCGGAGGCAAATATTTTCCTCGGCTTCGATGCCTACAAGGGCGCGATGGCGCAGGCCGATGTGGTCATCCTCGCCACCCCATGCCTTTTCCGGCCAATGATGTTTGAGGAGGCAGTGCGGCAGGGGAAGCATGCCTTTCTCGAAAAGCCCGTGGCCGTCGATGCACCCGGCGTGCGCCGCGTCCTGGCGGCCGCGGCTGAGGCGAAAAAGAAGAATCTCAAGACCGGCGTGGGCCTCCAGCGGCGGCACAAGCCGGGATACATTGAGGCGGTGAAGCGCGTGCAGGACGGCGCGCTCGGCGAGCAAATGTATTACCGCACGTTTTGGAACATGGGCCTCGCCCGCGCTTTTGTCCCGAAGAAGCCGGAATGGAGCGAACTCGAGCTGCAACTCCGCAATCAGTTCTATTTCGCGTGGGAGTGCGGCGACATCATCGTGGACCAGGGGTTGCACAACATCGACGTCATCAACTGGATCAAGAACGCCTACCCGGTCAGCGCGAAAGGCGTGGGCGGCGCAGAAGTGCGGCGCGGCAAAGTAGAGGACGGCTGCCTTTACGATCACTACGCCATCGAATTTGAATACGCGGACGGCACGCGCCTTTTCCACCAGAACCGGCAAATTCCAGGTTGCTGGAACAACGTGACCGAAAACGCCCACGGCACGCTCGGGTCCATCGAGATGGTCAATGACCGGACTATTTTCACCATCACCGGCAAGAACGCCTGGCGGTATGAAAAAGAGACGCCCCTCATCGATCCTTATCAAAAGGAGCACGACAATTTCTTCGCGGCGATCACCGCGGATAAGGCCTATGACGAAGCCGAGCGAGGCGCGCTGAGCACGATGACCGCGATTATGGGCCGCATGGCCGGTTACTCGGGCCAACTCATTCAGTGGGACGAGGCCATCAAATCTGAAGAGCGCATCGCCCCCGAGATCAAGTCGCTGCAAGACGAACCGCCGGTGAAGCCGGGTCCCGACGGAGCCTACCCGCTGCCCGTCCCCGGCAAGTCGAAACCCGTCTGACCATCCGCCGCGGAAGATAGAGAGACTCGGCGGTGATTCGGTGCGAGGCTGGCACCCTTATGTCCACTTCATTAATCAAGCAGATGCACACGGCGCTCGCCGACGACCTGAAAAAGCTCGGCACCAACGGCGTTTCCAGCGACGCCACTCGCAAGACCTTCAGCGCCCGCGTCCACGGCGCGGTCCTTGAGTTTACGCACAAGCAGGCCGACCCCGCATTTTGGAGCGGCGTGAAGCATTACGGCAGCGGCCCGAGCAGCCGCTTTCGCATGCGCCGGTCGATCGTCGAGGCGGCCGTCGCGCCCGTGAAAAAAGCACCGGTCCGCCGGAAGCTGAAAGCTGCCGTCGTCCCAGACATCGTCCCCGCCGAGTAACCGCTTGGCTTCGCGCTTGCGCGCGCCACCCGCCCGGCCAATCCTCCCGCATGCCGCTCGCCCCCGCTCTCCACGTCCTGCTTTACGAAGGCGACGGTGCCGAGCCCCTCTCCGCGGACGAGCGTTTCGGTGCCCTCAGCGCCTTGCTCGAAAAAGGCTATGCCGTCTCCCGCAGCAGCGTCAGCTCTGTGGAAAAGCCTGCCCGCGGTTCTCTCCTCGTCCTTGGGAAATTTCGCGCCACTCCTGCGGCGACCGAACCCGGCGTCGAGCTGAAAAACCTCACCAGTTTCGCTCCCGCGCAGATCGCCGACCTCGCGGAAACCGCTCGCGCAGCAGCCGATGCCCCCACCCACGGCGCGTGGAAACCGTGGTTCCCGGTCATCGACTACGACCGCTGCACGAACTGCATGCAGTGCCTCAGCTTCTGCCTTTTCGGCGTCTATGGTGTGGACGGCGAAAAACGCATCGAGGTCCAAAACAACGACAACTGCAAGACGAACTGCCCCGCCTGCTCGCGTGTCTGCCCGGAGGCCGCGATCATGTTTCCCAAATACAAAGCCGGCCCGATCAACGGCGACGTGGTCAGCGACGCCGACCTGCAAAAAGAGAAGATGAAAGTCGATATCAGCGCGCTCCTCGGCGGCGATGTCTATGCCATGCTCCGCCTGCGCAGCGAGAAAGCGAAGAGCCGTTTCAGCAAGGAACGCGATTCCGACAAGGCGCTCGCCGAACGCCAGAAGTGCCTCGTAAAACTGGCCAGCCTCGGCGACATCCCGCCCGAAGTCCTGATGTCGCTCCCCTCGCCCGATGAGATTGCCCGCCGGGCCGAGGAAGCGGCTGCGAAAGCGCAGGCAGCGCTCGCTGCTCAGTAGAGGGGCGGAGCAATTTTTTGCGCGGCCTTCAGAGGGTGTACGCTAGTAAAAGCGCGTGTCATCCTGAGCGGAGTTCCGCTCCCGGCTTGGCGGGAAGGAATGGAGTCGAAAGCCGAGTCGGCGAGACGCCGGTGGGGTTCGCGGTGTGCGGCAAACCTCGGCTATTCGTTCCAGGCTAATACGCTCACCGCCCATTCGGTACACCCTCTAAAAATTCCCCCATGAAAAATCCCCTCAGCGTCTTCGCCGGCTGCGCCCTCCTCGCTCTTGCCAAATCGGTCCATGCCGATCCTTACGAGGACTACGTGCGCACGTCGGCAGATTTCCGTCCGGTGAAACAGGACAAAGCGTGGGCTTACAAAGCGTTCCCGAGCTGGACCTTCATGCCGTGGACCTATCAATGGTCCATCGGATTCACGGACGAAGCGGGCCGCTGGAGCGTGGCGAACGGCTACAACGGCGCGTTCATCGATCACGGCGACATCGCCACGGAAAAGTCGCCGACGGGCCGGCTCGATTGGATTAACAAATTCAGCCTTCGTTTTTACGTCGATCACGCTGCTGGCAAAGGCCTGCTCCATCTTTGGGACGGCGACAAGGTGAAGCCGCATCTTGACGCGCTCCACGGCACCGGCGTTCGTCCTGTGCCGCTGAACGACGCCACGCGGACGAAACTCCGCGAGTTGCTCCGCAAAAACCTCACGCCCGTGAAATCGTCCGCCTTTCGCGCCGCCTACGCACTCGATGACGAGCCGTCGTGGGGCCACTTCGTCCATCCCACGATGTGGCAGATCACGGACGACGCGTCGGCTTACCCAAAGTGGCTCACGCAAATCTACGGTCCGGCTGCGCCGAAACGCGACCGCTGGGTGAGCTACGATGACATCCGCCCGAAACTCGCCACGTGGGCGCTCAAGGATTTCGACGCCAGCCCGCTCATGGATCAGTGGACTTTCAACGACGCACTCTGGGCAAATTACCTCGGCGGCCTGGTTGAAGACGCCAATGCCATTGATCCCGCCACGCCGGTCGGGATCGTCGGCGGGCAAAGCCCTAACGCCTTCGGCGGCTACGACTACGCGCGGCTCATGCGCAAAGTGCAGTTCATCGAGTCCTACAATCTCGGCTCCTCGCAGGCCATCATCCGCTCCTTCAATCCCCGCAACGCGCTGCCCGCCGTGACCAGCATGTTTCACAAGTCCGCCGAGGACGACATCTGGCAGACCTGGTATTACCTCGCGCACGGCAACCGCGGCCACATCGGCTGGGTCGAGGGTTGGTTCGACGGCCAAACGCCCAAACCGTGGCACGCGCAGGTCGCGCCGACTTTTCTCGAAGCGGGAAAAAAGATCGGCCCGCTCATGAGCGGCGCGGAATGGAAGCACGATGGCGTGGCCATCTACTACAGCCATCCGTCGATTCAGCTCGGCTGGATTCTCGACGCCGAAGCGCACGGCAAAACGTGGATCAACCGCAACAACGACGAACGGCTCAGCAGCTCCAGCCACGTCCGCCACGCGTGGGAAAACATGCTCCGCGATTCTGGTCTGCAATACAGCTACGTCAGCTACGTGGACGTTATCCAGAAAGGCATCCCCGCGGAATTCAAAGTCCTGATCCTGCCCGCCAGCCTCTGCCTTTCCGACGCGGAAGCCAGCCAGATCAAAGCCTTCTGCGAACGCGGCGGCACCGTCATCGCGGATTACCTCCCCGGCCTCTGGGATCAGCACGGGCGCGGCCGCGCGGGCGGCGGCGTGCTGGATGATCTCTTCGGTATCGCCCACCCTCCGGAACTGCGCGCCGCCGATGTCTTCGGCGAAAAGCTCTGGATCGAAGTCGATCAGGACGCGAACTACTCGTGGAAAACCTACGAGGAATTCCTGACCAACAAAAACACTTCCCTACTCGACCCGAGCGGCTTCCACCGCGCCGTCCGCACCCTGCCGGTCAATCAAACCAAAAGCCACGGTCCCGGCCGCGCCGTGCTCATGAATCTTTCGCCGCAATGGTACAACGCCTTCCGCGTCGCCGGCGCCGAGCCCGCGCACAAACGCGAAGTTTTCATGCGCCACCTCTCCGCGGCCGGCGTCGCTCCGTGGGTTCGCCTCAAAAACGCTGGCGAGCGCGAGCACGGCTACGAGATCACCTACTGGACGCAACCCGCCACCGGCAACGCCCCCGCCCGCATCATCCTCTTCCTCTGCCAGAACCCCGAAATCACCGGCACCGCCCTCGGCGGCGGCAACTCCGACCGCCTCAAAACCGCCCAGATCCCCGTCACCCTCCAGTTCACCACCGAAGTCCGCGCCCTCCGCAACGAGCGCACCGGCCAGGACCTCGGCCCCGGCCGCGAATTTCCCCTCGACTGGAAACAAAACGAAGCCCTCGTGCTCTCTTTCACCCCGGCAGGTTTACCCGCAGCAATTGGCCGGTGAGTTCCGCAGTTTGCCGGATCGCCTGATCGATCCGACCGGCAAACACCTCGGCGTGTAAATCCGCGGAGCACACGATCATCCCAGCGTGCTTGCTCTGCGTGGAGAGGTGCAGCCGGATGAAGTCGCGGCGATTGAGCGTGAGCACCGCGCGTTTCTCAGCAGTGGCAAAGTCCAGCACCTCAATGTCCGGAACGCGCTGATTCGAGCGTTTTGCCTGGTGAGAAGTCAGCACGTCGTGGCCGAGCCGCCGTAGTTCCTCCACCACCCGGCGCGGGAAATTCTCATGGAATAAAGCCGCGCCTTTTCCACCGGCTCCTCAGGCTTCTTCGTTGGTACGGATGGCAGCGTCGACTTCATCGCGCCGCGCCAGCACGTAGGCCCACGCGTTCGCGAGATCAGCAGCGGTGAGGCTGGGATAGTCAGCGAGAAGATTGGCCTCGCTCGCACCCAGTTGACGGGCCTGTTCCAGCACCCAGACCGGCACGCGTGTCCGTGCAATGCAAGCGTCACCCCCGCAGATGTCGTCGGCCTTCTCGATGCCGGAGATGGAGGCCGAATTCGGTCCAGTGCTTGAATCCTTGGGGAGGGCCTCGACCGTCACGCGCACCTTGCCCGCCGCCAGCGGCACGGCTTCATCGCGCACAAGCGAGCGCCCATCGCGAAGTTCGCCGGTGAGGACATAGGCTTGTTCCATGCGCGCAGACTGGCACAGGGCGAAGGCGGAGGCAACAGCCTCAGCGCATTGCAAAAGTGTCGCGACGCCGATTTTCCCTCGTGTATTCCGGGCGCACTTATGCATGATCCGCCTTGATGGCTCGCGCGAGATTGCAGTCGGGTTCACCACGGAATTCCCCAGCTCATAGCCATGCCCACCGAATTCGCTTACGACGTTTTCCTAAGCCACAACCACGCGGACAAGCCGCGGGTGCGGCGGCTGGCGGAGCGGCTGAAGGCGGCGGGGGTGCGGGTGTGGTTGGATGAGTGGAACGTCGCGCCGGGCGACCTCATCGCGCGGAAAGTGGATGAGGGGCTGGAACAGTCGCGGGTGCTGCTGCTGTGCAGCTCGCCGGCGGCGCTGGCCTCGGGCTGGGTGGCGCTGGAGCGGAGCACCGCCGTCCACCGCGACCCGGCCAATGCGGGCCGCCGGTTCATACCGCTCCTGCTGGGCGACTGTGCTCTCCCGGATACGCTCCGTCATCTTTTCCAACGGTAACCTGCATTACTTGCCATGAACGTTCTTAAGGAGATTCTCGAATGGTCGCAGGGCCGACCGATGTGGCAGCGCGATGCCCTACGCCGTCTCGTTCTGAATGGAGAACTCTCGGATGAGGATATCGGCCCACTGACGGCAATCTGCAAAAGCGCGCACGGTCTGGCGGAACAGCAGGAAACCAATCTGCTCGCCACGGAGCACATCCCGGATAGGGCGGCAGGGGCAGTCCCGGTATCGCTGGTCTCGATTTTTCATCACCGCGGTGTGAACGCACTCGCCGAAGATCAGACCCTCAAATTTGCTCCCGGTTTGACTGTGGTCTATGGCGACAACGGCGCTGGCAAGACCGGGTACATCCGCATCCTTAAGAGCGCATGCCGGGCGCGCGGGCAGGAACACATTTTGGGCAATGTTGTCTCCGGCTCATCACCACTCACCCCGGTTGTTGCAATTAAATACAAAGTCGGAACCGAATCGGAACCACGGGAGTGGGTCGGAACTGGGGAAAATGCGTTCGTTTCGCGCGTGAGTGTGTTCGATACGCAGTGCGCATCCGTCTATCTCACCGAGAAGACCGATGTCGCCTTCAGGCCCTTCGGTCTGGACCTATTCGACAATCTGGCCAAAGCCTGCAAGACCGTGCGCGCAAAACTCGAAGGTGAGCAGCGTGCACTAGCTTCGAGCGCTCTGTCAGTTCTTCAGACGCACATTCCGGAAGGAACGGCGGTTGCGAAGTTTCTCCTGAACATCAGCTCGCTCACGAAGCCGGAAGCTGTCCAAGCGCTCGCTCATCTATCGGCGGATGAAGAAGCTCGGCTCGCGCTTCTGGAAAAATCGCTCCTCGATTTACAGGCCAATGATCCTGAAAAGTTGATTAAACAACTCACTCTGCGCGTGGGACGGCTACAAGCGCTGGTCCAGCATCTAAAGGATATCGCCGCAGCGCTCTCAGCCGAGGCGGTAGCCGCTGTTTTCGATGCGCGGACGGAAGGACGTCGCAAGAGTGAAGAAGCGAAGCGGTTGCGCGAGGCAACGTTTCCAGATGGCTTACTGGTCGGGACGGGTTCAGAACCGTGGAAGGCTTTGTGGGAATCGGCCCGCCAATTCTCGGAGGAGTTCGCTTATCCCGGGCAGACGTTTCCTGTCGTAGAGGACGGCGCCCGTTGCCTATTGTGTCAGCAGAATCTCGAACACGCTGCCGCCCATCGGCTCGAACAGTTTGAAGCGTTCGTGGCTTCGACGACGGAACGTGAACTTCGGAGGATGAGGGAGAATTTTGCCCGCCTGCGTAAGGTGTTCACCGAACTCGGGACAACGACCGAAGCCGTCGAAGGAACGCTCAAGGAAATCCGAATTGATCACGAGGCTGTTGCGGACGCCATTGCCGCAGCTCTGGCTGCGAATGAAGAACGCCGCAAAGCTGTGGTTGCTGCGTTCGCAGATGACAAAGAACTCGCCGACGATAGCCCAGTCGTCCCCGTAGTCCGTGAATGCGAGGCGCTAGTCACTGAGATCGAGGCTCGAATCAAGACGCTTCGGACCAGCGCCACTGTCGAGGCGCGAAAACGCATGACTGCCGAGGTGCAGGAACTGCGCGCTCGCAAGCTGCTGGCAACGCATAAGCAAGCCGTTCTCGATGATATCGAGCGACGGAAAAAATACGCGGCTTACGGCCTGTGCATCGAGGAAACCAAGACGCAGGCGATCACACAGAAAAGCTCTGCCGTCACGAAAATCGTCGTGTCGCAACGACTGAAACTGAGTTTCAGCGATGAACTCGTCAATCTGTCTTTCAACCACATCGAGGTCGAGTTGAAGGAACTTGGTGGCGCGGACGGCGTGTTCTACCACAAGCTCGCTTTCAAACGCGCGCCCGGCGTTGACCTGCCCAAAGTCGTCAGCGAGGGCGAGCAGCGCTGTCTCTCCATCGCAGCATTCTTTGCAGAGCTCAGCACAGCAGACGATCTGTCAGGCATTGTTTTCGATGATCCGGTGTCCTCGCTCGACTACCAATGGCGTCAGGCCGTGGCGCGGCGCTTGGTTCGGGAAGCCAAGGCGCGGCAGGTCATCGTCTTCACGCATGATGTCGTCTTTCTGCTACTTCTTAAGCAATTCGCAAAGGAGCTAGAGGTCGAGCAGGTTGATCAGCACGTCCGCTTCCTTTCCAAGGGAGCAGGGGTGTGCTCTCAGGAACTACCTTGGGTCGCAATGCCGATCAGTAAGAAGATCGGCTATTTAAAGAACGGCTGGCAGTCCGCCGAAAAACTCTCTCGCGAAGGACATCAGGACGCCTACGAAAAGGAGGCCAAGTATCTCTACGGTTTGCTGCGCGAAGCTTGGGAACGCGCTCTTGAGGAGGTGCTTCTTGGTGGCTTGGTCGAACGCTATAGGCCGAGTATCCAGACGCAACAGCTTGCCAAAATCGCCGATATCACGGGCGAGGACTGCAAGGGTGTCGAAACAGCCATGACAAAATGCTCAAAGTGGCTAACCGGCCATGACCAAGCCGCGGCCGCTCGGGCGCCAGTTCCCGGTCCGGCGGAACTCAAGGCAGACATCGACGCGTTAGACAACTGGGTCTCTGCGATCCGCAAGCGTCGCTAGAAGGCTGCGTGGGGCTGAGCTATGGAAGCGGCCTATTGTGCCAACTACTTGCCGCTCTCCTTCTAGATCTCGAAGGTGCCGTTCAAGAAGAGCGCCAGATCATTTTCGATGGCGAGAAGCTCGACATGGAGGCGGTGTGGAAGGTGCGGGATGGGTTCTTTGCACGGTGACACGGCGGTAATGTCTCTTAGCGGCTCTCGCATCCGGCGCTGCTGGGCCGGGAGGCTTGTCGGGGCGCGTTCTCTTTGCTACAGCCCTCGGCATGCAGATCCCGCAAACGGAACTCGTTGGCTCAGTGGAGGGGCGGGAGATTTATCGGGAGGTGTTGCCGCCGGGGAAATATGTGATCGGGCGGGAGGTGGATGCGCAGATCCGGCTGGCTTGCTCCACCCGCGCCATGAGCGTCAACGAACCCATCGGCGAAAACACCGCCATTGAATGGAGGTGAAATCGTGAGCGACGAACCTTTGCCCAATTCCGAGATCATCCTCTACCAGACGGAGGATGGCGGCACGCGGGTGCAAGTGAGGCTGCAAGACGAGACGGTCTGGCTGACGCAGAAGCTGATGGCGGAGTTGTTCCAGACTTCCGTGCCCAACGTGGCCATGCACATCCGCAACGTTTTTGCGGACGGCGAACTGCAGACGGATTCAGTGGTTAAGGATTTCTTAACAACTGCCGCCGACGGCAAGAGCTACAACACGAAGCATTACAATTTGGACGTCATCATCTCGGTGGGCTACCGGGTGAAATCGGTGCGGGGGACGCAGTTTCGCATCTGGGCCACGCAAAGGTTGAGGGAATACATCGTGAAGGGGTTCACGATGGATGATGAGCGGCTGAAGCAGGCGGGAGGCGGGGCGTATTTCGACGAACTGCTGGAGCGCATTCGGGACATCCGGTCGTCGGAGAAGGCCTTCTGGCGCAAGGTGCTGGATATTTACGCCACGAGCGCGGACTACGACCCGCGGGCGGAGGCGTCGCAGCTTTTCTTTGCCACGGTGCAGAACAAGATGCACTGGGCGGCGCATGGGCAGACGGCGGCGGAAGTCATTGCCGCCCGTGCCGATGCGGCGAAGCCGAACATGGGGCTGACGGCCTGGCAGGGAGCCCGCCCGCGCAAGCCAGATGTGGCGGTGGCGAAGAATTACCTCAGCGCTCAGGAGCTGGGCGACTTGAACCTCATCGTGTCGCTGTACCTCGACTTTGCCGAACTCCAAGCGCGCAGCCGCCGGGTGATGACGATGCATGACTGGATCGCGAAGCTGGATGATTTCATGCGGATCAGTGAGCGGGAGATTCTTTCCCATGCGGGCAAAGTCAGTCACGAGGCGGCCCTGGCGCAGGCGGAAGCCGAGTTTGCGAAATTCCGTCGGATCGAGGACGCGAAGCCTTCTCCGGTGGAGCAACATTTCATTGAGGCCATCGAACAGGTGAAGCAGTTGGAGAAAGGGAGACGACCGAGGAAGGAAAAGCCGTGAACGTCAGCTAATCCATTCGAAGACACCGCGCGCGCGTGGCTCGGCGAAGCTGGCGAGTTCGGTTCATCATCCGCGAGGCGCGAGGCTTGTCGTGGTCCGTTCTCTTTGCTACAGCCCTCGGCATGCAGATCCCGCAAACGGAACTCGTCGGCTCAGTGGAGGGGCGGGAGATTTATCGGGAGGTGTTGCCGCCGGGGGAATATGTGATCGGGCGGGAGGTGGATGCGCAGATCCGGCTGGCTTCGGATAAGGTTTCGCGGCGGCATGCGCTGCTGACGCTGAATTACTTTGAGTGGATGATTGAGGATTACGGCAGCTCGAATGGGACGCGGGTGGGTGGGCTTGAGGTGGCGGAGACGGCGCACATTTTTCCGCAACAGGCGGTGCAGGTGGGGAATGTGGATTTGCTGTTTCGGCGGCTGCGCGTGGACGATTCGGGGACGACGCTGCCGCCGCAGACGGCGGAGGTAATGCACTATCTCCCGACGGCGTCGCGCGGCGAACGGAAGTACAAGGTGAAGGGGCTGATCGCGGTGGGCGGGATGGGGATGGTGCTGGAGGCTGAGGATGTGGCGACGCGGCGGGTGGTGGCGATGAAGACGCTGCGGAAGACGAGCACGGCGGAAGACATCGCGCGGTTTATCGAGGAGGCGCAGATCACGGCACAACTCGAGCACCCCAATATCATGCCGGTATATGAGTTGAACGTGAACGATCTGGATGTGCCGTTCTACACGATGAAGCTGGTGCGCGGAGAATCGCTGCGGCAGGTGCTGCATCGCCTGCGGCTGGAGCGGTCGGCGACGGTGGCGCAGTATTCCCTCCAAGTGCTGCTGGAGATTTTCCAAAAAGTCGGCGACGCGCTGGCTTATGCGCATTCTAAAGGCGTGGTCCATCGCGATCTGAAGCCGGACAACGTGATGCTCGGAAAGTATGGCGAGACGGTGGTGATGGATTGGGGCTTGGCGAAACCGCTGGGGCAGAACGCGTACGGGGCGAATCGGAAGACGAGCACGCTAACGTTTGTGACCGCGGGTCGGCCGGGCGAGGACGGTGGGGTGAGCACGCTGGCGGGGGCGGCGTTGGGCACGCCGCAATTTATGTCGCCGGAGCAGGCCAGTGGGCAGTCGGACTCCGTGGATGGGCGCGCGGATGTGTATGGACTGGGCGCGATCCTTTACAACATCCTCACCTTGCAGCCCCCGGTGAAGGGGGCGGATGCGGAGGAGGTGCTGAACAATGTGGTGCAGGGCAAAATCACGCCGCCGGAGGAAGCGGTCGAAGGTTGTGCGCTGGTGCATTTGCCCGAAGGGCGGCTGCCGGGCGAACTGGTGGAGATGGCGCTGCATGCCATGGCGCTGCGTCCTGAGGATCGACCGGCGACGGTGCGGGAATTGCAGACGGAGGTGCGCGCCTTTCAGGAAGGTCGGAAGCGTCCGCGCTTCGGCGTGGAAGGACTGTTTCGCGGACGGAAAGGAAGGAGCTAAAACGCGATGCATGCGCTTTCCGATGCCGTCGCGGAGATCACTGCTCGCCGCCGCAGCGAGGTGCGGGGGCGCTGGCGGCTGGCCCCGGGCGAATACACGCTCGGCGGCGCGCGGGGCAATGATCTGGTGCTGGATGAGCCGGGTGTGTCCAACCGCCACGCGCGCCTGATCGTGCGCGCGGATGAGGTTTTGATCGAGGACGTAGGCAGTCGCTACGGAACGAAACGGGATGGGACGCAGATTGTTGGTTCGGTGCCGTTCACGCGGTCGCGCCCGGTAAAGATAGGCGATTTGGTGATCGAGGCGGAATCGCTGGCCGGGCGGGTGCCGGTGGATTTGCCGGTGGCGACGCTGCCGACGGTGTCGATGGTGCGGCCGGCGAAACCCGACGCGGAAAAGAACCGGACCGCGCTCTCCAGCAAATCACCGGTGGAGGTCCGACGGGGGCTCATCATTGGCGGCGTGATACTGCTGGCTGGAGTGATGATTTTGGGGATTTGGCTGCTTTATGCGCGGCAGGTTCGACTGCGCGGGATCGCCGCGCACGCCGTGGTGGCGAGGCAGGCGGCGGAAGCTCGGGCGCAGCGTGCAGAGGCGGCGCTTGCGGCGTTGAAAGCGGCGGCGCCCGCGCCGTTCGTCGAGCCCGGGGGCGAAGCGGCCTTGCTTGAAAGGTTGCGCCCATATCGCAGCCAGCCGGGCTGGAATGCAAAGCGGCTGCGGCTGCTCCCGGGCGGCAGTCACGCGCTCGATCTCAGCGGTCTGACGCTGCGCGATCTCGCGGAACTACGCGGATTGCCGATCAGCGAACTCGATCTCTCCCGGACCGCGCTGGCAGCACTGCCGGCGCTTGACGGCTTCACCCTCCGGCGGCTCGCGCTGACCGGCACGGCGATCCGCGATCTTGCGCCGTTGCGCGGCCAGCCGCTGGAGGAACTGGCGCTGGATGAAACGAATGTCACCGACCTGACGCCGCTGGCCGGATTACCGCTGACGAAACTCACGCTCCACGGCACGCGCCTGACCGATCTCGCTCCCCTCGCGGGTGCGCCGCTGCACACGCTCGACTTGCGCGATCAGGACAGCATCGCAGACTTCCGCCCGCTGCTCGATTGCCGCCGCCTCACGGTCCTCTACGCGCCCGCCGGGGCTGATCTATGGCTGCTGCGCGCGCACCCGTCGCTGCGGCTCATGGCGCTGCGGACGTCCGCGACAACGCCGCCCGAGGCGGTCGATGGTCCGATTCCGGTGAGTGCGTTTTGGACCAAATACGGCGACCGGTTGCGCCGCCGTGCGGCGGAAAAGGCGCGCTGATTGTCCTCTGCCGACGTCCTCCCCTGACTTCCAGCTTCGTCTCAGCCAGGACGGTGCCGTGATCGAGGAGCGGCTCTGCGTAGGTGTCAGGGCGTGGTCACGTACAGATGGTTCACGCTGAGCTGCTGAAACTGGGTGCGGAAGCCGAGCGCCCCGGCTTTAGGTTTGGACGCGGGGATTTTGTCGAAAAGGATTTCCGACTTTGCGCCATCGACCGCGCGGATGGTGAGTGCGCCGGAGGCCGCCCGCGAAATTTCCAGGGTGCGGCCGGTCCAGCCGCGCCGCTCGGCGAGTTTTTGCGTCTCCCCATTGTTCGTCTGGTGGAGCTGCACTACGGCGTTCGCGCCTTTACCACCGATCTCCAACCAACTCGTGTTTCGATCGTCCTGATGATTGAAAATAATGAAGGCTTTGTTGACTGCACCCTCGCCGATCACTTCGATCTCGCAGCGTAAGGTGAACGGTGCCGACCACGTCGGTCCGGTCAGCCCCGCGGTGGCATCACCCTGCCAGTTTTGCAGCAGTAGTTTGCCCAGCTCGCCCTTTGCTTTCTCCAGCTTCCAATTCGCCAACTCGCCGGCGAAATCGTCCTCGTAACTCCCGGGCGGCAGCGGCGGCGTATGCACTGTGAGTGGCGGGGAAAAGGCGGAGACATTCATCGAAGTATCGCGTGCGCGGATGGTGAAGCTATGCGCGGCACCGGGAACGAGGCCGGTGATTTCGAGATTCGTGCGGCCAAAGCTGATGGCCGCGAGTTTGCCGCTGGCGAAAATCTCGTAGGCCATTACGCGAACGTTGTCCCGCGCCGAGTCCCAGGAGAGAGCGACCGAGCGAGGGGTGATTTTCGCGACGCGACCTCGGCCCGGCTCGCTCGGCGGCGCGTTGTCGAAGTCGCCGAGTTCCGGCGGAGCGGGTAGGCTCTGCGGACCTCCACCGCCAAGGGCGTCCGGCGCGTTGTTGTCCACGATGCTGAGCGCCGAGAAAAGCGCGCGCAGATCAGCGAGCCAATCATTCGCCGGGCCGGTGACGCCACTCTGCACGTCGAAATCATAGCCGAAGACTTCGCGAAATTCGCCGATCGCGTGGCTCTCCACGCAGATGAGTGGTGTGTCGGTCGCCGCGTCATCCACGAGGTAACCGCCGTAGTTCTGCAAGGCGTGGAAAAGCTTTTTTCCCGGCGCGGTTTTCAGACCCAGCGTGGCTTCGGTGTGGCGCGGCCCGATGGCGAGCAGCGCGCCCATTTCGGCCTTGGGAATTCTCCCGCCGTAGCCGCCTTCGGCCGGAGTTTTACTCGCATAATTGTCGGCCATATCCGCCGGCCAACGGAATCCGGGAGTGGCGTCCGTCTTGTCGTAATGCAGGAATTTTTTCCCCCAGATCTCCAATTTGAGAGCATGACGAATCGGTGCCGGGCCCGTCAGTTCGCCATGCCGCAGCGAGCCGCCCAGCGACGACATCCCGCTGCCCCAGTGTGCGCCCGGGATGCCCGGCCCGCGAATGTCGGTGCCGCCGGCAAAAGGTTTGGGAAATCCATAAACCGGGCCGCCCGGCTGTGGGCGAACGAGCGGGGCGATTTGCTCGAGCGTGCGGCCATCGGGCATGAGAAAGGCGGCGACATTGTTCGGCGTGTAGCCCGGCCGCGCGTTGTCGAGGAGCACATCATCCGGCAGGCGGAGCTTGCGAAGTTCCCGCCCGTTTGCTGCCCGATTGTCCCAGACTCCGGGCTCGCGGAGCGCCCGTTCCGGATCACCTGCTTTAACTTTGTAAAAATATTCCGGGTCCGCCGCCACGCTGTCGGGCGCGGGTAAAAAGCCCTCATTCACATAATGCGCGCCCTTTCCGATTGATGTATTCCAAATGCTATCTGAAGAAAAAGGCCACAGCCACGGATCGCGGGTCTCGGCGAAGGTAGCGGCGGTGAGAAAAAACAGGAGGAGCGGCGTGAGCTTCATGAAAGTGGACAGGGCATCACTCCGTGCGACGTAAAATCTTAGAGCGCGACTGCGATGTGTTCCAGCCCGCGGGTCATGAGCCCCGCCAGCACCCTGCACAGCGAAATTCTGTGCTTGTCCGAGGGCGGGAAAACTAAGCCACCGCGGTTTCCGTTGCTGCGCCTTTTAGCGCGAGTGCCTTGGCCCGTTCGGTTCCGTCCAAGTCAGCCTGCCGATAAGCGCCGAAGTCGTTGAACCAATACTTCTTCGCCCACTTGTACATCCAGTGCTGCTCGGGGATTTCCTCGCCGGGCAGCCATTGCGAAAAGCGCGGCTCCATCGCGTCGAGTTCCGCCATCGCGGTGCCGCGCATCGTCGTGTCGCGCGCGCCGTGTTTGATCACGAGCTCTTTCACGAGGTCGGGTCGCTCGAGGACGACGCAGCCGCGCGTGTGCTGCGCGCTGAGGTCGCGGAAATCTTTGAGAAACGTGCTGTCGCGCATTGTGGCGAAGACGCCGCGCGGGTCGCGGATGTTCTCCGTGGCGAATTGGATGATCGGGCAGGGCTCGATGTCGCCGCGCGGGTTGACGTGATGCGAGATGCCGTTGCTCATCGGGCAGAGCGCCTTGCCCTCGCCATCGTAGTAGGCGTCGATGATCGCGATCGGCACCTTCGCCCGCATCTCGACCACGAAACGCCGCACCCGCACGAGTTGCTCCGGCGTCAGCGCGAGCTGCGGATTCATCTTCGGCCCGACTGGTCGATAGGTGTGGAACCAGCAATAATGCACGCCGCGCGCGATCAGCTCGCGCAGCCACGACTCGGTGCAGAGGTCGTCGATATTCGTCTGGCAAACACTCGTCGCCACGCCGGTTAGAATCCTCTCCCGAAGACACGCCTCCAGCCCGCGCAAGGTCCGCGCGAACACCTCCTTTTTCCCGCGCCGCTCATCGCTCACAATCTCGCGGCCTTCGATGGAAATCAGCGGCGTCGCATTGCCGATCTGCCGCAGCCTTTTCGCGATCTTGTCGGTGATGAACTGCCCGTTTGTGAAGACCTGGAAATACGCGTCCGGGTGCGCTGCGAGCAGGTCGAGCAGCTCCGGGTGCATGAACGGCTCCCCGCCGAGGATGCCGAAGAACGCGTTCCCGTGCGCTTTCGCGTCATTGATCGTGCGGTTCAGCGTCTCCAGATCGATCTGCGTCCGCTCCGCCTCAACATCCACCCAGCATCCCTGGCAACGCAAATTGCAGGAGTTCAGGATCGAGAGGTAAAGGAACGGCGGAAAGTATTCCCCGCGCTTGATCCGATGCTTGAAGCGCTCCACTGACAGCATCCCTTTCACGCCGAAATTCCACGCGAACTTCGCGAGCAGCCGCGGATCAGTTGTGCGGAGGATGCGGAGAGCGAGCGTGGGAAACATGCGAGCGCACCGTAGCGCGAAACCATGCGGACGCCAGCGTCTCGCAGCGCACCGCGCCGCATCGGTCGAAGAAAGACAATCATGCGTTGACCCGGTTCCGACCGGGGCGGATGGTCCCGGCAGATTCGTCCAGGACTGCCCGCGGCTGCGCGGGCGAAGGTCGCTGCCACCGTGAGGCGCTCGAAATCTCCCGATTCCGACACCCATGAGCCCACTCCCAAATCACCCATCCCTCGGCATCGGCGCGATCGGGGCTGGCGGCTTCGGCCTCTTCGCCCTCCAGCAGTTCCTGCAAATCCCCGGCGTCCACCTCGTGGGCATCGCCGGCACGCATCGCGACGCCGCCCTCGCCATGACGCGCCGCTTCGGCGTGCCCGATCCCGTGGAAACCGACGCGCTCCTCGCCCATCCCGACGTCGATCTCGTGTACATCGCCACCCCGCCTTTCCTCCACTACCCGCAGGCCCTCGCCGCCTTGCAGGCCGGCAAACACGTCATCTGCGAAAAACCGCTCGCCCTCGCCGTGGAGGAGGCCGACGCACTCGTGGCCCTCGCCCGGGAGAAAGATCTCCTCTGCATCGCCAATCTCATGCAGCGCTACAATCCGCTCTTCGAGGCCGTCCGGCGCGTCGTGGAATCGCGGGTCTTGGGCGAATGCCTGCACGGCTTCTTTGAAAACTACGCCAGCGATGAAGGCCTGCGCCCCGAGCACTGGTTCTGGGATCGCACCGTGAGCGGCGGCATCTTCATCGAGCACGGCGTCCATTTTTTCGATCTCTTCGCCGGCTGGCTCGGGCCCGGCACCGTCGTCGCCGCCCAACGCGCGCTGCGTCCCGGCTCCGGCGTGGAGGAGCAAGTCCAGTGCACCGTGCGCTACGCCAGCGGTCCCCTCGTGAATTTCCACCACAGCTTCACCCAGCCCTCCCGGCTCGACCGTCAGGAATTCCGGCTCCTCTTCGAACGCGGCTCACTCACTTTGGAGGAATGGGTGCCCGTGCGCGCGAAGATTCGCGCCGTGGTCAATGAAGAGCAGACCCGCGCTCTCCTCGAAATCTTCCCCGGCGCCCGCCTTGATGTGCTCAAAAGCCTCGGCGGCAGCGAGCGCGCGGCTCGCGGCCGCTTCAAAGACCTCGACCTCGCCCAGGAGATCGAACTCACCCACGGCTCCGGCGACGATAAAATGCGCCGCTACTGCGAACTCCTCCGCGCCGTCTTCACCGATCAACTCGCCTGGCTCCGCGACCGCACCCACCCCCGCCAGATCACCGAGCAAAACGGCCGCGACTCCGTCGCCCTCGCCGTCGCCGCCACGAAGCTCGCCCACCTTTCCGCCTGACGGGCGCATGCCCAAGCTGGAGCTTGGTTATGGAGAAATGCAGGCACTGAGTTGTCGCCACGGCGACAATCCCATTCACGCGCGCCGGCGTCGGAAGAGCAGCAGGCCCGCGGACGAAAGCAGCAGCGTGGCCGTCGCGGGCTCCGGGACGGCGGTCGCATCCAGGCGGACGTTATCGACCTGCATGGTGACATCTGCTGCACCCCCAGGCGCGACGCCGAATCCGACAAAGATCGTCAAACTCTGGCCGATCAACGGGCCACTCTCCCCCGTGGTGAATGAAGTCATATAGTCCGCGAAAGTCCCGACCGGTACGAGCTCAGAATCGATATCGATCTGCGTCCCCGCGATCCCAAGGCCATTGGCGAAGAAGTTGAAACTGACTTGGTTCTCGCCCGCCGGATAATCGGGCCTCGCTCCGAGCGCGAGAGTGAGTGTGTATTTCGTATTCGCCAGAATAGTAGTCAGCACGGCATCGCTCTGGAAATTACCCCCGCCTAAGCCTCCGAGATAAATGAAACCTGCCTGCAACCCATCAGCCGTGCCGGGCAGAGATCCCGCCCCACTGGACCCGGGAAATTGCGCGTTCTGATAGTTTTGCAGGCCGACGATCGCACTAGTGCCGTTTGCCGTCCAACCGGGAATATCGCTGGTCGGGCCCTCCGTCCAATATTCGGCATAGCCCTGGCCATCCGCCTGCGCCGCGCTTTCGAAGGAGAAATTCGGCACCGTGATCGCCTCCCCGCGAACCTCCGCCAAAGTGCCGCCCAGCAATAAGCCGAGAAGCGCGAGGCGAGGTGAGATGAGACCAAGCAGGAGGGAGGTGCTGCGAGAATTAGTGTTCATTGAGTTGGAGCCGCGCGCTGAAGTGTTGACCAAAGCCCGAGTCGTAGCGGGCGGTGGCGGACCGGTCAATGGGTCTTTCCTCGACAACCACTGCCTCGCCATCCTCACCGCGCCCGATCTCTCCGCGTCCTCCGCGACCTCAAAAGCTACTCCAATTGCGGCACGCGTGCCGTGTTGAGTGAACCGGGCGGGACGGCGGAAACTTGCCGCTGGCCCCGGCGTGCAGCCATTTGACAGGCACCCAGTATTTACCGTCCGGGCTCTTCTGCCAGAGGATGCCGTCGTTGGTACGGCTATGGCTTGCGCCGAGCGTGCTGCTCGCCTGCAAGCCGCCGGGGCCGGTGCGGACGGGCTCAACATAGCGGGCGGGGTCCTCGAGACGAGACGTCAGGTTTGGGAACAGTGGCAAGCGCCGAGCAGCGGACGGGAGAGTTGCGTCGGGCCTACAATCCCTTTGCCACCCAATACATGTCCGGCTCGGCCGTTCGAAGCGCGAGGCGTTCCCGGAGAGGCTCTCCGCAGGCTCGCAAACTGGTGGCCCTCCCGACGTCCCACCTTCGCTCGCACATCATCCGTTGGTCGACGTGGCAAAGCCGTAGGGTTCGCGAAAGACGAAAACGCCTTGGCTAGGGCAAGTAAGCGAGACGAGCGCCGTGAAAAAAAATCGCACTCGGGCTTGGGCGGCAGTTCCCGCGATAAAGACGACACCTTTCATGGCGCGACATTGGCTATTTTCCGGCGAGCGATAGCGTCCTCACGTTGTAGAGTCGGCCATGCCGCTGCGGTCGATGATCGTTGATTTCAATTCCTTCTTCGCCTCGGTGGAGCAGCAGTTGCGACCGGAGTTGCGGGGACGGCCGGTGGCGGTGGCGCCGGTGAAGGCAGAGACGACGTTTGCGATCGCGGCGAGCTATGAGGCGAAGGCCTTTGGGGTGAAGACGGGGACGCGGATCGCGGAGGCGCGGCGGATGTGTCCGGGGTTGATCGTGGTGCAGGCGCGACCGCCGCTCTACGTCGAGATGCACGAGGAGCTGAAGGAGGCGATCGACTCGTGCATGCACATCGAGTCGGTCGGTTCGATCGATGAAATGGAATGCGATCTGACCGGCGAATGGCGGCGGCCCGATAAGGCGGTGGAGCTGGCGCGGACGATCAAGCGGACGATCTTCGATCAGGTCGGCGAGCATTTGCGTTGCTCGATCGGCATCGCGCCGAACCCGCTGCTGGCCAAACTTGCGTCCGATTTGCAAAAGCCGGATGGGCTGGTGGTCATCGAGGAGCACGAGCTGCCGCAGCGGCTCCACGGATTGAAGCTGCAGGATTTCTCCGGCATCTCGAACGCTATGGAAGCGCGGTTGCGAGCCCACGGGATCATGACAGCCGAGCAAATGTGCGCCGCCTCGAAGGAAGAACTGCACGCGGCGTGGGAAGGCATCACTGGCGAGTGGATGTGGCGGGCATTGCGCGGCGAAAATGTGCGCTGGAATCACGGCGAGAACCGCACTCTCGGCCATTCCAAGGTGCTCGCCCCGCGGCTGCGCAACGAGCACGACGCGCGGGCGATTTTGCATCGGCTGCTGCAAAAAGCCGCGATGCGGTTGCGGCGGATTAATCATTTCGCAAGCGCCCTTTCCCTCTCGATTAAATACGTGAAAGGCGATCGCTGGCGGGAGGCGGTCACCTTTCAGGAAACGCAGGACACGCTCGAACTCACCCACATTCTCAACGCGTTGTGGGAACGTCGGCCGGCGCATCGCCCGCCGCCGCTGCTCGTTGGCATCACGCTGCAGGGATTACAGCCCGAACAGAGCGTGACGCCCTCCCTCTTCGCGGACGAAAAACGGCAGAAGCTCAATGACCTCGTCGATACGCTGAACGCCGGACTCGGCCGGAACACGGTCTATTTCGGCGGTGCGCACGAAGCGGCCACCACGGCCGATATGCGGATCGCCTTTAGCCGCGTGCCGGATATCGAGACCGAAGGCGAAGAGCGTTCGCGGCCTAAAAAAGAGCAGAAGCGCGACGCGGAGATCGTCAAAGACGAAGAGTGATCACCGCGGACGTGTTCGAAGTCCGAGCAAGCGCTAGACATCAGGAGAACAACGTCATGGCGACAATTGCTCGGGAGACCTAGGGGGTGGCACTTCACCGGAGGGCAAGCCCATCCACCGCGGGGCTTGCAGAATTGGCGCAGGCGCTGGGACAGCTTCCACGGAAGGGGGCCTGAGGACGGCTTCCACCGGGATGAGGAAGTCGTCCGTCGTTGGGATCTGCAGGTCGTCCTCATAGTGGGCGAGGGTGACGAAGCGGCCGAGCACGTCGAAGTTCGCAAGCAAGTCGGCGGCCGGTCCATCGTCTTCCAAGATGCCTGGTTCGGCGGAGCGATGGGCAGCGGCGATACGGTCAGCGTGGGAAGGATGGGTATCGAGCCAACCTGTCTTTTCTGCCAGCGACTCCGCGGCTAGCTTGGTTCGCTGCGTCTCGGAAAGGCGGCCGACATGGTGCGCGACAAGCAGCGGAATATTGTCCGGCAGCAGGTGTGACGAACGCCAGGTGCGCTGCATCTCCTCGTATAGATGTTCGGTCGTGGCCCCGAGTTCGCCCAAGCGCAGGGCCGTTGATTCAAAGCCTCCGCTCCCGGCCAGATAGGTCTCGGAGCGGTCGGCGTCAAACTCCATCTGCCGCATCAGGAAGCTGCTGATCGCATGACCGAAATACATGAGCCCTTTGAGCAGCAGGCGCGACAGCCAGACCGCGAAACGCGCTCCGCCGCCCATCAGATTCACCCACCCGGAATCCGTTTGCGACCACGAGGCAAGCATTTCGTCCCACGAATCGCGCTCATAGATGACGCGGGCAAACCACCCATTGACCCGGCGAATGACGTAGCTCAAGCGCATCGCGGCACTTTGCCGGAAATGCCCGAATTCATGGGCAATGACGCCGGCGAGTTGGCGCGTGCTCAGCCCGGCTACGAGCGGCAGGCCGACCGTCAGCACAAGATCATTGCCAAGAAAACTGAGTAAGCCGCGTCGAAATCCGGCCGACGCGTTCACCGCGCAATCCAGCCGGACCTCACGTGGGACGGGGGCGCCGAGCAGCGTACAGATATGTTTTACGAGGGCGAAAAAAAGCGGTTGTTGCTGCCGGACGAGGGTGATCGGCTGCATCGCTTTAGCGCGCCGCGCAAAAAGCGGCTTCACCATGAAGAGAGTCGTCATGCCTAGCATCAGCACAGGCGTGCAGGAGGCGATTACTTTGAACATCACGCCGTAGCGGCCGTTCACCGGCCATTCCCAGACGGAGGCGAAATAGTGCGTCGCGAAAAAGTACGTCCCGTAGCCAGCGTAAAGGGTTAATCCCACATAGATGAGCGGCAGCAAAACCATCGTCCCGGTGACCAGAGCCAGTCCGAGCTGATAAAATGCCGATGGCTTTTTGCCTACATATGGGCCGCTGCGCGCAAAAAATGCCCTCAATTCGGGTGATACTTCCGCTGTGGTCTCGTCTGAGGGTGCTACATCCATCCGCGCGAACTATTAGCAAAAGGGTTTCGCAGGACAAAGTAAAAATCAGCCAGTCCTGTTCAACGCGCGCGGCGATTGGAGCGCGCGGGGGGCTTGGAGTTCTTGTCCTTGGGGCCGTAGGTGAAGTCGGCTTTTCGGTCGAGGAGCGTGGCGTTGGTGACTTTCTCTGAAATCTCGGCGGTGCGCAATTTGTCCATCTCAAGGAGCGGTCGGATGTCGAGGATCTCGGTCTCGGGAAAGCGGAGAATTTCGAGGTCGGTGCCCCGCAGCGGCGTGAGGTCGGTCACGGCGGTCAGGGCGATATCGAGACTTTGGAGCTTGAGGCCCGCAATGTCTTCGAGATTGCGAAAAGGGGAATTCTTGATCGTCAGGTCGGTGAGCGTGGTCAGTTTCTTGAGCGTGGGGAAATTAGCCGCGTACTGCCCGCCGAGGGTAAGTTCTTTGAGAGGGGTGGCGGCGAGGGGGGAGAAATCGGTGATCGGCACTCCGTAGAGATTGAGCGCGGTGATGGGCAGTCCACGCAGTGGGGACAGGTCTGTAACGGGAAAGCCCTGAAGGTCGAGGACCAGCAGACCCTCGGGGGTCCACACGGGCCGGGGTTTGGCGACGAGGCTGCCGCCGGGCGCGACCGCGGACATGGCGCGCTCGAGGTGGGCGAGTTCGAGCGCGTTCGGCGGACGCTTGGCCCAGTAGTCTTCAGGTCTCACGTAAGCCGGGAGGCTGGAGTCGATGATTTGCCGCAGCAGGGGCAGGCTGCGGATGCCGAGGAGGTCGGCTCCGGTCTTCGGGATGGCCAGCGTTTCGAGGTTACGGCAATCGGTGAGCGGGCTCAGATCGACGGCGTAGCGCAGTTGGCGCAGGAGAAGGATTTTCAGCGGCAAGCGGCTGAGTGGGCGAAGGTCGCTGACGTTCGTCGCCTCAAGGTCGAGCACTTCGAGCGGCAGCTCGGCCAAGGGACTGAGATCGGCGACGGGCGTTTTGCTGACGATGAGCTTTTTCAGGCGCAGCCGGCGCAGCGGCGCAAGGTCGATGACTTGCGTGTCTTGCAGGCTCAACTCGACGAGGGGCAGATCGGCGAGCGGAGTGAGATCAGCGAGGTGGGTGCGGTTGGCTGAGATTTTTTCCAGCGCACTGCCGCGCAGCGTTTCGAGGCCGATGAGCGCTTGGTTCCCGTCGAGGATCAGCTCGCTGATGGCCAGGCCCGTCAGGCGCGGCGCCTCGGAAATCTGCAGGCCGCTCAGGTCGAGGCGGAAGCTTTTATTGGGCAGCAAAACGAGGCGCCGCTCCCAGCTAAAGCTGTCCTCATACTTCAGCAGGCCGCTGAGGCGTAGTTTGATCTCGGTCTGGGCGTGCCGCGGGTCGCGCATCTTTTTGCCGAGCGGGACGGCGTCGCGGCTGCGACCTTGGGCGAGCAGCGCGGTGAGCAAACGTCCCCGGCTGGTGTCAGTGAGCGGCGCATCGCTGCCGTTGGCGCGGAGGATTTCCTGGCAGACAGCGAGGTTACTTTCCGCGGAAGCGCGTTCCGCCGAAGCCGCGGGGAGGGCGAGGATCATTTCGTAAATGACTGCGGCTGGTCGCAGTTGCTCGGTGGCTTGAAGAAGGTGCGCCTGAGCGAGCAGATACTTGGCGTTGCCGGGTTCCAGCGCGGTGGCGGAACTGAGCTTGGCCAGCGCCTCATCAAAGCGCTGCTCTTGCGCGAGGCTCTGCGCGAGCTCGTAGAAAGCCGGCGCGCTTTGGCGCAATTCAACGACCAGATTTTCCGCACGTCCGCGCTGAGCGTCGGCCTCGGTGGCATTCTTGGTGGCACGCTCGCTGGCGGCGGTCGCTTTGTCGCGCTCGGCGTCAGCTCGCGCGGTGTCGGCTCTGGACTGGGCCAGCGCTTTGGTGGCGCGCTGAGTGGCGGTTTTCTCCAGTTCAACGGCCTGCCGCGTGCGGTTCAGTGCTCCGAGGAGGCTCACGATATAGAAGGCCGAGACGCCGGTGAGCAGCAGGAGGCTGGCGACCGTGGCGGTGGCCACGATGCGATGCCGCCGCACAAGCAGGGTGAGCTGTTTCCACACGCCGGCGTTCTCAGCGCTTGTGGCAAAACCGCTCTGATATGCAGCGAGATCCGCCTGCAGCGCGGCCACGCTGGCATAACGCTCTGCCGGAGCTAGTGACATCGCGCGACGGACAACCGCCACGAGCGAATCCGGGATACGACCTCCGGGCAGATGCGGTAGCCGGGTGCGCGCGTATTTTTCAAGGTCGTCGATGGCGCCGCGAGCGACTTTATCGACGACTTCCCGTGCTGAATTGCCGGCGACCGCGGGGCGCAGCGCCAGCAGATGGAAGAGGATCGCGCCGAGCGCGTAAATGTCCGCGCGAGCGTCGAGCGACTCGACTTCGCCCGCGGCCTGCTCGGGCGCCATGTATTGCGGCGTGCCCAGCACTGAACCGGCCAGCGTGGCGAGGATGGGGACGTCGTCTTCGAACGCACCGTCCGACACGTTGACGCCGGATTTGCGATCCAGTCGTTTGGCCAGGCCCCAATCCATCACGAGCACCTCGCCGAAGTCGCCAAGCATGATGTTCGCCGGCTTCAAATCGCGGTGGATGACGCCGCGCGAATGCGCAAAGGCGAGGGCGTCGCAGATTTTTTGGAAAACCGTGAGCAGCGCCGCGAGCGGATACTTTTCCAAGGTCTGCGGATGGCCGTCGGCGAGGCGGTCGATGACCTCGCGCAGGGTCACCCCACGGACGTATTTCATCGTGTAAAAGACCTGGTCCTGCGCGTTCACGCTCAGCTCGTGAACGGGCACGATGTTCGGGTGTTCGAGTTGGGCGGTGACCTGCGCCTCCTCAATGAAACGCAGGACGTTGTGTGCATTACTCTGGCTGAGCATGACTTTCATCGCCACGTCGCGCCGCGTCGTCTGGTCGGTGGCGTTAAGGATTTCGCCCATGCCGCCTTGGGCCACCACGCTGCCGATTTCGTAGCGCTTTTCGCGCAGCAGCTCCTCGGGCAGGAGCCGTTGCACGGCTGCGGCGCTCGGAGGCAGCGAGACCTCATCCGGCGGAAGACTTTTCACCCGGCGCAGCTCGATGGTCGCGGCACCGATCTGCACTTTCTGATTTGGCCAGAGGCGCACCGGGGCGTTCACCGGCCGGCCGTTGACGAAGGTGCCGTTGCTACTGCCAAGGTCTTCGATCAAGACATGGTCATAGTTGACGGTGAGCTGGGCGTGCCGGCGCGAAACGAGTTCGACAGCGACGGGCACGTCGCAGTTTGGTTCACGCCCAATGATGTATTCTCCCGGGCGCACCGTTTTACGGCAAAGCTCCGCGCCTTGGTGGCTGACGATGATTTCGGTCTCAGGAACAAACATGGCACCTTTCCAAGGGTTAACGGACGAACACGCGCCCGAGAGAACACGGTGTCTGCGGTTTTGAAAATGCCAAACCTCTCGGCCGTGCTACGCCGAGCCAGCGAGCGTCTTTAAATCCGCGCGCTGGGTTTCGTAGGTGGTGGCAAAGGCGAGCACCTTTTCATCGGGCGCACGGTTTTGAGACCGGCACCAATCGAGATACACGTCGGGCCACCAGTTGCGATGTGCGGTCAATCCTTCGTCGCGCCACTGCCGCCAGCCCGAGAGTACTTTCGACCACGCGCGGTCGCCCCATTCCACGGCCTCTTTCGGGCTCTCGAACTGCGACACATACCAGTCGCGTCCGACACGCGCGTGGAGCACTTCGTCCGCCCAATCGTAGTCTTGAAAGAGCGCGCTGAGTTTATTGTTCGCAGCCTGCGCGGTTTCCCACTCAAAGCGCTTCCCTGATTTGGGCATGAGCCCCTGTTCGATGAAATAAAGCACCCCGTGTCGCTCTTTCGCCGTGAGCTGCGTGTTCAGCCCGAGCGACCAGGTGAAGTTGACCATCACTTTCGTCCAGTCCACGCCGAGAGAGAGGAAACCCACCTCGCCCATCATCGCGTGCCGCGCTTCATCCCAAAGTTGCCGTGTCATGTCGCGGTAGTAGCCCCACGGCTTCCCTTTCGTCTCGGCGATAATCGAGGCCATCATCTCCGGCACATCAATCTCGCGCAGCCGCTTATAAAACATCATGAGCACTTTTGGCTCCGGCGGCTGCGCAGGGTCGTAGATGAAGGCCTCGGCATTCACGCCCATGTTGTAGGGATCAGGAAAACGGGCATCGCGCCGCGGGATTTTGTCGTAGGCAAAAGGGGCAGCGGAGTATTTGCGTTCAAGCTTCGTTTCGGTTCTTGGACTCGCGCCGTCGAGCCCTCCAGCCGCTGCAAAACATCTTCCAAGCAGCGCCTCCCACTCCTCCGAACGGTCTGCACTGCCATCGCTCAGCGCCCTGATCGCCTCCAGCCCGTAAAGCCGCATCTCTTGAAGTTCGATGAGCGCGAATTTTGCGAGCCTCACACTCGGCGCATCCGAAAGCGGGTTTGTCTCCAATTTGTGCTTCGTTAACGCCCCGTGCAATTCCGGCATGGCATGCAGATAAATCCCGCGGAGAAGCTCAAGCGTCGCCGGGGCCGCTAGGACCTCGTCGAAAAAAATCTCCAGCGCCGGATCGGGCACCACATCCAAACCGAGCGGTGGCTCGCGCATTTCGCCCACGCGCTGGCGGAGGGCGGCTACATGCTCCGCGCAGTAATACGCGTGCAGCGAGAACGCCATTTTGAGTTCGTAAATGGGCTCGGCGGTCAGGCGCGCAAGGAAGATTTCGTGCAGCCGCTTGAACGCGTAGTGATACCGCTTCAGCCGCCGGACACACTCCTCCACCGACAGTCCCGGCCTTTGAGCTTCGGCGAAAGTTGCGAGCCCGGCGAGCGCTGGCAGGCTAGGCAAAGGCGGCGCGTTCATGGCGCAAGCGTCCCCCCGCGCTAGACCAGCGCCAAATTGCCGCCCTCGCACAAGTCCACTTTCCCGAAGGTCTTCAGGTCGGTGTGACCGAGTGCGTGGGCGATCGTGAGCCAAAGGCGGTTGTGCGCCACCTTGTCGAACTTCAGGGCGCGACCCATTTTGAATCCGGCGCCGCCGCCTACGAGGATCAGCGGGATGTTGTCGAGGGTGTGAGAGTTCCCTTTGCCGAGTTCGTTCGTCCAAACGAGCAGCGTGTGGTCGAGCATCGAGCCTTCGCCCGCCGGCTCGGGCGTTTCGCTCAGCCGTTTGGCGAGGTAGGCAAACTCGCCGGCAAACCACGTATTGATCTTCAGCAGTTTGGCGTAAGACTCCTTGTTGTCGTCGGGATCGTGCGAAAGCGAGTGATGGCCTTCCTCGATGCCGAGCCAACGCATCTGCGCCTGACCCACGCTGCGCATGTATTGCAGCGTCGCCACGCGCGCCATGTCGTTGGAAAGCGCGTTGACGAGGAGGTTGATCTGCATGCGCGAAAGTGCGGGCGTGTTGTCGTTCACGAGTTCGATCCCGGGGTCGAGGTCGGGCATCGGATGATCGAGCTTGGTTTCGACTGGATTTTGCAATTCCTGCTCCAGGCTGCGCACCAGTGTGACGTGCTGTTCCAACATCGCTTTGTCCCGAGCGCTGAGCTTTGCCGAGACCTTCTTCAGGTCATCCTGCACGTCATCGAGGATGCTCACCAGGCTGTCCTTGTCCTTCATCTGGCCGTAGAGCTTTTCAAACATCCGATAGGGATCGTCGATTGGCGCGATCGGTTGGTTCGGCCCGGCGTAACTCATGCGCGTCCACGGATCGGCCCGATTCGGCACGGCCACGCCAAACTCCAGCGAGCCAAAGCGCGTCTTCGTTTCCGCGCGGCTTTGGTAGAAATTCTTGATCTCCTGATCGATCGAGATACTGCCCGCCCAGCCCGCAGGATTGTCTGAACCGCCTTGAATGTTGCCCGGCAGCAATTCACTCGCGGTGAGCAGACAGCTCATGCCGCGCATGTGATTGTCGCCGTCGCCCCGGATTTTGTTATGGACGCCTTTAAGGATCAGCGTCCGGTCTTTGAAGGGTGCCAGCGGTTCGAGGATCGACTTGAAGTTAAATTCACCCCCCTCTTCTTCCGGCCAGAAATCCTTGGGCAGCGTGCCGTTTGGCGAAAACATGATGACCACCCGCTGGCGGCGCTGCGGCAGCGGCGCGCCAACGAGCGACGGCAGCCCGGCGAGGAACGGCAGCGCTGCGGCGGAGACGCCGAGGTTACGGAGAAATTGGCGGCGGTTGAGCAGGTGTTTCATGGCGTGGTTGAGATTTGTGCCACCTTTTGTGGCGGCGCGGAAAGCCCGTGAGTGGCGGAGGTGAGCGCGATTTCGAGGAGCAAATTTTGAATGTTGAAACCGGCCCCGGCGAATTGCTCGCGCAAAGTCTCAAGGGTGGGTTCGCCGAAGGCAGGTGCGGGCTGCTTCACGGTGTGGTGGAAAAGCTGGCGCACGAACGCGCGATGCGCACTAGAGCTGCCGAGCGCGTAATTGGCCACGTCTTTCGGGCCGTTGACCACGATCATCCGGCCGTCGTCGTCATTGAACTCGTCGGTCGCGTGGACCGGTTTGTTGTTGTCCTGCGTCCGCCAGCGACCGACCGCGTCGAAGTTTTCCAAGCTGAAGCCGAGCGGGTTAATCGTAGAATGACAGCCCATGCATGACGCGTTTTTGGTCAGCTCCACGACCTTCTCGCGCATCGTTAGCGTCGGGTCGAATTTTGCGTCCTCGAAGGCCACCGCGACGGACGGGTTCTTCAGTGCCAGCCCGACAATGTTCCGGCTCAGAAAGACCCCGCGATGAATCGGGGAAGTGGTGCGGCTGTAGGCGAGGGATGCGAGGAGGTAGGGATGCGTAATCACGCCAGCGCGCTGCTGCGGATCAAAGCCCACCCGCTGGAATTTTTCGCCTTCCACCGGATGGCCGTAGAATTTTCCCAGCCGCCCATTCAACCAGAGATAATCGGCGGCGATCAGTTGGCGGTAATCCGAGCCTTCACTCCAGACCACTTCATCGACAAACCGCCACAACGACTCCCGCAAGTCCGCCATCATGGCCTCGTCGAATTCCGGGAAAATTTTCGCGTCTTTGGTGGCTGTTTCCGCGCGCTCCAGCTCGAGCCAGTGATGGAAGAAGCCGTGCAACTTCGCTTTCGTGCGCGGGTCGGCGATCATGCGCTTGGCTTCGCTCGCGATCTGTTCTCGCGTGCGGAGCTTGCCTTCGCCGGCCGCCTTTGCCAGCTGGGCATCGGGGAGTGAGTCCCAAAGATTCGCGGCAAGGCGCGCTGCCACGCGCCAGTCGTCGGCCGTCGCTTCGTGCGCCAGTTCTGGATAAAGGAAACGAGGTGATTTCAGCGCCAGCAGCACCGCTCGCTTCACGGCAATCTCCGGAGTGGGCGCGCTTTCGAAATGCCGATCCACAAAGCTAAGTCGCTGTTCGTCGCTCAGCGGGCGTCGGAATGCGGCCTCCACAAAACGTCGCGCAAAGTCCTTCAACTTTTCCGCGCGGTCCGGCGCACCACCTTTAGTCCCCGAGAGCGCGTCAAATTGTTGTTCAACCTGCGCGGCCACCTCCAGCGCCGCGCGCGTCGTGGCCTGGTCCCATTCTTTGGAAATTGTGGTGCCGCGTTCGTAGCCGTCGCTCCGATCATCGGCCGGAAAAGTCGTCGCTACGACGGCCACCGTCGCGCGACCGTCCGGCAAAAGCTGGGCTTGCGGAATCACGGACACGCGGCCGTGCGGCGGCTTCCAGAGCAGCTCGACCGAGGCGCTCTTCTCCTTGTATTTGAAATGTTCGAGCGTGATCGGATACGCCCGTCCGCCGAGCAGGAAGATGCTCTTCTTTTCCTCCCGCACCGTCGGCCCCGGCGTGACCCACGCGTCGATCAGCGGATCCTTCGAATTATTCACGTACAACCGCACGCCGTTCTCCGTTTTCACGATGAACTCATACACCCCGGTCTCCGGGGCGATGATCGATCCCTCCCAGCGAAGATCGAATTCTTCAGCGCGCAGTTGCAGAGGGTCGGGACTTTCGGCCTCAAACTTGAAGGAAATTTGCCCGTCCACCTGCTCGTAGCGCATCCGTTCCGACTTCTGGCGCTTCTCCTCGTCCTGTTCCGGCGGCAATTGTGGGCCGAAAGGCACGCGCTTTTTCCCGGAATAACGGGCCTTCAGCCCGCGCTCGCTGCCGAAAGGTCGGTGGGACTCACCGCGAAAGCGCCCGAGCAAATCCGCCACCGAATTCTGATACTGGGCGACGGTCAGCCGCGTGAGGCTTTCCCGCACCGGGTTGTTGCGCGCCTGCGCGGCCGGCGAATAGAACGCGTCGAAGATGTAGGCCGCCACGTTCTCGGCATCTTCGCCCACGCACGTGCCCTCTTTTCCTTCGGGCATCGTCTTGGAGATGTATTTGATGAGCGAACTCACACTGCGGTTGCCGGCGAGCGGATCGTCATATTTGTCCGCCACGCCCTCGCCTTTCCCTCCGTGGCAATCCGCGCACATTTGCTGGTACACTTTTGCTCCCGGATGCTCTGTGATCGCTTCGGCCTGCGCGGGTCCAGACCAAAGGAGCAACGCGCCGCTGAGCAGTTCCAGACAGCCCCAGCGAGCGCGAAAGCTCTCTCGGCGAACGGGTGATTTCTGGTGACGGGACATGCACCACACTAAGGGAGTTTTCGCTAAATTCTTTGGGAAAAAAGGTGCTGCGGCGCGTTGGTGCGGCCGTGAACTACTCAGTGCCAGCTTCACGGCCCATCAGCGCCGCCATCGCGGTGCGAGGAGAAACGGTGCCATCCAGCAAAGCCCGGATCTGCGTGATGATCGGCGTTTCGATGCCGTAGCGGTGCGCGACTTCGTGAGCGCTGTAGGTTGTCGGCACGCCTTCGGCGACCATGTTCATTGACGAAACGATATCCGCGAGCCGTTCGCCGTGCCCGAGGCGTTCGCCGACCGCGCGGTTGCGGCTGTGCTTGGAAAAACACGTGACCATCAGATCACCGATGCCACTCAGGCCCTGGAAGGTTTCCCGTCGTCCGCCGAGCGCGGTGCCGAGGCGGCTTAGTTCCGCGAGGGCCCGGGTCACGAGCGCGGCTTTGGAATTGTCGCCCAAGCCCAGGCCGTCGCTCACCCCGGCGGCGAGCGCGAAGATGTTTTTCAGCGCGCCCCCGAGCTCGATGCCCGCCACATCGTCGCTCGTGTAGGCGCGGAAGAATGGAGTGGAGAAAGCCTGTTGGAGCCGCTTCGCGAGCGGCGCGTCGGCGCAGCCGAGGACGAGCGCGGTGGGCTTCCTGAGCGCAACTTCCTCTGCGTGACTCGGGCCGGAGAGCACACTCACAGGATTTCGCGGGAAGCACTCGGCGATAATTTCACTCATCCGCAACCCACTCCGGCGCTCCACGCCTTTGGTGCAGGAAAGCAGGACCGCGGTATCCGCCAGTCCGATCGTCGAAAGGCGCGCTGCTACTTCCCGAATCGCCTTCGACGGAGTGACGAGAAGGACGAGATCGCAAGCGCGCAAGTCCTCCAAGTCGGACGTGCACCGCAGTGTTTCCGGCAGCGCGACGCCCGGCAGGTAAACCGAGTTCTCGCGCGCCGCCGTCATCCGCTCGATGTGCTGCATATCGTGTCCCCAAATAGTCACGGGCAGCCTGTTTTCCAGCAAAGGGAAGGCGAGCGCCGTGCCCCAGCTTCCGGCACCGACGATGGCGACGTGTTGAAAACTCATGGTTTAGTTAGGTCCATGGGTCGGTACCTCCGGCGACGCGGGTTTGGGATCGCCGAAGCGCAATTCGGTGCCGGCGCGCAACCGCTGGATATTCGGCACATGACGCTTAATGACGAGCGCGGCAGCCGCGACGGCGAAATAGAAATTTGCCCAACCGTGGACGCCGCCGGTGAACATCAACGCGATGACCACGACCGGCAGCATCGCGGCGGCGACCAGCGAGGCGAGCGACACGTAGCGCGAGATTTTCAAAACGATGCCCCAGATGGCGAAGACGATCAGCGCCGCCAACGGCACGAGGCCGAAAATCACGCCTAGCGAAGTGGCCACGCCTTTGCCGCCTTTAAAGTGCAGCCATACCGGGAAATTGTGACCCAGAATGCAGCCCAGCGCGGCGGTGATGCCGGCGTAGTCGAAGGGCAGAAAATGCTCCGCCGTTTTCCCATGGAGCAAGTGGACAGTGACCGGAAAATGCCAGGCGATCCACACGCCTGCCTTCACGGCAAGCCAGCCTTTCGCGGTGTCGCAGACGAAAGCGATAATGCCGTAGCGTTTGCCCATCACCCGCCAGACATTGGTCGCCCCGATGTTTTTGCTGCCATGCTCGCGGATGTCCATGCCCTGCGATTTCGAGATCAGCAGGCCGCTGGGGATCGAGCCGAGCAGGTAGCTGACGAGGACGATGGCCGCGACGACGAGCCAGATCATTTTTGCCGCGTCCGTTTGGCTGCGAGAACGGCTTCGATTTTTCCAAGGGGCAGGCAGTTCACCACGTCCGAGCGGGTGAGCCAGCCTTTGCGCGCGGCGCCGATGCCGTAGTGGAGAAACTGCAATTGATCGGTGTGGTGGGCGTCGGGATTGATTACGCACCGCACGCCCTTTTCCTTGGCCAGCGGCCACCAGCGCCAATCCAGGTCGAGGCGGCGCGGGTTGGCATTGAGCTCGATGAGCGTGCCGGTCGCCGCCGCGGCCTCAAGGATCGCCGGGATATCGACGGCGTAGGCTTCGCGGGAAAGCAGCAGCCGGCCGGTCAGGTGACCGAGCATGGTGACGTGCGGATTTTCCATGGCGCGGATGATCCGACAGGTCATCTCCGCCTCGCTTTGTGAAAATGAGCTGTGGACTGAGGCAACCACATAGTCGAGTCGCGCGAGCACGTTATCGGGAAAGTCGAGCGTGCCGTCTTTCAAGATGTCCACCTCGCTGCCCGCGAAGAGCCGGAAATGGCCTTCGAAGGTGGCATTGAGCGCTTCGATTTCCGCGACTTGCGCAAGGAGACGGTCAGTCTCCAAGCCATGCGCCTGGAAGGAGGACTTCGAGTGATCGGCGATGCCGAGATATTGCAGGCCCAATTCCTGGGCGGCGGCGGCCATTTCGGCCAGCGTACACCGGCCGTCACTCGCGGTGGTGTGGTTGTGAAATGTGCCGCGGAGATTTTCCGTCTGGATGAGATCTGGCAAGGTATGCGCCTCCGCCGCGGTGAACTCGCCACGATCCTCGCGCAATTCCGGCTCTACGTAGTCGAGCCCGAGCGCCTGGTAGAGACCGCGCTCATCGTGAATGGGCGGCACTGTCTGTGGCTGAGTCTTGGGTTTGTCGTCGAGGCCGAGTCGGTATTCGTTGAGCGTCCAGCCGCGGGCCAAGGCGCGCTGGCGCATGACGATGTTGTGCTCCTTAGAGCCGGTGAAATAGTTCAGCGCGAAAGGATACTCCCCATTTTTCACCACGCGTAGGTCCGCTTGGATGCCGGTTTTAAAACGCACACTCGATTTCGTCGCACCGTGCGCAATCAGGCTTTCGACCATCGGGTGTTTCACGAAAAAATCCGAGACCTCGGCCGGGGCCGTCGTGGCGACGATGAAATCGAGATCACCGACCACTTCCTTCCGACGCCGATAGCTCCCGGCGATGCTCGCCTGCGAAACCCCGGGCAGCTCCCGCAAGTCGGTGAGCATGCGCTCCGCATCTTGGGCAATGGAGCCGAAGCGGAAACGTCCCGCGTGTTTCATGCGCGACTGGATCCCTGCGAGGATGTTGTCCGCGGTCTTTTTCCCGAAGCCGGCTAGCGCGGTCACGCGTCCGTCTTTGCAGGCTGCCTCGAGCTGCGGAATCGTGGTGACGTCGAGCTTGTCCCAGAGCGCCTTAATTTTTTTCGGCCCTAGGCCCATGATGTCGAACATCTCGAACACGCCGGGCGGGAATTCGGCTTTAAGGATTTCGTAGTAGGCAAGTTGCCCGGTGGCGACGAGCTCGGTGATCTTGTCCGCGATGGCTTTGCCGACCCCGGGAATCTCGCTCAAACGGCCTTCACCGGCGGCCGCGGCGATATCGCCCGTGTAGGTCTCCAAGGCTCGTGCAGCGTTGGTATAAGCGCGGATCTTGAAGACGTTTTCGCCTTTGATCTCGAGCATTTGGGCGATGCTTTCGAGGATGTTGGCGATCTGGTCTTTCGTCACGACAGGCATGGGGAAGCGTGAAAGTAGGGCTACGCGCGCTGCGGTGTCACGCGCGGGCTGGAAAAAGTCTGCCGTGAAGGCGCAGCTGGCGAGGCAACGAGCGCCGGAGCTGCAAGCCGGCAATTACGCGGGCTTGTCGGTTACGCTGGGCGGGTCAGCGCGAGGGAGACCGCTTCAGTCAATTGCCGCGCGAGATACGGTTTGGGCAGATAGTTGTAGCCGACGCGCGGGTTGATCTGGCCGCTAAAAAGTTCGGTGCTGTAGCCGCTGCTGAAGAGGACTTTGCTGTCCGGGCGATCTATCCTGAAACGGTCGGCGACATCGCTACCGGAAAGACCGCCCGGCATCATCATGTCCGTCAGCAGGAGGTCAATGTGGCCGGCAAAGCCCTGCCAGGCGGCAATTGCCTGGTGTCCGTCTGCGGCTTCGAGGACCTGATAGCCGGAGTCCTCCAGGACGCAGCGCGCGAGAGCACGGACATCCGCATCGTCTTCTACGAGGAGAATCACATCATTGGTCCCATCCCTCCTCGGCGTCTCCGCGGGCGCAGCCTCGGTCGATTCGACGAGATCAGTGATCGGGAAATAGACGCGAAAGGTGGTCCCCTTGCCGAGCTCGCTGTCGGCCTCAATCCAACCTTCGTGCTGCTGGATAATTCCAAGGACAGTTGCGAGGCCCATGCCGGTGCCTTTCCCCACTTCCTTCGTGGTGAAAAATGGCTCGAAGATGCGAGCCAGCGTTTCTTTGCTCATGCCCGTGCCGGTGTCGGTAACGGTCAAACGGGTGAAACGTCCAAGCCGGGAATCGGCAGAGCTAGGGTTTTTCGAGGCTGTTACTTCCGTGGCGTCCGTGTGAATGGAGATCGTCCCGCCGGTCGGCATGGCGTCGCGGGCGTTAACCGCAAGATTGACGATGATCTGCTCAAGATTGCACACGTCTGCGTAGATGGGCGGCAGCGTGGGCGAGTGATCGAAAGTGATGGTGATCGTCTCGGGAATGAGCCGGCGAAGCATCGAGGCGACGTTTTGGATTACGTCGCTGAGCAAGACCACCTTCTTCTCCATGATCTGCTTGCGGCTAAAAGCGAGGAGCTGGCGCGTGAGGGCGGCAGCGCGCTCGCCCGCCGCCTGCACTTGCTCGAGCGACCATGCGACCTCGCTGTCGAGTTGCTTTTTGGCTAACTGCAGACTGGTGTGGCCGGCGACGACGGTGAGGAGGTTGTTGAAATCGTGAGCGACGCCAGCGGCGAGGTGTCCGATCGCCTCCATCTTTTGCGACTGCCGGAGTTGAGCTTCGAGGGCGAGTTGCTCGGAAATGTCTTGCACGATCGCCAGCAAGTGGGGCCCGGAAGCGAGTTCAAAGCGCTCGATCCAAAGGCGTGCGGCGCGCTTCTCGCCGGTTTTGGAGACAAGGTGAGAAGGGTGCTGGCGGAGTGGCTGTCCGCGGAGCAGCATGTCCATCGTTTCAGCTTGGGATGGGGAGTCGGCGACAAGACCGGTCTCCCAAAGTGAGCGCCCAAGCAGTTCTTCGCTGCTGTAACCAGTGGCATTCAGGTAGGCCGGGTTAAGCTGGACACAAGAGTGATCGTGCAGACGCACGATGGCGACCGGGAGCGGGCTCGCGTCGAAGGCTTTGGCCAGACGATCCTCAGAGATTTTTAGCGCCTCCTGAGCGAGTTCACGCTCGGCCATTTCGAGTTTCAGTTGGTGGTTGCTCGTTTGGAGCGCGTGCGTGCGCTCGTCCACGAGGCGGTTGAGATCAGCAAGCTTGTGCCGCGCCTGTTGGGTGACCAACCACTTTTCCGTGAGCGCGTGGGCGAGTTGCAGGACTTCGATGCTGTCGAAAGGTTTTTTGAGAATGACCAACCGGTCGGATTTGCCGAGCTTGGCGATGATTTCCTGCCACGAGTAGTCGGAATAAGCCGTGCAGATGACGACTTGGATCGACGCGTCGATTTCCCAGATCCGCGTGATCGTCTCCACTCCATCCCAGCCCGGCGGCATGCGCACATCCACAAACGCCATCGCGTAGGGCCGGCCTTCGGCGATGGATTGCGCGATCATGGCGAGGCCTTCCTTACCTTGGAAAGCCGAGTCGAGCTCGAAGTCGGATTGGGCCAGGGTTGTCGCTTTCGGTCCGAAAAATTGCGTCATCATCGTATCCAGCGCTCCGCTGGCTGGCTGGGTGGGCCCGAGAACTTTGCGGAAATCAGCGTGAATTTCGGCGTTGTCGTCGATGACGAGAATGCGGTTGTTGGCCGTCATGATGGAAGGGGTGGTCATGCGGCGGCCGCGACGGCTTGGGGTTCGGCGATGGGGATTTCTAGAACAAAGGTGGCACCAGTCCCCGGCCCGTCGCTGTGGGCACTGAGCGCTCCTCCCATCCCGCTGGCGGCCAGCGCGCTACTGTGGAGGCCAAAGCCGTGGCCGGTTTTCTTGGTGGTGAAGCCGTGCGAAAAGATGCGTGTGAGGTTTTCGGGGGCAATGCCGCTACCGCTGTCCTTGACAGTGACTTTGACGAAGCCGCTACCGGTGTTCTGAATCTTGATCACAATGCGGCGCTCGTCCTGCCCAGCCTTGTCGATCGCCTGCTTGGCGTTGCGGAGGAGATTCACGAGGATTTGCAGGATCAGATGTTTGTCTACGAGCACTTTGGGAACTTCTTCATACGCCTGCACCACGGTGATCCGATGCCGCGACAGCGACTCGGAGTTTATCTTGATGGCATCGTCCACCAGCGTCTGGATGACGAATGGCTCGGTGATCCCAGCGCCGGTGGCAAAGCCTTGCTGCATCGAAACGATTTCTCGGATGTGCCCGATGTTTCGGGTGAGCGCATCGACCTCCTCTAGGAGGTCGCTGTGCTCCGCGCGCAACGCCTCTGCGACACAGGAGATGAGTTCCGGGATGTGCGGCCCGCGCGGGTCACGGGCGACGAAACCGGCAAAATCCGCCGCTTGAAGCGTGAGCAGCCCCGAGACTTTACCGAGTTCGATGACTTTGGAATTACGGAGACGTTCGCTGATGACGCTGCCCGAAATGTTCACGCTGTTTAAGACGTTACCGACATTGTGCAGCACCCCGGTCGCCACTTCTGCCATGCCCGCGTGACGGGAGCTGTCCACCAAAGCCGCATGCGCATGTTCAAGTTCCAGAGCGGCTCGTTTTTGGGCGGTGATGTCGTAAAAAACTCCGCGCACGAGCTGATGCTCCCCCTCACGATCAGGCATCACCGCCGCACTCTCTCGAATCCACACGGACCGCCCATCGGCTGCGATCATCCGGTATTCGTTTTGATAGGGTGCTTTGGCAGCAATCATTCGCATCCGGTGGTCGCAGGCCCAGGCACATTCCGGGTGGAGCTTGGCCTGCCAGAAGTTTTTTTCCTTCAACCAATCATTCCGCGAGTAGCCGAGCACGCTCTCACATCGCTGACTGACGAACGTAAACTCAAAGGTCTGCGCGTCAGCTTCCCAGACGATCCCGTCGACGCAATTGACAAGGGTCTCGAGCTTTTGCTTTTCCCTCCGAATCTCCTCCTGCTCGGGCCAGAGCGTCCGCCCGTTCCGCCGCGTGCGTTCGTGACCGTAGAACGCAGTGCCCACCGCGATAGCCAGTAAAATCCACGCAAGGTAAGTGATGGTAGTTAGCCGGGCGCGTCGGATCGCCGCCACCCAGGTGCTCGCCTCGAATTCCACGCCCACCGCGGCTTCTACTTCGCCGCGAAAATTGCGGATCGGCGCCGCGGCGGTCACCCAAGTGCCCCGACGGTCGGTGGCTGGGCTGTTCCGAAAAACCGACTTTCCCATGAGCGCAACGGCCAGCGTCTCCGCATGGTCACCATCGTAAATTTTCCCGATCGGCGTGCGCTCCTCGCCCTGACCATCGAAGCGACCGTCCTGATTGTTGTCCGTCTCCGAATCGACGATGCGCGTGAGGCGCCCATCGGGAAGTTTGCGATAGGTGAAAATATCGTTGATCACCGGATTTGCGGTCACCCAGCGCTTTTGCGCCGCAATCATTCGCCAGTACCGCGGATTGTCCGGTGAAGTGGCCAAGGTTATTTCTTCATGGCCCATCATCCCCAACTCTTGCGCGTATGTCGGCGCGAAGCCTTCCACCATTGCCTGCATTCGCTCCAGTTCGCGGAGCGCCGAGGATTCGATCCAGAACCAGCCGCCGCCCAAAACCAGGAACGCCAGCAGGCAAGTGACTTTCTGAACAGCTTCGTCAATCCGACTCCGCCATATCCAATGTTGCAGTGCGCCAAAAACCAATACCGCTGCCGTAAACAGCAGCCAGAAATCGATTCCCTGGAGCAAAAATGTCTTCATCTGGCGGCTTGGAGTTCCTCCAAAACCGATAAAGCACGACTTGCACCAGCTCCCCTTTATTTTCCCGGCCGCTCGGCCTAACTGCTTAGCCTCACGGCCTTTCCCAGACTAACTTCGCTTGAGGACGCAGCCTCAACCTTTTCTGCCGACGATTAGACGGTAGAGGAAAAGCAGCAGCATCGCTCCAAGCACAGAAACTATGAAACCGGCTGGCTCACCGACTCGATAAAAGCCGAGCATCTGGCCGAGGTAACCGCCCACGATCGCCCCGAGAATGCCAATGATGGTGGTGATGATGAACCCGCCCGGATCTTTGCCCGGCATGAGGAATTTGGCGACGATGCCGATGAGAAGTCCGATGATGATGGTAGCGATGATACCCATAATGACCTGTGAATCGCTCGCCGACCGTCCGGTGGTCGCCTCGCGGAGAGATACTGCGCTTGAGTCCCGTTTATTTCTTCCCGATGAGCGGGGAAAGCTCCGCGGGCTGTCCGGTGGAGCCGACGTCGCCGGTGCGCGCTGTGCCGCGGACGAAGCTCAGCGTAGCCGAGCGTTCTTCGACTCCATCCGGCGACCGGGCGATAATCGGGATCCCGAAATCCCCGTCAGGCAGCGTGAAGTGGTAGCGAAAGGTGCCATCCGGGCTGAGGCAGATTTCCTTGCCGTCGATCCAGACCGTGGCGTCGGGATGAGTGCCGCCGTAAAAGATGATCTCGGCGTTGACGTGCATGAAGAACCCGCGCTCGCGTTTGACGCTGAACGGCTGCGCGCTCCAACTCGCGCCGATGCCACTGAAGAGGCTCGTCGGACCGGGCGCGAGCGCTTCGGCGTAGCGTCCGGAAAGGCCGCTGGCGGTTTCGCTGGAGAGTTTTTCGGCGAGGGCTTTGCGCAAAAGTTGATCGATCTCCGCCGAGCCGAGGCCGACGCGATCGATGAGCGTTTCACCCAGCAATGCCGCAAGCAGCCGCTTCTGGTCTTCCGTCCAAGTCGGTGCGCGCCCGGCGTGAAATTCCAGCCGGCCCTCTCCGGCGATGCGCGCGAGCGCGGCGACGAGGCTTTCGCCCGCCTCCATTTTCTCGCGAACCATGCCTAACAGCCGCTCGTAGCTGAGGTCGGCGGGCACGGTGGCAAATTCTGCCGGAGCTTCTTCCGCCAAGCCATCCGGAGGCGTAGTGGCCGGGCCGGATTGCACCACAGCGTGCCAGGCTCCCGAGGTTTCAAAAAAGCCGATCTCCGCGACGTAGGCAGTACCCGGCTGGGCCACGGGGATGTACCAATTGCGCGCCTCCGGTTTGATCTCGTGGAGGCTTTCATCCACGCCCTCCGCCGTGGTCAGGCGTAGAAAAAACTGCATCACGCCCCCGCGCATCATGGCTGGGCGATACTGTGCCCAGTCGAAATCCCAGTAGCTGAAAAGCCAGCGGGGATCGCGAGCGGTGAGAAAAAGCGTGTCTTGCTGATAAGTCGCCGGCAGCTCTCCGAGATCCTCGTAAGCGGGAAGTTCGCCGGGCGGGGCGGGTTCGGCAGCGATTTCGGATTTGTGGACATCCGCGGACGGCTCCGCGTCGGTCACCGGTTCCTGAGAGACTTGAAACGCACCCGGTTTTGCCGTTTGCTCCGCCGCCGCTGTAGGTTCGAGATCGTTTTCAGCCATAATGTTAAGTGCGTGTATTGAACTGCGAAAATCAGCGAGTTTGCCTCTGGCTGGGCACCGCCTTAAGAAACCGCTCCCGCAGCGTCAACCCTATTTCTTTCTTCGTCATCTACCCTCTACGAATCCCGGACGCACTTCCTCCATTTCGCGCCGCAACTCCGCCATAGTCCCCCAAAAATGCTCACTAAACGTGTCATCCCCTGCCTCGACGTTCACGACGGTAAAGTCACCCGCGGCGTGCAGTTTGGCCGCGCGGAAGACGGCGGTTTGCGCAATGTCGGCGACCCCGTGGAACTCGCCATCCGCTACAACGATCAAGGCGCGGATGAGATGGTCTTTTTCGACATCACCGCCAGCGCCCATGGCCGCGGCACGATGATCGACGTCATCGAGCGCACCGCTGCGCATTGCTTCATGCCGCTGACCGTCGGCGGTGGCATCCGCGCGGTCGAGGACATGAGCGTGATGCTGAAAAGTGGGGCCGACAAAATCAGCATCAACTCCAGCGCCATCGCCACACCGGAACTGATCAGCGCCGGGGCCGAGCGCTTTGGCAGTCAGTGCATCGTCGTCAGCATCGACGCGAAAAAAACCGCGCCCGATCGCTGGGAAGTCTTCGTCCAAGGCGGCCGCAAACCGACCGGCCTCGACGCCGTGGCTTGGGCCGAGGAAGCCGTGCGTCGCGGCGCTGGTGAAATCGTGCTGAACAGCATCGACGCCGATGGCACCAAAGCCGGCTACGATCTCGTGATCACCCGCCGCATCAGCGAGGCTGTCGGCGTTCCTATAGTTGCCAGCGGCGGTGCGGGCACGCTGGATCACATGGTTGAAGTTCTCGCCGCGGGCAAAGCCGACGCTGTCCTCGCCGCGAGCATCTTCCACTTCGGTACCTACACCGTTACTGACGTGAAGCACTACCTTGCTGAACACGGCGTCCCGGTGCGTTTGCCGGAAACGGTCGTGGCTTAGCCGGCACCCTCCACCGCCGCGATCATCCGCATGGCCTGGGCCGCAGCGCGGACGTTGTGGACGCGGAAGATGTGCGCGCCGTGGAGCTGGCCTTGGACGAGGCACGCGATGGTGCCGGCGTCGCGGTCGGCGGCATTGGGCAGATTGAGGACTTCGCCGATGACCGTCTTGCGCGAAACCGGGAGCAAAATCGGGCGTTCGAAATGAGCCAGCCGGTCGAGTTCGCGGTAGATGCGAAGGTTGTCGGCACGCTGTTTGGCGAAGTCGATGCCGGGGTCGAGAATGAGCGCGTCGCAGGGGACGCCGGTGCGTTCGGCGAGGGTGATCTTGTCGGCGAAGAAGGCGTCGAGCCGCGCCATGATGTCGTCGTAGCCGACGTGCGTGTGCGCGATTTTCGGCGTACCGACGGTGTGCATGATGAGCAGGGCCGCGCCGGTCTCGGAGCAAAGGCGGGCGTTTTCATCGGTGGGCAGCGCGCCGATGTCGTTCAGGATGTGGCCGCCGGCGGTGAGTGCGGCGCGGGCGACGGCGGGACGCCAGGTGTTGATCGAAAGGAGCGGGGGGGGATGGTGAATGGTGAATGGTGATGGATGAATGATGTCGGGCCAGCGTTCGATGAAGCGGAGGAGTTGGGTGGCCTCTTCGGCTTCGCTGATCGGAGGGCGGTTGGTGCGGGCGCTTTCGGCTCCGAGGTCGATGATGTCCGTGCCGTCGGCGAGCAGGCCGCGGGCTTTTTCCACCGCGGAGTCCACATCCGCCAAGCCGTCGCCGGAGAAGGAATCCACGGACAGATTCACGATGCCCATGATGAGCGGCGGGCGCGGCCATTCGAGCGTCACACCGCGGGCGAGGAGCTTCATGCGGAGGGGTCCACGAAAGGCACGAAAGGACACGAAAAGGAGACGAACTCTCGTCGGGGATTTCCGTGCATTTCGTGTCTTTCGTGGACGGTATTCATGGCAGCGGGACGAAGGAAATCTTCCGGCGGTGAAAGCGCGCGGTTTGGGTGAAGCCCACGTCCTTCGCGAGCGCCACGGCTTCGGCGAAACCCGCGCCGAGTTCGGTGGCGGCGTGGGCGTCGGAATTGATGAGCAGCGGGAGCTGCGCGGCGTGGGCGAGTTCGAGGAAATCGCGCGCCGGATATTGCTCGGCGCAGTCTTTCCGCCAGCCGGCGGTGTTGATCTCGAAAGGCGTGCGCTTCTCCGCGAGAGTGGCGACGGCAGGCTCATAGAAGCGGCGCAAATCGCCAGCCGGGCGGTAGCCAAATTTTTTCGGCAGGTCGGGATGCGCCATGAAATCGAACAACCCGCTGCGCGCCGCCCGGGCAAACGTCTGCCAGTAGCTCGTCCAGAATTCGTCCACGTCGCCGCCGCGATGCCGGCCGAGATATTTTGGGTGATCCACCTCCGCCCCGTCCGGCAGGTAGTGGACGCTGCCGATGAAATAGTCCCAGTCCGCCAGCGCCCGCAGTTCCTCGATCCAAGCCTCACGGCCGTCGAGAAAATCAACCTCCAGCCCGAGCCGGATGGTCAGTTGCGGGAATTGAACGCGGGCCTTTTCCACCTCCTCGAAATAGCGCGGCAGATCCTCGCGCAGCATGCGCCAATCATCGAAGCGCGCCGGCATCGGGTTGTGATCGGAAAAGCCGATTTCGCCCAGCCCGAGGTCCACCGCGCGCTGCGCCAGCTCGACGGGCCAACCGGTGGCGTGATGACAGAGCGGGGTGTGAACGTGGTAGTCGGCGAGGGCGGAGAACATCGAAATTGGCACGGCGGAGTTGAAACGCGAACCACGCCAAACTCCGCGAAAGGCCGCGAGAAGGACAATCCGTTTCCGCGTCTTTTCGCGAACCTCCGCGTGTTCCGCGTTTCATTTCTTCCACACACTCTCCACTTGCCGCCCGCAGGCCACGCCGCCAACCTTCCGACCCCAATGAGATACATCGAGACCGTCTTCCAAAAACTGAAACGGCATCCGAAGCGGATCGTCTTTCCTGAAGGCACCGAGCCGCGCGTCCTGCGGGCCGCGGCGCGTTTCGTCAAGCTCCAGCTCGGCGCGCCGGTCGTCCTGGGCAAAAAGGACGCGGTCGAGAAAGTCGCGCTCGATGAAGGCATTAGTCTCGATCACATCGGCGTCGTCGATCCCGTCACCTCGTCGGAGCTGCCGATCTTCGTCACCCGGCTGGAGAAGCTGAAGCGCTACCACAACCTCGGCCCGAAACAGGCCGCGGAGATCCTCTCCAATCCCAACTACTTCGGCGCAATGATGCTCCAGTACGGCCTCGTCGATGGCCTCGTCACCGGCGCTCAGGAGACGGCCAGCAGTTCGCTGCGCCCGCTCATCCAGCTCATCAAGCCGCTGCCCACGACCACGAGCATTTCCTCGTGCATGATGCTCGACCTTTCCAACAAGCGCTACGGCGAGCGCGGGGTCATGTTTCTCGCGGATTGCGCGGTCATCCCCGAGCCGACTGTCGATCAACTCGCCGACATCGCCGTGCAGGCCGGGGCGGTCTGCCGGCAGATGACGGGTAATAAACCGCGCATCGCCATGCTCAGCTTTTCCACGAAAGGCAGCGCGAACCTGCCGTCGCCACAGAAAGTCGCCGCCGCAACCGCGCTGGCGCGGCAGAAAGCGGAGAAGCAGATGCTGGAGATGGAGATCGACGGCGAACTCCAGGCCGACACCGCGCTGCTCGCCGATCTCGCGCAAAAGAAAGCGCCGACCAGCCTCGTCGCCGGCAAAGCCAACGTCATGGTCTTCCCCGACCTGAACAGCGGCAACATCGGCGCGAAGCTCATCCAGTATCTCGCCGGTGCCGAGACCTACGGACAAATCCTCCTCGGCCTGACCAAACCCTGCGCCGACCTCTCACGCGGCGCGAGCGAGGACGACATCCTCGGCGTCGCCGCGATCATCGGCCTCCAGGCCATCGAATTCCGCAAGCTCTATCCCACGGATGCAGTCTGACGTGAAACAACCCCACTCCCCCCGGAGCCAGCCACCGCGCCCTGTGCGCAGCCTGCCCCGATGAGTTGAGCCTTGTTTTACCGCCACACCGCATGAATACCGTCACGCCCCGCATCTTCGTCGCCGCCACTCAGCAAAACGACGGCAAGACCACCACCGCACTCGGCCTTTTCGCGGCCCTGCAAAAGCGACTCGGGCGCATCGGCTTCATGAAGCCCGTCGGCCAGCGCTTCGTGGAGATCGAGGGCAAACGCATCGACGAAGACTCCGTGCTCATCGACCAGACCTTCGGCGTAAAAACTCCGCTCGAAGCCATGAGCCCGATCGCGGTCGAGCCGGATTTCACCCGCCGCTATATCGAAGACTCGAACAACGAATTCCTCGTTCGCCGCATCCAGAACTCCTTCGACCGGGCGGCGTGGGAAAAGGATTTCGTCATCGTGGAAGGCACCGGCCACGCCGGGGTCGGCTCGGTCTTTGACCTTTCCAACGCGCGCGTCGCCCATTTGCTCGGGAGTAAAGTCATCCTCATCACCGGCGGCGGCATCGGCCGGCCCATCGATGAAGTCGCGCTGAACAAGGCGGTCTTCGACCAGGAAGGCGTCGAACTCGTCGGCGTGATCCTCAACAAAGTGCTGCCCGAAAAATACGACTACGTTCGCGAATTTGCGCAGCGCGGTTTCGCCCGCCTCGGCATCGAGCTGCTCGGCGCCATCCCCGAGGAAGCCATCCTTTCGAACGCCACCCTCGGCCAAATCGCCAAGACCACCAAAGGCACCTTCCTCAACGGCAAAAACCGCTCCCGTCGGCGCGTCACCAAAGTCATCATTGGCGCGATGAATTCCGGCCACGCCATGCAGTATTTTAAGCCCGGCACCCTCATCATCACCCCCGGCGACCGCGAGGACGTGATCCTCGCCGCGCTCTCCGCCAGCACCCTCAGCGAGCACGACGGCCAGACCGTGGCCGGCCTCGTCCTCTCCGGCGACCTCGAGCCCAGCCCGCCCGTCCTCGAGCTCCTCCAAAACTCCGAAGTTCCCGCCATCGCCACCCCCCTCGACAGCTACACCGTGGCCAGCAGCATCCACTCGATGACTGTCAAAACCCTCCCCGGCGACCTCGAGAAAATCGACAAAATCCAAGCCCTCGTGGACCGCTACGTGGACGTGGACCGGCTGCTGGCGAAGCTCTAGGAAAAGGGCGCGCGAGCAGCTTTGCTCGCGAGGACCAACCGCGCTCTCGGAAGGTGTGCGCGCAAAGGGCCGAGGAGGTGGGCAAAAACAGCCAACGCCCCTCCGATGCCCATTAACCGGCGTTTTCACCCACAGAGAATTCTCTCTGTGACAACGGGCCTTTTTCCTACGCCTTCGAGACGTGCTCCTACGGCTTCGAGATGCCCTCCTACGCCTTCGAGATGGCCTCCTACGGCCTCGACGCATGCTCCTACAGCTACGAGAAGCTCTCCTACGCCCTCGACCACCGCTCCTACGCCCTCGGTCTATCCTCCTACGGCCTCGACCCCTGCTCCTACGACGTCGGAACGCTCCTCCACCCCGTAGGAGAGATGATCGGGCCTGTCGGCGGGCCACTCGACTCTGTAAATGGACGATTCGTCTCTGTAAAAGCCTGTCCTGACAGCAACGCATCTACCAAGAATCCCACCGCCGCCCAGCGAAACGCCAACGGCGTTTAATCGACCAGCCCAGGGTTGGTGCGAGGCACGAGCGCCTACCCTGGGCCTGCGTCCTGACACGGATCAACCTCAACGGGGTTGCATCGACAATGCGCGCACCGCGAGATGCAACCCCGTTGGGGTTGGGCGGATGCGGGGGCGTTTTCCCAGGGTAGCGCGCGGCGCGCAACCCTGGGCTGGATGATGGAACGCCGTTGGCGTTGTATCGGCCGAAACTCTGTTTCGGCACGAGGGGTTAAACGCCGCGCTTGTTATGCTTAGGGAGAAGGCGTGCGATCAGGTAGTGCTCCAACGCCAGCGCGAGGTAGGCGTATTCCTCAGGAAAGCCGATGGTGTAGAGCCCCGTGAAACCACGACCGGGTTTGAATTCAAACCGGCCTTCCTCCACGGTCTTTTGCAGATAGCTGACAATGCGGTAGGAGAGCCCGAAGTTCCGATGTTTGGCGCTCCCGCGTCCTACCGCCACGCCGATGTAGGTGATGACATCACGTTCGACCAAGGCATAACAGCCTTGGCGATCATGCGATGGCACTGGGCCAGTTCCAGTCCAGATGTTGAGACACCAGGCAGGTTTTTCCCCGCCGGCAGGCCAATGCCGCGTGAAGAACTCGTCGGTCTGGTTGGTAAGTTCGCCGAGAGTAATGCTCACGGCTTTCTAGGGAGGGGTCTGGCGCAGCCACCCGGCGAGCTGGCGGGCGTAGTAGGTGAGGATCAGGTCGGCGCCGGCGCGTTTGAAGGCGAGCATTTGCTCGAGGACGCAGGCTTTTTCATCGAGCCAACCGCGCTCGGCGGCGGCCTTGAGCATGGCGTATTCGCCGCTGACGTGGTAGGCGGCGGTAGGCAGGCCGAACCGCTCTTTGATCCGCCAGACGAGGTCGAGGTAGGGCAGGCCGGGTTTGACCATGACGAGGTCTGCGCCTTCTTCGATGTCGAGGGCGACTTCGCGCAGGGCTTCGAGGGCGTTGGCCGGGTCCATCTGGTAGCTGCGGCGGTCACCGGCGGCGGGGGCGCTTTCGGCGGCGTCGCGAAAGGGGCCGTAGAAGGCGGAGGCGAATTTGGCGGCGTAGGCGAGGATGGGCGTCTCGGTGAAACCGGCGGCGTCGAGCGCACGGCGAATCGCGCCGATGCGGCCGTCCATCATGTCGCTCGGGGCCACGATGTCGGCCCCGGCGGCGGCGTGGGAAACGGCGGTGCGGGCGAGCAGTTCCACGCTCTCGTCATTGGCGACGTGGACGTGGTCGCCGTGGAAGGTGGCGACTCCGCAGTGGCCGTGGGACATGAATTCGCAGAGGCACACGTCGGTGATAATGAGGAGTTCCGGCACCGCGCTTTTGACGGCGCGGACCGCGCGCTGGACCACGCCATCCTCGGCGTAAGCCTGCGAAGCCTGCTCGTCTTTGTGCGCGGGGATGCCGAAGAGCAGCACGGCCCGCACGCCATCGGCAAACGCGCCCGCGGCTTCCTCGATCAGCGCGGTTTCGGTGAGCTGGAAAACGCCGGGCATGCTGGCCACGGGCGCGGGGGTGGTGATTTTTTCGGAGACGAAAAGCGGGAGGATGAAATCGCCGGGGTCGAGCGCGGTTTCGCGGATGAGGGCGCGCAGGGCGGGGCTGGCGCGCAGGCGGCGCGGGCGTTTCAGCAAGTCCATGCGCGGGTCGGCGTCACTCCTTTTTCGGCAAAGCGACGGGCCGGTCGGAGAGTTTGGCGACGGGGGGGAGATCGGCGGGATCGCCGGGCTTATCGAGACGCTGGCCGTTGACGAGTTGGAGCGTGCCGTTGGCTTGCTTGCGTAAGTAGGGGCGGGTTTTGGGCGCGGAGTAGTGGTTCTGGCCGCGGAATTCGCCGTTCACGCCGATGGTCGTGAGGGCGTAGGTGCGCTGGGAGATGAGCTGCAGGATGTAGAGGTTGTTCGAGCTGTCGAATTGCATCTGCGGAGGAACGCCATCAATGATCCGGCCGATGGCGAAGGTGCCAAAGACCGTGGCGTCGTCTGGATCTTCGACGCGGACGTAGAGGAGATTTTTTTCGCCCTGCTGGTGGGCCAGGAGGGTGAACTTGCGATTCTGACCGCCGCCCGGCTGGCTGTCGGGCACCCCAACGGTTTGCGTGCGCAGGGTGCGGCCTTCCGTGATCTCGATGTGGGTCGGCCTCGAGCTGAAGTATTTGTCCGTGTCGGCAAAATAAATGTTGGCGCGCACGCGGTAGATGCCGAAGTCGCCGAGCGAGTAAAGTTCGTTGAGGTTGACGGTGCGCTTGAGGCTCTCGCCGGAGCGGATGGAGAGTGGTTCGAGCTGGTAGTCGAGGTTGCGCGCCGGGACGAAGCGGTCGCCTTCACCGCTAATCTGAAAGCTGAACCACTGGGCCTGCTTGGTGTCTTCGAGGTTGATGTCGCGCCCGGTGTTGTTGGTGATATTCACCGTGGCGAGGACGGGTTCGTGGCGGACGAAAAGTCGGCGTTTGATGCTGATATCGACGGCGATCTGCGCGTCTGCGGAGACCAGCATGACGAGGAACAGAGCGAGAACTGGGAGAAGACGGATGAGTTTCATTTTTTGTCGGGGGGAGTGCGCGAGATGGTGCGGAAGCCGATAGCTTCGGAGGTGGAATTCGGGTCGAGTTCGCTGCGCCGGTCGAGCCGCAGGTCGGCGGACATAAAGCTGCCGCCTTTGACGATGGGTTGCTTCTTGATGGGGTCCCAAGTGGCGACCCATTCAGCGACGTTGCCGGCCATGCCGATGACCCCGAACGCGCTTTTGTCGCTCTTCAATTTATCGACGGCGGCCCAATAGACGAAACCATCCACGTTGCCCTTGGCCTTGGTATCGCCGCCGTGGTAGTCGGCATTTGAGTTGGCCTTCTTCTGATCGGGCTCGTCGCCCCACGGATAGATGAACCCCTTGGTGCCGCGCGCCGCTTTTTCCCACTCCTGCTCGGTCGGCAGCTCGCGACCCTTCCATTTCGCGTAGGCGGCGGCGTCCCACCAGTCGATCTGCATGACTGGGCTGTTCAGGTCGATGGCCACGGAATGCACTGGTTGCCCAGCGAGGGCGCGACCGTAATAAACATTCCAGTCCCGCGGTTTGTGCATGTCCTGCGCCTTGATGCGGGGCTGCTGGGGATCGTCGTATTCCGTGGTCGGGCGGTTTTCGAGGTGCTTCACGAATTGCGCATACTGTCCGTAAGTAACCTCGTATTTATCGATCCAGAATTCCGGCAGGGTGACGGGATCTCCGTTGCCGTAAAGAAACTCGCCCGCGGGAACGTGAATCTGATCGTTGAGCAGGCGCTCGTTGCTCCCGAGGAATTTCCAGCAGACCAGCCCAACGATGACGACGAGGCTGACGAAGCTGGCGAGATTGATGTAAAGGGCGCGCTTCTTCTTCTGGCGCAGCTGGGCGACGGCGGCCACGGCGGCGCGATCCTGGGCGCTGATTTTGGCAGCCTCCACGGGCACGATTTTCGGTTCGAGCGCTTTGATGCCCTGGAGCAACGGGCCCCAGTTCGTGATCGCTTGCGGCCCTTTCTGGACCATCCGTTTCACCAAATCCTGCAAGCCAGGGCTGAGTGACTGGATCGCCGGGAGGACGCTAAGGATGATGCGTCCGAGCGCCTGGATTTCGCCTTCAATGGAAAGCTGTTCGTCGCCGACCTGGGTAGCGAGGTTCGCGAGTCGCGGACCCCCGTCGGCGCCGAGGTAGATGCCTCTGGGCTCTGGCGCGTTATGAGGGATTTTGTGGATGTGGAGGTAGGCGAGGCCGTCGGCCGCGGTTCGCAGAACTTTCAGGGCCGTGATTTCGTCGAGGGTTTCTCCTCCCGCTTTGATCTCGGCCATGTTGCGGCCGTCCACGTATTCGTGTGCGTAAAAGATGCAGCCGCCCGCCTCACCCGCCTCGTACACCGCGAGAATCGCCGGGTGCTGCACCCCGGCTTTGGCACGCGCATCGGCGATGAAACGGGTCCGCGCGCCGGGGTCTTGGGCGCGTTCCGGGTCGAGGACTTTGAGGCCGACGGGCCGGTTGATGGCGGTCTGTACGGCAGCATAGACGCTGCCCCAGCGACCCTCGCCGAGCAGACTTAGGATTTGGTAGGCGCCCAAAGTTTGGCCAACCAAACCCGTTGGCGGGATTTCTGCACTGGTTTCGGGCGCGAAATCCGGCACCGGCTCTGCGGCCGGCTCGGGCGCAGCTTCCACGGGTGTCGGCTGCCCGATGGCGATGGCCCGTGGTTGCACCGCTGACGCCCGCGGCGTGGCGGTCGCACCGGGCGAGGCTCTGGCCCGGGGCGATGGCTGAACGGCGGAGGCGCGTACGGCCGGGACCGCGCGTACGCCGCTGGCGGGCTGCACGTCAGGTTGCCCGGTGGGTGCAGCGACAGCCCGCACGACCGTCGCCTGAGGCACCGCGACAGGTCGGGCGACTACTTGCGGCGCGACAGCCGCAGGCTGGGCCACCCGCGCTTGGGGGACGGCAATCGGCCGCGGAACTGTCGCAGCCACAGGTTCTGGCGGCGATTCGGGCTCAGGCGGCGCGGCAAATTCGCGCTCGATTGCCGCAAGCAAAACTTCCGGGTCGATGGGCTTGGCGAGCACTTGATGATCCCGCGTTTGCTCCGAGTAGTCGCTCAAGTCGTAGCCGCTGATCAGGATGGTCCGCACCGCTGGAAATTGCGCCCGCAAATTTTCACGCAGGGTGAAACCGTCCATCGGTTCCATCACCACGTCCGCGATCAGCAAATCCACGCCACCCATCGCCGTGGCGTTTTCCAGCGCTCGTTCGCCCGTCATGGCCACGCGGATTTCGTGACCCTGCACGCTTTTCAAAATGGCGAGCACCGACTGGATTACACCGGTATCATCATCGGCCAGCAGAATTCTCATGGATCAGTCGTCGTCGGCAAAACTGGCGGGGCGGGATATTGCTCGCCCAGCCGCACGGGCTCCGCGGTGGCCGCCTGAAGCTGCTGCTTGTAATACACCCGGACGAGGTAACCAAAGAACTCCCGCGTCTCGCGCTTCGCCCGGCTGGATTCCGGCCGCGGCAGTTGATATTCCACGGACAGTTCCTCGGTGTCCGAATCCGCCCAGTCGGCCGGCGAAGTGGCCCATTTCGAATTCACGTTCGCGCTTGTCTGAACCACGTTGCGCCCGTCCACCTTATCGTAAAACAGGACGTGGATGACGAGATCACGCACCTCGATCTTCGCTCGGGGACGCGCTTTGATCGGGATGCGCAGGACGAATTTTTTCAGCGAGTCGGCATCATACAAATCCTCGCTCACGATCTTGCTCAGGCCCACCAACGCGCCAGCCGCAATCCCATCGACTGCCGCGGAAAGATCCGGCGTCCCTGCCGCTGCGGCCGTGGCAGGACCCGGCATCGCCTCGAGAATGGCGCGCGCCTGCGTCTCCTTGAGCTTCGATTCAGCGAGCGAAAAGTAGATGCCCGCGGCGCCGCCCATCTCATAAATGCGCTTCCACTGTTCCGACGCGCGGTCCGGCAGCCGCATCCGCTCGTAAGTCGCGGCGAGCTCGGCGATAGCGATGGGATTGCGCGCCTCCATGGCATTGGCCTCGCGGAATTTCGTCAGCGCATTTCCGGTATCGCCGCGGTCGCGGAGTTGCTTGCCGTGGGCGATCAACTCGTCAAAGCGGGTTTGCGGCACGGCGTCCGGGGTCTTCTGCATACCCAGGGGCACGGGCGTTGGTTTCTGCGGCCCCGCCGCGTCCGGATCGGTGGTGAGCCGCTCGGGGGGCTGCTCGGGAGTTTCGGTAAAAGGATCGCTACTGAAATCCGGACGCACGCCGGAAGGTGAAGTCAGGCGCGCAAAGGTCGGGGTATCCGCCAGCCCGGGGGCCGGCGGTTGAGCATGATGCCGCGCAATGAATGCCCACCCGACCGCACCAAGCTGCACCGCCACACCCAGCCCGAGCACGCCGAGCGCGACGGTGAAAGTGTGGCCGACGGTGTGTCGGGTGATGGGGGAGGCAACGGACATGATTTCTCTACGAAGGCGGCCAGAGTAGGTTTGCGGGAAAGCGGTGTCAAATATCCGGGCGGAAGTGGCGCTTGGATTTCAGCCACAGAGCGCACAGAGAATATTGAGACACTCAAGCTTGCCTCCGCGATCTCCGTGGGCTCTGTGGTTAAGATCCGGGGACGGCCAGCCGGTGATTGCGATTAAGATTCGCGCGGCGTTTCGGATTGTGAGATGGACGCAGCCCGCATTCTCTCGTCCCATTTTGAACCCCCGACTTTTCCTCCTCGTCGTTGCCGCTGCCCTGCCAACGGCCACTTTCGCTGGCGAAACCACACCGGTCGCCCGTCCGACACTGCTTCGTCTAAGTGCTGAAAGCGCGATCCAGGCGGCGCTGGCGAAAAACTTCTCCATCGAGGTTCAGCGCTTCGAACCGCGCATCGCCAAGGAAGGCGTGACCAGCGCGCTCGGGCGCTTCGATCCGGTCTTCGATGTGACCGTCGAGCGCAGCGAAGAATCGCAGGGCGACGCGTTTGCCAACGGCGTGCGTCTCCCGATCCGACGCGTCAACCGGCTGGATAACTTCAGCGCGGGATTGAGCGGAGCCACTCCTGTTGGCCTCGGCTACGAACTGGGCCTCGGCTCGCGCAACAACCTCGGCATCTTCAATAATTTCTCCGACGAAATCGCCAGCACCGCGAGCCTCGGTCTGCGGCTGCCACTCCTCCGCGGCCTGGGAACCAACGCGAATTTGGCCCAGGTCCGCATCGCCCGGAACAACGTGCTGGTCTCCGAGTGGTCGCTGAAAAGGCGCATCATCGACATCATCACCGAGACGACTTTCGTCTATAACGAGCTCTTCCTTGCCGAGCAGGGCCTGCAAGTAGCCCAACGCTCCCGCGAACTCGCCCGCCAGCTTCTGCAAGACAACGAGGCGCGGGTGAAAATCGGGGTCATGTCGCCCCTCGATGTCGCCGAAGCGCGCGCCGAAGTCGCTGCCCGTGAGGAAGGCGTAATCCTCGCCCAGCGCGCGATCTTAGATAACGCGAACCTTTTAAAGCAGCTCGTGACCAACGACCTCGAACGCCTGCTCGACGTGCAGGTGGAAATCTCCACGCCGCCCTCGCCCGCCTTCCGCGCCGATGTCCAAGCCGGCATCCGCGAAGCGCTTGAATTGCGTCCTGATTACCGCCAGGCGCTCCTCGACATCGAGCGGCGCAACATCACCGTCGCCTTTACGAAAAACAACGCGCTGCCGCGCTTCGACCTGCTCGGCAGCCTCGCCCTCCTCGGCTTCGACAACGATTACGGCTCCAGCCTCGCCCGCGTCGGCGCGCGCGACCAGACAGCGTGGACTGTGGGCGCGATTGTCAGCATCCCGATTCCCAACCGCGAACGCCGCGGCGAAGCCAACGCCGCGAAACTCGAAGCCGCCAAAGCGCTCGTCGCACTGCAGGAACTCGAACAGCAGATCATCGTCCAGGTCGATAACGCCAGCGGCCAGATCATCACCTCGCGCCAGCGCATCGTCTCCACCGCGGAGTCCAGCCGGCTGGCCCAAATCAGCCTCGACGCCGGCCAGGACCGCCTCCGCGCCGGTACGGGCACGACCTTCGAAGTGCTCGGTCAGCAGGAAAAACTCATCCGCGCCGAAGCCGCCCAACTCCGCGCCCGCACGGATTACAACAAGGCGATCAGCGAATACCAACGCCAGATCGGGACCGCGCTGCGGGAGCAAAATGTGCAGCTGAAGTAGCCGAGGCGGCGTGCAGTGCCGGACAGGATGTATCTGCGGAATCGCGATCGCCTGGCCTCGCAAACGCCAACGGCGTTTCATCATCCAGCCCAGGGTTGGCGCGAGGCACGAGCGCCTACCCTGGATCGCTCAAAAAACTTGGCCAACCCCAGCGGGGTTGAATCCACCCGAGACACATGGCTGATGCAACTCCGTTGGGGTTGGCCGCCCCGGGGATGTTTTCCCAGGGTAGGCGGGCAAGCCCGCCAACCCTGGGCTGAATGATCGAACGCCGTTGGCGTTCCGCTGCGGCACGTCAGTGATTTTTCAAACTACCCCGCGTTCTGCCGCAAAATCTCCGCAATCACCTCATCCGTGCTCGTGCCTTCGGCTTCGCCCTCGAAGTTCAAAATGATGCGGTGACGTAGCGCGTCAGGCGCGGCTTTGTCGATGTCGGCGCGGGAGACGTGGTAGCGGCCATCGAGCAGCGCGTAGATTTTTCCCGCGAGGATCAACGCTTGCGCGCCGCGCGGGCTGGCGCCGTAGCGGACGTATTTTTTGGAGAGCGGTGAAGCGTGTTTGTCGTCGGGGTGGGTACAGAGCACGAGGTCGATGGCGTGGGCCTGCACTTCCTTGGCGAGCGGCACCTGGCGGACGATTTCGCGCATGGCCAGCACCTCCTGCGGATCGTGCAGGACTTTGGAAACCGTGGGGCGCTCGTTGGCGGTGGTGCGGTCGAGGATCGTGTGGAGATCGTCGGCCGTGGGAAAGGCGACCTTGAGTTTGAAAAAGAAGCGGTCGAGCTGCGCTTCGGGCAACGGATATGTGCCTTCCATCTCCAGCGGGTTTTGCGTGGCGAGCACAAGGAACGGCTGGTCGATGCGATGCTGCGTGCCGCCGACGGTGACGTGATGCTCCTGCATCGCCTCGAGCAACGCGCTTTGCGTCTTCGGCGTGGCGCGATTGATTTCGTCAGCGAGCAGGATGTTCGCGAAGACCGGCCCCGGCTGAAACTCGAACGACTTCCGGCCATGCTCACCCTCCGCGATCATGTTCGTGCCCACAATGTCCGCCGGCATGAGATCGGGGGTGAACTGCACCCGCGAAAATTTCAGGTTCACCGCATCGGCCAGCGTGCGCACGAGCATCGTCTTGCCAAGGCCGGGCACGCCTTCCAGCAGCACATGGCCGCCGGCAAAAAACGCCGTGAGCACTCCTTCCACGACGGCCTGCTGACCGACCATCATCTTCGCCATCTCATCACGGACCCGGAGGAAGCTGGCTTTAAATTGTTCGACTTTGGCTTCGAGGTTCGGGGTGTCGGTCATGGGTGCAGTGAAAAGTGAACGGTGAAGTGGGAATGTTGAATCACCGAATGCGCGCGGCCACGATCATTCCTTCGGCCGGATGGATTCGAAGTAGCGCTTGATGAAGAAGCGTGAGCCGAGGGGAATGTTCTCCTGCTGCGCGGCGTCCTCCGCCGCAGGGGCCATCGCTTCGTAAAGTTCTTTGTAGCGGCGGTTGGACTTCGACGAGTCACCGGCCGACGGCAGCATCTGCGAAAGCGATTCGCCTTCCCCCAGCCGTCCGGCGAGTTGCTTCGCCTGCGCGTCTTTGCCGGGGTCGTTTTGCTCTTGGCCCAAAGGCGTTTCTGTCGTGCCGGTGTCGCGCTCACTGCCGGGCTGACCGGCCGGTTGCTCTGGATTGCCGTCGCCGGGTTCACCGCCTTCCTTGCCGGGGGCAAAAGATTGCATCGCCACAAGGCCTGGCGTTTTCGCCTCGCCGGGCTTCGGCTCGCCACCCGGTTTTCCGTCGGCTTCGCCGTGCTTCATGTTTTGCAAAGCGGCGAGCATCTGTTGGAGCGTCATGGCCTTTTGTTGCTGTCCGCTTTGGCTTTGCTGACCCCGCTGGCCCTTGGGCATCTGCTTGAGCATCTGCGCCAGCTGCTTCATCGCCTCGCTTGACTGGCCACCCTTCTCCGCCTGCTGCCGCTGCATCTGCTGGGCGAGTTTCTGCATCGCCTCGGAAAGCTGCTTCTGCTCCGCGAGCCTCTTGAGCGCTTGCTCCAGCGCCTGCTGGATCTGCTGCTCGGTCTGCTCGTCCTTATTCTCCGCAAGCTGCTGCATGGCCTTCTCCAACTCCTCCGCGGCTTTCGCCAACTCGCCTTCATCCATCGCTTTCGCGGCCTCCTTGGTCGCTTCGTTTTCGGCCAGCGCCTTTGCCATTTCCTTTAATTCCTCGGGCGACGCGCCCAGTGACTTCTGTAGCTCCTGCACCATCTGCTCCAGAGCCGAAAGCTCGCGCAGCGCCGCCTTTGCCGCATCTTCGGGTTTCGTCGCCTGCGCGCGCAACTGCTCCGCGCTCCGCCGCAACTGTTCAGCCAGCTGCTGCAACTCCTCGGTCTTTGCTTCCTCATTGGCCTTCGCCGTCTGCCGCGCGAGCTCCTCCAGCTTCTTCGCCGTGTCCTCGACCTCGGCCCGCGCCGCGCTCGTCTCAGTGAGCTGTAGAGTGAAAGCTGTCCGCGCTTCCCATTGCAACATCACCAGCGCCACCGCGGGCACCACCAGCCACCCGATTTTCCGCGGCAGACGTGTGTGCACCAAGCGGCTGAAATCCTCGCGCCGCGCATACGCCGAGCACTCCTGTAACGCCAGCATCTGCAACTGCGTCGGTGCATCTTGCTGCGCAAAACTCACTGCGGTGGCAAACCGGTCGCGCGTGCCGCCCGCGCGGTCGAGCAGCGCTGCGACCTGCGGCAACGCCTTCCGCTGCGAGAGCGCGGCGAGCAGCGCGACCACGGGTACGATCACGGCTACGCTGAGCGCTAGCTGCGGATCAATAGGAAGCCGACCAAGCATCCATCGGTTCACCGCCCCGAGCACCACGAGCACGGCTCCAGCGAGCAATGCGCAATTCACCAAAGCGGTGAGGAAAGCCTGCGCCGTCATCCGCCGTTGAGCAGCGCGCAGGAGGAGCATGACGTCTTGGATCGGCGCAGTTTTCAAAGTCGCGCGGAAGCTAGCGGAAGTTCCGCCATTCCGCCACTGGCACGCCGGCTCAAACTGCGCTGGTGGTCAGTAGGTCGGTCCGCGGATCGCGCTTCCCCGCGCAACGCGGATACGCGGTGCAGCCCCAAAAAGCGGCTCCCGTACTGCGATTTTGGCGGACCGTCATCGCGCCGCGGCAGAATGGGCATTCGGGATCGAAAATGCGCGCGCCGGCGGTGAAGTCGTCGATCCAGCTCAGCACGTCGAAAATGTTTTCCTCCGGGCGACGGATGGCGGCGATCTGCTGATCAAGTGCCGCGCCGTCGAGCAGTTCGATGGCTTTGCCGGCGGCGAATTCTCGAGCCTCACGAGTAAAGCTGCCGGTCGTGACAATGACACCGCGAGGCGAAGCGGTGTCGGCCATCGCCGCGTAGAACTCACGCAGCTCGCGGTCGCCGACCTTCGAGGTCTTCCAATGCTTGCACTGTACCGGAATGTTCTCGCCATCGCGCCGCAGCATCAGATCCGTGCCCCCGTCGGCGCCCAGTGCGGCAGATAGCTCTACGGCATAACCTTGACGGCGGAAAATTTCTCCGACGAACAATTCAAGCTGGTCCCAACGGAGTGTGTCGAACCCCACGGCGGCCGGAGTGCTGGTCACAGCCAAAGGCGGGGTTGTGGAGTCCGGAGTGGAGTTTGGCTTGCGGGGTGCCGCCGTAGATTTCTTCGTGCGCGCGACTTTGGTGACGCAAACAATTGCTCCCAAGGCGAGGGACGTGAAGGCGATCAAGGCGAACAGTCCGCGGCCCTCCGCCGGCGGGACCGTGGGCGCAGCGAGGGGTGGGGGAGTTGGCCCGCCGGGCACCTCCGACAATGGCGCGGGTGCTGCCGGTTTTGGGGCAGCGACCGCCTCGGTCGTAGCTGCCGAGGTGACTTCTTCGGCTGTGGCGATCGTCAACGCGGGTTGCCGCGGACTAGGTTCTGGGGTGGCGTTGGAGAGGATCACCGGGTCGCTGGTTGTCGCCTGCCCCGCTGTTTGCACTGGCACGACCATCGTCGCGCTTTCCGGTGCGCTGAACTTCAGAAAGCTTTCGTTCAGGATCGCTTCGGAGGGCGTGAGTTCGCGGCTGCCATGGAAAACCATTCCGGTCGGCCGGTCGGCCACGCATTGGGCATTCGCCCCGTCCTCACGAGACCAAAGGCGCGCCTTATCCCCGCGCACGCTCGTTTCCTGCCAGCGCGCCACGCCCCCATTGGCCTGGAGCAGGGACTGGATTTCACCCTCCGTCAGATAGGTGTTGCGCCGGTAGGTAAGGCGATTGACCACGCCGTCCTTAAACTCGGCCTGTGCGGACCAACCCGTCCAGAAGTACACTGCCAAGCGCCGGCCATGATCCTCGACCGCCGGGGCTCCATGCCGGGCGGTAATTTGCGCTTCACTTTCGCCCAATTGCAGCGCCTGGCTCAGAGCGGTCCCGAGCACGATGAATAGCGTGCACAGCAGGAGGGAAGATGAGCGGACAAATACCATCACCGAGTGAGAAAGCAGGATGGTGACCACACGTTAGGCAGATTTGCTCGCGAAGCGTCCGGGCATTGCCGGGAGGCGGAAAGGATTCTAAGAATCGCGCGCCCCGCGACCTTTTACCCCACACCACTGATGCGCCATTTCTTCGCCTGCACGCTTCTGTTGTTGCTCACCGTGTCGGGCGGCAGGGGCGCGGAGGCCACCGCCGAAGGTCTCCGTCTCGCCGGCCAGGTGCGGACAATTTTTGAGGCGAAATGCCTGGACTGCCACGGACCGGAGTTGCCGCGGCCCAAGGGGAAGTTTGGCTACGTTCTCGATCTCAAGCGCGTCGCCGCAAACCCGGAGTATGTCGAACGCGGGCACCCGGAAACGTCCGAGCTCTACAAAATGGTTCGCGACGACGACATGCCCGGTGAAGACGCTAATGTGCCGGCCCTGACCGGGGAGGAAAAAGAAGCGGTGCGCCGTTGGATCGAACTCGGTGCGCCTGAACCGTCTGCCAGTGCGGAGCACCCCGTCGTGGTGGCGAGCACCGCGGAACTAAAAGTGGAGCTGCCCTTTTGGAAGCGCGCCCTGCGAATGCTCGGGCGGCTGCACCCAGTCTCCACGCATTTTCCCGTGGCGCTCATGTTCGTCGCCGTCTTCGCCGAAGGCCTGGCGTGGTGGACGCGGCGCGAAGCGTGGTCGCATACCGTGCGTTTCCTGGTGGTGCTCGCAGCCCTCGGTGCGCTCACCACCGCGAGCCTTGGCTGGATCAATGCCTCCTTCACCAGCTACGTCGGCCAATCCGCAGCGATCCTGAATTGGCACCGCTGGCTGGGCACGGGTGCCGCGGCTTGGGCGTTAATCTGCGCGGGCCTCGTGGTGCTCAGCAAATGCGAGGAGGGCACCCGCGACCGCCAACGGCTGCGCGGCGCGCTGCTCGTCGGCGCCGCGCTCGTCGGTGTCACCGGCTTCCTCGGGAGCGCCCTAATCTATGGGTTGGATCACTACACCTGGTAAACGCGACAGCGCGAATCCCTACCGCTTCAATGCCGGCGGTGCGCTTTTGCCACCGTCCTGCGCAGCGAGAAGCTGATTAAGCAGCTCGTTCTTCGGCGGCACGAAGGTGATACGCGCTTCGCCGTCGATCACGTTCTGCATCTCCAAAATTTCGAACATGGCCGTCGTGATCTCGCGGTCTTCGGAGATGCGCTGGAGCGCTTCGCCGACAATCTGCGGGCGCATCGCGTCGGCGCGGGCAAACTCCACCGCGGCCTGCCGTTCGGCAGTGCTAGTGATGATGCTCACCTGGTTGGCTCCGTCCTGTTTGATCGCGCTGGTCACCTGGCGCAGCCGGTTCACCACTTTCTCCTCGATCTGCCGGATCATCCCCGCGTCGCGGAAATGCACTTTGCGAATGTAAACGCTGCCCAGCTTGTAGCCCCACTCGTGCGACTTCGGTGAAACCTCCGTGCGCACAGTCTGCGACATGGCATGCCGCGTTTCGAGCATCGCCCCGAGCGGCATATTGCTTAGGCAGCGCACTGTCGCACTGCTCACATTGGCGCTCAAAGAGCCCCGCGGATCGGCATTCTTAAACAGGTAGGAAACCGGCTCGCTGATATACATCTCATACCAGATACCGATGCCCATCGGCGCGCCTTCCTCACTATTCACTGGCTGACTGCGCAGATACATTTGGTCCAGCCGCAGGTCGAGGATGTGGCATTTGCCGAGCAAATTCACAATCGGCCCCATGATGCCTAACCTCGACCAGAGGAAATAGATCCCCGGCTCATCGAGGACCGCCAACACTTTGCCAAAGAGCACATACACATGGCAGCGACCTTCTTCGACGATGGCATAGACGCCAAACGCGCGGAGGATGCCAAAGACAATGGGCACGATGATGAACAACCCGAAGAAGGTCATCGCGAAGGTCATGAGAAAGGGCATGAAGTTCATTGTGCGTCCTCCATGATGACCTGGCCGGCTTGTTTAAAGAGCTTTAGCCGCACATTGCGGTGGTAGGCGGCCAGCGCATCCGGCCCGCTGGCCCGCAGCGCCTTGAGCTGCTCGGACAAAGCGCGCAGCGGCTCCACCTCGGCCTGCGCATTCAGTGTCTCGATCTCTACCGCGCGTTTCGATTGCACGATTTTCTGGTCCGCCGACGCCTGCGCCAGCGAGATGTCCGAGCTCACCTGATTGTGCGCCGTATTGATCGCGGCCAGCGCACTTTCCACTTCGTGCGGCGGATCAATGCCCGTGATCAGCGAAGCATCGAAAGTGATCCCGTAACGCGCCGCCGAAGTCGCGCAATCCCGTTCCATATGCTCATTGATCGCCGAAAGATTCTTGCGCAGATCATTGATCGAGATCCCCGCCACGCTAGCTATCGTGTTGTCTTCGACATTCCCGATCGGCGGCGGCGCAGTATAGTTAGCGATGCGCTCGCGCAGCACGCTGATGAAGTAACCCATTACATGCACGATCGGCCGCTTCACGCCGAAGAGATAAGCGTACAGATTGCGCTCCGAGATGCGGTAGCGAATCTGCCCCGTCAGCCCCGTGTCTAGCTGATCCTTCGTCACCGCACTGAGCCGCGAACCGCCCAGATTCGCCTGCGGGTCCTCCGGGTCGAAAGCCATGTTGAGCGTCTGCGTGGAAATGTTCACCTTATAGACCTTTTCCCACGGCCATTTGAAATACGGCCCCCCCGCTGGGATCACCCGCACCTGCGGGTAGCAATAGCGCTCCCGCTCTTCCGGGCGCAGCGCTTCCGCGATCGGATCGTCCAGCGTGGTCTGCGCACCGATGCGCTCCGCGCGCCCGAAGATCGTTTTCACCGCGCGCTCATTTTGATCCACCGTATAAAGGCCCGCGACTAGGTAACGCATCAGGAACCAGGCGATAAAACCGAAGAAAAGACCGGCGAAGATATCCATAGGCAGTTGGGGTTGCGCCCACGGAAATAGCCGTTCCCGCGGCAAAGGGAAGCGCGAACGGTGGGCCACCCCAGCCAATGCTGAAAACCGCGCTTGACACCCCCGGCCCCGCCGCACAGCCTCGCCCGCGGAAAGTTTCCCATGATGTGGCCTCTGGATGAGTTTTGTGGCGGTGAAATGCGCGGCCTGCGGCTGTGGACGGTCAGCTATTGCCCGAAACCGCCGACCCTTTCCACCAACGGGCACCCCGCACCATTTCCCACAACCCCCCCGCCGGACCCGGCAGGCTCGTCTTCCTACGGGAAGTCGCCGCCGTCGGGTCCGGCGACCCCTTTTCCGTGCAGCAAATGCCCTCCGCCAGCTCTGGCGGCGACCACTTTCTCCAGCAAACGCCCTCCGCCAGCCCTGGCGGCGCCCACTTTCTCCAGCAAACGCCCTCCGCCAGCCCTGGCGACGCCCACTTTTTCCAGCAAACGCCCCCCGCCAGCCCTGGCGACGGCCACTTTCTCCAGCAAATGCCCCCCGCCAGCTCTGGCGACGGTCACTTTCTCCAGCAAACGCCCGTCGCCGGTCTCTGGGACTCCTCTGTAGCCCAGAGTAGCCCGCTTTTCTTTCCCATCGCAGCCTGAACCCCAGAAAAACCACCACCATGCCCTCCCGCCGCCTCCCCAGAACCCACACCGCCCGCAGCAAAGTCCTCCGCAAAGCCTCCCTCAAAGGCCACGCCACCGCCGCCGCCGACCGCGCCGTCCCCCCCGCCCTCTGGGCCAAGCTCGACCTCCTGCCCGCCACCACCCCCGCCCACCTCTACCTCGCCGCCCTCACCGCGGTGGACACCGCCCAAAGCGCCGCCCACGCCGCCACCCTCGAGGTCAATCAGTTGCTCAAAAAAGCCCTGCGCCTCATCTCCCATTTCTTTCAGGTCGGCGACTTCGCCATCACCCGCGGCGACTGGCCGGCCGCGGCGCGCGATTTCTATGGGCGCGATCCTTTTGTCGATACCCTCCCCGACCTCCAATCCGTCGATGACGCCCTCTTCTGGGGCGACAAAATCGCCACCGGCGAGCTCGCCCGCACCGCCGCCGGCGGCGCCCCCATGGCCATGCCCGGCGCCGCCCAGGTCGGCCAGGCCCTTTACGACCTGAACCTCGCCCTCGGCACCCAGACCAGCGCCGCCGACGCCCTGCGCCTCCTCGAGCAAACCCCCGACAACCTCCTCCCCGGCCCCACCGGTATCGAGAAACTCATCCTCGACCTCTACAACGACGTCGAAAACCACTACCGCGACTACCCCGCCGGCACCCGCCGCGACTTCGCCCGCGCCTGGGGCGTCCAATACGACGACGACCCCGAGGAGGAAGAAGAGCCGGGGAGCAGCAGTTCGTCGAGTAGCTCGTCGTCTAGCTAGCATCGCAATTTACCAATGATTTCGTCTAATTCAGAGTTTGCCACTGCTCCCCTCATGAATGCAGCCCTTCTTAGCTTCTACGAATCGATCTACCCAGAAGTCTTCGCAGCGTTAGCACCGTTTACGGATGTGTCCGACCCGATGTTTTGCTGTCTGCCCGATGGTTATCTCGACACCGCGATCCGGCTTATGATCGTCGGACAGCAGACCAACGGTTGGGGCGAGGAGCCCGGCTTGGATTGCGCGTTTGCTTACATGGAGCATCACCGAAAATTCGACTTGGCTCGCACCTACAGCGCACGGAGCAGCCCGTTCTGGCGAGGCGCCCACGAACTCGCGGGACTCGTCAACCCGAATGGACCAGAACGCGCCTTCCTTTGGTCCAACCTCGTGAAGGTCGATCAAGACGGGGTGCGTCCTAGCCCAGAGATCGAGAGTGTCATCTCCCAATTCGGGATGGTTCCCAAGGAGATCGAGATCGCGCAGCCCGATGCTGTCGTATTCTTCACCGGCCCATATTACGACGAGCGTCTGACCGCCATGTTTCCCGACCTCCAGTTCGAGTTTCAGACCGAACATGTCGCACGCTTGGTGCATCCAGCGTTGCCAGGCTCGTCGTTCCGAACCTATCATCCAAAAGCACTTCAAATGCAGAGCGCGTGGGAAGCCATCGAGAACATCGCCAACCTCATTCGTAATGACCGAAACGGCTAGTCAGACGCTGCAGCCATCGTGAACAATTCCACCAACTAAAACATGAAGCACCTGCGTATCACCATCGGAACACTTCTGGCATCGCTCGGTATTATTTGCGCTGCCGACGAAACCGAGCAAACGCTCAAGATTAAAGGGCTCTACATCGGCATGACGATAACCGACGCGCGTGACATCCTAAACACCAAGGTGAAGGAGATTACTGGAAAGGAGTTCGCGATCGTCAAAGACACCGCGAATACGGCTTGGGTTCTCGAACCGAAGGACGACCCTGACAACACCGCTGTCGTCATGAGGAAGGGGCTCGGCGAGGCAGCGTGGGCACGACTCGCTGATACGCGCCCTCTAGTTTACGACAATGAGATTCCGATTGTTCGCGCAAACTCCCACGGGGTCGTCACCTATATTCGGATCGGCGCGCCTCTTTCCGACAAGCTTTTCAACACTGCCGACCTGACTGCCCAAGAGTTTGTTAAGCAACTAGTGAATGCCTACCCGATCCCAACCCTGAAAACCTTCAATGACCAGATGCCCGGCGATAGCCCCGGGCAACTCACGGTCTCTGGCTGGGAGTATCTTAGCCCACTCGGCTATAAAATCCGAATCACCGACAGCAAGGCGGTGACCATCCAAGCTATTCCGAAACAGACTCAGCGCAGTTTTGACTAGATGCCATCATCTAAGTTCTCCTCGTTCCCAAGCTCCAGCTTGGGAACGCAGTTGTCTGCGAAGCTCTGCTTCGTCCGCGTAATCCCGGAGGGCGCGTGACTTGTGCTCAGCCGTACGAAGCGGAGCTTCGCCGACAGGCGCGTGCCCAAGCTGGAGCTTGGGCACGAGAATCGGCGAGATCATTAGACTAAGGGACATCGACGTGTGGATGCGGTCGTGTGCGGAACGGGGGGGGGTGCGGGCGGCGACGTTGGAGCGGGGGGCGGGGACGGATTGGGG
>JANMTP010000008.1:0-5642 GCA_031390545.1 Chthoniobacter sp. | reverse complement strand
CCGTGCGGGCGAAGGTCGCACGGAACGGAGTCTTGGGACCTCGGCGGTCCGACTTAACTCCACACGTAAATGGACCGCCGAGGTCCCTCGACTGCGCTGCGCTTCGCTCGGGATGACCCAATGATCGAATTTCGGTCATCTCACCACGCCGCCCACTGCACCGCCTGCTCATCCGTCGTGAAGCGGATGAACCCGCGCCCGCCGGGGCGGCCATTGCCCGAGGCCCGCAAACCGCCGAAAGGCAGCGTCGAGGGGGAGAACGTGGTCGGCAGATTGGCGTAGAGATTGCCGACTTCCAACCGCTCGCCGAGCGCGCGGAAGGTTGCTTCGGAGCGCGTGAACACGGAAGCCGTGAGGCCAAACGGGGTCGCGCTTTGCAGGCGCACGGCGTCATCAAGATCCTCGGCGACGAACAAACTAACGATGGGCACAAAGCATTCCTCATCCGCCGCGCCGTCGTCTTCGCGCAGGACCACCGCGGGGCGCACGTAATGCCCACGCTTCCCTGCGACCTCCGGCACAACTCCTCCCGGCAGCAGCCATTCGCCACGCGTTTCCGCGAGCAACCGCTCGTAGCGCGCCACCGCCGCCGCGCTGATCACGGGGCCGAGTTTCGTCGTCGCGAGCAGCGGGTCGGCGGGCTGGAAAACGGCCAGCGCGTCGAGGAAGCGCCGCTGGAATTCCGCGGCCACGGCGTGCTCGACGATCACCCGGCTCGTCGCGTTGCAACGCTGCCCCGCAGTCAGGCACGCGCCTTCCGCGGCGGCGCTGGCCGCTTTGTCGAGATCGGCGTCCGCGCAGACGATCAGCGCGTTGCTGCCGCCGAGTTCGAGCGCGAGGTCTTTGGAAAAATCCGCCGCCAGCGCCTTGGCCAACGCTTTGCCCACCGCCACCGAGCCGGTGAAGCAAACCGAACGCACGCGCGGATCGAGGCACAGGGCCTCGCCTTCCGCTCCCCCACCCTGGACGACTTGGAAAACGCCCGGTGGAAACGCGGGCGACATTAGTTCGCCGTAGCGAGCGGCTACAGCCGCGGCGAGCGGCGACGGCTTGAAGAGCACGGGATTGCCAGCCAGCAGATGCGCCACGTTCGCGCCGTGCCCGAGGTGCAGGGGAAAATTGAACGGCCCGATGACCGCCGCCGGCCCGCGCGCCCGCCGCCGCACCAGCGCCGGATGCGGCCCGCCAAGATTCCCCTCCTCCGCCAGCCACCGCTCCGCATCGGCGATCGTCAGGTCGATCTTTGCCACCACCGCGCCGACCTCGCCCAGCGCCTCAGTCAGCGGCTTACCTGTCTCCAGCGCGATGCCACGCGCTAGCTCCTCCTTCGCCGCCGCCAATGCCTGCTGCGCCACCCGTAGCCGCTCGATCCGCTCCGGCAAAGGCGTGCGCACCCACGCGGTGGAAGCGGCGACCGCATTCCCCACCGCCGCTGCCACGTCGCCCGCCGCGAGATCCGGCAGGACGACAGACAAATCGCCAGGACTGCGCCGCGGTTCACCCGCCATAGATTTCGCGCCAGGCTTGGAAGGTGTTGAGATGCACTTGGACGACTTTGCTCACGTCGCTCGTGTAGCCGCCCGCGAGTACCCAGGCCACGGGAATTCCGTGGGCTTTGGCGAAGTCGAAGACCTGCCAATCGCGTGCCAGCAGGTCGTCGTGATTGAGCGCCAGCGGCGAATAGGGATCCTCGAAATACGGGTCAGCCCCGGCCTGGTAAAGCAGCAGGTCGGGTTTGCGCTCGGTGATAAGCGCCAGCGCTTCGTCCAAAATCCGCAGCATCGTCGGGCGGTCGCAGCCCGCTGGCAGCGCGAAGGAGCGGTGGTTTTCACCGTCCTCGTGATGCCGCTCGGTCACGTCTCGGACGCTGACGTTGTCCGCGTAGTCATTACCGTAAACGGACAGCGCGAAAACGTGCGGACGCGAGACCGCGAGCTGTGCGGTGCCGTTGCCGTAGTGCAGGTCCATGTCGAGGACCGCCGCGGTGCGGATTTCGCCTGCGGCCAATAGTGCATCGAGCGCCACGATGAGGCCGTTGAAAGTGCAAAACCCTTCGCCGTGATCTGCGCACGCGTGGTGAAAGCCGCTGACCAACGCCGCCGACACGCCGTCCTGCAAAGCCTGTCGCGCCGCAGTGAGACAGCCACCGGCCGTCAGGCAGACCGATGGAAAGAGCTCTGGCGACCACGGAAATTTTTGCGACTCTGCCAGCGCCCTCGGCTCGCCCGTCCGAATTGCCGCGATGTAGTCGTCCGTATGGACTCGCCGCAAATCTTCCACTGTCACCGGCGTGGGTTCCACGAGTTGTACGTCCTTCGCGTCCCGCAGCCCCTCGGCTACAAGGCCGAATTTCCGAATCGGCATGATGTGCTGACCGAGCGGAGCAGCGTAGCCGGGATGGTAAAAGGCGGTCAGCATTGGGTGGGCGGCAGCAGTGCGATGACGGCATGGTCCGGCGGCAGACGATCCAGCGAGAGCAGCGGATGCGCAAGATCGGCAGGGCGAAATTGCGCAGCGTAGATGAAGTAGAGTGCGCGCACCAATTCGCGCACTTCCCGCCCGGAGATCGTCGCCGCTTCCTCCTGCCCGACGCGGCGCACGACGAGTTGAAAGGCGAGTGGGCGCGGTCCGCCGGTCGCGTCGATGACCTCGGGTGCGCGAAAATCCGGCTGATGATAATCCAGCACCGCTGGGTCGATCTTCCGAAACCCGCCTCGCTCGTAAGCCCGCAGGCGGATGGCCCGCGCTGGAGCGTCGTCGTCCAGATATTCCATCTCCGCCAGCAGCGTGATCGGTGCGGTCACGGACAGACCGTTCGCGGCCAGACATTCCCGCGCCGTTTCCAGCGGCCAGGCCCGCAGCCAGCCTGCCAAGCCGGTGCGGCGCGCGTCAGGCGCGACGAGATTGTGCGAGAGATGAACTACCGCCCGGCCGTCCGCGACCATCGCTGTGTGATCCCGCACCGCGATGAACTCCCCGTCGCGGCGCACCAGCACCATCTCATAAAGCACCCGCGGCGCGAGCCGGAAGCGGGCGGCGAGCACCGCGCGCTGCTCCATCTCGTCCTTGGCGCCAAACTCCGCCCAGAGCGCAGCGTAAGCGATCCCGAAAAGTGGATCGTCCACGGCGCGGATACGGTCGATGCGAAAGCCCGAAAAATCGACCGAGGCGGACTGGGCGTCACCGGCCGCGAGGTCGGCGGGGGAGGAAAGAAACTGCGCCATGAGGTTTGCGGTAGGGCGCAGGGTCATGGTTGATTGCGCGCATGGCAAGCATACCGACCATACTCCAGCAGCTCGACCAGCGCTTTCACCTCCATCCCTTCACGGATCACGACGCGATGCACGCGCAGGGCACCCACGTCATCGTGTCCGGCTCAGGCGTGTTTGTGCAGGACGCGCACGGTCGCCGCCTCCTCGATGGACTCGCCGGCCTATGGTGCGTGAACGTGGGCTACGGCCGCACCGAGATCATCGAAGCCGTCTCCGCGCAGATGCGGCAGGTGGCTTTCTACCCATCTTTTTTCAACACCACGACCGAACCCGCCATCCGCCTCGCCGAGCGCCTCGCGACCCTCGCTCCGCCGCGTGTGCAGCACACGATTTTCTGCAACTCAGGTTCCGAAGCCAATGAGTCCGCCCTGAAAATCATTCGCGCTTATTGGAAGCTCCGCGGCCAGTCGCAGCGCACGAAAATCCTCTCGCGGCATTTTTCGTATCACGGCGTGACCATCGCCACCACCAGCCTAACCGGTCTGCCGAGTTGCAGCACTCCCTTCGATCTGCCGCTCCCCGGTTTCATCCACGTCCCCGCGCCCCACGCTTACGATGCCGGGTGCGAGGCCGATCCCGTGGCCTATGGAAAGTGGTGCGTGGAGGAAACGGCGCGCGTCATCGAGCGCGAGGGTGCGGACACCATCGGCGCAATGTTTGTCGAGCCAGTGCAGGGTGCGGGTGGCGTAATTCCGCCACCGGAGGGCTATCTCACGGCGCTGCGCGCGCTCTGCCGCGAGCACGGAATTCTTTTCGTGGCCGACGAAGTCATCACTGCCTTTGGCCGCCTGGGAGAATGGTTCGCGAGCAATCTGTGGGACCTCGACCCCGACCTCATCAGCCTCGCGAAAGGCCTGACCAGCGGCTACCTGCCGCTCGGCGCGTCGATGGTCAGCGACGAGATCGCCGACACCCTGCGGCGCGGCGGCTATTTCGCCCACGGCTTTACCTATACCGGTCACCCGACCACCTGCGCCGCCGCGTTGGCGAATCTCGACATCATTGAAAATGACGGCCTGATCCCGCGTGTGGCGACAAACGTCGGGCCGTATTTTCAGGAGAAGCTGCGCGCCTTTGCCGGGCACCCGGCGGTTGGGGAAATCCGTGGCGTCAATCTCATCGGCGCGCTGGAACTCGTCCCGCGCGGTGGCCGTGCCGCGCTCACGCCCACGATGATGCTCGGCGTGAAGGCCGCCGCGCTCGCACGGAAGGAAGGCGTCATTGTCCGCGGCATCCGCGACATCATCGCCCTCGCCCCGCCGTTGACCATCACGCGCGAAGAGATCGACCTGCTATTCGAAGCCGTGCAGAAAGCGGTGGATCAGATTTGGGAATGAAGCCGGTCTGCCGTTGCTTCTGGGCGCAGGCTCCGCTCGACATCATCTACCACGACTCCGAATGGGGCGTGCCGCAACACGACGACCGCATGCTTTTCGAGCTCCTCATCCTCGAAGGCGCGCAAGCCGGTTTAAGTTGGTCCACGATTTTGAAAAAGCGAGAGACCTATCGCGCCGCGTTCGATCACTTTGATGCAGAGAAGGTCGCGCGATACGACGACCGCAAGGTGGCCACGCTGCTTGCCAACCCTGGCATCGTCCGCAACCGCCTCAAGGTCGCCTCGGCCATCCTCAACGCCCGCGCCTTTCTCGCCGTACAAAAGGAGTTCGGCAGCTTTGATCGCTACATCTGGCAGTTCATCGGCGGCCAGCCGCGGCAGAACGCCCGAAAGTCCCGCGCCGACCTGCCGGCCAAGACCGCCGAGTCCGATGCGATGAGCCGCGACCTGCTGAAGCGAGGCTTCAAGTTTGTCGGCTCGACCATCTGCTACGCCTTCATGCAGGCCACCGGCATGGTCAATGACCACACCACCGACTGCTTCCGCCACGCCCCGCTCGCGGGGAAAAAGCGGACGTGACACAAACCCCGCTTCCCTCCACGCCCGGCTTGTGCGATAAGCGCGCGTTTTTCATGGACGAACCGCACCTCGAACAAGCCACGCTGGAGGATCTCCCGCAGTTGACCGATCTCCTCTTTGATCTGTTTTCGCAGGAGGCTGACTTCGTGCCTAATCGCGCCAAGCAGATGCGCGGCCTGCGGCTCATCCTCGAACAGCCAAATCGCGGGCGCATCTTCGTCCTGCGGCGAAACGGGACGATCCTCGGGATGATCAACCTGCTTTTCACCATCAGCACCGCCGAGGGTGGCTTCGTCATCATGCTGGAAGATGTCATTGTACATCGCGATTATCGCGGGCAAGGCATCGGCGACAAACTACTCATGCACGCCGTCGCCTATGCCAAAAAGAAGGATTTTCTCCGCATCACCCTGCTCACTGATCGGCTCAACGAGCAAGGCCAGCGCTTCTTCAAG
>JANMTP010000070.1:0-147614 GCA_031390545.1 Chthoniobacter sp. | reverse complement strand
GACGCCCTGAGCGACGCCCAACAGACCGTGGACGACCTCCTCCCCGGCCCCACCGGCATCGATCAGCTCATCCTCGATCTCTACGATGAAGTGGAATTCCACTACCGCACCCTCGACCCCGGCACCCGCCGCGACAAAGCCCGCGAATGGGGCGTCCTCTACGACGACGACCCCGAGGAAGCCCCCAGCTCCAGCAGCAGCAGCTCATCTAGCAGTTCATCCAGCTAGCTAGCCAGTCCATTCACTAGCCACCACCCTCCCACCAACACACCACCCACCAACCCCCACCCCACCCCTCGGGCCGAAATAAACCCTCGGCCCGAGGGCCAAACTCCGCCACCCTCCCTTCCCATGCCCTCCGTCTCCATCAGCCAACTTCTAGTTAGGCACTTACTATGCGCATAGCTCGACTGATTCACACGCTGGGATCTCTGACACAGATAGCGCTTACCGTATTGACCGGCGTTTACGTCTTTCTGACTTGGCGGCTCGTCAATCAGACGGCTGACCAGATGATATTTTCCAGAGAGCAACATCGCGTCGCTCTGGCTCCGTATCTTCTCGTCGCCGTTACTGATGTTGACGACACCCAAGCGAAGGCGGAAGTGGAGAGGAACACAAAGCTAACGCCAAAACAGAAAAAGGATGCGCTTAAGCAGATCGCCGACACAGCGATTCAGTATGCTTGCACCGTCACCAATCCAACCTCCAAGGTAGCAAACAACCTTGTAGCCATACTTTTCGACTCTGGCACGCAAAGCTTCCTATTTTGTGATAACGGCAAGGAGGTGCTAGTCGAGGGAGCCAAGGAAGGCTTCTGGTTCGGCTGGACTTACTTGAACGAACGGGAAGTTCGTGACCACGCTCGGCAGGCGTTTTCCGAGCCGGCACCTTTTCTTGATCAGGTATTTGCGACGGGTGCCACATCCTACGTAGTCATTCTATTCCGCGACATGGAGGGACGCCTTTACGCTTTCAAACGCCCATTCTCGATCTCCAAAGAGGGTGAGATCACCCACCAACCCGGAACTTATGCTTTCGACCGCAAACAACCGTAAGTGGCCGCTGCAGCGACCGTTCCGTGCGTCACGGCACCTGCTTCCACCGCCTCCTTGCCGCAAACAGCACGCCGCGCTCCGCGGTCGTTGGCGGTCGTTAGGCAACTCCTAGCGCACCCTATGATCCGTACCAAGTGGGACACCTCAGATGATCACGATCTGAACGCAACCGAAACGTTATTGGCCTATGCGTGGAAGTCTCTCGAGTCCGCAGGACAGCACTTCACGCGCATCGATACAAAGGCTGCTTCACTTGCTGGCTTTGTAGGCGTGAGCGCTACTGTCCTCGTCGCAGTTTCCGCATTTCCGGCACCGTTCGTTACCAGTTACCTGTTTGTCATCAGCCGCTTCACGTTTTTCATGCTCCTTGGCAGTCTTTTCACAGCATTTGCATTCTGCCTTCTTGCGCTCTATCCGCGCCGGATCGTTCAGTTGCCGCGAATCCCAAAGTTGGTCGGGCTACTTATGCGTATGGACGCGGACAAATACGCGGCCCGCCTGCTCCAAAAGCAAATCGTCAATCAGATTGCGGTGACGGAGGACAGTATTTACTCAGCAACCCAAGCCAAAGAGCAATGGTTGCAGCGGGCTGCCATCGCTCTTTGGTCCGCACTCGCCTTTGCAATTTTTTCTTCAGTTTCATACGCAGCAGACACAACCACACATCCCGATGCCTACCGAGAACGACCAACCAACCGACGACACGACACCACTTCCACCTCCACCTCCCCCGCCGCCCCAAAGTAAGCGCGAGGAGCAGAACCGAGAGTGGACGACACTTGATCTCGAAATCATGACATCCATCAACGCGAGCAAGCATCCTCATCATGGGGAGCCCCTCGACGAATGACCGGAAGCGCCTGACCATGCACTGTCGCGGACGACTTGAGCTAGCCCGCGGTGGGTGGGCGCCAGGCGGGGTCGAAGTGGGGGGCGCGGTGGAGGCGGACGCCCCAGGCGCTGGCCCGGGCGGTGTGTTGGATGAGGCTGGGCCGGTGGATGGGGATGGGGGCGCCGGGCGCGAATTCGCCGGCAAGGGCGATGAGGCGTCGGCTCTGGGGGCCGCCGCGCTGGGCTTGGGTCGTTAGCCGCTTTCGGAGCTTGTTCCCCCATCGGCGGAGGGTATTTTCCGCGTATGATTCTGGAAACCATTCCCGACGTGAATCGGCTCACTCCCGCGGAGAAGCTGCTGCTGGTCAGCGAGCTTTGGGACGATCTGGCGGCTCATCCCACCGAGGTTCCAGTTTCCCGCGAACAGCTCGCGGAGCTGGACCGCCGCATGGAGGCTTACCGCCGAGACCCCAGCCAGGTCACCACTTGGGAGGCCATTCGGCAACGCCTCCTCGGCGGGACTCTCCACCGTGAGTGAGCTGGTCTTCCTTTTCTCCGCCGAGGCCGACATTCAGACCGCGTTCGAGTTTTACGAGGCGTTTCAGGCAGGGCGAGGCGAGGTCTTCCTGCGCCACTTGGACGTCGCCTTCGGGCGGCTCTGCATCTTCCCGGAGATGGCACCGGTCTTCCACGAGTCTTACCGACGGTTGCTTGTTCACGGCTTTCCCTGCGGCATTTTCTATACGGTCGAGGGGCGGCGCATCATCGTCTCTGGCGTCATGGACCTCCGCCAGGACCCGGAAATCATCCGCCGAAGACTTCGCGGACGAAGCGGCTAATCCTGCGCTGCGGCGACCGCTTTGAGCTAACCCGCGGCGGGTGGGCGCCAGGCGGGGTCGAAGTGGGGGGCGCGGTGGAGGCGGGCGCCCCAGGCGCTGGTGCGGGCGGTGTGCTGGATGAGGCTGGGCCGGTGGACGGGGATGGGGGCGCCGGGCGCGAATTCGCCGGCCAGGGCGATGAGGCGTCGGCTCTGGGGGCCGCCGTGCTGGGCGAAGCGGGCGACGGCCCACGCGGCAAAGGGCCGGGTGAGGAGGAGGGCTTGCGCGCCGAAGAAGTAGCGCGGGTGGGCGGGGAAGTAGGTGCGGTGGGCGTCGGCCGCGGTGTGCGGCGGGCTGGCGGGGAGGCCGGGATCGTAGAGGCTGGCGAAGGTGGCGATGGTGCCGGTGGTGAGGGGCGGCCAGTGGAGGAGGGCGTGGCGGAGGTGATGGGCGAAGTCGAGGTCGTCTTCGAGGAGGAGCAGGTGGGGTGCGTCGTCGGCGGCGAGGGCGGCGCGGAGCATGGCGAGCCAGGCGGCGGGGATGCGCTCGTGGGCGGGACCGGCGGTGGCGGTGTCGAAGTGCAGGCGCGGGCGGGTTTCGCCCCAGTCGGTGGCGGCCCAACTGGCGAGGGTGCCGGCGAGGATGGCTTCGCGCCCCGGGGCGCTGAGGAGGTGGAGGGAGACCATGCCGGTGCGGTGAGTCCCTAGCAGGAGGATGCGCCGGGGGAAAGGGCGCGGGTTTGCGCGCGAACGCAAAAAGGCCGCGGCTGGGAGTAGCCGCGGCCTTTCGAGAAGCGACGCGCCTTTTACCGACGCCGGCGCACGCCGAGCACGCCGAGGGCGGCGGTCAGGAGCAGGCCGACGCTGCCGGGTTCGGGGACGACAGTGAGGACGGCGATGTCCTGCAGGGCCTGGCCGGTGGTATCGCCGACGAAGGTGGCGACGCCGAAAACGGTGCCGATGTTGTCGATCTTATAAAGCTCGGAGGTGCCGTTGGAGTCGGCGTCGGTGATGAGGTAGCCGGTGTTGGTGACGTTGTCGGCGGCGGTGAAGATGTCGAGGCCGGTGCCGCCGGCGGGAGTGACGCCGAGATTAGTGAAGGTGTCGGTGTCGCTGGTGACGCCGCCATTGGGCGCGGTGCTCAGGGCGAGTTCGCTGCTCCCGTTGCGGATGTAGTAAAGAGTGGTCGAGCCGGCCCCGGCGGGGACTTGAGCGAAATTACCGCTGTAAGCCACGGCGTCGGCACCGCTGAAGAGTCCGCTCAGGTCGGTGTCTTCATTCGTCAGGGCGCCGTCGGTGGAGCGGAGGCGCAGGTTGTCGCCATCGCTGCTGACCACGCGGATGCGGATCGAGCCGTCGCCTTGCACCGTCTTGGGATTGAAGTCGAAGCCGATGCCGGACTGGTTGGCCAGATTGTAACCGCCGGCGGCGGTGGCGAAAGTGCCGACCTGCGTGGGCGCGGCGTTCGTCAGGCTGAGGGTGTGAAGGATGCTGGTGACGGGCCCGATTTCGAGCGCAAAGAGCACGTTATTTTGCGGATTGAAGTCGATGCCCGCGGGGGTGAAGCCGATGGAGCCCACGGAAGTGAGGGAGCCCGGGGTGGCGACGTCGAAGCTGAAGAGCGTGCCGCTACTGTTGTAGCCGTAGGCGGTCTGAGCTTGGGTGGTGTTTCCAAGGATGACAGTCGCGCCGAGGGCGACCGTGACGGTGCTGAGGAGTTTAGGGATGGGTGATTTCATGGATGAGTGGTGTGTCGAGGCAGGGTTGGCGGTTGGGGCGAAAAGCTCTCTCCCTGCAAAGGCTTTCCACTGGCGCTCCGACCGCCCACGCCGTCTCATTTTCCGCAAAGCCCACTAGGACTTGGCGATGAGACGGTTCGACGAAAGAAGCACCGCTCAGTCGTCCGAAGGATCCGCCCACGCGGATGCAAAGAATTTATCGCGACCGCGATTTTTTTGCGCCACGGAGAAGTCCCCCCCAAGGGGGTGTTCACCGCCCTTATTTCCCGGGCGGCTTTGCTCCCGGCTCCACCGGTTTCGCGCCTTCCGCGATGGCGAAAAGGTGAGTCTGGCTGCCGATATACATCACGCCATTGGCCACGATGGGCGTGGAATAGACCGGCGCTCCCATATTCACCTCGCTGAGCAGCTTGAATTTCTTGTCCGAGGCGAAGACGCACAAGTCGCCGTCTTCGTCGCCGAGATACACTTTGCCATCGACGACAAAGGTGCTGCCCCACATGTGCGCCTTCATGTCGTATTCCCAGTGTTTTTTGCCGGTCTCGGCATCGAGGCAATAGACGAAGCCGCTGAAGTCCGCGATGAAGAGCAGGCCGTTGGTCGGGTCGATGCTGACGGTGGAGATCGAGCGGTGGACTTCTTTAAAGTCCCAAATCAGGCCGGTTTTGGTGATATCGCCTGTTTTGGTCGCGTCCACACAAACGAGTCGGCCTACGCCTTCGCCATGCTCGGGATCCTGGCCAATGGCGACATAGACCCGGTTCTTGTAAAAGACGGGCGTTGAGTTGATTTCGCTCGGACCTTCCGCTGCCGGATACTTAATCGGTTTGCCGGCTTTGTCCTTCTTGTATTCCTCAGGCACGGCGTCGAACCACCAGACTTTCTTCATCACGTCCGTATCCCCTTCTTTCACCGGGTCGGTGCTGAAGGCGTAAAGCAGCCCATCGCCGCCGCCAAAGTAAACCTGTTCCTTGCCGTTGACCTTGCCGATCGAGGGCGAAGTCCACTGGCCGTGCTTGATGTTCGTGCCGATTTTCGCGTCGTCCTCGCCGAGGAGAGCGCCGGTATTTTTGTCGAGCATGATGAACGACGGCGACTGGGGCGACGGGATGTTCACGTGCGTCCAGTCCTGACCATTGGAGGTGCAGGCGAAAAGTTTGTCGCCGCTGATGATGACGGAGCTGTTCGCAGCGTTGTGCGGGAAGACGCCGAGTTCATCCATCATGTCGTAGCGCCAGAGGATGTCCGCATCCTTCGGCCCAGGCTCGACGGGCGGCTTGCCCGGACCGCCGAGATACTTGGCTTCGTCCTTGAAAGGGCCTTCGTTGCCATTGGTCAGTCCCTCGGTGTCGAGGCACACCACTTCGCATCGGCTAGTCACGAGCCAGAGCTTGCTGCCTTCAACATTCGCCGCCGCAAGGATGCCGAGATACTCCCAGTCGTTGACCTTGCCGCTGGCCAACTTTGGCACCGCGAGCTGCCAGAGGAAGTCGCCGTTGTATTCGTTGAAGGCGTAAAGACAGGAGCGGTCTTCCTTGAACTTCGGATCGCGCGGCGAGGCGTTGTTCGTGCCGACGTAGATTTTGCCATTTGCGACCACCGGGTTGCCGTAAGTTTGCGAGCCGAGTTTCACCACCCACTTCACGTTCTTCGTTGTGGAAAGATCGATCTCCTCCGAGTTCGGCTTGAATTTGCCCGGCTCGAACTTTTCGGGAAAACCCTTGGCCGGAGAATACATGTTGCGGCCCGGATCGGCACCGCCCCACTGGGTCCAGTCTTCAGCGTGGGTGAAAGCGAGGCCCGCGAGCAAAACGGCAAGCGTGCCAGCGGCGTGTGCGGGGATTTTCGTAATCGTAATCATAATCTTAATCGTAATCGGCTTCTTCACTCCAACCCCCGCGCCCCGTACTCCAGCGCATCTTCAAAAACTCGCGTGCAATCCTGACTCTTGATCAGTCCCACCAGCATCGAAACCACATCCGCGAGCGTCCGTTTTCCATCAATCACCTGCTCGAAATTCACGCGCTTTTTTGCGACCAGCACATCAAGACACGCCGCACATTCCAGCGCCGACCCGCGGGCGATGTCGAAGAATTTGCAACGGTCGGCGGGGGTGAACTTGCCGTTTCCCTCGGCGATATTCAGCGGGATGGAAGTCGAGGCCCGGTCGAGCTGGTCGCGGGCGGAGAGTGACTTGGGTAATGACTCCAGGAGCGGTTCGGCCCACGCGATGAAAGCGATGGCGTGCTGATAGACGCGGAGCTTTTCGTGGTCGAACAGGGGCTGCATGGAGGCGATTACGATTAGGATTAGGATTAAGATTACGAGGTCGCGGCGGACGAAGGTCGAAACTCGGCGCGCGCGAATTGCTAAAGCTACTTATTCGGCGTGATTGCGATGTTGTCGATCCACGCGCGCTGCTCTTGCGGAGAGAGACTGAAGACCCCCGGTGCACCGTGAGTGTGGGCGGTTTTGTGCGGGACTTCGATGGCCCACGCTTCGGGCTCGGCTTCGCCGCGCGGCCACGCCTTCGCGCGCACCACTCCGGTGCCGTCCGCGGCCACATCCACCCGCGTCTTGAGCCGGTACCAAGTGTTCACTTTCCACGCGAATGGCGCGCTGGCGATGAGCCGCTCCTGGTTCGAGTTCACCTCGATCTGCTGGGCGTTGCCTTTGAGCGCGATCAGGTAGCGCTGATTGATCAACCCAACCTCGCTCATCTTCCGCTTGTTGCCTTCGCTCAGTACGTCCGCTTCGAGCGTGTAGTTCTTCTCCTCCGGATGGCCAATGAAGACTTGGCCGCGCTGAAAAAATTTGTTGTCGATGGTCTTGCACAGCGCCTTGCCGCCGTCCTTTTCGCGCACCTCGAATTTAAACCGCGCGCCCATCCATGGCAGCGGCGGGTAGGCGAAAGGTGTGGGCGGCTCCACCATGTTCGGCGCGGCCGGCGCGGGCGGTTTGGAGGTGTCGTTGGCCAGCTCGATGTCCTCAAAATCCAGCTTCGTGGGCAACCCCGGCAATACGCGGCCTTTCATCGTGCCGGAGATTTCCTTGTCGCCGACTTTCATCGTGCCTTTGAAAGCGCCGCCGCTCGGCACCGGTGCCGGCTCCGCCGTGAGTTTGCCCGCGGCGTCGAACGCGCCTTTCATCGTCGCCTTCACCAGCGCCGTCGGCGGGATGTAGGTCTCAAATTTCACCTGCTTCACATCGACGGCTTCATCTACGGTGAAGCCGTTCGCGTCCAGCGCACGGGCGCGGATCTGCGCGGAGCTGCCGGGCTTGAGGAAGACCTCGTTCGGGATGAATTGCAGCTTCGCCGCCGGACCGCGTTCCATTTTCGGCCAGTCGTCGCCGGTCGTTACCGCGCTCGCGCTCTTGTTCGCGCCCTTTTTGCCAAAGCAGTAGAGCTTCTTGTCCGTCTGCACGTAGAGCTTGCCGTTGTAGGCCACTGGTGAGCCGTAGCAGCGCCCTTCGAGCTTGGTGCGGCTGAGGATTTCCGGGCCGGTGTCCGTCGGTTTGATGACGAAAAGCTCGCCGTCGCCGCCGGAACTTTCCGTGGTCGAGCCGCCGACCTCCGCCGCAGTATAAAAGGCGACATAGAGTTTTCCATCCGCGTAAATCGGCGAGCTTTGCCGCTGCTCCACGCCGAGCTTTTGCCGCCAGAGAATCTTCCCACTATCGGCGTCGATCGCGGCGAGCTCGCCCACGCCGGTCACGAGGTAAAGACGGTTGCCCACGAGCACCGGCGAGCTGGCGAGATTTCCCAGCGGGTTGCGCCACAGCTCCAAATCCTTTGCCTCAAACGCCTGTCCTTTGCCCGGCTCCGTGGGCTTGAACTCCGTCGGAATCTTGAACGCCGCCGTCCGCCCGACCTCACTCGTGTCGATGTTCTCGCTCTCGTGCGTGACGATCAGCGTGTCCTTGTAGCGCACCACCGCGGCGTTGATGCCGCCTTTCGCGCCCGCCTTCGCCACGGGCATGCGCATCAGCGGATCGCCCGTGCGCGCATTCAGCGCCACCACCGTCGAATCGCCGCCCGCGGAGAAAAGCACGCGCTGGCCCGCGATCCACGTCAAATACGGATGCGAGAACGTGTTGTCCTGCGGCCGCTCGCCCGGCGCGCTCGCCCAGACGAGCTCGCCCGTCTTTTTGTCAAAGGCGTAGAAGCGATCCCCCGCCGGTCCGAACGCGCCCCAAGACGAAGTGATTCCGCGCGTGATCACCAATTCCTTGTCGATGATCGGCGACGCCGTGCGCGAATTTGGGAACGTCAGCCGCCCAAATTCCTCCATCATCGAATGCTGCCAGAGCTGCTTCCCGTCCGCCGAGAAAGCCGTGAGCAGCCCCTGCGTGCCGAGTGCATAGACATTGCCCGTCTCCGGGTCGATGGACGGCGACGACGTGGCGTAGCGCAGATAAATCGTGTCACTCAGGTAGTCGTTGAATAAACGCTCCCACAGCTTTTTCCCTGTCTCCGCATCGAAGGACGCGACGCCCTCCCGCAGATCCGCACCGTCGCCAAGGTAGCCGTTGATGTAGAGCTTTCCGTTCGCAATGACCGGCGTGCTTTGCCCCGGGAAATCCGCCGTCCACAGCGCCTGCTTCGCGTCCACCTTCTCCGGCAGCCCCGTCTCCGGCGAAGTCCCGTTCTGCGCCGGTCCTCGCCAGTTCACCCAGCCCTTGGCGCGATCTCCAACGGTGTTAATCGCAGGTCCCTCCTTCTGCTCACTAGGCACGCGCTCAATCGAGACGGACAAGCCATCTCCCTCAATTTGCTGCACGGCGTTTTTCACGGCGAGCACCGCCTCGGCAATGGTCTTCCCCGAAACCGCAACGCGACCAATCTGCGGCAACATAATGTACCCGCCGCGCCGAACTGCATGCCGTCCGTCGAAGGATGAACCGTCTTTCACCAAGGCTTCCAAGGGAACTGGAGAGGGTGTTTTGAAGGGCGAACCCTTCTTCACCAAAATTTCCAAAGTATCTCCAGGTCGGATGGCCTCATCGTTCGCCACGGAAGTCGCAGCAGGCGCGGCGGGTTTATCAGCCTTCTCCGCTGCCCACAGCGGCGCAGTCGAAAGGGCAAGAGTGAAGGCGAGCGCGGAGACGAGGGTAGGCTTCATGGGCAAGGGAGCGGCAGTGCCGCGGGGAGCAAGTGGAAGGTCTTTTAAGAACGGAACCCGGCGATGTCAAAAGATACTTACACGTATTAAATTCGCGACGCTTTGAACGGCGCAAAAGTTCGGAGTTGGATTTGGCAACGGGACGATTGCATGCTCCGCGGCTTCATGCCCGTCACGCCCGAACCTGTCCTTCCCTCCCCTGCTCCTAAGCGCCTCCCGGTGCTCCTGCGGCGCGCGTGGTATGGACTGAACCAGACTTTCCGACAGCGCATCGCGCACCTCGGGATCACGCCCGACCAATTTTCCATCCTCCGCTGGCTGAGCGAGGGCGACCCGCAAGGCCTCACCCAGCGCGCGCTCAGCGACCTTATGGCGAGCGATCCAAACACCATTACCTCCACGATTTCCCGCATGGAAAAGTCCGGCCTGCTCGCCCGCGCCCCGCACGAGCAGGACCGGCGCGCGCACCGCGTGAAGCTCCAACCGGGAGGCCGCCGGGCATTTGAAAAAGCACGGACCGTGGCGATGGGATTGCAGGAAGAAGTGCTCGCCATTCTTCCCGCAAACCGCCGGGCCAGATTTCTCGAGGAACTTGAAACGATCGCCCAAGCCTGTGCCGCCGCGCTCGAAAAGCCCGCCACCCGCTCGAGGCGCTAGCGCCGCAGCAGCAGTGCACGCGGGACCAGCAGGGCCACGGGCGCTCCCAAGGTCACATCTCAGGCGAGGATGCCCTTCACGATTTTCCCATGCACATCGGTGAGGCGGAAATCGCGGCCTTGGAATTTGTAGGTGAAGCGTTCGTGATTGATCCCGCAAAGGTGCATGAGCGTGGCTTGGAGATCGTGGACGTGGACTGGGTTCTCCGTGGCGTGAAAGGCGAACTCATCGCTGCTGCCGTAAATGCAGCCGCGTTTCACTCCGCCGCCCGCCAGCCAGACGGTATAGGCGCGCGGATGATGATCGCGCCCGTGGGCTTTGGGATTTTTGATGTCGCCTTGGACAAACGGAGTCCGCCCAAATTCCCCGCCCCAGATGACCAGCGTGTCGTCGAGCAAGCCGCGCGCTTTGAGATCCTTGACCAACGCCGCGCTAGCCTGGTCGGTATCCCTGGCCTGGATGGGGAGTTGCGTGGGCAAGTTGCCGTGCTGGTCCCAGCCGGCATGCAGAAGCTGCACGTAACGCACGCCGCGTTCGACGAGGCGGCGGGCCATCAGGCAATTGTAGGCGTAACTGCCTTTGCGCTTCACGTCGGGGCCGTAGAGGTCGAGGACGCTCTGCGGTTCGTGCGAAAGGTCGGCCAACTCCGGAACGCTGGCCTGCATTTTGAAAGCCATCTCGTACTGCGCCACGCGCGTGCTGATTTCCGGGTCGGCGACGCGCTCGTGGGCGAAATGATTCATCTCCGCAAGGCCGTCGAGCATCGTGCGGCGCAGCTCCCGGCTCATGCCATCCGGATTGCTGAGGTAAAGCACCGGATCGCCCGCGCCACGGAACGGCACACCCTGATGTTTCCCCGGCAGAAAGCCCGCGCCCCAATAATAGTCGTAGAAGAATTGTCCGCAGCTCGCCTCCTGATCGCGCGAGGTCAGCACCACGAAACCCGGCAGATTTTCCGCCTCCGAGCCGAGTCCGTAGGTCACCCATGCACCGATGCTCGGACGCCCCGGGAGGTTGTGCCCGCACAGCATCTGGGTCACCGCCGGCGCGTGATTGATCTGCTCGCCGTGCATCGAGCGGATGAAAGTGAGGTCGTCCGCGATGCTCGCGGTCTGCGGCAGCAGATCGCTTACCCACATCCCGCATTGCCCGCGTTGACTGCCCCCAAACGCCGCCGGCAGACACGGCTTCGCTTTCTGCCCCGCGGTCATCGTTGTCAGCCGCAACCCGCCAAGCACGCTCTCGGGGATGTCCTGCCCGCGTTGTTTCCGCAGTTCCGGTTTGTCGTCGAAGAGATCAACGTGCGACGGCCCGCCGGTCTGCATCATGTAGATCACGCTCTTCGCTTTGGGCGCAAAATGCGGCAGCCCGGCCAAGCCTTGTCGCGTTGCGCCCGTGGGCTCCGAGCCGAGCAGCGACTGCAGCGCAGGCAGCCCTAGGGTCAGCGCGGTGGTGCCGAGAAAACGGCGGCGGGTCAGCAGATTGGCGTGGTCGGTCAGCGGGTTCATCGGGTCAGAGTTTCGTCGAGGTTGAGCACCAGCAGGCAGACGGTCGTCCAGGCCGCTTCAGCGGCGGCGTCGAGGCCCGCGACACGCGGTGCTTCGCCGGCGGCGGCCAGCTTTTCCGCCTCGGATTTGTCGGCGGCAAAATGCGCACGCACCTTTGCCAGCGTGGTTTGCAGCGACGCGAGTTCGCGCTGCTCAGGCTCGCGTGCGGCGGCCGCGCGGAGGAGCTGGCGAAGCCGGGAGTCGTCGTCAGGCAGCTTGGCGAGCTGCTCCGCCCAGACGCGGGCTGCCTCCACGTAAGTCGTGTCGTTCAGCGTGGTGAGCGCCTGGAGCGGCGTGTTCGTGCGGGACGGTTTCACCACGCAGACCTGCCGCGCGGGCGTGTCGAAGAAATTCGCGGGCGCCGCACTCCGTCGCCAGAATGTGTAGAGGCTGCGCCGGTAAAGGTCTTCGCCGTGGCCTTGGAAATAGCGGTTCTTGCCGAAGCTGATGTCCTCCCAAATGCCCGGCGGCTGATACGGCATGACCGGGAAACCGCCGCGTTTTTCCACCAGCAGCCCGGCGAGCGCGAGCGCCTGGTCACGCAGAAAACGCGAATCCAGTCGGAAGCGCGGGCCGCGCGCGAGCAGGGCGTTGTCCGGGTCTTGGGCGAGCATTTCGGCCGAGACTTTCGCGCTCTGCCGATAGGCGCGACTCGTCACGATGAGCTTGACCATGTGCTTCACATCCCAGCCGCTCTCGCGGAATTCCACGGCCAGCCAGTCGAGCAGTTCGGGGTGCGACGGCAGCGCGCCTTGCAGTCCGAAATCGTCGGGCGTTTTCACCAAGCCACGCCCGAAGAATGTCTGCCAGAGCCGGTTCACGACCACCCGCGGCATCAGCGGTTGCTCCGGCGCGACGAGCCAGCGAGCGAGCGCGAGGCGGTCGGCTTTCACCCCGGCGGCGAGCGGCGGGAGAAATCCTGGCACGTTTGGTTCCACCTTGGCGCCCGGGGTTTCGTAGTTGCCGCGCTCGAGGATGTGCGTCTCACGGGGCTTGTCGTCGCGCATCACCATGACCAGCGGGATCTTGATCTGCACCGCGTCTTCCGCACGCCGAGCGGCGGCGATGGGTTCGAGGAGCCCCTTCCACTGCGGCTGCGTCTTGAGGAAGACGTCGAGTAGCCCCCGGACCTTGCCGTCATTCGGCTTGTCGAGGGGGATCGTGGTCACAGCGCGCCGCAGGCCATCGTCGAAGACGCGCTCGTTGATGAGGTCAGTGTTCGCCCGCATTTCCATGATCCACGCGATGAAGGGTGCCTCGAACTCCCCACGTTTCGCCTCCAGCACTGCCTCGGCCTCCTTCCTGACAGCGCGGGCCGCAGCGGTTTTCGCGGTCAACTCCGGCGTATCGAGCGCGAGATACGGCGACTCGATGGCGTAGAGTTGGTCGTAGTCGTCGCTGTAGTCTTTTTTTCCAAAACGCTTGTCCACCCCGCCCGGCTCGCTGAGCTGGTTGAAGAGCGCATACATTGAGAAATAGTCGCTCTGCTTTGTTGGATCGAACTTGTGGTCGTGGCACTGCGCGCAGCCCACCGTCAGCCCGAGCCACACCGCACTCGTCGTCTCCACGCGATCAAAAACATTCTTGGTGCGGTTCTCCTCCGGGATCGTCCCACCCTCGGCATTCAGCATGTGGTTGCGGTTAAAAGCCGTCGCGATGAGCTGCGCCTGCGTCGGCTGGGGCAGAAGGTCGCCGGCCAATTGCTCGATGGTGAATTGATCAAACGGCTGGTTGTCGTTGAAAGCTCGCACCACCCAATCGCGCCACGGCCAGTTCATGCGATAGGCGTCGCCCTGGTAGCCGTTCGTGTCGGCGTAGCGCGCCGCGTCCAGCCAATCCATGGCCATCCGTTCGCCATAGCGCGGCGAGGCGAGCAGCCGATCCACGGCAAACTCGTAGGCATCGGCATTCGGGTCTTTTTCGAAAGCTGCGACCTCGGCCAGGGTCGGCGGAAGTCCCGTCAGGTCGAGCGTGACGCGGCGGAGCAGCGCACCCTTTTCCGCCTCGGGCGAAAAGGTCAGCGCCTTCGCGGCGAGCGTCTTTTCCACAAAGTAATCGACCACCTTCGCCCCGGCCGGAACCGCCGGGCGCACCGGCGCGACAAAGGCCCAGTGCGGCTCGTACTTCGCCCCCTCGGCCACCCAGCGGCGCAGCGTTTCTTTATCGGCCGCGGTCAGCGTCTTGTTGGATTTCGGCGGCGGCATCTGCTCGTCGGGGTCGGTGCTCAGGAGCCGCTCGATCGCATCGCTCTCGTCCGGCTTACCCGGCACGATGGCCTTGATCCCATCGATGTCCGCCAAAGCGCCTTCGCGCGTATCCAGCCGCCGGTCGGCTTTGCGGTGGTTCGGGTCGGTGCCGTGGCAGTAGTAGCAGTTTTCCGAAAGAATGGGCCGGACCTCGCGGTTAAAGGACACCGGTGGCTCTGCGGCGACCACCGTCGCGGTCAGCATCACGAGAGCGAGTGGCCAAGGATGGAAGGAGGTCATGAAGGCGGGAGAGTAACGTCAGGCGCGGCGTTGTCTTGAATCCAGCGACGGTCTTTTGGCAAGTTTTGACCATGCCACAACCATCGCCAGCTGGTTTTCAAAAAGCCTTTTTCCAGCGGTGCCCTACCGCCGCCGCGGTGATGGCGCTGTTCGACTCGCTACCTGAGATCGCCTTCTACGCGAAGGACACGCAGAGCCGCTACGTCCGCGTAAATCCTGCCGCCATGGTCGCACACGGCGCGTCCGCCGAAGCCGAAATGTTGGGACTCGACGACCGGGCTTTTCACCCGCCCGCTCTCGCCGCAGCCTACATGGCCGAGGATCGCCGGGTGATGGCCGCCCGTCGGCCGATCCCTGGCCAGATGTGGCTGGTCTTTCACGCCGATCGGCTGCCGCACTGGTATATTTCGACCAAAGTGCCGCTCGTCGATCCGCATGGCGAAGTGCTCGGCATTGCCGGAGCCATGTACGCTGTCGAGCAACCCGCGGAGCAGGAGCGACATTTTCAAGAACTCCTCCCGGTCATCCGCCACATCGAGGCGCACTTCGCGGAGGGCATTCCGATGACGGCCATGGCCGCGCTCGCGGGCCTTTCCGCCACCCACTTCAACCGGCGCTTTCAGCAACTCCTGCGCATGACGCCGACGAGTTATCTGCGCACCGTGCGCGTGCAAGCTGCACGCCACCTGCTCGGCACCACCGCGCGCACGCTCGCCGTCATCGCTCATGAAACCGGCTTCACCGACCAGAGCCATTTCACCCGCTGCTTCCGCGAGTCCACCGGCCTGACGCCGCGCGCCTACCGCCGCCGGTTTCAAAAATAGCGGGCGACTTCTGCCTTCTTAGATGAGCTGACCACCCGCTGGCTTGGCGGGTTTGGCGGGAGCAAAGTTGGCCGGCTTGGAGATCTCCAACGCTCCGGCGAACGTCGCGCCGTCGTCCATCGCCAGCCGGAAAGTTTTCAGGCTGCCCTGAAGGTGGGCAGTCGCCTGCAAATGACAGCGCTGGGCCACTTGGGCAGCCCCATCCACCAGCCCGGCGCTCGTCAGATTGTCCACGATGATCGTCTTGGCGCGCACCTCGGCGCCTTCGGCAATCACCAGAGTACTGCCCTGCAACAGGTCGCCGTTGAACTTGCCTTCAAAAATCAGTTCTCCCTGGAATTTGAGGGTGCCGGTGACTTCGATGTCCTTGCTCAGTCTGCTCTGGATGTTGCTCATGGCGGGACTTTCTGCGCTGGGCGGAATTTGGGCAACGGCAATTGTTTCTGCCGCGCGAAATTCAGCCGAAAAAAGGGCTCGCCAACGCGACTCACCGGACGCTCGCGATCTGCATTTCAGAGTGATCGTGATCGAGCGACACGACATCGCCCTTGCGGAGGCCGAGGAGCTTTTGGCCCAGCGGCGATTGCGGGGTGATGACAAGGAAATCGCGTCCGGCATAGCGAATCTCCGTGCCGCCGCCGCGCGGGGCGAGGAAGTAAAGCGGCTGGGGATCAGCGGACTTTCCGCGGCTTTTGAGGGTGATGATCGCGCTGAGATCAATCGGGTCACTGGGGCCGAAATCGCGAAGCTCGAGGCTGCGCAACTGGCTGATCGTGGCCCGCGCTTCCGCCATCTGCCGGCCCTGCCCAGCGGCGAGGTAGGAGAGTTCCAAACCTCGCGTGTCGTATTTGTTCTCCGCCTTGTTTTGCTCGTCCGTTGCGCCGGCCGCCGCCAAGTGCGCAGCATGCGAGTTCAACGCGAGTTCGGCATCGAGCCGGGCGATGATCGCCTCAAGGAGCGCGGACTTTTTCAAAAGCGACGAGAGCTGGACTACGGTGCCGTCGCCTTGATCTGACTGGCCGCAGTGATGACGATTTGCGGCGCTTCCTTGAAGAGGACGATCTCGCCGCGCAACTCGATCTCTTTTCCCGCCAGCGCCGTGCTGAGCGGTGAGCCCAAGGCGGACACGATGGCGTCGTGGCTGTCTTTCTTGATGATCCCGACAAACCCGCCCCGCGGAACGCCCGTGAAATTGATGAAATAGATCGAATTCGTATTGGTGCTCGAAACGTTCTGCACCCGTCCTTTCACCGTCGCGATCTTGCCAACTACCGCTTGGATGCCCTTGGCATCGTTGGCCGCCAGCGGTCCACCCGGGCTGACTTGCGGAGGCGGCGGGAGCGTGATTTTCGACTGGTCCAGCAAAGCGATGCCCCCCGCCGCGTCGAGCTTTGGCAGAAAGTCCGCCGTGGAAAGATTCACATCGAGCACCACGGGATTGTGATCGCTGATTGCGGGAAAGGACTTCACGAACGCCGTCGGCTTGCCGAGGCCCGCGGTGAAGATGTGATCAAAGCAATTGTCCGCGAATTCTCCACTCGCCGGAATCGTGGTCCGCTTCGCGAACGGCACGCCTTCGAAGGTCCAGTGAAGACCCGCCCGCTTCAGCGCCGGTAGCGTTTGTTCCTGTGCGAACCGGGGATCGTCGAGCGAGGTGTTCAGATCACCGCCGATGACCACGGCGCACGGCCCGCGTTTGCCATAGATGGCCACCATGTCGCTGGCATGTTTCAGCAGTTGCTTGGTCGCAATTTGCCGATTCAGAATATTCACCGGCAGCTCTCCCTGATTGCTTTTCAAGTGCAGCGCGTAAGCGAGCACGAAGCGTGGACCGGGCAGTTCCAACGCTGCAAAAGAGTAGCCGCGCGGCGGCGTGACCGCATCGGCCTGCCACGATTCCGACCAGGTGGAATCCGCCGGCAATTTACTGGCGACGACCTGGTTTTGCGGCCGGGGCTGAAAGCGACTGACCACATGCACCTGCATCTTGGGCACCGCCTTGCACAATTCCGCCGCACTTTCCCAATCCCGGATTTCTTCGAGCAGAAGCACGTCGGGCTTGAGCTCGGCGATCGCCGCCTTCGCCGCCGCCATCTGCTCCCGCTCGGCGGCCGGCGTGGGTTCGGGTTTGTGGCCGGGAAACCATTCGAGATTCCACGCTACGATCCGGATGGACTTAGGCAGCGCGGCCGCCGGATTCGTGGTGGCTGCCGCGGGCTGCGCCGCCCCGGACTCCGCGGCATTGGTCGGTTTTGGACCGCAGACACCAGCCACGAGGGCCAGCGCAAAAGACAAAATCAGGCCGGTAGGTTTTCTATTCATCGGCGGGGATACACGCACATCGGCCCGGCGGCGTCCAACGCCCAAGTGCCGCCGTGCCAAAGACTGTCACTCACGAAAGTTTTTGAAGCCGAGCGTGACTTCAAAGTCGCGGCTGCGGCAGAACGCGATGACCTCCTGTAGCTCGTCGCGCTTCTTGCCGGTCACGCGGATCTGCCGCTCCTGCAGCGCGCTTTGCACTTTGAAATCCGCTGCCTTGATCGCCTTCACGATCTCCTTCGCCTTCTCCCCGTCGAGCCCTTGCTTGATCACGAAATCCTGCGTCGCGTGGCCGAGCGGCGAGATCACTGGGTCTTTCCGCTCCACGTTGCGTAGGTCGATATTTCGCTTGGCCAGTTTTCCCACAACCATCTCGTGCAAGCTCTTCAGCCGGGTGCCGTCCTGGGCTTTGAGTTCGATCTTCGATTCCTTCTCGTTCCATTCGATCGTCGCGGGACTGCCTTTGAAATCAAAGCGCGTCAGCAGTTCCTTGCGCGCCTGATTGATGGCGTTGTCGATTTCCTGGGTGTCGATTTCGGAGACGATGTCGAAAGAGGGCATGGCGTCCGCCAACCTAGGTCGGCACGGCTCGGGAGCAATCATTGACGCGTAAAAGGCGGCGCTGTCTCGCCACTTTCCCTCGCGCCGCTTTCGGCGCACAGTGCGCGCGATGTCGGAGATCCTCCTCGCCACGCTCAACGCGCGCTACATTCACAGCGCGTTCGGGCTGCGCTATCTGCTCGCGAATATGGGCGATCTACAGCCGCGCACCGCGCTGTTGGAGTTCGACATCAACCAGCGCCCGCTCGATATCGTCGAGGCCATCCTCGCCGCCGAGCCGCGCATCGTTGGTCTCGGCGTCTATATATGGAATGTCGCGCCGACGACCGAAGTCGTTGCCTTGCTCAAACGGCTGCGTCCCGAACTGGTCGTCGTTCTCGGCGGGCCGGAAGTGAGCTACGAGACGGACGGACAGGAGATCGTCGCCCTCGCGGATCACGTCATTACCGGCGAAGCGGACGTGAAGTTCGCCGAAGTCTGCCGCCGACTCCTCGACGGGGAAACTCCGCCGAAAATCATCACCTCCGAGTTGCCGACGTTTGATCGCCTTACTCTGCCTTACGATCTCTACACCGACCAAGACCTCGCCCACCGCGTTCTCTACGTCGAAGCTTCGCGCGGCTGTCCGTTCACCTGCGAGTTCTGCCTTTCCTCGCTCGATATCCCCGTACGCGCCACGCCGCTGGAACCCTTCCTCGCCGCGATGGACCGTCTGCTCGCGCGCGGCGCCACGCAGTTCAAGTTCGTTGATCGCACCTTCAACCTCCACCTGCCCACCAGCCGCGCCATCCTCCAGTTCTTCCTCGACCGCTGGCGCGACGGGCTCTTCGTCCACTTCGAGATGGTCCCCGATCGCCTGCCCGAGGCACTGCGCGAAATCATCGCGAAGTTCCCACCCGGCGCGCTCCAGTTCGAAGTCGGCATCCAGACCTTCGACGACGCCACTTCGAAAAACATCAGCCGTCGGCAAAACCTCGACCGGCTCGAAGACAACCTGCGTTTCCTCCGCGAGCACACCGGCGTCCACGTCCATGCCGACCTCATTGTTGGCCTGCCCGGCGAAGACCTCGAGAGCTTCGGCCGCGGTTTCGATCGGCTGATCGCGCTGCGACCGCAGGAGATTCAGGTCGGCATCCTCAAGCGCCTGCGCGGCACCCCCATCGTCCGCCACGACGCCGAGTGGGGCATGCTCTACAGCCCGCAGCCGCCCTACGAAATCCTCCGCACCCGGCTGATCGACTTCCCGCAGATGCAGCGCCTCCGGGCCTTCGCGCGCTTTTGGGATCTGGTGGGAAATAGCGGCCACTTCCGCCACACCCTGCCGCTCCTCTGGGACGCGGGTGCCTCCCCTTTCGCCAGCTTCCTGGCCTTCACCGACTGGCTGTACCCCAAGCTCGGCCGCCGCCACAGCATCGCTCTCGCGACTCTCGCCGAGCACCTTTTCGACTACCTCACCAGCCACCACGCCGACAACGCGCGCGTCGTCGCCGCCCTCACCGCCGACTGGACCGGCCCCGGCCGTAAGACGCTGCCCTTCCTTTCCGAGCAACCCGGAACGACCCGCCCCGTGGTCCAACCCACCGCTCCCCGCCGCCAGTCCCGGCACCTTCAGCCGAACTGAGTTTCCTAAGTGACGGTCTAAAACCAAAAGGAGAGCTCAAGCAAAGCTTCAGAGCCTGATTTTCTGCCTTTGCGTCTTTGCGCCTTTGCGTGAACCAATTTTTAAACAGTCACTAAGACCGCGCCGATGACGGCAGGGCGCAAGGCGCGGGAAAATGCTTCCGCCTCGGCGTGCCAAATGCGATGACACGCCCGCCTCCTCCTCACCTCTATTCCCATGAAAATCCTCCACCTTCTCGCCTTCGTCACCATCCTGAGCACCACCGCCTTTGCCCAAAGCAAAGTCGGTTTCGAGCCCGGCGACACCGCTGCTACCGTGCTGAAACGCCAGGCCGGCCAGCGCATCGAACTGCGGATGAAAAGCGGTGAAAAAATCGGCGGCAAAGTCGAGGCCGTGGGCCAATTGACCGTGCATCTCTCCGGCCTCACGGGGCAGGAGTTTTTCGACGCCGTCGTGGTGCTCGACGACATCAGCGCCGTCCTCATCCGCACCGGCGGCAAGTAACGGACCGCGGCGCGGCCGCCCCGGCGGACACCCGCCGCGCCCGTTTCCGCGCCCGAACCGTCACCGCGACCCCCCGCCGCGCCCATCCGCCCGCAGGAACTGCCGTCCCGGGTATCCGCCGTGTTCTTCCGGTCGGCCGGAATGTCATCCCCGACGCCCGCCATGGTCTTCCGGTCGTCCGGAACCACGCGGTGAGCGTTCGCCATGGTCTTCCGGTCGCCCGGAACCACGCGGCGAGCGTTCGCCATGGTCTTCCGGTCGGCCGGAACGCCATCCTGAGGATAATTATACACCCCATCCACAGAGGAATGCGCAAAAATAGCCATTTCTACCTACTCCCAGCCTCAAAAATCCGTAACCGTGAAAAAGGACGCAAAAATACCGGACGCCAAGACGAAAATTCCCGGTTGCCGGGCCGTGCGTTGTATGTATCATATAAATACCTCCCGCGAAAACGACCTCCACTTTTCCTTCCTTCCATGAACAATCTCCAGCCACCCCTCATTCCGTCGCCGAGTTCGCGAAAGCTTTCGGAAAAAGGGTTTAGCTTGGTCGAAGTCGTCCTCGCCATCGGCGTCGTCGCCTTTGCGTTTGTCGCCATCTTTTCGCTCCTGCCCGTCGGCATGGGCGTTTTTAGGGAAGCGATGGAGACGTCCGTCGGCGCGCAAATCGCGCAGCGGATTGTGACGGACGTCAAAGAGAGCGATTTCGACAGCTTGGTGAAGAACCCCAGCGGCGACTTCTACGTTTTACCGATGCGCCATTTCGACGATCAGGGCAACGAGGTGATTTTTCCGAACCCCGACGCGGTCACTCCGGCCGACCTCACGAGCAAGAATGTCATCTATACCGCGCGGGTGCGGGGCACGAAGCCCGACAGCAAAGCCACAACGTTACCTTCGACGGGAACGCGCTTTCGTCCCAAGGGTGCCACCTTTCTCACTATCCAGATCGCCCAAAATCCTGCGGGTAAGCCGCTGGAGACCGATATCAACTCGCTGATCGATGTCGAAAAGGCCCGGAAAGCCTTTATCCGGCTCCAGACCTATTCGGTCCTCGTCTCCCGCAACGGCTATTCGACACCCTGACTTACCCCCATGCGCGCCTCCTTCTCACGACACGGTTTCACCTTGGTGGAACTCATGGTTTCCACCGCCATCATCGGCATGATCCTGCTGATCCTCGTTTCGATCACCGGCCAAACCGCCCAGACCTGGCGCTACACCACGGGAAAGGTGGAGCAGTTCCGCGAAGCGCGGAACGCCTTTGAGCGCATGACCTCTCAGATCAGTCAGGCCACCCTCAACACTTACTGGGATTATGACAATGCGACGGCCCCGACGCGCTACGAGCGCCGCTCCGAGTTGCGCTACGTCAACGGCCAAGTCAATGGGACCACTGAAAAACTGCTTGGCAAATCCAGCAGCGGGGACCGCTACACCCACGGCATTTTTTTCCACGCGCCGCTCGGTTTCACTGAAAGTACGACGACCACGAAAAACTACCGGGGCCTGGACAATCTCATCAACGCATGGGGTTACTTTGTAGAATTAGGCGATGATTCGAAGTTTCGACCCAGCTTTATCACGACGCAAGTCGCGCCCCTGCGGACTCGCTTTCGGCTGATGGAATTCATGCAGCCATCAGAGAAGTTGGTGACCTATTACAACACCTCTGGCGGCCCGGCAAATGCGCCGAAAAATGAGGCTTATAAACTGACGACTTGGTTCAAGGACCCAATCAATGACACCTACACTGCCAATTCCCCGCTCCATGTGCTCGCAGAGAATGTGGTGGCGCTGATCATCCTGCCCCAACTTAGCAAGCAGGACATCAAGGAGCTGAAAACCAAAGGGGCCGCCAGCACGGATATAGCGCCGAACTACAGCTACGACTCGATCAACAGCAAAACAAAGGATCCCTCGCTCAACCCCAAAAACCAACTTCCGCCGGTGGTGCAGGTGACCATGGTGGCGATCGATGAGCTTTCGGCCAGCCGTATGGATCCCAACGAACTGACGCCCTCATTGAAAAAGTTCACCAAAGCGGCGGACTTCGAACAAGACCTGAAACTGGACCCAGCTGGAGGCGAGGACAGCAGTCTGGAGAACAAGCTGGCGGGCAAAACGATACGAGCGAACTACCGGGTCTTTACCACTAACGTGCCCATCCGAGCAGCCAAATGGAGCCGCAGCCAATCCAACTAATCCGTCTTATGATCCCCTCCACTACCTTCCCCCAAATGAACGCAGTCCGCCCGGTCCTCGTAAAGGGACGCTCTGACGGCGTCGCCCTAGTGATCGTCCTGGGTTTTCTCGTTCTGATTTCGGCGCTGATGCTGGCTTTCTTCTCCAGTGTGCAGACCGAGTTACAGGGTGCAAAGAGTTATGCTGGAAGTGTCACCGTTAAACAGCTCGGGGAGACGGCGACCAATATGGTCCTTAGCCAGATCGGCGACGCTACCAAGAGTTTTGAAAACCCGGCTAACCCGGCTACGGGCGTTGGCGGAAGCGGGAAGCGGCTGACCTGGGCTTCGCAGCCGGGGATGATTCATACCTTCGACGACGACGGCAGACCGCACCGCGCTTTCAAGCTCTATTCTGCAGCGAATATGGTGGATGAGTCGGGGAGTCCCTACAACCCCGCCACCAAGCTGGCTGCTGAGGTGCCGGATAGTTGGCCGACCCAACCCGGGCATTTCACGGATTTGAATGCTCCCGTGCTGGTCTTTGATGAGAATGGCAGCGTCATCGGGGGTGACGGCAAGAAATACACCGCAGACTTTCCTATCGTCGATCCGTCGGCCTTCCAAAAGGTCGATGGCTTTGACTACGACGGCGTTCCAGGTGTCTCCGGCGGTAAAGTCACGATGACGGATGGCTACGACCCGACGAAGCCAAACGACAAATTCACCAGCAACCCCGTGCCGATGCCGGTGCGGTGGCTGTATGTATTAAAAGACGGAACAGTCAGTGCCCCCGACTCGGTGACGAACGCCACGACTACAGTCACTTTCTCAAACTTTGGCCCCACCTTGGCCAATCCTATTGTCGGACGCATTGCCTTTTGGACGGACGACGAGTCGAGCAAGCTGAATCTGAACACGGCGTCCGAGGGTATCTTCTGGGACCGCCCATGGGCGGAGAACAGTTTTGAACGGAAGTTTGCCGAAAGTCTGCCGAAGCAAAACGAATTTAACCGTTTCGCGGGGCACCCTGCGGTGACCTCTTTGAGCCCAGTTTTCAAGGACATCTTCCCGGTTACACATGGGGACCCAAAAACGACGGAGCTCACCCATTATCTCGGTACAGGTTCAGGGGCGATTGGTTCCGGCCTGGCCCCGCGCGTGAATCTCGGCACGGACGTGGATGGGGCGACAAAAGCGGTGCGCATTAAAAACGAGCGGCTGTATGCCTCGGTGGACGAATTGCTCTTTAAGCCCAAGCTCTTGTCGGGAAGCCGTGAGGAGTTTAATCCGAAATTGAACCGCGGCGTTCTCGAAAAGGCGAAGTTCTTCGTCACCGCCAACAGCCGCGCCCCGGAGGTGAATCTCTACGGCCAGCCCCGCGTTTCGCTCTGGCCGCTGCAGCTCAAGCAGGATGAGCGAAATCCCAAAGACAAGCTCATCGCCTTTTGCACTTCGGTGGGCAATCCAGGCAGCGAATCACGGTTCTATTTCCAGCGCTTTAGCAAATACTCAGGAGACGGGCGCGGCGCGGGCCAAGTTGATCCCGCCCCCAGCAGCCAAGACGTGAATGCCGATTGGCAAAAGGTGGTGCGGAACCAACAGCTTTACACTTACTTGCAAAATCTCATGGGCAAAAATGTCCCCGGTTTTGGCGGCACGTTCTCTACCAAGTTCGGCGCCGATCAGGGGCAAGTGCTCACAGAGATGTTCGACTACATCCGCTCTGGGGTGAACAGCTACAACACTGCACTGCAGCCGAAATACGATTATCTGCCTACCCGCGCTGGCCTTCCCGTGGCGGGCGAAACGCAGGCGGTGCCGCTGATTCTCCCTGGCACCGATCCCAATTTTCCGAACAAAGGCTTTGGGAGGTTCGCCACCGTCCCGAAGGTGGCGCTCGTATTTTTTGCCACCAATGCCAAGGAAGACGGGGGAGCTGTGAATATGATGCAGGCTTACCTCGTCCTCGATCTTTTCAATCCGACTCCCGGCTTGGCTTCTTGGAGCCCCCACGTCCGCTATGTCGTCAAAGGTCTGGAGCACCTCAAAGTGGACGGCACCTCTCTTGGCTTCAAGCCTGCGGATACCGATCTTAATCCTCGGAATTACGTCACGAGTCGCGTCGGTTTCAGTGGGGGTGGACATGCCACATCGCTGATGGGCGGCCCGGCGAGCTTTGCGTGTTACAAAGGAAACTACGAAGACCAAAGCAAAACTGCAAACCGGGACAATGAAGAAACCGGCTACCCATTTTACTCGGAAAAAATCGCCATGCCGACGAAGCCATTCGAATTGACCACCGGCGCAGACAGCGACTTGATTACGATTGAGATTTACAGCGGCTACGAGAAAGCGGCAGCGAACAAAAAGAAGCCTTCTCAGTTGGTGCAAATCATCCAAATGAAGTTTCCCAAGGCCATCAGCGTGCCTCTACCGACCAAGGGTGAGGTCAAGATCAACAACCGGTTCAGTGCGAGTGTCGGGAACTTGATCCGCAGCCAGGACGTGGTGCGGAGCGTCGAGTTTGACCATGCGAATCCTGACACTTTGGGAGACTACCGGATGCTCGCCGGGCGCTTCAATGTCCCCAGGGATTGGTTCCAGCCTCACCCCAAATACAATCCGTCGGCAGGGGTTCCTGGCGTGGCGATGGCCCATAGCTTACGACAGGATAGAGCCGACTACGCGGGCGCTTCTGGCGCATTAACGCCCCCCCAAGTGCGTCTCCTCAAAGACGTCGCGCTGCCTGCCGCGGCGCAACCGGTGGCGGCTCGTGACTTGAATGGGGCTTTTCTGAAAAAGGGCACCAACCAATATCCTGGCGATTGGGACAACGGGACGGGCGGGGTCGAAGATGGCGCCTATATCAACAAAGCTGATGAAGGAAACAGCAATACTCCCCTGGGCGGCTACTACGATCGCGGCAGTTTCAACGTGGAGGACGGCACCACCTTTTCGCCGAACCGGCAGATTTCCTCCGCTGTTGCCTTCGGCTCCCTGCCGACCGGTATTAAACGCAACCAGCCTTGGCAGACGCTGCTCTTCTGCAAAAACCCCGCGGCCGGTTCATTTCATCCCGGATTTGACATCCCGCGTGACCACCTCTTGCTCGACCTTTTCACCATGCCGGTGGTTGAGCCGTATGCCATCAGTGAGCCCTTCTCGACTGCGGGCAAGGTGAACCTGAATTTCCAGATCGCCCCGTTTACCTACATTACCCGTTCCACGGCGATGCGTGGCGTTATGAAGTCCACCAAAGTCATGGCTATTCCGACCAAGGACAATGCCCTTTACAAGACCGTCGGCAACAAGCGCGACTATCGCACGACGATCAACCTCGACGAAACGCTCTCAAACAGCACCGGCACCGGCGGGTTTCAGGCGCGTTTCGCGAAAACGGCTGCTAACCCGTACGTGGGTGAGGCCGGCATATTTCGCTCGGCCTCCGAAATTTGCGACATGTTCCTCGTGCCTAACGCGAACAAGAGCGCGATCATCGCGTCGCCGTCGTTCAAGGACATGGATGACAACTCCGGCGGTTGGTGGAAGGACTATAAGCTGACCGGCGATAACGTCCGCGAATATCCCTATGGTCACATCTATCCGCGCGTGACTACGAAATCGAACACCTACACCGTCCACGTTCGGGTGCAGGTGCTGCGCAAAGTGAAATCAACTGACCAAAAAGGCTGGGTCGAAGGCAAAGATCAAATTGTCAGCGAGCACCGGGGTTCGACCATTGTTGAGCGTTACGTCGATCCAAGCGACGCCGCTCTGCAGGGGGTGGACTTTGCGACAAACGCGAACGCTTCACTCGACGACTACTATCGCTTCCGGACGATCAGCACGAAGAAGTTTTCGCCCTAATCGCAAAGAGCGGCTGTCGGAGGCGGAGTCCACATGGGATCGTTTCGTGTTCTCAAGCATTTCTGCTTGCGACGGTAGCGACGGTTTTCTAAGCACTCAGCGTGCAGTTGCATTTGGAGGAGAATAAATGAGTTCGAAAGCTAGTATCCTTTGGTTAGCCGGGCCGCCGGTCGCTGTCTTTGTAAGCGCCTTGGTCTATTACGCAAAATTTGACACCGCCCGGACTTGGGTTGATGCGCGGGTGCCGTGGGTGGCTGAGAATATCGGCAAACACCTGCCCCCGCTCGCGATCAATGAGCAAACGGCCGACGCGGAAGAGGCCCCGGTGCTGTCCCCCGCCGATGCCACGTCCGCAGCCGTCGCCCAACCACCGGCTGTAGCTCAGCCCGTTTTCCTCACCGCAGACGGCGCAGTGCGACTCGACCTCCTCGCCGCCAACAAGACGGCGTGGCCAAAAAAAATCGCCTTACGCAAGGCCATGGAATTTCCCGCGGTCGTAGCCGGCAAAACGGTCGGCAAGGTCACTGCTCCGGCGGGCTCGGTGACACACATGGTGGCAATTCAAGGCAACAAACTTGGACTCGAATACCGCGGCGGTGGCGCCTGGGCCGAGGTTTCGGAAACGGATTTGGCGGAGCAGTTACGCGCGGGAGCTCGTTAAGTTCCGTGCATCGCACAGGAGGCGCCGCAGAATTCGGTTCTCTCCCATGAACGATTGGCGACGGACAACACGAATGAAAAATGGCTCCTGAGGTAGGGATCGAACCTACGACCGATCGGTTAACAGCCGATTGCTCTACCGCTGAGCTACTCAGGATTTGTCGCTTGCGGGGGCGAATGAATGCCTCACCGCGCCCCAGTCGGCAACCCTTTTTTCGATGAAACTTTCCCCGCCGTGCCGGCGTCCTAGACGGGTGTGAAAACGCTGCTTTTTCTCCTTCTCGCCTGCGCCACGACGACATCCGCGCGTGCGGAAAAAGTCCTCGCCGCCGACGCGGTAGTGGCACAACTGACCGCCGCTGCGCGAGGACAGAGCAAGGCAACCGTCTTGATCTTCCTCGCGCCGGATTGCCCGATCTCAAACGCGCTCGCGCCGGAGTTGAGCCGCATCGTGGAACGTTACAGGGCCCGGGGGGCGGACTTCGTCTTCGTTTATCCCGAGCGTGAACTGACCGACGCGGCGGTGACGCGGCATGCGCGGGAATACGCGCTCGTGGCACCGGTAACGGTCGATCGCGCGGGCTTACTAGTCGCGCGAGCCGGCGCGAAGGTGACGCCGGAAGCCGCAGTGTTTTCCCGCACGGGGGAGGTGGTTTATCGGGGGCGGATCAATGACCTTTTCGCCGCGCTTGGGAAGAAGCGCGCCGAGCCTACCACCCACGACTTGCGCACCGCGCTCGATGCCGTGCTGGCCGGCCAAGCACCGCCGGTGGCAACAGTTCCCGCGATTGGCTGTTACATCGCCACCAAACCCTGACCATGCCTCGTTTCGCCATCGTTTACCTGTCCGCCTCCGCCATCATTTCGCTATCCGCACCCGCTGCAGAAAAGCCGGTGACGTTTACTAAAGACATCGCTCCGCTGATCTTCGAAAACTGCACCGCATGCCATCGTGTGGGTGAGGTGGGGCCGTTTCCGCTGACGAATTTTGCCGAGGTAAAGAAGAAGGCCGAAACCATCGCCAGCGCGCTCGTTGACCGGATCATGCCGCCCTGGCGAGCGGACGAGGGCGCAGAGAAATTTCACGACGCGCGGGTGCTCAAGCCGGAGCAGATTGCGCTTTTCGAGCAGTGGGTGAAAGCGGGCACGCTCGAGGGTGACGCGAAAGATCTGCCAGCGGGGCGGAATTTCCCTACGGGCTGGATGCTGGGGGAGCCGGACTTGGTGCTCAAGCCGGCGCAAAGCTACGCCATTGGCGCGGAGGGGCGGGATGTCTATCAAGCGTTCGTTCTGCCGACGACCTTCCCCACGGATCGCTACGTCTCAGCCGTCCAGGTGCGCCCGGGGAACGCGACCGTGGTGCATCACGTTCTCCTTTTTCTGGACACGAGTGGGCGAGCGCGGCAACTGGACGCGGCCTCGCCCGATCCCGGCTACACGTCGTTCGGCGGGCCGGGTTTTGTGCCGAACGGCTCGCTCGGCGGTTGGGCTCCCGGAAATTTCCCGCAGCACCTGCCGGAAGGGCTCGGCATGCGGCTGCCGAAGGGCGCGGACGTGGTCATGCAGGTGCATTACCACCGCACGGGCAAGCCCGAGACGGACACGACTCAAGTCGGCATATATTTTGCCAAAAAGCCGGTTGAAAAGCGTTTGCGCGTTTTCCCCATCCGGGCCGCAAAACTGCGCATTCCGGCGGGCGAGGCCAACTACCGGACTGAAGGCTGGTTGCCGATTCCCGCAGACGTCACGCTCCAGGCGATCATGCCCCACATGCACCTTCTCGGGCGCGAAATGAACGTCACCGCGCGGTTTCCCGACGGCACGGAAAAAAAACTCATCCATATCCCTGACTGGAGCTTCAACTGGCAGATGACCTACCGCTTTATCGAACCGGTGAAGCTGCCCAAAGGCACCATCATTCGACTGGCCGCACGCTTCGACAACTCCGAGGCCAACCCCAGCAACCCCAGCAAACCACCGCGTGAAGTCCGTCGCGGCGAAGGAACCACCGACGAGATGTGCATGGCCTTTCTCTCTTACACCGTGGATGCGGAAAACATCCCGGCCGCCGGCGAAGCAACGGGTTTCCCCGACACTTTTGTTCGCGCCAGGTGACTCATCCGCATTCAACCCACGCGGTCGTCATCAAGCGGGCGATTGTTTAATGAACAAAGCTGCACACCTCTCGTCTGTAGTTCTCAACCGCTCGCAAGAGCCCACCACCAAATAGACCTATGAAAAAACTCGCACTCCTCACCATCATCGCCATCTCCGCCCTCGGCCTCAACATCCACGCCGCGGACGACGCCCCGAAAGCCGCCGGCGCCACCACGAAAGTCGAAGGCGACGCCACCTGCGCCAAATGCACCCTGAAAACCGCCGACTCCTGCCAGGCGGCGATCACCGTGACCGGTGCTGACGGCAAGAAAGAAACCCTGCTCGCCGACAAGAATGATGTGGCCAAGGGCTTCCACAAAAACATCTGCCAGAGCACCGAAAAAGTGACCGCCGAAGGCGTGATCACCGAGAAGGACGGCAAGAAGACGATCGCGCTGACGAAAATCGCCGCTGCGAAGTAAATTCGTCCCCGTCTGCTTTCCAAACCGCAAAGGACGCCCGCACGGGCGTCCTTTGTCGTGTCGGGGTGCAGCGCGGCTGGCTACTTCGTGAAGCCCTGAACCTTCAGCCAGACCAGAAGGTCCTTCGCCCACGGATGCACTTCGCCCGGTGCGGCACCGTTTTTGCCGATGCTAAGACCGATGCCGTGCGTGCCTTTTTCGTAAATGTGCAGATCAAAAGGCACACCGGCTTTGCGCAGAGCGACGGCGAAATCGAGCGAATTTTCAACCTTCACCGCGGCGTCTTCCCATGTATGCCAGAGGAAACACGGCGGTGTTTCCTTGGTGACCTGCTTTTCGTTGGAGAGCAACTCGATGAGTTCCGGTGCGGGGTCTTTGCCGAGCAGGTTGCCGCGCGAGCCGGGGTGGGTGTTTGGCCCCATCGAGATGACCGCATAGCACAGAATGCCGAGGTCGGGCCGCGAGCTGAAGCGTTCCACGGGATCGATTGCGTCGGCTTTTCCGGCGTCGAAATGCGTGAGCAGCGTGGACGCGAGATGCCCGCCCGCGCTGGAGCCCATGATGCCGACGCGCTTCGCATCGATCTTCCACTCGCCCGCTTTGCTGCGGGTCAGCCGGACCGCGCGCGCCGCATCGTTGAGCATTGCAGGATGGCGGTAGCCTTTCGAGCCGAGTCGATATTTCAGGACGATGCCGGCAATCCCATTCTCTGCCAGCCACTCCGCATAACCCGCGCCCTCATGCGCCGCAAGTCCGCCATAACCGCCGCCGGGACAAATCACCATCGCCGCGCCTGTCGCTTTCTCCGGCGCAGGCAAGAACGCCGTGAGCGTCGGCCTGTCATCGTCCTTATCGCCAAGTGCGCCCGGCGCACCTTCGGGCCAGAGCGGGATGGGTTCGAGTGGAGCGGCGTGGAGCGCGGAGGTGACCAGGAGCAAAAGCATCAAGGAAAAGAGGCGCATGATTGTGGCGGTTAAATTTTCTCCGGCACCACATACCCGGCGCGATACTCACGCGTGAGCAGCTTGTCCGCCGCGGCGTTGCCGATGAATTTCTCGGTCTTCGGATCAAATTGCAGGTACTCGCCACAGGTCATCTGGTCGGTGGCAATGTCCACGCCGTTCGCCGCAAGATGCGTTGCCAGGCGCTGAAAGGAATCCGTCGCGCTCTTGTTACCTTTGATCTTCTCCTTGATCTCTTCGGGCGCGGATTTTTTGCCGAGTTGGTAGGCGATGTTGCCGGTGTGGCACAGCGCGCTGGAGATGTGACCGTCGAGGATTTGCCCGTTGAGATCGGCCGTCTTCCGGCTGCGCACCGCCTTGAGGAAGTTTGCGTAGTGATTCTCCGCGTCCGGATCGGTCACCGGCGTACCTTGCGCGGGTTTGGCGAACTTCCTGATCTCCGTCCCCTGTGCGTCGTAGGCAATGGCGTCGTTGTAGTTTGGGCAAACGATGTGCCCGCTTTCGTACTGCACGACCACGCCCACACTCGATCCGCGATACTTGTCCATCCCGCCTTCCGCGACCTTTACGACCGTGCCGTCCGCCTCGGTTTTTTCGCTGGCGGGTTTTGAGGGCAAGCCGCGGACTTCAAAGATCAGCGGGGCTTTTTTGTAGTCGTGGAAAACGACGAGCGAGTTCGGAGTAGTGCCGTCATCGACATAGCCCAGGCGCCCGCCGAAGGCCAAGACCGCGGGCGACAGCGCATCCTCCCCGAGGAAGCGGCGCGCGATGTCCATCTGGTGGATGCCCTGGTTACCCAGATCGCCGTTGCCGGTATTCCAGACCCAGTGCCAGTCGTAGTGCAGTTTCTGGCGAGCGAGCGGCAGTTTTTCCGCCGGCCCACACCAGAGGTCATAGTCGATCGTCTCTGGAATGGCCTGCTCACCGCTCACCTTCCCGATGCTTGCGCGGCGCTTGTAACACAGCGCCCGGGCGTACTGCAGTTTTCCCAGCGGTTCGCCTTTCACCCATTCCAGCGCTTCCGCGAGCCCCGCACCGCTCCGGCTCTGCACGCCCATCTGCACAATGCGCTGATGCGCGTCCGCCGCCTTCACGAGCTGCCGCCCTTCCCACACATTGTGCGACACCGGCTTTTCCACGTACACGTCCTTGCCCGCCTGCACTGCCCAGATCGAGCCGAGCGCATGCCAATGGTTCGGCGTCGCCAGCGAGACGACATCGACCTCTTTGCTCTCCAGCATCTTCCGGAAATCCTGATACCCCGTGACCTCGTGCCCTTTCGCTTTCAGCTCCGCTACACCCTTTTCGAGCACCGCAGAATCCACGTCGCACAACGCCACGATCCGCGCGCCCTTCACCTTGAGATAGTTGCTGATGTGATCCATCCCCCGGCTGTTGAAGCCCACCACGCCGACCCGGATGTCATCATTCGAACCGGCGGCTTGGGCGTAAATGCGCGCCGGCAGCGAAAGCGCCGCGCTGGCCGCGAGGGAGGTTTTGAGGAAACTGCGGCGGTTCAGATTTTTCATGGGAGGGATGTTGAGGGCTGGAGATCTGATGTTATTTGGCCGAGGCGGCGTATTCGGAAAAGCGCTCCGCGATCTTCGCCTGCGCGGCGTCGCCTTCGTGGAGGATGATGCGGTAGCTGAGCGTCAGGCTCTTGCCGGCTTCGAGTTTGAAGTCGCCCGCGCCCGCCGGTTGCGCCTTGTCCATCTCGTGTTCGCAAAAGGGGTTGGCGGCGAAGAGTCCGTAGTCGCGCGCGTGCCAGCGGGTGGGGTGGCGCAGGTTGTTCGGCGAATCGAAAATCGCGATACCCACGATCTTCCCGTCCACTGGCCCGGAATAGTCCACCCACGCCGCCTTCTTGCCCCAAACCTTGCCGTCCACGTCGCCGGTGGCACTTGCGATTTTACCTGCACCCGGCTTTTTGTCGTAGCCCACGAGCCGCATGCTTTCCGCGATGCGCATGGCCATCGTGCCTTCCTTCGTGTCGCCAAAGAGCACGTCCTTTTCGCCCGCCGTCAGCGTGATGGAGTAGTCGATGATCCGCTCCGGCGTGGCCTGCACCCGGAAGCTCTGCACGCTCGTCAGCGGCACGCTGCCATCCGGCGCGACCCAACGGAGCTGGTCCGTGATCACGCCTTCCTTTTCCCCACCCTGCACCTTGATGAATTTCTCGTGCTCGATTTTCCCCACGGGAAACTTCGGCTTCTTCGTCCCGTGCGTGGCCGCCTCCGTCCAGAAATCCACGCCATTCACCTGCCCGTGGGCAAACCACAGCGAGCGGTGATGCGGGTGGTCGTGGTCTTCGCCGGGCGTGTCCTTCATCGGCCAGTCGCGCGTCATCCGCGCGCCGCCCGGGCCGATGAGCGGGTAGAAGTAAACGTGCGACGCGCCGGTGAAGCAGTATTCCGTGAAAAGCTGCCCGTCGATTTCCACGCGCACCTTGTCCGCGCTCTCCTTCATCTCCACGGCGGCGAAAGCGGGGAGCGTGAACGCGACGAGCGCGGAGCAGAGCGGGATGGGGAGACGCATGAGCGGAGAGCCTGTACGCGGACAACCGAACGCGCCACGAAATCTTTGCCCGCGTCCGCGGCAAGTTGGTTGATTCCGGTGGAAGAATTGCGAAGCGTGTCATCCTGAGCGGAGCGCCGCTTTGGGCGCGCAGTCGAAGACCCCGGCGGTCCGCTTAAGCGTTCTGCGTTATCACCCACTAGGCAGTGCGCCGCGCGTCTGCCAAAGTGCGCGCGATGTCTCCCGCCGAACTCTTCCCCCACGACGACTCCATCTTCCAAATTCGCACCCGCGCCCCCGGCCCCGCCGGCGCGCTCCCGCTCACCGAGACGCTGCTCCGCGAAAGCCCCAGCGGCGACATCTTCGGCCTCACTCAAAACGTCGGCATGGGCTGGGACGCCGCGCTCTCCAATGGCAAACAGTTCCTCATCCTCTCCACGCAAGGCGGCCTCCGCGCGCCGGACGGCACGCCCATCGCGCTCGGCTACCACACCGGGCATTGGGAAATCGGCCTCCTCGTCGAAGCCGCCGCGCGCGAACTAAAGGCCCTCGGCTGCGTCCCCTTCGCCGCCGCCTGCTCCGATCCGTGCGACGGCCGCACCCAGGGCACCACCGGCATGTTCGACTCGCTGCCCTACCGCAACGACGCCGCCCTCGTTTTTCGCCGGCTCATCCGCTCGCTCCCGCGCCGCTCCGGCGTCCTCGGTATCGCCACCTGCGACAAAGGTCTGCCCGCGATGATGATGGCCCTCGCCGCCATGCACGATCTCCCGTGCGTCCTCGTCCCCGGCGGCGTCACCCTCCCGCCCACCGACGGCGAAGACGCCGGTGCCGTGCAGACCATTGGCGCGCGCTTCTCCCGCGGGCTGCTTTCCTTGAAAGAGGCCAGCGAACTCGGCTGCCGCGCGTGCGGTTCCGCGGGCGGCGGTTGCCAGTTCCTCGGCACCGCGGCTACTTCGCAAGTCGTCGCCGAAGCCCTCGGCCTCGCGCTTCCTCACTCCGCGCTTGCCCCCAGCGGCCAGCCCGTCTGGACCGCGCTCGCCGTCAGTTCCGCCCGCGCCCTCGTCGCTTTGGAAAAGCGCGGGCTCACCACCAACGACATCCTCACCCCCGCGGCGATCCGCAACTCCATGGTCGTCCACGCCGCTTTCGGCGGGAGCACGAATCTCCTCCTCCACATCCCCGCCATCGCCCACGCCGCGAAACTCCCCCGCCCCGCCGTCGCCGATTGGATCGACGTCAACCGCCGCACCCCGCGCCTCGTCGATGTCCTCCCCAACGGCCCGCAATATCACCCGACCATCCGTGCCTTCCTCGCCGGCGGCGTGCCCGAAGTCATGCTCCACCTGCGCGCCCTCGGCCTGCTCGATTGCTCCGTCCTCACTGCCACCGGCGCCACGCTCGGCGAAAACCTCGACGCGTGGGAGAAGTCCGAACGCCGCACCCGCTTCCGCGAAATCCTCCGCGAGCGCGACGGCGTCGATCCAGACGACGTCATCATGTCACCGGCGCGCGCGAAAGACCGCGGCCTCACCGGCACCCTCGTCTTTCCCCTCGGCAACCTCGCCCCCGAAGGCAGCGTCATCAAAGCCACCGCCATCGACCCCGCCGTCGTCGATCCCGACGGCACCTATCGCAAAACCGGCCCCGCCCGCGTCTTCACCAGCGAAGCCGCCGCCATCGCCGCCCTCCGCGAAGGCCGCATCGTCGCCGGCGATGTCATGGTCCTCTGCGGCGTCGGCCCCATGGGCACCGGCATGGAGGAGACCTACCAAGTCACCAGCGCCCTCAAAATGCTCCCCTTCGGCAAACACGTCGCCCTCCTCACCGACGCCCGCTTCTCCGGCGTCAGCACCGGCGCCTGCCTCGGCCACATCGGCCCCGAAGCCCTCGCTGGCGGTCCTATCGGCAAACTGCGCGACGGCGACGTCATCCACCTCGAAATCGACCGCGTGGGCATGACCGGCACCGTCGATTTCATCGGCCAAACCGACCGCGTCCTTTCACCCGAGGAAGGCACGAAAGAACTCGCCGCCCGCCCCCCGCATCCCGACCTCGCTCCGCATCCGAAACTCCCCGACGACACCCGCCTCTGGGCCGCCCTCCAAAACGCCAGCGGCGGCACCTGGGGCGGCTGCGTCTACGACGTGGACGCGATCCTCGCCCTCACGGAGGGACGCGCTCCCGCGCGTCCCCATTCTCCCACTGCGACACCCGCACCAGATGCGCGGGACAAGCAGGAGCGTGTCCCCCCGGGTTTTCGCGAAGCCGGTCGCCGGCAGCCCATTCACCTTCCGCCGAGGGGCGGACTCGGCCAACCCGTCATCATCTGCGTTACCGTCGTCACCAAAAACCGCCAGCACATCCTCGCCGACGCCGCCGCGCACGCCCTACTGCGCAACGTCTGGTCGGAGGCGAAGGCCTGGCAGGTCGGGCGGTACGTGCTCATGCCGGATCACGTTCATTTCTTCTGCGCGCCGAGCGAAGGCGAAGTGCCGCTGGAGCGCTGGATGGCCTATTGGAAAAGCCTGCTTTCCAAACGCTGGCCCGTGCGCGCGCAGGTGCCGGTGTTCCAAAGGAACCACTGGGACCGGCAGCTTCGACGGGATGAAAGTTACGATGAAAAGTGGGAATACATCCGGCAGAACCCCGTCCGCGCCCGGCTGGTGAAATCGCCCGACGACTGGCCCCACCAAGGTGAAATGAAAATCCTCCGCTGGTAACACGCGCTCCTGCACCCCCACCCGGATGGACGCGCTCCCGCGTCCCCATTTTCTCGGATGGGGTGTGCGCGATGCGGAAACGTGTTCCCCGAAGTCAGGGACGCGCGGGAGCACGTCCCTCCGGGTGGGGCGTGTCGTTGAAGTAGAGCTTCACGTTCTTCGTCGCCCGCCCCGAAGCAGCGATATCCAGCCGCCCATCGCCATCGAGATCGGCGAGTTGGAGGTCTTCGCAGGCCATGCCGCCGTCATCGACCGCGCTATCGCGCCATTTTTCGCCCGTCGCGTCCAGCGGCGTCCACAGGTGGATGCCGCACGTGCTGTCCGCCTTCGCCGGATTGCCGCGCCAGCCGACGACGATCTGGTCGCTCTTCACGCCGAGCAAATCCCCGCAGGCGAGGGCGTGGCCTTCGGTGAGTTTGTCGGTGAGGATTCGGCGTGGCCCCGAAAAGGGGCGTACTAGGCCTGGATAAATCACGAGCTTGTCGCCATGCATCGGCTCAACGGTGGCGATAAATCGGGCAGATTGCTCCGGCAAATTGCCGACCCGCACTTCGCCTGCACCGGAGAACTCGGGTTCTGCCCACACCGGACCGGGATTGGGCCTTATGATTGGTTTCGTGGAGGTCAGCCCACCGACGATGATAGCTCTGTTCCTTTCGTAATCTTGACCAACCCGGGTTACGCCTTCCTGTCCAGCGACTACTAATTCATCCGCGCCGGTTGGCGACCGCACGACGTCGAAGTTGTGCGTTATGTGCATAGCGTCGCTGATTACCGTGTTACGTGTCCAAGTCCCGTTTCGCAAATTTTCGTAAAGCAGCATCCGAACGCGTTCGCCTTCGCCATTTTTATTTCCCCGACCATGCAGCGGGAGGACGACGAGGCCCCAGCTCTCGTCCGCAAGTTTCATAAACCGCATCCGGTGCGTGGTCGGCTCGACGCTGGGGAACTTCACGGGCTCCCAGCGCTGGGTGCGGTCGGCGGGCGGGATGAGGTAGAAGACCGCGCCGCTCTGCTCGGTGTCGCCGGGGTTCCATTCGGCGCCGACGGCGAGTTCGCATTTGCCGTCGCCATCGAGGTCCTGGGCGGCGAGGCAGACGTTGTCCTTTTGGGTGAGGTTTTCGGCGATGAGGTGCTTCGTCCACGCGGCGGCGTCGCGCGCCTTGGCCGGGCCGGGGTTGCGATACCAGACGATCTGCCGCTTGTCGGCGACGAGCACGTCGGGCGCTTTGTCGCCATCCACATCGGCGATGGCGAGGCCGTAACCGATCTGGATTTTGGCGTCGAGGGTGACGGCGGTGAACCGCGGCTCCGGCGGCTCGGCGGCGAGGGCGAGGGTGGCGGTGGCGAGGAAAAGCAGGGGCGTTTTCATGGGCGGGAAGGTGCGGGAGATTCGCAGATGAGGCGCGGGGCGTCGAGCGCCGGGGAGCGCGCTCCGCGCGCAGTCGCAGCGAGGCTTTGCGCCCCGCGCTCCCTCCGAGTATGGTGCGCGGCTCTCCCAACACGAAATGAACGACACCAAAGACGACGACAAAATGGCCCGGCGCGCGCTGCTGGTGGGCGCGTACCACGAGCTGGCGATGCGGGAGGAGACGGAGAGTCTGCTGGTGGAGTTGGAGGAGTTGGTGGACACACTCGGCGTGCCGGTCATCGACCGCATGCTGGTGCATCATCGCGAGCAACACGCGAAGCTGCTCATCGGCACGGGCAAAGCGGACGAGATCGTGGCGCGGGCGAAAGAACAGCGCTGCGACGTGATCGTTTTCGACAACGAACTCTCCCCCAGCCAGCAGCGGAACTGGGAGAAACTGGCCGGTTTGACGGTCATCGACCGGCAGGAAGTCATCCTCGATATTTTCGCGAAGCGCGCGCAGACCCGCGAGGCGCGGCTGCAGGTGGAGCTGGCGCAGATGGAATATCAGATGCCGCGGCTGACGCGCGGTTGGACGCACCTCGTCCGGCAGGGCGGCGGCATCGGTGCGCGGGGCGAAGGCGAGACGCAGCTCGAGCAGGACAAGCGACGGCTACGCGGGAACATCGACCGCCTCAAGAAGGACCTCGAAAGCGTGCGCGAAGCGCGCGCCACGCAGCGCAAAGACCGCAAGCGCACGCCGGTGCCGAGCGCGGCGATTGTCGGCTACACCAACGCGGGCAAGTCTTCGCTCCTGCACCGGCTAACCGGCGCGGATGTGCTCATTGAAGACAAACTTTTCGCCACGCTCGACACGACTACGCGGAAGATCGCGCTCCCCAACAAGCAGCCGTTGCTGCTCACGGATACCGTCGGTTTCGTGCGGAAACTGCCGCATCGGCTGGTCGAGGCGTTCAACGCGACGCTGGAGGAATCGGCGATGGCGGACTTCCTCATCCATCTGCTCGACGCCTCGCAGCCGGAGGTCATGGAGTTTTACCAGACCACCCGCCGCGTCCTTGCCGAGTTGGGCGCGGATGAAAAGCGGACGCTGATCACCTTTAACAAAATCGACAAGGTGACGGACGACGCCACGCTGGCGGTTTTGCGGCGCCATTTTCCGGAAGCGGTTTTCGTCTCCGTGCAGACCGGGGAGGGGCTCGATGAACTCATCGCCCGCATGGCCGAGATGGCGGACGGCGGCGCGCAGACGCTCGACCTGCGCATCCCGCAAAGCGAGGGTGCGCTGCTCGCCAGCATCCACCGACTTGGGCGTATCCTGAGCACGGACTACGAAGGAGATGCCGTGCGGCTGCGTGCCGTCCTGCCGGCGCGGCTGGCGGAGAGTTGCGCCGCGTATGTCGCTCTCGCCGAAGCGCTGGCCGAGCCGTCCTCGAAAGCGTAAGTCACATCGGGGAAAAGGGCGCACTTAGGACTAGAAGCTGCTAAAACGCCTCTTACACTCTCCAGATCATGTCATTCCTCGATCGCTTCAAACGCCCGACTGCCGACGGGAAAGCGACCGGCAAAAAGCCGGCTCGGACATCGTCTGTCGCGCCAGCTACGAAGCCCGAGACTACTCCTGCCGAGCCGGACTCCGCCCCGCCTGCGAACACAAAGCCGACGCCCGAGTTTCGCTTTCCTAAACGCGCCAAGGAACCGCCGGCCGAAAGGCCGCCAGTCAAACATGAAATCTTTCTGGATTTGGCCGACTTCCTCCCACGCATCCCGAAACGCCTGCTCCACGACGATCCGCAGGAACCTTCGACCAAACTAAGATTCGAGATCGGGGAGCTTGCGGACCGCATCGCGAGCGGCCAGACAACCATCCAGCTCGCCGAGATCTACCGCCGTGCACCGGAGATTTTCCGCGAGGAAATTCTCGCCGGGGACGAGACCGAGGTTCGGTTCCCCTGGCAGAAGGTGATGAAGATGCTCGCCGACGCGCGGAGCACCACGCCCCTCCCGACCATTTCTCCGGCCTATAATGGACTGTCCGAAGAGGCGGTAAATTCCCTCGCTGATAAACTCCGCAACGGCCGCACAATCCGCAATATCATCCCCGGCATGGCCGAGGCGACCGGGACGCCGCACCCCACCGCAACGGGGCCAGCGTCCATTTTCCCGCCGCCAGCCGCCCCGTTGCCACCAGCTCCGGGACCTGACACGGCGGCCGAGGGAGCGTTGGCCCTGACTGCCGAAACTGCTGGCACCTCGTTAAACGCAACGCTGCAAGACGACGACAAACTGACGCGCGAGGAGTTGCTCCGCAGCCGAGACGCGATGCGGGCTCAACTGGTCCGCGCGAAAGGCGACTACGAACGTCAACTCGCCATCGCCGTCGCCGAGCGCGCGCGCATTTCCGAGGAGCGCGAGCGTCTCGTGGCCGAAATGGTCCGCGCCAAAGCAAGTGCCGACGACAAGCTGGAACAAATTGAGTTTGAGAAAAGCGTCGCCGCGAAGAGTGCGGAAAGTCTCACCAAAGCCCAGCAAGAGCGCGCGGCCGCGCAGCGCGAAGTCACCAATCTCAGGCTCGAACTTGCTAAAGCTGCCGAGGCCGCGCAGCGCGTCGCCGATCTGACGGCCGAGCGGGACGCCCTCGCCCAGCAGCAGGCCACACTTTCCAAGCAACTGGCCGAGCTTCAAAAGCGAGGCAAGCTCGGTGCAGCAATCAGCGGTGGAGCGGCAGCCCCGATTTCGCCGGAGCGTTCGCCGAAGGAGCACCAGCGGATCGTGGACGAACTGCAGCGGCGCATCGGGGCGCTGGAGAATAACCAGCGCGACGCGGCCCTCGAACTCGGACGCGAGAAGGAAGCGAAGATCAAACTTGAGCGCCAAATCGCGAATACCGACCGTCTGAACCGGGAAAGCGCCGGCCACGCCGAGGAAACGCATGCCGCGCTAAAGCGCGAATTTGAAAATGCCGCCCGCAAGCGGGAGGCCGATGCCGCCCGTGCGTTGAAGGAGGCACAAGAGCAGTTTGAGATCGTGAACGCGGCGAAGGCCAAGCTTGCCGCCGAACTGGAAGAGGCCCGCGTCCGCCTCGCCCTGCTTCCTACGCATGGAGCAGCCCCAGCCCCGGATGCCTGGGAAGCGCGAGCGGTTGCGCAACTCGAGTCGGACATTGAAAACTATCGCGAGCGGATCAAGCGCCTGCTTAACGAGCGCAACGCCATCGCCGCGGAAAAAGAGGCGCTTGCAGCCCAGCTCGCCGCCGCCCCCCGCGCCGAAGCCGCATCGGTGGACACCAAACCTTCCGCGGTTGCAACCAAACTCACCGAGGAACTGGCCGCCGCTCGCGCCGAAGTTGAGCGCCTGGCGACGGAACTGCAGGCCGCTGAAGCTCGGGCCGCACTTGCCGATCAGGCCCAAACTGAAATCGCCACGGCGGAGCGGGAAACCGCAAAAGTCACCGATCAACTCGCCGCCGCCGAAGCAGCGCGACGCGAAGCGGAGCAGGCGCTCGCCCTACTCCGCGGCAACCTTGAGCAGCTCGGCAGCGAGAAAGCCGGAATCGCAGCGGAGCTCGCGACGGCGCTTGCGGCGATGCCGGTCGCGGCGGCGGCCAGCCATGAGGCGAGCACAGAAATGGCCCGGCTGGCGCGCGAGCTCGATGCGGCACGGTCGAGCAGCAACGCTACGATCACCAACCTGCGCTCGGAAAATAAGAAACTCACCTACGAGCGCGATGCCGCCCAAAAAGAAGGCGAAAAACTTCTCGCCGAACTCGACGCTGCGAACATTGCCCACGAGCAGGAGCGCGCGAGCCTGAACCGCAATCTTGAAAGTGCTCGCCACGCTCAGGAAGCTGACAGGGCGGCCATCGCCGAGGTCACCACCAAGCGCGCAGAACTCGCTACGGAAAAGGCCGCGCTCGTGGCGGACCTGGCGGCCGTCCAAGCAGCCCACAGCGCCTTGGCGGAACAGACCACTGCCGCAAACGCGCAACTCAAGGCAGAAGCCGATGCGGCGAGCGCGGCATACGAACGGTCCCTCGCCGCACGCACAAAAGAGCGCGACAAACTCGAAGCCAAAACCGCGACCCTTTCGACCGAACTTACCGAAACCCAGCAAACCCACGAAGCAGCCCTCGCCGTGCTTCGCGATGAGCACACATCTTTCCAAGCCACGCACCGTGAACTCGAAAATGCGCTCGCGGAGCGCGGCGCCGAGCGGGACCAGTTGCTTACCCGCACGGCCGAGCTTTCCTCGGAGCTCGCCACCGCAAGGCAGGAGCATGCTGAGGCTCTGGCCAGCCTTGACCAGGACCACGCGGCTCTGCGCGCGGAACAACAGATGCGGACCAGCGAACACAATGCCGCTCGAGAGGCGCACGAAATTCTGGTTGGCGAGGCGAATACCCTCCGCCAAGACCGCGACGGTCTTGCAGCGAAGCTTCAGGATCTGACGGCGGAATTCGACAGCGCTCGCGCCCATCACGAGCAGGCGCTCGCCGAGCAGGTTGCACGATTCACCACTTTGCAAAACGACCACCACTCCCTCGCAACCGACGGTGCCACCGCGCAGGATCTCTTAAAACGATCGCTCGCCGCGGCGGCGGAAGAGCGCACCGCGCTCGCCAGTCAGCTTGAAGATTTGCAAAACAAATCTGAGGACGTTCGCCGCATCTACGAAGATGAGCTCAGTGCTTTGGCCAGGCAGCATGAGGCGGCGAAGGGGGAACACTCCGAACTGGCGGAACGCCACGCAGCCCTCGCCGCCGATAAGCAGGCGCTGGAAAATCGGCTGGGTGAAGCAGTGCGTGCCCAGCAGGATCTCGAGAGGCAGCTCGCGGAGTCGGCCTCGGCTTTGGCCGCAGCGCACAGTGAACGCGAAGACCACGATCACGGGGTGGCTCAACTCGCCGAGGGGCACCGCCAAGCTGTGGCGGACCTTTCCCGGCAGCACGAGCAGGCGCTGGCTGCGCTGCGCACGGAAAAGGACGCTGCGCTAGCCCAAGCCGCGGCAGAGCGGGACGCGCTTGTCTCCGCGCACGAGCACGCTCTTAACGATCTTCAGGCCGACCGCACCCGAGCGGTTACCGCCCTGACCGCCGAAAAAGATTCTACCGTGAGCGCATTGATGACCGACCGCGACCAACTCCGCAACGCCGCCGCGACCGTCGAGGAACAGCTCAGCACCGAAATCGCGCAGCTCCGCAGTGCTCGCGACGATGCTCGGCGCGAAAGTGCAGCGCTAGCCGAACGTCTCGCCGCCGCAGATGTCGAAGGAGGCCATCAACGCGATGCCCTGATTCGCGAACGCGATATTCTCCGCGGCGAAAAGGACCGGATGGCGGCAGAAATCGAAACCGCGGCAGACGCTCACAAAGCCGAAATCGCAAGTTTAGCCCGCGAGCTAAAAACAATCACCCGAGAGCGAGACGAAGCCTTGGCGGCTGCCGAAGTTGCGCGTGAGCAGGTCAACCAACGCACCGTCGCGCTCGAGGCTGAGCGGGCTAACGTCGCCAGCGTGGAAGCCGACACTGCCGCCCGATTCGAGCGCGAACTGGCTCGCGTGCGTCGCGAGCGTGATAGCGTCATCGGTCAGCGCGATGCCCTGCGGGATCGGATGGAAAAACTCATCGAGGAGCAGCGCGGCTTACTGGAGGAGATTTTCGCTCAAGCCAGTCAGACAGCGCTGAAACATGGCACCATCCCTCCAGCCAGCCCGCCCGAGCCTGTGCACATCGCCCCGGCTTCGAAGTCCCGGAAGGCGCGACGCGAAGTGAACGTGATCGACATCACCGAGGCCGATATCGTCCCCGCTGCAGGCGCTGAGCACGGTGGGTTGCAGATCGGTCGCGTCCGCCCCGTCGCGGTGCCGCCGCCGCCCGTGCGGGCCCTTTGAAATCCGGCAGGAGCCCGCGCCACCGCCGCTGGCTGCGCTGGGCGATTCTCGCCCTTTTCGCGCTGGCGCTGCTCCCCGCGCTGCAAGTCGCGCTCGTTCGGTTCATCGACCCACCCGTTACGCCGCTCATGCTCCTGCGCCCGGTTGAGGCGTGGTTTGCCGGTCAAACGCCTGCGTCGCGGCAGTACGTGTGGCGAGATCTCACCAAGATGCCACCAGAGTTTGTGAAGTTTGTGCTTGTGGGCGAAGACCAGCGCTTTTTCCGTCACCACGGTTTTGATTGGCGCGAAGTAAGACTTGCCCGCGCCGCCGCCGAGCGCAGCGGCGGCCCGGTGCGCGGGGCTTCGACGATCTCCATGCAATGCGCCCGCTCGCTCTTTCTCTGGCAAGGCCGGTCCTGGTTGCGCAAAGGATTGGAGACCTACTACACCTTCTGGCTGGAACTTCTGCTGCCGAAGCGTCGCATCTTGGAGCTCTACCTGAACGTTATCGAAATGGGCGACGGCATCTACGGCTTGGAAGCAGCGGCGCAAGCCCACTTCGGCACCCCGGGGCAAGCGCTCACGCGCGAGCAGTGCGCGGTCCTTGCCGCCCTTCTTCCCGCGCCGCGGACCTGGGATCCCAAAGCGCCATCGCCACGGTTCGCGGCCCGCATTGCGAAGCTTATCCGACAGGAAAAGCAGGTCACCTTCCCCGAACTCCGCCACCGTTAACGGCTACTTCGCCGTGACCTTGGCGATCGCGGTGCGGAGCGTGGTAAGGGTGAAGGGTTTGCTCACGATGAGATCGATGCCGGCAGGCTTCTCACCGGCCCCACTCATGATGTCGCCAAAGCCGGTGAGCAGCAGCACGGGTTGATCGGGGTTGAGTTTCTTGATTTCGACGGCAAGCGCGTCGCCGTTCATCTCGGGCATTGAGCGATCGGTCATGACGAGGTCGAACTCTGCCGCGCGGAATTTCTCGAGCCCGATACGTCCGTTTTCAGCGAGAGTCACCTCGTGGTGATCTTCGCTGAGATAAACGCCGATGACCTCGCGGACGAGCGGTTCGTCCTCCACAACGAGGATGCGCAGCATCGGCGAGGCCGGCACGACCACCTTGGCGGGCGCAGGTGCACGAGTCCCTTTTTCGAGCGGGAAAAAAACCGCAACACTGGTTCCGCGACCTTCCTCGCTCTGGATTTCAATCTCGCCCTCGTGCCGCCGGGCGATGCCATAGACGCTGCCCAGCCCGAGCCCCGTTCCCTGGTCTTCCTTCGTCGAGAAAAAGGGCTCGAGGCAACGCGCTTTGATTTCCGCGGACATGCCGATGCCGTCGTCGGCAACGGTGAGAACGACCCAGCGTCCCTGGACGATTGTCCGGACGGTAACGGTGCCACGCTTGGGGATGGCATCGACGGCGTTGAAGAGCAAGTTCACGAGCAGTTCGCGGATCTCGGATTCATTGCCAGGAACGGTCGGCACATCGCCCATTTCCGTGCGGATGTCGATATTGACGCCGGCCGCGAGCGCCTGGTCTTTCCAGCGCGGCTGGGTAAGCGAAATGGCTTGAAGAACGACATCGTTGATGACCACGGGGCTAAAGATTTCGTTCTCGTCGCGATAACGGTAAAATTCGCGCAGGCGAGCCACCACCTTGGCACTGTCCTGCGCGGCCGAGTGGATCATTTCGATGTAGTTCAGGACCTTTTTGGGCTCGTTGAGCGTTTCCGGTTTCATCAGCAGCAGTTCGCTGAACCCCATAATCGGCGCGAGGGCGTTGTTGAAATCGTGCGCGATGCCATTCGCCATGCGCCCAAGGGCGTGCATCCTCTCGCGCTGAATGATTTCCTGCTGGGTGGAGCGAAGCTGACCAAGCGCGGCGCTTAATTGGCGATTGCTTTCGATGACCGCATCCTCCGCTCGACGGCGGTCCGCGATTTCGTCGCGCAGCTTGGCATTAGCCTGCGAGAGCAGGGCGGTGCGCTCGCGCACGCGGTGTTCGAGATCGTCGTGCGCGCGCTGGAGGTCGGCCTGCGCGCGTTTGCGCTCGATAGCGTAATGCAAAGCGCGGAGCAAAAGATGGTTATCCACCTTGCCCTTCACCAGATAATCCTGCGCTCCGAGCTGCACCGTCTCGATGGCCAGAGCCACGTCGTTGATGCCGCTGAGCACCACGAGCGCGGTGTGGGGCGCAGCTTCATAGACGCGAATGAAGGTCTCCAGCCCATCGCTGTCCGGCAGAGTGAGATCGAGAAGGATAAGGTCGATTCCGCCGTCCTTCAACCGAGCGACCGCCTCCGCAAGCGAGCCGGTGGTTTCCAGATGGAAATGGGCCAACTCGGGAGCAGCCAGAAGCTGCCGCAGGAATTCGACGTGCTCCGGGTTGTCCTCAACAAGGAGAATAGAAATTATCTCGCTAGACATGAGCCTGAGAGGCCTCCAACGAAGTAGCGCCGAAAACTTGCAAAAGAGAAATAGAGCGCACGATGGTTATGAGCGAAGCGACGGTGGGCGGATGTAGCAGGTTGCGAAAGACTTGTATGCCTTATTTATTTCCTGCGTTGCCCGGGTGATGAAAATCGTCAGCCGTCATCCAAGCGATAGCAGAGTGGGCCTCCAAAATGAGGTTGGGTCCGGCCGAATGGATGCGGGGCGTTTTCTGCACCGGATCGTAGGTAATGCGAAACGGAGTGCCCCAAGGATCGAGCAATTCGCCGTGGTCGTTGAGGGCTTCGCGGGGGCCGTCAAAAAACACGCTACCCCTTTCATTACCCCCGCGCAGCGCATGCATGATCTCGCCCGAAGTGCCTTCGGGATAGTGGCCGAATTCACCGCGGAATTCCCGGAGTGCAGTACTCAGTGCATGGGCGAGTTCGCTCACCCGCACTTTATCCGCGATCGCGGATTCGGCTGGCGGGCGAATCAGACCCGGCATCATGAGGGTAGCGAAAACGAGTGAACTGAAGACGAGGAGCGCATTCTTCATGGTGGACTGATTGAGCTTACTGCGGAGGACCGTCGATGATCTCACGAACCTTGCGCGCAATTTCTGCGGGCGTGAAAGGCTTTTGCAAAAAAGCGGCGTGCGGTTCAAGGCCGTGCCTGCGGAGGATGTTTTCGTCCACGTAGCCCGAGGTGAAAAGAATCCGCGTGTTGGTGTTTCGCCCGCGCATCCACCGCGCCAGATCCTGGCCACCCGAATCTGGCAGCACCACGTCCGAGAAGAGAAGATCAACTTCGCGACCGCTATTGCTTTCCACAGCATCGCGCGCGCTTTTGCCGTCGGCGGCCTCGATCACGGTGTATCCGAGGCGCCGCAGCACGTGCGCGGTCAGGCTGCGGACGGTGATTTCATCTTCCACATACAGCACCGTTTCACTCCCGCCCACCAATTGGCCGACCTCTTTCTTGCCGCTCGCTTTTTCGCCGCTTTCCTCGACCCGCGGTAGGTAGATCGAAAAGGTGGTGCCGACACCGACCGTGCTATCCACGGTGATGTAGCCGCCGCTTTGCTTGACGATGCCGTAACACGTCGCGAGCCCGAGGCCCGTCCCCTGCCCTTTGTCTTTCGTGGTGAAAAACGGCTCAAAAATATGCTTCCGAACCTCGGCGGTCATGCCATGCCCGCTGTCCGTGACCGTGAGCTTCACATACTCCCCCGCCGGCATGTCGTTCACCGCATGCGTGTCGTCGTGAAAGTAAGTCACATCGGCGGTCTGGATCGTGATTGATCCGCCCTTCGGCATCGCGTCGCGGGCGTTGACGCAAAGGTTTAGGAGCACTTGTTCGAGTTGACTCGGGTCAGCTTTCAGACGGCCAATCTCAGCTTTGAACTGCGTTTTGATCTCGATGTTTTCACCGATCACGCGCTGCAGCATCTTCTGCATTTTGCGCACGGTGTCGTTCAAATTGAAGACGCGCAAAAACAACGGCTGACGACGGCTGAAAGCGAGAAGCTGATGCGTGAGCGAGGCGGCAAAATCGGCAGCTTTGCGGATTTCCGAAAGGTGTTTGTACATCCACTGCCGCTCATCAATCTGCCCAATGATGAGGTCGCTGTAGCCGAGGATCGCCGTGAGAATGTTGTTGAAATCATGGGCGATACCGCCGGCCAGGCGGCCCACTGCATCCATTTTCTGGGCCTGAAGCAGATCCTCCTCGAGTCGTTTCCGCTCAGTGATGTCGCGAGCAATGGATGAGAAGCCAGTCACTTGGCCGCCCGTTCCGAGGATCGGTGAATCCGTCAATGAGACGCTGATTTTCTTTCCGTCCTTGCGCAGCCGCACGGATTCGTAATTGGCGAGGCTTTCGCCACCAGCGACCAACTTCAGCGTCTGCGGAAATTCATCATGCCGCTCCTCTGGAATGAGCGTGGGTAAGGGCTTCCCGCAGATTTCCTCCGCAGCGTACCCGTAGATTCGCTCGGCTCCGACGTTCCATCCGGAAATGGTCCCATCGAGCGTGCAGGCGATCATGGCGTCGTTCGAATTGGCGACGACGGCGGCGAGTTCCGCATTGATGCGCTCCGCTTCGCGCCGCTCGGTGATGTCCCGCAGATAGGCGGTAAACATTGGCTTGCCGTCGATGACGATGCGGCTGACGGCCAACTCCACCGGAAACCCCGCGCCGCCATTGCGCGTCGCCGTCAGCTCCATGCGCCGACCAGGCGCGGAGACGGGATTGGTCGCGTCGAAGAGGGCAAGCCCACGCTGCGGGCTGTGCTCGATCGTTTCCGGATTAATCAGCTCCGTCATCTCCCGACCGAGCGCCTCTTGCTGGCTGTAGCCAAAGGCTCGTTCGGCGGCCGGATTGAATTCGGTGATCCGGCCGTCGAGGTCGAAGCTGATGATGCAATCCAGCGCCGACCGCAGGATCGCCGCCTTGCGCATTTCACTAGCGCGGAGCGCTTCCTCCGAGCGCTTCCGCTCAATGAGATAGCTGAGTTGGCTGGCAATCGCGCCCAACGTTTGCAAGAGCTCATCGTCCGGCGGCGCAATTTTCGGACTGAAGAATTCGAGCACATGGCAAACCTCGCCGCCCACCTCAATGGGCACGCCAAAGGCCGAGGCCATGCTGCAGCGCAGCGCCAACTCCGCATTGGGATAAGCCTCGACGCTGGCGAGATCGGCGATCCACCTGGGTTTGCCGAGTTCCCAGACTTCCCCCGCGAGACGCTGTCCCCGGCGGCATTCCAACTCGGTGTTGGCCTTTTCAAACTCCGCGATGTCGATTTCCGGCACGCTCCAGACTTCCACGCAATGCAGAAGTCCGGCCTCTCCATCTACGTCCCAAACCGCGCCCATATCCCACTCGAGGGTTTCACAGACGGTGCGCAAGATCATCGGCCGCGCGTCCTCGACACTCGGCGCATCGGCGATGACCCGTGCCATCGCGTATTGCAGCCGACGCCGCTGTTCGCCCCACCAGAGCAGTGAGACGTCCTCGACTGTGCCTTCGAGGTAGAGCAGTTGCCCGGCTTGATCGCGCACGGCATGCACGTTTTCCCGGACCCACATCGTTCGCCCGTCCGCGCGGATAATCTCGAACTCGAAATTTGAGACGATGTCATCCTCCTGAAGAGCCGCGAGCAACGCCTTGCGCTGCCCGGGATCGACGTAGAGTTGCGTGGCCACGTCGGAGAACGCGGCCATCATTTGCTCTGGCGTTTCATACCCGTGCATGCGGGCCATGGCGCGGTTTGCGGTCAAAAAACGACCATCCGGCGTGGTTTGAAAAATGCCCTCGCTGGCGTTGTCAAAGATCGAGTGGTACTTCGTCTCGGCTTCACGCAACTGCGCCAGCAAACGCTCTTTCTCTACGGACTCAACTTCAGCCAGGTGGGCGTGCTTTCGGAAGAAAAAGACCACCAGTGCAACGAGCATGGCCGCTGCGATCGCCGGCACGGCCGAGATTTGTCCCAGGGCGAATCGCCCATGTTCCCAAACGCCCGAGGCTAGTGCGCCCAAAAGGGCCAGCGCCAAACCACCGACCAACAATTCGAGCGGCAAACGACGGCGTAGGGGGCTCGGAGTTGGTGGCTTTGGGCTCAAAGGCGGATTGGCAATAGATGGGTAGCAAGACCGGCGGTGCCACTGGACAAGTGGAAGCGGCCCGTCGGCCATTTGTTTAGGCGGGACGAAGCTCGAAACCTTTAACGTTCCATCCGGGCGGCTCCAATCGAAAAGTGCATTCCCAAAGCGCACCGCCATTTTTCTTGGCGCCCCCCGGTGCATTCCTAAAGTCCCGCGCATGCCTTCCGATCTTGCTTCGCTTTATCCGTTGGAGATCCCGGGTTGCGCACGGTTCGAGCCAGGTGAGGGTGGGCTCACGCGTCTGGTCATCACGACGCCGGCAGCCGAGGCGCACGTCTATCTTCAAGGGGCGCAGATTACGCATTTTCAGCCCAAGGGGGCGGCACCGCTGTTCTTCGTTAGCGAGCGTAGTTTTTTTGCCACGGGCCAGCCGATCCGCGGCGGTGTGCCGGTCTGCTTTCCGTGGTTTGCGGCGCGCACTGGTCAGCCGGCGTCACCGGCGCATGGCTTTGCGCGCACGATGGTATGGGAGGTCGAATCGCTGGCCGTCGAAGGCGACCAATCCGTGCTCGCAGTGCTGCGCCTCGCGGCGAATGAGGCCACGCGCGCCCTCTGGCCGCACGAGTTTCTTCTTCGCCTCCATCTTCGAATCGGACCGCTGCTTCTAATGATGCTCGAAGCCGAAAACACCGGCGGCACACCGTTTGAATTTGAGGAGGCGCTGCACACCTACTTCGCCGTCAGCGATGTGCGCAAAGTGGCGATCACCGGCCTGGAAAACGCCGCCTACATCGACAAAACCGACGGGCTGAAAACGAAGACTTTGGAATCAGGCTCGTTTCGCTTCACTGGTGAAACCGACCGCGTTTTCCCCGACACCCGCGCCACTTGCGTGCTCGAAGACCATGCTGCAAAACGCCGGATCCGCGTGGAGAAGAGCGGCTCGGCGACCACGGTGATTTGGAATCCATGGGCGGAAAAAGCCGCGGCAATGAAGGATTTCGGCGCAGAAGAATGGCTGCGCATGGCCTGCATCGAAACCGCCAATGCCGGTGCCGATGCGCTCACACTCGCGCCCGGAGCCAAGCACACCATGCGGGCGATCATCTCGGTCGCGTAGGGCGTTGCACGCTGCACTGAGTCGAGCCGCCGGGGTCCTCCCTGGCTCCGCTCAGAACGGGTATCTCACGCCAACAAACCCGGTATCGCCGAACTGGCGTCGCGACCTTGCACGAGCAGACGCTTGAGCTGGCGTTTGCCGTCTTTCATTTCGACGGTGATTTCGAAGGCGGCGGTGTCTCCTTCCATCTGCGTGGTCCAGGTTTTGCCGGCGATCTTCTCGGCGTTTTGCGTGAACCACTTCTCCAATTCCACCTCGCTCATCGCGGTCTCGCGCCAAAAATCGAGGCGGGAGAACGGCAGTTCCTGAAAGCGGGCGATGACGAATTGGGGGTCGAGAAAGGCGAGCAGGTTACCCGCTTTCGGCCCAGCTTCCTTGTCGAGGAGCACGCGGTAGATGGCTTTGAAAGCGACTGGCTGTTCGATCGGCGTCAGGCGGGCGATTTCGAAGACCTTCGCTTGCAGCGCGTCGTCCTCCCACGCGGTTCCCGGCAAGGCGGCGGCGATTTGGTGGAGGAAGGCGCGTGGGCCTGCGGTGAGCTCGTGGGCGCGGGCGGGAAGCGTTTCCTGAAGCCGGGTTTTCTCGTCTTCGCTGGCGTAGTTTTCGACCCAGAGTTTGGCCGAGGCGATGCGCTGGTCGAGGTGCCGCCGCTCGATCTCGGTGAGCGGCGAACCTTTCCGCCGGGTGATCTGCTCGACCACCTCGAGGTGCGGCATCTGGACGAGCGCGGAGACGAGCTGGAAATTGGCGTTGAAGTAGTCGCCCTCGGGTGTGAGCTCGCAAAGTCGGGTCACGCAGGCCTCGTCGGACGTGGCGTTCTTGTCGTGATTGACGCGGGTGTGGAAGCGATCGAACTCGTTGAAAAGCTTCACGATGCCCTCTTCGCGCACGTCGAAGTTCACCGGCGAGTTCGGCTTCGTGCGGATCATCAGGAAACGCAACACCTCCGGCGGAAGTAAGTCGGCCATATCGCGCGCGCTCGCGCCCACGCCGCGGGACGACGACATCTTCGCGCCGCCGACGAGGAAGAATTCATACGGCACGCGCAACGGCGGCTCTTTTTGATAAATGGCACGCAGACATGCCTCGCTGACATCGCGCGAGCCGCCCTTCGTGGAGTGGTCTTTGCCGGCGCCTTCGATGGTGACGGGAAATTGCACCCACTTCGCCACCCATTCGAGCTTCCAGGGAAGCTTTCCGCGACCGTCAAAAGGCGAGACTTTGCCCTCGTGCCCGCAGCCGCGGCCGAGGTTGAGCTTGGTGTTGACGACTTTGGATGGTAGGCAGCGATACGAGACGAGCGTGCCGTCGTAGGCGTGCACTTCCGTGGTGGCGATACAGCCGCAGTTTTCGCAAATGACTTGGAACGGAAACCAATGGTCGGGCCGCTCGCTGCCGGAAATTTGCTGATACACGCGCCGCACGTCGGCCGCGTGGCGGAGGATTTTGTCGATGGGTTCGTTGAACTGCCCGGCGCGGTAAATATCGCGCATCCGGTAACGCTCCACTTTTACCCCGAGGTCGCCAAAGACCTGCCAGAACTCGCGCATGTAATGCTCCGCCATGTCGCCCTCCGCACCGCACGGCGCGGGGGTGTTGCAGAGCGGCCAGCCAAGATATTTGCCGAAGTGCACGTCTTCGCCTTTGGGGATCTCATCGACCGGATCGAAATCATCGACACCGAAGAGGTAGCGGGCCTCAATCCCTTTTTCGCGCAGGGTGCGAAAGATGGCGTCGTGGATGAGCACGCCGCGCAGTGCGCCGACGTGGACGCGGCCCGACGGGGTCTTCGAGTCATTGATGATCTGCGGGCCGGTGACGCGGGCGGCGATTTCTTCGGTCCAAAACATAGGGGCGGGACTGAAAGCCGGGTGCGGGGTGAAGTCGAGCAGTTTGCAGAACGCGGCGCAGCGCGCGAGGATCGGCGACCCGCTGCTTTGAAAACGCTCTTATTTTCGGCCATAGCCCTGCTTTGCCCGCTGGCCGACGGGGCCCGTGGCGATGATGAGCCGCTTGCCGAGTTGCTGGCGATGGCCGGGGTGCAGGGCGCGTGGAGTGGAAACGGACGCGATCAACTCACATTGGCGGTCCGCAACGCGTCGGCGGAAGCGGTGAAGGTGGCGGTGCCCGCCGGATTGATTGCGGCGGCGGGAGACCAAAAGGTGATGGTGCTGCGGGCGGCGGTGCTGGAGGTGCCGGCAGAAGGCGCGGCAGAAGTGGCGCTGCCGACCGCGGCGCTATCGCTCAAAAATGGAAACAAGCCACAGCCTTTCAAAGCAACGCGCGATACCGAACCGCGGCTGTTTAGTTTGCTCAAGTATCTCGCCGACAAACCCGACGCCCCGCGCGCCACGTCGCAGCTCTCCGTCCTTGCACTCACCGACGACGTCAACTTCGCCCAATGGCGGGCCTTTCTAGGCCTCGCCGCCGAGACGCCGCCGACGCCCGCGGAGGTCACCCAGGCGATCGACGCGCTCGGGATTCTGCGGGTCGTCGCGCCGGAGAAATCCTTCGCGCTCGGCACCGATGCGGAGCTGAAGCGCCTCGCTTTGCGCAATCCCTGGTGCCGGGCCAAAGCCGCCCAGCTTTACGGGCTTAACATCCCCGGCGGTCCCGGCGCGGTGCCGCCGGATATCGGCCAACTCCTGCACACCACGCCCGGCGACAATTGCCCCATTTGCCGCCAGCGCACTGAAATGCAGACTTCGCCCAACGGCCTGTAAACGCCCAAAAATGCGAAGCGCCCGGGCCTTTCGACCCGGACGCTCCGTTGCCCATGAAAGCAAGTGTTTGCGCTCAGTTCGCGGCGAGGCGGACACCGCCCGCTGCGACCGGCTCTTTCGTCGCAACCCCGCGTTTCGAGGGCGACTTCGCGGCCACCGGAGCTTTCGTCCGACCGGCCACCGACGCCAGGGAACTGCTCTGGCCACCGTGCCGGAAAGCCGTGCCTTTGGCGTAAGAGTAAAGCGGCACGTAGGCATTGGGGCCCACGCTGTCGGCGGGAATGGGGTTGAAGCTCATCGTGCAGTCCAGAATCCACCAGCGGCCTCCCTCAGCCTGCCACATCACCCAGGCGTGGCTGATCCGGCTGTTGCGCTTCATTTTGCCGATGACAAAGCGGGCGCTGGTATCCTGAAGCTGGTCGCAAAGCCAGAGCGACTTGTCTTTGCAATCGCCGACGCGGCGCTTCGCCGTCTGCTCGGGCAGTGCGGGATTGTAAGGGTCGGTATGCGAGTAGCGGAAAAGGCGGCCCTGGCGCATGAGAGCCTGGACCCGGTCCATTTTGGGTTCGGTGTCCTGGACCGAGCTGAGGACCTGCTTGACCGGGCTCATGTAGGCTTCGTAGGGCGTGCGGCTGACGGCGTAACCGAGATCGATAGTCGCGAAAGACGCTGCTTGAGAGAGGGCGAAGGCGGTTAATGAGAGGAGGGCTTTTTTCATACGGAGTCTATTTATTAGAATCTCCATAATGACTTAGCCGCCGGTGTGCCACGTCACGCCGACTCGCAGAAAAACCTGAAATTTCCTCTGCTTACTCTGTCGAATAGCCTGCTCAGCGAACCGAGCCGCGGTTCAGCAGGATGAATTTTGCAAAAACGAGAAACCGCATTTTTAGGCGCATCCAGAGCCCCTGAAACTGGGCGGCGTCAGATCCCGGAGCTCAACAGCTCCGGCTCACCGTCAAGACCCCGCTCTTCCCCATAGTGGCTCAGTTTGCCGCTAGTTGTAGGGCGGGCGCTTCGCCTGCCCGTGGCAACCGGGGCGGGCGCCCTACAATTTCCGCAAACTCGGCCACGACCAACTTACCCCCTTATTTTTCCCCAAACTGCTTCCAAAACGTGGCTGCCGACATCGCGAAGCCGATCATTGTAATCAGGACTCGCACCCGTTGTTGCGGGATGCGCTGCGCGAAATGCGCTCCGGCAAAATACCCGGCTAGCGCGCCCACGGTCATAATCGCTGCTTTTGGCCAGTCGATGAGGCCGCTGGCGACGAACCACGTCGCCGCTACGAGGTTGATGAGCGAGCCGAGAATGTTTTTCAGCGCATTCATCTGGTGGATATCGCCCAAGCCGAGGAACCCGAGCGACGCCAGCATCAGGATGCCGATCCCCGCGCCGAAGTAACCGCCATAGACCGCCACCGCGAATTGGAACGCCACCGCCACCCACAAAGCGCGACCGTGCTCCGCGGGCATCACCTCGCCCGTGGCGATGCGGCGGAAAGCGCCTTGGGCGAGGAAAAGCAGCGTGGCGAACAGGATGAGAAACGGCACCAGCCGGGCAAAAATTTCCGGGCTCGAATGCGTGAGCAGCGCACTCCCGAGCACGCCCCCGACGAGGCTCACCGGCACGAAACGGGGAAGCCAGGAGCGAACGGCCGCGACCTGCCGCCGGTAGCTAAAAATGCTCCCCGCCGTGCCGATGACCAACGCCAGCGTGCTAGTTGCATTCGCCACCACCGGCGGCGTGCCGATGAGCAGGAGTGTGGGGAACGTCAGCAAGGTGCCACCGCCCGCGACGGCATTGACCGCTCCCGCCGCCGCCGCCGAGGCGAGGAGCGCGAGGATTTCGAGGGCGGTCATGGAGCGCGCATCTTCAGGAAATAGCCCCGCCTTGCAAGCCACGGACGCCGGAGCGGGCAGCCTCCAATATTTCGCCTAGCGCGGCGCGCAGTGCCGCCGCATCCTCCCGCGCCATCCTTCCATGAAAGCTCCCATCCTCCTCTCTCTGTTCACCGTCACCCTGGCCGTCGCCGCTTCCGCCGCCGTGCGGCTCCCCGCGCTCATCTCGGACAATATGGTCCTCCAGCAGGATCTCCCCGCCAACGTCTGGGGCTGGGCCGATCCGGGCGAAAAAGTCACCGCCACTTTTGGCGACAAATCCGCCGAAACCACCGCCGATGCCGCCGGTAAATGGAGCGTGAAGCTCCCCGTGCTTCCCTCAGGCGCGATCGGCGAACTGACCATCGCCGGGACCAATACACTCACCGTGAAAAACGTCGCCGTCGGCGAAGTGTGGGTCTGCTCCGGGCAGTCGAATATGGAGTGGAGCGTGCGCGCGTCGATGAACCCCACCGAGGAAATCTCCGGCGGCAACTTTCCGCTCATTCGTCACTTCGCCGTGGCCCGCACGCCGAAGGCCGAGCCGCAGGAGGAGACCAAAGGCCAGTGGGAAATCTGCACGCCGCAGACGGTCGGCAACTTCACCGCCGTGGGCTACTCCTTCGCGCGCGAACTCCACCGGACCATGAAAGTCCCCGTCGGCTTGATCCACAGTTCGTGGGGCGGGACGGCGGCCGAACTCTGGACCCCGTGGCCGATCCTGCACGGCGACGCCGACTTCAAGTCGATCACCTCCTCCTGGGAGAAAGCTGTCGCCGAATATCCCGAGGCGAAAGCGAAATACGATGCCGAGCTCGCCGTGTGGACCGACGCGGAGAAGCAAGCCAAAGAAGCCGGCACGCCGGTTCCGGCCAAGCCGAGAAAGCCCAAGGGTGGCGACGCCCTCGACCGCCCCGCCAGCCTCTACAACGGCATGATCGCACCGCTCCTCCCCTACACCATCCGCGGCTTCACCTGGTATCAGGGCGAGAGCAATGCCAGCCGCGCCCAGCAATATCGCAAACTTTTCCCCACCATGATCCAGAGCTGGCGCGCGGCCTGGCAACAGCCGGAAGCACCGTTCCTCTTCGTTCAGTTGGCCAATTTCATGGAGCGCCGCAGTGCGCCCACGGACACCGATTGGGCGCGCCTCCGCGAAGCCCAGACCGCCGCCTTGCAGCTCCCGCACACCGGCATGGCCGTGGCCATCGATGTCGGCGACGCCAAAGACATCCACCCACGCGATAAGCAGACCGTCGGTAAACGCCTCGCCCTTTCTGCCCTCGCCACCGTCTATTACCGCGATTTCGAGTACTCCGGCCCGATGTTTGGCGGCGCCCAGATCGAAGGCGAAAAAGTCCGCCTGACCCTCCGGCACTCGGAGGGCTTGAAGACGACCGACGGAGGGAAAGTCACCGGCTTCGCCATCGCCGGCGAGGACCGCAAATTCGTCTGGGCCGAAGCGGAGATCGCCGGCGACCACGTCATCGTCTCGAGTCCTGATGTCAAAGTGCCCGCCGCCGTCCGCTACGCCTGGGCGGACAACCCCGCGTGCAATCTGACCAATGCCGCCGGCCTGCCCGCCGCGCCCTTCCGCACCGATACGTGGCCCTTCGGTCCGGCTCCCGTGAAACCCGCCGGGCAGTGAGCCCTACGCCGCATCATCGGCGGCGCGGAATTTTTTAAACGCCCCCGCTCTTCGTCTGTCTGACGCGGCCCCACACCAACGATGAAATACCGCCTGCGCTCACTGCTCCTTGCTGCCTTGTTCACCATCCCCGGCGTGAACGCGCAGACCGATCCCGCCAGCGAACCCTCCGTCCTCGCCGTCGCCAAGGCCATGCCGGCGGTCGTGAACATCAACACCGAGCGTATCGTCCGGCGCACCGTGCGCGATCCGCGGGACGAGTTCTTCAACCAGTTCTTCGGCGGTCCAATGCAGCGGCCGCGCGTCCTTTCGCAGAAAGTGCAGAGTCTCGGCTCCGGGTTCATCGTCGATCCCGCCGGCTACATCGTCACGAATGAGCACGTCGTCGAGCGGGCCGCGGAACTGAAAATCTCCGTGACCACCAATGACGGCAAGACCTACACCGCGCGCTACATCGCCGGCTCCCCGGAATACGACCTCGCCTTCCTCAAGATCGACACCAAAGAGCCGCTGACGGCCATCGACCTGGGGGCACTCTCGCCCAACCACCTCGGGCAGACCGTGCTCGTGCTCGGGAATCCGCTCGGCTACGGCAGCTCCGTGGCCCGCGGCATCCTCAGCGCCAAGGGCCGCACCGTGGCGATCAACGAGACCGAGTTTCGCAATCTGCTCCAGACCGATGCCGCGATTAACCCCGGCAACAGCGGCGGCCCGCTCGTCGATCTCAGCGGAAAGCTCGTCGGCGTCAGTTCGGTGAAAATGGCCTTCTCCCCGCAGGGCGTGCCCACGCAGGGCATCGGCTTCGCTATTCCTGGCGAGACCGTGCGCGACCGCGTGGCGGATTTCAAAAAGATCGCCGCCAATCCCAAAGCCGCGCAGGAGGCCGCCGATGCCGGCTCGCCTGCGCGAAAATTTTTCGGCCTCCAGCTCCAAGACCTCACGCCGAAGCTCGCCGACTCCCTCGGCTTCGAGCCGGGCGGCGGCGTGCTCATCGCCGACGTGGACGCGCGCAGCGTGGCCGAGGCGGGCGGGCTGAAGCAGGGGCTTGTCATCACCCAACTCGGTCGCTATGTGGTCACGTCCGTTCAGCAAGTGGAAGAACTGCTCAAGGCCGTGGATAGCGGCTCGCAGGTCGATTTCACGGTCGGCGCCACCCGCCGCGCGAACGGGCGGATTTTTCGCCAAAGCGAAACCGTGCAGCTCATCGCCCGCTAAAATTTTCCCCATGATCAAAGTCGAAAACCTGACCAAGCGCTACGGCGGCTTCACCGCCGTGAACCAAATCAACTTCGAGGTGGAGAAGGGTGAGATCGTCGGCTTCCTCGGGCCCAATGGCGCGGGCAAAAGCACGACGATGAAAATCCTCACGAGCTACCTGCCCGCGACTTCGGGTACGGCGAAGATCGCTGGCTTCGATGTCTTCGAGGAATCCGTCGAGGCGCGCCGCCGCCTCGGCTATTTGCCGGAAAACACCCCGCTCTATACCGACATGCGCGTCGGCGAATACCTCCGCTACCGCGCGAAACTCAAGGGTGTCGCGGGTGGCAAAGTGAAGCAGGCCGTCGGCGATGCGCTTGAATTGTGCAGCCTGCGCGATCGCGAACGCAGCATTATCGGCTCGCTTTCGAAAGGTTACCGTCAGCGTGTGGGTCTTGCCGATGCGCTCGTCCACGACCCGGAACTGCTCATTCTCGACGAGCCGACCATTGGCCTCGATCCGAATCAAATCCGTCAGGTCCGCGAGCTCATCAAGAACCTCGGCGGCAAACGCACTGTGCTCATCTCCACGCACATCCTTCCCGAGGTCGAGATCATGTGCTCGCGCGTCATCGTCATCCACAAAGGCACCATCCGCGCCAGCGACACCGCTGAGAACCTCCTCAAAAACCACCGCGCCGCCGGCAGCATGCGCCTCGAAGCCAAAGGTGCGACGAACGGCCGCGAACTCCTCGCCGCGCTCCCCGGCGTAAAAGACGTGACCGAAGAAAAAGACGGCGACTACACCGCCTTCCAACTGAAACTGGACGCCAACGCCGACCCCACCGAGGACGCCTTCCGCCTCGCCTCGGAAAAGCGCTGGCAGGTCCGCGAACTCACCCGCCGCCGTCCGACGCTCGAGGATGTCTTCGTCGAACTAACGCACTCGGATAGTTAAGCGCGCGTCACATGTCGCCCGCGCGCTGTAGGGGAAGCTGACAGCTTCCCCTACAGCGCGATAAACCAAGCCATCTTCCCACCAGCTTCCGCCCACCCATGAAAACCTTCCTCACCCTCCTCTCCCGCGAGGTGAAGTCTTTCTTCTACTCGCCAATCGCCTACGTCGTTCTTTTCTATTTCCTGCTCCTCTCCGGCTTTAATTTCTTCAGCCAGATCAGCGTCCTGAACGGCTACCCGACCGAGATCACCATCGTCGAAGCCTTCTTCGCCCCGGCCATCTTCTGGTTCCCGTTCATCCTCAGCTTCCCGCTCATCACCATGCGCAGCTATTCCGAGGAGTTTCGCATGGGCACCTTCGAAACGCTGACCACTGCACCGGTCAAAGATTCGCAGGTCGTTCTCGCGAAGTTTTTTGGCGTCCTCGTCTTCTACTGCATCCTCTGGTCGCCCACCCTCTGCTCGTTTGCCGCGTTCCAATACATCACCGGCAAAACCGCCGCGAACGCCGCCGGAGCCTACTGGGGCACCTACCTATTGCTCTTCCTCATCGGTGCATTCTACAGCGCCGTCGGCTGTCTCGCTTCCGCCTTAACCAAGGACCAAATCAACGCAGCGACCATCTCCTTCACCAGCATAACCCTGCTCCTCTTCCTCGGTTTCCTACCGGACATTTTGGGTCTCACGGCCCCCGCGATCAAAGACATGTTTTCCTACATCTCCACGATCCAGCACATGCAGGATTTTTCCAAAGGCATCATCGATAGCCGCCCCATCGTTTGGTATGTCTCGATGACCGCGCTCGTCCTCTTCTTCACCCTCCAAGTCTTCCAGTATCGGAAGTGGAAAGCCTGATCCTCCCTGTCTAACCACACCCCTCGTATGGCTACCGAAACTCCTGCTCCGGCCGCACCGAAAACGGTGAAAATCCACCGCTTTCAAATCGGCCTCAACGTCCTCGTCCAACTGCTCGTCGTCGCCGGTATCATCGGCATGTTGAATTACCTCAGCTTCCGCCACTTCAAGCGCTGGGACTACTCCCGCGACCAGAAGTTCAAGCTCAGTTCGCAAACGACCAACCTGCTTTCCAGCCTCAAAAAACCGGTCCGCGCCGTCGTCTTTTTTTCCAGCGCCGGCGACATCGTGCCCGACCTGCAGGCGCTCATGCGGGAATATGAGTTTGCCTCGAAAAAGAAGTTCAGTGTCGAATACGTTGATCCCTTCCGCAGCCTCAGCCGCGCGCAGGAGTTGCAGACGAAATACAAATTTGGCGCCAACGAAAACATCCTCATCCTCGACTACGATGGGCGGAATAAATTCGTGAACGCTGTCGACATGGCCGACATGGAAATGCCCGATCAGATGGCCATGATGACCGGCCAAGTGCAGCCGCGGGTCAAAGCCTTCAAAGGCGAGCAAGCCGTGACCAGCGCACTGCTTGAGCTAACGGAGGACAAACCGAGCAAAATTTACTACACCACCGGCCACGGCGAGCCCGACCTCGCCGGCGGGGACCTGAAACTTTTTGCGGAGGGCCTCAAGCGCCAGAACATCCAGTCCGCCTCGCTCAATCTGCTCAACGTCTCCGCCATTCCCGACGACGCGCGCACCCTCATCATCAACGGACCGAAGTATGATTTCTCCGAGGTCGAGATGAAGCTGCTCGCCAATTTCTGGGCGAAAAAGGGCCGCGTTTTCGTGCTTTTGAATCCCTTTGCGAGCACGCCGCGCCTCGGCGGCTGGCTGGGCGAACAAGGCGTCATGCCACAGGATGATCGCGTGATCGGCCTCGGCAATTTCATGACCATGGACGACAACGGGAATCCCAAGATCGTCAAAGGCCCGATCAAGGATGCCGGATTCATCGTGCAGGACAGCCGCACAAAAATTACCAAAGATCTCGAAGGCCTGAGCAAGCGCCTGCTCGGCACCACGCAATCGCTCCAGATCGACAAGGCCGCGGAGCAGACGTCGAAATTGAAAATCATTCCGATCCTCCAATCAGCGGAAGGCTTTTGGGGCGAGACTGATTTCACCGGCGACGAAACCAAAGCGACCCCCGACGCAAAAGATCACTCCGGCCCGCTGCCCCTGGCTCTGGCGGTGGAGAAAGGTGGCGTAAACGACGAGCGCGTGAAGGTCGAAACCTCGCGCCTCGTGGTCACCGGCAACGCCGAAATGCTCGGCGCGGGCTCGTACCGCCTTTCCGAAGGCATCTCGCTCGACCTCTCAGTCAACGCCCTCAACTGGCTGCTCGACCGCGAGGAAGTCATCGGCATTCCGCCGAAGGAAAAGAAGAATGTCCCGCTCACTCTCGACGACAAACAACTGCGCAACATCTCGCTCACGGTCATGGGCATCATTCCCGCCATTGTCGCACTTTTTGGACTGCTCAACTGGTGGCAACGCCGCAGCTAGCCCGCTTTTTTTCTGCATGAAATCCAAGAACACCCTCCTCCTTCTCGCCCTTGCCGCCGGAATTTTCGGCTTCATCTGGTTTGTTGAGAAAGGCCTGCCCGGTTCGCAGCAGGCCGCTGAAAGCGCCGGGCGCGTGGTCGAGTTTGATCGGGACGCGATCACCGCCATCACGATCAAAAACGGCAGCACCACCATCGAACTGCTAAAAACCAAGGAAGGCGCTTGGCTGATGGAAAAGCCGTTGAAAGATCGCGCAGACCTGATGGCGGTGAGTCAGCTTTTCACCACGGCGGAAGGGCTGAAGTCTGAGGCGCTGGCCAGCGATAAAAGCGGGAGCAGCAAGGATCAGCTCCGGGAATTCGGCCTCGCCAGTCCGGACACGCGGATCCTTTTCAGCGGGGGCAAGAAGCCGGTCGAGTTGCTCCTCGGCAAAGACGCCGCGGTGGAAGGGAAACTTTACGTGCGGCAGGAAGACTCGAATATCGTGCACGTCATTGGGACAGATTTGAAAACGCAGATTTCGAAAAAGCCCGACGAATTTCGTGATCACAAGCTGACCGATCTGGCGACCACGCAGGTGCGCAAAGTCGCGCTAAAGACCGTCGCTGGAGAGATTGAGTTGGCCAAAGACGCGGAGCATTGGTCGCTGGCGAAACCGCTAAAGGCACGCGGCGACGACCAGAAGATCGGTGACTTTATTGCGCAGATCGCGAATGCGCAGGTGAGTACCTTCGTGCCCGATTCCGCAAACCTGACCGCTTACGGCCTGCATGAGCCCCGTGGGAGCGTCACGCTTTTCACCGAAGGCAATGAGCAACCAACGGTTTTGCAAATCGGCGCAGCGGTGGAACAGGATAAGGAAAAAATTTACGTCAAGCTTTCGAACCGCGACGCGGTTTGCATCGTACCAAAGGCGCTTGAAGCGCTGCTCGAAACGAAGCCCAACGATCTCCGAGATAGCCAGCTCGTCCGCGTGGAATCGGACATTGTGGATCGCATCAGCATCGAAGGCGCCGGCACGGAAAAGATCGTCCTCGCCCGGAGCGGCGAGTCGTGGGTGCGGAAAGTCGGCGGGAAAGACCAGCCGGTGAATGCTGCGGCAGCGACGCGCTTGCTGGCGGAGTTGGGACGGCAAAAAGTAGCCGGTTTTATTGCGGACGTAGCGACCGAGTTGCCGAAATATGGGCTCGATCAGCCATCCGTGCGGGTGACCCTGAGTTCCTACGCCTCGGAAAATACCCCGGAGAGCAAGGCCGGTGAAAAGCCCATCGTCAGCGTGCTTTTCGGCAAACCCGAGGGCGAAACGGTATACGCGAAACTGGACGACGAACCATTTGTCGTGAGCGTGCCACGGACTCTTCTCGACTTCGCAATGACCGACCCACTCCAGTGGCAGGATCTCGCGGTATATAAAAATGCTGCGAACGACCTCAGCGCGCTTGAGGTTACCCGCGAAGGCCAACCCGCGCTCAGCCTCGAACGCGACAAAGATAGCCAGTGGGCACTGACGAAAGGCGACGGGAGGGTCAATCAAACCAACGCCCAATCGCTCGTCAACACGCTTGCCAAGCTGCGTGCGGTGCGCTGGTTGGGCGCGTCCGCTCCTGAGCATGGCCTGGCCAAACCGGCGCTAACCGTGGCTTTTAAAACGAAAGATCAACCCGCCGGCAAACTGCAGATCGGAGCGGCGACAAAAGACGGCCTGCACTACGCCAGCGCCGAAGGATTGGAGGGAGTTTTCGCGATCAGTCATCCAGACTTTACCGCCTTCGAATTGCCACTGATCGACAAACCCGCGGCCTCCTCCGCGCCAGCGCCTGCAGTGGCTGAGACGCCAGTGGTCACCACGCCAGCGCCACCGATCCCGAATTAACCCTTTCGGGCGGTGTAGAGTGACACGATTCCGCCGGTCAACCGCTCGGCTTTCGCCTCGTCCAAACCTGCGGCCTCAAGAAGTGCGCACATGGCCGAGCCGGATGGGAATTTTTCGATGGAAGCACCAAGGTAGTCGTAAGCTCCCTTTTCGCCCGTAAGAAGGCCCGCTACCCGCGGCAGGATGTAGTGCAGATAAGGACGGTAAAGCCAACGAAGCGGCGGCGGCGGCACGGAGAAATCCAATACCAAGAGATGCCCCCCAGGTCGAAGAACTCGCGTCATTTCTCCTAATGCGCCGGACCACGATTCCATATTGCGCAGGCCAAAGGCGACGGTCAGGACATCGACGGCATCGTCGATAAAGGGCATGTGCATGCCATCGGCAACGACGAGGTGATCGAATCTCTTTTTTTGGGCAAAGCGCAACATTGGCAGGCAAAAATCTGCTCCGATTACCTTCGCCGCCGGGCAGGCGGCCCGGAGAGAAAGCGCTAAATCGCCGCTCCCAGTTGCGAGATCGAGAATCCGCTCAGGCTCCCATGTGCGGACGATCTGTGCCGCCCGTTTCCGCCACAAGAAATCCAAACCAAAGCTGAGAAAATGGTTGGTGAAATCATACCGCGAAGCGATCGCTGAGAACATCGCGCGAACCGTCCGCCCATTTGTCTCCTGTGTAGGCATCACTAGGCCCCTCTCAGCGGTAATAAGTTCATCCCAAAGGCATACCATGTGCTGAATCGTCCGTGTCGAATTAATCTCCGTTTTATCGCTTTCGAGCGACCGGAAAATTCGGACCGTATCGCATGTCCAAAGATTACCTCAGCAAAGCCCGCATCCTTATCGTCGATGATGAGCCGGCAAACGTCCGACTGTTGGAACGTATTTTGGAGATTTCCGGATGCACCCAAGTGCGAGGCATTACCGATTCCAGGCAGACCCTGCCCGTTTTCTACGAGTTTGCGCCCGACATTATCTTGCTCGATTTGAACATGCCGCACTTCGACGGCTTCGCGATCATGAAGCAGCTCACCACCGCTGCCTCCGCGGATGAATATCTGCCGGTGCTCGTTCTGACGGCTGATGTCACTGCAGAAACCAAACGGCGTGCCCTGGCCGGCGGTGCGCGCGATTTCGTGACGAAGCCGCTCGACCATTCCGAAGTCCTGCTGCGGATCAAGAACCTGCTCGAGAACCGCTTTCTCCATCTCGAAATGCAGCGCCAAAACTCCGTCCTTGAAGAACAGGTTTGTGAGCGCACGGCCCGGCTTGAAGAGGCACTCAACGACCTTCGCTCGACGCAAGAGCAAGTCGTGAAACAGGAACGCTTGCGCGCGCTCGGCATGATGGCAGGTGGTATTGCGCATGATTTCAACAACGCCCTAACCATGATGCTCGGGTACGGCGAACTGCTTCAGCCGTGGCTCAGGGAGCACGGCTCGGCGCGCGAACTTGCCTATCTGAACCACATCGTGTCCGCCGCGCAGGATGCCACGCATGTGGTCAGCCGGTTGCGGGAATTTTACCGACCGGCAGAAAACAATGAGATCCGTGTGCCGGTCGACCTCAACGAAGTCGCGGCTCAAGTCGTTTCGCTGACCTCGCCGAAGTGGAAGAGCCGCAGCCTCGCCGAGGGTGTGCAGATTGAAGTCCTCACGGAACTGCGGGAAATCCCGCCCGTCGCCGCCAACGCCGCCGAACTGCGCGAGGTCCTCACCAATCTCATTTTCAATGCCGTTGACGCCATGCCTGAAGGCGGTTCGGTGACGATCTCCACTTTATTGCTCGACGAAGGCGTCGCTCTCACCGTGACCGACACGGGCTCGGGCATGACGGAAAGCGAACGCGAACGCTGTTTGGAACCTTTCTTCACGACAAAAGGCGAACGCGGCACCGGGCTTGGGCTGGCCGTTGTCTATGGCATCGTCCAGCGGCACGGCGGCACCATCGAAATCGCCAGCGAAAAAGGTGTCGGCACCACTTTCGCGATTCATTTGCCCTCCACTACGCTGGTCGCGAAAACGGAGGTTCTGGTTGAAGCCCCGTACGGTCACACCTTGCGCGTCCTTGTGGTCGATGATCAGGAAATCATCTGTGAACTGATTGCCGAGCACCTAGCCAGCGACGGTCACACCACAGCATCGGCTGCTAATGGCCATGAAGCGCTGCAACTTTTCCGCACGAGCACCTACGACCTCGTCCTTACGGACCAGTCGATGCCGATGATGAATGGCGCGCAGCTCGGCAGCGCCATCAAGGCCCTCTCTCCTTCAACGCCGGTCATTTTGCTGACCGGCTTTGGCGATGAAATGATGGCTCTTGGCGGCCGCCCGCCGGGGGTTGATCTCGTGCTCGGCAAGCCCATCAGCCACGCCGACCTGCGCCGTGCGATCTGTCAGGCGATGGGAAAACGCGAATTTCTGGCCAGCGTCGCTTAGATCGGTCGGGTTCAGCGGAACGCGGGAGGCGGGCGTCACACTCGCGACGAAGAAGAATCGCTCAGGAGACCGGGGGGGGTGGGCTAAGGTGTGATTGTAGAGCAATTGTGTCCAAGACATTTAACGTGTCACGATTGACGAATTTAACCAAAGCGACTAATCCCCGTCCGCCCCATGAAACTCCCCCTTTTCGCTTGTGCCTTCGTTCTCGCTTTCATTTCGTCGGTCGAAGCCCAGACCAAGCTGCCACCCGGATTCACGGCACTTTTTAACGGCCGGGATCTCACCGGGTGGCGGGGCGGCGATACGTTCGATCACCGCAAAGTGCTCGCGGCGACGCCGGAAATGCGCGCGGCACTTTTGGACAAATGGACGAAGTCGATGGTCGAGGTGAACGCCAAGACGGGTAAGCCGCACTGGACGGTGGAAGAAGGCGAACTGGTCAACGACGGCTTCGGCGCGTATGCCGCGACGGAGCAGGACTACGGCGATTTCGAGTTGCTGGTGGATTACAAAACGGTGCCGCTGGCCGACTCGGGCATCTACCTCCGCGGCGTGCCGCAGGTGCAGATTTGGGATTCAACTGAGCAGGCCAAGGCCAAACTAGGTGCCGACAAAGGTTCGGGCGGCCTGTGGAATAATTCCCCTGGCGCGCCGGGCAAAGACCCGCTGGTCCTCGCCGATAAGCCGTTTGGCGAGTGGAATAAGCTGCGCATCGTCATGGTCGGCGCGCGGGTCAGCGTGTGGCTGAACGACAAGCAGGTCGTGGATCACGCGCTGATGGAAAATTTCTACGACCGCACGGTACCGGTGCCGCGGCGCGGACCTATTCTGCTGCAGACACACGGCGGTGAGATTCGTTGGCGGAATGTTTTCCTGCGCGAAATTGGCTCCGATGAGGCGAACCAAATCCTCGCAAACCCAGGCGCCGCAAGCTTCCAAGCGTTGTGGAATGGTAAGGATTTCCAAGGTTGGGGCGGCCCGGTGGAGCAGTATGAAATCAAGGACGGCGCGATCGTCTGTCAACCGGGCAAGGGCGGCACAATTTTCGCGCGGGAAGAACTGACCGACTTCGTAGCGCGCGTTGAGTTCAAGCTGCCGCCCGGCGGTAATAATGGTCTCGCCATCCGTTACCCGGGCGAAGGGGACCCCGCTTACGCCGGAATGACTGAAGTGCAGGTGCTCGATGACGACGCCGCAAAATATGCCAAGCTCGACCCACGACAATTTTGCGGCTCAGTGTACGGCCTGGCTGCCGCCCACCGCGGTTACGTGCGTCCTGCCGGCGAGTGGAATTTTTACGAAATAATCGTTCGCGGCCCCCTCATCCGCGTGGAGTTGAACGGCTCGGTCGTCACCGTGGCCGACGTCAGCAAAATCACGCCTGAGCAGTTCATGGCCGGAAGCCCGCACCCCGGCAAAGATCGCCCCTCGGGTTTCCTCGGCTTTGCCGGCCACAATGACCCGGTCGCGTTTCGGAATATTCTCGTTAAAAAACTCTGACCCATGATCTCCCCAGACCCTACGCTCAACCGTCGGCTATTCCTGACCCGCTCGGCTGCTGCGCTCGCCGCCACATCGGTCGTCGGTTTTCCTTCAATCCTGCGTGCGCAAGGGGCCGACAAGCCGATCAAAATTGCGCTCGTGGGCTGTGGCGGCCGCGGTTCCGGCGCGGCGGAGCAGGCGCTCAAGGCCGACACCTACGTGCAGCTCGTCGCACTGGGCGACGCCTTTTCCGACCGGCTCGATGTCGCCTATAATAACCTCAAAGCCGGCGAGTCTGGAGATCGAGTGCAAGTCGAGGATGACCGCAAATTTGTCGGTCTCGACGCGATCGACAAAATTTGCGCGCTCAAGGATGTCGATGTCGTTCTCCTTACCACTCCCCCCGGTTTCCGTCCCGAGCACCTGCAGAAATGCGTCGAGGCTGGCAAACATACCTTTTGCGAAAAACCCTGCGCCACCGACGCACCCGGCGTGCAGCGCTTTCTCGCCGCCACGGCCGCGGCCAAGGCAAAAAACCTCGGGTTGCTTTCCGGCTTCTGCTACCGCTTCGCCAATGGCGAGCGCGAGTTTTTCAAGCGGGTCCACGCCGGTGAGATCGGCGATGTGCGCGCGGTTTACGGTTCGTACATGGGCGGTTCCCCGTGGGTGAAAAAGCGCAAGGAAGAATGGAGCGACCTCGAATACCAGTTGCGCAACTGGCTGTATTTCACCTGGCTCTCCGGCGACCACCTCGTGGAACAGGCCATCCATTCCGTGGACAAAATGCTCTGGGCGTTTAACGACGCCAAACCCGTCCGCGCTTGGTCGCTCGCCGGGCGGCAACAGCGGATTGAAGACGAATACGGCCAGGTCTTCGACCATTTCGCTGTCGGCTACGAATTTTCGGGCGGGCGGATGGGCACGATCTTTTGCCGCCAGCAGCAGGGCACTTGGAGCCAAAGCGGCGAGAAGCTTTTCGGCACAAAAGGCACCGGGGAGATCGTCGCCTTAAAAAGCCAGAGCTACGAGTTGCTCGACGGCACCAAGTGGAAATATGTCCGCCAGGCTCCCGAGCCCGACATGTATCAAAACGAGCACGACGCCTTCTTCGCCTCCCTCCGTGCCGGCAAACCGCTCAACATGGGCGAACAACTCGCCCACAGCACCATGGTCGGCATTCTTGGCCGGATGGCTGGCTACACCGGACAGGCCGTAACTTGGGACGAAGCCGTGAATTCCAAGGAAGACCTGCGGCCCGCCGAGCCGCTCGATTGGAAGATGAAACTCCCTACGCCGCCCGTCGCCATGCCGGGCCGGACAAAGCTTTCCTAAACGCGCAAAACTCCTCGCCCCATGAACCGCAAAACCTTTATCCATGCCGGGGTCGCGACCATCGCCACCGCCATGCTCAAACCCTTCGCTTCCGCTGCCGACGACCCTTCTTCCAAAAAGCGCGTGCTAAAAAAAGCGGTCAACCTCGGCATGGTGAACGCCGATGCGGCCTCGGTCGCTGATCGCTTCAAGATGATCAAAGACGCGGGCTTCGATGGCGTGGAGTTGAATCGACCCGACGCCATTTCGCTCGACGAACTCATCAAAGCCAGCGCCTCCGCCGCTCTTCCCGTCGCGGGCGTTATCGATTCTGTGCATTGGGGCAAGCCGCTCAGTTCGCCCGATGCCAAGGTGCGCGAACAGGGCTTTAACGGCCTCAAGCTCGCCCTCCAGGAAGCCGGTGAACTCGGCTGCGATCGCCTCCTTCTCGTCCCTGCGGTCGTAAATAAGGACGTCTCGTACGCCGACGCCTACACGCGCTCGCAGGAACTCATCAAACGGGCCGTCCCCTTCGCGGAAAAGGCGAAATGCCGCATCGCGATTGAGAACGTTTGGAACCACTTTCTCCTCAGCCCTCTCGAAGCCGCCCGCTTCGTCGATGAAATCAGCAGCCCGTGGGTCGGCTGGCACTTCGACATCGGCAACGTGGTCACCTACGGCTGGCCGGAGCAGTGGATTCGTACCCTCGGCCCTCGCGTGCTGAATTTGCACATCAAAGAGTTCAGCCGAAAGAAGCGCGACGCCGAGGGCTTATGGAAAGGTTTCAACGTCGAGCTCGGCGAAGGCGACGTGGACTGGCCCGCCGTCATGCGCGCGCTCGACGACATCAATTATCACGGATGGGCCATCCTCGAGGTTCCCGGCGGCGACGCCGCACGGCTGAAATTCCTAGCCGAACGCACCGATCAACTCTTCCGCGGGTAACTGCGCACCGGGCGGGCTCGAGGTTTCATCATCGATCCCCGGGCCACATTGCTTGGCTCAGCCCAATACTCGCGTGATCGTCCACCACAAGCCCATGGCCGCAATGGCAATCGAACCCGGAATGACAACCCAACGGCGGTAGTGAGCGGGATCGCGCACCCAGCAGGTGGCGAGAAAAGCGGCGGCGATCACCGCAAGCTGGCCACCCTCAACGCCCACATTGAACCCAACTAGCCCAGCGACGAGGGCAGCTTGCGGTAAATCGAGATCACCGAGCGCGCTAGCGAAACCAAGTCCGTGGATGAGACCGAAGAAGAAGACGATCACCAGCCTCCACGGGGTGTAGCGCGGGCGAAAAATGTTTTCGAGGGCGACGGCGGCGATGGTGGCAGCAATGACGGGTTCAACAATGTGCCCCGGGACGCGGACGTAACCGAGCGTAGCCAGGACGAGGGTGACAGAATGGGCGAGCGTAAAGGTGGTCACTTGGGCGAGAAGGGGGCGCCACTTCCTGCTGAGCAGAAAAACGCCGAGCACGAAAAGGATGTGGTCGAGACCTTCGGGGACGACATGAATGAAGCCCTGGCGGAGGTAGCTGGAAAAAGTGCCAAACCAGTCTCCTGCCCCGCCGCTCGGGGACACACTACCGGGGGTCGGGCCGCTCGGTTTGGGCGCGTCGAGCGTCGTTAGGTCGAGCGTAAAGCTGCGTTCGCCCGGAAAGAGGACGGCGAGACGGGGATGGGTTTCGCCGCGAATGATGTTTTGAAAAACGACGCTCAGCTTCGACTCCGGCGTGGATCGGATACGCCACCCCGTGAGGCCCGCGGCGAGAGTCGTCTGCCATTCGCCGGTGATGACCACGACATCGTCTGCGCCCGCGAGTTTGCCTTCGTTTTGGCCGGTGAAAGAGAAAGCGAAATCCGGCTGAACCTGCCCGACCGGCTCGAGAGTGAACTCGACACAGCGCCGCACGAGTTCGGCGGCCTGCCGGATTAGCGCCGCCTTCTTTTCCGCGTCCATCTCGGCCAACTTCGCCGGGACGGTTGAGGGTTCGATATCCGGTGCACTGGTCAGGCAGCGCGGATCCACCTCCACCGTCACGCGCATGGTGCCGTTCCCGGAAAAATGCCCACGCACGGGAATGTCCGGGATCGGATGGGCGGACGCGCTGGCGAGGAAAAGCACGAGGGCGGCGAGGGAAAAAAACGGGGCTTGCCAGCAGGAGGGTTTCATGGAGGATTTTCACCCACAGCCTGCCGACATTCCGCCGACGTGCTCAACCACCAAATCCAGAACGCCCATGAAACAGCTCTTCACCCTCCTGGCCCTCGCCACACTCACCCTCGCTGCCGACGCCGCTTGCGGTAAAAAGGTCACTGACGAAGGCACGCTCAAGTCGTACGATGCCGAGAAAAAAGTTGTCGTCGTCGAAAAAGCCGATGGCAAAACCGCCTCGATCACGCTTACGCCCGAAACCACAGGCGCCGACAAAGCCGCAACCCTCGTGGGCAAGCCCGTGACGGTAATCAGCGAGCACGGCAAAGCCGACAGCGTCGCCGCGAAGTCCTAATTCGCCGCCGCCCATTTACGCAAGGCCCGCCCGGCAATCGCCGCGCGGGCCTTGTCGTTTCTTGCCTTGACTCAACGCGGCAAGAAACCCCCGCGACTTCACTCCCCAGTCACCAAGCGCCGCCTTACTGTTGCAAAGAGACGACGTCGCCAGACGCAGTGCCGCTAGATTTGTATCTGCCGTCGCCATTCGCACCAATCGCCGAGTCCTTTCCCATGGCATAGACGGCGCACCCCGCCTGGATGGGAGCGGTAAAGTCAGTATATGGCACGGCCACTTCGCCGTTGCCGTCGGCGTCGATGATAATTCCATATTGGCCGCCCCACGGATCATAAAGAGCGCCGATCGTCCCGCTGCTGCCGGACTCCGCATATCCGCTCTTTGGCGCGGCAGGATTGCTGGCCATCCGGCCTTCGAAAAAATTCGTGCGACGCGGATTGTATTTGTTCCCTGGGTTCCCCGCGGCGTCTCTCGCGCGCAGGATGGAAAAGAGCTTGTTGTTGTCTCCATCAACACCGCCAATTTTCAAATCACCGGTGGCAGAGAAACCGCCCACCGGGTACTTGCCGTATTCCGTATGGTAGGCTTTGACCGCTGCGACGATGCCTAGGCAGTCATTCTTGGCTTCGGCTTTACGCGCTTGTTCCTTAACAATCGCCAACACAGGTATAAGCAGGCCCATCAGAATGGCGATAATGGCGATCACGGTCAAAAGCTCGATGAGCGTGAACGCAGATCTCCGGAAACAAGTAAGGTTCGGCTTCATGGGGGGTGAAATTTCCGGTGGCACACTATTGGGGCAATATCGGATAACAACTGGAAATTCTCTGCCCTTTCCCTCCCGCTATGCTGCTCCGCCCACAGGGCGAAACTAAAACCTTTTCCTCAGCGTCGACACCGTGCTTTAGCTAAAGTACAGTCACAACGAAAGCCGGGGTGGCGAAATTGGCAGACGCGCCAGACTTAGGAAGTGAATCGTTTACAGAGGAATCGGCGGAAATCGTGATACAAAGTTGTTACACGCTGACGGCTTTAGACGGCCAAAGTCAACTTGACGCGCTGAACGGTCGAAACGCCTTTGCCCGTGATCTTCGCGGTGTTGCGGACAGACTGCCCGGCCTTCAAATGGCGCAAAATGTCTTTGTGCTTCTGCCGGTAAATATCAGGCGCGAGCGTGGTGCCTTCCGGTCTGCCGAGTTTGACGCCTTTCCGGCGAGCTTCTGCCAGCCCCGAGTTTATCCGCTCCCGTAGCGTGTCCACTTCGCTGCGCGCCATCTCGGCGAGAAGCGCGAGCATGATGCCAGCCGCCGGATTCCGCTTACCGCTTGGCAAAAGCGTTTCAATGCCTTGCGCGTGCCAGTAGAGCGACACCCCGCAGTCCTCCAGCGTTTCAACGAAGCGATGCGTCACGCTGTTCTTGCGAGCGAGGCGGGAAATCTCATGCACCAAAACCTTTTTGACTGTCCCGGCGCGTGCCAGTTCTTCCGCACGGTGCAAGCCGAGGCGTTCGCATTCGTCGGCGCGGCCCGAAATGGTTTCACGGCAAATCTCAACGACTTCGTAACCCTTGCTCTCGGCGTAGTGCTGCAATTCTGAAATCTGGCGGTCTGTCTCCTGTTTGACGGTGGAGACGCGAACGAGAATGACGACGGGAGTTTTTGCGGCGGGCTTGTTCATCCCGCAGTTTATATCAAACTGTATTCAAATAATCAAGTGTTTTCGTGAATACACCGAAGGCCAAGTTTGCGGCGCGAATGTGCAGGCAAAATGTTAAAAATATCTGCCAATGATTTTTTGAATACACTGATGCATTCCGCGCCTGCCCCGTTACTCGATCTCCCCATAAAGCCACGCCACGCTGACTTTCAATGCCTTCGCTAGTGTCTGCGCTTCATAGTCCATGACGTAACGCGAGCGGTTTTCAATTTTGGAAATACCCGTCTGCGTAATCTGAACGCCAAGCCGGGCCAGTCGCCCTGCCAAATCATCCTGCGAAACAGGCGGACTCATCGAAACACGAGCAAGACGCACGCGGCGTCCAATGATGTTCTTATCTTTCGACTCGCGGGTTTTTTTCAACCCTCATCGTTTAAGAAATCGCGTCGCCGCAGACATTCCCATGAAGAATAAATGATTCGACTTTGGAATGTTTCGTGACGTAAAAAGGTTCACTCTGAAAACCCGTGCGGCAGAACTGAATGGCGCTCCCAACCCCTCCACCTGAATCAACCCCCAACACGAAAACCATGAAAATCACATCTAGTCCGGGGCAGCATGCTCGCGTCGTTTGCGCTCTCCTTTTTACCAGCGCGGCATTGCTGGCTTTGCCTTCCGCATCCGGGCAAACAGTTCCCGGCCTTATCGCAAATTATCCGTTCAATGGGAATGCCAACGATACCAGCGGCAACGGACTAAACGGAACTGTTCTTGGCGCGACTTCGACCACTGACCGTTTTGGAAATCCTAATGCGGCCTTCCAATTCGGCTTTGGGCAATACATTCGTTTTTCTTCTCTGCCTCCACTTGGCGGGGCGCATACCGCTTTTACCGTATCACTTTGGTTCCAAGCGGATGGACTTGGCCCGATTTTCACTGACTATCTTGGAGGAGCGGGGGGAGACAACGTGCTCGCATTGAATCTCCAAATCGACGACTATCCCTTACACTCTCCCGCTCCAAATTATCTTGCGGCAGGAAGCCGGAATTATCCCAGTCAGTCTGTGGACTACACTTTATACGCTGGAGGAACGCCGATGATTGGCACAGGCTGGCACGGCCTAGCCTACGCTATGGACGGAATATCATCTTGCCTTGTCTTTCTTGACGGAGCGCAAGTTGCCGCGCTGCCATACGACTCCTCACTCGACTACAGCCAATCACCAGATTGGCAGGCAGGACACTTGGTTTTTGACGGTGCGGATCAATACTTCACAGGTAAAATTGACGATATTCAGATTTACGACAGGGCGCTTTCATTGTCAGAAATTCAGCAAATTCAAGCTCCCGAGCCGACGACAATAATCCTACTGGGTTTGGGCGTGTTTGGAGCAGTCGCCAGCCGTCGCCGCCGAGTCTGAATCAGTATAGAAATGAAATGAGCACCCCTCCCCGGCCTTGCTTACTCAGACATTTGGAAATTTCATAAAATGGGTGGGAGCATTTCATAAATGAATATGGAAGTATTCTAAAAGGCTCGGCGGCTGATTCAGAAACAGAGTTTCATTCTGATAGTGAAGTCGGGAATCATTTGTGAATTAGTTTTCCTCAGAATCCTCAGCTTCCCTTAGATTTCGAGCGAAGCGGACACACCTCACCTTTAGGCCCCATAGTGCTCTCAAATCATTAAAGAGTTACCCGATTCACTCCATTCGCTGTTCAGGGCTTCTGCTCCCTGTCTTCAACCCTGCTCACGCAGAGTCTAGCTTTCGATCCAACTCTTTCTCTATCCGGCTGCTGTTCTGCGATGGGAGTTTTCTTGATGCTTCCCTTGAGTTTCTTCGCTATCGCGTATCACTCACTGAACTGATCCGACCCGTTTTTCCGATGTATCGCTGCTCCTTTTGGGAAGCATTCGTTCAGGCTCTTTTGACGGACTTGGTGTCTCTAACGTGTTTTCTACGGTATAAACATCGCGCCAGTCAGCCGCTTTTTGGATTTAGCTGCGGAGTTTATCGCCATCCCTTTCGGTTATGATTGGCGGTGCCTACGGCCCTCAGCGTGTCCTTTTCTGACATAGTTTTTTACACGGTAATTTCTAGCTTGGTGCCGAGTTTTTTTACTGCTCGCTTAAAAACTTAACGCGGATAATTAGGATAATCCTCGCCATAAACGATGCAAGTAGCTGATATTCAAAGATTTATCTTGACAAAGACGCTTTGGTGAATATGCTCCGCCACATGGCGGGCAAAGCTCCATTTTCTGAAAAACTTGTTTCGTTTCCTCGCTCTGAGGAAGCGGAGAGCTTGCTTGCGTTTCAATTTGACCGAGAAGGCAAGCCGAGGGTCATAGCTGAATTCGTTTCCGACCGGGACAAGTTTGCAATCCTCTGCTTCGCACAGTCCATCATTGCGGAGTTTGTGCGAGAGACAGGGCGCGGCGCTCTTGCCAGCCTCAGACGCACGGACGCGGCCTAGATCAACCCTGTGGGGCTTTCCCGTTCTGCTTCAATCGCTCCCTTATCCGGCGCTTGCTGGCATTCTGCTCCGCTTCGCGGCGTGCTTTTGCCGCTTGTCTTTCGGTGGTCACTTCCGCAGGAACTACGTCCCAAAAGCGTTTCGCTTCCTCTTTAGCAACTAAATCGCGGTAAGTGTTGTAAAGAAGATTTGCGTCAGGATGTCCAAGCATGAAAGCCGTTCGCGCGGCGTCTTCGTGCATCGCCACATGGTAGGAAGCGAAGGAATGACGCATGGCGTTTTGAGAATACGTCACCCCGGCTTTCTGGCGAACGTGCCTCATCCGGTTGTCATAGTTGAGCGGAGCAACTGGCCCCGTTCCGCTGCAACGCCTCAGCCATTCAATCGCGTTGTCTGAAATCACATTGATCCGACGTTTCCGCTTTTTCGTGGCAGCCGCTTCCATGTGAACGCGCCGGGTTTCAAGTCGCACGTCTTCCCACGTTAAACGCTCAACTTCCTCAACTCGCACACCACAAAATAGGATTAACGCCATGCAAGCGCACTCCTCTTTGCCCTGATTGTCCAAAGCGAATTGCAGCATGGCTTGAACCTGCTCAACGGAAAGAAAGGTTGTCCGCCCCTCCCCGAGCATCGGCTTTTCGATTCTTGCCTGCGGGTTCATGGTGCAATGCCCCTCGCGAATCAGGTAATGAAAGAATACGTCGAGACTTTTGAGGTAATTCATCACCGTCTTCGGCGCGCGCGGTTTTCCAAATATGAACCGGCGCATTTCTTCTGTCGTAATCTCGCCGACCATTCTGCCCGGAAAGGCCCGTTGGAGCGGAGACAAATAACTGTCAGCCATTGCCTTGATGTAGCGCGGCCTTCGGTTGGCGCGAAGTTTTGACTCCAGAAACTTTTTTACCGCATCCTCAATCGTGATCGGCCCTTTCGGTGGCATCGCGAATCGGATATAAAAATCCGCGGCTTGAAGAACGGAAACGCCAAACGGCAAAAGTCTTTCAACGGCGAGCAAGATTTCCCGCTTGTTCACTGCCGCCAAGTCTTGCAAAGCGCCGAGGTTGCGACGCTGAATCTCGGTATCCCATTGCGCCTTGCATTTCAACGCCTCGACCTCATGGCGAAAATCTTTCGTCGTCCGCTTTCCGTTCACGGTTCCCATGTCCACGCGAAAAGTCGTGTTGCCACTGGGTAGGGTTCGCGCGTAAATCTTTGCTTCTCTTTTAACCTGCATTTTGAAAGCGTATCACAAAGCGTTACACGACTCCAGCCATAAAGAAGCTAAAGCAGGTCATTTAACAGAGTAAAAGCCGGGGTGGCGTAATTGGCAGCCGCGCCAGACTTAGGATCTGGTGGAGCGATCCGTAGGGGTTCGAGTCCCCTCCCCGGCACTCCTTCTAAACCCTGTATTTGTGAAGGTTTTGGGGCGGAAGGCTGAAAAACATCTTCACCCGCCTGACTGCGAGGAGGCTCTTGACCGACGCGGTCGCCGAGCTGGAGTGAAACTCCCGGGCAGGTGCGAGGAGAATTCTGCCGCTTTGCTGGCCGCCGCTGATGTTCGACAGGCGCGTGGTATTGCCGCTTGGCCCGACTCCCATTTAATGATTGGCGCACGGCTCTTTAGTGCCATACTCGCCTCCGAGTCCAGGAAGGTCGACTCGCACTCCATGAAATCGGCAAGGATATTGATTTGTGACTTTGCGCCGGCTGGCGAGTTGGGACGTTCGCTTAGAGTGGTGTTGGACTCAGCGGATCGCCAAGGGTTTGAAGCGCGCCACGAGGTGGTGGAAATCCGGCGTGCCGCGTTCAGCCCTACAGACTTGACCCGCCTCCTCGCGCGGGTCCAGCCGGACATTACTTTTTTTGTCCTCACCCGTTCGCTTTTCAAACGGGCAAAAGTACTTTTCGAAGCCGCCCGCCGCACTCCTCAAGCGCACTCCGTGATTGCTGTGATCGAGGATGGAGACCCGATCGAGATGATTGAATGGCTCAAAGGAGGTGCGGTCGATTTTGTGACGGCTCCGCTGCGGACCGTGGAGATATTACCTCGCGTTTGGCGCCTGCTCGAGAAGACGCGAGCGAAGCCTGCGAGCACCTCGGGTGCGGCATACGAGCCTCCCGAAGCGCTTCGCCATTTCATCGGGCGCGATGCCGCTTTCGTCGCCCAGCTGAAACGGATTCCGATGTTGGCGCGCTGGGATGCGGGCGTCCTGATCCTCGGGGAGACCGGCACGGGAAAGGAGGTTGTCGCGCGCGCCATCCATGCCATGAGCCCGCGCGCGGCCGCTCCCTTTGTTCCTGTAAATTGCGGCGCGATACCTGTGGAGCTGGCGGAGAGCGAACTTTTCGGCCACGAGCGCGGCGCTTTCACGGGCGCTCAAGCGACCCGTGTGGGGCTGATCGAGGAAGCGGAAGGCGGAACGCTTTTTCTCGATGAAGTGGGATGTCTGCCGCTGCTCGCACAGGCCAAGCTGCTGCGCTTTCTCCAGGAGAAAGAATTTCGCCCGCTCGGCAGCAATCGGAACCGGCGCGCAGATGTGCGCATTGTCGCCGCGACCAATGAGCAACTCCAAAGAGCGGTCGATGCCGGACATTTTCGCCAAGATCTCTATTACCGGTTGAACGTCGTGCCGCTAGTGCTGCCGCCATTGCGCGAACGGCGCGACGATATTCCCCACTTCGCACGTCATTTCTTGGAACGCTTCGCAAAGCGTTTTCAGTCGAAGGTCACAGGTTTTGCGCCGAGCGCGGTGGAGTGGTTGATGGCCCAAAGCTGGCCGGGCAATGTGCGCGAGTTAGAGCACGCGATGGAGCGGGCGGTGCTGCTTTGCGAACAGACCGAACTCGCGGTCGAAGACTTCTCACCGGGCAAGACTGCGCCAGCCGAGAAGTCGTTCCAAGAGGCGAAGGCGAATGTCATCGCGCAATTCGAGCGCGGACGGATTCAGGACTTGCTACTGATGCACAAGGGCAACGTTTCCCAGGCGGCACGGGCGGCGCACAAGAATCGCCGCGCCTTCTGGGAGCTAATCCGTAAATATGGAATCAAGGTGGAGGAATTCCGGGAGTTTGATCACGGCGGATTCGTGGGACAAACGCAAGCGCAGGCCTAGGGCAGATTTGTCCTGCCCCGGATTTCAGTGAAGCAGGTGCGACCGGAGTCTGGATTCCCCGGACGTGCAGGATGAAAAAGTCCCTTCACGCCCCAATCCTAACCTTCCTTTTCTCTCAATTCCGGGAAGTAAGGTGAGAAAAATAGCCGTGGCACGCCCGGTGCTAATTGCTCCGCCGACACGTCAGACTGGCTTTACTCACGGCTAAAAAACGCGGTCCCAAAAATTAACAATCAGCGAAAAATCCGCCGAATTCGGAGCGTGCGGAGCCTGCCGATACCACCCAAGCACCATGCCTAAGAACATCCCGTATTACGAAGACGCCAACGACGATGGTGGCGAGTGTCCACCCACACCAGCACAACGCCCCTGCCCTCCGCCGCCCACACAAGCGCCGCCTGTCGCGGACCATACCGCACCTCCTGAGGAAGGCACCGCTGCGCAGGCCCTGCAAAACCAAATTGATCAGAGCGCGGCCCTCGCGAAACTGCTCAAGGACGACCTGAGCGTGATCGAGAAGGCGGAGAAGGAGGCCAAAGACGCGATCGAAAAATATCCCGCACTGAAGGAGAAACTCTACGCCGCACGCCAGCCGCTCGAGTGCTTTCGCACCCAGGATTGGCAGCGGATTCTGAAGAACCCGCACGCCCAGAAGGAAGCCGTGGATGCGATTGTCAAAAGCACTGATGGCGCGATCGCGAAGCAACAGTCCAAGGTCGATGAATTGAGCGAGAACGTGGCGTGCGCGGCGCGCGACGCTGCCGAGAAGCAAACATTGCGCAACTCCGCGCTGGCAGAGTTCCAAAAAAAATTGGGTTACCCCGCGGATGTGGAAGCACTGCTGAAGGACGGCCTTGAACTGGCCGCCAAGGCCTCCAAGCAGATGGCCGTGCGCCCGGCCACCGCCTTCTATCTTGGCAAGAGCGCCGTGGGGCATCTCAACCTGGTCGGCGACATCAAGTGCCCCGCCACGTTTCAGGCAGAAGTTCTGGCGTGCCTCGCCCAGGTTGTCTCGGCTTGCGAAGCCGCCCGTCTCGCCAATGCAGCGCTGGAAAATGCGACCCTCACTTTAAAATTCGAACAGAAAAAACTCGAGGCGCTTAAATCTGGTCGCGAAGCCACGATCACCAAACAGGTTTTCGACCTCGACGGCAAAGCCGCGACTTCAGATGCCGCAATTTGAGGCCGCCTGGCGTCTATTTGTGTGAGCAATTTTCTCATCCTCTCCGATGTCGGCGACAGCCTTCTCCAAGCGCTGCGCGGTGGGTTCGAAGCGGATCCGGCGACGAATGAAATCCTCCCGCCCAAAAAGATTGCCCTTCAGTCTCCTCACGGCTCGATGGAAGGCCAGCTCTCCGTCTTCCTCTACCGCATCATCGAAGACGCCCAGACTAAAAATCAGCCTCCCGGCTACGGCAATGGCGGCAAGGTCCGCAAGGCGCCGCTCGCCCTTGAGCTGCACTACATGATCACCCCACATTTCAAGAACCAGGGCACGAGTCACACCGTGCTGGGGAAAGTGTGCTCGATTCTGTACGACGCGCCGTTCCTCTACCTGTCGGACCTGCGCGGCCGCGAGGATGCGCCGCGCGAAGAGGTGCGTCTCGTGCTCAACTCCGTCCCACTCGACGAATTGGCGCGCGTCTGGGAGGCGCTGCAGGAGAGTTACCAGCTCTCGATTTGCTACATCGCGCGGGTCGCCGTTCTCGACTCAAGCGACGAGCGCTACCTCACGCCGGTGCTAAATAAACGCGCTGAGTACGGCGAGCCCATCCCCGCATGAACTCCGCGCTGCAAACCAGTGAGCCAGACGTCCGCGAACTCTCCGCGAAGTTCGTCTTGCAGCTTTTTGATGGGTTCACCGGTGGCACGGTGCCCGTCGGAGAGCTCTCGGCGCGGCTCATTCCCGCGCGGGGAGGGAAGCGATTTGGCCCGGTGCGAAAGTATCCCGATGCGACCTTTGTCTGCGTCGGCTTGCCGCCAGACGACTACACCATCGAGGTGCGCAGCAATGCCGACGCTCGCCCACCCACGGCATCTTACTACACCGATCTCAGTTTCGATTTCACGGTGCCGGTGTCACCAGCGTTTCCACCCCCGCCTCACGATCCCCAGTCGCCGCCAATCTGGCCTGGCATCCCCGACATCTCGCTCGCCGATCCCGACCTGCCACTCGATCACCCGCGGCAAGCCGCCGCTTACCTCGCCGAGCGCCGCCGCGTGACGCTTGCCCCAACCCCAGCGTACCCCTTTCCCCCCGACGCTACGCTCGTGCGCGGGACGGTCCTGGATGGCACGAATCAACCGCCCGGCGTGGCTCTGGTCGAATGGATCGCTGGGCATCAAACCATCACAACCGGCATCGACGGGCAGTTCGTCATCTTCGTCCGCGATCTTCCGAAGCCTCCGCAAATCACCCTGCGCGCGACCCGCGCGGCCAAAACCACCACCGCAACCATCGACGTCCGCCGTGGGATGACGGTGGCCCTCAACCTCCAACCTATCTAACCGCGAAAGGAACGAAGCCATGCCAGAATATCTCTCACCCGGCGTTTACATCGAAGAAATCGACACGGGCAACAAGCCGATCGAAGGCGTCGGCACCAGCACCGCCGGTTTCGTCGGCCTCACGGTGCGCGGGCCGACCAAACCACGATTTGTGACCAGCTTCGGCGAGTTTGCCCGCGTCTTCGGCCGGTATCGCGACGATTCTTTCCTCGCCCACGCGGTGGAAGGATTCTTCACCAATGGCGGCAAGCGCTGCTTCGTGGCGCGAGCGGTGCCACTAAATGGCAGTGCGACCGTGGCGACCATTACCTCCGGCGACATGTTGGTGGAAGCCTTGGGACCCGGCGCCTGGCCGAACGGGCATCTTGCGATCAAGATCGAAACCGCAACGGCCAGTAAAAATCCAAACGGAACGCAAGGGCTGTTCAAACTCACGGCGCTCTACTGGGAGATCGCGCCGCCGGAGCCGATCGTCGATCCCACGGATCGAGATCCGGCCGTGCGCAGGGATCCCAATCGTCGGGAACCAACCGTCATCGAGATCTTCGACAACCTGTCGGAGAACAAAGGCACAAACAGCTTTTACGAGCGGCAGATCAATGAGGTGTCCATCCTGATCAAAGTCACGCGAGGCCCTGGCGATGGCCTGCCGGAGATCGCCACGAGCGAACCGGCACCGCTGATCATTTTCGACAACGGCGAAGAGGGAGACACCGTCACCGCGGCGGACATCAAGGGCAACGAGCAAGCTGAGCCGGACGTCCGCACCGGTCTTACCGCGCTTTCGGCGATCGATGAAATTGCCATTCTCTGCTGTCCCGAAGAAGTGAATGGAGCCGTCCCCAACAGCGATCAAATCGCGCAATTTGTGGTGGACCAATGCGAGGCGCTCAAAGACCGATTTGCGATCATCCAAGCCCCACAAGCGCCCGGGGCCATTCAGGATCACTTCCCGTCCGTAGCCTCCAAATACGCGGCCTACTACTACCCTTGGCTGAAGATCGTTCATCCCGTCACTGGCTTGACGATTGAGATTCCGCCAGGCGGACACATGGCCGGAATCTATGCGCGCGTGGATGTCGAACGCGGCGTCCACAAGGCCCCGGCCAACGAGCGCATTCGCGGCCTCGATCCCGGCGAAGACGGCACTGGAGGGCTGCAGGTGCAGGTGAGCACGGGGCAGCAAGATTTGCTGAACCCCCGCGGCGTCAACGTGCTGCGCTACTTCGTCGGCTACGGCAATCTCGTCTGGGGCGCCCGCACGACTACGCCCGACCCCGACTGGAAGTACATCAATGTCCGGCGACTCTTTATCTTCGTCGAAGAGTCGATCGAAGAAGCCACGCAATGGGCCGTCTTTGAGCCGAATGACGAACCGCTGTGGGCTCGGCTGCGGCGGAGTGTGAGCGCCTTTCTGCGCGGGCTCTGGATTAACGGCCAGCTTCAAGGAGAGAAAGCTGAGCGGGCCTATTTCGTGAAGTGCGACCGGACGACGATGACCCAGGCGGACATCGACAACGGCAAACTCATCATGGTCATCGGCATCGCTCCGGTGAAACCCGCCGAGTTCGTGATCTTCCGGATCGGCCAGTGGGATGGCGGTCATTCCATCGAGGAAAACAAAGCGTAACCCAACCCTTAACAGACCCAAAATATGGCAGCGAAACGCAACGATCCGTTCGGACAATTCAACTTCGTGGTTGAGCTGGAGGGGGTGCCCATCCAAGCCGGCTTTAGCGAAGTCAGCGGCCTCTCCACGGACAGCAACATCATCGAGTATCGCGAAGGCAGCGACAAAACCGGTACAGTTCGCAAGCTGCCCGGCCTCATGAAATTCGCCAACATCGTGTGCAAGCGAGGCTGGACGAAGGATGCCGGGCTGTGGGAATGGCGCAAGAAGGTCATCGACGGCGAGACGCAGCGCCAGAGCGGCGTCATCACGCTGCTCGATGAAAAGCGGCAGCCCGCGCTGCGCTGGAAGTTTCACGACGGTTGGCCGTCGAAATGGGAAGGCCCCGCGCTCAATGCCAAGACGAGCGAGGTCGCCATCGAGACAATGGAAATCGCGCACGAGGGCCTCGAACTCGAGCCGCTGTAACCACGCCCCGACCCACTGTGTCTGTCGCACTTCACTCCGGCGTCCCCAACGTTTACCGGCATATCCGCCGGGAGACCGAGGATCCGTCGCTACGGCTCGTCCGCACGGACATCGCGGGTTTCCTCGGCTACGCCGAGCGTGGCCCGCTGTCCGACCGCAAGACGCCGAAGAGCGGCGTGCAGCGGCTGACGAGTTGGGCGGAGTTTGTGGCGACTTACGGGGGCTTCATCCGCGCCGGGACGCTCGCGTATGCGGTGCGCGCGTTCTTTGAAAACAAGGGTGAGGTTTGCTACGTCGCGAGGATCGCCGCACTGGACGCGAAGCTCTCGATGGATCGACCGGCGAAGGCGCGCTGGGAAAGCCCGTCCGGGCTGACACTCGTGGCGAAAAGCGAGGGGACTTGGGGTAACGCGATCAAGGTCAGGTTCTCAACTCTCGAGCAAGTGGGTGGCGACACAAGCGCAACCACTTTCGCCCTGCGCATCGTCCGCGAGCGCAGCGCTGGACAAGCTGGCCCGCCGGAGGAGGAGTTCTATCCGCGCCTCTCGCTGGATGAGGCCAGCCCGGATTACGCACCGCCCCGGCTCCGCACCTCTTCCAGGCTACTCGAACTCATCCCGCCTGTGTCGAGCCGCGAAGTGTTGCCCCTGACACCGGTGACGTTGACTGGTGGGCAGGATGGCCTGAACGCTGTGACCGCCGCAGATTTCATTGGCGCAGAGGATGACCTGCGCGGGCTGCGGTTATTCGAGGGCATCACCGAAATCGCCATTCTCTGCGCACCGGATGCCGTGCTCGCATTGCCGCCCCGAGAGGAGGCGCCAAAACCGGCGACGCTCCCCTGCCAGCGAGAGCAGCCAGCTTCGCATCCGCCGGCGGAGCTTGATCCCCCAGTGTTCGACGACCGCGATCTCATCCGCATCCAGACCGCGATGCTCGACCAATGCGAGCGTTTGCGGGACCGCGTCTCGGTGATCGATTTTCGGAACTCTGCGCGGCAGGTGCAGGAGCTGCAAGAGTGGCGTCAGCTCTACCGGAGCCCGTTCGGCGCGATCTATTTCCCATGGCTGCAAGTGGACGATCCCCTCAAACTCACTGGCCCCGTCCGCGAGGTCCCACCGTGCGGCCATGTCGCGGGCACTTACGCGCGGATCGATCGCTCAGTGGGGGTCCATCGCCCGCCGGCCAATGTCGCCCTGGAGTTCGTGACCGATCTCGCCGTGGACGTGGACGACGAGGTGCAACAGGAACTCAATCCGCAAAGCATCAACGCCATTCGCTCCTTTCCCGGGCGCGGTCTCCGCGTGTGGGGGGCGCGCTCCCTGGCCGGCCCCGACCAGGCGGAATGGCGCTTCATCCACACGCGGCGGTTCATGTCCATGCTCGAAGAGTCGATCGAGAAATCGATGAAATGGGCGGTCTTTGAGACGAACGACGCTACGCTCCGGCAGACCCTGCGGCAGATGATCGAAGTCTTCCTAGATCGCGTCTGGCGGCGGGGCGGCTTGCAGGGCGAGCGGCGCGAGGAAGCCTATTACGTCAAGTGCGACGAGACCAACAACCCGCCGCGCGTCACCGACCTCGGCCAGTTGCTTTGCCGGATCGGGGTGGCCCTCGTTGCGCCGATGGAATTCATCATTTTCGAGCTCCGCCCGACGCCCGGCGGCAACGCCCTCGCCGCGCGCGAAGTCTGATTTTTTCCATGCCCACACCTCGCCACGATCCGCTCGGCAACTTCAATTTCTACCTCTCGCTCGTCGATGGGTCGGACTTCGCCGGCACCCTGCTGAATGCTGCCAAGCAATTCGCTGTAACGGGCTTCTCGGAATGCACAGGCATCGATGCGACCATCGAGATCCTCGAATATCGCGAGGGCGGCGTAAACGATTTCGTCCACAAATTTCCGTCGCGCGCGACCTTCACGAACCTCACGCTGCGGCGCGGCATCCTCCCGCGCGACAACGACCTCTGGCAGTGGCACCGCGATTTCGTGGAGGGGAAAGGGCGGCGGCGGGACGGGCTGATCTTCCTCCTCAACGAGGCGCGGCAGCCGGCGAAAATTTGGAAATTTGCCCGTGGCCTTCCGGTGAAATGGATCGGTCCCACGCTCAACGCCACGCAAAGCGCGGTGGCCGTAGAGGCCATCGAAATCGCCCACGAAGGGCTCACTTTCACGCTCTAGAAAGACCCGAAATGGATATCCGCATCGGCGAAGTTGCTACTGAAATGATCGTCACTGAAGCCGTTGGCTCGCTCAGCCCGGAGGAGGTGAAGCGGCTCGTCGGCATCGTGCTCGAACAGGTGCGCCGCGAGCAGGACCGCTCCGCGCAGCGCAAGAGCGACCGCGAGATCTCCGATCGCGCTTCCAAAAACTAATCCGCCATGGCCTTGGAGAAACTCACCATCAAATGCGCGGACCGGCCGTCCTCGTTTGGCGACATCATGGTGATGTTCAACCCGGAGCGTTACTCCGTGAGCAAAGGCGTCCAGCTTGCGGAGATCGCGATTCCAGGACTGGACGGGCCGCTGCTGCAGTTCGTCCGCGGGCAGAACGAGAAGATTACGATGGAGCTTTTCTTCGACACAACGGATCGCGGGCTCGTGTCGAACGTGCGCGATGTGCGCGAGGAATCGGGAAAAATTTACCGGCTGCTCAAGATCAATCCCGAGACGCATGCGCCACCGCGGTGCCGGCTGCTCTGGGGCAAGCAGCTTTTCTCCTACGGCTCGAATCTTTCGCCTCGCTGCGTGGTCGAGAGCGTGAACGAAGAGTTTCAGCTATTTAGCCCCGGAGGCGTCCCGCTGCGCGCGAAACTCGCCGTCACTTTCCGCGAGTACAAAACGCTCGCCGACGACCTAAAAGAGACACCGCGCCACACCAGCGACCGCACCAAAGTCGTCACCGTCCAGCGCGGGCAGACGCTCAGCCACATCGCTTGGCAGGAGTATCGCGACGCGGGAAAGTGGCGACCGATCGCGGACGAAAACCGGCTCGAAAACCCGCGCTTCCTCCCGCCCGGGACGCGGCTGACCATCCCGCGCCTGACTCCTGGTGAAGCCTAAAACGCCCCATGAAGTATTCCCTGGACAGGACTTTTACGTGCCGGCCTTCCGCATGCTCGTGGACGGGCAGGAACTCAACAAGGAGAAGAACGACGTGCTGACGGCGACCTACACGGACAGCCTCGACTCGATCGATTCCTTCGACCTCTCGGTGAACAACTGGGACGCCGAAAAGAGAGCGTTCAAGTATAGCGACACCGACCTTTTCAATCCGTGGAAGGACGCCGAACTCTGGATGGGCTACATCCGCGAAGGGCGCGAGGAATTCCGCCGCATGCTTACCGGCGAGATCACCACGCTCTCGCCCAATTTCCCCGCCTCCGGCTGCTCGACGCTGACCGTCGGCGGCCTGAATCTCCTGCACCGGTTTCGCCTCACGCAGCAGACGCGGCAGTTCGAGCACAAACGGGATAGCGAGGTCGCGCAGATCCTCATCAACGAGATCGCCGACGAGGTACGAAAGCGCTCCCCGCGTGTGCATGTGCGGCTCGATCCCGCGGACCTGGCGCGCAACCTTAAGCGGGAGCAGCCGATCGCCTGGCTCGTGCTCAACAACCAATATCCGATCGTCTTCCTGATGGAGCGCGCGCGGCGCATCGGCTACGAGCTGACGATCGAGGAATCGCGCGGCAAGGAGCGCGAAGTGACCGTCCATTTTCGCCCGACGAGCGACGTGCCGCAGGCGGTGCGAAAATTTGAATACGGGCTCACGTTGATCAGCTTCCAACCGACTTTGCAGACCGCGCGACAGGTCTCGGAAGTGACGGTGCGAGGGTGGAATCCGAAGACCAAGGAGAAGTTCGAGGAGACAGCAACGCGCGCCGATCTTGCGGAATTCAAAGTGCTCGCGCCAGACGATGTCTTCGTCTCGGAGCCGAGCCTCGCGAAGAAGATCGAGGTGCTCGCCGACAAGCCGATCCAGACCAAAGCCGAAGCGAAAGACCTCGCGAAAAAGAAGCTGCTGCAACTCGCCCAGGATCTGGTCGAGGCGAAAGCGAAGACGGTCGGGATGCCCGATTTGCGGGCCGGGACAAAGGTCGAGATCGCCGGCGTGGGCAAGCGGTTCAACGGGATTTACCTGGTGACTGCCACCACGCACTCGATCGGCGACGGTGGCTACACTACTGATTTCAGCGCCCGCATGGAGGAGAAAACGGAGTAACGCATGGGACAAATCCACGGACTCGAAATCGGCCTTGTGACCGACGTCAACGACCCCGAGCAGCAGGGTAAGATCAAGCTGCACTGCCCGGCGCTCGGCCCGCAGCACGAGACGGATTGGGTGCGCATCGCCTCGGCGATGGGCGGCAAGGATCGCGGCTCGCACTTCCTGCCCGAAGTCGGCGACGAGGCGGTGCTGGGCTATTGGCGCGAAGATGCGGCGTTGCCCTACGTGCTGGGATTTCTCTGGAATGGAAAGGACCTGCCGCCGGAAAAAAACGTCCACCGACGGATGCTAAAATCGACGTCCGGTCATTTCATCGTCCTCGACGACACGCCGGGAAAAGAGAACGTCACGATCGAGTCCAAAAGCGGCCACCACGTGAAGCTGGATGACGCGAGCGGAACGATCACAGTCCAAAGCAGCGGTGCACCATCCATCGCCCTGGATGCGAAGGGCAACTCGATCACGTTCAATGGCGGGGGACGCAACATCAAGATGGTGGGAGGCCAGGTCTTGATCACCTGAACCGCGCCATGCCGAATGTCATGACCACGAAGGCCCAGGTGCGCTGCCCGCACGGCGGAATAGGCGTGCCTGCGGTCTTCTCTCCAAAATGGATGGCGCATGGTGGCTTCGTCCACACGGAGGGCGACACCGGCACCATTGCGTGTCCTTTCCCGCCTTTGCCATGCGGCGGCTACACGCTCCGCTCGATGGGCCTCAACGCCACGAAGATCGACGGTCGGCGCGTGATCCTCGTGACCGATTTCAACCAAACCCTCACCGGGCTGCCGCTTGCGATCGTGGAGGTCCACGACACCTTCGACAACAGCACGCCCGCACCACTCCCGCCCGGCCAACCCGGCCAACCTGGCCAACCCGGCCAACCCGGCCAACCCGCCCCAGACCTGCCACCCGAGTTGCTCGACGAATCGAAACCAGTCGTCGTTGCCACCCCGCCTTCGGCCACGATCACCACCAATCCGCCGCCGGTGATGCCGATCGTCGTTACGTTCACTCTCTACAGCCCCTTCCCGCGCCAGTGGATGCTTTTCGTAGTGGACGAAATGATTAATCAAAATGTGGACCTGACCAACGGCCTCCCCGGCCTCGTGCTCCTCCCCTCCGGCGGCGCCTGGACCACGCCGAGCCTTACCGTGGTCCTCACGCTGACGCCACCCTTCCTCGCTCTGCTCGCCGGAGGCGGGCTCAAATATCACTTCTTCCTGACCGGCGTGACGCAACGCGGCGTGAACCAGTACGCGGAATTCGAGTTGACCAAGACATGACGAATCATGAGCAACGCTGATCTCATCGGCACTGGCTGGGCCTTCCCGATCCGCATCGACGGTCGCGGACGCATCGCTACGTCGCGCGGCCCCGAACGGGTGCAGGATGCGATCTGGATCATCGTGAAGACCTCGCTCGGCGAGCGGCTGCTGCGGCCGGAGTTTGGCGCCGGGATCAATGATTTCCTTTTCCAGCCGAACAGCCCGCTCGTCCGTGAGCAACTCGCCGACGCGATCCGCCAGGCCCTGCTGCAATGGGAGCCGCGCATCGATCTCGGGAATGTGCGCGTCGAGCCCGGCACGGGGGGCAAAGAGTTCAGCAGCGAGGTGCTCGTGATGATCGACTACCGCCTCCGCGCGACCAACGAACTCTTCAATATCGTCTATCCACTTTATCTCGAAGAAGGAGCCCGCTGATGCCACTGAACGAACTCGATCTCGATACCCGCACGGCTGAGCAAATCGTCAGCGAGGCGAAGCGGCGCATCCCGAGCTACACGCCCGAGTGGACCGATCAGAACGAGAGCGATCCCGGCATGGCGCTGGTGGAACTCTTCGGCTGGATCTCGGAGATGATCATTTACCGGCTGAACCAGGTACCGGAGAAGAACTACCGCAAATTCCTCCAACTCCTCGGCATCTCGCTCCGGCCAGCGACCGCCGCCCGCGCGGATCTCGCGTTCAAGCTGACGACACCGACACCGCCGGACGATGGCTTCGTGGTGATTCCCCAAGGCACGCAGGTCTCGCTCTCCGATGGGGTGGAAGGCGGGCCCGTCATCTTCGAGACGGAGGAAACGATGTATGCCGTCGGGCCGGAACTGACCGACATTCAGAGCTTCGACTCCGCGCGCTTCGTGCTCATCGACGAAGAACACCGCGGCGCGGGACAAAAGTTCTTCGCTTTTGGGGACGGTCCGCCGCGGCGCGGTTCCGCCCTTTATCTCGGTTTCAACGGCCCCCTCCCGCAGAGCGAGCAACGCCATGTGACGCTGGCTCTTTTCGTCTTCTCCGAAGAGCTCGCCGCCGGACGGAAAGCGCTGCTGGCTCCAGAGCTCGACGGCCACGCCGAAGATGAAAACGCTGCTGACTCCGTCGCGGATCAAGCCCCAAAATCCGCTGACCTTCCGCCAGCAAGGATGATGTGGGAATTTCTCGCAGGGGAGAACGATTGGAGGCCGCTGGTGGCAGTGGAGGATTTCACCGAATACCTCACCCGCTCGGGCAAAGTGCGCTTCCGCGTGCCGGGCGCGATGCACCCGCAGCTCATCGGGCAATTGCGCCGCGGGGGCGAGGAGAAGAAGCGCTTCTGGGTGCGGCTGCGGATCGTCGATCTGCTCGGGGGCGGATACCAGACGCTGCCGCAACTCGAAAACGTCGCTGTCAATACGGTCGGAGCGGTTAACGCGATCACCGTCACGGACGAGCTGCTCGGCGCGAGCGACGGGTCGATGGACCAGCGCTTCCAACTCGCGCGGCAGCCGGTCGAACCCGGTAGCCTCGTCCTGGCGGTCTTCGAAAGCGACCGCGAGCGGAAGTTCGTCACTTGGAAGCGCGTCGAGGATTTCGCCAAATCGCAACGGGATAGCCGCCACTACACGCTGAACGCGCTAACCGGCGAGATCGGCTTTGGCGACGGCACGCGCGGAATGATCCCGCCGCGCTTGCCGGCTGGCGAAGACGAAACCACTCGCGAAAAAGACGCGCCGAACATCCGCGCGCTGCGCTACCGCTGGGGTGGTGGAGCCCGCGGCAACGCTGGCGCGGGCAAGATCACCGGACTCGAGTCGGCGATTCCCCTGGTGGAGAAAGTAATAAATCCCCGCCCGGCTGAAGGCGGCGCGGATATGGAGTCCCTGGAGGATGCAAAAAAGCGCGCGCCGGAGACCATCCGCACCCGTTCTCGTGCCGTCACCGGCTCGGATTTCGAGGCGCTCGCCCGGCAGACACCCGGCGCGCACATTAAGCGGGCGCGGGCTTTGCCGGGGCATCATCCGAATTTCGCCCCGCCGCGCCCAGCTGGCGACGAGACCGAGGCCACGCCCGTGCGGATCCCCGGAGTCGTGACGGTCGTCGTGGTACCAGCAGCCGCGCCTAACGTGGCTAAACCGATGCCGACCGAAGAGACCCTGGCGCGCGTCGGCCGGCACTTGAACCGGCATCGACTGATCACCACCGAGCTGTTTGTCGCGCCGCCGAAATACCGGGAAGTGACCGTCGAGGTGAGCGTGAAAGTGAAGCGCACGGCGAACCTCCGCGAAGTCGAGGAGAAACTGCAACGCCGCCTGCTCGCCTACTTTCACCCGCTCACCGGAGGCGCAGAAAACGAGGGCTGGGAATTCGGGCGTAAAATCGAGTTTTCTAAAACGTTCAGCCAGATCTTCAACACGCCGGGCGTCGCCTCCGTGGAGAGCGACACGATGCGGACGAAGCTCGACGAGACGCCTCACGACTCCTGCAAGGACATCCCACTGGCGCCGGACGAAATCGTCTTCTCGACGAAACACCTCCTGACCTTGAACTACGAATGAAACTGCCGGTCACAGGTCCGCGCTTTGTGCTCCTCGATGGTCCGGGAAACTGGCGGCTCGCGGGCTCGGGAAGCGCCGTGATGGAGCGGGAAAGCACACTCGGGCTGCGCCCATTGCCGGGCACCGCGGAGCCGCTTTGGCCGGAGGAAGCGCCGGCGGAGTTGCACACGCCCGCGGCGCTGGCTTTCGACCGTGAAGGCCGTCTGCTGGTTGCCGACGCGGCGGCGGGCGTCATTCACCGCGTCACCTTTCCTAAGACCTCCCCGGCGCCGGGCCTCGGCGGGCCGCTAACGAGCGCGCCGGCGGACGAAACGCCGCGGCCCCAATTGGAAACGCTGCGTGCTTTCGGCGGCGAAGGTCGTGACAAGCGGAACTTCCGCCGGCCGCGCGGCGTGGCCGTGCTGCCCGCGGGCGAGATCGCCGTGGCCGACACGGGTCACACACGCGTCGCGCTTTTTTCTCCCGCGCCCTACGCACTGCTGGAGTTGTGGGAGGAATTGCCAGGACCGCCGTGGGGCGTGGCGACGGGGGCGTGCGGCACGTTCTACTTTGCGTTGACCGGCGCCGAGCCGTGTGTGCAACACCGCTGCCGCGACCGCCTGCTGCAAACGTACGGCCGTGACGGCGCGGACGAACTCCATTTGCGCCGGCCGACGCGGCTCGCGGTGAATATCTGCGGCGTGCTCGCCGTGGTCGATCGCGATCCCGCACCGGCGGCCGGGAAAGCCGGCGACACTTCGCGGCTCGCCATTTTTCGGCCGCAGACGAACTTTCCGCCGACGGGAAACGAACCCGTGATTTTTCCCATCCTGCACCCACGCGCCGTGGCATTCGATGCGGCGGGCACACTCTTCGTCGGCGATGCCGCCGGCCTGATCCACCGCCTGGAGCCGGATGCGAACGCGCCCTCTGGCTTTCGCCACGCCGGGACCGGCGACACGGGCCTCATCCGTGAGATCGTCGATCTCGCGTGGCACGCCGGGCACGGGCTGCTCGCGATCCTGCGCGCGGAAGACGGCGCGCAGGCGCTCTTCGCCATCGACCCCGCCGGGGCCTGCGAGCGCACAGGCGAAGTCATCGCCGGGCCGCTCGATGGGCTCGTGCGCGGGCGCATCTGGCACCGGGTGCAGGCCGCCGCGCGCCTGCCCAGCGACGAATCCGCGGGCGGTTCGCGCGCGCCCGGCGCGGAGCTTTTTTCCGTCGCGGTGCAGTCTTTCACGACGGATGAAGTGATCGCCGCGGAAACAATCGCGGGTCCATGGAAGCCATGTTTCAGCTCCAGCGCGGACGATCCCGACGGCCTCGTGGTCAGCGCCGCCGGGCGCTACCTCTGGCTGAAAATCACCGTTCGCTCTGATGGCCGGCGCTCCCCGGCTCTGACCTCGCTGCGGGCGCATTTTCCGCGGGCCTCGTATCTCGATCACCTGCCCGCCGTCTTTCAGGAAGACCCGTCCAGCCGCGCGTTTCTGGAGCGGTTCCTCTCCCTTTTCCAAACCGGCTTCGACGACTTCGACCGTGTCATCGACAACCTCTGGCAGCGTTTCGATCCCGGCGCCGTGGAGGAAAAAGATTACCCGTGGCTCGCCGCGTGGCTCAACCTTCCATTCCAGCCGTCGTGGAAGCTGGAAAAGCGCCGCGCCAAGCTCCAGCGGACGCACCGGGACTACCCGAACCGCGGGACGATCGCGGGGCTTACGCAGAGCATCGAAGACTACGCGGACGTGAAGGGGGTCCAGATTCTTGAGCACTTCCGCCTGCGCCACTGGGCGCGGCTTGCCACTCCGCCCGGCGACGCTCCCGCGGCGTGGCCGCCCGTCGCCGCCGAAGCCACGTCCGATCAGGGAACGCCACTTTTTGGTCGGGAAGGGTTCGCGCGCATGCAGCTCGGCGATTTTTCGGAGCTCGGCGTCGCCCGGATCGCCAGCCAGCCCGATGCTGAGCTGGAGCCATTCGCCGCGGGCGCGCATCGGTTCACCGTCTTTTTTCCCACCGATCCGCGGCACGTCGAGGAAACACGGGAGCGGGTGCGGGAGATCGTCGAGGCCGAAAAGCCCGCCCACACCGAGGCGGAACTCCGTCCGGTGCTGCCCATCCTGCGCATCGGCCTCCAGTCTTGTGTCGGCGTGAACACCCTTCTCGGCGACTACGGACCGGGCCTCCTCGGCGAGCGTGGACCTCTCGGCGAGACCATCCTCGGCGGCACGCCGGAGGAGCAGAATCTCCAAGCACTCGGCACGGCCGCAATCCCGCGGGTCGGCCTTCACACCAAACTGCAATGAACGAGACCCTATCTCCCACTCACGAATCTGGCCACCGCTCCTGCCCCAACTGCGGGCACGACCCCAAGGCTCCATGGCGCAACGGCTACTTCCAGGGAAAGATGCTCACGAAGCGCGATTTCCGCGCCGAGCAGCGATACTTCCTCGAACTCGCGCGACGCCACAATACGCATCTCCACGGCTGGGGCATCGTCTGCGGACTCGAAGTGCTCCCGCATCCCGTCTGTCCGCGCGAGCGAATCATCGTCACGCCCGGCGTGGCGATCGATGCGCTGGGCCGCGAGATCGTCGTCCCCGAGCGGAGGCGGGAGTATGAGGAAGACGGTGCGATGAAAACGCTCGTCTATGGTGCGGAGGTGGACATTCCGCCGGATCTCCTGAAGGCCGCGCCCCGCGGCCGGGGCAAAGACGAGGATGACTGCTACTGTCCCCCGCCGCCACCTCCGATCCACCTCTACCTCTGCCTGCATTACAAAGAATGCCTGGAGGAATGGACGAACGCGCCTTTTGAGACCTGCGACTGCGGGAAACAGGCCGCCGAGATCTTCGATGGCTATTGCTTCGAACTGACGGAGACCAAACCCGATTCCTTTACGAAAGCGGAGGAGCTGTGCGGTAGCGGCGCGCGGGATTGCGACGCGCTCCTCTATCCGCGCCGCCAGTGCGCGCCGCGACCGGATGACCATTGCGTCCCACTCGCGCGCCTCTCCGGCTGCCCCGGCGAAGGAGAGTGGGAGATCGATGGCCACGCGCGCGTGCCCTTGCCGAGCACCGCGGCTCTGGCGCAGGCCGTGCGCTGCCTCACCCGCCGGCCGCAGACCCGGATCACGAACTACAACTGGGGCCACGACGAGCACCTCGATCCGGATGAATTCGTGGCCCTCTACATCGGCGACGACTGCCACCGGCGGGGCTTCGATGTCGAGTTCAGCGCACCACTCCATGCGGACACCGTGCGCGACGGCGAGCACAACCCGCTCGTCTTCCAGGCGACCTTCATTTTCCACGAATCCCACGGTGCCGGGCGCTCGGAGATCGCTCCGGCAAAGCTCGCGCGCCTCGATGATACCCGGCTGCGGCTGGAGCTCGATCACCACTACGGGCGCAAGCTCGAGAGCTGCCGCCACTTCAACGTCCTGCTGCAATTGCGCTGCAATTTCCTGCTCGATCAGCACGGCTGCGCCGTGGACGGCAACCTCGTGGCCCGCCTGCGCCACGACGGGAGATACGAGGTGCCGCGCTCCACGGGCGACCGTGTGGCTGGGGGACTTTTCGAATCTTGGATTCGCGTGCATCGCCACTAACCCGAGCAACCATTATGACCCATCACGATTCCCATCCGCCGAAGTCCTCGCGGAAGCCCTGCGGCTGCCAGCCGGCCCCATGCCACTGCGAACGCGAGCCCGACCCATGCTGCGACGACGCGACGCCACCCTACCCGGAACATTGCTGCGACCTCGACTGTTTTGTGCGGCCCAATTTTTTTCACGGGCATCTCCTTTCCGCCGACGATCTGGCCTCGGCGCAACTTTACGTCATTGAGAAAAACAAGCTCCACAACCGCCTCCTGCACGGCTTCGGCGTCGTCTGCGGCCTGCGCTTGACCTGCTCTCCGCGGTGCGGCAGTTCCATCCGCATCGGGGAAGGTTATGCGCTCGACAATTGCGGACACGACATCGTGGTTTGCGAGCCCGCCTGCTTCGATGTGATCGGGGCGCTCCGCAGCAAATGCCGTCCCGAGCCGCCGTGCCGTTCCGAGCCCCGCAAACCGGCGCCGTGCCCGCCGGAACCCACCTGCTACCACGTCGTCATCTGCTACCGGGAGCGGGCGAAATGTTTCGAGTCCGCCGCCACGCCGAGCGGCTGCGGCGAGGCGCAGCGCGACCGGCAGGCCACGCGTATTGACGAGACCTACGAAATCAAACTGCTCACGTCCGATGAACTCCCGCACCGCCCGACCCTCAGGGAACGCTGGCGAGAGCTGGGCCGGAGAAGCAGAAAGCCGCTGGCGAGCGGGGCGTTGCGCCGCGCTTTGGATCGCTATTGGACTACGATTCAAAAAATCGTCAGCGCGCAGGCTGTCGGCGGGGAAGCGGATCTTTACGAACTGGCGTTCGCCGCGTTGAGGCGGGCTTTTCGCCAGGACAATGACGAAAACCGCTGCCTCTACCGCTGCAATCTAGACGAGGAAATCCGCGAGATTCATCTGCCCGATCCGAGAGATGAAGGCTATGCGGACGCGATGAAAAGGGCGTTCCTCCGCCTGCTCAGCATCATTTGGAATGCCCTTTATTCCACACAGCTTGGGGATCTGGTCTTCGAGTGTCCGCAGCCTTCCGGGGCCGACTGCATCGTCCTCGGCACGGTCGTGGTGAAAGACGGCAAGATCGTCAGCGTGTGCAACTGCCCGCGCGAGTACGTCGTGACCGCCGCCAATGCCCTGCAAGTCGCGGCTTATTACCTTTTCGGGACACGAGCCTGCCGGACTACCGCTTTCGGGGACGCAGGAAAGCATGTCTGCTGCGAAGAATGGGCGGTCGATGATTTCGCCAGTACCTTCGGCCCGCCGCCGCAGGAGGGGGAGCCCAAAGTACCGCCAACGCCAGAAGAACCCCCAGAGCCCTCCGACCCGCTTGAGCCGGCGGATCCCGCCAACCCTATCAAATTCGTGACTCCTCCCGTCGCCCGGCGCGCTCCGCACGCCCCGCCCACGGAAACGCTGGCCTATTTGCTCCGGGAGATCAGCGATCGCTTCGCCATATCGGGGGATCTCGCGCCTGGCGAACCGATTGAACGATTCGTCGAGGCCTTGCACACTGAGAGGCCCTCCAATCTGGAGATGAAAATCCAGGCGATGGACGAGCGGATCAAAGGCCTCTCCGCCGAACTGGAAGCCCTTCGCGCGGCGCCGGGAAAGAAACCCACGCCTGCCAAGAAACCCGAAAAATGAGCGACGATCTTTTGCGGCCCTGCTATTTCAACGGCCAGCGCCTGAGTGCCGATGATCTCACGGCGGAGCAAACATTTCAGGTCGCGGCGCGGCATCGGCTCAACCAGTTGCTGCTGCTGCCGGGGATCGTGGAAGGTCTGCAAATCGTCATCTCGAACGGTGCCTATGTCGCGCCCGGCGCCGCCATCGACGGTCTCGGCCGCGAACTCGTCCTCGCGCAGGCGGTGGCCCTCGATGCGGATTTCCTCCGCGATCATTTCCCGAGCATCAAGGATGGTTTTTTCTATTACGTTTTCCTCCGCTACTGGGAAGAGCCGGCAAACCGCTCATCCGCCAGCACCCGCTCCGCCACGGCTGGTGGCCAGGTCATCCGCATCACGGAAAGCGCGGAAGTGGTTCTTTCCGAGTCGCCACCCCCGCCGCTCCCAAAGGAAAACGATGTGGAACTGGGCGTCGTCCTTGGACGGATCAGGGTGCGGAGCCGCGATTCCGGCGAGATCGACAACACGGTTGATGGCAGCGACCGCCGTTTCATCGGCGTGCGCGCGCAGCGGCTGCAAGCGCCGTCGCGGCCCCTCGTGGACGAGCCGAAGGAGGTCGCAGACACGGCGGCGGGACAGGAGCCGAAGATGATCGAGATTGTTTCCCCGCTGCATGCGCAGAAAGCGGTGACCATCGCGGGGACGCTCACCGCTCTGGAGAAGACCTCGTTGAGCGGCGAGGTGACGGCGCGCGGAAACCTTCTTGTCGGCGGCGTTACGAAGTTGGGCGATGCGCCTGATCCCGAACACAAAGACATCCTGCCCCCCCTGGAACCCGCCGAGGAGTTCACTTTCGGCGGGGAGGCCGGGACTTTGGGCGTCGGCCATCACGCCATCTTCCACAAGCGCCTCTATCTGCGCGTCGCGGAGAATGACCAGCCCAAATTCATCGAGATTCAAAAATTCATCACCGATCGTTTTAACAAGATCTTCGAAGATGCCCTGCTAACGAAAGTGGCGGAGCAAGTCCAGGAGCAGCTCCCCAAGCGCGTGCCGGAGGTGATCATGGGGGAGGAGAAAATTTTTGAGACGCCGTCGTCCTTTTCGGTCGTTGATGCCCCGACGTTTTCGATTGTTTTGCCGAAAACAAAAGTGGAAGGCAACGTGCGGGTGACCGTCCAAATCGCCCTTCGCGGAATGGTCTTGGACCCTATGGAAACCTTGAAAGAGTGCGGGCTGGAAGTTGATTCTCCACCGACCTTCGACGCGGTCAATCGGGAGGGTAACCTTACCATCAAGTGGACCGCCGAAGCGGAGTCGGGCACCGCCTTCGCGGTGAAGAAGTTTTTTTACGCAGTCACGACCGTTTATAGCCCCGCACCGTAATGGCCCTGACCATTGAGCGCTTCAATTCCCGGTGCCGCGTCTCGCCGCGAGCGCGGGTGGGGCGGCGGGAGATCGAGCGCGTGGTGCGGGAGGATGTGGGCGGCGCGTGGGCGCGGGCGCTCGGCGGGAGTTGGGCCGAGGGCGAGGCCGTGGTGCGGATACCGAGGTTGCGGGTGGAATTGACGCTGGCGGCGGAGGCCTTCACCACGGGCGCCGCGGCGGAGCAGTGGGCGCGGGCTCTGGCGGAAGCGCTGTGGCGCGCGCTCGCGGGCGGTCGGGGCGAAATCGTCCGCGCCGGCAGTCGCGCGGAATGGCTCGGACGCTATCTGCTGGAAGTCCGAGCCGGGACTGCGCGGGACCGCTGGGAATATGCGGAGTTCGGACCGCACTCCGGCGGCCCCGTCGAGATATGTCTCGCGGCGCTCGCGCGCGAAGCGGCGGTAGCCCCGGCGGCGCTGGGCTGGATCGCGGCGCAGGGTCAACTGGCGCGGTGGCTGGCGGATTGGAGCGAGCCCGCGCTGGAGAAATTGTGCGCGCTACTCAGCGCCGGGCAGCCCGCGCCGGAGACGACCGGGGAAATTTTCTCCACGCCTTATCTGGTCCGAGTCGCTCGTGCCGCGCACCGCTTCGGGCTCGTGGCGGGGGGCCGGATCGCCTCCCGACGCAGAGCCATTCATCTTTCTCTCACGCCCGGTGGCGAGGCCGCGTGCGCCAGCACCGCCGAGGATTTATTTGAGGCCCTGCTAACGCTGGAATTGCTGCTCAATCACTCCACCACGGACACAAGCCCTCTGCCCCGCGGGCTGCCATTGCGGGTCCTCGCCTCTTGTCGCGAGGCACGCCGTTCAGCCACGGAGCATCCCGAGAATGTCGCCCTCGAAAGTGCTCTCGATCTGCTGCGCCCGACCGAAGCTGGTGCCGAGGCCTCCGCAAGTGCTTCGTGGATCGCATCCGAAGCGGCCGGGCTCTTTCTGCTTGTGGACCGCATCGAACGCCTCCGCTGGCTGCCGCTTGGCCAGCGGACACCCCTAGCCGCCGTGCACGGGCCGCGGTTGGATGGCTACCTTTTGGCGGGCATCGCGCTCGCTATCCTGGGACGGGCTGGAGAAGAGCCGATGCAAGTCGATCCCGCAGTGGCGCTTTTCGCGGGCTGGCTGGGTGAACCGAACCTCGGTGCCTTCCGCGATTTCCAGGCATCCGCTACGAGCGCCGACCGACTCGCCGTTCTCGAGGCACTGCTGGGCGATGAGTGTCCGCCCATCCCTCCTGCCGCCACATGGACATTTGTCTTCACCGCCCTGGCGGCGAAACTGGTGCTGGAATTTGCCGCTACGCTGCGCGCCTTTCGTCAGCCGTCGCACGCATTTATCGTGGAGACTTTCCTCGCCGTCGCGGGTCGTCTCCTTCTCGAAAAGGACTGTGTTTCTGTCGCCCTCGCGCCCAATTCCTACCGTATCGTCCTGCGCATCGCCGGGGCCGATGGGCCCGTTGAATCAGTCAGTTGGCTGGATGGACGCCGCCTACTTTTTGTGCCTGAGACATCGTGATGTCCCCGCGCCGCCCGACGCCGACGCGCCGCTCCCGGCGGCTCTGCTTTTGGTTTCGACGGCTCTTCACCTTCCACCGCCCAAGTCTTTCATCACTCAGAATCGAAACATCCGCCGAGCGTCTCATGGCTGCCCCACCTTCCAATGAAAACGAGGCGGAGATCTATTTGTTGCGACCGCCTGATCCACTTGGGGAGGATCAACTCGCGGTCACGGACGGGGCCGCCCGGCCGGTCATGGCAAAGGTGCTGTCCGAAACGGCGGCGGAATCTCTTCCTTCCACAGCGTCCTCGGAAACCCCTCCCGCGGAACGCCCCACGGAGCTTTGGGAAGGTCGTGCGGTGGCGCAGCTCGCCGCGGATATTGCAAGCTATCGGGCAAGGATCAAATCCCTACTCCAGGAAAATGCCGCGCTGGCCGAGGAGGCGCGGAAACTCGCGGCAACTAATGTTTCTCTCCCTCCCGCGGCTGAACCCAACCCACCTTCCGCCCCTGTTACCCGGGTAATGCTTTTCCACGCCGAGACGAACCCGGCTCAGCTCCCGGAACCTGAGCCGCAAATCGCCCTACCCCCCAGCGAGCATCCCATGAACCTACCTCCGCATCGACCGCTGGAATCGTTGAAAAACCCAGCCTGGCCCGAGGCTGAGGTGCTGCCGATTCATTCCCACTTCGATCATGTGCGCAACGAGCTTCGCCGCCTCCAGCAGATTCTGCGGCGCGGGGTGATGCTGGTGCGCCGCCCGGAGGCGCTGGGCAGCATCCTGATCAATAACGACGAAGCCGAGGAGCTCGCGCAGCGGCAGGACTTGCTGAACGAGTGGCCGGAACGCGAGGACGCGGATCCCGAAATCCGTCAGTTCCAAAACGCGATCGACCGCATGCGCACGGACATCGATGCCCGCGTGGCGGCCGCGCAACGGCCAGCGGAAAACGGCTCGCATTTGCCACTGCCATTGGCCGACCTCCGCAAAGCCTGCCGACTGGAACCGGACGAATTCGATATTCTGCTCCTGGCCTTCGCCGCCTCGTTGAGCGCGGATTACGGGAGCATGTTCGGGTATCTGCAAAACGACGGCTCGCGCTCTGACCCGAGCGTGAATCTCGCGCTCAATCTGCTCAATGGGCCGATCGAGGAGCGGCTCGCCCACCGTCGCTACTTCCTCCCGTCCGGCACGCTCATCCGCCACCGGCTCATCCATCTCGAGCCTCGGCGCGACGAACGCGAGAAGCCGCTCCTGCGCCAGCATTTTCGCATCGACGAAATGATCGCCAGCTTTCTGCTCGGCCACAAAATGCCAGCGGGTGGCGCGCTCGATGTTCAAACCCACAGCATCGGTTCGGTCGCCGTCGATCTACCGACCGAAAATCGCCTGCGCAAACTGGCCGTGCAATTGCGCGGGCAAAGCCATGCCGTGGTGCGCTTCGTCGGCACCCAGACCGAAACCCTCCTCTCCGCCGCGGAGTCCGTCGCCGCCGAGTCCGGCCACACCCTGCGCATCATCCTCGACCTCACCGCGGACAGCACGGATGCGGAGGCGATCGGGAAAGCCGTGCGCAACGCGCGTCTATGGGGGGCCGTCCTCATCGTCGCTGGCCATCCCGCGCACGGTTCGCCGCCGCCGGCGCAGCGCGAGGCTGAAAGGGCGCTTTGGCAGGCTCTTGAAGGAGCGGAGGGGATCGTCTTCCTGCTTGGGCCGGAGGGCACCTTTGGCCGCGCTCCGGCAGGCGTCCGCTACTGGAACGTCGAAATCGGCCGCGCCGATTATGACCGCCGCCAGCAAGCTTGGGCGCGGCAACTCGGCCCGTATGTCGGCCCTTCCATCGATGCCGCCCGCGTGGCCGGCACCTTCCGTTTCGGGCACGCCCACATGCGGCAGGCCATTCATTTTGGCCGCGGGCTGGCCGCTCAGCGGGGCGAGCCTCTGACCACGGACGTCCTCATCAGCGCGGGTCGCGAGCTGACCGTGCCGCAAGTCGCGCGCTTCGCCCGGCGCACCCGCCCGCAGGCGCAGGGCTGGGGCCACCTCAAATTGCCGCCGGATAAAATGGAGCAGCTCCGGCAGATCAAGAGAAGAATGGAGCACCGCCAGGAGGTCTTCGGCACCTGGGGCTTTGGCAAAATGCTCACCCGCGGCAAGGGGTTGACCGTGCTTTTCACCGGCCCCTCCGGCACGGGGAAAACCTACGCAGCAGAGATGCTCGCCGCGCGCCTGCGGCTCGACCTCTACCAGATCGATCTCGCCGGCGTGATGAGCAAATACATTGGAGAAACCGAAGCCAATCTCGGCGCGATTTTCGACGCCGCGGAAGAGAGCGGCGCACTCCTTTTTTTCGACGAAGCCGACGCCCTTTTTGGCAAGCGCACTGAGACCAAAGACGCCCATGACCGCTACGCCAATATCGAAATCGACTACCTCCTGCAGCGCGTGGAAGCCCACCAGGGCATCGTCGTCCTGGCCACGAATCTGCAGCGCAACATGGACGACGCTTTCGTCCGCCGCATCCAGGAGATCGTCGAATTTCCCGCGCCGGATGAACCTGCTCGCGCGGCCATCCTGCGCGCCCACCTGCCGGAAAAATTCACGGCCGTTTCCGAGGAGGAGATCGCTTTCATCGCCCGGCAATTCGAGATGACCGGCGGCAACCTCAAGAACGTCGCGCTCGACGCCGCGTTCCGGGCGGCGAGCGATGCTCGTCGGGAGCCTCGCAAAATCGAGATGCAGGATTTGATTCGCGCCGTGGCCGCCGAGCTTCGCAAGGAAGGCCGGCTCTGCCTTGATCGCGATTTCGCCTCCTACCATCACTGTCTCGACCTTCCGCCGGACCAACCCGAGGACTCTACGGGCTAGGCCCAGTTTTTCCCCATGCCCGGCACGGAAGTCCAGCGCACCACTGCCACCCACGAGCCGAAGGGGCTCGCCCACGGGGCCCGTCCCGTGATGGACGCCAATCCGCTCGCGCGCTTACTTGGAAATTCACGCGGCATCGCTTCGATGGACGACGCGGTGCGGCTACTCGGCGATCCCGCCCTCGCGACGCGCGCCAATCGGAATGTGCGTGTCGCGATTCTCCGCGAGGTGCAGGGGAAATTCGGCGACCGGGCCGCCCAACAAGTCGCCATGCAGGCGAAGCGGTCCGCTACGCCCGGCGCTCCTGGCACCGGCGGCACTCCGCTCGCCCCGGCCATGCGCAGCCGTCTCGAGGGCGGCCTCGGTGCGAATCTCGGCGGCGTGCGTGTGCATCAGGGCGCGCACGCGGCCAAGGCCGCGACCCAGCTCGGTTCGAAGGCGTTCGCATTCGGCCAAAACATCGTCCTTGGCCCCACCGCGCGCGCCGACGATCTCGCCCTCATGGCGCACGAAGCGGCGCACACCATTCAACAGAGCGAAGGCGGCGCAGAAGTGCAGCATTTCACTACCGCCGCCGGTGGCGCCCACGAAGCCGAGGCGCGCCAGGCGAGCGACGCCGTGACCCGCGGCGAGCGCTTTGCCGTCAGCGGACGAACCGGCCGCGCCCAAGTGCAACGAGCCGACGAAGGCGGCGCGCTCAATTACATCGCCGAGCAAGCCAACATCATCCCCGGCTTCCGCATGCTCACCGTCATCATCGGCTTCAATCCGGTGAACATGCACCGCGTGGAACGCAGCGGGGCCAATATCCTGCGCGCGCTCATCGAGCTCATGCCCGGGGGCAGCCTCATCACCACCGCGCTCGAAGGCTACGGCATCTTCGAGCGCGTCGGCGCGTGGGCCGAGAAGCAAGCCGCTGCCTTTGCCAACGTTGGTGGGGAAATCAAGGCGGCCCTCAGCGCCTTTCTCGGCACGCTGAAATGGACGGATATCTTTGACTTCGGCGGCGTCTGGGAGCGGGCCAAGGCCATTTTCGCCGCGCCCATCGCGCGCCTCAAGGCCTTCGCTGCAGGGCTCGTCGCAGATATCCTGAAATTCATCAAAGACGCCATCCTGCATCCGCTGGCGCGGCTTGCTGAAAAGACCGACGGTTACGCCCTGCTCAAAGGCGTCCTCGGCGAAGATCCAATCACCGGCGAGCCCGTGCCGCGCAATGCCGAAACGCTGGTCGCCCCATTCCTCAAGCTGATCGGCCAGGAGGAAGTCTGGGAGAACATGAAGAAGGCCAACGCCATCCCGCGCATCTGGAAGTGGTTCCAGGGCGCGCTGGTCGAGGTCAAAGGGTACGTCGCCGCGATTCCCACGCTCTTCGTCTCCACGCTCCAGTCGCTCCAACTCGAGGACGTTATCCTTCCCCCGAAGGCGTGGATCAAAATCGGCACGGCCTTCGGCGGCTTCGTCGGCAAATTCGCCAAATGGGCCGGTGGCGCCCTCTGGAAGCTGCTCGAGATCATCTTCGACTGCGTCAGCCCCGGTGCCTGGGGCTACATCCAGAAAACCGGTGCGGCACTGCGGAGCATCATCAAAAACCCGCTCCCCTTCATCGGCAATCTCGTCAAAGCGGCCAAACTGGGCTTCACCAACTTCGCCGGCAACATTCTCGAGCACCTCAAAGCCGGGCTCATCAACTGGCTCGTTGGCGCCGTCCCCGGCGTTTACATCCCGAAAAAATTCGAGCTCAGCGAGATCGTCAAATTCGTCTTCTCCGTCCTCGGCATCAGTTGGGCCAATATCCGCCAAAAGCTCGTCAAGGCCACCAGCGAGACCGCCGTGAAGGCCATGGAAACTGGCTTCGACATCGTCGTCACCCTCGTCCGCGACGGACCCGCCGCCGCGTGGGATAAAATCAAGGAGCACCTCAGCGACCTCCAGACCAAGGTCATCGGCGGCATCACCGATTTCGTCATCGATTCCATCGTCAAGAAAGCCGTCCCGAAGCTCATCGCCATGTTCATCCCCGGCGCGGGCTTCATCTCCGCGATCATGTCCATCTACGACACGGTCATGGTCTTCGTGAACCGGATGAAGGAAATCGCGCTGGTCATCAAAGGCTTCATCGACTCCATCGTCGCCATCGCCTCCGGAGCCATCGATGGCGCGGCCAAGAAAGTCGAAAGCATCCTCGCCAGCATTCTTTCCCTCGCCATCGGCTTCCTCGCCGGCTTCATCGGGCTGGGCAACGTGTCAGACAAAGTAAAGGGTGTCTTAGAAACTGTCCGAGCCACCATCGACAAAGCGCTGGATGCGGTCATTAAGTGGATTGTAACTTCGGCGAAGAAGCTTTTTGCGAAGGCTTTTGGGAAAGGTAAAGACGGGAAGACGGATGAACGAACTTCGGAAGCCAAGGCGCACGATCTCAGGCTGGCGGTGGAGGAGGGGACCGTGGTTGCTGATGCCCACGGTGATGACCTCCAAGCCATTCGAACCAAGCTGGCTCCCATCCAGCGGAAGTATGGGCTGGTGAAACTCGATGTCGCTAATGACGGCGGGATAAAACACCATCTCGTCGGAGAGATAAATCCCACTTACGTCGGAAAAATTTTTACCGCAGCGAACCAAGAGGAGTTACTCGCCAAGATTCCCGCTGGAGCGAAGTCCGACGTGCGAGCCGCCATTAAAGAGGCAACGGACAAACAAAAAGTAGTCCAACGCGTCTTCGACACAGCGTTGGCCAAGGGATTCGTTCGCCCGCGCAAGACAATGGCATTGGCTGATGATGTCACCATCAGTGGATGGGGTGACCTTCGTGTCGCGCTGGATAAACTTGTTAAAGGCAACGCTTTGGCAGTTTCCCAAGAAACTGCGGAGGTGCATAACTTCGTGGTCGCTAACGCTGCTGGATTGAAGGGCTTCGGCTACGAAACGAAAGGTTTCATCTTCGATCCGAAATACGCGCCAGGTGCTTACTTCAAATCTCATGCGGAGAAGCAGGCCTTTATCGCCGCGCTGCAACGGCTAGAAGCTGAATGTGATACCGCGAAAAAGAAAGCGATCGCCAGCATTGGGGTGACCCGGCCCATGTGTCCCGATGATTGCTTCCCCTTCTTTAATGCGGTTGCCCAACTGCAAAGTCGCACCATTGTCCTCGCAGATCCTGCGTTCGTTTGGGTGTTTCTACCCAATGGCGATGTCATCCAGAAAACCCTGCCAGCGACCAAGAAATGACCTTATGATCTCCGAGTCTCAAACTCTCGCACTGACTGCTGTCGAAAGAGATCCCGCGTGTCATCTTCTCTTGGGACTACGCGAAATTATCTGGTCCGACCTTGGTCCACGCGCCACCCCCGGGGCCTACCTGAACAACGCACATCGCCAGCGAATTTTACTGGCCGTAAATGCGGTGCATCGAGTATTGCCGTTTTGGGCAAAGCGGTATGGGGACAGCCAGATCCCTTTGACGTCCCTCTCAACCATCCAAGCGTTAATGCGGGGCGAACAGCCCAATGCTAAAGCGCTCTACGATCAATTGTGGGAAGCGGTTATCCACCTTTCGATTGAGCAGCCTTTTGTGGAGGTGGCGGTAGGTTTCGCCGCAGTCCAGGCGCTAGGCACTGCGATGTACGACGAGTTTTTTGACCCCACGGATTTAGATCAGGAACGAAAAGATGGAGACGACCCTGAAAGTCATGATGCCTCCTATTACGCTTCAGTGGCCGCCGCCGGGGGAATGCCGTCGGACATCCACTCAAGTTCCGAACGAAGATTGGCCTTCTGGAGGTGGTGGCTTACGGATGGAATTGAATTGTCGATGACGGCGCGTTCATCCCAAGGAACACACTGAATTCATATCAGGCTTTGCGGTTGGTTGTGGAGATTTATCCACATCGTCCATCTGCATTTCGGACCGAATCATTGTTGCCCGCAACTTTTGGGGACATCCAAAGGCCGGCAATTCGCGGAGGCGGGCTCTCATCGCTGCGGCGCGAGCGGGGTGTTCCAGGATTTATGGCGCCCGAGCTAGCCCGTTATTGGATGGTACGCCGCAACCATCGGTGCCGGAGCCGTGACCTCGGCCAGGGGCTTAGGCCACAAGTGCCGCTGCAAGACGTCATTCGACAGGTGTGAAAGACCGCCAGCGTATCCACGTTGAACACAACCGTGACTAAGGCGGCGCAAGGGGTAAGAGTTTAGGTCCCCTCCCCGGCACTTAAAGTTTTACTCCGCGAGCCAGATGAAGATGGGGCGTTCGGTGGCGTCGATTTCAACCGCGCGGTTCTCGACGCGAGTTGGCACCGGTGCGGCGGGTTCGGCGGTCAGCGGAGTTTGCTCGGCGCGGAGGATCTTCGCGGCACCGATCGGTAAGGTCGTTTTGGAGGCACCGCCGGCCGGTTTCCACACCGCAAGAATGCGTTGTTTCAGATCATCGCCGTGGGTGTATTCGTAGGCGTAGGTGCCCGTGGGATCCTCGCTGAGCTTCTTGGTGAGGCGGTAGTCGGCGAGGGTGGCGAAGAGATGGGCCGTGGCGTGAAAGGCGGGCTTCGGAACGAAGTTGCGCGTGAGACCAGATGAGCCGTGAAGATGCGGCGTGTCGTCGTCGTTGAAAAAATAAAGGTAGGCGCGATCAAGGCCGAGGGCGCAGAGCACCATGTAGCCGCGGACGGTCCAGAGCGCTTGCTCGGTTTCGATGGAGCCAACCCATTTGGCGAAGTCGCCGGTCTTCGGCGCCCGTTTGGTGGTGGCGTCCCAGCCGAATTCGGTGAGCCAGACCTCTTTTTCAGCGGCATGCTGACCGCGCCAGGTAAGGACAGAGCGGATGTCGTTGAGAAAAGGAATCTTGGGATCTTCCGGGTAGCTGCGGGCCCAAGTCGGCCAGCCCGTGATCTCCGCGTAGTTGTGGATGCTCACGATGTCGTAGAGCGACTCGAGCCCGACGAGGCAGTCCACGCTTTTTGAATAGCTGCCGCTCTTCCCGAGATTGGCGGCGCAGGTGGCGATGCGCATCTTCGGGTCGCCTGCGCGGATGCCGCCGGCCATGGCTTCGAAAAGTTTCCGATACGTGGCGTCGTCGTACTTGCCGGGTTCGTTGCCGATCTCTGCGGCTTCGACGAGCGGCACTTTCGCTGACGGCCCGAAAGCGGTGGCGAAAGCATTGCCGTAGGCGAAAGCGTCGCGCGGCAGGTCTTTCCACGCGTCGGGTTTGAGGTTGTCGAAGATCAGGCTGGTCTCGATGCGGTGCCCGGACTTGATCCATGAGCCGTAAACCTTCGACCAATCGACGCCGTTGCGCGCCATCGGAAACTTCGGCGGGTAGCTGGTGTCATCCCCGAAATCCCAATCGATGGGATGATAGTCGCGAACCAACCGGGTCACGGGGGCGTAAAGGTCCGGCTTGAATTGCACGGTATGGCCGCAGAGGCCCATGAAATCGCGCATCAGCGGGCGTGGTTTGTCCGCGGCGCAGACGGATTGCGCGCAGGTGATTAGTAGAAAAAGGGTCGGAAGGAAACGCATGTTGCCGTGAATAACCTCGGGCGGCAGAGATTCCGCACGGATTTTCAAAAGATGTCACCGCCCGACAGGGTTGAGACGTAGAGCAAAGTGGCGGTTCGCCGGATATGCGGCAACGCGCCTCCAGCCTTGCTCCCACCACCAGCCACGCCAGATTCGCTGCCTCTCTCATGTCTCCGAAATTCCTCCCCCTCGCTCTTGCGCTGTTTTCTACCTTCGGCACCGGACTGCGTGCACAGACGCCAGCGACACCGACGCCCAACGCAGCGCCGCCTGCCAAGGCTACCCCGGCACCCGAAGTCGAAATCCCCTTCCCGGCCGATTTGCAGATTCCGCCTGCGACAGTGCTTTCGCCAGAGGAGACGCTGAAAACGCTCAAGCTTCCGGCAGGTTTCCGGGCAGAATTGGTGGCCAGCGAGCCGATGATAACGACGCCGGTGGCCATGCAATTCGACGAAGACGGACGGCTGTGGGTGGTCGAGATGAATGGCTACATGCCCAACGTGGACGGCAGGGGCGAGGACGTGCCGAATGGCCGCATCGTCGTGCTTGAAGACACCAATAGCGACGGACGCATGGATAAAAGCACGGTGTTTCTGGACAAGCTGGTTTTGCCCCGCGCGATCTCGCTGCGCAAAGGTGGCGCGCTGATCTGCGAGCCGCCGAACGTCTATTGGTGCGCGGACGCAAACCACGATCTGGTGGCCGATGGAAAGGAACCGGTGATCGTGAACTACACTTCTGGCGGCAACCCCGAGCACCAGCCAAACGGCCTACTGCTGGCGATGGACAACTGGCTCTACAACGCCAAGTCGAGCTGGCGCTACCGCTTCACTGTGGACGGGCAGGTGAGGAAAGACACGACCGCTTTCCGCGGCCAATGGGGCATCACTCAGGACGATTACGGGCGCATCTATTCCAACACGAACAGCGACCAACTCCGCGGCGACATGCTGCCCAGCGCCTATCTTTCCCGCAACCCGAACCTCAAAGGCGCGGAAGGCGCAAACCTGCAGGTTGCGAAAAGTCAGAAGGTTTTTCCCGGACGCGTCACGCCGGGAACAAACCGCGCTTACCAGCCGGGCGCATTGAAAAACGGCAAGCTCGTCAACTTCACGGCCGCGTGCGGTCCGCTGATTTATCGCGGGGACCTTTTCCCGCGCGAGTTCGCGGGGAATTCTTTCGTCTGCGATACGTCGATCAACCTGGTGAAACGCAACGTTCACACCGAAACGGACGGCCTCGTGAGCACGCAGGAAGCGACCGACAAATTCGCCACGCCCGGCCTCGATTTTCTCACCTCGACGAGCGAGCGCTTTCGGCCCGTGAACCTCGCTAACGGTCCGGACGGCGCGCTCTACGTGGCCGACATGGCGCGCGGCGTGGTCCAGCACATTACCTACGTCAGTCCGTGGCTGCGCCGACAAATTCTCGAACGCGGCCTCGAACAGCCGCTCGAACAAGGCCGCATCTGGCGGATCGTGCCGGATGGTGTGAAACGCGCGCCCGGACCGAAACTCTCCACGCACACCCCCGAGCAACTCGTCGCCGATCTCGGCAGCGCCAACGGCTGGACCCGGGACACCGCGCAGCGCCTGCTCGTCGAGCGCGGTGGTGGAACGGCGGTGCCGGCGTTAAAAAAAATGGTTGCCGTTGGCAAAAGTCCCGCCGGCCGCACGCACGCGCTGTGGACGCTGGAGGGTTTGGAAAAACTCGACGCTATGACCCTGACGGCGGCCTTTACCGACCCCGATCCGAAAGTCCGCGCAACCGCCATCCGTCTCGCCGAGCCCTTGGCCAAAGCCGATCCGGCGGTCGCTGAAAAAGTCTTCGCCCTCGCCGCGGACAAGCAGGCCGACGTGCAGCTCCAGCTTCTCCTTTCGCTCGGCGAGATCCGCGGCGCGAAAACGGAGGCCGTCATTGCGACTGTGCTGAGCAACGTGGTCGAAAATTCTCTTGCCCGAAGCGCTGCACTCTCCAGCCTGCGCGGGCAGGAACTAGGCTTCATTAAGAGCCTGCTCACCCAGCCAGCTTGGGCGGCTGAATCCAAAGGCCGTCAGCTCTTTCTCGCCCAACTCACGCGCTGCATCCTCGAAGAACGCAAGGCCGAGCGCGCCGCCGAAATCATCGCCATCGCCACGACGCCACCCAAGGCAGCCTGGCAGCAGCTCGCGATGCTCGACGGACTCGCGACGCCATCGAAGAATTTCAAACCCCTCCCGCTCGCTGCGGAACCAACTGCACTGACCAGGGCTTCCGATCCCGAGACAAAAAAGAGCGCCACTAAAATCGCGGCCTTTCTCACCTGGCCGGGTAAGCCTGGCGCTACGCTGGAGAAAAAAGCTGTCCCGCTGACGCCCGAGCAAAAGGCCTTCGTCGAGCAAGGCGCGATCGTTTACAACACCGTCTGCACCGCCTGCCATCTCCCGCAGGGGCAAGGCCAGGAAGGGCTCGCCCCACCGCTCGCTGGCTCGGAATGGGTCAGCGGCCCCGAGTCGCGCCTCATTCGCATCGTCCTCCACGGCGTGGGGGGAAAGATGGAAGTCGCAGGAAAAATTTACACGCTCGACATGCCCGGCCTCGCCGCGGCGCTGACCGACGAGCAGATCGCCCAAGCCCTCAGCTACACCCGCCGCTCGTTCGGTCACGAAGAGCCCATCGTTGAAACTGCCACCGTGGAAAAAGCGCGCGCCGGCACGAAGGACCGTGGAGCTTCCTGGACGGCCGACGAACTCCTGCAGATGCATTGATCCGGAGGCAGACGGGCTTTCCGCATTGACCAGCGCGCGCGAATCCCGTGGCATCCGCAGATGAAATTCGAGCCTCTCGATTTCTCGAAAATCCATACCTATCCCGTCGCTGACCGCGCGAACAAAGTGAACGCCGAAGCGTTCGCCACCCCGCATGTTGCGGGTGGATCGTTGGCCGCTTTTCTCGCGGCGCTGCCGGATTTCCTCGCGGTGCAGGATTTTAAAAAAATCGTCGTTGCGATGGCCGACGCGATCCGCGGCCAGCGCCCTGTGCTCCTGATGATGGGCGCGCATTCGATCAAAGTCGGCCTCAACCCCATCTTCACCGACGCCATGCGCCGCGGCTTGCTCAGCGCCGTGGCTTTCAACGGGGCGGGCGCGATCCACGACTTCGAACTCTGCTACCAAGGGGAAACCAGCGAGGACGTGCAGCGAGGACTCGACGACGGCAGCTTCGGCATGGCCGATGAAACTGGCCGACGTATGAACGCCGCGCTCGCCGACGGGGTTGCCCGCGGACTTGGTGCCGGTCGCGCGCTTGGCGAGGCGGCGCGGGCGGCGCAGTTTCCAAACCTCGATCTCTCCATCCTCGCCACCGGCGCGGCGCTCGAACTGCCGGTCACCGCGCACATCGCCATCGGCACCGACATCATCCATCAGCATCCCACTACGAACGGCGCACATCTTGGCGAAGCCTCGTATCGCGATTTCCAAATCTTTGCAGCCGTCTGCGCGCAGCTCGAAGGCGGTGTCGTTCTGAACATCGGCAGTGCCGTCATCATGCCCGAGGTTTTCCTCAAAGCGCTGACCATCGCCCGCAATCTCGGCCACAAAGTCGAGCGCTTCACCACCGCGACCTTCGACATGACCCGCCACTACCGACCGACCGAAAACGTCCAGCGCCGCCCGACCAAGCTCGGCGGCCAGGGTTTCTACCTCGTCGGCCATCACGAAATCATGATCCCGCTTTTGTTTGCCGCGGTGACGGAAGAATTGGAAAATCCGAAATCCGAAATCCGAAATCCGAAACAAATTCCAAACGTGTGAAATTCGGAAAACGGACCGACCCGCGCAGAGATTTTCCCCGTTTGCTGACATATTGAATTTGTTTCGGATTTCGACATTCGGATTTCGGATTCCCCATGACCAAAGACCGCGTCTCTCAGCTCCTCACCGCCTTTGCCTCCAAGCGGATCCTCGTCATCGGCGATCTGATGCTCGACGAATTTCTCTGGGGCAAAGTCTCGCGCATTTCGCCTGAAGCACCCGTGCCCGTGGTTGAGATCGTGAAAGAGGAATGCTTTCCCGGCGGTGCCGCCAATGTGGCGCGTAACCTCGCGGAATTTGCCCGCGGGGTTCGCATCATCGGCGTGACGGGCGTGTGTGGGCACGCCGAGCGGCTGAAAAGTCTGCTCGTCGGCGAAGGCATCGATGTCTCCGCGATCCAGTCGCACGATTGTTACCAGACCATCGTGAAAACCCGGATCATCGCGCGGCAGCAGCACGTTGTGCGGATCGACCGCGAGAGAAAGCCGCGCCTCCGCCCCGAGCACGTCACCGCTGCCCTTGTGCAACTCGACACGCTGCTGCCCGAGATCGACGCGATCATCGTCGAGGACTACGGCAAAGGGCTGCTCTCGCAAGACTTCGCCGCCGCCATCTGCGAACGAGCCCAGCGCGCGGGAAAAATCCTTGCCGTCGATCCGAACCCGCACAATCCCCTCGCGTGGGAGCACGTCACCGTGATCAAGCCGAACCGCGTGGAAGCCTTTGCCAGCGCCGGTTTGCCGCCCACCGAGCCGGTCAATCCCCCCTCCGCGGACGCCGCGCTCCTCGAAGTCGGCCGCGTGCTGTCCGACAAATGGGCTGCAGATAATCTGCTCATCACCCTCGGGGAAGACGGCATCCTCCTTTTCCGCCACGACGCCCCACCCTACCACGCGCCGACGCGGGCGCGCGAAGTCTTCGACGTGAGCGGCGCGGGCGATACCGTCATCGCCCTTTTCACCCTCGCCCTCAGCGCCGGGGCCACGCCCGCCGAGGCAGCGGAAATTGCGAATCACGCCAGCGGCATCGTCGTCGGCAAGCTCGGCACCGCGACGGTCACTCCTGCCGAATTGCTCGCGAGCTTTCCCGCTTAGCCGCGGCTGTGTCAGGCAAGCTTTTGCGTACCCTTTGGCCCGACGGGAGCGTGCACGGGCATAACGGAGGTTCGCGGATGCACCCCGCTGGGAATGCCCTTGGGCGCGACCACGGTCGGAGCGGCGTTCGGGACCGCCGGAACCGCGCGCGGAAAGGGACGGATGCCGCTGCTATTTGGCGGCGGCATTTTCGCCACGACCGTCGGGGCGGTGGCGATGCGGGAGGGCGGACTCGCGGGCTTTACTCCGGGGAAAGGTCGGACGGGCGCTGGAACGGACGGCGCGCCGGGCGGAGTCGGTCGCGCCGATGGCACGGTGGGGCGGCTGAGCGGAGCAGGCGGTGTCAGCGGAGTGCTCGCGGGAACTGCGGCTGCGGCCGGAACCAGGCGCGCAGTGGCCTTTCTTTCCGGCAACGCGGTGTCCTGCACCGGAGCAGGGGCTTCCTCCTCGGCAACCGTAGCGGGCGCGACGGACGGCGCAGGCGGGCGAATCTCCACGACGGCAACCGCCTCGACCGCAGGCCGCACCTTGGCCAGCTCCGCCTTGGTCGCGTCCCAAGCTTTCTGCAAATTTGCGCGGTCGCGACGCTGAACGGCCAGTTCGCCTTTCAGAGTGGCGATCTCCTGCTCGTGCCGGAGCTGAGCTTCTTTCAGCGCCTCACGCTCGGCCACGATCTTGGTGAATTCCCCGCGTCCTACCGTCGGCTCCGCGCCGTCGGCGGGCTTTGTTTCCAGGAGCGCGGCCAGTTCCTCGCGCGACGCGGCGAGCGTACCGCGCAGTTCGGCGTTTTCCTGGCGCACCGTGTTGATCTCCCCGCGCGTCGGCACCGCCTCCGCGTGCGCTTCGCTCCCGGCCGCCGGGTCAAATTCGCATTCCACCGTCCCAAACGAAATCCGGCACGCCTCGCGCAGGTGAAAATCGGTCGCCGGCTCGCCGTTGACGAACGTCCCGTTCGTCGATCCCCGGTCATGCAGCCGGTAGTGACCATCATCCAAAATGAGTTCCGCGTGAAACCCCGAAAGGGTGCGGTCGATGATCTGGAGAGTATTGAACGGCAGGCGCCCGACCGTGATGCGCGAGCCATTGAGAGCGACGACGCTGGGTTCGTCCTTTTCGGGGAAAGTAAGGCGGATGGAAGCCATGAAGAGGAGGTTTTCTGTTGAGTTTTAGTTTGGGGTGACGGGGCTGGGTAAGTGTGCAAAGCCCTGAGACACATTCGACGCCCGGACGTTCGACGGACGCCTGAGTGAAGAATAAGCCACCGTCCGCCATCTGGCGGGTTCCGCAAATCAGAGGGCGCGAAGTCCGACGCTCCGAGTTCGCCGCGCCGTCCGCTCCGAGGTGGCATTGGCGACTGCTCGATGATGTGGGTGGAAGCGCGAGTGCGAATCTCCCCCGTCAGGGAGCCGCTAAGGCTGCACGATCGCGTGGTAAAATCGGCGAGGTTGGGTCGCACCGTTGGTATCGGTCGCGATGACCGGACCGCCCGTCCCAGCGATGCCGCTCTGCACGACGGTCCAAGGGGGCAAGAGGTTGTCGCTGCGCTCGATCGTGTACGTGCGCCCCACGACGGTGGCGAAGGTGACGAGGCTGTTATTGCCGCTGAAGGAGACGTCCAAGACGAGGGTGCTGGCCCGGTTTTGGGGATCGGTGCCGAGGATGAACTCCTGCGCATTAGTGAAGCTGTCTCCGTCGGGATTGCCCTGAGCATCGGAAGCCAGATTCGGATTCAGGCCGTTCGAAGTTTCGTAGTCGTCCGGCAGCGTGTCGCTATCGGTATCGCCGTCACGGATCGTCGTGGTAGCGGTGGAGGTCGCACCGAGGGAAAGGCCGCCGGTAGGCGTACTGATGGTGGCGCTGAAAGTCTCGTCGGTTTCGTAGCTGCCGTCGTTCAGGATCGACACATTGAAGGCTTTCGAAAGGTCGTTGGCCGCGAAGATCAGAGTTCCACTGGTGGTGGTATAATCCGCGCCCGCCGAAGCGCTGCCAGCGGTGGTGGTGTAGGTGACGGTGCCGGTGGTGCCGATGCTGGCGCGGCTAACCGTGAAGGTGACTTGCGTATTTCCCTCCAGCACCAGCGGGGAAGCAGGTGAGAGGTTAACGGGCGTGAGGTCATCACTCACGATCGTCACGGTGGCTGCAGCCAGGGATCCGAGCTGGGTTTTGCCGGTCGGACTGGAAAGAGTGACGTTCAGCACCTCATCCGTCTCCGGCGTGGAATCGTTGATGATGGGAATGGTGATCGTCTTTTGCAATTCGCCGGCGAGGAAGGTGAGGGTTCCGGAGGTCGCGGTGTAATCGCTCCCGGCCGTGGCTCCGGCATTTCCAGTCGTATAGTTCACCGTGGCCGTGCCCTCTCTGCCGCCGGTGCGGATCACGGTGACCGGGACGCTGCTGGCGTTTTCCGCCACACTGGAGGCGGCTTGGGCAAAGAAAACATTGTCCGTGCAATCGACGGTCGTGAAGGTCAGCCGCCAGTTTCCGATGGAGCCGCTGCTCCCGGCGTCAAAATCCTCAGCAAAAAGTCTCCATGTACCGTTGGCGGGCACGCCGTTGAATTCGCCGAGAGTGTAGGCGGGCTCGTCGTTCGGATCCAGCGTCATTGGCCGGGAGGAAGGATACTTGTCGAAAGGCTTGTAGCTGCCGGTCGGCACAGTGCCGCCGAGCGGCATGTAGATCGCCGCATTGCCATCGAACGTGTAACTTGCATTGGAAATGGGGGTGCTGGCGCCGCCGGCAAAGATCCGCATCTGGAGCGCATCCGGGCCTTGGAGCAAAAGGCCGACGTCGTCCGGAAATGCGTGTGTGAAAGCGCCGACCAGCACCGTCATGTTCTGCACCCTTCCGGTGATCCCAGAGACGGTGACGGTGGAGGGCGACGGCGTGCCGGTGGTGTTATCGCGGACGACGATCGAGCCGCCAACTGTGGACTGGGTAGTCGTCGATTTGCCGAGCGGAATGACGACGCTCGCATAGCCGAGAGGAGTGGCGCCGTCCTGCAAAAGCAGGATCGCTTTGACCTTCGTGCCGGAGGCGCCGCCTGTCGCGAAGGTGAACGCGCGAGTGACGGTGGCGCCAGCAGCCGCCAGCGTCCCATAGTTTTGCGCTACGCTCGGATTATTGACGCCGCCGATGGGGAGCAGCGTCGCTACCAGGCTGCTGGCATTCGTCGCACCAATGTTTCTGAGTCCGAGGGAAAAGGTCACAGTTTCGCCAGGGTCCACCGCAGTGTTGGCTGGGAGGTTGGTTTCTGAGGTAAGTGTCGTAGTCGTCCCGGCGATGCGCGCGCCGGCGTTGGTCGTCCCGTGGAGTTTCACGGTCACCGAGGTCACGGTTCCGGCGACACCCTGGCTGCGGTCGGCCACTTTCACGGTCCAGCTTCCGGCGGCGCTTTCGCCCCAGTGGCGCACCGAGCTAAAAGTCCAGTTGCTGTAGTTGTCGCCGGGATCATCGCGTTGCTCGGCGAGGCGGCTGGTCATGCCGCTCGGCGAGGTGAGGATGACTTCCAAATCGCCCCGGTAGGCGTGCGCGATGTTCGCCGTCACCTCGACGTGCTCCACGCGGAAGTTCGCGTTGGCAAAATTGAAGGTGCGCGTAACGCCGTTGGTGCTGTTGTCCGGGATGGCGGCGGCGATGGCGTTGGCTAATTGCGTGGAGGTTGCCGTCGGTAGATTGGTCCAGGTCTGAGCCAGCGTCACCGCCGCTGCAGCGTCCGCGAGCCCCGCGCCATACTTGTGGTTAAAGTGCATCCCCGCGGCATTGGTGAGCCAGTCGGGATCGGTGGCATGCACCGGCCGCGCCGAGCGCAGGAGAATCTCTTTCACGTCGCGCCAGCCGAGATTCGGGTTGGCCTGCAGCATGAGCGCTACGACGCCGGCCGTTTCCGGACACGCGGCGGACGTCCCTCCAAAGGTCCTCGTATAGCTGCGATTCGAAAGGTCATTTGCGCCTTCTCCGGAATGGTTATACCCGGCCTCGCCCGTGAGGTCGGTCGTGGCGATGCCCTCGTTGTGGTCGCCACCGTTGGCTGGTGCGCAGACGACAAGATTGGCGCCGGGCTCGCTATAATAGCTTTGAAATCCAAAATCGTTGACCGCGCCAACGGCGATAACCTGGATGGCGTTGGCGAAACTGTCATAGTTCGAGTTGTCCTGCACATCGAGCCCGTTGCCACCGGCAAAAACGTAAATCGTCCCTCTGCCGCCGCGACCGGTGGTCACTCCGTTGATCAGCGCCGCTTTGGCCAGCGGTCCGGCTCCGCCGAGATTGGAGCCGGTGTCGGGTTCGCCCCAACTGTTGCTCTTCACATGAATAAGATTGTTGTGCAGGTTGAAGGCGTCGGCTTCCTCCTGGTCGGTGGTGGGGGCGGCGATGAGGCGCAAACCAGCCAACCCGGCCTGATAGGCCACGCCCGAGACCCCAACGCCGTTATTTCCCCGCGCCCCGACCAGCCCCGCGGCCGAGGTGCCGTGCCCGTCATTCACGAGATCGACCGGCGCCGGGTCGCTGTCGTTCCCGTTAAAGTCGTAACTCAGGGCAGCGTTGTAGTTCGGCTGCAGGTCGGGATGCGCGTGCTGCAACCCATCGTCCACGATGCCGACGGTGACACCGGTGCCAGTAATGCTGTTCGCCCAGACCGGTTCCACATTGAGGTCGATCCACAAGGCACCGCCCTGCTGCGTCGTATTCCGCAGGTGCCATTGGTTGGCGTAGTAAGTGTCGTTCAAGGCAGTCTTCTTCTGCTTCTGCCGCGCCAGCATCACATCTGCCGACTGCACGCCCGCCGCGGCGCGCAAAGATTCCATTGCCGCCAGCGCGTCCTCCGGGCTGTCCGCCTCCAAAATCGCCAGACCGGGCGCGTGAGCCGGGACGCGCGCCACGCGCAAACCCGCCGCCGTGGCGACGCCGTTCGCCAGCGCCGTATTTTCCAATCGCACGACGATTTGGTTCGTGACGTGCGCCCGGGTCAAATCCGAGCGCGGTTTGTCCTTCTCGTAAAGCACTAGCGCCACCTCGCCCGCTCCCTTGGCGCGTTCGCCGTGCAGTTCGCGGAGTGTGGATGCGACATCCGCCGCCGCGGTTTTCCGCACGGTGCGTTTCCCGCTCGCCTCCTTCACCGATACTTCGTCCAACGCCAGTTCATAGCGGCAAAGCGCGCCCCCCGTCTCGATGTCGTAACTGGTCTTCACGACCGGCGAGGCCGACTTCTGCGCCCATCCGCAGACGGCGGTCAAACAGATGGCAATGATTAGCGGATAGATCTTCATCGGGGTCCTTTCTGGGGCGCGGTTTGTGAAACGCTCACCTGCTCGCGAACCACCGAGTCCGCAACAGCGTATCCCCTGAATGAGCGTCCCACCGCACATAATATCTCTCGTCAGCCTGAGCAAGCTCCGTCTTGCACAGGCGGCCTCTCGAAAACGGGGGACCGGTCACCCGATGCCCACCGGTTCCGGCGTTTCGAGAAAGCTGCTCGCACAAAGCTGGGCATAAAGGCCGCCAAGGGCGAGGAGGTCGTCGTGACGACCGCGCTCGACGATGCGGCCGCGATCAAGGACGAGGATCTGGTCGGCGTGGCGCACGGTCGAAAGGCGGTGGGCGATGACGAAGCTGGTGCGGCGGGCCATAAGTCGGTCGAGTGCTTCCTGGATGAGCCGCTCGGTCTGGGTGTCCACGCTGGCGGTGGCTTCGTCGAGCACGAGGATGGGTGGGTCTTTAAGTAGCGCGCGGGCGATGGAGACGCGCTGCTTTTCACCGACACTGAGCTTCACCCCGCGTTCGCCGACGACGGTGCCCAAGCCTTCCGGGAGGCGCTCGACGAAGGCGCGGGCATTGGCGGCTTCGAGGGCGGCGAGCAGTTCGGCGTCCGTCGCTGTGGGTTTGCCGAGGCGGAGGTTGTCGCGGATCGAGCCGTTGAACAGGAAGCTCTCCTGCGTGACCATACCGACGGCCGAGCGAAGCGCGCTTTTTGAGAAATCTCGGAGCGGCTGGCCATCGATGAGGATGTCGCCGTCGTCGAACTCGTAAAAGCGCGTGAGCAGGTTCACGAGCGTGCTTTTGCCCGCGCCGGTGTGGCCCACGAGCGCGACGGTTTCGCCTGGTCGCGCGTGAAGCGAGATGTGGTGGAGCACGGGCAAGTCCTCGGAATAAGCGAAGCTCACGTCCTGAAAATGCACGTCGCCCGTGATGCTCACCGGTTCGTCCGGTTCGACGCGTCCGGGCTCGGCGGGCGTGTCGAGGATCTCGAAGACCCGCTCGCCAGCGGCGCGGCCGGCCTGCACGATCTGGTTGAGCGAATGCAGCTTCCCCACCGGCTCGTAGAGCGCACCGACCAGCCAGAGAAAAGCCACCAGATCGCCCACCCCCATCTCTCCGCGCAGCACCGCGCGCCCGCCGAAGCCGACGACGAGCACCGCACCGCAAGCACCGAGGAAACTCATTAGCGGATTATAAACCGCCCACACTTTCATGACTGTGAGCGTGGCCAGGCGGAGTTGATTGCTGATGCCGTTGAAGCGCGCGTGCTCCTCGCGCTCGCGGACGTAGGTCTTGATTTGGCGGATGCCGGCGAGGTTGTCGTGCAGCAGGGAATTCATCGCCGACGCGGCCTTGCGCTGATGTCGGTAGCGGCCCGGCGCGGTGAGTGTGTAGGCGAGCGCGCCGGCGGCGAGCAGCGGAATGGGAATGAGAGCCAGCCAGGTAAGCTGGGCGTTGTAGGAAAAGAGCATCGCCGCCACGACGATGATCTGGAGCACGGCGATGACCCCGCCTTCGATGCCATCGATGAGCACGCGCTCGACGGCGGTGACGTCTTCGAGCAGCCGAGTCATGATGTCGCCGGTGGCCCGATTGTCGAACCAGGTCAGCGGGAGCTGCTGGATGTGCGCGTAGAGATCGCTGCGCAGGTCGAAGATCACGCGCTGCTCAAAGGTGTTGTTCAGCACGATGCGGATGGCGTTGAAAAAATCGCGCACGAAGAAGGAACCCGCCGCAATGAGCACAAGCGGGAGCAGCCGGTCGCCACGGCCCGCGCGGACGTCGTCGATGACGAGCTGGGTGGCTTTCGGAAAGACCACGACCATTAGCGTGGTGAGCACCGCGCAGGCGAGCATACCCGTGGCCATCCAGGGATAGCGGCGGACGTAGGCAAAGACGCGGAGCGTGGTTTTCATTTCGGGAGCGCACACCATGCGCGCACTCGCGCGCGGCGCAAGCGGCGGACTGCTTGACCGTCAGCAGCGCAGTTTGCTAGCTCTCCGCGCGACTGCGCCCCACGCCTACCCATGCCCAACGTCCCTTTCATCCGCTACGGCGGGAATGCTATCGTCCGGCAGCCTTTCGCCATCCGCCACGTCACGGCCTTTGGCTTTGCGGTGGATGCCGACGCGGACCGACTCCAGGCGCTGTGCGACCGCACGCTGAACCTCGCGCCCGACACGCGCTACCGCGTGCTTTCCTCGACAGTGCTCATCACCTTTATGCGCATGGCGCAACTGAGTTCGCAGCTTTCGGCAGAGGCGGCGCAGGGCAGCTACAGCGAGACGGAGCTGAACGTCTCCCTCTTTCTCGCCGCCGAGGAAAAAGGGGCTCTCGTCTGGCTCCCCGCGCGCCTCGTTTGGCACATGCCATACCTTTGGCTGGATTCCAGTGCGGCGTTAATCGCGGGGCGCGACGCCTACGGATTTCCGAAGCAGTATGGCACCGTGACCATGCCGCTCGGCGAGGGCCGGACGGCGGACTTTTCCGTGACCGCCGAGGTGCTGAACCGCTTTGCACCCACGGCTCAGGCGAGCATCCAGCCGATCATCACCGCGCATCGCACGGACAGTCCCGTGCTGGAGTTTGAGCAGCCGTTCGGGCAGGTTTCAGAAACCGCCGAAGCCTTTGTTCGACAGGCGTTGCGCATCACCGAGCCGCTACTGTTTATCGGCGCAAGTCTCGCCGATCTCACCGCGGAGCATTTGCTGAATCTCGTCTTTCTCCGCCAGCTCCCGGACATCGCCGATGGCTCACAGGCCTGCTACCAGTCCATCGCGGAAGCCTCCTCGCTGCCGCAGGCCTTCCGCAGCGGCGGGTTTCTGCGCGGCGACTACGAGATCACGATTCCGCATCACGACAGCGTGCCGTGGGCGCAGGAACTCGGCCTCGCGCCCGGCGCGGGAAACGTCACGCTGCACCCGCACGCGGCCTTCCATCTCGACATCGACTTTGACCTGACCGCGGGCCGCGAAATCTGGACGGCGACCTAGCCGCATGTCCGCCACTCCCATTCCACCCGGCGCCAACGCCCGGCTCGCCGAGGCGCTTGGGGCCTACGTGCCGCCGCTCGTCCTGGAGAATCTCGCCGCCGCTGCGGACCCACGCTCCACGACGTTCGCGGGCGCAGTCCTACTGACGGACATCGCCGGATTCACCACGCTGACCGAGCGCATGGACGAAGCTGGGCCGGCGGGCGTGGAGGAGCTTTCGCGGCTGCTCAATGCCTACTTCACCGACCTCATTGACCTCGTGGAAGCGCACGGTGGGCTCGTGATGAAATTCGCTGGCGACGCGCTCCTGGCCGTGTGGCCAGGCGACGCGCAGACGCTCGCCGAAACGGCCCAGCTCGCCGCGCAGGCCGCCCTTTTCATCCAGCGACAGATGCATAATCGGTCCGTGTCCGACGAGGTCACGCTCTCGATGCGGGTCAGTCTTGGCGCAGGGGAAGTCGCCCACCTCGTAGTCGGCGGCGGCGGAACTCGCTGGGCCTCGCGGGTCGCAGGAGTGGCCCTCGCGGAGGCACGCGCCGCCATTGCCAGCGCGGAACCGGGCGAGGTTGCACTTTCGCCGGGGATCGCGCGGCTGCTTTCCACGACGGCCCGGATCAGCCCGCGGGCAGACGGCGGAGCGCGGCTCGAGGCGGTCGCCCCGCTGGACATCCGTCCGGCGCGCCAGCCGTGGGTGCAGGCGCGTGATGTAGCGGCGCTCTACACGCATGTGCCCGCGGCCGTGCGCGACCGGATCGGGGCCGGGCAGGCCGGCTGGCTGGCGGAGTTTCGCCGCGTTTCGGTAGTCTTCATCAACGTGCCGGAAGTGGACGACGAACCCGCACGCCGCCTCGCTCGCACGCAGACTGTCACGGCGACGATTCAGGAGGTGCTTGGGCGCTTTGGCGGTACGCTGGACAATCTCGGCGACGACCACGCCGGCCTCACGCTGGTCGGGGCATTTGGCCTCCCCGGATGGTCGCACGAGGACGACGCGGGGCGGGCGGTGCGCTGCGCGCTGGCGATTCGCACGGAATTGCGTGCGCTCGGACTCGCGTCGGCGATCGCGGTGACCACGGGGCGGCTGTTCTGCGGCGCGGTGGGTAGCGCGCGGCGGCGGGCTTACTCGATGGTCGGCGACACCATGAACCGCTGCGCCCGGCTCATGGCCCTGGCCGAGAATGACGTGCTCTGCGATGCCGCGACGCGGCAGGCCGCGGCACGCAGCATCCGCTTTGAATTTCTGCGGGCGGAAGAGTTGCGCGGCAAGGCCAGCGCCGTGGACCTCTACCGGGTGCTCGACGAAGCCGCCGCCGCTGATCAGCGCAGTCGCGGCATGGTCGGTCGCGAAAAAGAACGCGCAGCGTTACGGGTGGCGCTTGCGGCGTTGCGCGAAGGTGGCGCCAGCGTCGTCGTACTCATCGAGGGCGACGCGGGGATCGGCAAGTCCACCTTGCTCGCGGAGTTGCGCGCCATGGCCACGAACGCCGGCCTGCGGGTGCTCGCGGGGGGCGGCGATTCGCTCGAACAGGCGAGTAGCTATCACGCGTGGCAGGGCGTCTTTGGCGCGCTGCTCGGCTTTCCGCCGGACGAGGATGAAGCGGACCGCAGCGAGCGGCTCTTCCGCCGACTCGCGGGCCAGCCGGAAACGGAAAAGCTCGCCCCTCTGCTCAATCCTGCGCTCGGCCTGCACCTGTCGGAGAACGAATGGACCGCAGAAATGAACGGCCAGTCCCGGAGCGAGGCGACGACGCAAATCCTCACGGGCCTTCTAGCTGAAGCTGCCGCCCACGAGCCGCTGGTGGTGGTGCTGGAAGACGCGCACTGGGCGGACTCGGCATCGTGGGCACTGGCTTTGGAGGTGCACCGCCAGGTGCCACGCCTTCTGCTCACGCTGGCCATGCGCCCGCTCACCGCGCCGGCCCCGGCGGCTTGGACGGCGCTGCGCGAAGCGGCGGGCGAGCGGTGCCTCTCGCTTGGGCCGCTGGTCACGGATGATGTGGTGGCGCTGTTGCACCGGCGGCTGGAGGTAGACTCGCTGGCTCCAGCGGTGGCGCAGTTCATCCGCGAAAAAGCCGAGGGGCATCCCTTCTTTTCCGAGGAACTGGCTTATGCGCTGCGCGACGGCGGGCACATCGCCATCCGTGAGCGCCACTGCGAACTCGCGCCGGGCGTGCGCGATCTGAAAAGCCTGAATTTTCCCGCGAACGTGCAGGGCGTCGTCCGCGAGCGCATCGACCGGCTCCAGCCGCGCGAGCAACTGGCGATCAAGGTCGCGAGCGTGAACGGGCGCACTTTTTCGCTGTGCACGCTGCAGGCGATTCATCCGGTGGCCGAGGATGGCCAACACCTGCCCGCGTGTCTCGACCGACTGGTCGCGCTCGACCTCGCGCAGCGCGTGCCGGGCGACGGTGGGCCGGTCTTCAGCTTCAAGCACAACATCATTCAGGAGGTCGCCTACGGGCAGTTGCTCTTTGCCCAGCGCCAGCAGCTTCACCAGCGGTTGGCGGAATTCATCGGGCAGCATGACGCCGCAAATTTTCCCTTGCTCGCCCACCACTGGCGCAATACCGGCACCCCGGCGCGAGCGATCCATTTCCTCGATTTGGCCGGCGATCTCGCGCTACGGCGCTTTGCCAACCGGGAAGCGGTCGGCTTTCTCGAGCAGGCCATCGAGCTGGCGAGCACGGACGGAGCGCGTCCGGCGGCGCTGGATTTTGGCCGCTGGCATCGGCAGATCGGCGCGGCCTATTACCACCTCGGGCGGACGGAGGAAAGCCGGCGCTGGCTGGGCCAGGCGCTGCGCATCCTCGGCCATCCAGTCCCCGGACCACGGCGCATGAAAACGCTGGCGCTGCCCGAAGCGGCGATGCGGCAGACGTGGCACCGCTTAAGCGGCGGCGGACGCGCGGCACGCGGGGCAGAGACGCCCGCGGTGCTCAGCGAGGCGGTGCAGGCGCACAACCAACTCGGCGAGATCGCCTATTTTACGAACGACCTGGGGACGTCGGTCTTCCACATCATCCACGGGCTGAATCTCGCCGAGGCGCTGGGGCCATCGCCGAAGCTGGCGGAGATGTATGGCGCAATGATGATCGTGGCCGGAGCGCTCCCGCCGCAGGCCCTCGGTGATCTCTATTTTCGGTTGAGCGAGGAGGCGCTGGCGCTGGCCGACCGCGCGGTCACACGAGCCTACGTGGAGCAGCTCATGGGCATTTTCTTCAACGGCCGCGGGCAGTTTGCCCGCGCCCAGGAAAGGCTGGGGCTGGCGCTGCAAACCTTCCGCCGCTACGGGCATGGCCGGCGCACGGAGGAATGCCTGACGAATTTCTTCTACCTGCATCTCTACCGTGGGGAGATCGCCGCGGCGCAGGACGCGGTGGACGAGTGCTGGCGCTCGGCGACCCGCCGCGAGGATGCGCAGACGCTTGGCTGGGCGCGCATGATGAAGGCCCACACGCTGCTGCCCACGGTCGGGCCGGCTGCCTCGCTGGCGATGCTCGGTGACACAAAATTGCCAGGCTGGGATGCGCTCACCCATACCGGGTTTCATGCGGGCTCGGCGGTCGCGTTTTTCCGGTTGGGCAAAATGGCGCCTGCCCGCGAACACGCCCAGACTGCCCTCGAACGGCTGGCCGCGGGGCCGCCGGTGTCCTACACCGCGCTGCTCGACTGTTCGTATGTGGCGGAGACTTTTCTCGGCCTGCAGGCGGCGGCGCAGCACGACGGAGCGCTCGCGCAGCAGGCGCAGCGCGCCTGCGCAACACTGCGCGCCTACAGCCGCGCGTTTCCCATCGGCTGGCCGCGGGCGCATTTGTGGGCGGGCCTGGAGCGCTGGCAACAGGGGCAGCGGGGCGCGGCGGACCAGCTTTGGAAGAAGGCGGGCGAGACGGCGGAGCGTTTCTCGATGGAGCGCGACCGCGCGCTGATCCACGCCCATCTCTGTCTTTTGCACGGCGAAAGCGACCGCACGCGCGCTGTGGAGATTTTCACCCGGATCGGCGCGCACGCGGAGCTTGCCCGCTGGCCGCTGGGCCGCTAGCACGTCCGGCAACGGCTCGCGCAGCGGGCGGTGCGGCGAAATTCAAACCACGAAGGAGATCCCATGCAGAAAGAAAAAATCGCGATTCTCGGCGGCGGTATCGGCGGCTGCACGGCGGCGCTTTGGCTCACCGACCCCATCCACAACGGTCGCTACGAAGTGACGCTTTACCAAATGGGCTGGCGGCTCGGCGGCAAAGGCGCAAGCGGGCGCAACCTCGATCCAAACCTCGGCCACCGCAGTGAAGAGCACGGGCTGCACATCTGGTTCGGCTTTTACGAAAACGCCTTCCAGACCATCCGCAAAGCCTACGCGGAGATGGGGCCGAACGGGCCGTTCGAAACTTGGAAGGATGCCTACAAGGGCGTGACCGAAGGCGTGGTTTCGCATCAGCACGGGCCGGGGCTGTGGGACTTCTGGTGCTACCGCTTTCCGCAGGACGACCGCGAGCCGGGCGACGGCCAGCCCTCGCCGGGCGTCTGGGAGGTCTTCCGCCGCGGGCTGGAGTGGATCGTGATAAACATCGATGACAACTCGACCATCCTGAACAAGCTGCCCACGCCGAAAACCTCGGTGCATCCGGTGAAATCGAAGGGCGGGCTTTTCGACCGCATCGAGGGGCTGATCGACGGCATCGGCGACGCCATCCGCGACGGGCTGCACTTCGTCTTTGCCCACACCCACGTCCACCGCGCATTGAACACCGTCCGGGCGCTGCCGGACGATCCGCTGGAACTGAGCGCTTTCGACCTGATGAACGTGGCGAGCGATCTTTTCAAATTCATCCACAACCTCCGGGAGAAGGTCACCGTGGAGATGCTGCGAGCCGACGAGAACCTGGCGCGGCTTTTCTACATGCTGGACGCGAGCGTGACGGCACTACGCGGGATGATCGCGGATGGCGTGCTCTTCCGCGGGTTCGACTCGCTCGACGAGGTGGAGTTTCTCGACTGGATGAAAGAGCACGGCGCGGTCTTCCACACGCTGGAAAGCCCGATTCTCAAAGGACTTTACGACCTCGCCTTTGCCTACGAGGGCGGGACCAGCGGCGCGGCGGCGAAGCCAAACATGGGCGCGGGAGTGGCGTTGCGCTGCTTCGTGCGGATCTTTTTCGGCTACAAAGGTGCCTACATTTTCAAGATGGACGCGGGCATGGGCGAAACGGTTTTTTCGCCCTGCTATCTGGCGCTGAAAAAGCGCGGAGTGAAGTTTGAGTTCTTTCATCGCGTGGAAAACCTCGGGCTTTCCACGGACCGGAAATCCATCGCGACCATCGAGGTCTCGCGGCAGGCCACGCTGAAGGGCACGGACTACGACGCGCTGCTGCCGATGGAGCTGCCGGACGGAAAAATCTTTCACGTCTGGCCGAGCGAACCTTTTGCAGACCAGCTCGCGAGCCCTTTGCCGAAGGCGGGCGAGCCGAGCTTTGAGTCGCGCTGGTGCGCGGTGCCGCCGGTGGAAAAGCGGATGCTGCGGGTCGGCGCGGATTTCGACAAAGTGGTGCTCGGCATCTCCATCGCCGCGGTGCAGGAGATCAGCACCGAGCTGGCGGCAGTCAGCCAGCCGTGGTGCGAGATGCTGGCCAAGATCAAAAGTGTGCGGACGCAGGGCGTGCAGATCTGGTTCAAACCAACTCTCGCGGAGAGCGGCTGGGACCCGCGCGGCGAGTTGAAGGACCCGGCGCTGGTCGATGGCTACGTCGATCCGCTAAATTCGTGGATGGACCAAAACGTCGTCCTCAAAACCGAGACGTGGACGCCGACAAACAACCGCGACGGCACCGTGCCGCAGTTCCTCGCCTACTTCTGCGGTCCGTCGGAGGACGATCCGCACGAGCCGGCGGACACCGCCACCGGCTACCCCGCCCAACAACTTGCGAAGATCAAGGCGGACGCGCTCGTCTTTTTCCGCCAGCACCTGGGCCCGCTTTGGCCGAACCTCGTGGACGCCGCCGGTGCGCTGGACTGGGAGGAAGTCTTCGACCCGAACGGCTGCTGCGGGGAGAAGCGCGCGGACGGGATCTACTACCGCATCAACCTCGACCCGACCGAGCGCTACGTGCTCAGTGTCGCCGGCAGCACAAAATACCGCCTAAAGTCCGGCGACTCCGGCTTTGAAAACCTCTTCCTCGCCGGCGACTGGACACACAACGGCCTAAACGTCGGCTGCGTAGAAAGCGCCGCGCTCTCCGGCGTGCAAGCCAGCCGGGCGATCAGCGGGTATCCCGCGGAGATTCCGGGGGAGATGGACTGAGCGCTTCGCAACGGACCCAATCCCCTCGACTCGCACTCCGTCCCCACCAAAACCGTTTATGAAAACCCGCCTCAACCGAATCTCTCCCGGAGACCTTGGTCTTCTTTTCGGCTTCACCGGTTTTATCGTTTCGATTCCGATCATCGTGTTTGCGCTCTGTACCATGGGTCCTGGCACAACGGTGACCCTGAAAGGTTTTTTCTCTCTGACCTTCAAAGACTCTCTCGAACCGATAGCCCTAATCCTTGCTTATCCGTTTCTGAATGCGCTTGCGGGCCTTATCGGAGGTTTTCTGGTGGCGTGGCTGTACAATTTCTACGCCCGGCTTTTCAAAGGCATCGCAGTTGATCTCCAATAGCCTCGAAATCGAAGCCGCCATCGAGCTTTGCCCGTAGCAAAGTTGGAGACTGACCGGCCGCGCTTTTACCCCAGCACCTCGAACTGGCTCATCAGCGCAAAGCTTTCGTAGCGCTCGTCGATGTCCGCTTGGGTCAACGTGCGGAGGCGCTCGAGGGAGAAGGCCTCGACGTTGTAGCTGGCGAGGATGCTGCCGAAGACGACGGCTTTGCGCAGCGCGTCGAAGGTCACGGTCTCGTGGTCTTGTGCGGCGAGGTAGCCGGCGAGGCCCCCGGCGAAGGTGTCGCCCGCACCGGTCGGGTCGTGGATGTCTTCCAGCGGATACGCGCCGCAGCTAAAAAACTGCGCATTTGGCCCAAAAAGCAGCGCGCCGTGCTCGCCCTTCTTGATGACGACATATGCCGGCCCCATCGCGCGGATTTTCGCGGCGGCTTTGATCAGGCTCGTCTCCTTGGTGAGCATGCGCGCTTCGCCGTCGTTGAGAATGAGCATGTCCACGCGGGTGAGGAGGCGGAGGAGTTCGTCGAGCGCGATGTTGATCCACAAATCCATGGTGTCAGCGATGACGAAGCGCGGGCGCTGCATCTGGTCGAGGACGTGGTTTTGCAGGTTCGGCCCGATGTTCGCCAGGAGCACGTAGGGCGCGGCCTTGTAGCTCTCGGGGAGCACGGGGTTGAAGTGCTCGAAGACGTTCAGTTCCACGCTGCGGGTCTCGCGGGTGTTGAGGTCCCACATGTATTCTCCGCTCCAGCGGAAGGTTTTTCCCGGGACTGTCTGAAGCCCAGTGAGATCAATTTTGCGCGAGGCAAAGTAGTCAATGTGGGCTTTGGGAAAGTCGTCCCCCACCACACCCACAAGCTGGACCGGAGTGAAAAAGCTCGCTCCCACAGCGGCGTAGGATGCCGAGCCGCCGAGGAGATCGGCATGCTCCTCCACGGGCGTTTTGACGGTGTCTAAGGCGATGGAACCAACGACGAGGACGGACATCCGCATGAAATGCGAAACGGCTGCCGCGAAGACAAGGAATTATTGGCCTCGCTCCCGGAGGACGCAGACAAAGCGCCTAGTCGTCGTCCTCGTCTTTGTTTTTCTTCGTCGTCGTGGTCGTCGTGGTGGTCTTTTTCTCGATAACTGGAGCAGGCGGTGTCGGCGGCTGAACAATGACGGGGCGATCCACGTAAACCTTTTTTTCGACTTCCACCGGGACCTTTTTCTCAACGATTACCGGACGATCCACAGGGCGATCGACATACACTTTCTTTTCCACAACGACCGGTTTTTCGATGACCACCGGTGGACGTGTGATCGTGGTGTTTTTTTCAATGATCGTCGGCGCACCAGTAGTTGTCGTCGTCTGTTGGCGCACGACCACACGGTCTGCGACCAGTCGCTCACCGACGCGTGTGTAGTGAACGGTCACGGGTAACCCGGAGGTGACGGTCTCCCGGGGCACGGCCCGACCGGCTTCATCGACATACACAGTCGTCGCGGAGCTGGAGTAACGAATCGGGGCCGCACCGCCTTCGGTCCGGATAATGATCCCATCAGCGGCGACTTCACTGATCAACCCGACAGTATTGGTGGTCGTCGTTTCGGTGGTGTTGGACGTAGCCGTAGCCGGGGCGGCGATTTGAACCGGGCGATCCGGGACTACTTGGGCACTGACGAACTGGGTGGTGATGACCGTAGCCAAGACAGCGAGCGGGCTAGAGCGTTTGAAGATAAACATGGGCGTGACCTTTGGGGTTGGTGGGCGCGAGAAATCGCGCCGCAATACTGGTGATACGCGGGCCATCGCCAAGATGGCCTTACTTAATCCTGCGGAGAAACCTGCGCGGGACGCGACATAGCCTCGAAGCGATGGAGACGGACCTTGGGGCCACGGTCGGAATCGACCGGCAGTTCGCGCCAGCCAGCGATGTCGAAGAAGAGCGGGCGACGATCAAATTTGGCAAAGAGCTGAGCGAGCGGCTGGGCACTGAAAACGGGCACACAGACCGTGGCGTTCCGGCCGCGGATGCGAACGGTGGCCCAGCGCGCGGGTTGGCCGGAGATGGTGTCGCGAAGCCGGACTTTGGCGGACCGAACGGGGAGCGGCAGTGACCAGCGGACGCTGCCCTCGAGCATGGTTTCGATGGCGAGGTGAAGCTGCGCTCCGCGAAAAGTGAGGAGTGGTCTGGGCAGGCGCAGTTTCAGCCGTAGGGCACCGTGGCCTTGATCGGCACTGAGCACGGGATGATGCGGATGACGGCAGTGCGTGGTCAGCGGAAGGTGAAACTCTTCGGTTTCGCGGGCGTGGGCGACGAAACGTTTCCGCGAGAGCATCTGCGATTCGTGGGCCTGAATGGCATCGGCTTTGAGCGTTGTTTCCGCGGGTGAAAGACTTAGCGCCCGCACCTCGAGAGCGAGCGTGGTCTTCGGCACATGGACGAGATAGCTGAAAACGTGCGGCACGGAAAAACCGCGGCGGCGCAGGCGCTCCAGCGCGATCTGGAGAAGGACGAAGAAGGCGCTGTGATCGGGGTGCGTGTCTTCGGCCGCGGGGGTGAGAAGGTGAGTGGGGCGCCATTCGTCGATCAGGCGGCAGATAGTTTCCAGCGCGGCCTCATCGGCGGTCATGAGCAGGGACGTCACCCCCTGGTCCGGCCAGTGAAGGAAATGTGCCTCGGCGGGCTCTCCGATGCCGAGCAGCGCGAGAGCATTCAGCGCTTCCTGCCGGCGGCGTGCGCCCCAGCGGCCGCGGGCTTTCGGGCAGACGACGAGGCGGCGTTCGAGGATGCGCTGGGGCCAGGGATTGCGGTCGCCGCTGGTCAGAAAAACGAACCGCATTTGCGCGCCAGCGGTCAGGGCTTTTTGCACAAGGCCACCGCCGCCGAGCGATTCATCGTCGGGATGCGGCGCGAAAAAGAGGAGACGATCCGTGGCTTGCAGGCGGAGGGCGTGCGGCATGAAGAGGGCGAAGCTACGCAGCGACCGCGGCGGGCGGCGAGGAAGACTTTCGGCGAAATAACCACCAGCCGCCGGTGAGCAGTGCGTCCACGGCGACGGCCCCGAGCACCCAGCCAACCCATTCCACGGGGTGCACAAAGCGCGGCAGGCGATCACCGACGGCAAAAACCGTGACGCAGTAGAGCACCGCCGGCAGCCAGAGCACGACCAGCCCTTTGAACCGCCACGGCAGCAGCGCTACGCCGAAGCCCAAGATCGCGAGCACACCCAGCCACGTCGTCTGGAACTTCAACGCCCGCGTCTCCTCGTTAAAGTCGGCTTTCACGAACCCGAAATTCCATGACACCCAATGCAAAAATGGCAGCGGGGCAAAAGTGCGCGTGCGCCGTTCCGCGACCAGCGCATCGTACTCCGCCCGGTCCTTCACGCCGAAAGCCATCTGCATCTCGCGAGCGTTCTTGATCCAACGCTTCGGATTGATCTCCTCCTGCTTTTGCCAAAACGACGCCGGAGCGAAAGTGGACCGCGCCCAGTCCGCCTTCATGGCCAGTAGGATTTTTGCACCCGTGAGCTGGGCAAACTGGACCGGATGCGCGAGCAGGGCTTCATGGGAAAAAGTCGAGCAGACCTTGGCAAAGAGCGGGCGGTCGCGGGTCAGCGCGCCCCACTCGGCGCTCACTTTGTCCGGGTAACGGCTGTTCAGGCGCTTCTTGTATTTCTCCTGCGTGGCCGCGTAGCCCAGTCCGTCGGCGCGAGTTTCAAGGACGAGCGGCTTCAGCGCGGCGCGGTATTGCGCAAACTTTTCGCCCTCGAGATTGACCAGCGGCAGCGTGGAATTGAGCAGCAGCCAGTTGCCCTGCGTGTTGTTGCCCGAGGTCTTGATGATCAGCACGCTCGCAGCGACCACGGCCCAGCATCTCCAGCCCCACCGCTTCCACTCCCAGCAGTCCCACTTCCAAAATTCCCGACCCCAGTTTTTGACCCCTCGCAGCCACGACCAATCCGCCAGCAAGAGCGTCGAAAGCAGCGCAGCCAGCCAGATCCCGCGGCCGTGCGGGCGGATGGACACGACGAACATCGCGGCGAAAAGAAACCAGAAAAGCCGCCGCTGATTTTTCAGCGCGCCGAGCGGCAAGGCCAGCGCGACCATCCAGATGAAGCCTGCGAGAAAGATGCCTTCGGCGAGAATCTCGTGCTCGTACCACAGCACGCGTGGCCAGACCGCGTAGAGCACGGTCACCGCGGGGATGAGCAGTTTGCGAAAGTGCGTGAGGTTGCCCACGATCCACCCGACGCCGAAAATCGTCACCAGCCCGAGCGCGTGTTGGACGATTGGCACGACGCGGATCGGGCTCGGCGGAATGAAGGGCGTCGGCAGCAGAAGCAGCGGATAAAGCCAGCGCCGCTTGTGAGAGACGAGGAACTCGTTTTTGAGCATCAGCTTGCGGGTCGTCTCGAAAAACGACGAGCTATCCGCACTGTACGAACCCTCGGGCAGAGCCGAGAGCAGCCAGATTCGTAGCACCGCTCCAACGATCAGGGCGGGCAGACAAAGCCAAAGGCATTGCTGCCAGGTGAAGCGGCTTTTTGGCGCGGTTGATTCGTGGGCGGGGGTGGCGGAAAACATCCGTGCGAAAATAGACGGCGAAGGGTTCAATCCGCCGTGCTTTATCCCGAACCCTCTCCCACCGGCAAGCCCCGTCTCGTGCGCCTCCTGACCGGCCCGTGGTTGCTCGCCGTGATCCTCTTTTTAGCGACTCTCGCCCTCTACACGCGGCACAACGACTTCCCCTACACCTACCATCCCGACGAGCGCGGGAAGGCGTTTCAGCTCGTCGAAAAGTCCCGGAATTTCCATCACCCGCTGCTCCTCCTGAATCTCACCGACTGGGCCGCGCGTCTCACTTTCACCGAGCGCACGCCGCAGAATCTTGTGGTCGTCGGGCGCTGGGTTTCGGCCGCGCTCGCCGCCGGCGCCATCACCGCACTGGCGCTCATCGCCTGGCTACATTACAGCGCGCTGGCCGGGTGGGCCGCAGGGCTGCTGCTGCTTTTCGAGGCAGAGCTTTTCAAGACCGCGCACTACCTGAAGGAAGACCCGGCGCTGATCTTCGGCCTCGCGCTCAGCCTGCTCGCCGCGCATCTCTGGTGGCATCGACCGGGACGTGGCACGCTGCGCTTTCTCGGCGTGGCTTGCGCGCTCGCCGCCTCGGGAAAATACCTCGGCATCGTCACGCTGCTTTTCGCCCTGCCGCTGGTTTGGCGTCGCAACTCCGAAGATCCGGCGCTCATTATACGCAGGCGTTGGAAGATCTTCGCCGCGGCTTTCGGGATCGCCTTTCTCCTCGCGAACCTCCCCTTCCCCGTCAGCAAAATCTCCAGCCCGTTCCGCCAGATCAGCCGCGAGATGGAAGGCGTGGTCGGCGGGCACCGCGGGCTGACCCGCGAAGTCCCCCACGCCATTTATCTCGACGTGCTCCGCGGCAATACGCCGCTGCCGCTCGCCCTTTGCGCCAGCGCCTACGTCGTCCTCCTCGCCGCGACGGCCCGCCGCCGCACACCTGTCGAATGGCTCACCGTGCTCTTCCCGGTGGCCTACCTCGCGATGCTCTCCTTTTCGCCGAAAGTCGCCGACCGCTACCTGCTGCCGGTCGATGTCCTCGTCACCTTCCTCGCCGCGCTTGGAGCGGTGGAAATCGCGCGCCTGTTCGACGCACCTGGTTCGCGCTCACGCCATGCCCTCGCCGGTTTGACGCTCGTCGGCCTCAGCGCATGGATGCTCACCTCGACCATCCCCCACTTCCGCAGCCTGCTTGCCGAATACCAGACCGACAGCCACGCCGCTGCCGCTGCATGGGTGAAAGCCAATCTGCCCGCCGACGCGATCATCGCCGAAGATCATCGGGTCAATCTTTCCGCTGAGAAATCCAACGGCGTGAGCACCACCGCCCGCGTCCCGCAGACCGTGCTGAACAGCGACTTCGCCGCCGACCTCGGCACGCTCGACGAACTCCGTAATCGCGGCGTCACTCACGTCGCCATTGGCCCTGATGCCTTCAAACGCTTCTTCAATCCCGACATCAAACCCGGCAAAAAAGAGCAGGCCAGCTACGACCGCCGCAAAGCCTTTTACGCGCAGGTTTTTACCGAAGGCGAATGCCTCGTCGCCTGGCCCCGCCGCGAAATCACCTACCTCCACCCCGGTATCCTGCTCTACCGGGTCGCGCCTCTTCCCGCCAATCCACCTCCACCGAACTGAAGGGACTCAGCTCGGCAGCAGCGCCCGCACCCGCCGTGCGTAGTCCGCAATGTCCGGCGCTTGCAGCAACCCGGAGACGATCACCACCCGTCGCGCTCCCGCCGCGAGCACCGTTTCGAGATTCTCCAGCTTGACCCCGCCAATGCAAAAAACCGGCACTTTCACCGCCGCCTCGACGCGGCGAATATCTTCCAGCCCCACCGCCGGACGACCCGGCTTGGTCGGTGTCGGAAACAGCGGACCGAAGCCGATATAGTCTGCGCCTTCCGCTTCGGCGGCGGTGGCTTGAGCCAGGCTGTGCGTGGACTTTCCAATGATCGGCAACGGCACTTCCCCCGCCAGCGCCCGACCGGCGCGCCAGCGGGCATCGGCCACGGAAAAATCATCCTGCCCGACGTGCGCTCCCTGCGCGCCCACGGCCGGCACGAGCTGGGGAAAGTCGTTCACGATCAGCGGCACACCGGCGCTTTCCGTGAGCGCGACGAGCCGATTTGCGAGCGCCTCCACTTCGGTCTCATCGGCACCTTTCGCGCGCAACTGCAGTACATCCACGCCACCCACCAGCATCCTTTCCGCGGTCCGCTCCACGGCCTCGGCAGCCACGTAGCCGAGGTCGAGAATACCGTAGAGCCGCGCGTCGGAGAGTGATTTCATTTCCCCCACCCGACACACGCCGCGCTCGACTGGCAAGGCGCAAGCTGCCTCCGGGCTGGCGCGACGCGGACGTGGGCTTTACGTTCACGGCATGAACGTCTCCCCTCTCCTGCTCATCGACGGCGCGTGGGTCGCCACGGCAGCGAGCACGCCGGTTTTTAATCCTTTCACGGGAGCAGAAGTCGCGCAGGTTCCCCTCGGCGGCGTGGCGGAAATCGAAGCCGCCCTCGCCGCGGCCGCCGCCGCATTTCCTAAAGTGCGGAACGCTGCCAGTCACGAGCGCGCCGCGCTGCTGCTGCGCGTGGCGGCGGCAATCGAGGCGCGCAAAGCGGAGTTCGTGGCGACGATTGTGACTGAGGCCGGCAAGCCAGTCGTTTTTGCCGAAGCGGAAGTGGCCCGGGCGGCGATGACTTTCACCGCCGCCGCGGAAGAAGCGCGGCGCGCGCACGGCGAACTGCTCCCGGTGGACGCTTTTCCCAGTGGCGACGGACATCTCGGGCTGGTGCGCCGCTTTCCGCTCGGGGTGATCGCCGCGATCACGCCGTTCAATTTCCCGCTCAATCTCGTGGCCCACAAAGTCGCGCCGGCGCTCGCCACGGGGAACACGATGGTGGTCAAGCCAGCGATGAAGACGCCGCTCACGGCGCTGCTGCTTGCCGAGGTGCTCCACGAGGCGGGCGTGCCAGCCGGGCAGATGAATTTTGTGACCTGCTCGAATGAAGATGCGGCGCGGTTGGTCACGGATGCGCGGGTGAAAAAAGTCACGTTTACGGGCAGCCCCGCCGTCGGCTGGCGACTCAAGGAGTTGGCCGGAAAAAGGCGTGTGACCCTCGAACTCGGCGGCAACGCCGGTGTCATCGTGCACCACGATGCAGACGTGGCGGCGGCGGTGCCGCTGATTGCGACAGGGGCGTTCGCCTACGCCGGACAGTCATGCATCAGCGTGCAACGGGTGGTCGTTCACGAGTCGCGCTACGACGAAGTAAAGGCGGCACTGGTCGCGCACATCGCGGCGAAAGTCCTGACCGGCGATCCGTGGGAACGCACGACGGTGGTCGGGCCGATGATCACGGAACAGGCGCGGGATGCCGTCCGCGAGCGGATCGCCGCGGCCTTGGCGGCCGGTGCGCGGCTGGTCTGCGGTGGGGAATTGCGCGGGCGCTGCCTGGAGGCGACGGTGCTGGAAAACGCCGACGTCGGGCTGGCGATCTGCGCGGAGGAGGCTTTCGCGCCTGTGATAACGCTGCATCGCTACGCGGATTTTGAGGAGGCGCTGGCGTTTGTGAACGCCTCGGACTTCGGCTTACAGGCCGGCGTTTTTACCCGCGACCTGACGCTCGCCATGCGGGCCTACGAAGCGCTGGAAGTAGGCGGCGTGCTAATCAATCAAGTGCCGACTTTTCGCGTCGAGAATATGCCCTACGGCGGGATCAGAGACTCCGGCTTTGGCCGTGAAGGTGTGCGCTATGCGATGGAAGAAATGACGGAGCTGAAATCTCTCATCATCAAAACGAATTGATGACGCGGCCTTTTTTCATCGCGGCGGCGCTGCTCGCACTCGTCGGTGCGGCGCTTGGCCGGAAACCCGATACGACCCGGCTGGAATCGATGCCGGGGGCTAAGCCGCCTCCCCTACTTCCGCAGCGTCCCCCGCTGCCCAAGCGGACGATCTTCGGCGTCGGGGTCGGTTTTGACAAAATCGGCGCAACCCAGGGGACCGTCGTCTCCACCGTCCTGCCCAATTCACCCGCGGCTCGCGCCGGACTGACCGTGGGGCATGTGGTCACCGAGATCAATGGCGAGCCCACCGTGGGGCGCGCGGGCGACGATTGTGCGCGCATCATCCGCGAGTGTTTTGGCCCGGTGCGGGTGAAGTTTCTCGATCCTGCGCTGAAGGAAAAAACGCTCACCCTCGACAAAGCTTGGCTCACGCTGCCGGACTGAGCGTCGCGCTCGGTGGAAAGACTGGGAACGCGAAACACGCGGAAGCGGCGAAAGGCCGCGAAAACGGAGTTTGGCGCGAAGTCGCTTCGGTACGTTCCGTTGCCTTTCGCGCCTTTTAGCCACTTTCGCGTGTTTCGCATTCCACTCCCCCTGCGTCTTGCGCCCGCCCGCGCGGCTGCGTAATTTCGCCGCCATGTCTGAACAAACCCTCTGGCGCGGCAACTCTTCGCAGTTGAAAAACTTCTGGCCCTTCGTGTCGTGCCTTTTAGTCATCCCTATTCCTTGGGCGATCTATCGCTGGCTTGAGGTGAAGACGACCACGTATCAGCTTACCACCGAGCGATTCATCGCCGAGCGCGGCATTCTAAATAAAACCACGGACACGCTGGAGCTCTACCGCGTCCGCGATTTGCAGGTCACACAGCCGTTTTGGATCCGTCTTTTCGGATTGGAAAACATCCACATGATCACCGCGGACACCTCGACGCCCTCAGTCATCCTCGATTGTGTCCCGCAAGATTTGAAGCTGCCGGATCAGTTCCGCAAGCAGGTCGAGGAAGCACGCATGCGCAAGCGCGTCCGCACGGTGGACATCGAGGACGACACGCCCGGCGACTCCGCCCCGGATTTTAATTAACGCCGTGATAACCCGTTTTTTCGACAAAGACGAAGGCGGCGCAGGCTCGACTCCCACTCGCGATCAAGTGCCGGCCGGAGATACCTGGGATCTTTCGCTGCTCTACCCCACGTCCGCGGACTGGCAGGCGGCATTTGAGAAAGTGCAGCGCGACTACGCTGCGGCGGCAGAGTGGAAAGGGCGGGTTTGCGAAAGCGTGACCACGCTCGTCGCGGTGCTCGAGTTTGAGAAAGAGCTGGGTTTGCAGATTGAGCGGCTGGGCCATTACGCCAGCCTGCTGACCTCGGGGGACAGTTCGAACGCGGAGCACCTTGGACGCGAGGCGCAGTTCGAAAACCTGCTCACGCTGATCGGCGAGGCCACGGCGTTCATCTCCCCGGAAATCCAGGCGCTCGAAGACGCGTCCTTTGAGCGGTGGCTGACCGACCCCGCGCTGGCGGAGTGGGTCGTCGCTTTGCGTAAGCAGCGGCGCTTCAAGCCGCACACGCTCACGGCCAACGAAGAGCGGTTGCTCGCGCTCGGGTCCAGCGCTCTGCGCGGGCACGGCGAGACTTTCTCCCAGCTCACGAATGTCGATATGACCTTCGGTAAGCTGACGGACGAAAAGGGTACCGAGCGCGAACTGACGCAGAGCAGCTTTTCGTCGTTCCTCGTGCAGCGCGATGGCGCGGTGCGGCAGCGCGCGTTCCAGCAGTTCTACGCGGAGTTCGATGCGCACAAATTCACCGTGGCCTCAACGCTCGCGAACTCGGCGAAAGCCGACGTCTTCCAGGCCCGCGCCCGCAACTACCCGAGCGCCCGCGAGGCCGCGCTTTTCTCAGACGACATGCCGGCGAGCGTGTACGACAACCTCATCTCGACCGTCCGCGCCCACCTTCCCGCGCTCCACCGCTACTACGCATTGCGCAAGCGCCTGCTGAAGCTCAACGAGATCCACGCCTACGACACCTACGTCCCGATCGTGGACAAAATGGAGAGCGACGTGCCTTGGGACGCGGCTTGCGATCAAGTGCTGGCAGCCCTCGCGCCGCTCGGCGGCGAGTACACGGCCACCCTCGGGGAAGGGCTTCGCGGGCGTTGGTGCGACCGTTACGAAAACAAAGGCAAGCGCAGCGGCGCGTTTAGTTCGTCGAGCTACCGGAACCCGCCGTTCATCATGATGAACTACAAGCGCGACGTCTTCTCCGACGTTTACACGCTCGCGCACGAGGCCGGTCATTCCATGCACACTTGGTATGCGCAGCGCACGCAGAGTTACCAGGACTACCACTACCCGATCTTCCTCGCGGAAGTCGCGAGCACCTTCAACGAAGAGCTGCTCACCCACCACCTCCTCACGGAGACCAGCGACCCGCGCATGCGCGCTTACCTCATCAACCGCCAGATCGACGACATTCGCGGCACCATCTACCGCCAAACCATGTTCGCCGAGTTCGAGAAACTCATCCACGCCAAGGAGGAAGCCGGCGAACCGCTCACCCTCGACACCTTCCGCGCGACCTACCGCGGTCTGCTCGACGCCTACTTCGGCCCGGACTTCGTCATCGACCCCGAGCTGGAGCTGGAGTGCCTACGCATCCCGCATTTCTACAGCGCCTTCTACGTTTATAAGTACGCGACCGGCCTCAGCGCGGCGGTGGCGCTCTCGCAGCAGGTGCTCGGCGGCGGCGACGTGGAGCGGTATCTCGGCTTCCTCCGCTCGGGTGGATCGAAAATGCCGCTGCCCACGCTCGCGGAAGCGGGCGTGGACATGTCGCAACCGGAGCCGGTGGCTGCGGCGCTCGCGGTCTTTACCCAGCGCGTGGCGGAGTTGGAGGAGTTGCTCGGGTGATTCAGCAGGAAAGCAGGAAAACAGGAACGAAGGAGAAAGTGTGCCGGCCCCCGCAGTCTGTTCTTTCCTGCTTTTCTGGTTTCCTGCTTAAGAAACGATGATGCTCGAAGGCCACGAACGTACGCTCCTCGCCGCGCAGGGCTACTCCGAGTTGTCGATGCACGACGATGCCTTGGCCGAACTCGACTCCCTCCCGGAAGCAGCGGCGAAGACTTCGCAAGCGCTGGAGCTGCGCGCCGTCATCCTCATGCAGGCCAAACGCTGGAAACCGGCACTTACCATCAGCCGCGAGCTGTGCCGCACCGAACCGGAAAAGACCTGTGGCTTCATCCATACGGCGTTCTGTCTGCACGAACTAGGTCGCACCGACGAGGCCCGCGACTGCCTTCTAGACGGGCCGGACGCTCTCCGCGCTGAGCCGACCTTTCATTACAATCTCGCCTGCTACGAGTGCGCCCTTGGTCACTTGGACATCGCCCGCATGCACCTCGAAAAGAGCTTCACGCTCGACAAAAAGATGCGGGACTTCGCGAAAAGCGACCCCGACCTCGCCGCACTTCGGGAATGAGCTTCCGGAGAACTGAAATCACGGCCCGCCGAAGGGTGGCCGAAGGATTTCATTGAGGCGCGCTTGCGGCAGGAGGGACGATTCGCGAGCTTGGCCGCATGTCCGCCGATTCGTTCGTTCACCTTCATTTGCACACGGAGTATTCGCTGCTGGATGGGGCGATCCGGATCCCGGAGTTGATGAAGAAGGCGAAGGCGCTGGGGATGCCGGCGGTGGCGATTACCGATCACGGAAATCTTTTTGGAGCGGTCGAGTTTTTCCAGGAGGGAATAAAGGCCGGGGTGAAGCCGATCATTGGGTGCGAGGTCTACATGGCCGCGGGTTCACATAAGGATCGGGGGACGGGAAACGGTCGCGATACCGCGTTCCATTTCACGCTGCTGGCGAAGGACAACATGGGCTACGCCAACCTCGTGAAGCTGGTCTCAGCGGCGCATTTGGACGGGATGTATTACAAGCCGCGGATCGACCACGAATTGCTGGCGCAACACTCGGCGGGATTGATCGGCCTGAGCGGATGTCTGAAAGGCGAAGTGGCGCAGGCGATCGTGGCGGACAACTACGCGAAGGCTCGGGAGTTGGCGGGACAGTATCGGGACATTCTGGGGGCGGAGAATTTCTATCTGGAAATGCACGATCACGGGATCGAGGCGCAGTTTAAGATCAACTCGGTGCTGCCGCGGCTCGGGATTGAGTTGGGCCTGCCGCTCGTGGCGGCGAATGATGTGCATTTTCTCGAACGTTCGCACCACGAGGCGCACGACGTCATGATCTGCATCGGCACCGGCGCCAATGTGACTGACGAGCGGCGGATGCGCTACACGCCGGAGCTGTATTGCAAGACGCCGGCGGAGATGCGCGCGCTCTTTGCGGCGCATCCCGAAGCTTGCGACAACACGCTCACGATCGCGGAGCGGTGCAATGTGGAGATCGAATTTGGCGTCCCGAAGTATCCGAACTACACGCCGCCGGAGGGCCTGACGCAGAACGCCTATTTGCGCGAGATCGTGGCAAAAGGCGTCGTGCATCGCTACGGGGAACGGGCGTTGGAGGATCCGGTGATCAAGGAGCGACTCGACCGGGAGCTGGGTCTGCTGGAGTCGCAGGGGTTCGTGAACTACTTCCTGATCGTCTGGGATTTCATCGATTGGGCGCGCCAGCATGGCATTCCGGTGGGCCCGGGACGTGGCTCGGCGGCCGGGTCGATGGTGGCGTACGCGATGGGGATCACGGACATCGATCCGATCCGCTACAAGCTGCTCTTCGAGCGCTTTCTCAACCCGGAGCGCGTCTCGCCGCCGGATATCGACGTGGACTTTTGCGTGAATCGCCGCGGCGAGGTCATCGAGTATGTGCGCAACAAGTATGGCGAGCGCGCGGTGTCGCAGATTGCAACCTTTGGCACAATGGGCGCGAAGTCGGTGGTGCGCGATGTGGGCCGCGTGCTGGGCTGGCCGTATGGCGACGCGGATCGCATCTCGAAGATGATCCCGAATGAACTGGGGATCACGCTGGCTGGCTTGGACAAAAAGAATAAGGAAACGGGGGCTTTGGAGCACACCGCGGGGGCGATCGATAAGAATCCCGAGCTGAAAAAGGCGGTCGAGGAAGAGAGCGCGACGAAGCAGATGTGGGAATACGCGACGACGCTCGAGGGGCTAACGCGCAATGTGGGCGTGCATGCGGCGGGCGTGGTCATCAGCGACCGGGATTTGTCCGAATACATCCCGCTGACGCGAGCGAGTGATGGCTCGATCGTGAGCCAATATGCGATGGGGCCGCTCGGCGATCTCGGGATGCTAAAGATGGATTTTCTCGGGCTGAAAACGCTGACGGTCATCACGGATGCGGTCGTGCTGATTCGACAAAAGGAGCCCGCCTTCGACATCGACAAGGTGCCGGTCAATGACCAGGCGACTTTCGACATGCTGAATCGCGGCGAGACCATCGCCGTGTTCCAGCTTGAATCCGGCGGCATGGTTGGCGTGTGTCGGCAGTTCGCGATTTCGGACATCGAGGACATCAACGCCATCCTGGCGCTTTACCGGCCAGGGCCGATGGACCTGATCCCGGATTACATCAAGCGCAAGCACGGCAAAGCGAAGGTGAAGGCGCCGCATCCGCTGCTGAATGACATGACGAAGGAGACGTTCGGCGTGCTCATCTACCAGGAGCAGGTCATGCAGGCGGCGCAGATTTTGGCGGGCTACACTCTCGGCGGCGCCGATCTGCTGCGACGCGCGATGGGCAAGAAGGACAAAGAGAAGATGGCCAAGGAGCGCATCAAATTCTGCGAGGGTGCGGCGCAGTTGCACGGCATCAAAGAGAACGTGGCGAATGAAATTTTCGACACGCTGGAGAAATTCGCCGGCTACGGATTCAACCGGTCGCACTCCGCAGCCTACGCGTGGGTCAGCTATCAAACCGCCTATTTGAAGGCGAACTACCCGGTCGAGTTCATGGCGGCAGTGATGAGCAATGAAGTCGCGAATACCGATAAGATCAGCGTTTTCGTGAACGAGTGCATCCGCATGGGCATCACCATTCTCCCGCCGGACGTGAATAAGAGCGGGCTGAAATTTGTGCCCGAGGAAGTCAACGCGGAGGGCGTGGCGGCGGCGCAGGCGGCCCGGAAGGTGAAGCTGCCAGCGGCGGACGTGGAAGTGGCAGTTGAGGAGGAAGGCGTGCGTTTTGACGAATTACCGAGCGCAGGGGAAGCAATGGCGAAGGCGGACGCTCCCCTGGTTTCCGGCGGCGAGAAAATTCACGTCGGCTCGATCCGCTTCGGGCTCGCCGCGGTCAAGAACGTCGGCGAGGCGGCGATGGAGTCCGCTGTCGCGGAACGCGCGGGCAATGGGCGGTTCAAGTCGCTGGAAGATTTTTGCGGACGGATCGACTCAAAAAAGCTGAACAAAAAATCCCTCGAATGCTTGGTGAAGTGCGGTGCTTTTGACTTCACGGGCGTCGAACGCGCGGCACTCTTCTTTGATATCGACGGTGCATTCGCCGCCGCCGCGTCGGCGCATCGCGACCGCGCTTCGGGGCAGGTTTCCCTTTTCGACGCGCTCGAGTCCGCCCCCTCACCGGTGAAGCGCAGCAATTCGCCGCGCGTCCCGCCGTGGAGCACTGAGGAGAAGCTCGCCTTTGAAAAGGAGCTGCTCGGTTTCTACGTGACGGGTCACCCGCTCGACGATTACCGCCCGGCGCTGGAGAGCGGCAAATACGTGCCCATTGCGCGGCTCGCCGAACAGGAAGACAAGAGCACTGTGACCATCGCGGGGGCACTGACGACCGTGGACAAGAAGTTCACGAAAAAGGACAGCAAACCGTTCGCGGTGGTGGTGATCGAAGACCTCACCGGTTCACTGGAAGTGATGATTTGGAGCGAGGCTTTCAACAAAGCGCAGAACCATCTGGCGCTCGGCAATGTGATCTCGATTACCGGCCGTCTTGACCGGCGCGAAGAGGCGCCGCGGATTTCTGCCAACGAGGTAAAACCGCTCAAGAAACCCGCGCCCGCGGACAAACCGGTCGTGCTTTCGTTTCAGCAAGGCCGGGCGACTGAGCAAGACCTCGCCATCGTGCGCGAGATCGTTGCGCAGTTCCCCGGACCGCGTGGCCTGGAGTTGTGTTTCCTCGACGCCCGCGGCAACCGCTTGCGGATGCGGGCCGGCAAAGAGTTCGGCGTCTCGCTGAATCCCGAATCCGAGCAGCGGCTCAAGCCCTGGCTGGCGCGCTGAGCCCTTCGCACAAAAAAACGCCGGGATGTTTCCATCCCGGCGTCTTTGGAATTGAGGTCGGTCGTTTCGCTTAGAACACGAAGCGCGCGCCCACGCTCACGCGGACGTTCTCTTCGCTTGTCGCACCCGCGGTCCACACGTAGCGGCCCTCGGCGAACAAACCGAAGCCCGCGGTGGCGCGCCATTCCAAGCCGCCGCCGGCGTGCCAAATGCCAGAAGTCGTGCCGTCAGCCTGCACGCCGCCGCCAGCGAGGGCGTAAGGAGCGAGGCAGACGCCGCCGAGTTCGACCGGATAGCGGCCGATCAGGCTGCCGCTGGTCGTCCAGAGACCATTGCTGACATCAGCGAGGTTACCGTCGATGCCGAAGCCAATGTAGCGGTGGAAGAAGTAGTTGACCGCGAGACCGCCGCCGAAGCCAGAGCCCGCGCTCTTCGTATCGATCCAGCTACCGAAGACATCGAGCTGGAATTCCTGATCCTTGAAGCACGGGTCAATGGGAGCCTCGTAGCTTTTGCTGGTGCTGACGACTTCATGGCCGGCGAAGGCGCTGGCCGCCAGACCGGTGAAGGCGAGAAGTGAGAGTGTAGTGTTTTTCATTCAGGGTGTTTTGGTTGGTGTTTGGGGTTCCAAGCGGGGAAGCCTGGAAATGTTTGCGGGAGGTAAGAAGTGGACGCTGCCGCTGTAAAGGAATTTTTCGTTTTATGGAACGCGAAAACGACAATCAGCCGCCAAAAACGGCGGGTTTTTGCCGCCGAAATGCCCCCGGATCGCACCGGTATTTTCCGTTTGTGTTTCAAATCAAGCGGCCTAGAGTCGCCCTCCCTTTTTTTCCCGACCCCATGTTTCGCTCACAAACCGAGATGAAGATTTTCTGCGGATCGGCGCATCGCCAACTGGCGCAGCGCATCTGCGACTTCGTCGGCGTGCCGCTGGGGGATGCCACGGTCAGCTCGTTCCCGGACGGCGAGACCTTCGTGAAAATCAACGAGAACATCCGCGGGCGGGATGTTTTCCTCGTCCAGCCGACCTGTCCGCCGACCAACCAGAACCTGATGGAGCTGCTCATCATGGTCGATGCTGCCCGGCGGGCGAGTGCGGCGCGGATCACCGCGGTGCTCCCCTTTTTCGGCTACGCCCGACAGGATCGCAAAGACCAGCCCCGCGTCCCTATCACCGCGAAGCTCGTCGCCAATCTCCTGACCGCCGCCGGCGTGGATCGCGTTTTAACCATGGACCTCCACGCCCAGCAGGTCGCCGGCTTTTTCGACATCCCGGTCGATCACCTGTTCGCCGCGCCCGTGCTCATCCGTTATCTGGCGGCGAAAGAGATCGTCAACCCGGTGGTCGTCTCGCCGGACGTGGGCGGTTTAAAAATGGCCTCGGCCTACTCCCAGGCGCTGAATGCGACGCTGGCCATCGTGGCGAAAAAGCGCAAGAGCCCCACCGAGATCGAGGCGCTGAATGTCATCGGCGAGGTGGAAGGGCGCGACGTCATTCTCGTGGACGACCTTACGGAAACCGCCGGCACCCTCTGCAGCGCGGCCAAAATCCTCAAGGAACGCGGCGCCAATGCGATCATCGCGGGCGTTTCTCACGCCGTCCTTTCCGACCTCGCCATCGAGCGCCTGAAAAAGTCGCCCATCACCGAGCTCATCACCACAAACAGCGTCCCCGTGCGTTCCGGTGACGGCTTTCCCATCACCACGCTCTGCGTCGCGGAGCTGCTCGGCGAAGGCATCAAGCGCATCCACGACGACGAATCCGTCTCCTCTCTCTTCCGCATCAACGAAACCGACAAAGTCTAACTCATTATGGCCAAGCAACTGAAACTCACCGCGCAGACGCGCTCCACCGTAGGCCGCACCGCGGTCAAGAAAATCAAAGCCCAGGGCCTCGTCCCCGCGGTCGTCTATGGCGGCCAGGCGAAACCCATCAGCCTTTCGCTCAATGCGCGCGAAATCACCAACCTGCTCTCCCACGCGGTCAGCGAGCATCTGCTCGTCGATCTCGAGATCAACGATGGCGGCGCGACCAGCAACCGCCTCGCCCTCATCCAGCAGGTCCAGCATCACCCCATCCGGCGCGATGTCCTGCACGTCGATTTCCACGCCGTCAAAGCCGACGAACTCCTGCACTCCGAAATCCCCGTCGAGACCTTTGGTGAAGCTGATGGCGTGAAAAATTTCGGCGGCATCCTCGAGCACAGCATGCACTCCATCGAGATCGAGTGTCTGCCCAAGGATCTCCCCGAGATCATCCGCATCGACGTCTCCGCCCTCGGCGTGGGCGAAGGCATCCACGTCAAAGACGTGCAGTTTCCCGAGGGCGTCACCGCCCGGGCCGATGGCGAGCTCACCGTGGTCCGCGTGGCCGCGCCGAAAGTCGAGATCGAGCCCGCTGCCGGAGCCGAAGCCGCGCAGCCCGAAGTCCTCAAGGAAAAGAAGGATGACAAGGCCGCGGCCAAACCCGCCGCTGACGCCAAGCCAGCCGCCAAGAAGTAACGAGCCCGTCCGGCGCGTGCATGAATGTCTGCGAACCCCGAACCGCCGGGCCTGCGCCTCATCGTCGGGCTCGGCAACCCTGGGCGTGAGTATCACGACACGCGGCACAACGTCGGTTTTATGATCCTCGACCTCCTGGCCGCGCGCGCGGGCACCACCTTTCGCGGCGAGAAAAGCTGGTCGGCCGAGCTCGCGCGCACGGGCGATCTGCTGCTCTGCAAACCGCAGACCTTCATGAACCTCAGCGGCCAGTCCGTCCGCCCGCTCGCCCAGTTCTACAAACTCGACGCCGCCCAGATCCTCGTGGTCCTCGACGACATGGCGCTGCCGCTCGGCAAGTTGCGCCTCCGGCCCGAGGGCACCGCCGGCGGCCACAACGGCCTCAAATCCATCATCGCCCACTTCGGCACCCCCGCCATCCCCCGCCTGCGCGTGGGCATTGGCGCCGCCGCTGGCGAGGCGACGGACCACGTCCTCGGGCGATTTGCCTTGGAGGAAAAGGCCGAGCTCGCGCAGAGTCTCGACCGCGCTGTCCAGGCCATCGACAGCGCTTGCGAGCACGGCCTCGCCGTCGCCATGAACACCTTTAACTAACGCACCAACCACACCATCCACCGCATACCACCCATGAAAACTCGCTACGAAGGACTCCTCGTCCTCAATGTCAAAGGCAACGAAGACGGAGCCAAGGAAGTCATCGAACGCCTCGAAGGCGAATTCAAAAAAGAAGGCGCCAAAGTCGAACAGGTCCAGAAAATGGATCGCCGCCAGTTCACCTACAACGCCGGCGACCTCGACAGCGGCTACTACGTGAACTTCATCTTCAGCGCCGAGCCCCAAGCCCTCGACAAGCTCCGCTCCAAGTTCAAGCTCGACGAGACCATCTATCGTCAGAACTACCTCAAGCTCCGCGCTCAAAAAGCTGCGAAAGCCACGAAAGCCGCCTAAACCCCGTCCACCCGCCCACGCTCGAGTCGCACTCCTATGGCTAGCTACAATAAAGTCACGCTCATCGGGAACCTGACCCGCGACCCCGAGCTCAAATACACGCCCAAAGGCACTGCGATCGCCGACATCGGCCTCGCCGTGAACCGCAACTACACCACCGACAGCGGCGAGAAACGCGAAGAAGTCACCTTCATCGACGTCACCCTCTGGGGCCGCGTCGCCGAGATCGTCGGCGAGTATTGCAAAAAAGGCCGCCCCCTCTTCGTCGAAGGCCGCCTCCAGCTCGACACTTGGGACGATAAAGCCACCGGCCAGAAGCGCAGCAAGCTCAAGGTCGTCGGCGAAAACATCCAGCTCCTCGGTGGTAAACCCGAAGGCGGCAGCGGTGGTGGTGGCTCCGGCGGTGGCGGCGAATACGGCGAAGGCCGGAGCGAAGGTCGCCCGGCCGGTGGCCGTCCTCAGACCCGTCCCGCCTCACCCCCTCCGCGCAAGCCCGCCGACCCCGACCTCGACGTCCCCGAAGACGACATCCCGTTCTAGGCCCAGTCCGCCACAGGAGCGCAGGCCGCCAGCCTGCCAGTGGGGAGTGAAGGCAGCGGCGTTCCGTTCACGCGAAAAGGGTGCTCGCGCGCCTCTTCCTTGGGCCGCCAGCGCCTCTATTCATCCCGCCAGTCGCGCTGGCCAGGTGGCTATCCCTCTAGCCACGCCGCCCGTCGCTCTGGCCACGCGGATTTTCTCTCGGGCCAAGCCGCCAGCAGCTCTGGCCACGCGGTTTCTCTGAAAATGTGGACGGCTTACAGAGAAGAACGCCCTTCCCCCGCTCTTCCGCGAGCGTTGCCGGATGGCCCGGCTTTCCGCTATACCACTCGTCTACCACCGCCACCGGTCTCTCTCGCATCTCCCGTGAAATCCATCACTCGAACAGTCCTGATTAGCATCGGCTCCCTGCTCGCTGTAGCCGGCGCAGGTGGAGGTTGGGTGCTGTGGCAGTTCGACCGACCGCCTTTCGACCTGGCGTTGCTTCAGCGTCTGCGCCCCGGAATGCCGAGCACCGAGGTGCAAAGGATTCTTGGCGCTCCGAAGTCCGTCTCCGCGGATCACCACGTATGGGTTTACTCACGTCCGATGGCTTGGCCTATTGTTTACGTCCAATTCGACGACCAATGGCAATTTCGCGAATACGAATACGACTATTAGTCCCTAGCGGAGCCAAACGCTCCAGCTGACGACCCGCACCGCCCTGAATCCGCGGTGGGTAGGACGGGCGATACCTCTGGAAAAGCAATGATCACGACAGATTCATCTCGTTCCCAAAGTTGGCGCAGCGCTTTGGGAACGGACGCGGGTGGCGAAACTCCGTTTCGGTGGCAGGCGGGTGCTCATGGACCGCGTCGAAGTCGCGCGCTGGAAAGGAGACAGCGTCTCGCCCGGGCTGGCGTTCCCAAAGCGCTTCGCTAACTTTGGGAACGAGAGCGAAAACATCCAGCTCCTCGGCTCCCGCGAAGGCGGACCTGGTGGCGGCGGTGGCTCCGGTGGCGGTGGCGAGTACGGCGAAGGCCGCAGCGAAGGGCGCCCTTCCGGTGGCCGTCCCCCATCCCGCCCCGCCTCCCCGCCCCCCCGCAAGCCCGCCGACCCCGACCTCGACGTCCCCGAGGACGACATCCCGTTTTAGGCCCAGTCCGCCGGAGGAGCTCCGGCCGCCGGCCTGCCAGAGGGGAGGTAAGGCAACGGGCGTTCCGTTCACGCGAGTAGGGTGCTCGCGCGCCTCGTGAAGTGACCGAATTTGTCATCCTGAGCGGAGCGGAGGCGGAAAGGTGGGCGCAGCGCAGTCGAAGGACCCCGGCGGTCCGATTAAGCGCTCTACGTAATCGGACCGCCGGGATCCTTCGACTCCCTTTTGATCTCGTTCCCAAAGTTAGCGCAGCGCTTTGGGAACGGACGCGGGTGGCGAAACTCCGTTTCGGTGGCA
>JANMTP010000022.1:0-1567 GCA_031390545.1 Chthoniobacter sp. | reverse complement strand
GCAGGGTCAGCGGTTTGCCTGCTTCAACGGGGATGCTCTGCTTTACGCGGAAAATGGCGCGGGCGACGTCGGTTGCATCGACATCTAGCTTCATCGGCGCGGACAAAGGCCGGTCCTCGGGTTCGGGGACGCGGTCGATGACCGGCACTGGCTGCGGTGCGCTGATCTGCGCGTGCGCGGCGGGCATGAGGGTCGAGGAAAGGGCGAGGGCAGCGAGGAGGCGCGACGTTTTTTGCGATTTCATGGGGTGCGGTTTTGGCGAAACCCAGCCGTTAGGTCCAGACTAAATCCTCCCCGAGCTTGCTCGGGGAGGGGGACCGCTCGGCAAAGCCGAGTGGTGGAGGGGCTTTCGACGTTGCTGGCCCCTCCGTCATCCGAAGCTGACGCTTCGGCTGCCACCTCCCCAAGACAAGCTTGGAGAGGATTGAAGCTATTCCACTAGACTCAAATTGTCGCTAGGGCACGCCACAATGGCAAAGATCGACACCCCGCAAGCCGTGCGCGGCACTCAAGACATGTTCGGCGAGTTCGAGGAACGCTTCGCTCATGTCGTCGCGACCTTTGAGCGCGTGCGGCGGCTTTACGGCTTCAAGGGGCTGCAACTTCCGGTGATCGAGCCGACAGCCGTCTTTGCGCGCTCGCTCGGCGAGGCAACTGATGTCGTGTCGAAGGAAATGTATACATTCGAGGATCGCGGCGGGGATTCGATAACGCTGCGGCCCGAATTTACCGCCGGGATTGCGCGCGCCTATCTCACCAATGGCTGGCAGCAATATGCGCCAATGAAGCTTTCGGTGCACGGACCGCTGTTCCGCTACGAGCGCCCGCAAAAGGGCCGCTACCGCCAGTTCCACCAGATCGACGCAGAGATCATCGGTGCTGCTGAACCGGCGGCGGATGTCGAATTGCTGGTGATGGCGGATCAGTTACTCAAGGAGCTGGGCATAAACGAGGGCGTGACCTTGCAGCTCAACACGCTGGGCGACGCGCCGAGCCGGGAGGCGTGGCGCGATGCGCTGGTCGCCTATTTCAACGATCACGCCGCGAAACTGTCCGAAGACAGCGCTGAACGCCTGTCGCGCAATCCGCTGCGCATCCTCGACAGCAAGGATGCTGGCGACCGCGCGATCTGCGCCGATGCGCCGGTGATCGACGATTATCTGAATGCCGAGGCGCAGGATTTCTTCGCGGCGGTGACCGCAGGTTTGGATGCCGCTGGCGTCGCCTGGCAGCGTAACGCAGGCTTGGTACGCGGCCTCGATTATTACCGCCACACCGCGTTCGAATTCGTCACTGACCGGCTGGGCGCGCAAGGGACGGTGCTCGGCGGCGGGCGCTATGACGGGCTGATCGAGAATCTGGGCGGACCGCATACACCTGCGGTCGGGTGGGCTGCGGGGATTGAGCGGTTGGCGATGTTGGTTGGTGCTCCGCAGTTGGACAGGCTGCAGGTTGTATTTGCTCCCATCGGGCAGGAAGCCGAACTGTTGGCAACCAAACTGATCGCTGAAGTGCGGAGAGCAGGCTTTGTCGCTGAAATGGCGTTTCGAGGAAATCTGAAAAAGAG
>JANMTP010000049.1:0-2538 GCA_031390545.1 Chthoniobacter sp. | reverse complement strand
CGCCAGCCAATCGAGCAGCTCCGGGTGCGACGGTGAATCGCCCTGAACGCCAAAATCTCCCGAAGTCTTTACGATCCCCATGCCGAAAAACTGCTGCCAGAAACGGTTGGCGATCACTCAGGGCGGTCAGCGGATGATCCGCTGCCACGAGCCATTTTGCGAGGTCGAGCCGGTTCGCCGCGCCTTCGGTTTTCAGCTGGGAAAAGATCGCGGGCACTGCGGGCTCCACCTGCTCGCCGGGCTTGTCGTATTGCCCGCGAGTCATGATGTGCGCAGGGCGTTTCTTTTCCAGATCACGCATGATGAGCGTGGCAGCGATCTTTTCATCGAACCCTTTGCGCTCGTCTTCGAGTTTCTTGATCTCCGAGCGGATCGGTTCGAAAACCCCGCGCGTCCCAGAGTAAACGCTGGTGAGGTAGTGGTTGCGAAGCTTCTCCGCGTGCTCGGGCTTGCGGTCCTCGGGCTTGATCGACCGGAAAATCTCGCGCACATCCCCCGGCACCTTGTCGCCGAGATCCTTTCCCTGACTCTCTTTCTCCCAAGCGATCTGGGATTGGTCGGCATCAGCGACGGGATTCACCTCGTAGCTCACGCCAGCGAAGTCCCAATAAGCCGTGCCGCCATACTGCGTGAAGGCGAGACCGTCGAACTTCGTTCCGGGCTTCAACTGCAAATCCGCAATATTCACCTCGAGTCGCACCCACTCGCCCAGCGCCGGAAGCTCACCGAGCTGGAGCTTCGAGACTTTCCCGGCTTCGCCAAAAGTAATCACGTCCTTGTCGCCCCAATTGGCGCGGTGACTCCAGTTTCCATCCGAGTGCCATTGAAGCATCACGGCCTTCGGCGGATCGGCCGGGTCGAGCCAGACATGGGCGAAAATCTTCCCTTTTGCTGGGACGGAAAATGGGGCCTGCACCCCTTCGAAATAGTCCTGCGTGATTCCCTGACCGCTCCGCTTCAAGGCGCGGTTTCCTTTTTTCACCTGGCCCGCCTCCTCCGCAGTGACCCATGTCAACGCATGCCCGGCTGCCTGCGGCTTGGCGTCGGCGGGGAGTTCGTCGTCGATCCACGTTTCTTCCTTCGCCTCGATCGCTGGCGCCGGGTCGAGAGTCGCCGGATCCGTGTATTTGATCTTGGCCAGCTCTTCTTTGATCCGCCCACGCTGCGCTTCGATCCTGGCCGAGAAGTCGTCGAGTTTCGCTTGCTCTTCGGGAGTGCTGAGCTTCAGGACGGGCTGCGTGAATTTATCATTGCCGTCCATCGCGGGATCAGCGGCGGAATTGAAAAAAGCGTAGAGCGAGTAGAAGTCCTTCGCGCTGATCGGGTCGAACTTGTGGTCGTGGCACACCGCGCAGCCTGTCGTGAGACCCATGAACACTGTTGCTGCCGTGTCCGTGCGATCCACGGCGTATCGGAAGAGCAGCTCCTCGTTGATCGAGCCGCCTTCGTTCGAGGTCACGTTGCAGCGATTGAAACCCGAGGCGATTTGCTGATCGCGGGTGGCATTTGGAAGCAAATCGCCGGCGAGTTGCCAGATGGTGAATTGATCGAAGGAAAGGTTGTCATTAAAGGCGCGGACCACCCAATCGCGGTAAGGCCACATCGAGCGTTCGTTGTCGAGATGCAGGCCGTGAGTGTCGCCGTAGCGAGCGGCATCGAGCCAGAATTTCGCCATGTGCTCGCCGTATCGGGGTGAAGCCAGCAGACGATCGACCACGCGCTCGTAAGCATCCGGCGCCGTGTCGGCGAGGAAATCGCGCACTTCCGCAGGAGTCGGCGGGAGCCCGGTAAGATCGAGCGTGACCCGACGAAGGATGAGTTCCTTTGGCGCTTCCGGCGCTGCGGTGAGCTGTCGGCTCTCGAGCCGCGCGGCGACGAAGGGATCGATCCCGTTTTTGGCCCACCACGCATTGCCGACCTTCGGTGCCGCAGGACGTTGCGGCACGATGAAAGACCAGTGCTCCTGATACTCTGCGCCCTGCGCGATCCATTGCTTGAGCAGCTCTTTCTGCGGCGCAGTCAGCGATTTGTGCGCTTCTTTTGGCGGCATCATTTCCTCGGGATCGTCGGAAAGAATGCGGATCACCAGCTCACTCGCCGTCGGATCCCCGGGCACGATCGCCAACGCGTCCGATTTTGCCGGCTTCAAAGCCTCGTCACGCTTGTCCAGCCGCAGCCCGCCCTTGCGCTTGTTCTTGTCGTTCCCGTGACACTGAAAGCAGTTCTCCGAAAGGATCGGTCGAATATCGCGGTTGAACTCGAGCTTTTCCGCAGCCGCGAGGTCGATCGTGAGACCAGAGAAAAGCACCGCAAAAAGGCCGGCTATGCGAAAGGGAGCAGCAATCATGAGGGTCGTGGGCGGGAAAGGTCGTAGGTAGCTCTAAAATAAGCTCAATGGAGGCGTTGTCTTAGATACGCTACGCTTCTCCTGCAATCAACGAGGCGTCGGACCCGAGGACGGTCCGGCAAAACGCAACCGCCCCCTCCGTTCATCCGTGTTTCATCCGTGTCCATCCGTGGCTAAAGGATTCCGGAGCC
>JANMTP010000033.1:0-222783 GCA_031390545.1 Chthoniobacter sp. | reverse complement strand
CCGAACCGTTTTTTCGCCCCCCGCGTCCGTTCCCAACGCGGGGCGCTAACTTTGGTAACGATATCAAAGGGGTGTCGAAGGATCCGGGGGGTCCTATTACTTTGAGCGATTAATCGGACCGCGGGGGTCCTTCGACTGCGCTGCGCCCACCTTTCCGCCTCCGCTCCGCTCAGGATGACAAATTCGGTCACTTCACGAGGCGCGCGAGCACCCTACTCGCGTAATCGGACCGCCGGGATCCTTCGACTCCCTTTTGATCTCGTTCCCAAAGTTAGCGCAGCGCTTTGGGAACGGACGCGGGTGGCGAAACTCCGTTTCGGTGGCAGGCGGGTGCTCATGGACCGCGTCGAAGTCGCGCGCTGGAAAGGAGACAGCGTCTCGCCGGGGGCTGGCGTTCCCACAGCGCTTCGCTAACTTTGGGAACGAGAACGAATACACATGAGCAATCCGCTTATCACTGAACTAGAGCGGCGCTTCCTTTCCAAGTTTCGCGCGGTGGTAGATGAGCTTCGCCGTGAGTTCCCTTCCATCCGCATCACCACTTTTTCTCATTCGGTCGGCTCTGCCACGTCCTACCAAGGGCATTCTGTAGGTATCGCGTGCCTTTTCCTTCACGCACCACCAGACCACGCTGACAACATTGCTCTTTCCATCGACGTGATGCATCTAACCAGCGAACCCAAACTCAACGAGGCTAGTGTCTGCTGGGGCGCCGGGGCTGGCCCGGGTGGTCTTGAAGCTGACCTAATCGATTCTCCGATACCCTTTTCCACGGCGGCGCTCGACCAGGTTGAGGCCGAACTACCGGTGCTCTACAGAGCTTTGTCCTCCGCGTTGCGCGATCCCCCATTCCCACACGCAGCCGCGTGATCCCACTCTGCAGCACCCGCCCCGAAGCGGGCGGCGACGGCTTTTTCGCGGTGGGCGAAGATTTTCGCCAACTGGGGGGCGACGAGGATGGGGTGGACGAGATTGCCCAGCCAGCCCAGGGGGAGGACGTAGTGGACGAGGTCGCGGATCTCGGTGCGGCCGCCAGGCAGGGAGGTGAAGTGGTGCTCGTGGTGCCAGATGGCGTAGGGGCCGACGCGCTGTTCATCGACGAAGGAGTGCGGGCTGGCGACGTGGGTGATCTCGGTGAGCCAGGTGACGGGGATGCCAAGCAGCGGGCGGACGCGGTATTCGATCATCAGGCCGGGGTGGATGACGGCGGGCAGGTCGCTGAGCACTTGGAAGCCGAGGGCGGGCGGGGTGATCTCGGGGAGATTGCGCGGGTCGGAAAAGAAGGCCCAGCAGGCGTCGAGGGGCGCGGGGACGATCTGGACGCTGCGGAGGACGTGGATGGGCATGCGCTGGCTTACGCTGCGCGGAGGGGCGCGGATTCGCCCGGCGCGCGGGGGGAGTTTGATTGACAGCCTAGGCTCGGGCCCTAACTTTCGCGGCCTGAACGCACACGGCAGGTGTTCTGCTCTGTTTCACACCCGCACCTTTTCCAGCGCCCAAAGCTCACCGGTATGTCCCAAAAAATTCTCGTCATCGATGACAGCCTCGCCACTTCGAAACTGACGGAGGCGGCCATCGCGCAGAATTTTCACAACATCGACGTGCTCGTGGCGCAGCGTGGCGCGGAAGCCTTCGAGCGTTTCCACCTCGCCCAGCCGGAGCTCATTCTGCTCGATGAAGCGCTGCCGGATATGGACGCGGAGGCGGTCTGCTACCGCCTGCTGAACGAGCCCGCGACGGCGAAAATCCCCGTTGTGCTCATGGCCACAAACGGCAGCGGCGATAGCCTCGAGGAACGCTACGCGAATGTGGTCAAGGTGCTGGCGAAGCCGATCACCCCGGATTCGCTGCTTGAAGTCATCGGGGCCACGCTGGCCAAGGCCAAGCCCGGCGCGAACCCCGCGCGGCAGCTCCTTTTCCACGATCCGTCGAGGACGGTGTTCAGCGGTCACACGGCGTTCTTTTCGCTGCGCTCCGCGCTGCAAATGGCCTACGGCGACCGCCTCACTGGCGTGCTCCGCTTTTTCCTGAACCGCAACCCGATCGAGCTGTTCATCAATCAGGGCCGCTTCCTTTTCGCCACCACCCGCAACGTGCAGCTCTACTGCCGGGAGTCGCCCGCGATCCTCTCGGCGACTTCGCTCGGGCTGATTATGGAAGGCCAAGTCAACCAGGCCGCGACGGGCTGCCCGCTGTTCCTTTTCCTCTCCTCGCGCAACGGCTTCCCGCACGACGACGTGGTGCAGATCGTCCGCGATCACGGCATGCGCACCTTCTCAAATCTGTGGACGGCGGGGCGCGTGACCTTCGAGTTTGAGGAGCTCACGCAGTTTCCGGAATATGCGAAGAACTTCCCGCCCGGCGCAGAAGACCCGGACAACTGGGTGCTCGGCAGCCTCCGCCACGTCCGCTACGAAAGCCTCATGGGCTCGCAGCGGCCCGACCCAAACGGCAGCCCCGCCTACACGCGCAAGGGCTACGAGCTGGTGCAAAAGCTGAAGCTCAACGACGTCGAGGCCCGCTTCGCCACGGCGGTGAACGGCTCGGAGTCGCTCCAGTCCATCGCCAAACGCATCGGCATCCCGCTGAACGACGCGCTGCTGATTGTCTTCCGCTTCGCCTCGCTGGACATCATCGACTACTGGTCGTCGAACGTGCTCTCGCTCCCGCAGGCCGGCGGGGCATCCTAAGGTCAGCTCGCGTAGAAGCGCTTGGAGACCGCGCGGCTAATCGGCCAGGCGATGAGCAGGACGGCGGCGATGAGCGAGCTTTCGACCGAGCCAACCGCTGCGCAGAACGCGGTCTGAAGCAGTAAAAGGAGTCGGATGAATTGGCCGATGACCGGCGGCACCGGCACTTGAGGATCGCCGGCAAGTTTGAGCGCAGAGCCAAAGGCGCTGAGGATTACGACGGCGAAAATGGCCACCGTGCTCCAAAAGGTCGCCGAGTAGAGCTGCATGAGGAAAAGGGTGGCGCCGGCGATGAGCACGATCACCGGCAGCCATTTGGCGGACGAGGGCGACGCGGCTTTCGTCTCGAACCGCGCGAGGTGCGTGACCGCAGCGATGAACAGCGTGATCAGGCCGACGGCGATGAGCAGATGGTTGATCCGCCCGAGCGCGAGCAGCCGCCAAAGCAAGTCGCTGTGCGGCGCGGCCGTGGCTCCGAGGAGCACGCTCAGCCCCCGGCAGACGCCCATATTCAGCGCGCCGATGACGGGGAGATGTTTCGTGAGGTGGTTATAAGTCCTAATCGCCAGCACGATCCCAGTCGCCACGCAGAACGCGGGCGCCCCGAGCATCGCCGCGAGCAGCAAGCCGAGGCCCGCCAGGACCGCGGCCACGATGGCGACCGTGCGCGGCTGCGCGGCACTGCTGGGCAGCGGACGCTGCGGGCGCTCGGCGCGGTCTTCGCGTAGGTCGGCGAGGTCGTTATCGAGCAGGCCCGCGGCGTAGAAGCAGACGCTCGCGCCCACCGCCAGCCAGACCGCCGGCTCAAACGCTCCGTAAGCCGCCAGCACGTAGCCGGCGAGCGGATCCCCGGGCACAGTGAAGAGATTGGGTGCGCGGAAAAGCTGAAGCCAGGTGCGAAGCGTTTTAGACATGGTGATCGTGGGCCGCGAATGCTCTGCGCCGCGACGCCATTCACCAATCACGAATCACCACTCACGCCGGTTTTTGCCCGCCAAAGACCGCCAACTCGAGCACTTTCAGATAACAGTCCACGCTTTCAAAGCCCACCTCGCGCAACCAGTCGCACTGCACCTCGAGCGGAGCCAGCGCGCCGGCCTGTTGGGCAGCACGGGCGTAGTATTCGCGGGCGATCTCGGCGCGGCTGTGGTCAGCGGCGGCGCGCAATTCCTGGCCGAAGATGGCGTCGATCATGCAGTCGTCCCAGATGGATTCCGTCCAGCGCGTGGCCGAGGCGACGTGCTCGATATTGATGAAGATGCCCTCGGGTTTCAGCAGCGAGAAAACCTCGCCAAAGAGCGCGCGCTTACGGTCGGCGGCAGAATGCTGCGAGGCGAAGCCGGAGACCACGGCATCGAACGGACGAGCCGCGGCGAGGGCGCTGATCCAGCCGGGCTCCGCGTAGTCGGCAAGGATGAATTCAACGCGCCTAGCGTGCGCCCCGAGCTGCTCGCGGGCGACGGCGAGCGCGGTCTCGGAGTAATCGACGAGGCAACCGCGGGCGGCGGGGTTCTCGTCCAGGATGGCGGAGGAAAGGACGCCGTCACCACAACCGAGGTCGAGGAAGTTTTCCAACCGTTCGCCGCGCGCGGCAGAGAGCAGGCGTAGCATCATGTCGATCTGCTCGATGCTCAGCGGGATTGCGCCGCGGACGTTCTGGAGAAACTTCGCGGCGAGGTCGGGCGAGTGCCAGGAGGCGGGAGGATCGGGCATGAACACACTACCTTTCTTAGCCAGTCGTCTGCCAACTCCCCCGAAAAAGCAAACGAGGGACGGAGCGTGAGCCCCGTCCCTCGTGCGTGATTGTGCTGAAGCTGCGGCTTACGCCTGCATCGGGCCTTTCGTGCCGCGAGCTAGGTCGTCTGCTCGTCGATATGCACCGGCTTGTAGCCGCCCTGTGATTTGAAGTAGACAAGCAGCAGCAGGTAGATGACGGCCATTCCAGCTGGGAGAAAGGCGTCGGCCCTGAGTGTCTTGCGGCTGCCGGCAATGCTCGCCTCGACCATCGCTCTTTGTTCCGGGGTAAGTGCGGACTTTTCTAGCGCGACATTGTCGTGCTTCTCTTTTTCAGCCAGCTTCACCGCCGCTTGCACTTTGGCGCCATCCAGGGCCGAGACTTCCTTGAACAGTCCCAGGAATCCCGAAGGCTTTTCCGCTTTGTTGGCTTCGAGCACAGCTTGCTGGCCCTTCTCTTCCAAGTGCTCGGCGGTAAAGCGGTCCTTGGCGTAACCCAGACCGGGGCCGCCAATCTGTCCGACGGAGAGCATTCCGATGCCGCCCATGATGGACATCGCCACCGCACCCGTGCGCGGGAAGCGATCACCGACGACGGCAAGCATGGTCGGCCAGAAGAACGTCTTGCCGATGCTGTAGAGAAGCATCGCGCCGAAGGCGAAAGTAAGCGTGGTGACCGTCGAGCAGGCCAGCAGGCCGACGATGGCGAAAATCGAGCAAGTGAAAAGAATGGCGACAGGCGATAGCTTGAGCGTTGACTCGATCCAATGGCTGCAGAAACGCAGTCCAAACATCATTGCGGAAGCGAAGATGAAGAGAATCGTGCCTTGTTTCGCGGTCAGGATGGTGCCGTTGATGTTTTCGATCCACGAGTCCGTGCCAAGTTCGAGCGAGCCGATGATGGCGTGTGTGATGAAGAGCACGAACATCATCCAGTGCCCCAACGCGAATTGAGTGATGACGGCGACCCAGGCTACAAAGCCGATGCCAACTGCGCCCGCGATCATGACCCATGCTTGGGATTTGAAGAACTCATTGCCAGTCAACCCGCCGAGGATGCCGCCCAGCGAGTCACGGACGAAAAGGAAGAGCAGGATGCCGACGATGCTGGCCCCCATGATGCCGACGTCTTTCATCATCTGGCCGAGGGAAAGGCCCTTCGAGGAGGCCTCCGATTTCGGGAACTTCTGGCCGAGGAAAAGAAATCCGTAAATTGCGGTCGGGATGAGGTAGAGACCGAGCTTCATTTTCCAAGAAAGTGTGTCGCCCAGGAAAAGCGTGATGAGAGCCCCGAGAATCATGCCGGCCGGCCAGCTCGCGTGCAGGATGTTCAAGTAGTGAGTGCGGTTTTTCGGGTAAATGGTGGCGATCAGGGGATTGGCCACGGCCTCGAGGGTACCGTTCGCGAGCGCGAAGATGAAGGAGCCGCAGAAAAGGAGGTTGAAGGCGGTCGCCTGGCTCACATCGGGTGCCGGGGACAAAGTGACTACGGCAGAGAGCACATGAAGCAGGAACGCCGCTGACACGAGTTTTCCGTAGCCGATTTTGTCCACCACGATGCCGCCGAAGATAATGCCGAAGCAAAAGCCCGAAAAGCCGGCACCACCAATGAGACCGACCTGGCCGTCCGTAAACCCGAAAAGTGTTTTCCACTCTCCGGTAAGTCCGTTGCGCAAGGCGAAGCCGACGCCGGCGGCGAGGATGGCCATGAAGCCGGCCCAGAGGAGGCGTTTGGCGTTGGGGGCGATGCCGGGGTCGTTGGTATCTGCGATGTTATCGAGTGTGCTCATGTTTGGATGGTTGCGATGGGGTGGTTTCGGGGATTCTGCTAAGGGACCGCTTTGTCGTGAGGGTTAAAGGCTCCAGGTCGGCAGCTTCACGATCTTGCCGCCGGCGAGGGCGGATTCGTGGGCGCAGAGGCCGACGCTGGTCCAGTTGGCGGATTGTTTGGCGTTGGGGAAAGGGTCGCGGTCGGTGACGAGGGCGTCGATGATTTCGTGGACGAGATGCGGGTGGCTGCCGCCGTGGCCCGCGCCTTGGGTAAAGCTGAGGTGCGATTTTTTGCCTTTGCCTGTGCCGCCATAGACTCCACCGGTGGTGAAGGGCTGGATCGGGCGGGGCAGCCGCTTGGCGAAATCGGGCGTTTTGACGAGCTTGGGAATCTTCGGCTCGGGGAGCTTGGCAGTGTGGATGACGAGCGGCTCGTGCTCGATGAGCGGCCACTCGACGGACGCCTTGCTTCCATACGCGTCGATGCTCTCGCGGTACTGTCGCGCGGTGTCGAAGAGCGAGCGGATGATCCGCGCACTCACGTCACTCCCAGCGTATTTGATGTGCGCCGTTTCCACCGCGAACGGGCTGCCGTAGTTCTTCGCGAGTTCCTTGCGGATGGTGCCGGACCCAAAGCAGCTCACGTATTCCGCGGGCGCTCCAATCAGCCCGGAAACGGGGCCGACGCAGTGCGTGGCGTACCACATCGGGGGGAGGCCGGGCCAGTAGTTCGGCCAGCCGTCCATATCCTGCTGGTGCGAAGCCTGCACGAACTGGAGCTTCCCAAGCTTGCCGGTATCGAGCAGCTCTTTGATGTAAAGATACTCGCGCGCATACACGACGGTCTCGGCCATCATGTATTTCAGGCCAGTCTTTTTCACGAGAGCGACGATCTCTTTGCACTCCGCCACACTCGTGGCCATCGGCACTGTGCAGCTTACATGCTTGCCGGCCTTGAGCGCGGCGATGGACTGCCAGCCGTGATCCGGGATTGGCGAATTGATGTGCACGAGATCGACGCCGGGATCTCTGATCAGGTCTTCAAATTTCGTGTAGCGCTTCTCGATCCCGAAAGCATCGCCGACCGCGTTCAGCTTTTCCGCCGTGCGCTGGCAGATCGCATACATATTTGCCTGCGGATGGCGCTGGTAGATCGGGATAAATTCCGCGCCAAAGCCGAGGCCGACGATGGCGACGTTAATTTTCTTTGGGGCCATGGAGATTGAACGACAAAATGGGGAGCCTTCAGGGGGCGAAGCGCGGGCATGACAGCGGGCAGCCAAAAATGTGTCAATCGGGAAAATGAGCGCCCATGCGCTTTCCCAGCGATGCGACCCGCGCTAATGAAAACGCGCGTCCGCGATAGTCGCAGCACACTTATGAACACTCCCACCTCCCTCCTCCGCCTCCTCGCCCTCACCTTTCTCACCGCGCCGCTCGCGGTCGGGGAAGAAACCACATTCATCGAACCCGAAAAAGCGGGGCCGGATTTTGCGCTGCAAGGCGAGTATGTCGGGGACGGCTGCGGCGCTCAGGTCATCGCGCTCGGCGGCGGGAAGTTTCGCGTCGTTGGCTGGAGCAAAGGCCTGCCCGGCACGGCCGATGACGTGGAGAAAACCGTGGAAGTGGACGCGCAACGCGACGGCGGGAAAGCGATCTTTAACGGCCAGGGCTGGAAGGGCGAAATCGAGAACGGCGTGCTTAAAGGGACCAACGACGAAGGACAATTGTGGACGCTGAAACGCACCGTCCGCGAATCCCCCACCGTCGGTGCCAAGCCGCCGGCCGGAGCGCTGGTGCTCTTCGACGGGACCAACGCGGACGCTTGGGAGGGCGGCAAAATCGATGCCCGCGGCTTCCTCGTGGCGGGGACGAAATCGAAGCAGTCCTTTGGCGACTGCACGCTGCACGTCGAGTTTCGCACGCCGTTTATGCCGGCCGCGCGTGGTCAGGGCCGCGGGAACAGCGGCGTTTATCTCCAGGATCGCTTCGAGTGCCAGGTGCTCGATTCCTTCGGGCTCAAAGGCGAGGACAACGAAGCGGGCGGCATCTACACGATCTCAAAACCGCGCATCAACATGTGCTTCCCGCCGCTCTCGTGGCAGACCTGCGACATCGACTTTCAAGCCGCGAAATACGATGGCGACAAGAAGCTCAGCAGCGCCACGATGACCGTCCGCCACAACGGCGTGCTCGTGCAGGACAAAGTTGAGCTTGGCAAAACGACAGCCTCTTCTGGTCGCAAGGAAGGCGCCGAAACCGGCCCGATCCAGCTTCAAAATCACGGCAATCCCGTCTTTTACCGGAACATCTGGATCGTCGAGAAAAAGTAGCCGCAGCTTACGGCAGACGCAGACGGTAGAACCGCCGGGGGTCGCTGGTGCTCGTGGAAATATCCAGCGGCGCGGCGCTCGCGTTGCCGGTCTGAACCGGGGTCCACGTCACGAAGTCCTCGGTCCATTCGATCACGTAAGCGCGACCAGCGGGCAGCGTGGTCTGAAGTTGGAGTTGCAAGACCGGTGGCGGGCCGGGCTGCCAGACGGGACTGGCCCGATCGAGCTTCAGCGGGAGGACATTCACGCTGATCACGGCTGAGTTCGTCGTGCGCCCGTCGTTGTCATACGCGACGGTGCGCAAATTGTGGAAGCCGGCGGTCAAAGGCCCGGCCCAAGTCCACATGTAAGGTGCGCCGAAATCTTCACCGAGCTTCACGTCGCCGTCCCAAAACTCCACCCGCGCGACGTTGCCATCGCTGTCCGCGGCGCTCGCCGTAAGTGTGACCGTGTCGGTATGCACAAACGCCGGATTCGTCGGCAACCCGGTGAGCGCCACGCTCGGCGGGATGGTGATCCGCGTAATTTCCGTGAAGCAAATCTTCGTGTTCACCGCGCCCGGCCCTGGTGCCAGCGTGAGGCGTCCATCGCTCACCGTCACGCTAACGGTGGCGTCGAGAAACCGTTGACTGGTGCTTTGCGCGCCAGCCACCACCGTGGTGCCCTCGGCGCTGACCGCCATGAAACCATCGAGATTATCCGGGTCGCCCGCGACCACGCGGACATCGTAGTAGCCGTTCGGGACAGCGATTTCCCAGAAGCTGCTCGTCGAGCCGTCGACGTGACCTTTCTGCATATGGATGAGCGTGTCGTAGCGCTGATCAGGCGCGTTTGGGCTGTTGCGGTCGCGCGAGTCCGCGGTGTTGTCGCGGCTCCAACCGTAGGTGTAGCCGCCGGACCGCAGCCCGTACGGGACACCGTCGTCTTTCAAATAACCTGCGGGCACCGCCGCCGTCCCGAGCTGGAAATTGACGAATGCCTGGAACGTCACCGGGGGATTGACGAGGTGCACGGTGACCGGCGAGGACTCGGCCGAATTGCCGAAGCCGTCACGTGCGACGGCGGTGACCGAGAAATCGCCCGCGGGCGGGTTGCTCCAGGTGAACGCAAACGGCGGCGCGCTCGCGGAGCCCAGCAAGGTCGCGCCGTTGAAATAATCGACGCCGGTGATGCCGTCCGGATCGCTCGCGGTCGCGCTAAAGGGCACGCTGGCAACGCGCACGTAAGTGCTTTCGGCGAGCGGCGTGGTCAGCGAAACGATCGGCGGGCTATTTGGGGCCAGGCCGGCAATCCAATCGGCGAGCAGCGCGACCGCCCCGTGATCGATCTGATTGCGCGCGATGGGCGGCATCTGGTTGACGCCAACGCGATTCACCCGCTGATGCAAAATGGAACGGTTAAGGTCCTGCGGGACCACGACTTTTCCGCCGAGGATGCCGAGCGTGTTCGCCACCTGACCGTAGATGATGCCCTGCTGCGCGAGCGGCGTATCGAAGCGCGCATCCCAGAACGACTGCACGCCCCCCGGCCGGTGGCACGACGCGCAATTTGAATCGAAGTAGGAGCGCGCCCGCTTTTCCAGCGAAGCGTTCGTGTCGGTCAACGGCGCGAGTTGGTCGAGATTTGGGATTTCACTTTCCTGCGGGGCGTTGGTGAAAAGTCCGACGTGCGCCCACGTGCGAAGCTGATTGTCGTTCACCCCGGTGCTCGGATAAAGCAGGTCCTTATTGAGCTGGCGGGTTTTCAAACCGAGAAAACCGCCGGAGGGCGTGGTGTGGCAGCTCACGCAGTCCTGCCGGCTCGGGAAATACCAGGCCTGCAAACGCGTATCTTGCAGCCAGATTTTGGCCGTCGTTTTGACCGCGCCGGAATGCGCGGTGACCGCCGGACCGAAAAATACCGTCGCCGGCAAGGCGAGCGTGGTGCGGGCAAATTCCCGCCACGAGGCGCCGTCCACACTCGAGTAGCTGATGAATGTATCGCCGGTGCGCTGCAGCCGAATCCAGCCGCCCGGATAGCTGACCCGCGGCTGCGGTACGGCGGGGTAGATCGCCGTCGAAACGCCGTTGGTCGCGGCGCGCGACTGGAACTCGTAGCCGCCGACGTTGTTGTTCCGCGTGGCGTTACTCGGGAAGGCGAGCGCGAAAACGTGCCGGCTCCCGGGGTTCAGGGACTCACGCGCCATCAGCCCGGCCTTCGTGTAAAGATCGGCCTGGGTCAGCGATTCGATCCGCACCCAGAGATCGAAATCGCCCGTCCGCTGCTGATGCGCGAAATGAAACTGATCGGCATTCCCCCAAATGTCGGTGCCCCCCGCGGAAATCGTCAGCAGGTTCCCGCTCGGCGTCGTCGATCCCGCTTGTGCCGGATTGCCGACATCCACGCCGGTAAACCCGCCCGGGGCCGCAATCGCCACGGGGATATTTTCGGTGACTGCAGCGTCGAGAAGATCGGCGTCAGTGTTGTCCGCGCGCCACTTGTAGGTCGCGCCATAGACCGCGCCGCTCGCCATTTTCACGAGCAGCCGCGTCTCCAGCCGTTTGCGCACGGCGGGATTCGTGTCGTCGGTCGGCAGATCGAAATGCTTCACCATCACGCTGCCCGTCGGAAAGCTCCATTCACCGGTTGGCGTAAAGCCGACGGTCGTGCCATTCGGGATCGTCGCCCAGCGCGACTTGAGCGCCGAGTCTGACCAAAACGGCGCATTCAAATTGTACGGCAGCAACTTCGCGCTTGGCGTGAGCGCCGGCAGATTGCTGAACACGCCGGTTTGGGAAAGCAGCGTCGGCAACGGCGTGGTCGGCGCCGGACCGCCGCGCGCAAGCTTGTAGATGCGTCCCGCCGTACTGCTGAGCTGGCAAAGATAGAGTTCGCCCTGGGCGTCGATGCCAAAGGAGCCAAGGCCGGTGTAGTCGTTGCCCGAATTCGGTCCGGAACCTTTCGGCAGGGTCGTGAGCAGCACTTTGCTCGCGGGCGTGGTCGCGGTCAGTGTGGATTCGTCGAGCGCCCAGATGCGGTTCGAGCCGTTGTCGCCAAAGATGTATTTGCCCACCAGTTCCGGAAACGCCGCGCCGCGATAGACGTAGCCACCGATGACTGCGTTCCCCTCACCTCGTTGGTAATCGATGATCGGGCGCTTGTTGTTGCCGATGTAGGTCCCGGTGAGGTCGCCGTTGTAGCCCTCGATGCGGTCCCATTGCAAATTCAGCGGCGCCGGATCGCCGGGCTCGATGACGCTAATCTCCTCCCGCGAACCGGCCCCAACATCGCCGATAAAGATGCGCCCGGTCGGCGGATCGATGGTCATGCGATGCGGGCTGCGCAGGCCGATGGCGAAAAACTCTTCGAGGACGTTCGGCACGCCGACAAACGGGTTGTCGTTCGGAATAAAATACTGCGGCCAGTTTGGGCTGTTCTCGTTCACCGCGCGGCGCGTCGGAGGATGACTGATGTTACCGCCTAGTCTGTCCACATCGATCCGCAGCACGCCGGAGAAAAGGCTGGTGTTGATCCGCTGATTGTTCGCGCCGTCGGCGTCGTCGCCGTTGGTGATGTAAAGGAAGCCGTTTACCGGATGAAAAAACATCCCCCCGCCGTTGTGCCACACGCTGCTGTCGTACTGCTCGATGATGACGTGTTCGCTGCCTGCAACAGCCACGCCATTCGCATCGAGGGTAAAGCGCGAGAGGCGATTGATCGTATCCTGCCCCGCGTTCGGGCGCGCTGTCGGACTGCCGACCACCGCCACGCCCGGCCGCGTGCGGTTATACCAGACGTAGAGGTAACGATTCCCGGTGGTTCCGCTGAGATCGAACTGCGGATGAAAAGCCACGCCGAGCAGCCCGGAATCGTCCCAGCCCTGGCAGAAGCTGCTGAAATCGACGATCAGCGTTTTAGCCGCGACGGCCGGTGTATTCTCGAAATGGTAAATCCGACCCTCGCGTTCCCAAACCACGAGCTTCGTCGTGCCCGGCATGGGCAGGACGCCGAGCGGGTTTAGAAAGGTGAGATTCGGAAACGCGACCACGGTGCTCCAGTTTGTGGCCAGCACCGGGGGCTGCGGCGGCATAACGCCGTCCAGGTACGCGCCGACATTGGGGCGCGAATTCAGACCATACGCCTGGGCCTTGGCCGATTCGCGACCGGCAACGAGCAGAAGGAACGCGACGAGAGCTAAGATCGAGCGGTGCATAAAGGTCGGGAGGGAAGGCGCGAGGAAAAGCTCGCGTAGTTAACGTGTAAACCGTTTTCCTCCAACCGCATCCCTCATCATTCGTTATTTCGTGACAATCCCATGACTAAACTGCTCGCTCCCCTCACCTGTTCCCTCCTCCTCCTCACCTCGCTGTCCGCGCAGGACTTGAAGTGGGATAAAACCGATCTTGGCTCCTTTCACACTGGTACTTTCAAGATCGATAAGGTCGTCACCGCCAAAGGCATCGCCATCAAAGTGGGCACGCCACAGGCGCCCGGCGCAGTTCTTTTCGATCCCGAACTGATGCGCGTGAGCGCGGCGTGGACCGGCGATTTCATCAAGTTTCCGCGCGGTCGCGGCGGTCTCGAAGGCACGATCAAACCCGCCGGTGAACTCGCGTTCACGACTGGCTATGTGCCGGGCTGGTTTATCGAGACGTTTTCCGACGACGCGACCGATCCCCGCGACCGCCATCAAGGCAACCTTCCCGCGACCGTGGCGAAATATCGCGGCCTTTATACGCACGGCGATCGCGTCGTGCTCAGCTACGTCGTCGGCGGCACGCCCGTTCTCGAGTCACCCGGAATGACCGAGCGCAACGGCGCAAAGGTTTTCACGCGGACGATCACCATCGGCCCGACGCCCAAAGTGCTCGGGCTGCTCGCCGCCGAGTTGCCCGGCGCGAAAAACAGCGGCGCCAAAGGTTGGAGCGCGAGCGCCAACGGCCAGGCAACTTCATCGCTCACCGAGATCTTGACCGGCGAAGATCCGGCGAAAGCGCTTTCCGTGAGCGTCGTCGGGCTGCTGCGTCCTGGCCTCCGGAGCGGCAATGGTCGCGTTGTCGTGCTTCTCGAACCTTCGGCCACCGAGCGGACCTTCCAAGTGCAGGTCACTGCCGGCGCGGCGATCACGGAAGCGCCAACCAGCGAGCCGCTGGCCAGCCTCGTCGCGCTGACCAAAGGTGGACCGGCCAAATGGGGAGCCCCGGTGGAGACGCAGGGCAAAGTCGGCACCGGCGACGGAACGTACGTCGTGGATGAAATCACCGCTCCCGATGAAAACCCGTTCAACTCCTGGCTCCGCTTCGGCGGCCATGATTTCTTTGCCAATGGCGACGCGGCGATCGTCAACGTGAGCGGCGATGTGTGGCACGTGAGTGGGCTCGACGAGAAGCTCGAGAAGGTGAAGTGGAAGCGCGTGGCGACCGGCCTCTTTCAGCCGTTGGGCTGCAAAATTGTGGACGGCAAAATTTACGTGACCGGCCGCGACCAGATCACCCGCCTGCACGATTTCAACGGCGATGGCGAAACGGATTACTACGAAAATTTTAACAACGACTGCGTGGTCACGGACAACTACCACGAGTTCGCGCTCGACTTGCAAACCGACGCCGCCGGCAACTTCTACTACGCCAAAGGCTCGCCCTGGGAGCCGACCAACGTCAGCCCGCACCAAGGCACGATGCTCCGCGTGAGCAAAGACGGCGCGAAAATGGAGATTTTCGCGACTGGCCTGCGCGCGCCGAATGGGCTCGGGATGGGCCCAAACGACGTCCTCTCGTGCAGCGACAATCAGGGCCACTGGATGCCGGCCAACCGACTGAACATCGTCAAGCAGGGCGGCTTTTATGGCATGACTCCCTCCGCGCAGAAAACGCTGCGCTTCAAGGCGGCCGATGGCACCGAGTTTGACGCCAACCCCGGCAGCGCTGCCGATCGGGAGAAATTCAAAACCAATTTCTGGGGCAAAGCAGAAACGCCGATGCCGGTCGCCGGTTACGACAAGCCGCTCGTGTGGATGCCGCAGAGCGTGGACAATTCGCCCGGCGGCGAAGTCTGGGTCAGCGGTGGCAAGTGGGGGCCGTGGGAAGGCCGCATGCTGCATCTCAGCTACGGCCATTGCCTGCTCTACGGCGTGACGATGGAGACCGTGGACGGCGTCGAACAAGGCGCAGTGGTGAAGTTTCCTTTCAAGTTTTCGAGCGGAATCATGCGCGCGAAATTTCATCCGAAAGACGGCCAGCTCTACGTCTGCGGCTTGAACGTCTGGCAGAGCGACGCGGCGAAGTTTGGCTGCTTTTCGCGCGTCCGCTACACGGGCGCGCCCGTGACGATGCCGGTCGAACTCCGCGCGCTCAAAGACGGCGTAGCCTTGCAATTCACCAATCCGCTCGACGCCGCTTCGGCGACGGACGTGCAGAACTTTGACCTCACCCGCTGGAATTACCAATGGACCGGCGCCTACGGCTCGGCGGATTTCAAAGTCAGCGACGGCAGCAAAGGCAAGGATACGGTGACGATCGAAAAAGCCACGCTCTCCGCCGACAAGAAAACGCTCACCCTCACCCTCGCCGACATGCAGCCCGCGATGACGCTGCGGCTGAAATTCAAAGTCCAATCCGCCGACGGCAAACCCGTCGAGCAGGAGATCCACAGCACCATCCACAAGCTGCCGGGCGTGGCAGCGAAATAACAACCGGAGGGACGGGCTCCCGCCCGTCCCACTCTCGGCGGGATGCAGGTGCGGAACTCCCCAAGCTAGCGATGTCTCAGGGAAAAAGTCAGGGACGCGCAGGAGCGCGTCCCTCCGTGAAAGCCGCCGCCTTTTCGTCCCCGCCGCTCGCGAGGTAGGCGAGGAGGTCGAGCACTTCTTCTTTGGTCAGCACGTTGATCAACCCCGGTGGCATGAGCGAAACCGGCGAGATTTCGCGCGAGGCGATCTGGCCGAGGCGCAGCCATTCGTTTTTGCCCGCGACGGGATCGGTGACGAGCCGGAGCCGGTGGTTGTCTTGCTCGGCGATCTGCCCGACGAGCACCGTGCCGTCTTTCATGGTGATGACGACGCTCGCGTATTGCTCGCTGATCGCCTTGCTCGGATCGACGGTCGCCTCCAGCAGGTCGCGCAGGTTGAAGCGATTGCCGGCGCCGCTCAGGTCGGGGCCGACGTTGCCGCCTTCTTTGCCGAAGCGGTGACACTGCGCGCACTGCGTGCTCGCGTAGATCTCTTTGCCGCGGGCGAAATTGCGTCCCTTCGCCGCCTGCGCGAGGTCCGGCGCGAGGTCGGCGACGGTCCAGGCCTTTTGAAAACTGCGCACCACCGCGGGCGGCGGCGGTGTGGTGGTGGCGGGTTTGGTCTCCAGCAGGGCGGCGAGACGTTCGCGCTGATCGTCAGGCACTTTTTTCAGCGCTTCCTCGCGGATGCGCAGGATGAATTTGCCCGCGCTATTGCCGCCCTTGTATTCCGCCGCGCGATTGAACCACGCGAAATACTCTTCGCGCTGCGCGGGCGTCCACTGCTTCGCCTCGCGGAGCACGTTGGCATACCAAATCTGTTCCGCGTGCGCCGGCGTCGCCTTCATCAGCGCGAGCGTTTTCTCGACCACATCCGGCGCGTCGAGCCAGACGAGGAGCTGCGAAAGCTCGCGGTTGAGGTCGAAAGATTTCGCGGGAAACTGCCGGCTGAGTTTCCCAATCGCCAGCTTCACCATCTCCTCGCTCGGTCGGCCTTGGCGGATGAAGCTCACCTCAAGGACGCGGAGCTTGAGCAGCTTCAGTTCGTCATCGAGGGAATCGAGGGGAAACTTTGTCAGCGCGTTGAGCAGCGGCGCCTGATCCTCCTTCGTGCCCACGCGGGCGAGGGCAAGAACAGCCATTAAACTGTCGCGGCTGCGAAGAACTCTACCTTTCTCCATGTTTGGCGGTTCATGCGGGCCAAAGAACAATCCGCCCGGCGGTTTAGGAGTCCCTGCTGCCGGCTCCTCTACTACTAGCTGACGCAATGCTTCCAAGGGCAGTTGCTCTGCTCGAATCCGAGCGGCGAAATAAAGAGAACGATCCCCATCAGAAGCGGCGCGAAAACGTTCCAGAAAGTCGTCGTGCTTTTGAGCAAAGCGATAGTCTTGGATCCCACTATTCCTAGGCTCGGCCTCGAGTTGACGGCGAAAAGCCCGAGCGGATCTGGCATTCTGTAAATCACGCGAATGCAGAGCTGCCAACGCGGCAAATTCCCGGGTGGCTTCGTCCTCTGCTTCACCAACATAACTCACCCGATAAAGCCCCGCCTGCGTCCCTCTTCCACCGACGGTGAAGTACATCGCGCCGTCCTTGCCGAATTCGAGGTCGGTCACGGGCAGCCCTTTTCCCGAGACGAAGACCTCCACATCCTCGCTCGCGCTCGGCTCGTCGATGTCGAAGCGCGAGGGGAGTGGGTTGCTCGCGGTGTAGCTCGCGCCTTTCGGCCGCATGTGGACGGCGAGGATGCGGCCGTAGGTCCAGTCCATGGCGTAAAACGCGCGTTGGTATTTCTCGGGGAAGTTGCTCCGCGTGCCGAACTTCACGCCCGTCGGCGAGCCGCGGCCGATGTCCACGACGGCGCCGAGCGAGTCGGCGTAGTAGTCGGGCCACTTCGAATTGCCCTCGCGGAAGCCGAACTCCGCGCCGGCGATGATGTGCAGGATGCGGGTGTGGCGATACCACGGCAGGCCCACGTCCCACTCCATGTCGCTGTCGTAGGTGAAAAGCTCGCCGTCGGCGTTGAAGTCGATGTCGTATTGATTGCGGAAGCCGCCCGCGAACAACTCCCATTTTTTCCCGTCGGCATCAGTGCGCAGGATGTACCCGTAGGGCGACTTGAGCTTGTCGAAAAATGTCGCAACCGGGTCCTTGATCCGCGGCAGCAGATCGTCCTCGGCGTAGTGCCGATACGGCGACGCGGGATCGAGTCCTTCGACGGGCGGCGTGGAATTGCCGTGCGCGATGTAGATTTGCTGATCCGGGCCGACGACCAGCGCGTGCGCGCCGTGTTCGCCGCCACCGCCGGTCACCTTTTTGAAGAGCTCCACCTTGTCGAGATCGCCGTCCGCGTTGGTATCGCGCAGCCGATAAATGGCCTGTCCCTGCGGCCCTTGGCCGCTCACGTAGAGCGAGTCGAAGGCCCAGAGCATGGCCATCGCGGCCCCGACCTTGAGGTCGATCCAATCCTCCTTCGCGATCTGCCCGCGCTCGTCGAGAGTGAGGCGCAGGATGCAGCCGTCGGCGGCGAAGTTTTGCGGCGAAACGTAGAGCCGGCCCCGGTCATCGACAGCCATGGAAACCCACGAACCATCCCGCGGCGTCGCGCTTTTCAGCAGCTCGATTTTGAAGCCCGGCGCGACCTTTAGCTCTTCGGCCGGTGTTGCCCCCGATTGCACATTGAAAAGATTCCCCCACGGCGCCGCGCCGAGATCGGCCACGCGCTTGACGCTCTGCCAGCTACCAGCCTTGAAGCCCGGCTGATTCCAGCCCTCCGGAGCTTCCGCACCGACGAGCCAGGAGCGGTCCGTCATCACGACCTGCCGCTTGCTGTATTCGTGGGTGATGTCGAGCACCACGACGAGTGCAGGTTTGCCGGCACCGACCTTCGCTTCGACGGCGAGCGTGTTCTCGGACCAATTCTTGATCGCCTTGGTCACGTCGAGTTTCACCGGCTCCTTCCAAGACGCGCTCTTTGCCACCTCCTTGCCGTTCAAATAGACGGTCAACTCGCCATCCGCAGCGGCGTTGAGCACGGCCTTTTCGGCATTGCTGCCGACGTGGAAGGTCTTGCGAAACCAACGGGCCTCGCCCGCGGGCGGTTTCGCTCCAGTCTGGTCGGCCCAAACCCATTCGGCGGTCTGGGCAAAAATCGGGCTGGCAATGAGAACGAACGCGAGAAACAGAACGTGGATTTTCATAGGAGGAAGCGGGGATGAAAATTCTACCACTCGGCGACGACACCGTCGGGTGTGCGCCAGACCGGGTTGCGCCAGCGATGGCCGCTCTTCGCCGCCTCGCGGACTTTGGCTTCGTCGATCTCAATGCCCAGCCCGGGGCCGGTGAGGCGCTCGACGAAACCGTCGCGGTAGTGAAAGACGGTGGTGTCCACGAGGTAATCGAGGAGATCGCTGCCGGCGTTGTAATGAATGCCGAGGGACTGCTCCTGGATGAAGGCATTCGGCGTGCAGAAATCGACCTGGAGCGAAGCCGCGAGGCAGATCGGGCCGAGCGGGCAATGCGGCGCGACCGCGACGTCGTAGGCCTCGGCCATCGCGGCGATTTTCTTCAGCTCGCTGATTCCACCGGTATGCGAAACGTCCGGCTGAATGATGTCCGCGCCGCCGCTCTGCAGCAGGCTCTTGAAGCCCCAGCGCGTGAATTGCCGCTCGCCCGTGGCGATGGGGATCGATGAGACGCTGCGCAGATCGAGCAGCGCCTCGTTGTTCTCCGGCAGCACCGGTTCCTCGATGAAGAGCGGCCGCACCGGCTCCAGCTCCTTCATCAAAACCTTCGCCATGCCTTTATGCACGCGGCCATGGAAATCAATGGCGATCCCGAAGTCCGGCCCGCACGCCTCGCGAATCGCCACCGCACGCTCGACGGCTTCGCGGATTTTCGCAGGCGAGCCGATCCACTCCACTTCCTCGGTGCCGTTCATTTTGATCGCGGTGTAGCCCGCCTCCTTTTTGGCCAGTGCTTCCTCCGCGACATCGCCCGGTCGGTCGCCGCCGATCCACGCATAGACGCGGATTTTCTCCCGGACAGCGCCGCCGAGCAGTTCGTAAACCGGCACGCCGAGGGCCTTGCCCTTGATGTCCCAAAGCGCCTGATCGATTCCGCTGATCGCCGACATCAGCACCGGTCCACCGCGATAAAACCCACCGCGATATAAGACCTGCCAAAGGTCTTCGATCCGGCGCGCATCCTGACCGACGACGAAGTCCGCCATCTCCTCCACGGCCGCGCGCACCGTGTCGGCTTTGCCCTCGACGACCGGCTCGCCCCAACCAACCACGCCGCATTCGGTCGTGATCTTTAGAAACAGCCAACGTGGCGGGACGGTGAAAAGTTCGAGGGACCGGATTTTCATTTTGGGGTGGTTGGAGAGTTGTCCGCAGCGGGCGCGTTTTGCGGCAAAGGCGGTGGCATTCTGCGATGATCGAGAACCAGAAGGACGATGCAGAGCGAAAGCACGATCAGCCCGACCGGCAAGGCGACCAGCCCGGCAGCTGTCGAATACAAGACGGTGCCGATATCGGCGGAAAGAGCACCGGGATCCTTCATCCCGGTTCGTTCCAGGGTTTGAAATGCGCGGTGCATGCCAAAGAAAGTGAGGAGCATCCCGATGAAAGGCCCCAAGGTCAGCAGGGCACCAACGGCGATGCCCGTGATGAGCAGAGGGCGCTTCATTTTCATACTTCTAAGAGCGCGCATCGTTTCGCATCTTTCTCCGCATGACAAGACTCCCCACCCTCCTCCTCGCGGCTTTTGCCGTCTGCTCCAGCGCAGCCTTCGCCGCTCCAATTCCCGACGAATACAAAACTAACGGTTTCGCCATCGGCTGCCAGGCTTACACCTTCAACCGCTTCACCGTTTTTGAGGCCATCGAGAAGACGGCAGCGTCTGGCGCGAAGGTGATTGAATTTTATCCCGGCCAGAAACTGAGCAAGGAAGAGCCGACGGTGAAATGGGATCACAACGCCTCAGACGAGGTCGTAGCACAGGTGAAAGCGAAGCTCGCCGAGCACAAAATTAAGGCGGTGAACTACGGCGTAGTCGGCATCCCGACCGAGGAAGACGGCGCGCGGAAAGTCTTTGCCTTTGCCAAGAAAATGGACATTCGGGCGGTGACGACGGAGTCCTTCGAAGCCATCGATACGATCGAAAAAATGGTGAAGGAGTACGACATCAAGGTCGGCTTTCACGATCATCCTCGGATCCAGTCCAAACCCAGCTATCGGATGTGGGATCCTTACTTCATCCTCGAACTCACCAAAGGCCGCGACGAGCGGATCGGGGCGTGTGCCGATACCGGCCATTGGCAAACCTCGGGGATCAGTCCCGTCTGGGCCGTGCGCACGCTCAAGGGTCGCATTGTCAGCAGCCACCTCAAGGACAAGGCCGATTACGGTCAGAGCCATGACGTGCCCTACGGACAGGGCGTCGGCGAAATCGGTCGCGTGCTGGAGGAGCTCAAGGCGCAGGGCTTCGACGGCAACATCTCCATCGAGTACGAGCACAACTGGGACAATTCACTGCCCGAGGTGACGAAGTGCGTCGAGTTCGTCCGCGACTGGAAGCCGAAGAAATAATTTCTCTTACGCGCAAAAAAGGGGCGGATACCATTTCGGTGTCCGCCCTTTTTTTTGGGAAAAAATGCGGCGCTATTTTGCCGGCTCCACGTCTTCCGGCAGGGGGCGGCCCTTCGTTTCCGGAAGAAACAACAACGCGACCAGCCCCAGCAGGAAGATCACGCTCATGTAACTCGCAGCATCGCGAAAGGCGTCGATCTTTTCCACCGCCGTCACCGCGCCGGCGCTGGCCCAAGCCTTGATCGAAGCCGTCTGCAGGATGCCGATCGCCGCGACGAAACGCCCCACGTTGTAGCAGAAGCTCGTTCCGGTGCTCCGCAGCCGCATGGGGAACAGCTCCGGCAGATAGATCGCGAAGCCCGCGAAGAGCGCGAGCTGGCAGCCGCCCATCACCGCGCTCATCCAAATGTCGCTCTTACCATTGAAAAACTGGAAGAAGCCGACGGTGGCCAGCAGTGCAGCGATAAAGGCGATAGCGAAGGCCGGCTTCCGCCCGATGCGCTGCGCGAGCACACTCATGCCGAGCATTCCGAGAAAGGCGCCGACGTTCTGCACGATCGAGTTGATGCCGATCCACGTCCGCTTCGCTCCGGCGATTTCTTCTGGAGGAAGGTTTTGCGCCCGCAGCGAGTTCTCAATCACCGGCCCCACTAGTTCCGGCGCGAAGAACCCGATGCCCCAAAGCCCGATTACCCCGGCGATCGACAACACCATCCCCCACAGCGCCGGCCCGCGCCAGCGCACGTCCCCGAAGAGCGACGCGTAAGAGCCAAATTTCACCCCGGCGATACGTCCTGCTTCGCGGGCTTTCACCCATTTCTCGGGCTCTTTCAGCCGCAGTTGCAGAAAGACGCAGAGAAACGCCGGCAGCGCCCCAATCAAAAACATGATTTTCCACGACCAATCCGGCGGAATTTTCTTCGTCGCGACCATCCCGCCGACCCACATGCTGATCAGCCCCGCGGTGATATTTCCCACCGCCGAGAGCGCCTGCAAAGTGCCGAGCGCGCCCGCCCGACTGCGATCCGGCAGGCCATCCGCGATGAGGGCCACGGCCAGGCCAAAGACGCCGCCAACACCCAATCCCGTAATGAACCGATAAATGGCAAAGTCCACCCAGCCCGTGGACAACGCCGAGAGCCCGGTGAAAACCGAATACATCAGGACGGTTAGCGTGAGCGTTTTCGCCCGGCCGATGCGGTCGCCCATCGCCCCGAAGATCAAGCCACCCGTGGCCCATCCAGCGACAAAGATCGCCGTCGCGTAGGTGCCATATTTGCCAGGGTCCATGCCCTTGGGGAGCAGACTTTCCATGGCAAAATTGCGCGCGAGAATGAAAAGCTGTTGGTCGAGGCAGTCGAAGAGCCAGGCCAGCGAGGCCATGGCAAAAACGAACCAATGGTAAGGTGTAAGGTCTTTCCACCAAGGACCGGCAGCAGTGGTCGGAGAGTCGGAGGAGACGGACATGGCCCGCGAAAGATGCGAGCCGCGAGGGAAGCGGCCAAGCAAAAAGGCACTGGCTTCGTAAAGCCGCACCGCGATCGACCAAGGTCAGCTAGACCTTCGCTGCGGCCTCGCGCTTCATCACCGCCGAGAGCTTCATTACTTTCTGGCGCATGATCTTCCCGGATTTGAATTTCACCGTCGCGCGCGCTGGAATCACGAAGCTACTGCCCGGCTGGTTCGGATTACGACCCACGCGCGGTTTGGTGAGTTTGACTTCGAGGATGCCGAAGTTGCGGAGTTCCACGGTGTCACCCTGCGCGAGCGCATCGGTGATATGATCAAGTGTCTTTTGGACCACATCGAAAACCTGATGCTGCACGAGCCCGGTTTCGTTGCTGATCTTAACGACGAGTTCCCTTTTCGTTAACGTTCCCATAATTTTGTGGGGCGACTTAACCAGTGATTCAGCGCTCGGGCAAGCGCTTTGAAAAAGAATCTGCGGACCGCAAACCCGCACTGATAAAGGTTTTGCGGGCTATCGGGTAAACGTGCTTGGCGGCGGTGCCGGATAGGTTTCCGGCGCAATTTCCGACGCCGTCTTGAAATGCACTTTGGCCGTGCGGCGCAAAATTTCCGGCCCGTGCGCCGCGACAAGATCACGCCCAATCTGCTTCACCTGCGCCGAGGCCCCCCGAGGCAGTTCCTTTTGAAATTCGCTCCCGCTTTTCCGCAGCCCATCGATAAACCGCTCCCGCGCGAGGATGGATGCCGCCGCCACCGCGAGATCGCTCTCCGCCTTCGTGCGCTGCTCCAGCACGATCCCGCGCCCGCGCTCCATCAGGGCGCGCTCAATGAGCTTGGGATTGGCGAACTGGTCGCTGAGCGCGCGCGGACAATCGGGCCGTTGTTCGAGCAGTGTCTCAATGACCTTCGCATGCCCCCAGGCGAGCAGGCGGTTGAGGTTGCCAAATTTCTTGTAGAGCTCGTTGTATTTCTCCGGCCCGATCGCCACCACGCTCTGCGTCGCGCCCGGCGTGTGGCGGATCATGTCGGCCAGACTCCGGATGCGCGCATCGCTGCCGATCCGCTTGCTGTCTTGGATGCCAGCCTGCATGAACGCGTGCGCGATGTCCCGATCCACGTAGCAGCCCGCGATGACCAGTGGCCCGAAAAAGTCGCCCTTCCCACTTTCATCCACGCCGAAATGCGGCGCGAACATCTCCGGCGCATGCACCTCTTCGTAGCCCAGCTTCGCCTCACCCAGAATCTCCGGCTCCAGCCGGAACGTGACGAAATCCTGCGTCCCCTTCCCCTGCAAAACCACCTTCGGCCCCTTCTCGTACACGGCCACGTTCAGCTTGTCCTTCACCGCGTAGTAGAGTGTGTACGGCTTCGGCTCAAACTTGTAGCCATCCTCCTCCAGCAGCGCGCGCAGCTTCGCCGCCTGCACCGCGGTGAGCGGCGCGGTGTAAAGCGTGAGCGGCTTCAAATGCTCGCCTTCTGGCTTATGAGTTTTCATCGATGGAAAGGGTTTGCGATGGTTTCCGCTCGCGTCACGGCCGGAAGTCATCCGCGTTGGTGATTTCCAGGACCTTCAAGTGACGGTCGGCAAAATCGTCCCAGTAAAGAATCGCGTGGCCGTGGAAGACATGCACCGCGAGATCGCGCCCGCTGGCGTCGCGCTCGTGGTAGTCCGCAAAAGAATCCGGCGCGCTGGCGATTTCCCGGAGACGTTTCCAAATCCCGCTGCGTTCACGGCCGCGCAGGCGTTCCAGATAATCCACTACATCGCTGTCGAGCAGCAGCCTTCGCTTCACGCCGCCCCGCCGCTTTCGAGGCCGAGCCGGCGCGCGGCCTCCTCCTCGGAAACCCAGCGGCCCGGATCGTCCAGCTTCTCCGCCAGCATCCGCGCCCGCTCCGGGTCGCGCGCCCGTCGCAGCCCCGCGAGCAGCGTGAAAAGCTCCTCGCGCACCTCGGGCGAAGCGTCGCGCACTTCGGCTTTCAATTCCTGAATCGTCATCCGCGTACGCTAACATCCGCCGCGCCACGCGGCAAGCTGCGCCTCACTTCTTCCCCGCCGCCTGCTGCGCGTCGTATTCGGCCCAGAACTCGGCGACGGTTTGTGCCGGGACGATGTAGGGTCCGGCGTCGCGATAGCTGAGACTTTTCAGCGCGGGATGTTTGCGCAGTTTTATGAGCGAACGCGTGCGCAGCGGGAGGATGAGTTTTTTTAGGTCCACGCAGTCGAGAAGCGGCTCCATGTCGATTTCCTCTGGGCAGCCCTTCAGGCTCAATTCGCGCAGCGGCATCCCGCGTAACGGGGCGATGGAAGCGAGTGGCGTATTCTCGGCTTCCAGCTTTTCAATCGGGCATCCCGCAATCGGGGTGAGATCGGTGACTCGCGTGGAATTCAGCCTAAGACCTTGCAGAGGCTTTCCGCGTAACGGTTCGAGGTTGGTAACTTTTGAACCCGATGCGACGAGATCATTCAGCGGGCTCTTCGCGAACACCGACAAGTCTGAAAGAGGACTGTCGGCAATGACCAGCGTGGTTAGAGCTAGATCGCGAAGGGGCTCATAACTCCTTGGTCTGACACCGGCGATATTCAAGTTTCTCAATGGCATGCCGCGTAGCGGCTCAAGATCGGTAACTTTCGTGCCAGCGATCGCGAGGTAGTCCAGTGCCTTCCCGCGAAGCAGCGAAAGATCAGTCAGCGAAGAGTAATGCGCATATAGTCGAACCAGCGGTAAACTACGGATGGGCTCCCAGTCGCGGACTTTGGCGTTCTCTAAACTTAGGTCGGTGATCGGGAGATCGGCAATTGGAGCAAGATCGGTCACGGATGAATTGCTGATATCCAAAACTCGAAGCCGACTCCCACGCAGGGGTGAAAGATCTCGGACCTGAGTCTTGATCAAGTAGAGCGCCGCAATAGGGAATTTCGAGAATGGGCGAAGGTCATCAATGGACAGATCATTCAGATCGAGGCTCAGCTCGCCGCTCAATTTTCCACCGTCGGACAGTCGCTCCGCGGGAATGTTGAGTTCTTTAAGCCTCCCTCTAATCGTGCTGGCGGCGGCAGTCCGCCGCTCGCGTTGGTCTCTTAGATAGCGCGCAAGATAGAGAGCCTCGCCTGTGCGTCCCTGATTTTCGACTTCGGCTCGCAAACGCGCAATCGCCGGGCTGTCAGGCGGAAGGACCTCTGCTTTTTCGCCAGCCACCAGTTGCAGGCAGAGCGTTTCGTTTGCAGAGGAGATATGGTCTGCCGGGTCAAGAGCCTTGGCTTTCTGATAAGCGCGGGCAGCGTCGCCGATGCGGAGCAGCGTCTGGAGAATGTGGCCGTGCAGCCGGTGATATTCCCCACGCTTCGGGTCGATGGCCAAAGCCGCCGGAATCTTGACGAGAGCGGCTTCGGGATTGCCTTGATCCAGTAGCGTCCGCGCCTGGTCGTGGATAATCGGGGCAGACTGCCGCAAGTCGGCCAGCGCCTTTTCGGTAAGCTGCTTTTCCGCCACCAATCGCAACGTGAACGCGGCGCTCCCAGTGATGATGACGGCGAGCGCCGCGGCGGTGGCGATGCTGACGGCCTTGTGGCGCTTGAAGGCGAGGAGCAGTTGTTTGCCGAGCCCTGCCTTCTCCGCTCTGGTGGCGAAGCCGTTTTGGTAGGCGAGGAGGTCGGCCTGCAAGGCTTCGACGATGGGGTAGCGGGTGGCGGCGTCGAAAGACATAGCTTTGCGCACGACGGCGGCGAGCGAGTCGGGGAGCGCACGCGCCCTCGCGGGTGGTGTCGCGCGCCCTCGCCCGGCAGTGGCAGGCTCCACCGGTGCGGAGTTGGTGGAACCTGCCGCCTGCGCCCGCTCGGCGGCGGGGGCGCCGACGACGGCACGCGAGGGCGCGGGCGCTACCCATTCGACTTCGCCGCGCTGGACTTTGTCCACGATCTCCATCGCGGCATGGCCGGTGACGGCGGGGCGAAGGTGGAGGATTTCAAAGAGGATCGCGCCGAGGGCATAGATGTCGGAGCGGGCATCAAGGGTCTCGACCTCACCGCGGGCTTGCTCGGGGCTCATGTAGGCGGGTGTGCCCATGATGCTGCCGGTCATGGTGGCGCTGAACTCGGGCTCGGCGGCGCGGGCGGAGATGATTGCGGAGGGATGCGCTCCGCCGCGTCCCTGATTTTCGACGGGTGCGTGATTTTCGGGGAGCGCGTCATCCGCGGCGTGGGACGCGCGGGAGCGCGTCCCTCCGGTTGGGGAGACCACTTTGGCCAGCCCCCAGTCCATGACGAGCACGGAGCCGAAGTCGCCGAGCATGAGGTTCTCGGGCTTGAGGTCGCGGTGAATGACGCCTTTCGCATGGGCGAAGGCGAGGGCGTCGCAGACTTTTTGGAAGACGGTGAGCAGGACCGGGAGCGGATACTTTTTCTCCGCGACGGCGTCTCCGGCGGCGAGGTCGGCGAGCACGGCTCTGAGGGTGATTCCGCGGACCATTTTCATGGTGTAGAAAACCTGGCCCTGCTCATCGACGCCGAGCTCGTAGATGGGGACGATGTTCGGGTGGTCGAGCTGGCCGGTGATCTTCGCTTCGTCGATGAAGCGAAGCACGGCGGCCTCGTCGCCGGTGGCGAGCATGACTTTCATGGCCACGGTACGGTCGATGGCGCGCTGGCGGGCATCGAGGATCGCGCCCATGCCGCCCTGCGCGATGATGCTGCCGATGGCGTAGCGTTTTTCAGCGAGCAGGTCCTCCGGCAGATGCCGCGCGATGGCGGCCTGCGCGGGCGCGAGGGAGATGCCGGGCTCAGTGGGCACGCGCTGGCGGCGGATTTCGAGGGTGAGGTCGGGACCGAGGCGGATGCTTTGGTTTGGGAAGAGGCGCACGGGCTCGGTGACGGCGCGCTCGTTGACGAAGGTGCCGTTGCTGCTGGCGAGGTCTTCGAGGAGAACGTGGTCGAAGTTGATCGTGAGCCGCGCGTGGCGACGCGAGAGCAGCGGGGTATTGGCGTGGAGATCGACGCCGGGTTCGCGGCCGATGATGTATTCGCCCGGCGGCAGCGTGGCCCGCGCGAGTTCCGTGCCGTCGTGGCGCAGGATGACCTCGGTCTGCGGGGTGTGCATGGGCGGGGAGCCTAGCGGCCCGCGCCGCGTCTGGGCAAGAAACGGAATGGCTTTGCGGCGAATGGTTCGCGCAATGTTGGGGCTGCTTGGACCATTCAAAATTCACCATCCAAGACCCGGGATTGCTCCGCCGGCAACTGGCCCGCTGGTTCCGCGCGCAGGGCCGCGATCTGCCGTGGCGGCGGACGCGCGATCCCTATGCCATCATGGTTTCCGAGTTCATGCTCCAGCAGACGCAGGTCGTCACCGTGCTGGATTTCTACACGCGCTGGCTGGCGCGCTTTCCCGATTTCATCACCCTCGCCGCGGCCGTCGAAGCCGACGTGCTGCACGTCTGGCAGGGCCTCGGCTACTACTCTCGGGCCCGGAATCTCCACCGCGCCGCGCAGCAAGTGGTCGAGCGCCACGGCGGCGTGCTGCCGGATGACCTCGCCGCCATCGCCGCGCTCCCCGGCGTGGGACGCTACACCGCCGGGGCCATCGTCAGTTTCGCTTTTGATCACGCCACGCCGATCATCGACGCCAACATCGCCCGCGTGCTCGCCAGGCTGCTCAATCTGCAGGAGCCCATCGACACCACGCACGGTTCGGAAATCCTCTGGCAGACCGCCGCGGCGCTGCTCCCGAAGCGCGGCGGGCGGCTGCACAATTCCGCGCTCATGGAACTCGGCGCGCTTCTTTGCACCCCGCGCAAGCCACAATGTTTCATCTGCCCGGTGCGCGCCCACTGCGCCGCGGAAGACCCGCCTTCGTTGCCGCGCAAAAAACCCCGCCGCAAAACCGTCGCGCTCATCGAGGACTGCGCGTGGATCGTCCGCGACGGCCAGTTTTTGCTCACCCAGCAGACCGGCCCGCGCTGGCGCGGTCTGTGGAAACTGCCCGTGCTCACGGAGCCCGCGCGCTCTGCGAAACTGCTGCTCGCGCTCAACTACCCATTCACACACCACCGCATCACCCTCAGCGTTTTCGCCACGAGCGCGCCAGCCACGCTGGCCGTTGAGCAGCGCTGGTGGGCGCTCAACGAAATCGACACCATTGCCCTCGCCGCCCCGCACAAGCGCGCCATCCTGCGCCTCGCAGCGACGCCCTGACGACGCTCACGGCCCGAGCCGCACTGACTTCAACAAACGCTCCGCATCGGCCGCCGCCCGCGGATTGGTCACGTCGAAGACGGCTTGGACTTGGTAAAATGTCTGCCCTTCGGCCAGCAGTACAGCTTCGACACGGACGCTCTTACGCCAGCGATTAGCCGTCACCGAAAGACGGCGCGCAGGTCTGCCGGAGACCGTCACCTCGCTCGCGGTTTGCTGGACGTTGCGCACGCCGTCGAGGCGCGTGAGGCCTTCGACCGCGCCCTGCACCGCACCATCAAAACTGAGTTCAAGGCCACTTTTATAAGCCGTCCGCAGAACATCGATCTCAAAGCCCGCGACCTTAAAAACCTGCATCTCGCTGCTTTCCACAAACTCCTGGGCCGGCCCTAGATTCAGCGGCTGAGTGGCGAAGGTTCCCGGAGCTTCCAACGTCAGCCCAGCCAGCGTCTGGGTTCGCCAATCGCGCAGCTCCACGGGGGCCGGAGTGCGGCCGAAATACTTTTGCACAGCAAAGTAGCCGCCGACCGCGCCGAAAAACGTTACGAAGAGGAGGAGGGATATTTTGGCAAAACGGTTCATAGCGGCGGACCATGCTTATGAGGCGGCGGCGTTCAGGCTGCCAAGCCCGGCGGAGAGTGGCCCAAAAAAATCCCGTTGACGCCGGGCAGCCTTTCCCTCACCTTCCGACCATCAGTTCGCGCCTTCGGTTGGTCTGACCTCTCGGCAGACCGCTCCCTCGCAAGCCAAGCAAACAGGCGCGTTTCCGCATCATCATCCAAATACAATCCTGACCCACGGAGGGTCACCGCCAGTGGTTTCACTACCAGCAGCCAAAGGTTTCCTCGCCTGCAACGAGGCCCGTCATTTTACGTCAAGTCAGCCGCTATGGACGATCCGTTCCACGCGCTTTTGCCGCTTTCACTTCTACCCTGCATGAGCCGGGCGAAAGCACCTTCGTTGCCGCGTTTTTCAGCCTTATTCCCATTTTCCTTATGACCGAACCCGCCGATCAACCGTTGCTCACCGAACAGGCCCCTGCCGCGAAGAAACCCGCTAAAAAGCGGACCGTAAAAGCCGCGACCGTCGCCGCGCCCCTGCCCGCGCCCGCGGGAGAGGATAAGGAAGTCGCCGCCGTGGAGGCGAAAGAGGTTCCCGCCAAGGCGGTGAAAGCCGCCAAGCCTGCGGTGAAGAAGGCTCCGGCAAAAAAGAAGGCGGCGAAAGCCGCGGTTGAAGCCCAACCCGAGCCGCCGGTCGCTTCTGCGACTGCGCCCGCCGCCGCCATTGCGCTGCCCGCCGAGATGCCCGCCCCGCTTCCGCCAACCGCTGCCCCGGTACCCCAGCCCGCGAGCGACGAATGGAGCCCCTCGGGCACCAAAGCGGAGCCCGCGCCCCCGGCGCCAAATCCCGTCGCCCCCACTTCCCCCGGCCCCGTTCAGGAAGCCCCTGCGCCCACTCCGCCACCCGCGCCAGCCGTCCGCCAACGCCCCGTTTACATCCCCCTCCACGTCGCCCGGCAGATGGAAGAGCAGGCCCGCGCCGATGGCCGCACCGATGTCCAGATTCCCGTCGCGATGCCCGCCGACCAGGCCCCCCGCATGGAGCGCCTCCCCAGTCGCCAGGAGCGCGGCGACCGCGCCGAGCGCCAAGATGCGCCGGCCCGCGTCGAGCTTCCACCCCACGACGATGAAATCGCCGACGCCGAAGGCCTCGTGGAAGTCTCCGGCAAAGGCTTCGGCTTCCTGCGCGATGCCAAGCGCGGCTTCACCCAGCATCCCAGCGACGTCTTCGTCACCCCCGAACTCTGCCGCGCTTACAACCTGCGCGACGGCCAGTGGGTCAAAGGACAGACCCGGCGGGGCAACCGCGGGGCTCAGCTTTTCCGCCTCACCGAGATCAACGGCGACGCGCCTGAAAAGGCGACGAACCTGCCCACGTTCGACGAACTAACGGTCATCAGCCCGCTCGAAAAAATCCGCCTCGAGACCGTCCCCGACCGCTACACCACGCGCATCATCGACATGATGTGCCCCATCGGCAAAGGCACCCGCGGTCTCATCGTCGCTCCCCCGCGCACCGGCAAAACCACCCTCCTCCAGCACATCGCCGACGCCGTGGCGAAAAATCATCCCGAGATTCAGCTCATCATCTTGCTCGTCGATGAGCGGCCCGAGGAAGTCACCGACATCACCCGCAGCTGCCCCACTGCGCAGATCATGGCCAGCTCGAACGACGCCGACATCAAGAGCCACACCCGCATCGCCCAGCTCGCCATGGAGCGCGCCAAACGCCTCGTCGAATCCGGCAAAGACGTCTTCATCCTCCTCGACTCCATCACCCGCGTCGGCCGCGCCTTTAATAACGCCATGACCGGCGGCCGCACCATGTCCGGCGGCCTCGATTCCCGCGCCTTGGAAATCCCCCGCAAAATCTTCGCCGCCGCGCGCAACACCGAGGAAGCCGGCTCCCTCACCATCATCGCCACCGCCCTCATCGAGACGAACAGCCGTATGGACGAAGTCATCTTCCAGGAGTTCAAAGGCACCGGCAACATGGAGCTCGTCCTCGACCGCAAGATCAGCGACATGCGCATCTACCCGGCCATCGACATCTTCCAATCCGGCACCCGCCGCGACGAACTCCTCATCCCCGCCGACGACCTCCACAAGATCAACGTCATCCGCCGCGGCCTCGCCGGCCACAAACCCGTCGAAGCCATCGAACGTCTCCTCTTCTTCACCAAGAAATTCCCGACGAACGCCCAGATGTTGCGCGAAATTCCGGGCTAGTCACAGACCCAAGCCACTCGTTGCTTAGGTCTGAGCGGGCAAGTGAGGACGTAAATGCAGCTCACTCGTAGGTCACTATGATCTCGCTCGCACCATTTCGTGCATCACTCACCGATTCGATTTTTCCCCAATCGAACCGGTAAGGAGGCAATCCAATCTGCTCTCGAAGCATTCGGTCATGTAGCGATTTCCTCGCGGCTTCACTCGCAATGGTCCAACGTTTCGGATCATCGCCATCCAGTGCAAGCGTGATGCGCACTTGTTCAATTACGCCACTTTTGAATTGAACGATAAAAAAGGCCTTTTGGGTGTCTGCGGCGATTCGGTAGGTAACCCAGTCCCGATTCTCCACCATCGGACGGGCGTTTGCTCCTGCATCAGTAGCTAAAAACTCCTCCCGAGTTTGACCGCGCCATAGATGTATATCACCGTTTCGGACTGTGCCATTGGAAGTATTGAACATGTTAAGGCGAGAGGGGTGCGGTATGAATAGGGCGCAGAAAGTCTTTGTAATTTGGTAGAACTATTTGAGGCAAGCGACCGGCGCCGTGTTGAGGATTAGCTAAACTCCGCCCGAATGCCGCTGGCACATCAGCTGTCACTTCATAAGCTGTCATTGCCGGCCGATATCCGTGCACCGGATGCGCAGCAACTTGGAGGCCTTGGAAAATATCAGTGGCGCTATCGCCTGTTCTTCCGATTGCACTGCCGGTTGTATAGAACGCGCTTTGCCCCGGGTCTCCACCGTAAATGATTGTTCCTTTCTTCAAAGTTATGTCCCGCCAGCGATCTACGCCTGGATAAGCTCCGGAACCTTGCAGGCTCCTAGCAAAATCCGACGGTGTGTTCGTTGCGGTAGGCGGAGTTGCAGCGGATACTTGAGCCAGCTTAGGACCAGGCTCGCGAAACAGACTCGCATAGCTCCCGACCTGAATGCCAATACTGGCGGCGTTTTGGAGGAAGCTGATTCCGGCTTGGGCGCGTTCATTGCGATCGACCTGCGGATCGGTGAACCTATCCCACGACCCGCCTAGTTCGTAATAGGCGCGGCCGATGGCGTAGCCGGGAAGTAGATCGAGGACGCCATCGGTCAGCGTCGTGGAAAACGCCATTCCGTAAGCCAGTCGTCCGACACGGGCGATTTCCTCGGCGCCCGCACCGGGATTATTCTGCCGATACCACATGACCGCATTGCTCTGCGCCTCGTCGCCTGCCAGTTCTGCGAAGTAAAGCGACTGCGCAATTTGGATCATCGTCCCGGCCAAAGTCGGGCTATGTCCACTCGGGTCATTCAGGTTCGCCGGGTTGCCGTAGGCGTAGTTGTAGCGGTGGAGGCTTTGTGGGTCGGTGGATTGGCCTTCGTAGGTGTCCGCGTTCCAAAACCGTCCGTTGGCGGCGTTCAGGTATCTGGCGCGGAGGTGGTAAAGGCCGAGGCCGGGGTCGAACTCCTCGCCGGCGTAGCGGTAGCGGTTGGCGGTCGTGCCGGTGCTGGCGAGCAGAGTGCCGTAGGCGTCGTAGGTGTAGGTATCGGTGACGGTGCCGAGGGTATTGGTCAGGAAGCGCACGCTGCCGTGACCGTCGTAGCCGAAGTAGCTGGCGTGCCAGGTGCCGCTGCCATCGCGCGTGTCTTGGGCGAGGAGGTCGTGGCCGTAGGTGTAAGTGCGGGTGACGGTGCCGTTGGTGCGCTCTTCGACGACCTGGGCATAGCCAGTGAGGTTGAGGTCATCCACGAGGTAGGTCACGGTCTGGCCGTTGACGGTCTCGGCGACGCGCTGGCCGTCGCCGTTGTAGAGCACGCTCACGTTCAGCCCGCCGCCGTTGCGCGACTTCAGCCGATCTTCGTAGTCGTAACTGTCGCTCACCGTCGTCTCGGGCGGCACGGGAATGGGGACTTGCGAGACGACAGGTTGGGTAACCCGTCCGAGGGTGGTGTTGCCGTTGGCGTCGTAGCTGTCGCTGGTCAGGCGGTCGTTCGTGTCGTAGCTAAAGCTTTGCGGGGTGACGCCGGGCACGGTACTGGCGCGGGTGAGGCGGTTGCCGACAGCATCGTAGGTGTAGTTCGTCTGTCCGGCGGGCCCGACTGCCGCGACGACGGTTTCGCGGGTTAGCCGGTCGAGCGCGTCATACAGATAGGCGACGGTGCGCGTGTTGGTGGGGTTTCCTGGGAGGATGCCGGAACCGCTTTCCTGAACGCCATTGCGGCGGCCGGTGAGACTGAGGGCGTAGTTGTAGCTCGCCAAGATGCCAGGCGGCCCGGTGGCCGGCGCGCTGCTGACCAGCATTTGCGTGAGGCGGTTTAATGAGTCGTAGCCGTAGCCGTGGGTGACGGCGTTGGGCGTCCTAAAGCTGCTCAGATTGCCGACCGCATCGTAGGAGTAGCTGGTCGCGCCGAGTTCGCGGTCGGTGACGGTGCCGAGCCGCCCCAGCCCGTCGTAACCGTAAGACACGTCAAGGCCATCAATCGCTTCGCTCTGCGTGCGGATGAGCTGCCCGGCGGCATCGTAGCGGTAGCTCAGAGTGCCTTGCGGTGTGGCTTTGCTCACGAGCCGGTCGCGTAAGTCGTAGCTGTAGTTGGTCGTGCCGCTGGCATCGGCCATCGCGGCTCGCCGTCCGGTCTCCGTGTAGGTGTAGGCCACGCCGGGTTCGCCGAGTGCCGCGTCGGGCACCTTGGCGATGAGACGGTTGCCCGCGTCGTATTGGTAGGTCGTCGTGCGGCCTTTGAAATCCGTGCGCGCGCTCAAATTGCCCGAAGCATCGTAGGCCAGAGCCTCGACCATCCCGAGCGGCAGCGTCCGCCGGACGCGCCGCCCGAGCCCGTCGTAGCCGTAGCGGGTGATGCGGCTGAGCGCATCGACCTGCATAAGCGTATTCCCCATTTCGTCATAGGTGAACGCCGTCGTTTGATTCAGCGCGTCCGTCACCCCAAGCAGACGGCCCAGGATGTCGTAAGCGTAGTTCTTCGTCCGACCAGCTTGGTCCGTCTCGGCGGTCACCCGGCCGAGTTCATCGTAGCCGGTCGAGGCGGTGGTGCCGTCGGCGAAAACCGTCTGCACGCGCCTATTTAGGGCGTCATAAATGGAGCTGGTCACCCGGCCGAGCGCGTCCGTCGTCGTGGCGAGGTTACCATTGGCGTCGTAGGTGAACGCCGTGGTCTGCCCGAGCGCATCAGTCACGCCCGTGCGCCGTCCGGCCCGGTCGTAGGCATAGCTCGTGACTCGGCCCGCAGCATCCGTGCTCGTCAGCACCCGGCCCACCGCATCATAGCTCGTCTCGACAAAAGTGCCGTCGGCGAAAGTCGTCCGCGTCAGCCGGCCGAGTTCATCGTAGGCGTAAGCTGTCGCGCGGCCCGCCGCGTCGAGGCTTGTGGCCACGCGTCCAAGGACGTCATAGGTGCTGCCCGTGGCGGTGCCGTCGGGTGCGACTGTTCGCGTGACCCGGCCCTGGGCGTCGTACTCATACGTCGTCACGCGCCCCGCAGCATCGGTGTCGGAGACCTTGCGGCCCGCCGCGTCGTAAGCCATCGCGAAGGTCCGCCCGAGCGCATCGGTCGTCTCCACCAGCCGGTCTGCCGCATCATAGACCTGCGTCGTGGTCAGCGTCTCTACGGTGCCGTCGGACTTGGTGCGCGTCGTCGTGCGGGTCAGTTCGTTGCCATTGGCATCATAAGTCATGACCACCGCATGCCCCGGGGCATTCGCCATCCGCGTCATCCGCCCCTCGGCATTATAGGCGAAAGTTGAAGTATGCCCGAGCGCATCCGTCTTCGCCGTGATCTGCCCTTTGGCGTTGTAGGCAAAAGTCGTCGTGTTTCCGAGCGCATCGGTCACGGAGGCGACGTTCCCACTCGCGTCGTAACCAAGCGTCACGATATTCCCCAGCGCATCGGTCAGCGTCTCCGGCTTACCATCGGCGCGATAGCCATACTGGAAGACATTACCCTCGGGATCGGTGATTGTCGCCGGCAGGTCGAATTCATTGAAAGCCAGCGCCTGCACATTGCCCGCCGCGTCGGTCATGCTCGTGCGATTGCCGCGCGCGTCGTAGGTGAAAGCGCTCGCGCCCCCCAGTGCATCAGTCTTGCGCAGCACCTGACCGCTGCTCGAATACTGCACCGTGGTCGTGTGCCCGAGCGCATCCGTGACCGTTTCCGTGCGCCCTTCGACATTGTGCAGGAAGGCCAGCGGCTGATTGAAAACATCGTAAGTCCGCCGCAGTCGCCGCTCGGAATCGTACTGCAGCCGGAGTTGCTCGACGTTGAACGGATCTTTCACCGAGGCCAGTTTGCCGCTCGCTTCGTAGCCGTATTGCGTCGCGTTGCCGAGCCGGTCGGTGAAGCGCGCCAGCTTCCCAAATTGATCGTAGAAATAGCGCATTTCACTCCCGCGCGGGTCGGTGATGGTCGTGATCCGCCCCTGCCCATCGCGCTGGATGGCGACGCTCCGCCCGCTCGAATGCACGATCCCGTTTGGCCCGACGGTCAGCGTGTTGCCATGGCGATCACGTTGCTGGGTGAGCTTGCCTTGCGCATCGAAAGTGAAGCGAGTGCCATCCAGCGTCGTGTAGGTGAAGCCGGTCGCATCCTCCCAAAAGTTCGCATTGAAATCATCGACGATGTTGCCGTCCGCCCAAAGCACCGAGCCCACCGAGTCATCGCTCGGATAAATGAGCGCCGGAACGCCCGCGGCCTCCAATCTTCCCTGCGTCCCCGGCAGCGGCTCGAAGCCCATCGTGAAGCCGTTAAAAAACCGCCACGGCGCCGCGAGCCGCGAGGCCGATTGCCCATTGAATTTCACCACTGTCCGAAAGCGTGCCACGCGCCCATCCGGGAAGACGATGGCGATGACGTGTGGTCCTACGTCGTCGATGCTGTAGCGCGGAATCACCCCAAATTGCGGATTGGTCACCGCATCTGGTGGATCCACCGTCTGCTCCCACGCCTCGCCCAGGCGGAAGTTTTTCTCCAGCCGCACGAGATTCAGATCCAGGCACCAGCCGGGGCCGAAATCGCCCTGCTTACCATCGTCGCTATCATAGACGCGGCGCACCTCGATCGGCAGACCGGGCAGCGCGACCGAAAGATCCGTCACGCTCGTGACGAAAGCCCCGATTTTCATGTCGCCTTCCACGACGACATTTCCCTCCACGTAGCTTTGCCCGCCGCCGGCGTGCGTCGCCACGAGGCGAAGATCATAGATGCCGTTCAGAGTCTGCGTCGGATCGAAGGTGCCGAGTTCGCCCTCGGCAACCATCCCGCTCCCTTGCGCAAACGTCTTCCATCCCAGCTCGGGAGCCGAACGACGTCTTGACTCCAATCTCCACGAAGCCACGGACGGACCCTCTACCCTTCCCGTGATCACTGTCGGAGAGGTGATCTTCGCGCCATCGGCCGGTCCAATCAGTTCGATAATTGTCGGCGCGAACGGGTCGGTGACAACGCGGACGAGCACCGGCGGGCTCGTGGCCGTCTGGCCGGCTGCATCGGTGCAGCGGGCGATGAGAGTGTAGTCACCGGGCACCGCGGGTGCAGTCCAACCCACCGCGTACGGCGCGCCGGGGTCGACCCCGACGACACTGCCATTGACGAGAAACTCGACCTGCGTGACCGCCGAGCCATCGCCACCCGGCGAGGCGGTGGCCTGTACCTGCAAGGTATCGCCGGGCGCGAAGGCGGTGTAGGCGAGCGGATAGCTGAGGGCGACGACCGGGCGCGCGGGCGTGATCGTGATGTTTATCGGCGCGCTCACCGCGGTAGTTCCGCTGTAATCGGTAGCCACCGCCGTCAGGGCATGAGAGCCGGTCGGCGCGCCGGTCCAGACGAGTCGTGCATGGCCGGTTGCATCCGGCGCGGAGTCCGTGCCGATGAGAGTCGCGCCGTCGTAGAAGGCCACGGAAACGATCCCCCCGCCGGTGTCGGGATCGCTGGCGGTGGCTCGCAGATCGAGCACTTGCCCGCGAGGAAAGCTTGATCCGCCAACCGGCGCGGTGAGCTGGACAGCGGGCGCTGCGGACGCCGCGGGAGTCACCGTGAAGGTGACTTCATCGCTCGTGCTGAACTGGCCGTCATACGCAGTCAGCCGCAGCGTGTAGGCGCCCACGGCGGGGAAACTGACCGCATAGCCACCCAGGCCATTCGGCACCGCACTCAGCGGGCGCGCCCCCGCGGTCTGGAGATAGCTGAGCGCGACGGAACCGGAGGGCAGCCCGTCATCGTCCACTTGCGGCGCGACGGCAGCAGTTTGACCAAAAGTCACGGTTTGATCTGGGCCGAGATTGACTTGAGGCGGTTGATTGCCACCGCCGGATGCTCCGACATAAACCGGGATTTCATCCCAGACCGAGTATTCGGAATCCGTCGCGCCGAGGCGCAACAAATAAAGGCCCGGCTGATCGAAAGTGACTGTGGTGTTTAAGCCACCGGGATTGCTGAAGGCGACGTTGCCCGGCCCAGACGCTTTGCGCCATTCGGAAACGAGGAGCGATGCGGCGGGCAAACCGTCGTCGCTCGCCGTCCCGGTGAGAGCGATCGACTGACCAGCGAGGATCAGGCCGGAAAGGCTGCCCGCGTCAACTGTTGGAGGCTGGTTGGGTTGGTTCTGAGGCGGTTGAGCGCGACTGGCGATTTCCGCCGGACTCAGTGCCCGCCGCCACAATTTGATCTCATCCATGCAGCCGGAGAAATCCTCGAACGGTCCGTAAGCGACCCGACGCCCAAACCACAGGTCGGTATTCGTCGAAATCCCTTGGCCGGCGATGCCAAGAGGAGCACTCGCGATCTCTACTCCATCCACGTAAAGCCGCGCCGTCCCTGTGCTTTTGATCCATACCCAAGCGACGTGCTGCCAATTTGCTGTGAGCGCGTTTGCATTCGTTCCCAATGCGGCAAATCCGAAACTCCGAGTCAGCAGGCCCGACCAAAGTGCAGCATTGCCATTCGGGTATGACAGCCAGAGGTGAGTCCCGGGATGCCCCACACCATTCCAATCGATCAGCGCAGAGATTTCTGCTGGTCGATCGGGCTTAACCCAAAACTCCACCGTCATGGCCTCGCCCGCGCCGACGTCGTAACGAGGGAATGCTGCGGAAAACGGCATTTTCACGCCGGTGTCACCGCCTTGGAAGCGAAAGGCTTGTCCACGCACACCGGGCACGAAAGAGACTCCCGGCTGCAGCTCGCCAAAAATGCCGTGCACGCCATCCACCGCTGATCCTTCTGCCGACCAATATCCCGCGAGATCCGGCGGGAAAGTGGTGGTGGCTGGCTGGACCGTTACATTGACCGTATCCGCGGCCGCCAAAGCGCCGTCGTCAGCGGCGAGTTGCAATGCGTACGCGCCCGGTGCCGAGAACGTGACTTTGGTCGTGGCCGCCTGCGCGTTTTCAAAAAATACTTCGCCGGGGCCAGGCGCGGCCCGATTCCAAGCGACCACTGGTGTGGAAACCGGCAGCCCATCGTCAATCACCTGGCCCGCCAGTTCGATCGGGCGCCCGGCGGTCGCGATCAGATCCGATCCTGCCTGAACGATAGGTGCCAGGTTGCTGCTGCCAGGCAAGACCGTGATGGTCACTTCATCCTGAGCCACCTGGCCCTCGGCAGTGGCAATGAGACGCAGTCGATAGGTTCCAGGACGCGAAAAGGTGACATTTGTCGTTGGAGAATGCGGCGCGGCAAACTTGGCGAGTCCCCAGCCGCTGACCTGCGACCAATAGACATCGCGGGGCGCGCAATGGCTGGCCCCCATCGCCGTCGCCGCGCCGCTTAACGTCACCAAGTCCGGCCACGTAACGTTTTGGTCGGGACCCGCGTTCGCCGCCAGCGTAGCTGTAGAAGTTGGCAGCCCCGCAGAGACGGGATCGATTTGTACGAACTCCCAGCGGTTCGGCTTGGGCGCCGGCTCAACTCCGGGAATAACGTAACCGGCATTGTTCAGCGCCGACGCTCCATCGCCCGACACCGAAGTGAGGATGATCCGCGCTCCCGGATTGATTTGGATCATCTTCGTCAAATCCAGCCGAAACATGCTCGTGTTGACGGGCAACTCCGGGTTCCGCGCGAGACTAACATTGCTGTTTAAGTAATAGGTTTGCGGCGGGTCGCTAACGACCAAGCTCCACACATCGGCACCTTCATTGGCAAGCGTTCCGCCCTTAATCCACAAACCATCCCGGTCTTCCCCACCCGTAATCGTCTTAGGCTGAACAAGACCGCGCAGGCGTACCGCAACATTCATGGGGCCGGACGCAATCTGGGAAGCGATGACGGTGCCCGAACTGACCGGCTGAGAAAGTCCGAAGTGCGCCTGAATGGCGGTAGTCACCGGCATCTCCACCCGAAATCCTGCGAGGTTTTCGACCCCGGGTAACACGCGGATGACAACCGGCGTGGAAATCTTTTGGGAACCGTCAGGAAAACTCGCAATCGCTACCAAATCGAAGGTGCCCGGTTGCGCCGCGGTCCAACGTACTTCGTACGGGCTTACCGTCGCCTGCCCGAGACTCTGCCCGTCTTTTAAAAACTCGACGCTCGCCGGTAGCACGCCTTCTACCGCAGCGCGCACGGAAAGCGTGGCGGGCGCATAGGCGACAGTTGCCGGCGTGGGGCAGGTAATCTGCACGCCGGTGGAAGCGGAAACCTCGGCGATCACTTCATCCTGCACCGTCGCTGCCGAGTCGCTCACCGTCAGGCGCAGGACATAGGTTCCCACTGCGGAAAAGACCGCCGGCGTCCGCACCGCAGTCGCTTCGCCGAAGGTCACAACGCCCGGACCGCTGACCACACCCCACATCCCCGTGACCTGCTGCCCCGTGGGCAAACCATCATCCTGCACGGAGCCCGCCAACATGACCGGCTGATCGGTCGCGACGGAAAAATCCGGTCCCGCGCTCACCACCGGCGGTTGGTTCCGGGTGGTCACGACGGCGGTAAGCTCATCGCTGGCCGTGAGCTCGCCATCGGTCGCGCTGAAGCGGAGCACATAAGTTCCCGCCGCGTTGAAGGTCACCCCGCTCGTCGCGCTTTGGGCATCAGCGAAGACCACGGATCCCGGGCCGCTGACTTTTGTCCAAGTGAGCACGAGACCCCCGTTGCCCGGGAGACCGTCATCGGACGCCCGACCTTGGAGTAACGCGAAGCCCTCAACTTCCTGCAAATCAGGCCCGGCATTCACGACCGGTGCGACATTTTCCGGGACTGACACGGTTACCTGAACTTCGGCGCTTCCCGTTAGATCGGTGTCACTGGCCGAGAGACGCAGAACGTAAAGCCCGGCGGCGGTGAATTGTGCGGTGCAGCCAGCGGAGTATGGATCGCTGAAGGACACAGCCCCCGGTCCGTTGACCTTGCTCCATTGCGTTTGCAGGCCTGCGCCGCGGGGCAAGCCGTCGTCCGTCACGCTCCCCGTTAGCGTGGCAGCGGTTCCGAGCACGATGTTTTGCGCGGGGCCAGCATGGACTTGCGGGCGTTGATTCGGGGCGAGGACATGGATGGTTACCTCCGCCTGACCAGAAAGAATTGAATCGCTCACCCGCAGCCGCAGGACGTAATCGCCAGCTGCATCAAACGTCGCGGTGGTGGCGAGTGCAGTGGCATTTCCGAAGGTGATGGCCCCAGGTCCGCTGAGCTTGCTCCAATGCTGGGTGATCGTTCCGCCTTGCGGCAGACCGTCATCCTGGATCACCCCGAGCAAATTCACGGGCGTGGCTAGCGCCACTGTCTGCGCGGTTCCTGCGCTTACGGCGGGTGGCTGATTTGGAATCTCAACCAGTGCCGTCACGTCAGCAGTGACGCTCGTCTCGCCATCGGTCACGGTGACGCGCAGGATGTAAGTCCCGGCCCGGTCGTAGGTCGCCATGGTGCTGGCGGCAGCAGGATTGGCAAACGCGACTGCACCGGGACCGCTGACTTTGCTCCACGTCACGGTCACGCTCTGGCCGGCGGGATCCTGGTCATCGGTGATGACGGCATGAAGGTTGATCGCCGTCGGCGCGGTGATCTGGCCGAGTGGAGTCACCTGAATAACCGGCGGATCATTGACCGGTGTGACCTCAATACCAACAGCAGCGGGTGCGGAACTGGCCAGACCATCGCTGACCGTGAAGGTGATCGCATCCGGCCCGTGATAATTCGCCTCTGGGGTGTAAAGATAGGTCCCCGGAAGCGGGCCAAGTGTGAGCGAACCGTGCGCCGGAGCGGTGGGAAGAAAGGTCAGCGCGTCGCCATCGACATCATCGGCTTGCAAGACAATGGCGACCGATTGGTCTTCGTGAGTCGAGAAAGCGGTGGCGCGCGCGACAGGCGCGTCATTTGTAGGAACCACGGCAATCGCCACCGTCGCGGGCGCCGAGTCCAACTGACCGTCGTTTGCAACGAAGGCAAAGCCGTCCGGACCATGATAATTCGGCGCGGGCGCATAGTGAACCACCGCGCCATTGCTCCCAAGCGTGAGCGTCCCGTGCGCCGGTTGTGTGACGATGCGGTAAGTGAGCGCGTCGTTTTCCTGGTCCCCTGCGGCCAGCATGAGATCTGCGCCGGTGTCCTCCATGACGTTCGGAGTGAACGCAATGGCGACGGGCGCGTCGTTCACCGGCGTCACGGTGATCGCGACCTGCGCAGGCAAGGAATCACCGAACGGATCCTGCGCGATATAGCTGAAGCTGTCCGGGCCGTGATAGTTTGCCGCTGGCGTGTAGGCAAGTTCCGCGCCGTTTCCCGCGAGGGTGCCATGGGCGGGCGGCGTGACAACGACGAACGCGAGGTCATAACCATCGTAATCGAGACCGGTTAGCGTGACCGTCGCGGATTGGTCTTCCGGCGTAGAGAAAGCGAGACCCGGAGCGACCGGGACATCGCGCACCGGCGCGACCGCGAGCGTGACCGTAGCGGGGGCCGAATCGACCGCGCCGTCGTTTGCTTTGAAAGTGAAACTGTCCGAGCCGTGGTAATTTCCCGCTGGTGTGTAAATGAACGCCGCCGGGTTGGCCGTGGCCATGAGCGTCCCGTGCTGCGGGCCGGTGAGCACCGCAAACTGCACGGGATCGCCATCTACTTCCGTGGCCGTGAGCAATACGGTGGCAGGTGCATCTTCATTCAAAGCCACCGCCTGCGGATTGGCGACGGGCTCGTCATTGTCCGCTCGCACGGTAAAGCTGATGACTGCAGGTGCCGAAGCCGAAGTCGCATCGCGAGCGACGAAAGTGAGACTGTCGGTTCCGAAAAAATTCGCCGCCGGGGTGTAGAGCAAATTCGGCGCAACGCCGCTCACCGTGCCGTGCGCGGGCAAGGCAGTAATTTGCCAAGTCAGTGTATCGCCATCCGCATCCCTCGCAGGCAGGGCGAAAGCGGCTGCCGTGTCCTCATTCAGGACGTCCGTCAACGATTCCGCCTGGGGCGGATCGTTCACCGGCGCAATCGTGATCGAAACGGTGGCTACCGCGGAATTCGCAGCCGAATCGCTGGCATAATACGTGAACGAGTCCGAGCCGGAATAATCTGCTGACGGGGTATAGACGAGATTGGGCAGAGTGCCCGTGAGGACACCATGCAGGGGTGCGCTGGCGACGTGGAAAACGAGCGGCTCCCCATCTGCATCAAGGCCGGCCAGGGTGATGTTCACCCATTCATCCTCGGGCGTATGCAAATCCAGTGGACCGACGACCGGAACGTCTTCCAATGGCGCGACATTGATCGTCACGGTGGCGAGCGCTGAATTGAGCTGACCGTCGTTCACGCGAAAAACGAATGCGTCTGGCCCGTGGAAATTCGGCGCGGGCGTATAGGTAAGGTTGGGCGCGGTTCCGCTCAGCGTACCGTATGCGGGAGGCGTGGTGACGTCGTAGGTCAGCGCATCGCCGTCCACATCCGTGGCCATGAGCCCGATCACCACCGGCGCGTCCTCCGTCGCGCTGACCGCCTGGGCCTGGGCAAACGGCGCATCGTTAACCGAAGTCACTACGATCGAGACGGTCGCCGGCTGTGAGTTCATCGTGCCGTCATTCGCGGCGAAGGTAAAACTGTCCGGCCCGAAATAGTTTGGGAACGGCGTATAGGTCACGCTCGCGCCGCTGCCGCTGACGGCCCCGTGTGAGGGCTGACTGACTACGGAAAAAGTCAGCGAATTCCCGTCGGCGTCCGTGGCTCCGAGGGTGATGGATTTCTCGACATCCTCCGGCGTGCTCACACTTTGCCCGGCCGCAATGGGCGGTTGATTGCCGCTACCCGCGCTGGTATTCGCCCACTTGACCAAGCCGCCACCATTGAGCGTGAATCGATCGCACATGGCAGTGCCGACGAGGGTGCTGTGCCCGTTGACGATGACCTGCCCATTGGGCGCGAGAATCGAACCGCAAATCGCCGAGCCGCCATGGAGCGCTACGCCGCCGTTGGAGATGCGGATCTGCAGCCACTCCGGGTGCGAAGTCACGCCCACTTGCCCGTTGGCGTTCAGGCCGTTGGCCAGTTGTAGAATGACCGGTCCGATCACATTGATCGTGGTTTGTCCGTTCAGCGTCAGGCTTTGAAACGAGTAGATCGCCGGCTGGGCGGCCCCGGCCACTCCGAGGGTGAAGCCGCTGCCGCCATTCGCGGTGAAATGGCGATACGTCCCGGCAGGCACTGCGATCTGGCCTGCATTCCCGTTCAGCGTGAGATCGCGCACCGTTCCCCAGTCACCCGCGCTTTGCCCCGCGTGGGTGATCACGACTGCACGCGTCCCCGTGGCCGCCGGCGGCGTGGGCACGCTCGGTATCGTGGTCGCGTTCGTCTGCGTGCGCAGGTAGCGCAGCGTTACATTCCCGTTGAACCTAGCCGTATAACCAGTCGGCGAATCGCTCCCCGTTCCAGTCCGCACGCCCTGCCAGTTCACGCTTCCACTCGTCTGCACGGTCGGTGTTCCAGGGACCAGCAAATCCTGCGTCAACGTCGCGCCGCCATTCAGCGTGACACTTTCACCAAGCAACTGTTGCACGGAACCCTCGACCCGGCTGTTGCCGTTGATGCTCGGCGCATGTCGCGTCGTGACCGCCACGTTTTGCGCGATGACAGGACCAAGGCTCCCGAGAAAAACCGCGGCCATGCAAAGCCCGCGCCACACTCGAGGTTTCAAACAGTCCGAGAGAAATTTCCACATAGGTCCAGGTTCTAGTTGGCAGCATTTGCTCAACCGGTCCTCACCGCCGCCTTTACCTCGCTCGCATCCCGGACTTCACCGAGAAACGCCGCACTGCAAAAAGCCTGGGAAAATCGAATTCGCGACCGCCGGAAATCCGCTTACCAAACTTCGTCGCGCCACAGCAAACACTTTATGCAAATTTCTTTTCGACGCGCCTTTCTATCTCGCGGAGGTTTTACGAAAGGAAAAGCAGCCTGACGTCACACGCGGAACATCGCACAGTCAGCGGGAAAGAAGTGGAACCTAGGGGGTTCGAACTCCCAGCAAGGAAGTGGCATTCTGGAGGGCAGTGTCCGCCAATGCCGCCAATCGCAGGGTTGCGGGCGATGGGGAGATTTTCATCGCACGGTTGCCCTTCCGCCAAAGCCCTGGCACCCCCGCCGCGGAAGACACGTAACTGCGGACCTGGCTGGACGAGGCCGGAGCCGCGACGGTATAGGCAACCCCGCCTTCCGCCCACGAGGCAAAGCTCCAATCTCCTTCGGCAGACATCGACGGTCCGCCCGGCTGCGGCGCGTCGCGAAAATCGCTCAGGCGCGCGACGAGCAGATGCACCATCCCGCCGTCCTGCCGGCCTTGCTCATCCACCGTCATGAAGCACAGGAGGAAGGCGGGTTTCCCGGCGACATCCAGGATCGTGCAACCTTTTCCAGGGAGGGCCTGGAGTTTCGCCGGGATCTGGAACGTCGCCGGCGCACCGTTCGCAACGGCCCATCGGCGCAGTACTTCCGGTTCCGCGGAGAGCAGCGGATATCTGGGCTCATCAGCGAAAAACGCGATCACGACCGGGCGCAAAGCCGCGTAATTCACCCCGGTGCGCTGTGTCATCCAAAAGGAACCGACGCCCGCCATGACGACGAACGCGGCGGCGAGAGCGAGCAGCCAACGGCGATGGCCACCGGCGCGCGGGTGAGGCGTGATCTTCGCGTCAGCCCCGCCGGCCGCCGCGGCGCGCCCCGCCGCGAGAATCGCTTCCACCTTCGGCGGGGGAAGAGCACGCGATTCGTAATGGTCGCGGATTTGTTTTCCTAGATCAGACATCGATGATTGCAGGCCGTGAAATGAAGGGGCTCACACGAATGAAACGAAAAGGCGGACGATATGATTGCCGATCTTCGCGACCGGATCGGAGGTGGCCACGGCGCGGAGTTTCCCGATCGCCCGATGCATGATGCTCAGCACGGTATTGCGCGGCTGGCCGGTGAGCTGACCAATCTCTTCGGCAGTGTGGCCTTGGTAGTAGTGAAGGAAAAGCGTCTCGCGTTCGACGGGACGCAGCGTCGCGAGAAGTTTCTCGATGTCCCCCTTCACTCCCGGTTCATCCCCAAGCGGCGCCGGTGCATCGTGAGCGGCGGGCTCATCCAGCGAATCGAACTGCACGATCTTCCGGCGGCGGCATTGGTCGATGAAAAGATTCCGCACGGCGGTGAAGAGCACGGCCCGCGAATCGACGCGGCCGTACGTTTTGCAAAGATTCACCCATGCCTCCTGCGCCAGATCCTCGGCATCCTCGACGTGATGGCTCAGCGAGAGCGCGTAGCGAAATGCCGATTGCACCAGATCGGAGTCGGTCGTCGGTGAGGGGTCGTGGGAAGGTTCCGCCATGAGGATGGGGCGCGTGGAGCGGTTGCTACGTGAGCACGCTCCGCTCGGCAAGCGGTGAATCGCGCGCGACGTGATTCGTGCCACCGCGTGCAATCAAATCGCAGCCTCGTTCGCTCTCCGTGTGAAGCCGCGACTTCCCGCGGCGAACGACCGCCCAACCAAGCCCCAATGCGAACAAAGTAATGAAAATCTATCACCGAACTTGTTACTCCCGCCCGAAACCGAACAATCCTCTGCTGAGGTTGCCAATGTGCCGTTACGCCCGCACGGTCACCGCCTTATTGGCCAGCGTTGTCCCCGTGATCTCCGCCACCGCTGAGGAGACCGCTCCGTCTTTGCTGACGGCATTTGAAACCGAGGACACGGCATTTTCGCTCAGCGCCACCGCGCCGCTCGCCGTAGACGCCCCGGCGATGTCGCTCGCCAACTACCCCCGTGCCGGCTGGCAAGCCACGCTCTCGACCCGCGCGCATGGAGTCCGCGGCACCGTGACGATCGTGGATGCCGACACCTTCCGGGTAGATGACTTCTTCTACGATGGCGGTGGCATTAACGTTCACTTCATCCTCGCCGCCGCCGACGATAACAATGCGTTCCGCACAGCCCGCCTAGTGACAGACCCCAATCTTCTCGGCACGGCTCACAACGGGGACTCCATCACCATCGACCTGCCAGCCGGCACAACCTTCGACGGCTACAACGCTATCTCGCTTTGGTGCATCCCGGCACAGGCAAACTTTGGTTCAGGCACGTTCGCCAACCCCGCTCCGGAACCAACCAGCACAATGATGGTAGCCATCGGTGCTGCCACTCTGGGATTTTTCACGCGGCGTCGGCCAAAACCAAACAGGGCTAACCTGAAACACATCCCAGTATGAAACCGACAAACAGCATCGAAGCCTCAACCACCGAGAGCACTGCCACCGTCCCTGATCAGACCGACGAAACCCGGCCGTTAAGCGACACCATTTCGACCCGGGCCTACCTGCTTTGGGAAGCCGCCGGGCAGCCGGACGGTCGCGACCAAGAGTTCTGGTTGCAGGCCGAAAGCGAACTCAACGGGCAAGTGAGGTCCTAGGTCGGCGATTGCACTTGGTCGCCATGACCCACTCGCCGTTATCGGGCTTCGTTGAGACTCCAGTCGTAGTCGAAGTAGGAGACCTTCGCATCCGCCGGGATCGGATCGGTGCGGTGCTTGTTGAGGAAAGCCACCGCACCGCCGCTCGCTTTGAAATCAGCCGCATACCAGTCGAAGATGCTCGAGAGCTTCACCTTCTTTCCCGTCACTAACACCGCGCCCACGCCCTTGTTGGCGAAGGACTTGGTTTGCGTGTCGAGTTGCGCACTGAGCTTCGCGGCGGTGAACGCCGAGTTCAGCAATGGCGGACAGCCTATGCTGGCGCAATTGATCGCGAAGTGAACGCGCGGATCCTTGTACTCCGGGATGAGCATTTCTTTTTCGAGCTGGTTTAGGCTGATCTTCTTCCCCGCGACCGTGATGCGCGGCGCGGTGAAAACGCCGAAGTCTGGCGCGATGTCCTGCACGCTCTTGATCGGGTAGCTGTCCAGCACGAGGCGCAGCATCCAGGCATTGTAGGCGTTGATATGAAAGGCAAAGCGCCCGTCCCGCGAGGAGTCCGCCGGTCCGCCGCTGGCGATCTGGGACGTGATTTTTTGGAGGGCAGCCAAGTCGTCCGCGCTGGCCTTCCAGTCTTTGTATTTCACGGTCCCCGCGGGAGTTACATACTTGCCGAGCAGCCTGCCGTACTGAGATTCCCAAGGCTCCGCCGCGGGAGTGGTGGCACCGGTGGCGAGCATGAACAGGCAGGAGAGGGCGGTGAGCAGTCTGGTTTTCATGATGTGCGCATTTCACCAGTCAAATTTTCGACTGGTGTAAGGAACTGGGCTCCGCCGCGACTACGAGTCAAGGAGCGATGCTCACCAACATAAAACTCGCGTTCACATTTCCATCCGGTTTGCCTCCCCACTTGTGCCCACTGCAATCTTCATGCTGAAAGCGCCCGTCGCTGGATTCGTGAAGACGCGCCTCGCGGCATCACTCGGTGCCGAGCCGGCGTGCCGCGTTTACCGCCGGATGGTCGAGCAGGTCTTCGCGGAGATCCCTGCCCACTGGCGGATCGAAGTCCACGGCACGCCGCGTGAACAACTTGACCTGCTCGCCGCATGGCTCGGCCCTCGTGCGGTCTATTGCGCGCAATGCCAGGGCGATCTCGGCGCGCGGCTCATCCATGCCTCCGCGGGCGCGGAGAGCGTGATGCTGCTCGGCGGCGATTGCCCGTGGCAAACGCGGGCATTTTTTCAGTCCGCCGAAAAGGCGCTGGAGACGCATGATCTCGTGATCGGGCCGGCGCGGGATGGCGGCTACACGCTGCTCGCCGCCAAGATGCTGCACCGCACTTTGTTCGAGGGGATCGCGTGGAGCACTGCTAGCGTGCTCGCGGAGACGCTGGTGCGGGCGCGGGCGCTTGGCCTGCGTGTCGCCTTGCTGGAAACCCTCGAAGACGTGGATGACGCCGATTCTTGGGAGCGAGCGCGTGCCGGGTTGTTTCAAGATTTTCGACCTTCCGCGCAATCAGCCGCCGAGCCGACGCGTATAAGTGCCCAGATATGACCACCGATACCGCATCCGCAGTCCGCGACCGCTACGCTCGCGCGGCGGGAAAATCCGAAGCCGCGCTGTGCTGCCCGGTCGAGTACGACGCGCAATACCTGAAGGTGATCCCGACCGAGGTCATCGAAAAAGACTACGGCTGCGGCGATCCTTCGCGCTGGCTGAAGCCGGGCGAGACGGTGCTCGATCTCGGCAGCGGCACGGGAAAGATCTGCTTCATCGCCGCACAGGTCGTCGGCGCGGCGGGGCGCGTCATCGGCGTGGATATGACGGATGCGATGCTCGAAGTCGCGCAGCGAAATGCGCCGGTGGTCGCGGAGCGGATCGGCTTTGCCAATGTCGAGTTTCGCAAAGGGCGCATCCAGGATCTCGCGCTCGATCTCGACGCGCTCGACGCCGAACTCCGCGCCCGGCCCGTCGCCGGGGCGAACGCTTTTCTCGAAGCCGAGGCGCTCGCGCAACGCCTCCGCCGCGAGCGCCCGCTGGTTGCGGACGCTTCGGTCGATGTGGTCGTCTCCAACTGCGTGCTCAATCTCGTGGAGGCCGCGGCGAAGCCGCAGCTCTTCGAGGAAATTTATCGCGTGCTGCGCCTCGGCGGGCGTGCCGTGATCTCCGACATCGTGAGCGATGAGGAAGTGCCCGCGCATCTCCAGCGCGATGCGGAACTCTGGAGCGGGTGCATCTCCGGCGCGCTGACGGAGGAAGGTTTTCTCCGCGCTTTTGCCGATGCGGGCTTTCACGGAATCGAGGTCCTGAAGTTCGACGAGACGCCGTGGCAGACGGTCGAGGGCTTGGAGTTCCGGTCGATCACGGTGCAGGCGTTCAAGGGGAAAGACGGGCCGTGCATGGATCGCAATCAGGCGGTGATTTACAAAGGTCCGTTCAAGGAAGTGCTCGACGATGACGGGCATCGGCTCATCCGCGGGCGGCGCATGGCGGTTTGCGAAAAGACTTTCCGGCTCTATGCCCGGCCGCCATATCGCGAGCAGTTCATCTTCATCGAACCCGCGCAGGCAGTGCCGCCCGAGGAGGCGCAGGCGATGGATTGCCGCCGGGATGCGCGGCGCGATCCGGGCGAAACCAAGGGCGCGGACTACCGAGCCAGCGAGCCCGGCCGATGCTGCTAAAACGCGTGGACCGCTTCGCCACTCAGCTCGCCCAGAATGGCGTCGCGCTTACCCGCCGCCGGCCGGAAATTCTCCAGCTCAATGTCGGCAAGCTCTGCAACCTGACGTGCGGACATTGCCACGTAAACGCGGGGCCGAAGCGGAAGGAGATCGTCACGCGGGAAACGCTCGACCGCGTCCTCGCCTGGCTCGCGCCGACGGACCTCCCGACGGTGGACCTGACCGGCGGCGCGCCGGAGATGATCCCGGACTTCCGCTGGCTCATCGCCGAGCTGACCCGGCAGGGCCGCCACGTCATCGACCGCTGCAATCTCCCGATCCTGCTGGAGCCGGGCTACGAGGGACTCGCGGAGTTTTTGCGCGATCATCGCGTGGAGATCGTGGCGTCGATGCCGTGTTACTCGCCGGAAAATGTGAACGCGCAACGCGGCGAGGGTGTGTTCGACGCGAGCATCGCGGCGCTGCGCCTGCTCAATTCGCTCGGCTACGGCGTGCGCGACGATCTGCCGCTGCACCTCGTCTATAACCCGGTCGGCGCGTTTCTGCCCGGCGACGAAGCGGAGTTGCAGGCCGACTACAAACGGGAACTCGGCACGCATTTCGGCGTCCACTTTCACCGGCTCTACACGATCACGAATATGCCGATCGCCCGCTTCGCTTCGTGGCTGCGGCACGAGGGCCAGCTCGACGAATACATGGCGACGCTGGTCGCGGCGTTCAATCCCGCGTCGGTGGAAGGGCTGATGTGCCGCAACACGATCTCCGTGGGCTGGCACGGCGAGGTCTATGATTGCGACTTCAATCAGCAACTCGGCATGCAGCTTTCCAACGGGAAACCGTTAATGCTTTGGGATCTCGATCCGGCGACGTTTGACGCTTACGCGATCCGCACTGGCGATCACTGCTTCGGCTGCACCGCCGGCTCGGGCTCGAGCTGCGGCGGCGCGCTGGTGTGACGGCGCAGCCAGACGGCGAGGCTGAAAAAGACGGGCGTCCAAAGCGCCCAGTAAGCCCACCACGGGTGCTCGAACGTGCCGGTGATCGTCCGCTCTCGCACGGCAGCGAAGTAGAGCACATCGAGCGCGCTGAGCAGCCAGAACGGCGGGCACGGATGCAGCGTCGCGAAGGGCAGGCCCCAGGCGGGATACCAAAATGTGACGGTCGGCGCGCAGAGGACGAAAGCGCCAAAGACGTGCATCGCGGCGCGCGACATCGGGCGGATCTTTTTTCCGATGACGAAGACGGCGGCGAAAAAGAGCAGCGCCAGCGCGAGGCTGGGAATGGCTTTCGAGCGGGTGAGGAGTTCGAGCAGGTAGTGGAGGAAGCCGTTGCCGCTGGTCTCGCCGCCGAAGCTCGCGAGGCCGCGCAGCAAGTTGGGCAGGGTGGCGACGAAGGGTAGCGTGGGCAAAACGAGCGCCGCCGCGAACAGACTCACGCCGCGGCGGCTGCGGGCGTCGCCTTGCGCCCAAAAGGGCCAGGCGAGGAAGACGGCGGCGACTTTCATCTGCACTGCGACGCCGAGCAGCGCCCACGCCCAGTGGCGGTGGCCGCGTTCCCACGCCCACACCGCGGCGACGAGGGCGAGGACCATCAGCGAATCGAAATGCGCCTCGCCGGCGAAGCTCAGCACGGGCACGGGATTCAGCGCGTAGAGGGCGAGCCAGCGCAGGCGCGTGCGTCCGCCGAGCGCGGCGAGGAAGGGCAGGACCGCGAGATCGGCGAGGGTGAAGGCGAGCTTGAAAATCCACGGTGCGTCCGCGATCGCGCCCAGCGCGGCGAAGGTCAGCTCGGACAGCGGCGGATAGACCGTAAGCTTGTCCTTGTGGTTGATGCCTTCCCACGTCCCATCGCGGAGCGCGGCAAACTGCGGCGCATCAGCGGGGGCCGCGTACGGACTCAAACCAAGGCGCACGAGCCGGCCTTCCCAAAGGTAGCGGTTTACATCGTCGGAAAGCGGCAGCGGCCAGACGAAGGCGCGCGCGCTTACCGCGAGCGCCAGCAGCAGCAGCCACTGGCGGCGCACGGACCAGCTCTCCGGCCAGCGCCACCACGCGAGCAGACCCAGCGAGAAGAGCGCGCTGGAGAGCAGCACCTTCCCGGAAAAGGAGAGCCAGAGCGCGTCAGCCGACATTGCGACGCTCCAGCAATTCCTGAATCCCGAGCCACAAAAGCCCGACGACATACACGAGGAGAAACGGCCCAAGAAACCAGCCCCCATCGCGGAGGAAAATGACCACGGCCACCGCGGCGTATAGCCCGAGAGCGATCTCGCCGAATGGCATCAGCGAAAGCGGGGCGCGGATTCTCTCTCCCTTGCCGCCGGTCTTCGGAGTGCGCTGGAACGGACTCTGGCGGCGCGCGAGCGCTTCGAGCACGGCGCATCCATTGGAAAGGGAAAGTCCGCCGCCGAGGACCATGAGGGCGGGAATCGTGAAGAGCCGCCTCGGGTCGTGGCGCCGGAGCGTCCACCAACCGGTGAGATACATCGCCGCGGGAGCGAGGAGCAGCATTCCACCGATGACGCAGTAGATGGAAAAGAACGGTTCCGGCGGCCAGTCGCGACACCAGAGCAGGATGGGCACGGAGAGCAGGCAGTGGATGAGCAGCAGCAGATGCACGGCGAAATACGTGAGGTGGATGAATGCGCCGATCTTCCGCACGGGATGCACCGGCGCCGCCATGACGCGAGGCAGAAGTTTGCACGCGGTCTGGATCGAGCCTTTCGCCCAACGAAACTGCTGCCGGCGGTAGGCGGCGATGCTGGCGGGCAGTTCGCCGGGCACGGGAAGGTCCGGCAGGTAATGCGCATCCCATCCGGCGAGGTGGGCGCGGTAGCTCAGGTCGAGATCTTCCGTCAGCGTGTCGTCCTGCCAGCCGCCCGCCGCCTCGATCGCTTCGCGCCGCCAGACGCCGCAGGTGCCGTTGAAATTCATGAAGGCGCCAGCCCACGCCCGCGCGCTTTGCTCGACGATAAAGTGGGTGTCGATCCCCGTCGCCTGGGCGGCGGTGAGCAGCGAATCCCGGTCATTGAGATGCGACCAGCGGGCCTGGACGAAGCCGACCCGCGGCAGCTTGAGAAACACGGGCACGGTGCGGCGGAGAAAGTCGGCCGGAGGAAGGAAGTCCGCGTCGAAAATCGCGCACAGCGTTCCGGTCGCGGTGCGCAGACCCTCGCGAAGCGCGCCGGCCTTGAAACCCACGCGGCGCTCCCGCCGCACGACCGAGATGCGGACGCCTGCCGCTCGCAGCTCGCTGGCGACGCGGTCCACGATGCCGCCCGTTTCGTCCGTGGAATCGTCGAGCACCTGCACCTCGTGACGGCCCGCCGGGTAATCCATTTTCGCCACCGCGCGCAGGACGCGTTCGGCGACGTTCGGCTCGTTGTAGATCGGGAGCTGAGTGGTGACCATCGGCCAGTCCTCGATCGCGCTGCTTCCGGCAAAAATCCGTTCATTTTCCTCCCGCATCCGCCGGTGGCCGCGGGCGTGGAGGATGAGCAGCACGACGCATTGAATGCTGTAGCAGAAGAGCGCTGCAGTGGTGACGAAGTAGGCGCCGTAGAGCACGCTGCTCATCGCGGCGACGGGGCTTCGAGCAAGGTGTGGAGGACGTTGTCGGTGAACACGGGGTTCGCCGTGAGCCCGATGTGATCGTCGAAAAGGAAGGTCACACCGGTCCAGGGAATCGGCCCGCGGAGCTTGCCGGAACTGCCCGGATGTTCGTCCATCAAAGCGCTGGCCCTCGTCACCGTTCCGTCACCCGGCTCGGATTTTGTGATCCAGAATTTCTGCACGGTCGGGAACCACTTGGCCTGCGCCCAGGTCGGCTCGGAATCGCCCGCCACCAAGCTCAGGCTCAGTCCTCGCGGAAGCGTCACGGGCCGGTCGATCGCCGCGTGGAAGCGGCGGGCATGGTCGAGACACTTGCGGACGTGGTCGCGGGCGATTCGGCGGCGGGCTGCGGGATCGTCAACACCGGGCAGCAGCCGTGCGAGCGTGGGTTCCTGCTTGAGATCGAGCAGGCCCCAGCCCCGCTCGTCCCACACGCGCACGTCGAAGATGTCCGTCGGGTTGTCACCGGGATCGTCCCGGACGCCACCGTGGCGTTGTCGCGGGAAAAGTTCGTAGAGACTTTGGAAAGTTCCGACGAGACCCGCGGGCAACTCCAGCCGGTCGAACACCGGCGCCAGTCGCAAGCCATACAGCGTGGTGTTCAGCGCCGAAACGGACCCGGCGTTGGGCGTTGCGACCACGATGAGTTTCTCCACATTTCGCGCACCGGCCCAGGTGAGTGCGGGCGTGCCGGAGGCGGGCAAGGGCTGGCTCCCATACATCAGATAATACCGCGCCAGCAGCCCGCCCATGGAGTGCGCGACGAGGTCAAATTTCACGTCCCGGCGCACGCCGTAACGCCGCGCGTTCTCGCGGCGAACGTAGGCCTTTTTCTCCACGATGAATCGGCTCAGCGCGGCGGCGTTTTCGGACGAACTCCGCCGCCAGTCGTAGGGAAACTGAAAGCAGGTGAAGTGGTCGGAGCCGTACTTCACCGCGCCGGCGCGGGCGAGGCTCTCATCGCGATAGCCGCCGATGCCGAGGGAGGTGAGGATGTTCCGATACGCCTGTTTTTCGAGCGAAAGTCCGGCCACTTGGATGCGATCCAGCACCGCAAACGCCTGGACGGAATCTCGCAGCCGGGCGAGCGGCACGCCCTCGGCCATCGGCAGGGCAAGGGCCTGCGCGCCTTCCGCGGTGCGCGGGTCGGCGTTTTGAAAGATCGAGGTACCCCAGATCGTCTTGCCGGATTCGTCGTCGCGGAGCTGCGAGCCCATGATGCCTGGGATGAGGATCACGGGATTGCGCAGATGGTCCGCCGCCTGGGCTCGCTGGTTGTAGATCGCCGCTAGGTCCGCGGCTTTCCGTCCCGTGGAGCATCCACTCGTGAGCACCGCGAAACCGGCGATCAGGCAGGCGAGCGATAGCCAGGTTCTGCGACTTCGGGGATGCTTTGGAGAGCGCATGGATTCTCCTCAATTTGCGGTTCCCCGCCCCGGTGCGGCAAGCTCGGGAGCAGGCGCGGGCAACTCCCGGAAGCGGCAGCGCCATGCCGCCTGCACGATTTCCATCCCGATCCGCAAGGTATGCGCCAGCGAGACGCCCGTGACCTTCTGTTCACCAGCGATGCGCAGTCGCTCCGTCACGGACACCTCGGCTACGCGCACGCCGAGCCTCGGAGCGACCACCTGCGGCTCGATGGTCCAACCCCACGTCGTCTCGCGCGCGTCGATGCGTTCGAAGACCCGCCGGTCGATGAGGCGGAAAGGGCCGAGATCGCGGTAGGATCTGCCGCTCAACGCGCCGGCCCATGTTCCGAGGAGCACATTGAAGGCAGCGCGGGCATAGCCGAGCCGGGGCCAGTTTGCGGCAACGCTCGTGCGCTGCCCGAGGACGACTTGAGCGCCGGCCCGCCAGGGAGCGAGCAGGCGCGGCAATTCCGCGGGATTGTGCGCGCCATCCGCAGCCATGAAGACGTAGGCATCGGGCTGGATTCCGGCGTCGCGCACGGCAGCGATGGCAGCGAGGCAGCCGTGGCCGTAGCCGCGTTTGCGCGTCTCGCCGATCAGGACGCCGTGCGCTTCCGCCACTGCGCGCGAGCGGTCGCGGCAATCATTCAGGCCGACCGCCACCACCGCGCCGAGCTGCGCGGCGTGCGGCAGCAATTCGGCGAGCACCGGGGCGAGCGCCGCCTCTTCATCGCGCGCCGGCAGAATGATCGCGAGCCCAGGCTGGCCGGTCACGCCTTCGCTTTCTCGCGCATCTGGACGGGTGAGGCTGCGAGCGTGTCGAGCATCGGCACACCACCTTCGCCGAGGCGGCCAAAGCTGAGCACGCCGGTCGGGCATTGCTGCACGCAGGCCGAGCAGCGGACGCACTCGGGGTCTTCCATGGGCATTCCTTTGTTGGCGAAGTTCATGACGTCGATGCCCTGGTGGCAGACCGACGTGCAGACATTGCACGAGATGCATTTCTTCTTCTCCGCGAAAATGCGGAACCGCGAGAAGCGCGCGTAGATGTGCATAAGCGCGGCGAGCGGGCACGCGAAGCGGCACCACACGCGGCCCGAGAGATGGAAGTAAAACGCGACGCCGATCACGCCGGCCCAAAGCAGATCGACGAAGTATTCGTAGTTCAGCAGCGGCAGGCCGGAGCCGAGCGGCGCGCCCTTTTCCAGAAAATGAAAGATCGCGCTGGCGGGCGAGGCCGGGAAAATCCAGCCGACGATCCGGAGCAGCATGAGCACGACGGCGAAGGCGAGAAAGACCTGGCCGATCATGTTCCAGCGAGTGGCCTTCGGGCCGTGCGGCATCTTGTGTCGCTGGGTGTCGCCGAGCGTTTCGGCCAGTGCGCCGCAGGAGCAAATCCAGCCGCAATACGCGCCTTTGCCGAAGCGCCAGACGAGCAGCGGAATGAGGACAAAGGTCTGGATTGAGCCCACGATGAGCCAGCCCCACATCGGTTTGTCGGTGAACCAATTCGCCACGACCAGCGGCCACGCGAGGATGAAACCCACGACCCGCCAGTAGGAACGCTCCGCGCCAAAAACGGCGGCGGCGGCGCGATCGGCTTCGGGCAATTTCGCGAGCTTCCAGTCGGCCACCTCGAAGAACTGGTCGGCGAATCCCCGCAGCGCCGCGCCTTCGACGAACATTCCGTTGTGGCCCATCCACGGCAGAATGATCTCCGGCAAAAGGAAGAGCGGGATCGTGGCGATGAGCGCGAGCGTGAGCGTCTGGAGCTTCACGTAGGGCGTCTTGCGGCGCTGCACCCGGCGGATGCCGAAGGTGATGATGACCACGACATACGCGAACGAATACCAAAAGCTGCGGTAGCTCGCCGAGTCGCGCACCGTGGCGAGTAAGCTCGTCGAGTCGGGCACCACGGGCAGGAGCGCGGCGGGGCTGACGTCGATGGGGGTGCCGGTGAAAAAATCCTTCTTCCAATGATAAAGCCACATGAAGGCAAGGAATGAGAGCGCGATGGTGATCCACCATTTGCGTCCGCGATCGCCGCTCACCGTCACGCCGCTGCGGCGGAAAAACTCCAGCGGCGCTTCGCGGCCGATCATCGCGAAGACGAAGTCATTCGGGATCGTCTCCTCCGGCCCGCTCTTTCCTTTGCGCAGGACGACCTGCTCAGCTTCGATTCGCACCGGCGCGGTGCCGAGCGCGAGCGTGAGGCAGCCGGGCGGCTTCTCCCCGCGCATCTCGGAACTCGCCGCAGTGGTCACGCGTTCGGACGTCGGCTGGGCGATGGAAACCACGGCGCACGGATTCTCCGCGAGCATCTTGAGCTTCTCGACGTTCTCCGGCTTCGGGCGCGTCAGCTCTTCGCCGCGATAGGAAAACGTGACCCGCGCCCCGCAGGCCACGAGCGCGATGGCAGCCTCCGCGGCACTATCACCGCCGCCCACGATGAGCACGTTCTTCCCCGCAAAATCCTTCGGGTCGTGCAGCCGATTCGCCACCTTGTCGAGGTCCTCGCCGGGCACGTCCATGCGGCGGAAATTTCCGCTCCTCCCAATCGCCACGATCACGCGCAGCGCCCGCGTCTTCGTCTTCGCGTCGTCGCCGTGATGCAGCGTGAAGGCGCCGCCACTCCGCTCGATCCGTTCGATGCGCGCCGCGACGGACTCGACGCCGGCCTCTTTCCGCTGCCGCTCCATGTCCTCGAGCAGCGCCTCCTTCACTCCGCTCGCCTCGGAATACTGGATGCCGCCCGCCGGCGTCATGTCCGTGGGATAGGTGAAGATCGGCTTGGCCTTGGGGAAGTTCGCGACGGTCGAGAAGAGCTGTGTCGCTTCGAAGAGCCGGTAGTTGAGCCCGGCCTTCGCGGCCTCCATCGCCGCCGAGACGCCAGACACGCCGCCGCCGATGATCGCGACATCGAGCACCTCCGCGTCCTTCCCGCGCTGCTGCGCGAAATCGGGTTCGGCGAGGATCGCGCGGACGGCCTGCGTGCCCGTCTCCGAGCTGAATTTCAGCAACGGCACGCCCGAGAGATCGCCGACGATGCGCACGCCGGGAACGTTGGTGATGCCTTGCTCCCCGACCAACGGAAGTTTTTCAACCGAGCCGGCAGGCCATTTGCCGTGAAGCCAATGATAGTAGCGGGAAAGGATGCCCATAGGTTTGCGGGAACGTAGTGGGCGGTCGTTTGATTGCGAAGGTTGTTCCGAGCCATTCGGCCGACTTCTGTTTAATTCGTGCCGCGCATGCAATCGTCACGTGCTCTCATCCGTATAGATGTCGCAGTCTTTGCTCGTTTCTTATCCGACGGGTCGCTGCATCACCGCTCAATTCACGACATGAAACGCTTTATCACCCTCGTCCCGGTAGCCATCGCGCTCGCACTCATCGCGTGTAACAAGGAGAGCGAACAAATCAAAGCCGCCTTCAACGAACAAACTCCCGCGATGGTGACTGACAAAATCGAAAAGACCGAAGCCGAGTGGAAGAAACTTCTCACACCAGAGCAATTCCATGTGCTGCGCGAGAAAGGCACCGAGCGGGCAGGCTCCGGCGCGCTGCTGAACAATCACGCGAACGGCATTTACCGATGCGCGGCCTGCGACCTCGACCTTTTCAGCTCCGAAGCGAAGTTCGAGTCCGGCACGGGCTGGCCCAGTTTTTTTCAGCCGGTCGCCAAGGGCAAGGTCACCGTCGCAACCGACAACAGCCACGGCATGACGCGCGACGAAGTCGTCTGCAGCCGCTGCGGCGGCCATCTCGGACACGTCTTCAACGATGGCCCGAAGCCGACCGGCCTGCGCTACTGCATGAACTCCGTCTCGCTGAAATTCGAGCCGTCGAAGTGACGCCCTGCACTGCCTACTTTCGGCAGACCCCTCAGCCCTCAAACAAGACCACCACCCAACGACTCTCTAAATGAAGATACCAACCGTCTTTCTAACTTTGTCTCTCGCTCTGCTGGCGGTCGCTTCCGCGCAGGAGCCTAAGCTCGAAAAGGCTGTCTTTGGCGCGGGCTGCTTCTGGTGCGTCGAAGCGTTTTTCGAGCAACAGCCGGGCGTCACCGACGTGGTCTCGGGATACGCCGGCGGCACTGAGAAGAATCCGACTTACGAGCAAGTGGGCGGGGGTCGCAGCGCGCATGCCGAGGTCGTGCAGGTGACCTTCGACCCGAGCAAAACCAGCTACGAAAAGCTGGTCGCGTTCTTTTGGACCACGCACGACGTGACCGATGGGCGCGGTGTGGCGCCAGACTTCGGCCGCCAATATCGCTCGACCATTCTCACCGACGGCGACGCCCAGTCCGCCGCGGCAGAAAAATCCAAGACCGAGGCGCAAAAGAGCCTGAAGAAGCCGATCGCGACCAAGATCGAGCCGCTCAAACAATTCTGGCCCGCAGAGGAGTATCACCAGGACTACGTGCGTAAAAATCCCAAGGACGGTTACGTGCGATCAGTCGCAATTCCGAAGCTGAAGAAGCTCGGATTGAAAACGCCCGGCTAATCGCGAAGGGGAAGCGGTTGGCTTGGGCCGTAGTCGATCGCCGGGGACCGGAAATGCTGTCTCGAACTGCGCGCGAACTGGCGGGGATGCCGGACTTCATGCGGCGCATCCCGTTTTTGTTTATCTTCGACGGACTGGTGGGCGCGGTCGGGGCGGTTGCCACGGCGGGCACTTCGATGGCGCTGAGGCTGCTGCTCCCACGCCCCGCGACGCAAACAGCAACTCGCCCGCTGCTCCATGAACAAGACACGCGGAGATTGTCCACCGCGGCCAAAGCTACTGCGCACCTATATCGCTGGGTGCCACGATTTGCGGTACAGTTCCCTTATGCCGAAATCTCAGGGAACCTTCAGCCACCCGCCGACGGCCTGGATGGGCGGCTGGGCATCACCTGCATTGACCCACGCGGCGAGGGCGACGGGTATGTCCGTAACCTTCTGTGGCAAGCTGATGGACGCGGTAGAGCGACCATTAGATGAAGTCAGCGCGGCAGTCGCGAGATGCAGCACGACAAAATCATGGCGCAGCTTGCGCCCGCCATTTTCACCGCGCTTCACATCGGATTCGAGGTTGCCGCCGAGGAGGGCGATTTCGACCCGGAGCGGTTTGGGCGCGTTGCCGAGCGGCGTAAAGGTCACATTAGCGTGCGTGTGGTCACGCAGCGTAACCTGCAGCTTCCCGACCTTCGCTGGCGAAGGAGCGGGCAGCGTTTCGCGCTGGAACCAACCGCGCCACTCGCGCCCATTCAGCACGAAGCCCGGCGTATAGACAGAATTACTGCGCCAGGCCGCGGCGTAGCGGTGTTGGCGGGCGGTGAAGTCGCGCGAAGCGAAACGATCGGACCAGCCGAGGCCGTTCCAATAATCGACGTGAAAGACGACCGGCACCACGCTCTTCCACAGATCCGGATTCGCCTTCAATTCGCTCACCCACGCATCGGCGGGGGGGCAACTGCTACAACCTTCGGATGTGAAAAGTTCGATGAGCGTGACCGGCGCTTCCGTGCTCTCGAAGGTGATCGGTTCGGCGAAGAGCGGCGCGGCGGTGAGCAGCATGGCGGTCACGGCGAGAGTCGCTCTCATGCGGTGGTTTTAAGACGTAAAGCGCGCAGGATTGACCGTTCACGATGCAGGCGTCGGTGTGGTCTTCGATTGGTGATGCGCCGCACTTCAGCCACTGGCTCGCAGGTTGGGATGACTTTCATACTCGGGTGCGATTATTTGCCATTTTTCGCGATCAGCCCCGGCCAATTTTCATCGGCCTTCGCGAGATTGCCCGCGGTGTCCTTGCTGAACGTGTCGCGGATGCTCCTGTCGTATTGCAGCAGCAGTCGGCCACCAACGATTTGGAAGGCATCGGGCTCGATCTTCGCCAGGCTGTCCTTCGCCACCGCCCACGCGCAATAACCGCCAAACTGCGGCGCATACCTCGCCGGCTCCTTGTCGAAGGCCGCTTTGTGCTCCGCCGAAGCGAAGTGATAGGTACCACCGCCGTGGCTGCTGGCGAACTGCGGATTCCCCTTCGCCGGCTTTCCATCGGTGAAATAGGCGACGACATCGTAGCCCTGCACGGCTACGCCGGATTTGTCGAGGTTGAGCAGAGATTTGGATTGCGCGTGCGCCTGGGCGGCAAGGCCGACCCCGAGCACGAGCAGGCAGGCGAATTTGGTGAAACGACGAAGGATGGATTGGTAGAACATGCTGATTTGTCGCGTTTCCTCGCAGATCCTTATACGCCGACTGCGGCGATACTTCGATTTGCGTTCGGCGCTATGGGAGGTGACGAACGTGCCTCGCTTTTGATTGCACGCCCATTCCGGCGCACTTCCCGGGACGGCCGCACAGACTTGTAGCGCGAGGAAGCCGTGTCCGTGGTTACCGCAGATCATCGCGCGATCAAGGGATGCGGCAGCTTCCCTCGCCCCGCTTTGGTGATAATCTTCCGCGGCGTAGAACGGCGTCGCGAGCGCGATCTCGGTGGTGATCGAGCCGGAGAGCTTGCCACTTTTCTCAAGTCGAGCCGCGGATGCCCTGGCGGTGGCTTCCTGCTCGGGCGTGGTGAAAAAGATCGTCGAACGATACTGGCTGCCGACGTCCGGTCCCTGGCGATGCCCGGTGGTGGGGTTATGACTTTCCCAGAAGACGTCGAGCAGCGCGGCGAAGCTGAGTTGCACGGGATCGTATTCCACCTCAACCACCTCGGCGTGCCCCGTCGTGTGCGAGCACACGTCTTCGTAAGTCGGATTCTTCGTCACGCCGCCCGAGTAGCCGACGCGCGTGGCCGTCACGCCCTTCACCTTCGCGAAGTCCGCCTCGACTCCCCAAAAGCAGCCCGCGCCGAAGAGCACTTTTTCGCGCGCCGGCTTCTGGCCGTCCTCGCGGAAAGACATCGACGCCGAGTTCATGCAATAGCGCAGCCCGGTCGGCGCCGGCCCATCGTCAAAGACATGGCCGAAGTGCGAGTCGCAGCGCACGCAATGGACCTCCGTGCGGGCCATTCCGAAACTCACGTCGCGCGTCTCGCCGATGTTCTCCTTCGCGACAGGCTGAAAGAAACTCGGCCAGCCCGTGCCGGATTCAAACTTCGCATCCGAGCGAAAGAGCGGCAGCCCGCAGCCGACGCAGGTGTAGATGCCCGCCTTGTGGTTATCGTGAAAGATGCCGCAGAACGCGCGCTCGGTCCCTTCCGTGCGGGTGACGCGAAACTGCTCGTCCGTGAGCTGTGCACGCCAAGCGGCGTCGGACTTCACGACCTTCCGTACCGAGATCGGCGCGGTAAGTGCGCCCGATTCATCGAGCAGGCGGACAGTGACGGGTGAGGTGTCGGTATTCATATTCGTGGAAGCTTTGCGGAAACGAAGCTGGCTGGCCGCGGCGAGGACGCCGGCGCCGCCGAAGAGCGTAGTGAGAAAGGTGCGTTTGGTCATAGGTCAGAGTTCGGTGAGTTCGTCGGGATTCGCGCACCAGAAGGCGCGCCAGCCGCCCAGCGGAAGCGTCACGATTTTGCTGAGAGAACGAGCAACCGGCTCGGCTGATTGCACGATGAGGAATGAGTCGAAGGAAGAGCGTTGCATGAAAGTGCCCGACACCAGTGACCGCCGGTTGCTCTTTCGTCGGACGTGGCGTCAACAACTTACAGATCTTCCGCCCACTTCCCTGATCGGCCGGAAGTCGTTTGCACTCCGGCGATAAACCAGTGCTGCAAGATGCTCCCGTGAGGAGCGCCGTGCCTCCCGTTATTTCTCCAATGCGATCAGACGCGCCGCCGCTTTAGCGAGATCCGTCTCCACGATTTCCGGCTCTGGCGCCAGCGGATAGAGCTGTGCGCCGGGACGAGAGAGGAACGTGGCGCGCCAACCCGCCCAAAGCGCGCCAGCGATGTCCCAGCCATGCGCGGCCACCAGCATACACTCATCGGGCAACAGCCCCATCTTTCGCGCCGCCCAGCGGTAAGCGTGTCCATGCGGTTTGAAAATCTGGATCTCCCCGATGCTGAGGCGCGCCTCGAACAGCGCGGTCAGCCCCGCATTTTCGATCTGCGCATCGACCCCCGCCTGCGACGAATTCGTCAACGTCACCAGGCGATACCCCGCCTCTTTCAACCGCGCGAGCGCCGACGCTACATCCGGATGCGGTGGCAGCGAGCGCATCGGCCGCATCGCCTCGCGAGCCGCTTCCTTGGAAAGAGCCATCCCGTGATTCCGCGCCACCATCGTCATCGCCGCCGCGCCGATCTCGCCGAAATCCTCATAGTGGTCTCCGACCGTCGCCACGAGCGAATATTGAAGCATCGTCGTGAACCAAAGTGGCAACAATCCGCGCGCCCACCGAGCGCCTTGGCCACGCTCTCCTTTATAGCCCCGAGATCGAGCAGCATCTCATTTACATCGAAGAACAACACCTTCGGCCGCTTCTTATCCGGCTTCCCCGTTTTCTTTTCGTCGGCTGCTTTCGCCGCCGCGGAGGACGCCAAAATCCCTGCCGTCGCTGTCGTCGCTACCTTAAGAAAATCGAGTCGTTTCATACCGGACACCCTCCCACTCTCCCCACCGTTGGCGAGTGGCATTGCGTCGGATTTGCTTCAAGCTCAAAGGGCCTTTGCCGGCGACATTCAATACGGAGGTGGCTTTCGCAACGTGGGGAGTTTCGATTCAACAAGGCTATCTCGCGCTCGACGCAGACGCCGTCACCGGGCGAAACTTTAAGAGGTGAAAGCCTTGCGCACGGCATTCTTCGTCACCAACTTCCGCGATTTCTCCGCTGGGGCACCGCCGCAGCTCCAACCGTCCGCCTCCGCTCACCCCTTCCACAACATGAATTGCCGCTCCTTCCTCATCATGCTCGCCCTCACGGCGATCGGCTCTCCTCACCACGACGCCGCCGAACCGAAGACTGTCGGCGAGAAGCTGCTCACCGAATTCTGGGCCAAAGTCTGGAACCCGCCGTACGACCTCGAAACCATCGACCGCCTTTGCACCGAAGACTTCATCATCACCAGTGCAGGCACTGACATCGTAGGCCGCGCCGCTTTCAAAGAATGGGTGAAAACGTTCAGCGCCAAAATGCGCGACCTGCGCCTCACCAGTCACGAAATGTTCAGCAGCGCCGATGGCACCCGGGTGGTTTCGCGCTGGACCGCGACCGGTTTCAACCGCGGCATGTTCGGCACGCCCGCCGATGACCGGCCGATTGAGTTCACAGGCATCGCGGTGTGGGAAGTGCGCGACGGAAAACTCGCGCACAACTGGGTCGAGCGCAGCGCCTACGAACTCGCGCAGAAGCTCCGGCAGCCGGAGAAGTAGCCCTCGCCGCGCAGAGGCAGGTTCGCAGCCAGTTTATTTGGATGCGGGGCCGTCGTCGCGCATGAGCCGGATCTCAACTTCGCGTTCGACGTATTCCCATTCCGCGGATGCGCGCAACCGGGCCAGCAGTTTGTCGAATTCTGCGGTGTCCGCCTTAGCGAACTCGAACCAGGTCAGGAAGTCGAATGGCTCCACCTCGCTCAGATCGCGGCAGTGATGCAGGCGGCGCGCGATGGCGGGCAGGTAGTCGAGACCGATCTGCGTGTGATGCGATTGCGCCTCAAAAATTGCCCGGCGTTCGTCCTGGGTCAGCGCCCACCACTTGGCGTTCTTCTTGATCGGAATCAACACCGCGCAATCCGCCTCGGGCCGACCCAGCGCGGGGGACTTGGCCACAAGTTGCTCCTTCTCCGGCCGCGTGACGTAGCGCTCATTGCTCGTCGCACCCCGCAGCAGCCAGAGGGCGCCCACGGGCGGCGGCACCACATTGCCCGGCACGATGTTCAGCCGCTCGATCGCGGGCAGCGCTTCGCCCTTGATGGTGCGCGACTCGGTCGCCTTCCACTGCCCCTTACGACCACCAACGAAAGAAAAGAGACGCGGATTGGGATTCATCGATTTAGCTGGTTGATCGGTTGTCTTATCTTGTGCTCCGGCGGTGAGTGCCGCCCAGAAACTCCCGAGGAGCCCCATCGCGAGCGCCCCATGGAACGCGCGACGGCGGGTGATGAAACGAGGATGCAGTGTGGCGTCCGAATTCATGATCGCGGTCGATTACTTCTTCGCAGTTGCCTCGGCCAGCTTCGCCGTGAAGTCGGCGGGGCTCATCCGGTCGGAGTTACTCTTGCCGACATAGCGGAAGAGTTCCTTGCCGTTGCCATCGAGCACGACCAGCGCCGGGAAATGCACCGTCTGGCCGTGGAACTGGTAGCCATCAGGGATGCCAAACTGCTTTGCCAATTTGGCATTCGGATCGCGGTAGATTACCGGCGTACCCTTCAAGTCGTCCTTGCTGATCTTCCCAGCCCACGCCTTGATTTCGGGGTCACTGTCGGGCTTGAGGAAAATGTGCAGCACGTCCGGCGTGGTCGCCGCGAGCGCGGCGTAGTCGTGGGTGTGGCGGAGGCAGACGGGGCACTCCGTTTTTAGCAGAAAGTGCAGCACGACGATCTTGCCGCGGTTTTTGGAAGGTTGGAACTTCGAGGCATCGAGCGCCGATTCGACCGCAAAGTCAGCGGGATTTGCCGCGCGAGTGGTGGAGACAGAGACGAGGAGCGTAAGGAATAGACCGAGGAGCAGAGTGGGTTTCATGTGGATCTTGCGGTGTCTGTCGTGTTGGTCGTAGTCCTCGGAGTTCAGTCGCGCGACATTCTGCCCGTCAGCGGGAGCGGCCAGAACCAGTTGGGGACTTTTGTCTTCAGTCGGTCGGGGGACATGGTCTTGAGCGGAAAGGGAGCATCTTTGAGATTGGTCCCGGCTGGTCCCCAATACTTACACGATTTCTTGGTGGGAAGCGATATTAGCGCCTGTGCCGCGGCGCTACACGCTGTGCGCATTAAAATCCGTGGCGGATTTGGTAGGAAGACTTACTAAGTAACCCCGTAACTTACTCAACCGCGATACTTAAAGAAGTGGAGCCTAGGGGGTTCGAACCCCTGACCCCCGCAATGCCATTGCGGTGCTCTACCAACTGAGCTAAGACCCCTTCTCCTTTTTGCGAGGGCGGGAAAGTGCGCGGGCCGACCGGCGAGTGCAAGCCCTTTTTTCCGCGTGCCAAGCGCCGGCGCGGCGGGCTTACATGCGGCCATGAATGGCGTCGCCCTGATCACCGGTTCTTCGCGCGGGATTGGCCGGGGCATCGCCCTTGCCCTGGCCCGGGCGGGGCGGCACGATTTGGTGATCAATTACGTCCGCAACGCCACGGCGGCGGAGGAATGCGCGGCGCTTTGCCGGGAGGCGGCGGGAGGAAATGCGGTCCGCGTGGAGACGGTGCAGGCGGATGTTTCCGTGGCCGCGGATCGCGATCGGCTGGTGGCTGGGACCATGGCCAAATATGGCCGGCTCGATCTGCTGGTGAACAATGCCGGAGTCGCGCCCGAGGTGCGCGCCGATCTTCTGGAGGCGGGCGAAGAGTCGTTCGACCGGATGATCGCGATCAATCTGAAGGGGCCGTACTTTCTCACCCAGGCGGCGGCGAAGGTGATGCGCGAGGCGGCGCCGCTCGCAGGGGTGCCGCGGGCGGTGGTGAATATCACGAGCATCTCCGCTTTCACCGCGAGCGTGAACCGCGGCGACTACTGCCTGGCCAAAGCGGGCCTCGCGATGATGACGAAGCTCTACGCCGTGCGGCTCGCGGAATACGGCATCGGCGTTTTCGAGATCCAGCCGGGTGTCATCGCCACGGACATGACCGGGCCGGTGAAGGAAAAATACGACGCGCTTTTCGCCGCGGGTCTCGCGCCGCAGAACCGCTGGGGCACGCCCGACGATATCGGCCGGTGCGTGACGGCGATTGCGCTGGGCCATTTCCCGTATTCCACCGGACAGGTCTTTCATGTGGATGGGGGGTTTCACTTGCGCACTCTTTAGCGGAGTATCTCGACCGTCCCGCCTTTGCTCCATGATCCAGATCAATACCGCCCTGCGCCCTGAGGACCTGCAAACCAAGATCGAGCAGTTGTGGGAAGTGTCCGGCCTGAAAATCCTGGCGATTGCCGCCGCCGAGGTGCCCGGGGCGGCCGCGCCGGTTTATACCGTGGAGGGGAAATACACGGCGCGCGGCTGGACGGAGTGGACGCAGGGCTTTGTCTATGGCTCGGCGATCTTGCAGTTCGACGCCTACTGGGATGAGCGTTTCCTGGAACTCGGTCGCGAGCGGACTTTCGGGCGCATGGCGCATCACCTCACGCATACCGGTGGGCATGATCACGGCTTCAACAACGTCTCGACCTACGGGAACCTCCGGCGCCTCATGCTCGAAGGCCGCCTGCCGGCGGATGAGCGCGAGCTGCAGTTCTACGAGCTGGCGCTGAAGTGCTCCGGCGCGGTGCAGGCGGCGCGTTGGACCCATGCGGCGAATGGCGAAGGCTTCATCCATTCCTTCAACGGGCCGCATTCGCTTTTCGCGGATACCATCCGCTCGCTGCGCGCGCTCGCGCTTTCGCACCAGCTCGGGCATGTGCTCATGGGCGAAAGGGATGAACGGATCTCGCTGCTCACGCGCCTGGTGCAGCACGCGCGGACGACGGCGAAATGGGCGGTGTATTACGGGCAGGGTCGCGATGCCTACGATGTCCGCGGGCGGGTGGCGCATGAGAGTGTTTTCAACATCAACGACGGCTCGTTTCGCTGCCCCAACTCGCAGCAAGGCTGGTCGCCTTTCACGACTTGGACGCGCGGGCTGGCCTGGATTCTCTGCGGTTACGCGGAGTTGCTCGAGTGGCTGGCATCGCAGCCCAATCAAGAGCTTGAGCGGCTGGGCGGCCGGGAAGCGATCGCCTCGGTGATGCTGGAGGCAGCCCGGGCGACGGCCGACTTCTATCTCGAATTCACGCCGATCGACGGCATCCCCTACTGGGACACGGGCGCGCCGGGTCTCCGCTGGCTGGGCGACTACCTTTCGCGTCCGGCGGAGCCGTTTAATAAGTTCGAACCGGTGGACAGCTCGGCCGCGGCCATCGCCGCGCAGGGTCTGCTGCGGCTCGGCCGTTATCTTCAGGAAACGGCGCCTTCGCTCGACGCGGACCGCTATTGGCAGGCCGGCCTGACGATCTGCGACACCCTTTTCGCCGAACCCTACCTCTCCACCGACCCCAACCATCAGGGCTTGATCCTGCACAGCATCTATCACCGGCCAAACGGCTGGGATCACATTGCCGCCGGTCAGCGCGTGCCCAATGGCGAGAGCAGCATGTGGGGCGATTACCACGCCCGCGAACTGGCGCTCTACGTGCAGCGAGTTTTCGAGCAAAAGCCGTATCTCACCTTCTTCGGCGCATAGTGGGTTGAATGTCACCGGAAAGAAACTTTGCGCTTCGCCACCGGCACGCTAATAACGAATCCCTACTACATCGCTAGGCATCCATAACTCGACTTACCATGAAACCCCTTTCCTTCCTCGCCGCCGCTCTCGCCGGGTTGGCCACGCTCGCCACTGGCTCCGCCCAGCAGACCGTGCTGCGCGTCGGTCATTTCCCAAATATCACCCACGCGCAAGGCCTCATCGGCTCGCAACTCACGCGCGAAGGCAAAGGCTGGTTTGAGCCGCGGCTCGGCGGCGCGGTGAAGATCGAGTGGTTTACCTACAACGCCGGCCCTTCGGCGATGGAAGCGCTGGCGGCGAACTCGATCGACATGACCTACGTCGGCCCCAACCCGGCGCTCAATCTTTACGCCAAGGCGCAAGGCGAAGAAGTGCGCATCATTGCCGGATCGGCCGTCGGCGGGGCCGCCCTCGTCGTGCGGGGTGAAGGTGGCTTGAGTAAGCCCGAGGAGTTTCGCGGCAAGGCGATTGCCACGCCGCAACTTGGCGGCACGCAGGACGTGACCTGCCGCGCCTGGCTCAAAAAGCAGGGCTACCGCATCACTCAACTGGGCGGCGACGTGAAGGTGCTGCCGACCGCCAACCCGGATCAACTGGCCCTTTTCACCGCGGGGAAACTCGACGGTGTCTGGACGGTCGAGCCCTGGGTTTCGCGGTTGGAGTTGGAGGCGAAAGGGAAAATCTATCTGGAACAGAAGGACGTCATCACCACGGTGCTCGTCTCGAGCGTGAAACTGCTCGCGGAGAAGCGGGAGCTGGTTAAAAAGTTTGCCGCTGCCCACGCCGAGTTGACGGAGTGGATCAACCAGAATCCGGACGAAGCCAAGCGCCTCGCGAATGCCGCGCTCAAGGAGCTGACCAAGCGCGAAATGCCCGCCGCCTTGATCGACAAATCCTGGCCGCGGATCAATTTCACGACCGATTTGCCGGCCGGCGGCCTGGAAGCGTCGGTCGTCGAAGCCCAAAGCGTCGGTTTCCTCAAGGGCGCGCCCGATCTCAAGCGGCTGGTCGAAATTCCGAAGTAATTCGGTGGACCAAATTGAGGCTTGTCCCGCGCCGGGCGGGCTGCGAGTGCTTTCGCCCCCGCATGAAAACCGTGCCACTGAACCTGTGAGAGCGCTCGAAGAACTCGAGGTCATCAAGCCTGTGAAGTTGTCGATCGACGGCGTGTCGAAGACCTTTCGCGAAGGCGTGGTCGTCACCCACGCGCTCGATAACGTCAGCCTGAGCGTGGACGAGGGTGAGTTCGTCTGCCTTGTCGGCCCGAGCGGGTGCGGGAAATCGACGCTGCTCAACATGATCGCCGGCCTCGATTTTCCCGATCAAGGCGCGATCATGTCCGACGGGAAAATGGTCACCGAGCCAGGCCGCGACCGCATGGTGATGTTTCAGGAAGCGGCGCTCTTCCCGTGGCTCGACGTGATGGGCAACGTGATGTTTGGCCTCAAGCTAAAGCCCAACCTGAACAACAAGGAGCGTCAGGAAGTGGCGCGTTTTTACCTCCAGCTTGTGGGCCTCGAAAAATACACGCACTCAAACATCCACGAGCTTTCCGGGGGCATGCGCCAGCGCGTGGCCCTCGCCCGTTCGCTCGCGCCCAACCCGCGCGTCCTCCTCATGGACGAACCTTTCGCCTCGCTCGACGCCATGACCCGAGAGCAGCTCTACGGCGACCTCCAGGAAATCTGGGCGGCGCGGAAAAAGACGATCGTCTTCGTCACCCACAATGTTCGAGAGGCCGCCTGCCTTGGAGACCGCGTGGTTCTTTTCTCGCCGCATCCGGGGCGCATCCGCGAGCAGTTCAAAATCGACCTCCCACGCCCGCGCGACATCAACAGCCCAAGCCTTGCGGCCCACGCGACCGAGATTACCAAAGCGCTGAAATCGCACCGAGTCATCGAAGGGGAAGTCGCCGAATGACGCCATGAAGCGCTTTTTCCACGCCGCCCTTTTCTTCATCGCCCTCGTCGCTCTCTGGCACTACGGGCGCGACTACATGGTCAGCACGAAACGCTGGTCCGCCGTGCTCGTCCCGTCGCCCGCCCAAGTCGGCCAATTTCTGATGAATGCGAGTGGGGCTACGGGGCTGTTGGATAGCAGCCTCGCCGAAAAGCTGGGGCTGGTGCTCGACGACTCAACGAGCGGGGTTTTGTTCGAGGCGCTGTGGGTGACGATGAAGCGCCTGCTCCTCGGCTATTTCATCGGCGTGATTCTCGGCGTGCCGCTTGGGCTGATGACCGCGCGCTTCAAATGGGCGGGCGACACCATTGGCGTCCTCGGCCTCGGTCTGCAGACGCTGCCGAGCGTCTGCTGGGTGCCGCTCGCGCTGATCTGGTTTGGGCAGACGGAAACGGCCATGCAGTTCGTGGTCATCATGGGCACCCTCTGGTCCGTGCAGATTTCCACCGACAGCGGCGTGCGCAACGTCCCACCGATCTACCAGCGCGCTGCGATGACCATGGGCTCCCGAGGGCTGCACACGTGGGTCATGGTTAATCTGCCGGCGTCGCTGCCGTTCATCATCAGCGGGGTGAAGCAAGGCTGGGCCTTTGCCTGGCGCTCCCTCATGGCCGCGGAGATTTACGTCACCATCCTGACCGGCTTCGGCCTCGGGCATTTGCTCCACTACGGTCGCGAACTGAGCGCCATGGACCAGGTCATCGGGGTCATGCTCGTCATCGTGATTATCGGCCTGCTCGCGGACAAAATTCTCTTCTCCCCGTGGGAGCGTTTCCTCCATCGGCGTTGGGGTACGGTGAAGGCGTAAGAACTCAAAACAAGCTTTGTCATCCTGAGCGAAGCGGGGGCTTTGCGCAGCGGAGTCGAGAGTCGAGAGTCGAGTCTGCGAGACGCCGGGAGGCTTGGTGGTGTGCGGCAAACCTCGGCGGTCCGTTGACGTGCTGACCTTGAGCGAACTACCGAGGTCCCTCGACTTCGTTGCACTCCGCTCGGGATGACACGCCTTTGAATTTCCCTGCGCGCCTAACGATTCGCCGCGACAGACGATTGAAGGAACAAACGCGCGCTTGGCGCTAACCGCCTCACCGTGCCTTATTCCTCACCTCGCATGAAATCCCCCGCCCTTCTCCTCCTCGCAGTCACCTCCGTGGCCTTCGCTGCCGATCCGCGTGGCGACAACCCGGACGCCAAACCGAGCACCCCGCAGGAGCAGTTGAAAATGTTTCATCTGCCGCCCGGCTTCGAGATCCAACTCGTCGCCGCCGAGCCGGAAATCCAAAAGCCTCTCAACCTCACCTTCGACGCCGCGGGCCGGCTCTGGGTCACCGGTTCTGAGATGTATCCGTGGCCCGCCGGCACCGACGCGCAGGGCCAGGCGATTCCCAATTTTGCTAAAGCCTACGACGACATTGCAGGTGCTTTCGGCGCGCGCGGCAAAGCGCCCGCGCCTTCCGACAAAGCCCGCGACACCGTACGCGTGCTCAGTGATTTCGACGAAACCGGGCGCGCGAAAAAGATCACGGTCTTCGCCAACGGCCTGAACATTCCCAGCGGCGTGCAACCGCTCCCGCGCAAGCCCGGCGCGAAAGGCGACACCGCGCTCGTTTATTCCATCCCCAATATTTACCGCCTCGAAGATACGGACGGCGACGGCATCGCCGACCAACGTGACGTCCTCTACGGCACCGCCGGCTACATCGATACGCACGGCGGCATGTCCAGCTTCCTGTATTGGATCGACGGCTGGGTTTACGGCACCCACGGCTTTCGCAATCACTCTGAGATCCGCGACAAAACCGGCCGCCTGACCGTGCTCGACAGCGGCAACACCTACCGCTTCCGCCCGGATGGCTCTGCTTTCGAAATCTACACCCACGGCCAGACGAACCCCTTCGGCCTCACCGTCGATCCACTCGGCAATTTCTACAGCGCCGACTCCCACTCCAAGCCCGTTTACATGCTCCTGCGCGGCGCATTCTACGAAGGCATCGGCAAACAGCATGATGGCCTCGGCTTCGCCCCACGCATCACCGACGACGACCACGGCTCGACGTCGATCGCGGGCATCACCTATTACGCCGACGACAAATTTCCCGAAGAATATCGCGGCAATCTTTTCAACGGAAACCCCGTCACCCAGCGCCTCAACCGCGCCAAACTCGACTGGCACGGCTCCACGCCCAAGTCCACCCGCCTGGCGGATTTCCTGACCTGCGACGATCCCTGGTTCCGGCCGGTCAATGTGAAGCTCGGCCCCGACGGCGCGCTCTACATCGCGGACTTCTACAACTGCATCATCGGCCACTACGAATTCCCCCTCGCCGACCCCCGCCGCGACCACAAACACGGCCGCATCTGGCGCGTAGTTTATCGCGGAGACAAGAAGGACGCACCCATCCCGGTGCTTCCCGACTTGGCGAAATTTGACGCAGCCGGATTGGTGAAAGAACTCGCGAACCCGAACCTCACCGTCCGTACGATGGCAACGAACGAGTTGGTCGATCGCGTGGGGCATGTCGCGCTAGAGCCGCTCCGAAAAATCATCAAGCCGGACGGCCAATCTCGCGACCCCGAGAAAATCAACACTCCGGATTTCGTCACTCCATCTTGGGAAAATGCGCCGCCAGTTCAGCGCGCTCACGCCCTGATGGCCCTGCGCCGCAGTGCGGAAACACTTCCCGAAGCGGATTACGAAGCCTTCAGCTACGCACGCCTCCGCGAGAACGAAATCGGGCGAACTCTCTCCCTCAAAATGACCGCCGAAGCACACGGCAAGTGGGTTGACTCGGACTTCGAGAGTGTCACTTCCGCGCTCTTTCGCGACGCCCCGCCCTCCGTGAAACGCGCCGCCTGGGAAGTAGTGGCCAAGATGCCTCATGGTTTGGACGTGGAGCAGTTGGTGAAAGCACTTCCCATCAAGGAAACTGACGACACGGAATTGCGCTACGCCGCTAGAGTCGGGCTGCGCGAATACTTCAAGCTTCCTGACGCGATGCGCGACCTTCGCGAGATCAAAAGTCTGCCCGAACCGGCAGCCGAATTCATTTCCAACGTGTTGCTCGCAGTGAAGACCCCGGAAGCCGCGGAGTTTTTGCTCGCACATCTCGATCGGACCAAGCTCCAAGCGCCACGTAGCGGCGAATTTCTCCGCCACGCCGCGCTGCACCTCGCGCCCGAGCGCCTGCACGCGCTCGCGGTGCTCCTCACCACGGAGGGACGCGCTCCCGCGCGTCCCACTTCGACCGGGGAGACGCCGCCAGCCAAGGACGCGCCCACGGAGGATCAGGGACGCGCTGGAGCGCATCCCTCCGGGTTGTCGGTCACGCAACGCCTGGCGCTAGCAGACGGTTTTGGGCAAGCGATGCGTCAGCGCGGTGTGAAGATGCCAGACGAAGCGATCTCCTGGACCCAGCGCACCATGATCGATGCCCTCGCAACCACCGATGAAGCGTTGCTCAAGCGCGCTCTCGAAAGCGTCCGTGAAACCAAGCTCGACGCGAAATACGAGCCGCTCGACCGCATCATCAAAGACCCGGCGCGCACCGGCCCGATCCGTGCCGCAGCGTTGGAAGCGGTCGCCAATCTTGACCTCGGACCTGCCGCCCTGGCCGGGGCACTGGCTGATGCCTCCAGCATGACTTTGCGCAAACGCGCCGCGGAACTGCTCGGGCAAATGACCGGCAACAAGAACGCCCAACTTACCTTGCTCGCCACTCTCCCGACTGCGCCCAGCGAACTCGCCGTTACCATCGCCGCCGGCCTCGCCAAAAAGGACGACACTACCGAGGCGCTCCTGATCGCCATCGAGCAAGGCAAAGCCGCACCCGCCGTGCTGCGACACACACTCGTCGCCTCTGCGGTGGAAAAACGCGCGCAGCCACTGCGTGATCGCGCCGCGGCTTTGACCAAAGACCTCCCCGCCGAAGACGCCCGCCTCGATAAACTGATCGCCGACCGCGTCGCCGCCTTCCGCACCGCGCAGCCAAACGCCGCCCACGGAGCGCAAGTCTATGCCCAGCAATGCGCCGTCTGCCATCGCCTGCAAAACACCGGCGCCAACCTCGGTCCCGCCCTCGATGGTGTCGGCGCGCGCGGCGTCCATCGCCTCACCGAAGACATCCTCGACCCCAATCGCAACGTCGATCCCATCTTCCGCCAGACGGTCATCGAAACCACCGACGGCGAGACGCTCGCTGGCCTCAACGCCCGGGAAGAAGGCCAGCTCCTCGCCCTCACCGACGCGACCGGAAAACCGATCAGCGTGCCGAAAGCAAAGGTCAAAACGCAGACGCTGAGCAAGCTCTCCCTCATGCCCGCCGCTTTCGAGCAAACGCTGCCCCCCAGCGACCTCAACGACCTCCTCGCCTATCTGCTCGGCACGACGCCGAAATAGCAGTGTCGGAAACCGCTCGGAGGTAAAACCAGTCAGCCGGGCAGAGACGAACTCTCGTCGATGAAAACCGTGTTCCATCGGGCCAATCTGCATTCGGTGGAGGGGTGGTTTCAGGTGTTGCAGACGACGAGGCTTTGCCAGACGGCGGCGATGACGCTGGAGCCGGGGCAGGCGACAGGAGAACAGGCGGAGGCGCATGCGGTGAGTGAGCAGACGCTGCTGGTGATTTCGGGTGAGCTGGCGGGGGAGATCGGGGAGGAGCGGGTGACGCTGAAGTCGGGGGACGTGGTAATCGTTCCGGCGGGGGTGCGGCATCGTTTCACCAATCCCGGCGCGATGCCGGCGGTGACGTTCAATGTCTATTGCCCGCCGGAATATGTGGCTGATGAAAAGGGCTGACGCGGCCCCGGCGCGGGGGGCACAAGGCCAAGCGGGGGAGTTGCGGATCGGGATCTCGGGGTGGAACTATCCGCCGTGGCGGGGCGGGAATTTCCTATCCGGAAAAGTGGCCGCAGAAGCGGGAGCTGGAGTTTGCCTCGCGGCAGGTCAATTCGATTGAGATCAACGGCTCGTTTTACTCGCTGCAACGGCCGGAGAGTTATGCGGCCCGGCATGCGGCGACGCCGGGCGACTTTGTCGTTGCGGTGAAGGGCGGACGTTTTATCACGCATCTCAAGCGGCTCAAATAAGTGGAGGCGCCGCTTGCCAATTTCTTCGCCTCCGGCGTGCTTCGGTTGGGCAAAAAGCTGGGCCCAATTTTGTGGCAGTTGCCCCCGCAGTTCGCGTTCGACGCAGGCGGCGAAAGCCGCATCGTGCGTGGTCGCGGTGCAGTTTGGCACCAGCGATCACGCGCCAGTGGTAGCCGAGTTCGGCGGTGAGCTGCGGCCGCGAGTTACTTCGCGTTCTTGAAGGCGAACAGCTTCGACTCCGTCCGCACGTAGAGCGTGTCGTCCACGATGGCGGGCGTGGCGGCGATGCGCTCTTTGAAGTCGGCGCGCCAGAGGACTTCGGGCTTGGGGCCGGCAGCGAGGGTGGCGACTTTGCCGTCGAGGTTCACGAGGTAGATGCGGCCATCGGCGGCGACGGGGGAGGCGTAGAAGGAGCCGGGGAGGTCAAGGCGCTGTTGCTCGTAGTGCGGTGCGCCGGTGGCGGCATCGAAGGACGAGGCGAGGCCACCATCTTTGACCATGAAGAGCGCGCCGCGGTAGAGCAGCGGGCTGGGGACGTAGGGCAGACCCTTGGTTTTTTCCCACGCGACATGGGTGGCGGTGATGTCGCCCGTGCCGCCGGGTTTCACGGCGATGAGCCGGTTCTTGCCCCGCTTGAGGTAGCCGATCATCCCGTCCCACTCGGCGCTGGTGATGAACCCGTCCTTGTCGGTGTCGTTCGAGGTAAAGAAATCCTTCATCGGCCCGGCCTGCGCTTCGGCTTGGGAAAGGCGGCCGTCCTTGTCGGGATCGGGGCCGAGGAGCTGGGCGAACGAGGGCATCGGCGCATCTTCGCCGGCGGGCGACCAGCCCGCGAGGTAGAGCAGGCCGTTCCCCACGACCGGCGAGGCGCAATTGACCGCCGAAAGCTCGCGGAGCAGCCAGCGCTCGGCGCCAGTGCGGAGGTCGTAGGCTTTCATCGCGAGGCCGCCGGGCGCGATGAGTTCTTTCACACCGTCGCGCTCCCAGATCATCGGCGTGGAGTAGCCGGTGAACATGCCGGGGCGCGCGGTTTTCCACACCGGCTTGCCGGTCGCGACGTCGAGCGCGAAGACGGCGGAGTCGGCTTTCAGATCGCGCACGAGGATGACCAAACCGTCGGCGAGAATGGGCGAGGTGCCGCTGCCGAAGTCGTTGTTCGTCTCCGCGCACGGGAGGGCGTGCCGCCACAGTTCCTTGCCGGCGAAGTCGTAGGCGATGAGCCCGCAGGAGCCGAAATAGACGATGACGCGTTCGCCGTCCGTCACCGGCGTCGAGGCCGCGGGGCTACCTTGGTTGAGCAGAAAGGCCTCGATCTTTTCCGCACCCGCATCGCGCCGCCAGAGTTCCTTGCCGGTCGCGCGGTCGAGGCAGAGCGTCCACAGTTTCCCGCCGTCGTAGGCGGTGAGGAAAATGCGGTCTTTCCAAATGCAAGGCGACGACGGTCCGCTCGGCGTCGCGACCTGCCAGAGCACATTTTTTTCGGGGCCAAACTCGACGGGCGGCTTCTCTTTATCCGCGATGCCTGCGCCATCGGGTCCGCGAAAACGCGGCCACTTTGCGTCCTCGGCAAAACCAGACAGAGAGGTCACGAGCAGGGCGGCGGCGGCGGCGAGCGTTTTCATAGGCGCGCGGTTTACCGGGAATCCGTGGCTCTGGCGAGTCACGATCGTGCGACGTACTGCATCCACAAAACTACCCCGAAATTGTGCCCTATTCGGGGTGTGCGGCGCGATACTTTGCCAGGACGCCGGTCAGCCATGCTCCACCGGACATCGTTTTGCCGTCGGCTACTTTGACGAGATACGGCTTGCCGGTGAGATGACTTTGGCTCGCGGCAAGCCGGATGAAATCCTCCGGTGTTTTCACCTGCGCCTTCACAAACCCCAGCTTGCGCCTCATCAGTGCCGCCGCCTCCGATGCGGAATGCTCAGTGCCGTTGCGAATGAAGGTGAAGCCCGACCTCTCGGTGGTCTGGATGAGGTAATCGATGGTCTTCTGCGCGGGCTCGGCGGCCGAAATGTGCGCGACGAGCATCTGCAACAAACCGGCGGCGAGCGCGGTGTAAGGAACACGGACTTTCATAGTTGGGGATCGCACGGCCTTCGGCTTGCCGCTGTGCGAATCTTGCTGAAACTCTCACCCACCCGCGACTTCCCTTCCGGTCCAACTATGATCTCGAAGCTTCTCCCCTGCCTCTTCCTGACCGCCGCCCTATTCACCGGGTGTGCCTCGAAAACGGTCATCAAAAGCCCCATCAAAGACGCAGCGCCGGTGCGGAGCGCGGCCTTTCGGCAGACCATGGGCCACGTTATTGGCACTCCCTTTAGCTCCGGCAATCGCATCACCACGCTAAACAACGGCGACCAGATTTTCCCGGCGATGCTCGGGGCGATCCGCAGTGCGCGAAAGACGATCACCTTTGAGACTTATGTGTTTGAAAAAGGCGACATCCCGAAAGCGTTTGCGGACGCGCTCGCCGAGCGGGCGCGCGCCGGCGTGAAGGTGAAAGTGATCTTCGATGCGCAAGGCGCCAGGAAATCGCGGACCTATCACGCGCTTTTGCGCGACGCCGGTGTGGACTTCGAGCTCTACCATCCCATCCTCTGGATCGACCCCCGCCGTTACAATAACCGCACCCACCGCAAGCTCCTCGTGATTGACGGCAAAGTGGGCTTCATCGGCGGAGTGGGGATTGCCGACGAATGGGCAGGGAACGCCAATTCGCCCGAGCATTGGAGGGAAATTCATTACCGCGTCGAGGGCCCCGCGGTCGCGAAATTGCAGGCGGCCTTCACGGAAAACTGGCTGCGCACCCGGAAGGAAATCCTTATCGGCACCGACTACTTCCCCGCGCTGCCGCCCGTGGGCTCAGTCGCGGGCAGTGTTTTCCGCAGTTCGCCGCGCAACGGCAGCTACGCCGTTCCGCTCATGTATCACCTCGCCATTGCCTCGGCCCGCGAGACGTTGAAGATCGAGAATTCTTACTTCGTCCCCGACGACCAAATCATCGAGGCCCTGGTCCTCGCGGCTCAGCGCGGGGTGAAGGTGCAAATCATCGTGCCCGGCGAGCATATCGACTCGAAATCCGTACGCCGCGCCTCGCGCAAGAAGTGGAAGCGGCTGCTCGCCGCGGGCATCGAGATTTACGAATACCAGCCCACGATGATTCACAGCAAACTGCTGATCGCCGACGGCCTCTTCGTTTCGCTGGGTTCCGCGAATTTCGACAACCGCTCCCTCCGCCTCAATGACGAGGCCAACCTCAATGTCCTCGACGCCGGCTTCGCCGCGGAACAGACGCGCATTTTCGCTAAGGACCTCGCCCGGTCGGTTAAAGTCGATCCCGAGAAACTCCGCCGGGAGTTGTTCCGTGATATGCCCTTGCAGGTCTTCGAGTCGCTCCTGGAACATCAGCTGTAACGGTCACGCGCTGCGTTAGCGGGGTGCCGCGCCAACGAAAAATCTGGCGGCTGCGACGGCGCGGATTTTAGCCTGCGGCGCATGAACACGAAGACGCCGATCAACGAAACGAAGCTGCACGAATTTATGGGTCGAATGCTCGGCGACATGGGCGCAGCGATGAATGCCGCGCTGGTCCTGCTCGGCGATGAGCTTGGCCTTTGGAAGGCCATGGCTGACGCCGGCCCGCTCACCGTCGATCAGCTCGCGGAAAAGACCGGCACCTACCCGCGCTACGTCCGCGAATGGCTTTCCGCGCAAGCCGCGAGCGGGTACGTGACCTACGACCCGGCCACCGCGACCTTCACGCTGCCTCCCGAGCAAGCCCTCGTTTTTGCTCACGAAAACAGCCCGGTTTTTTGCGCCGGCGCGTTTGAATCGATCCGCTCCGTCATGCTCGACGAGCCAAAAATCCGCGAGGCATTTAAATCTGGCTCAGGCGTCGGCTGGCACGAACACAGCCCACAGCTTTTCCGCGGGACAGAACGTTTCTTCCGCCCAGGCTACATCACGAATCTCGTCGCCGCGTGGCTGCCCGCCCTTGATGGCGTGGAGGAAAAGTTAAAGCGCGGTGCTCGGGTGGCCGACGTCGGCTGCGGTCACGGCGCTTCCACCATCCTCATGGCCGAAGCGTATCCCAATTCGGAATTCATCGGCTTTGACTACCACGCTGCTTCCATCGAAATGGCGCGCGAGACGGCGGAGATGGCTGGGGTCTCCTCGCGTTGCAAATTCGAGGTCGCTGGCGCCAAAGATTATCCCGGCACCGGCTACGACCTCGTGACCTTCTTCGATTGCCTGCACGACATGGGCGACCCGGTCGGCGCCTCCGCCCATGTCCGGTCCACCCTCGCGCCCGATGGCACCTGGATGATCGTCGAGCCGATGGCGCACGACCGCCTGGAGAATAATCTCAACCCCGTTGGCCGGGTCTTTTTCGCCGCCTCGACGATGGTCTGCACGCCCGCCTCACGCGCCCAAGAAGTGGGCCTCGCCCTCGGCGCGCAGGCCGGGGAGGGTCAACTACGCGAGGTGATCATCCGGGGCGGCTTCACCCGCTTCCGCCGCGCCACGGAGACCCCGTTTAACATGGTGCTCGAAGCGCGCCCTTAGAGCGCCGGGACACCTCTTTACAGAGTTCGCGCCGGCCGACCGACTCTTAGTTCGTGGCTAGGGAGCGGTTTTTGCCGGACGGCAGGTTAAAAAAGGCGGCCACGCCCGCCTTTGGCTGCGTTTTCAGTCGTACAGCGATGGCTTTACTGGATTTTAGTCCTGCGGGCCGCAAACCCGGTCATGCCTTTTACTGTCCCAGCTGAGACTCCCCTCCCAGCCACCGCGCTGCTGCCAAACGCAGAGCGGGTATGCCGGTGGGTGCAGTGGGCGGCTATCACGATCGCCCTTTTGGTCGGCGGCGGGAATCTGCTCGTTTGGCTCCACGGCTCGGTCCCGCGCATGATGGTCGAAGCCAATATGATGATTATGCGGATTAACACCGCGATCGCCATCATCGCGGCGGCGTTGGCTCTGGCTTGTTGGAATCGGGCGCCGAGCGCCGGACGGCGGAGATTGGCCCAAGGCTTGGCGATCATTCCCGCTTTGTTTGGCCTGCTGACCGTCGTAGAGGAGTTTTTCTTGTTGAATCTAGGAGTCGGACTGCTGTTCGCACCCGAGACCATCCCTGGTGACCTGGCCAATAGTATCGTCCGGCACCCTGGACGTATGAGCCTCAACGCCGCGCTTTCGCTCCTCTTTCTTGGCCTCGCGCTGGGTATGCTGGATCGCAGCGTGCTGGTCGGAAAACGACGGATTTGGATCGCCCCCAGCTTCGCATTGCTGGCCGCGCTGCCCGTCTCCCTTGGTTTGGTTGGTTACTTTTTGAGCATCGATAAATTCACCGGGCTGCTGCGCTCGACGAATATTCTGCTGCATACCGCGGCCACGCTCACCGCCCTGTCGATCGGCGTTCTGGCCGCTCGGCCGAAACACCCGCCGATGCGGCGCATCCTTTCCACAGGGGCGGATGGCATCTTACTGCGCTGGACTTTGCCGGGCTCGTTAATCCTGCTGCTCGCCCTCGGTTGGTTCATTGCTCGCGGTCGCAATTCTGGCGTCATTGTCCCGGGCGAAGGGACTGCGCTCATGCTCTATGGCGGCCTGATTCTTCTGTTCGGCTTGCTCGTCGCGGCAAGTCGGGCCGTCAGTCGGCAGGAAAGCCGCGCCCGGGCGGCAAGCGAAGCGTTTCGTCATGGGCAGCAGCGCAGTCGGGCCATCATCGACACCTCGCTCGACGCCGTGTTGTGCATGGACGCGGACGGCTTGCTCGTCGATTGGAACCCCGCCGCGGAGCGCATTTTCGGCTGGCGGCGGGACGAAGTCCTGGGTCGTCCGCTGGCCGACTGCATTATTCCAGAGGAGCTGCGCGCCATCCACAATCGAGGCCTCGCACACCTGAAAGCCACGGGTCACGGCCCAATCCTCGGTAAACGCCTGGAACTGCCGGCGCTCCGCCGCGACGGCACCAGATTCCCCGCCGAGCTGAGCATCAATCCGCTCCCGGGAACCGACCCCACCCTCTTCGTCGGCTTCCTGCGCGATATCACCGAGCGCCAGGCGGCTGAGGAAAAACTGCGCGTGGCCAAGGAAACTGCGGAAGCCGCTTCCCGGGCGAAGGACCATTTCGTCGCCGCCCTTTCCCACGAGCTCCGCACGCCGCTGACCCCCGTGCTCCTCAGTGCCGCCGCGCTCCGCGAAGACGAGCGCCTGCCGCCCGACATTCGCGCGCAGATGGCGATGATGGAGCGCAACATCGCGCTGGAGGCGAGACTGATCGACGACCTCCTCGACCTGACCCGCATCAGCCGCGGCAAACTCCCCATGCGCACCGAGCCCTGCGATGCGCATTCGCTCATCTGCCACGCCCTGGAAATCGTGCGCGAGGAGGCTCTCGGGAAAAAGATCGCGCTGGATGTGGACCTCGCCGCCGAGCGTTATGGCGTCAACGGCGACCCGGCCCGCCTCCAGCAGGTCTTTTGGAACCTGCTCAAGAACGCCGTAAAATTCACGACCGCCGGCGGACGAATCACGATTAAGACGCGCGACGATGCGGAGCACGATCGTCTGCTCATTGAAGTCAGCGACACCGGGCTCGGTTTCACCCCCGCGGTCGCGGAACAGATTTTCCAACCCTTCGAGCAGGCCGGTCACGAGGGTGACCATCGCTACGGCGGCCTGGGCCTGGGCCTCGCCATCGCCCGCTCCATTGTGGATTTGCACGGTGGGGTCATCCGCGCGGGCAGCCCCGGTGAAGGAAAGGGCGCCACTTTCACCGTTGAGTTTCCCAGCCCGATCTTACCGCCTCACGGCATGCTCACCGCCGAGTCATTGGAGTCCGGCAAAGACGAGACGGAACCGCGGCGTATCCTCCTGGTGGAAGATCATGAGCCCACGCTCGGGGTGCTCACTCGGTTGCTCAGCCGCGCTGGGCACGAAGTGATCCCCGCGCAAAGTGTCGCCAGCGCCAAAGCGGCGGTTGAGAGAAAGGGTTTCGACATCCTTATTTCCGACCTTGGCCTACCCGACGGCACCGGCTTGGAATTGATCGCATCCCTGCGCGCCGATCATCCCTCCTTTCCCGCCATCGCCATCTCCGGCTATGGCATGGAAGAGGATCTCCAGCGCACCCGCCAAGCGGGCTTCGCCGCCCACCTCGTCAAGCCGGTGGATTTCGACCAGCTCCGTCAGACATTGAGAAGGATGGGCACCGCGGCGCCGGCGGCGAATTGACCAAAGTGGAAATTGTCGGGCAACCGCCCCGGTTGCCACCGGCCGGCGAAGCGCCCGCCCTGCAACTGGCGGCAAACAGAGCCACTACCGGAGCCACCGCCGAATTGACAAGCGCCTCCGGCATTGGCAAGGCTCGCCCTCATGAGGAATCCATGGAGGTTACGCGGCGCGCTGGCGGCTCTGATCGCGAGTCTGGTTTTCACCCACCTTTCGGTAGGGCAAACGAGCAGCGCCAACGAAGCTCCGGCGACGGAGAAGGGCGACCCGGCGCTGCTGTTGGCTAAGGTTTGGAACTCATCCATCGATCCGACCGGCTGGTGGATGAGTGAGAAGTACGATGGGCTGCGCGGGTATTGGGATGGACGAAAGCTGTGGAGCCGAAAGGGGCAGCCGCTTCAGGCGCCGCAGGATTTTCTCGCGGAACTGCCCAAGGATGTCGCTCTGGACGGCGAACTGTGGATCGGCCACGGCAAGTTTGAAGAGACCGTCAGCACCGTGCTCTCGCAAGCGCCCGACGAGCGGTGGAAAAAAGTGCGCTTCATGGTCTTCGACGCGCCGCAGGCGAGCGGGACGTTTGAAGAGCGGCGGAAGTTTTTGCAGGTCACGGTGCCGGAAAAGAATCAGTTCGTGAAACTGGTCACCCAAGAGCGCTGCAAAGGAGCGGCGCATCTCCTCGCGGAGCGAGATCGCGTGGTCGAGCTCGGTGGCGAGGGGCTGATGCTCCGAAAACCGGAATCGGCATACGAAGCCGGGCGATCCCCGACGCTGCTCAAGGTGAAGCCCCACGACGACGCCGAAGCCACGGTCATCGCGCATCTTCCCGGAAAAGGAAAGTTCGCCGGCAAGCTCGGCGCGCTCCGCGTAAAGACGGCCGACGGACGCGAGTTTTCCCTCGGCACCGGCTTCACCGATACCCAGCGCGCCACCCCACCGCCCATCGGCACCCTCATCACCTACCGCCACCGCGGCCTCACCGCCAAAGGCCTCCCCCGCTTCCCCTCCTTCCTCCGCGTGCGGACGGATTAAAGGAGTCGGCCGCGCAAATTTTTGCGCCCGAGCCGAACTCTTCGCCCAACAGGAAACCCGTGGCTCCCAGCGCCGCGCCATTCGAGATCCGCCATTCCCATCGCTGATTACAGGTCCGCGGTTAAAGTAATTGGCTGCGGCAACCATGCAGCCGTGTTACTCAGGCGAAGGAATGTAGCGGCGATCGGCAATGCCTGGACGAAGCGATGTGGATCAAGCGGTTCTTCGGCGTCATCCCACAGTTCCGCTGCAAATGCGATACGCATGGAGCCGGTAACTTGATGCCCAGCCGACGGGTCCGCCAATTGTTCGTAGGTAAACTCCATCGTCCACAAGTCGCTCGCCGCGGCGAAACGATCACGGCACTTTTCCAAGGTCCAAGTCTTGCGAAAAAGTGGATAACCCGGCACACGCTCACGGGAACCGGAGAGAGGCTTTCCTTCTGGTTCTGCGCGCAATGTCATATGCAAGTCACGGCAGGCCCAAATCATCACAACCGCAGCATTCACTGGCGTGTCCCACGAAGCGCAAATCCGCAGTCTGGGTGCTGCTGCCGCGCTGACCCAGTCTCGCGGAACGGGAAGCTGCACACGCACCATGTCGTCGCGATGCTCAATTACTCCTTGCCAGAAAAAGCGCGCTTTGTCGGGACGTGGCTCGCGAAACTCCCGCACGCTCGCACTACCGAAACCCAACGTGCGACGCGCCAATGGTTGGAGTGCCTCACCGAGACGTGAACCGTAGTCGTCTGCGGTCAGAGCAAGAACGGCTTTAGCCGTGCAGGCAAAGGGGCGGGCATCTCCCGGACAGACACGCCGCAGTTCATCAAAGACGAATGCAGCTTCGCGAGCCAAGAGAGGAGCGGCGAAAGACGTGCCGAAATCTTCGCGCGGATCGCCGAGGGCGTTGTAGCCCCAAACACCGAGGCCAGCTTGCGCCTGATAAGCGGCGTCGGTATCGCCCGCGGGGGCAGAAAAATCCGGTTTAGGACTGCGTGCAAAGCCGGGACCGATTCGCGTGAATGGGCTCGGCGCATTCTGTTCCGACCCCATACCGAGTGCGCTCAACCGAGCGATCGTGCCGCCGCAGGTCAACGCATTGAAAGCGCGAGGAAATGAATGCAGTTCCCAGCCGGGATCATCCACATGATGAGGATAGTCTGGTGTGGGAACGAGTCCGCGGGGAGCGTTCCCGGCAGCCGTCACAACGAGGACATCTTGATCGAAAGCGAAATTGTCGAGTTCCTCGATCAGCTTCAAAGTTTCAGCGCGCTGTTTGGCCGGCAAGTTGTCGAGACGACTCTCTCCGTCAAAGCTCAGGTTGAACACCCGCACATCCGGCGCGGCGATGACGACACCGCGCATGGCGTCCACCACGCTCTGGGCAAGAATCGTCTTTTCCGAGCGGCCCACTCGGACTTCGAAGAAGGCACACGTCGGTGCCGGAGCACCCTGAGTCAGGTCCGCATCACCAAAAACCACACGCGATGCAACCATCGAGCCGTGATGATCATTTTCCGTGTTAAGGCAATTCAACCCTCGCACGATTCCGCGCCGCAGCGGCTGAAGCCAGCGATGCTCGTCCGGCACCGCAGTGTCTACTATAGCGACGCAGGGCAAGGAACGCGCGAGATTGGGAGCAATCAGTTCCGGTCTTGAGCGCGCGGGCGATGGGGTTACGTCCGGCAGCAGACTTTCGACAAGCGCGATAATTGGTGGATGAATGGATTGTATCGAAGAGAAATTCTCAGCGAGTTCCCGCACGGAAGCTGCGTCGATAATGGTCCTCAGAAAAAATCGACCGAGATAGCTGCGCCCCTTTCCATTCAGAGAAAGTCCTTGTCGATCGCGGAAGAAGTCGGCGAGCGCTCGGATGACTTTTTCCGCCTCCAACTCACCAATCAGCGGTTGGAGCTGGATGTAAGCTTCCACCGGCTTGCGACCGAATTTTTCCAACCACTCTTGATCAAACTTCAGGTGTCCGGGCAGCCACGCGAAATCCTCAATTGTCACCCAATGCGCCTGGTCCCTCAGCCCTAGTTGCGACAATTCCGCAGTGCTCATGCGTAGCTGCTCCATCCGTTCTGGCAGAGCATGCACGGTTGCCGCGCCACTCGAGTGAACCTCGATCAAGTCCAGACCAAGACGTCCGAAGACTTTGGATTGCTCCCCGCGGTAGTCCACGCTCTCGATTTTTCGTCCCTCTTTGGCGTCCTTGGCTTTCGACTCCTTGACCACCTCCTTTACAGGGTCGGCCAAAATGTAATAGCGATGCCGGCTTAATGGATCCGGCGAAGAAGCCGCGCGTCGTTCGACCTTTTCCAGTGAAGCGACAAGTCGCCGTGACCTTTGCGCCCAATCAACGCCAAGATAATGGGGAGTCCTGCCGCCGCCCGACTTATCTTCGATCGGCAATTGGTGCGCTTCGTTGAGGAAATAGTTCCTCGGTCGAATCGGGTGCGGCTCCGGCATCCGAAATCCTTACGCTTGTTCTCTCAATACGCGGCGTCTTGCCTCGTCGAGAATGCACTGTTCCGCCTCGGCAAACGACGGCGCTTTGCGGCAGGCCGTCAGCAGTGGCTTGCCGGCTCGGAAGCCAAAATCGCGGCTGCGCTGGCTGGCAAAACTCGCCAGCTCCGGGGGTCGAGGTTTTGGGAATGCGAGACGCATATCGAAGCGCCGCCACAGCGCATCGTCCAAGGCCCGCGGCAAATTCGATCCAGCGATGAGGAATCCTTCCGAGTGCGCGTGCTCCAGTTCCTGGAGAAACGCGATCACGATCCGATCGAGTTCACCAACATCCATCGGGCTGCCTCTTCTCTTTGCTAGTGCATCCACTTCATCAAAAAGGAGGACGCACGGCGTCGTTTCCGCAAAACGGAACACGTCGCGCAACCGCAACGCGGTCTGCCCGAGATATGCGCCAATTAGCCCATCGAAGCGTACCAAAAATGTCGGCAGACCTGCTTCATGCCCGAGCGCCGCCGCCGTGGCGGTTTTTCCGCAACCTGGCGGACCGTGGAAGAGCAGGCGCCAGCGCCTCGGTATTCCCTTCTCAGTCAGCTTTGCTACAGCCCGCCGTTCGGCGAGAACCTCTGCCAACGCGATTCGAGTGGCCTTTCCCAAACGCAACTCGGAGAGAGAGCGAGTACGTGTCAACGGAAGCAATGCGCTGTGGACGTTCCAAGCGGTCACAGCGTGGACTGTAGGCGAAGGAGCGCCGTTCTGCTTTTGCGCAGATCCATTCAGCGCGCCCAGATGATCGCGTTCAGCTTGTATCTGACCGCGTTTCCCGTGACTCGCTGCCTACTCCCGCGCTACCGCCGCTGCCCGACCAAGATCATGCGACCCGATGGCGCGGAATAGATCGGTCAGGTTTCTTGTCTTCGGCATGATGAGACAGTATCCGGAGCTTCTACAAACGCCCATCAAAAGTCTCCGCCGTCTTCCGCAAAAAGCTGATTTTCGCGTCACCGATAAAAGGGGAACATTTGAAGAGTTCCTGCGGTTTAGCGCTGCCGACCTCAACTCTTCGCCTACAGAATCAGGTGCGTGTTGTAGTGGATGCCGGGCGGGACGGGGAGCGGCGCGTGCGTGGGGTTTTCGATGGTGACTTCGCCTTGGACGATGACGCTGGAGTGGAAGAGGACTTCGCCTTTGACCCAGAGCGTTTGGCAGCCTTTGAGCGAAGGGATGCCGGCGGCGAGGGCGGCTTCGAGTTGATCGACGAGTTTGTAGTGGTGGTCGAGTTCGACGCGGGGCGGAATGCCGTTGCGCTCGGGGACGAGGGCGGCGGTGCCGTCGGGGCGGATGTCGTAGGCGTCGCTGCGCAGGGTGAGGAGGTCGCCCGTGGTCTTCACAGGAGCGAAGCGGCTGCGCGGGACATCGACGGCGCGGGCGTCGGGGAAGCACTCGATGGCGGCGCCCATGGCGGTTTCGAGTTGGAAAACTTCGGGTGAGTTTTTGTCGCGGGGATCGACGGTTTTTTTGTTGCGGATCAGCGGGAGCGGGAGTGAGCCGTCGGAGGCGTCGAGGGCGTCGCGCAGGCGGTCGAGGCGGAGCCAGAGGTTGTTGGTGTTGAAGAAGCGGTGCTTGGTGATGTCCTGGAAGGCGTCGAGGTCGGCCTCGGGGCACTGAGCGGATTCGCGGAGGAGAAGCTGATCGCCGCGCAGGGCGAGATGGCCCCCTTTGCGGTCGGACGGCGTGCGCGCGGTGACCTCCATCATGAAAGGCGCGCCGCTCTCGGCGAACCAGGTGAGAAGCGGGAGATCAAGCGTGGCGCCGAGGTTGTCGCTGTTCGAGACGAAGACGTAGCGGATGCCATCGGCGAGGAGGCGCTCGAGCGTGCCGCCGGTGGCGAGGACGGCGTAGAGATCGCCGTGGCCGGGCGGGCACCACTCGAGGTCGCGATCCTTTTCCCAGACCGCGGGGCGCAGCGTTTTCGCGTCCACTTTCGGGGTCTTGTTTTGCAGGAGCTCAATGTCGTCGGGGTTGCCGAGCTCGGGATATTTGGCCAGCGCGGCGCGGGTGTCGGCGCTGGTGCTGAAGCTGTTCATGGTGAGCAGCCGCATGTGGCCGCTGGTCTTTCGGAAGTGCAGGACCTGGCGCACGATGAGGTCGAGGAAAGTGAGGCCGTCGTGCACGGGCAGCAGGGACTTGGCGCGCTCGAGGCCCATGCCTGTGCCGAGGCCGCCGTTGAGTTTGAGCACGGCGGTTTCGTTGAGCAATTCCGGCCGCGGCGTGGTTTTCGCGTGGATCTCAGCGAGCGATGGCAGGCTCTCGACGGGCTGGATCGAACTCTCTGGAATGAGCCCACAATCGTCCTGGCCGAGTTGGGCGTAGTTGCGCTCGAAAGCTTTGATCGCGGGCTCGCTGACCCCGGCGGCTTCCATCTTGGTTCTGAATTCGCGGATTGGCATGGGCGCGCATGATGCGGATTTGCGCCGCTTTGTCATTCCTTCCTGTGCGCTTTTGCGCGCGGCTCAAAACAAGCGCAGCGCTGTCACCGAAATACCGCCGCCGAAACACACCGCCACATCCGCTCCGGCGGTGCGGGCGCGAGTTTGGTAGTCGCCATCGTAGATGTGATGATCGTCGGCTTCGTGGCGATAGCTGAGCGGCAGTGGGTTCGGGTCGAGTGGGCAGAAGACAATCTCGGGTTCGGGCGCGGCGGCGGCGAGGTGGGGAAAATTCACGTTGTAGAAAAGGCCTGGCTCCACGGGACGCGCGAGGAGTTCGGCGAGAAGGCGCGCGCTCCAGCGCGTGGCCCGGGGCCAGTCGAGCGGAAGGTCTCTGCTGAGGTACTGTGAAAAGGCGATGCCCGGCCAGCCGTGCAGCACGGCTTCGCGCACGGCGGCGACGGTGCCGGAGTAGTAGATGTCCGCGCCGAGATTGCCGCCGTGATTGATCCCGCTGAGCACCCACCGCGCATCCGGCGCGACGCGCAGCAGACCCAGCCGCGCACAGTCGGCCGGCGTCCCATGCACGGCGAAACTCCCCGCCCCACGCTCCTCCAACCGCACGCCGCGATCCCAAGTAATCGCGTGACTCATGCCGGACTGCGGCCCGGCGGGCGCGACGATCACCGGCTCGCCAACCTCGCGCGCCGCTGCCAGCAGCGCCGCGAGGCCAGGAGCGTCGATGCCGTCGTCATTGGAAAGGAGGAGCTTCATCCGCGCAGCGTAGCGAGGAGCCTGGGGAGGGGAAGGCCGACCCCCGCCGCCTGACAATTTTTTGACAGCCTTTTTACCACGCTCTGGCACCGCGGATCTAAGGGCGCGGTAGAGAGTTTCGTCGAACTCTAAAACCTATGAACACCAAACTCCATTCCACCAAAAACTTCATTCCACTGGCGGGCTCTGTGTGCGGGCTCCTCGCGGGTCTGACGCTCGCCTTTTCCGCCACCGACGCAGCCGCCAAGGATGCCGTGCCCGCCAAAGAACGCGGGACGCGCGCGGAGGCTCAGCCCGCGCCGAAACCCGAAACGAAAATCAACCCACGCACCGCGGACGAAGCGGTGCGCACGGGCGTGGCGTATCTGCTCGAGCACCAACAGAAAGACGGCGGCTGGGGTCAGGGCGGTGGCTGGCGGCAGGACGGGAAAAAAGGCGGCAGCCGCGTGGAGGGGGCGAATGTCGAAGACCCGGCCGACCTCGGGAATACCTGCGTGAGCCTCGTTACTTTGCTACGCGCGGGCATTTCGCCGACGGAGGGCGAGCAGCGCGACGCGGCGCGGCGGGCCTTCGAGTTTATCTGCCAGCAAGTCGAGCAGGCCGATACGGATTCGCTCTACACCACCGCTGTGCGCAACACGCAGATGCAGGTGAAGATTGGCACCTACGTGGACACCTTTCTCGCGGGCTGGGCGCTCTCGGAGCTCAAAGGGCGCGCGGGCGAAGAGGCCGCAGAAAAGCGCCGGGCCGCTGCGCTCGACAAGGTGGTCGCGAAGATCGAGCGCAACCAAAAAGGACGACGGCTCCTTTGCCGAAAACAAAGGCTGGGCAGCGGTGCTTTCGCAGGGCCTGTGCAGCAAGGCATTGAACTCCGCCGCACGAAGCGGGGCGAAGGTGAGCAACGAGGCGCTGGACAAGGATCAGCGGCAGAATTTGGCCGGGCTGGACGTGGCCAAGGGCGACTTCACCGCGGCGGGTGCAGCGAGCGAGCCGTCGAGCGCGGGCGTTTCAATTTACCGCGAGGCGGCGAAGCTGGGCGGCCTGCTGGAGAAGACGAAATCGAACGTCGCGCGGAAGGCGGAAGCGGAGAAAAAAATCGCCGACGCCAACGCGCCAGCCGCCGAAAAGGAGAAGGCCTGGAAGGATCTGAAGCAGTTCGCTGAGGATGACAAAGCCTCGGCTGTCGCGCAGCGGGCGGTCGCAGGAAAACTTGGCGACAGCCGCTACGTGGCCGGTTTTGGCAACAATGGCGGCGAGGAGTTTCTCAGCTACATGAACCTCGGCGAGAGTCTGCGCGAACGCGGCGGCCTGGAGTGGGAGGCGTGGAAGCAAAAGATGCAGACCACGCTCTGCGCCGCGCAGAATGAGGACGGAAGCTGGGCCGGGCATCACTGCATCACGGGACGCACGTTTTGCACGGGCACCGCGCTGCTCACGCTGCTCATCGAGCGCGCTCCTGCGGGGGCGGTGATCGGGACGGCTGCGCCGGAGAAAAATGCGCCGTCCGTCGCCAAGACCGCCCACGCGGAGTAACCGGAGATGGCGCAAACCCGTCGCGAATTCCTGGCGCGCGCTGCCGCCTTGTGCGGCGGTGCGCTCACCGGCTGGGGCGCACCGTCGCGTGCCGACAGCGTACGCGCGGCGGCGGGTTTTCTCGCGGCGCGACAATCGGCCGACGGCGCGTGGCGCTCGACGCGTTACGGCGCGTTCCGCGAGGGCGATGCGCTCACGCCGCTGGTGCTGTGGGCGCTCACCGACACCCCCGGTGCGGACACGGAGACCGTCGCTCGCGGCGTGGGCTGGCTGAAAAAGCTCACCGTCACCCAAGGGGCGCGCATCACCCCGTGGGAGGAGTTGCGCTATCCGCTCTTCACCGCGAGTTACGCGGCGCAGGTTTTCGCGCAAACGGGCGACGCGCGCCACGCCGCGTTCTGGGCCGATCTTGTCGAAGAACTCCGCATCGCCCCAGCGCTCGGTTGGCCCGCGGAGACGGCCGCCTGCGGCGCGTGGAGCGACGCGCCCACACCGCCCCGGCTTCCGCCCGGCGTCTCGCCGCCGCCGGACATGCTCGCGCCCAATATCTCCGCCACCGTCCTCGGCCTCGCCGCACTCACCGCCGTCGGACGCCTCGCCCGCACCACCGCTGCGCTGCCCTTCCTCGCGCAATGCCAAAACTTCTCTCCCACCCCGTCCGGTCCCTTCGATGACGGCGGCTTCTTCTTCGCCGCCGACGATCCCGTGCGCAACAAAGCCGGCCTCGCCGGGCGCGATGCCACGGGTCGCGATCGCTACCACTCCTACGGCAGCGCCACCTGCGACGGCCTCCTCGCGCTGCACGCGTGCGGCCTTCCGGCCACCGATCCGCGGATGCAAGCCGCCTTCGCCTGGCTCCACCGCCACGCCGCCGGAGCCAGCCACGGCGGTACTTGGCCCGCCGACCGCGCCGATGACCGCGAATGCCTGCGCTACTATCACGCCCAAGCCTTCGCGGCGGTCCTTGCGATCTCGCGCCGTTCGTCCCCGCTGCGTTCGTGGGCCGAAACCCAGCTCGAAACCCTTTCCGCAGACCTCCTCGCCCTTCAAAAGCCCGACTGCTCTTGGGCCGGCGCCTGCCCCGACAGCTTTGAAGACGACCCGCTTATCGCCACCGCCTTCGCGCTGCGGACGTTGACCGCTAGTGGCAATTGATCGGAGATAGCTTGCCGCTTAAGCGCGGCGGCGGCGGGCAGCGAGGAGCAGCGCACCGAGGCCGAGCAGACCGAGGCTTGCGGGCTCCGGAGCCGCGAGGACTGCGACGGTATTATCAATCAGGGCGTAGTCAGCCGCATTCACCGCGCCGTCGTAATTGAAATCGCCTTCGTACCAATTCGTTCCACTAGGCAGCATCAGCCCGTAATCGGTGGCGTCCACCACGCCGTCGAGGTTTGCATCCCCATAGTAGGTGTACTGGACGAAAGTCTCGGTTCCATTTGGTGTCGCCGTTCCATGAAAACTCGCATAACCCGCGTCTGCATTACTGATGCAACCGAGGGCGGCGATAAGCAGCGGGTCTGCCGCCGCGAAACTGCTCCTGATCCCGTCTCCATCCCAGGCCCCGGCATTATAGCCGCTCACTACATGGCCGTAGATGGTGGCAAATGGTGTCGTGAAGACCAAGAGGGGGTTATTTGTGAGGTCAAGCGCATTTCCCGGGGAAATATTAAGTGTATTTGTAACCACTAGTCCGTGATTTGGACTAACAGTAACGACAGCAGCGAGGCCACGCGGTGCGGCCATTGCAATGAGAAGAGCGCTGAGCAGGATGTATTTTGTTTTCATGACATGTGGGGATTCCGTTTCGGATTGTATCGCTGGGGTGAGGTTCAGTCGGCCCGAAAAGCGGACGTTGAATAGGATGGCAAAGCCACTTGTGACAAGAAAAACGTCTTATCCCGCCAGAATGTTACACGGGTTAAGTGTCGGCTTGGTGGTCAGGCCGCTGCTCGGACTGCTGGCTGCAGCTATACTCCGCTGGTTGCACTCACAGCTCCGGCTGGCGGTAGTCGTAGCAGGCGAAGACGCGGAGTTGGCGAAGCGGCAGGCCGCGGCGGGTGCAGTCGATTTTGGCGATCATCTCCCAGCGGGCGAATTCGCGGAGGAGCACGGAGGCGGGGCGCTCTTCGGCGCGGTCGGTGATGTAGAGCGCGGTGCGGCCGATGAACGGGTTGAAGCCCATTGCTTCGGTGAAACTCTCGTCGATTTCGTACTGCGGGGCCGCGGCCTTGAGCGCGATGAGGAATTGGCGGCGGCGCTCGGTTTCCTCGTCGGGCGTGCCGGGCTGGTCCATCGCGGCGAGGGCGGCGGCAAGTGGGGCGCGCACCGCAGGTTCGAGCTTCGGCAAAAGGTCGCGAGCCACATCGGTGTAGCGGACGAGCGCATCGTAGCGCGGCCAGAAAAAGAACTGGTTCTCCGGCACGACCGACATCGGGCAATAGATCGGCGGGTGGCCGGGACCAGCGCGGCGCTTATCCTGAAGATAAAATGCTAGGCTGGCTGCGGTGCCGTATTTGTTGGCGATGAGAAAAACCGGCTGGCCGTGATCGGCCTCGAATTTGGTACGCAGCGCCTCCACGCTTTCTGCCGCGGTGCGCCAGCCGCGGAGGCGGGCACTCGGATCGAGATTGTAGGAAAGCGGGATGCCGATGCGGCGGAGCATTTCTGCATCGACGGCGACCACGCTCAGCACGGCGCCGAAGACGAGGGCGACGACGGCAAACTTGCGCGCCCATTTCCGCTCCTCCCCCAACTCGTGCCAGCAGGCCACGGTGAGGATGGCGAGGCTGACGGTGGCGGGCGCGGTCCAGTTGGGCTCGCCGGATTGTTTGAGCGAGAGGGTGAAGTAGAGGACGAAAAGCGGGAGCGTGAAGGCGAGGAGGAAGCGCGGTTTGAAGTGCACGCGCGCCTTTTTCCACGACCACGGCAGGGCCCAGAGCATCGCGCCGAAAATCAGCGGCGAATAGACGCCGAAGTGCAGGCCGAGGAACTCGAAAAATGCCGTGGGATTAAAACTCGGTGCGTCGCGTAGCCCACCGCGGTCGCCGAGATGGCGGACGGTGATCCAGTCATGTTGGGCGTTCCAAACGAGGACCGGGATGGTGAAAAGCACGAAGGCACCCAGCATCGCGGCGAAGCCCCACCCGCGAAGTTCGCGCCGATATTTCGGCGTCACGGCAAGGATGAGCAGGATCGAGAGAAGCTGGATCGCGTTGGTGTATTTCGCGAGGAAACCGGCGCCGATGAGCGCGCCGGTGAGCGGCCACCAGGCAGAAAACGCGGGGCTTTGCTCCAGCGCCCGCCAGAACGCGAAAAGGGCGGCGGTCCAAAAGAAGATCGAGAGCGGATCGATGGTCATGACGAGCCCGCCCGCATTGAAAATCGGCGTGCAGTTGATGAGCAGGACCGTCCAGATCGCCACAGATTCGCTGTAGAGCCGGCGGGCGAGCGCGGCGAGCAGCAGGCTGGTGCCGAGCGCAAGCAGCGGGCTGAAGACGCGAATGCCAAATTCACTGACGCCGAACAGGTGCGTGCCGAGCCACATCGTTAGCGCGACGCCGGGGCCTTTGCTGAAATAGCTCGGCGCGAGATGCTCGCTCCACTGGAAATAGTAGGCTTCGTCCGGCGAGAGTTCGATCTGCGCGCCGTAGATGAGCCGCAGGACGGTGAGCGCGCCGAGGAAGAGGTAGAGAAAGCGGCGGGGGGTCATGGCGAGAAAAGGCTGGGATGCGCGGCGTGGAGTTGCGGTGCGAAGCGGGCCGCCTGCCGTCGCCACAGCAGTTCCAAAATCGCGAGCAGTAATAATGTGGTGCCGAGGCCGAGAAAGGTGGAAGTCAGGACATCGCTTGGCCAATGCGAGCCGGTATAGACCCGCGAGTAGCCCACCAGCAGCGCGGGAATGACGGCGAGCCAGCCCCAGCGCCGGTAAAAGCATGCGGCTGCGAGCGCGACGGAAATCGTGTTCATGGTGTGCGACGAGGGAAAGGAACGGCCATCGATTTTCTCGAGATCGTCGGTCGGTCGAGAGAGCTTCACCTTGGCGGGTTTAAATACCGCGAGGATTCGCGGCGTCGCCTTCGCCAGATCCACGATGCGCGCGCCCTCGAGCACTTGATGCGGCCGGGGGCGATCCACCGCACGCTTTAGATTTTTCGCGATCAATCCGTCGCAAACCCCGACAGCCAAGCCGGCTGTGAGCACAAATGCGCGGGCCCGAAAACCGCCGCGCAACAGCACCCAGACGATGACGAATACGACCAGCGGCGTCCACGCCGCGAAGCTCGAAAACAGCGCCATAAAACGATCCAGCACCGGGCCGGTCCATTCGCGGTTGATGAGAAAAAGGAGCTTTTGATCCATGCGGAGATCGCTGAGGTTCGCGAGCGTATGGGCACCTCCTCGCACACCGCAAACCAATTGGCCCGACCGCGCCCGACGGGTTTCGCCACAGCCACGGTCCGCCCAAGTTCGGCAGTTTGGACCGTCCGCTTGCTGGTCGGTCTTGTAGGTGTTTTCGCGGTTTTGTCCACGGCTCTATCGGCGGACGAAACACCCGACGCCCAGGCCATTTTGAGAACCGTCCGCGTCTCCCAGGCCGCGCAGGATCAGGCCTTGCGAGGCGAACTCCGCAGCGCGGGGAAGACTGTCCCCTTTCGCTTGAGTATGACCGGCGGCGTCATCCGCTACGAATTCGAAAACCCGTCCCTTACCCTTCAACTCCGCCTCGGCAACCGCACTTCCACCCTCGAGGAAATCACCAAGGGCGGCGCGGAAAAAATCCGTCCCGCCCGGTTTGATACCCGCGTCCGCGACACCGATCTCAGCTATGAAGACCTATCCCTCCGCTTCCTCTACTGGCCCAAGGCGGAAGTCACCGGTGAGCAAACCATGGTTCTGCAAAAGTGCTGGATTGTCCGCGTCGCGCCTGCCTCAGCCGCCGACTCACAGTACGGCAGCGTGAAACTCTGGATCGCCAAAAACAGCGGCGCGCTCATGCAAGCCGAGGCTTTCGACGACGCTGGCAAATTTGTCCGCCGCTTCAAAGTCGTCTCCGGCCAAAAGACCAGCGAAGGCCTGTGGATCTTGAAAGAGATGCGCATCGAGTGGGTCAACCCCGGCCAAGGCACCGACCGCACGCCGACGTATCTGAACATTGATAGCGAGGAGAAGAAGTAGCGTTCAGATTCCGAGATGATGATGCCCCGCCATGCTCCACCTGCGAGTAGTCCGCGCATTCCGAACTGGATCAGCGCGCTGCTCATCGGTGCCGCGCTGCTCCTCCTGCTACTCAAACAGCAAGCGGGCTAACCGCCCCAGCGCGCCGCGGGCAGCTACTTTTTGAAGGTCTGGAGATATTGCCAGATCGCGTCGTATTGCTCGCTGGCTTTACCTTCGAAGAAATCGGTGAGCGGGGTCTTGCCCTCGTCGTCGGAAAAACGTGGCATCTTCGTTTCGGGATCGATCCGGAGCGGGTGCATCAGCCAGCGGTGGTAGTATTCCGGGCGCAGGCGATTGGCCGAGAGCGCCAAATTCGGGCCGGGGGCCTCAAAAACCGCAGTAGCACCGCGTTCGCCGAGGGCGTGGCATTGGAGGCAGTTGAACCCGCCATTTTCGCCGAGCAGCGTTTCGCCCGCTTTGACCTTGGCTGGATCGAGCGGCGTGGCGGGGGACGGGGCGAATGGGAAGCCGTGGCTTAAGGCCAGTCCTTGGGCGAGGCCTTCGGCGTAAACGGGAAAGCCCGGCATGCGACCGATGATCCACGGGCGCGGCTTGATCTTGCTGTGGCCCGCGATGAACTCGGCCATCCACGCCGGCTGCAGTTTCTCGCTGAGCCAGGTCAGTTGCGGAAGGGCAGTCGTCGGCACCGGATGGCCCTCACCTTCTTCCGGCGGCACAGCGGCGGAAAGCGGCGCAGTCTCGTTGTCGAGCTGCGACCACGTGCTCTGCTTTCCGTCGTGAGAATGGCACGCGGCACAGCGCAAATTGGTGACCTGACGCTCAGCAAATTCCAGCGGGGTGTCCTGTTTTAGCGAGGTGAAGCCACTCGCGGCAAAGGCGGCGAGCGCCTCCCGCTGCACTGGGGTGAAAGCGAAGTCGGGCGCCTTGCCGCGGGCGGCCGCGTCAGGTGCGAGGCAGCCTTTCGCCCAACCGCTCTTGAGCGTGAGGGCGAGCGTCGGCGTGGTGCTGGGAGGAAGCCCGGCATGGCAGTTCAAACAGCCCGCGCTGACGAGAAGTTGTGCCCCACGGGTCGCGTCGCCCTTGGGCCCAGCGGGAGATTCCTGCTTCGCGGAAAGGAAAAGATAGGCCGTGAGTTTGGCGGCTTCGTCCGCGCTGAGGCGAAAATGCGGCATGCGGGTCCAAGCGTAATTTTTCTGCGGATCGAGCAGATATTCCGTGAGCGCCGGGGCCTGCCACTTGGCGCGAACGTGGGCGAGCGGCGTGCGGTTGTGTTCATCTTTGCCGTCGGCGTCGGGACGCGTGTGGCAGGCGATGCAGCCGAGATTGGCGAACAGCGCGCCGCCCTGCGGGACGAGCGCATCGTCGAGCGGCTTGCCTTCCGCGCGGGTGCCAAGACCCGCGAAATACACGGCGAGATCCGCCGCCCGTTGATCGATCACGCCAGGTTTGCCGTCGGCGAAAACGCGCGGCATCAGCGCGTGCGGGCGGATGGCGTGAGGATCATTGATCCAAGCGGCCAGCCACGCCTCGTTGAAGCGCGCGCCGTATTCGCCAAATTGCGGCGCGTCGTGCGCCAGTTCGGGCATTCCCTCACCCTTCGCCGGCAGCACGTCGGTCGCATCGTGACACGCCGCGCAGCGCAGCTCGGCAAAGAGCAGCCGACCGGTGCGCAGACGTTCGCCGGCCCGCACATCGAGCGCGCTCGCGTTGTGCCGGAAAGTGGCGGGCGGCACCGGCTCCCACGGGAATTCGCGCGACGACCACAGCAACCGCAGCAGTGCGTCGCCTTTGGCGGGGCTGGTGAATTCCACGAGCAACTTGTTGCCACCCTTCTGGAGCTTCACCGGTTTGCTTTCGACTCGCGCACTGCCTTCGAGAATCGGCGCGCCGTTGAGCGAAACCTTCACCGTGCCCTGCACGATCGCGGCGAAAGAAAACTCCGCCCGCATCTCCGAAACGATCTCCGCCTCCCACTTTGCCGTGAACGGTCCGATCGGCAAAAACGGCGTCACCGGCTGCCCGGCCGGCACCTCAATGGCCACGAGCCGCGCCGTGCGCGTATCACTTTTTCCGCCAGCCGTAAAAGTCAGCGCCAGCCCCGGCTGCAGGGCGGCAGGCGCCTCGGCAAGGGCCGGCGCTTTGACTGCGCTGTCCTGCGCGTGAAGCGGAGTAAAAGCGAGAAGGAGAACGGCAAGGAGACGAGCGGAGGCGGTCATGGGCGCGGGAAAATACGTCGGGGAAGGCAAAAGGCGGCGAGTTTTTCGCCGCCCTTCGGAATTAGCTTTGAGGCGGAGCCGCCGTCAACGGATGAAAGCGTCAAGCGGCTGCGTCTTTAATAAACGTCCTTCTTATAGCGCTTCTCCTTCTTCATCGCCTCGACGTAGGCCGCGGCCTCCTCGGGTGTCTTGCCGCCTTCGGTTTCGGCGATGCGATGCAGCTCGGTGTCCACATCCTTCGCCATGCGCGCGCCGTCGCCGCAGACGAAAAAGTGCGCCCCTTCCTGCAGCCAAGCCCACAGCTCCCTGGCGTTCGCCCGCATGCGATCTTGCACATAGACCTTCTCCGCCTGGTCGCGGGAAAAGGCCAAGTCCAGTTTTGTGAGCACGCCATCAGTCTGGAGCTGGGCGAGTTCGTCTTCGTAGAGGAAATCGAGGGCGCGCTTTTGCTCGCCGAAAAAGAGCCAGTTCTGGCCGCTCGCGCCGGTGACTTTGCGCTCCTGGAGATACGCGCGGAAGGGCGCGACGCCGGTGCCCGGTCCGACCATGATCACGGGTGTCGCGGGATTTTCCGGAAGCCGGAAATGCTTCGCGGTATGCACGAAGACGCCGGCGGTCTGCGCCTCGCCCCAGCGTTCCGCGAGGAAAGTGGAGGCCACGCCCTTGCGCGGGCGACCGTGACTTTCGTAGCGCACCGTGGCCACGGTGAGATGCACCGATTCGGGATTCGCCTTGAGCGACGAGGCGATGGAGTAAAGCCGCGGCTGAAGCTTGCGGAGTGTCTTCGCAAAGTCTTCCGCCGTCCATTTCACGGAGTGATGCGCGACGAGGAAGTCGATGTATTCCATGCCCCACAGGTAATCTTCGAGCGCCTTTTTCTGCGCCGGATCGGCGATGAGATCGCGCAAATCAGCCACCGCGTCCCCTGCCCGCTCAACGAGCGCTTTGAGAAACTCCTTGGACGGCTGGGTGATGATGTAGTCGCTGGTCAACGCCGCGCGGAGCGGCTTGGGCGCGGCATCCGCACCGGGGACAATCTCGTCGCCAGTCGCGCCGATCGCCGCGAGGATTTCCGAGACGAGCGCGGGATCGTTCGTCGCGAAGAGGCCAAGCGAATCACCGACTTCGTAATGCAGACCCGAGCCGGCGAGCGAAATCTCGTGATGCCGCGTATCCTTGCCGGAGCCTTCGCCGGAGAGCTTGCGATTGACCGGGTGCGTGGCTGGAAAGGGATTTTTGCGAGAGTAGAGCGAGGTCGGGTCGGATGACATAAAGCGGCGGAGCGTAGGAGGCGAGGCGAGGCGCATCAAGTCCGCGGATGCGCGAACCGCGCAGCGAGGCTGCGATCAGCCCTTCAGCGCGTCTTTGCCGAGCTTGTATTCAAAGCTGTCCACGAGCGCGAGCCAGCTCGCCTCGATGATGTTGTCACTCACGCCAACGGTGCCCCAATGCTCGTCGCCGTCTGTCGAGTCGATGAGCACGCGGGTGCGCGCGGCGGTGCCGAGCTGGCCGTTGCTGATGCGCACTTTGTAGTCGTCGAGCTGGATCGTATCGATCGTGGGATAAAACGTGCGGAGCGCCTTGCGCAGCGCGGCGTCGAGCGCGTTCACGGGACCCTCGCCCTCCGCCGCCGTGTATTCAGCCTGACCGCCGACGCGCAGCTTCACCGTCGCCTCACATTTGTTCCAATGCGCCTGCGCCGCGCGGCGGAAGGAGCAGTGATATTCCTCCAGCTCGAAAAGCGGGCGCGGCTGGCCGAGATGCCGCCGCAGGAGCAACTCGAAGGACGCTTCCGCGGCTTCAAACTCGTAGCCCTCGCTCTCCAGGCGCTTCACTTCGTTCAGGATCTTCACCACTTCCGGCGCGCCCTTGGCCAGTTTGAACCCGATCTTTTCCGCTTTCACGATCACGTTCGCCTGACCGGACATGTCCGAGATGCTAATGTTCCGCTCGTTGCCGACCAACGACGGATCGACGTGCTCGTAGCTGCTCGCCAGCTTCTGCACCGCATGAACGTGCTGCCCACCTTTGTGGGTAAAGGCTGCGCTGCCCACGTAAGGCGCGCGGATATTGTGCGGGACGTTGGCCAGTTCATCGACGAAGAGCGACAGCTCGCGCAACCGCGTCAGATCGGGCACCACGGGTTGACCGAGCTTGAGCTGGAGATTTGCCGCCACGGTGATGAGGTCGCAATTGCCCACGCGCTCGCCGTAGCCGTTGATCGTCCCCTGCACCTGCACCGCTCCCGCCGCTACAGCGGCGAGCGCATTGGCCACGCCGAGCCCAGCGTCGTTGTGCGTGTGGATGCCAACGGCCGTACTCACCTTGGCGATCACCTCGCGCGTCGCCTGCGCGATGAACTCCGGCAGCGAACCGCCGTTGGTATCGCAGAGCACCAGTAACTCCGCGCCCGCGCCGTGCGCCGCCTTCAGCGTCGCCAGCGAATACTCGGGATCGTCTTTGAAGCTGTCGAAGAAATGCTCCGCGTCGTAAAGCACCTCGCGACCGTGGCTCTTCAAATGCGCGACGGTCTCCGCGATCATCGCGAGGTTTTCCTCCCGCGTTACCCCGAGGACTTCGACCACCTGGAGCGGCCAGGTTTTGCCGACGATCGTCACCACCGGCGTCTCCGCCTCGAGGAGGATGCGGACCTGCGGATCGTCCTCGACACGCATCTTCCCACGCCGGGTCGCGCCAAAGGCGGCGACTTTTGCGTGCTTCCACGTCCGCTTTTTCACCTCGCGAAAGAACTCCGCGTCCTTGGGATTGGAGCCGGGGAAGCCGCCCTCGATGTAATGCACGCCAAAGACATCGAGCTTTTCTGCCACACGAATCTTGTCCACCACGGAGAACGAAATCCCCGTGCCCTGCGTGCCGTCGCGGAGCGTGGTGTCGTAGATGGTGAAACGTGGCGTGCTCATAGAGAAAGGGCGCCGACCCTAGGGCAGCTGCACGGTGCTGGCAAGAGGGCGTGCCGCCCGCGATCCGCTCCGATTCCGAACTCCCCCCAGTGTGCCCAAACAGGTTCACCGACAAAGGGAAGTATAGCTTTGCTAGCAAAGCGTTCCTCAGAGCCGGTGAAAATCAGTGAAGGCGGAGCGGGTCACTGTTGGTCACGTAGGATTTGAGAACCACGCCCGCCTTCAATAAATAGATCGGCGCAGCCGCACGAATGGACGTATTTCGAAAGTCCTAAAACGCCTTGCCGTAAACTACGCCGGAGGAGACTGAGCAGCATCAGCAATCGCTTTGACCCGCCGTAGAGCGCGCTTCAGCTCGTCAATGTCCACCGGCTTCACGAGGTGCACAGAAAAGCCGGCCTCCCGCGAGCGGCGGAGGTCTTCATCCATGCCGTAGCCGCTGAGCGCGATGCCGCCCAGGCCGTGGGTGTCGCGCAGGTGGATCATGAGTTCAATGCCGGTGCCGTCGGGCAGGCCCAAGTCGGAGATCACCGCATCGAAGTCCGCCCGCCCCGCGGCGGCGCGCGCTTCGGCGACACTGCCCGCGGTGGTGACGTCATGGCCCGCCTTTCGCAGCAGTCGGCTGAGCACCTCGCAGGTGGCGGCGTGATCTTCAATCAACAGCAGCCGCATGGAATCTTCCCCGGCGGTGGGAGGCGACGATTCCCGATCCACCCTCGGCCGCTGGGTTTCGACCGCGACGGCGCCCGGCAGCTCCACGGTGAAGGTAGCGCCGCGACCGCTACCGGCGCTTTCGGCGCGAATGCTGCCCCCGTGCAAGTCAACGATGGCATGGGCGATCGCCAGACCGAGGCCGAGGCCGCCAAAATGATGGTCACCTTCTTGTTCGAACGGCCGGAAAAGCCGCTTCGCCGCGGCGGGGTCGAAGCCGATGCCATTGTCGCTGACCTCCACGCAAAAGTCCGCCTCCCCCCCGCTGCCCTCCAGAGGGGCGCTATTGTGAGAGCGGAGTCGGATCTGCCCACCGTCGTTCGTGAACTTCACGGCATTGCGCAGCAGATTCCAGAAGACCTGCTGCAGGCGCGCGGGATCGCCGGTGAGCTGATGGCGCTGGGCCTTCAGGTCCAACACCAGGTCGATTTGCTTTTCACGAGCTTCCTCGCGGACTATCTCCACCACATTCCCCAGCAGCGAATGCAGGTCGCACGGTTCGGCCCGCAGGTCGAGTTTGCCGCGGGTGATCCGGGTGAGATCGAGGAGGTCGTCGATCAGCCGCGCCTCGAGGGAGACATTGCGCGCGACCATTGCGAGTTGCTCACGCACCGCATCGGGCAGCGCATCGTCATCGCGCAGCGCGGTGGCCGTCATTAGCACCGGGGTGAGCGGGGTCCGCAGCTCGTGAGAGAGTTGGGCGAGGAAGTGATCCTTCGCGCGCGAGGCCGCCTCAGCCGTCTCCTTCGCCGCATTCAGCGCCACCTCGGCGCGCTTGCGTTCGGTGACGTCCAGGGTCACCCCGTCGAAGCGGATGGGCTGGCCGTCGGCCTCATAGAAAGTCCGCCCAATGGCGCGAATCCAGTGCTCCCGCCCGTCCGCCTCCGCCACCGTGCGGTATTCGATGTCGTAGTGCGTGCGATTGGCGATGGAAGCCGCGATGGCCGCGCGCGTGCGCTCGCGATCCTCGGGATGGATCCGCTCATAAAACGTTTGGATCGTCACCCGCGCGTCGGGCGCGAGCCAGAAATGCTCCTTCACGCGGTTGTCCCAGATCAGTTCGTCGAACGGGAGATCGCAGAACCAGAACCCGACTTGCGCGCCGTCCCGCACGATGTCGAAGCGCTCCTGCGACTCCCGCACCTGTCGCTCCGCCTCCCGGAGCGCCGTCGTGTCGAAGTAGTAGCACACCACGGCATGGCGTCCGTCAGGCATCGTGATGCGCTCCACCTGCCATTCATAGGTCTCCATCGTATTCAGGTCTCGACGCCGACCGACGAGACCGGGTGAGCGGTAGGGTTCGCCCGTGTCGAGGGTGTGGCGGAAGATCCCGATGATCTCCGTGGCCAGCGGTTCGGGCCAAATGACGCGCATGACTTCGTCCAGCCTTCGGCCGATGGCGGGTTCCACATTTTGAAACGCCCGGGTCTTCGATTCCGCGTTCAGGTGGGAGATGCAAAAATCCGCATCCACGATGTAAAAGCCGGACGGCGAATGATCGATGAGCACCGTCAGCAACTCCGCGCTGCGGCGCAGCTCTTCCTCCACCCGCTTACGCTCGGTGACGTCGCTGGCGGCGCCAAACCATTCCACGAGCTTGCCCTGCGCATCAAACAGCGGGACGGCGCGCGAGAACGTCCAGCCGAGCGTGCCATCGACCCGCACGACCCGATGTTCCAATTGAAAGGTGCTTTTGCTGCGAATGGCCTCGCCAATGGCCATCAAGACCGCCGGGCGATCCTCGGGAGGAAGGTAATTTTCCGCCCAGTTTACGCTGGGCCCGCGCGTGTCGGCCACGAAGCCCTTGCCGTCGAGTTGCTGCATCTCGGTCCAATCCGCATTCATGCGATAGACCACATTCGAACTCGCAGTGACGAGGGCGCGGAATCTCCGTTCCTGCTCGCTGGTGTCCGCCAGGGCTTTCTCCTTCTCTTCGAGAACGCCGCGCAACTGATACTGCCGGCGCCGCGCGCGGAGCGCGGCCCGCAGCGCACTGACTAATGAAATGGGCCGCAAGGGCCGTTCGATGAGCGTGATGTTCGCATTGGGCGCAAACATGTTCAGCAACGTCTGGCCGGCGGCGTCTGTTTCCGCCGCACTGGTGATGAGCAGCAGCGGCACGTCGGACCACGGGGGCTGCGCCGCGAGTGTCTGAAAAAGACCATCGATCAGGCCCGAAGTCAGCGCTTCCTCCGCAATGAGCAAAGCCCCCGCGCCTTTGGCATATTGCTGCTCCAGCTCCAGGCCGTCCTCGCAGATGGCGCCGCTGAGGCCGGCTCGCTCGAGGACGAGGATGGCATGCGCCGCGTCGTCGCCCGTCGGCGTCAGGACGAGGATGCGGTCCGCGGTATCAGCGAGGTCGTTCAAGGTCGGATCAAGGAGCTCCTCGCCTCACTGGTGTTCTTGCAACATCTCCTGCTGGTGGCCACGAAAGGTCGGCACGCCCGTGAGCACGCCGTGGAAATCCGTCAATGGCGCGCCCACCCGCAAGCCCGTCGCGTCGATGCGGAACTCGCGGATCGTATCCTCATGCGCCCCACTGCGTTTCTTGATCACCGATACGGCCTTCTTCACCCGGCCAGCGGATTCAAAGAAACGCAGCAACAACACCGTGTCCGCGATGTAGGTCACGTCCACCGGCGATTCCATCGCGCCGATCAAGCCGTGCTGGGCGAGCGTGATGATGGTGACCACGCCTTGCTGCCGCAGAAAAGTCAGCAGCTCGTGCAACTGCAGGTTGAGCAGCTTCTCATTGGGCATGGCCTGGAGGTAACCACCAAGGCTGTCGAGGACGATGATGCTCACCTTCTCCTGCAAGACCGCGTTTCTGATCCGGGCGCCGAATTCCCCCGGCGAAATCGCCGCAGGATCGAGTTGCTGCAGCGCGATGCGGCCGCTTTCCACATGCTGCTGGAGTTGCATGCCGAGAGCCGTGGTCCGTTTGGTGATGGTATTGATGCTTTCGTCGAAGAGGAAAAAGATCGACTTCTCCCCCCGGTCCGCCGCCGCGATGGCGTGCTGAAAGGCGATACTCGTCTTGCCGGTGCCGGCCGGTCCCATGATGAGCGTGCTGGTGCCGCGATCCAGGCCGCCGCCGAGCAGCGCATCCAGCTCCGGCAGGCCGCTGGAAATCGATTCATCCACGAAATCCACATGATGCGCCGCGGCCACCAGGCGCGGAAACACCACCACGCCTCCCGTCTGGATGAGGTAGTCGTGGCTGCCTTCTTGAAAGGCCACGCCGCGCAGTTTGTCCACCGTGAGCGTCCGCCGCGGGGCACCGTAGTCGGTGATGCGCTTTTCCAGCGTGATCACGCCGTGGGCGATGCTTTGCACTTGGAGGTCCGCCACCTCCAAGCCCGACCGATCATCCAGCAGCACGGCCGTGCAGCTCAGTGGCGCAAAGAACTGCTTTAAACCCAGGATCTGGCGGCGGTAGCGCAGCGGATTTTCCGAGAGCAGTCGCAGCTCCGAGAGCGAATCCACCACCAGCCGCGCAGGCTTCACCCGCTCGATTTCATCGAGCAGCATCTTGGTCGTCTTGCTCAGTTCCAACTCGGAGGGATGGAAGAGCGTACTCTGCTTCGTCTGCCACAACTGCTGCTCCAGTGCCGACAGCTCGAAAATTTCCAAGTCGTTGAGATTCCAGCCATGGGAATCCGCCACCGCCTGGATTTCCTCCCGCGTCTCTGAGAGCGCGATGTAGAGGGCTTTTTCCCCCGCGCGCACGCCTTGGAGGAGAAATTGCAAAGCCACCGTGGTCTTGCCCACGCCGGGATCGCCTTGGGCGAGGTAAAGGCGGTTCGGCGGGAGGCCCCCGCCTAAAATTGCATCCAGCCCCGCGATGCCAGTGGCGCAAGGACGTCCTAAAGTCGGTTCGCTTTTCATAAATTTTGGGGCAGCAAGGCACGTTGTGCGGAGTGCTGGGCAGCGGGTCAATCTGTACCTCTCTACCTGCGCACGGCACCGCCATGTATCGACCGGCCTCCCAGCGTTGGACGTAGCGGAAAGCGCGCGTGGGGCGCTAAGGGGCCGACCGGGGGCCGCGCAGGATATTGACCCGCCTGGAGGCGGTAAAAAGGCGTTTCCAGAGTAAACAGCCCACCGGCTAAGGTCAGGGACGCGGTCCCGGAGGTTAGAGACGGCGTCCCGGAGCTTCGGGACGGGACCGCGGAACCTTGCCACCGCACCCCGGGGCTTCGGCACGGGACGGTGGAGCCTCGCGGTCCGGTGGCGGAGCCCCGGGACCGGGTCCCAAAACCCCGCGGTCCCGTCCCGGAGTCCTGGGACGGGATGGCGAGTCTTCTTCAGACAGGAAGAAGGCTAGCGGTATGGTCGCGGAACCTCGCTTTGCGACGTCGCGCCGCGCGATTTTGAGTCGCCCTACCATCCGGGAGGCCACGCCGGCCACCCCGCCCGTTGTCTGCCAGAGAGCTGCCTTACTAGGATTTGAACCTAGACAAAACGATTCAGAGTCGTTTGTGCTACCGTTACACCATAAGGCAAAATGGGAGGGCAGAAGCTAGGGAACAGAGGCGAGTTGTAAACGGAATTCTTGGGTGCGCGGACCGGGTGCGTCACGTCACTTCCCGAGTGGTTCGGAGACGCGGGCGTCGGCCGGCGGGGTGAATTCGAAGGTCGTGGCTGGGAGCGGCGTCGGGCGCTGGTTTTTGTAGGTCGTAACGACGCGGTCGCCTTTGGGGAGGGTGGTTTCGGTGCGGGCGATTTTGAAGTCCGCATCCACGAAGACGGCCAACTCTTTGACCATGCGCCGCAATCCGCCGCTCCGGGGCGTGAGGGCGAGGCGGTACCCGTCGGCCTCGCGCGCGGCGGTGAAGGTGTAGAATTTCTCCACGTTTTGGAAGTTCAGGCCAGCGGTCAGGGCGGCGATGGAGTCGTCGAAAAACTGGCGTCGGCCCAGGGTGTAAAGCTCCGCTTCCTGAAAGGCCGGGTAGTAAATCCACAGCTTGGCGCCGTCGCTCACGGTCAGGCTGGCGCTGCTGCCCTTGACCTCGCGACGGAATTTATTGGGGACCTGGAAGGCGATGGAGCCCGTGCTGAGGAGCGGCTTGGTCAGGAGGCGGGTGGTTTTCTCTTCGGTGAAATCGGCGGTCAGCGAAGGGAATTTCGCGCGGTGTTCCTTGAGGCTTTTCATTAGGGCCTGGGTTTCGCCGGGCGGCAGGTCGGCGGCAGTGAGGCGGGCGAGCGGGGTGAGGAAAAGAAGGAGGCTGAACAGAAGGCGCATGCGGAAAAATCGGCGGCGGAGGGTGAAAAGGCCGTGGATTGAGCGTGAGCAGGAACTGGAGTGCAAGTCTCGGCATCGCGCTTTTGCGCAGCGGCTGACATTTCCCGGAACCTCGCCCATACTGCCGACCTCGTGAATCCGGCTACCATTGTCACCCCGCCACTCGGCCCTGCGTCCGGCGCAACTCGCCGGGAGCCGCTTTTTACCGCCCGCGGGTTGACGAAGATTTATCCGAGCGGCGAGACGGAGATCCGCGCGCTCGATGGCGTGGACCTCGATCTCTACCGCGGGGAACTCATCGTCCTGCTCGGCGCGTCCGGCTCCGGGAAATCCACGCTGCTCAACATCCTCGGCGGACTCGATACGCCGACCGCGGGCACGCTCAATTACCGGGGCAGCGATCTGGCCGGGGCAGACGAGGATGAACTCACCCGCTTCCGCCGCGACTCGGTGGGCTTCGTGTTCCAGTTTTACAATCTGATTCCCAGCCTGACCGCGCTGGAAAACGTCGCCCTCATCACCGAGATCGCGCGCGAGCCGATGACTCCGGAAGCCGCCTTGGCCCTGGTCGAGCTAACTGACCGCCAGGACCACTTCCCTTCGCAAATGTCCGGCGGCCAACAGCAGCGCGTGGCCATCGCCCGGGCCATCGCCAAACAGCCCGAGGTGCTGCTGTGCGACGAACCCACGGGCGCGCTCGACGTCAAAACCGGCATCACCGTCCTCGAAGCGATCGAGCGCGTGAACCTCGATCTCGGCACGCTGACCGTGCTGATCACGCACAACGCTGTGCTCTCCGACATGGCCGACCGTGTGATCCACCTTTCGGACGGCGACATCGTGGACATCCGCGAAAACAAGACGCGCCGCCCGGTGCGCAGCCTTGCCTGGTAATGAGAGCCGACATTTGTGATCCCAGCGACAAGACGGCTGTCGTCCGTTTTCGGGAGTCGTTGAAACGCCTCGGAACAACCCTCGAAAACAAGGATTGGGCGCTCGGCACGGACATTTACGACATCATCATCGGCGGTAACAATCTGCGGGTGTGGAGTGACGAATGGTCGATCGATGTGGAAGGCCCTGAGCCCGTGGTGCGGCAAGTTTTGGAGGAGTTCAACCGGGTGCCCCCGAGTTAGCATGCTGGCCCCGCTTGATCTCAAGCTCGTCCGCGACATCGGCAAGATGAAGGGCCAGATGTTCGCCGTCGGCATCATCATGGCCTGCGGGCTGGCGATGATGATCATGTCGCGCAGCCTCATCTTTTCGCTCGAGTCGACCCGCGACACTTACTACGCGCAGCACCGTTTCGGTGACGTCTTCTGCGAACTCAAACGCGCGCCCAATGCTCTGCGCGCACGCCTCGCCGATTTGCCCGGCGTGGCCGCTGTGGAGACGCGCGTTTCGGGAAAAGTGACGCTCGATTTACCCGGCCTTGCCGAGCCCGCAGACGGCACGATCATCTCCATCCCTGACGACCGCCCGCAGCAACTGCACACGCTGTTTCTCCGCCGCGGACGGCTCCCCGAACTCGGCAGCCGCAATGAGGTCGTGGTCGGCGAGGCCTTCGCCACCGCCCACGGCTTCATGCCGGGGAATGAAATCGCCGCGATCATTCACGGCGCTCGCCAGCGATTGAAGATCGTCGGGGTCGCGCTGTCCCCGGAGTTTGTCTTCGAAGCGAGGCCCGGCGATACGCTGCCGGACAATCGGCGCTTCGGCGTTTTCTGGATGAACGAACGGGAACTCGCCAACGCCTTCCAACTCGACGGCGCTTTCAACAGCGTGCTCGTGGATGTCGCCCCCGGCGCCAGCGACGCGGCGGTCATGGCCGATCTCAACCGCGTCCTCGCGCCTCACGGCGGGCTCATCGCCTACGACCGCGCCGACCATGCTTCCGCGAAGCGGCTGAACGACGAAATCAATATCCTCGACGGCATTTCCTTCGCTTTCCCCGCGGTCTTTCTGAGCATTGCCGCCTTCATGAGCAGCGCCGTGCTCACGCGCCTCATCCGCCTTCAGCGCGAGCAGATCGCGCAGCTCAAGGCGTTCGGCTATTCGTCGCGCCAGGTTGGTTTTCACTATCTGAAATTCGCGCTCGTCATCGTCGGCTTTGGCATGGTCGTCGGTAGCGTGGCTGGCGTCTGGCTTGGGACGAATGTCGTCGACGTCTATCACCGCTTCTTCCGGTTTCCCTCGCTCACCTTTCATCCGGCGATACCCGCGATCATCACCGCCTTTCTGGTCAGCGCGGGCGCGGCCTTCCTCGGCGTCATCGGAGCGGTCCGACAGGCGGTGAAACTGCCGCCCGCCGAAGCTATGCGCCCCGAGCCACCGGCGGAATTCCGCGCTTCGCTCCTCGAGCGGCTGGGCCTCGCGCAACTGGCTTCGCCCGCCTTTCGCATGGCCCTGCGCAATCTCGAACGCAAACCGTGGCAGGCCGCGTTCACCGCCCTCGGGCTGGCCTTGGCGACCGGCATCCCGGTTGTCCCCGGTTCGATGCGCGAAGCCATCGACTACCTCATCGAAGTGCAGTGGCAGGACGCCCAGCGGCAGGATGTCACGGTCAGCCTCATCGAACCCGGCTCGGCGGCGGCGTTGAGCGACATGCAACACCTGCCCGGCGTCATTACCGCGGAAGCCTTTCGCAGCGTGCCCGCGCGGGTGCGCTTCGGCCACCGTTCGCGCCGGCTCGGCGTCACCGGCGTGCCGCGCGAGGTCCTGCTCAATCGCCTGCTCGACGCCGAACGCCGTCCGCTTGCCCTGCCGCCCGATGGCTTACTCATCTCCGCCAAGCTCGCGGAGATTCTCGGCGCGAAACCCGGCGACCGCCTCATTCTCGAAGTGCAGGAAGGTCGGCGGCCGATCTGCGAGGCGACGATCCAGGGGCTCGTGACCGACTACTCCGGCATCGCCGCCTACATGGATGTCGAGGCGCTCCGCAAGCTGATGCGCGAGGGGCCGACGGTCAGCGGCGCGCATCTCAGCGTCGATGAACGCCGCTGGGGCGACTTCCTCGCCGCGGTCAAAGAATCTCCACGCGTCGCTGCGCTCGGCATCAAAAGCGCGGTGCGCGCAAGTTTCCGCAAAAGCACTGCCGACATGATCGGCCTCGTCCAGGGCCTCTACTTCACCTTCTCCGTCGTGGTCGCGTTTGGCGTGGTCTATAACAGCGCCCGCATCGCCCTCTCCGAGCGCAGCCGCGACCTCGCCACCCTGCGCGTCGTCGGCTTCACCCATCGCGAAGTGGCCACCGTGCTCATTGGCGAACTCGCGCTGCTTACGCTCCTCGCGCTGCCCATCGGGCTTGGCATCGGCAGCTTGCTCGCGCAGGCCATCATCAGCACGGCGAGCACCGAAAGTGTGCGCCTGCCGCTCGTGCTCACCGCTCGCACCTACGCCACGGCTGTGCTCATAGTGCTGCTGTCCGCGGGCTTTTCCTTCGCTGTGGTCAGCCGCCGTATCTACCGGCTCGACTTGCTTGGCGTCTTGAAAGCGCGCGACTGATCCTTTGTGAAAACCGAAACCACTTCCGCCACGGCCCCCGCTCCGGCTCGCAGTTCCAAACGCCAGCGCGGGGCGTGGCGGCGATTCATCCCCTACGCCATCGGCGCGGCGCTCGTCTTCGCCATCATCGCCGGCCTGCGGCCACGACCCCTCGAGGTGGAAACGGCGACCGTCACGACCGGGCCGCTCGCGGTGACCGTTCTCGAGGAAGGAAAGACCCGCATCCGGCATCGCTACATGATCTCACCGCCCGTCGCGGGATTCCTCAATCGCGTGCCGCTGCGCGCAGGCGACCGCATCGAAGAAGGCAAAACCGTGCTCGCCACCCTGCAGGCGCAACCCGCCAGCTTCCTCGATCCGCGCGCCCGTGCCGAAGCCGAGGCCCGGGTGAAAGCGACCGATGCGACAAAGATGCGCGCGGAATCCGAGTTGGAACGCATCACTGCTTCGCTAGCACTGGCCCGAAAAGAATTGGCGCGCGCCAGCAACTTGAAAACGACGGGCGCGATTTCGACCAAAGACTGGGACACCGCCGAGACCCAGGTCTCGATGCTCACGCGGGAAAAGAACTCCGCTGAATTTGCTATCCGCGTCGCCGAGTTTGAGCGCGCGCAGGCCCAAGCCGTTCTCATGCAAGCGCAGTCGCCGGCGGCCGGAGACTCCGAGCCATTTCAGATCCTCGCGCCGGTCACCGGCTACGTGTTGAACGTCATGGAGGAAAACGCGCGCATCGTGACCGCCGGCATGCCGATCATGGAAGTCGGCGATCCCACCGATCTCGAAGCGGAAATCGAGCTGCTTTCCAGCGACGCCGTGGGCGTGCGGCCCGGTGCGGAAGTGAGCATTGAGCAATGGGGCGGCGAAACTCCGCTGCGGGGGAAAGTCAGCCTTATCGAGCCGGGCGGTTACACGAAAGTCAGCGCCCTCGGCGTGGAGGAACAGCGCGTGAAAGCGCGCGTGGATTTTGCGGATCCGCTCCCGGCGTCGCATCCGCTCGGCGATCGCTTTCGCGTCGAAGCGCGCATCCTCACCTGGCGCGGCGAGCGCGTCCTCCAAGTGCCGACCGGCGCGCTTTTCAGACGCGGCAACCACTGGATGACCTTCGCGCTGGAAGGCGGCAAGGCGCGGTTGATCAAAGTCGAAATCGGCCACAGCAACGGCATCGCCGCGGAAGTCCGCTCCGGATTGCAGCAGGGCCAAACCGTGATTCTTCATCCACCGGATGCCGTTACCGATGACGCCTCAGTAACGGCCCGGTCGCAGCGATAACGTCGCCGGGAAAACACCTGTCATCCCGAGCGGAGCAACGCGTAGTCAAGAGTCGAGTCTGCGAGACGCCGGTTGGCTTGGTGGTGTGCGGCAAACCTCGGCGGTCCGATAAAGCGCGGCACGTGAACGAACCGCCGAGGTCCCTCGACTGCGTTCCGTCCCGCCTTCGCCCGCACGGAACTTCGCTCGGGATGACAGACTTCGACAGTTGCCCCCGCGCGGAAGGCCGCGGCGTTGACAAGGTGCGGGCTGGCGCTTCTCCTTGATCGCCTATGGTGCTCCGCTCGCTCTTCCTCTCCGTCGTCGTGCTCACGACCAGCGCCTTCGCCAATCCGCTGACGGAACTGGCGGCGTTTTCATCGTTGAAGAATGTCGATCTCGCCAAGCTGATGGCGGGCGAAGTAGTCAGCGGGCGCGGGCCTACCATGAGCTTTCAGCGCGGACTTGCCATCGAGAGCGCCTACGTGGTCAAAGCGCCGCTGGCCAAAACGCTGGAACTCCAGCGCACGTGGTCGCCGGCCGGTCATGGCGGCCTGAAAATCTATTTGCACACCGACTTGCCGGCGAAACCGACGGCCGACGATTTTCGCCGCCTCGCCGCTGCGCCGCAGAACGGCCCGGTCAAGGCGCTCATTACCGCTACGGAAAAAATCGACCCCGCCAAACCCGCCCTTCAACTCAGCGCCGAAGAGGCGAAGGGTTTTGGCGCGGCCACTACACCGGCCTGGGCCGGGCCGATTCCCGGCCCCGTGGCTGGATTCTGGAGCGGCCTGCTGGCGGCGCGGGCACAGGCCTTCAGCGCCGGCGGCGTGGCGCGGCAGCCGGCGTATTTTTGGAAAGGCGAATCCATCTCCGCGGCGGATGAGGTCGGAAGGCTGTTTAAGGAAGTGCCGAAAGTGCGCGCGCAATTTTCCGCGCTCGCGGGCTCGTTGACCGGCGGCGCACCGGCCAAAACCGCCCACTATTGGGAGCTCGCGGACATTGAAGGCCAGGCCGCTTTTTCGCTCGGAGCGACCCTTGAGAAACCAAGCACGACCAGCGCGCAAACCATGGACGTGCAGTATTACGCAAGCGGCGGCTACTTCGTCCTCGTCACGTTTTACCAACTGTGGCCGATCGAAGGCGGCACGCTGGTTTGGCGCGGCGATCTCATCTCCTCACCCCAGCTCGGCGAACTGCGCGGCATGGAACGGATGGGCTCGAGCGCCGCTATGATGAAGCAGGTGAAGCAGTTTGTGACCGCCTTCCTCAAGGATTCCAACCGATGAAAATTCCCATGCTGCTCGCCGCGCTCGCGCTCGGCACCAACGCTTTCGCCGGGACGGAAATCTCGAACCAGTTCGACGCGGAGTTTTCCCTCACCAGCGGCGTAAAAACCGACCTCGGCAACGGACGCAAAGGCAATGTCTCGGAAATGGTCGGCATCGTCACCAACGTGGTCTCGACGCGGCTCGGCGAAGGACCGCTCCTGCGCCTTGGTTTTTCGTGGCAACGCTTTTCCTTCGGTCTGCCGGACGAGGCGCCGATCCCCAACACGCTCCAATCGCTGAGCGCCGTCGTCGGCTTCGATCTTCAGCTTTTCGAATCCTGGCTGGTGCGTCTCGAAGCGCAGCCCGGCTTTTACAGCGGATCGAGCGACCTATCCTCCAGCGACTTCAACGTCCCCTTCCTCATCGGAATGTCCTACATCGCCAGCGCCGACCTCCAGTGGATCCTCGGCGTGAGCGTGGACGTGAACCGCGCGATTCCCGTCTTTCCCGGCGCGGGCGTCCGCTGGAAATTCGCCGACCAGTGGCTGCTCAACGCGGTCATGCCCCAGCCGCGCCTCGAGTATTTGTGGAGCAAAGAACTCACGCTTTATGGCGGCGCCGATCTGCTGGGATCGACCTTCCGCGTGAGCGGCGATTTCGGCGACAGTCACAACAACCCCAAGCTCAACCGCGCGGTCGTCGATCTCCTCGAAATCCGCGCCGGCGTCGGAGCTGCCTGGAAAATCTCCTCCTGGCTGCTCGCCGAGTTCGAGGCCGGCTGCGTGGCTTACCGCGACATCGATTTCCACCGGGCCAACGAGAACTACCAAAGCAAAGGTGCCGGCGCCTACGGCCAACTCGTCATTGGAGCCAAGTTCTAACGGCGAGCCCGGAGACTAGCGTCGGCGGCGGCCGAGCAGCCCAAGTGCCCCGAGCGCGAGGAGGCCGACCGAACCGGGCTCAGGCACCACGGCCAACCCGCCAACCAACGACGCCGGCGCGCCAAGTGTCACCACTGTTCCGTCGCCGATGTTTAACGCGGATAGCGTTTGGCTGGCTGTAAAGGTGAGATCCGCATTGGCGTTCACGACCGTTGTGCCCGTCCCCAGCGCGGCCCCGATCTCGGTCACCCCGCCGCTGGTGGTGAGTTGGGTGATGGCAGCAGCGGTCGCTGCGTCGGTGATGGCCAGGGTGTTGGCTCCCAGCTTGTTCAACACCACCGGATCAGAAAGGGCACTCGTGTAGGTCGCCGGGGCAGTCGCATTGCTGGTATCGAGGCCAATGACCGGCGTGCCGGTAAAGGTCACGTTGCTGCGCACGGCATCGATATCCGCGTCGCCCCATTCCTCCGCTCCTCCGAGGTTTAGGACCAACGATGCGCTGCTGCCGATCACCACGCTGCCCGCAGTGGTATGCCCCGGCAGGGAACCGGGCTTCACCGCCTGGAGCGTGCCATCGGTCACATTCGTTCCGCCGCTGTAGGTGTTCGCGCCCGAGAGGGTCAGCTTGTGCGTTCCGCCTTTCACGAGCGAGAGGGGTTGGGTCCCATCCTCGATCTTGCCGGCGAAACCACTCACCGGCGTCACATTCCCGCTGATCGTCAGCACCGAAGGCCCGCTCCCGGTAATATTGGTGAGGGTGATGCCAGACGCCGTGCCGAAGGTTCCACTCGAAAGCGATGCCACCTGTAGGTCGAAACCACCGAGGTCAAAAAATGAGGCTCCGGCAAAGGACAGGTTGTTGAACATCAAATGCGTCCCTGCAGGCAGTGCATTGTCGATCCCAAGCTGGACGACTCCCGCGCTGCCGAGATTAATCGAAGTATTGCCGAGGTACTCACTGGCCGCATTGAGCACCACAAATCCGCTGCCGCCGCCCCCCTGCGAATTGCCAGCGAGAAAGAGGTCGCCCTCACCCGTGATCTTCTTGTTTACATTTAGCGTGCCGCCGTTGGTGCCGAGAAAGGCGAGGAAGCTGGCCGTGGTGTAGGTCGCCGTGGTCACGTCGCCCGGCACCCAGGCCACATGCCCGGTCCCGGCGGGGTTTAGGACGATCTCGCTGTTGATAGTGGACACGATGTTCCCGGTCTGGGTGAGCAGCGCGTTGAAGGCGGGCAGGCTGCCAGCGGCAATGGCCGTCCCACCGCTCCCCGCACCGATGCCGCTGCCGAGCAGCTTGATCTTGCCGGTGCCACCGTAGATCGAGGTATCGCCGTTGAACACCACCCGCGCCGTGGTATTCAGCACGAGGTCGCCGTCGAAGATGCCGCCGCTGGCCATGGTGATGCTGCCGGACCCGCCATTGATCTCGACGGTGCTGCCCGAGACGATCTCCAGTGCGCCCGTCGCGCCAAAGCTTACGCCGCCATTGAGCTTGGCCGTCCCCGCTCCGAGCACCGTAAGGGTGCCATTAACGGTGGTAGTGCCACCTTGGGTAAAGGTATTCCCATTTGTCGCCAGCACCGCTCCGCTGGCTCCAAGGGTCACCGCGCGGCTCATGGTGATCGGAGCCGTCGTGGCCAGAGTGGAGCCACCGTCTACCGCCAGCGTCCCTGAGGCGGCTCCGAGCTGGTTGTTGTTGCTGATCTCCAGCGTGCCACCACCGGTGACGCTGGTGCCGCCGCCGTAGGTATTTTGCCCGGCAAGGATCAGCGTCCCGCCTCCGGACTTCGCCAGCGAAGCCGTGGCTCCACCGCCGATGCCGATGGTGTCGCCGCTGGTGTTTTGAAAGGTGTAGGTCCCACTCGCGGCGGAGACGACCACGTGGTTCGCCGAAACTCCGCCAGCCTGGACTGTGACCACGCCGCCAGAAGCGCTCTCGAAAGACGTATTATCGCCTGAGCTGAAAACGGTCGCATCGCCTGTCCAGTTCGCCGTCACGGTGTCCCAAGTGCCCGTGCCGACGTTCCAAACCAAATTCTTTGGCGGTGCCCCCGCGGCCCAAGACAAAGAGAAGTTGTCGAGGGCGAGCCCGTGATCGTTGCCAGCATCATTCAACTCGATCCAGCGGAGCCAAAGGGTCTCCCCGGAGGTCCATGCTAGGTTGTTCACGGTTCCACCACGTCCAATAACAGATCCCGCGACATTTCCGTCAACAGCCGCAGAGGCCGTGGTTCCAAAAACGGGTGAAGTCCAATTAAATGTTCCACCTGGAGTGAACCAGGTAGTCACGCCGGTGAACGTGGACCCGAATCCATACTGAAAGGTCATTGTTTGCGGCAGAGAAACGCTCGGATTAGTTGCGCCTCCGTTGCGCCATTGCTCCCCGTCAAAGCCCAAAGTAAAGCTGCCCAAGTTGCCGCCTGAGTTATTTGTTGCGCCAAAGGAAATATAACCCGCACTAGCACCCGAAGCAGGACTTCCAAAGTACGTTCCTCCTGAGGCCACCCCCCCTAAAGCGCGGTCGGAAGTGCTTGCTACCCCAAAACTGTAAAAACTGCCGTTATTTGCTCCCCCGGCTCCTACAAGATAAGTCGGTATGGCAGCAGGGGTAGCGTTGAACAGGGACCACCCTTCCAAAGTGCTGTCGCCGGAGGTCAGCGTCGTATCATTAACCCAAGTTACTGTCGTGGTCGGTGTAGCTGTTGTGGAAGCAAGACCATTAAAGTCTTGCGTGGTGTTTCCCGTCGGGACGGTGATTTCAAACTGCGCGTGAACCGGAAGCGCGGCAACACAAAGCGCGGCGACGGTGGTGGCAAGGATCGGGCGGATGGCTGCGGGCATGGGTGGACGGTTCATTGGTTGGAAGATGCGGGCACCGCGGAAGAATGCCACGGGGCGAAAGTGAGAATTGGGTGACGAAGTGCCGAAGCTAGGGCGGGCTCAGGGCGCTTTCGCGCCATGGACCCGGGCATGGAGGCTCCGGTGGTCGGCATGAACTTTATCCCTGGTAAGTTTTTCCCTGCCCTGGTGTGCGCGGCAGAATGGCGCGTTCCCGGGGGTGCGAACTCGCGGAGAGTAGGAGCGCGAAAGAGAGACGCAAGGAGTTTTGTGCACAAAACCACACCTACCTCTGTGGCTGGACGAAAATGATTTCTGGCTTATGGAGACGGGGGCGGCGGCGGCCAGCGCCCTGCTTTTTGCGGTCCCGCACCGGACTAGTTGGACGTGGCGTTGAGGTAGGGCACGAAGGTGAACTGGGAGTTCACGGGGTCGTTTTCGGTCGCACTCGGAATGTCGAATTGTTTCCGCGTGAGCGACGCGACATGACCATCGCAGAAGAGAAAGTTGGCGACATTGTCCGGCGCTTTCGCCGGGTCGCCGTCGCCGAAGTAGGCCCGGATATATTTCGGATTGGAGACAGAGAAGTTGATCTCGTTCGTCTCGGTCATGAAGACGGTGTTGCTGGGGTATTCGATCATCGGCATCGCGAGATACACGTCCCTTTTGTAAAGGAAGTAGTTCATCGCGTAGCAAAACAGAAAGCTGCTCGGGCCTTTCACCTGTTTGTTCAGGGTCGTGGGCACAGCCGGGTTAATCCAGATCGACTTATCCCCGGCTTTCGGGGGAGTGAAGCGCCGGTCGAGAAGGGTCTTTTCCTTGAGGTAAGGAGGGAGCCGATTGAACCAAGCCTCGGGTTGGTCCAGGTAAATTGAGCCGGAGCCCTGGCCATCGGCGGGAAAGGTGTTGTTGTGATCGCTCAGCGAAGCGACGAGGGCGACGCCCCATTGGCGCAGATTATTGATCGAGCTGGTTTGCCTGCCCTTACGCTGCACATTGCGAAAGGCCGGAAGGAGCAACGCCGCCAAAACGGCGATGATGACCATGACGACAAGTAATTCGACGAGGGTGAAGCCGGCCCGATGGGGGTGTCGAGCGCCAGCAGGATGGCCAAATGCAACCTTTGCTAAACGCATGGTGCAGATAACCGTCATGCCCGCCTCGGGGACAACCGCTATTTTCAACGGCAGGTAACAATCTGGTGACGGGCCGGAACTCACCCGCGGGCGTTGCTGATGATGCTGAGGAAGCGCACCGGTACGCCCCACACCTGCACTGGCCCGTGTTCGATGGCGCCGTCGAAGAAGAGTGAGTCGCCGGGCTCAAGGTGGTAAATCTCGTCCGCGTGGCGGTAATCCATCTTGCCTTCGAGCATGAAAAGCAGCTCGTGGCCGGGATGCTTGAAGACGTTTTGCGCAGGATCGATTTTCTTTTCCTCAATGGTCATGAGGTAGGGCTCGAAGGCTTTTTCGAACGGCAGATCGTAGGCGAGGGATTCGTAGAAGTGGCCGAGCTTGGAGCCGCGGCCGACGGTCACGCGGCGCTGCTTTTTCGAGACGAACTTGGCGCGCGGTTTGGCTTCGGCGCTTTGGAAAAAGGCACCGGGCGAGACGCCGAGGGCGGCGGCGATGCGCGTGAGCGTGGAGACGGGCACGGACACTTTGCCGTTCTCGATGCGCGAGAGCTGGCCCTTGGTCACACCGACTTCCGCGGCGAGTTGCTCAAGGGTGACGGTGCGCCCGGCACGGAGCTGGCGCACGCGCGCGCCGATTTGGGCTTCGATGCTGGGCGCGGCCTCTTTCACAGGCGTCCTCCGGCCGCGAAGATGGCGGGTCGCAGCGCGGAGTGGCCGTGCTGGGCAAGGTCGGCAGCGATCTCGCCGATGACGGAGCTGAATTTGAACCCGTGCCCCGAGCCGCCCGCGACGACGATGACATCCGGGGCCTGCGGGTGCGCATCAACGATGAAATGGCGGTCGGCGCTCTGCTCGTAGAGGCAGGTTTTGAACTGCGCCCGGCCTTCGATCTGACCGGGAAAGAGGCGGTCGAGGAAGGGGCGTAGGTTCGCTTCGTCTTCCGGCAGGAGCGCGCGCTCGACGGGCTGTGTCGCGTCCACCGGCTGGCCGCCGGTGTCCTCGGCGGCCTTGATGCACGCGCCGTCGAGGGTAGGGAAGCCGTAAAAATTCAGCCCGCCGAATTTGGCGATCCACGCCGGGCACTCGTCCGGCGCGAAGCGCGCGGCGGCGGTGGTGCGATACCAGAAAAGGACCTTACGCACGGCCTCAATCGGGCTGCGGCCGAACTGGCGCTGGACGTGATTCGTGTAAGCCCCGGCAGCGACGATGACTTTTCGCGCGCGGAGGGTGCGTCCCCCGGTCTGCACGCTCACGCCCTCGGTTTCCTGGCGGATCGAAATGACGGGCTCGCGCTGGAGAAGTATTGCGCCAGCCCGCTGCGCACCGGCGAGATGCGCCTGCACGCAGGCGTCGGGCCGGAGGAAGCCGCCGAACGGATCGAAGTAACACGCGGCGTCCGCCGGCACGGTGAACTGCGGAAAACGGCGCATCGCTTCCGTCGGTGTGAGGCGCTCGTGGTCGATGGCGTGCGTGGTGTAGCACTGCTCCAGCCCGCGGATCAAGAGCCCGTCAGGCTCGCCAAGGCAGAGCAGGCCGTTGAGCGTCATCAGGCTCGTGTCGCTTTCCGCCTCCAGTTCACGCCACAGCGCGTAAGCCCGCCGCAGCACCGGCACGTAGTCCGGGTGCATGAAATACGCCATGCGGATGATCCGCGAATCGCCATGTGAACTCCCACGCTCATGCCCTGCCTCAAACTGCTCCACCCCGCAAACCTTCACGCCCCGCCGAGCGAGGTGATACAGCGCGGCGCTGCCCCAGCCGCCGGTGCCCACGACTACGGCATCAAAGTTCTGGGTCATCGCGCGTCGCCTGAGCGGGCGTGTGAATACTCAAAAACCAGTGTCGTCCTGAGCCGAGTTTCGGGAGGCTTGGCGACCGAAACGCAGTCGAAGGACCCCGTGGAATAGGCGGGCGACATCGCTGGACAACTCCACGGGGTCCTTCGACTGCGCTGCGCCCGCCTTGCCGCCTCCGCTTCGCTCAGGATGACACTGCGTTCGGGAATTTCGGTCCGTCCTTTCAAAACAAGGTGAGGTAGTGCCCCACCTCCCAATTGGAAACTTGCCGGTGGTATTCGTTCCACTCCTGCCATTTGAGTTTCAAAAATTCGTTCTGGATCGGACCGAGCGCGTTCAGGACTACGTTGTCTTCCTCCAGCGCCACGAGCGCCTCTCTCAGCGATTGCGGCAGCGTGACCAACCCGCGCTTGTAAATCTCCTCGCGGCTCAGGCTGTAAAGGTTCGTGAAATTTGGCTCGCCGGGACTGGCCCCAGTTTCGATCCCATCCAGCCCCGCGGCGATGTAGGCGGCGAAGACCAAATACGGATTGCAGCCCGCGGAGACGGTGCGGTCTTCAATGTGTCCCGGCCCGCACACGCGCAGCATTTGCGTGCGGTTGTTGTCGCCGTAGCTGATGAAGGCCGGTGTCCAGGTAAACCCCGATCGCGCGCTATGTAAGCCGGGCCCGACGAGCAGCCGCTTGTAGCAATTCGCCGTCGGCGAGCTGATCGCGCAGAGCGCCGCCGCGTGTTTTAAAATGCCGCCGAGAAAATGGTAGCCGATCTGCGAGATGCCGAGCCCGCGCGTGTCGTCAAGATTCTCGAAGACATTCGCGCCACTGGCGAGGTCGGTGACGGAATAGTGCAGGTGCGCGCCACTGCCGGTGCGGTCGCCGAAGGGCTTCGGCATGTGCGTGGCGATAGCCCCGTATTTCGGCGCGATCTGCGAGGTCATCATTTTGAAAAACGTGTAGCGGTCCGCCGTGGTGAGCGCGTCGCTGTAGTGGAAGTTCACCTCGAATTGGCCGTTCGCGTCCTCGTGATCGGCCTGATACACGCCCCAACCGAGCTGGTTGCAGTAGGTCGTGATTTCCTGGAGATAGCCCAGCGCGGGCGACAGTCCTTTGAAGTCGTAGCAGGGCTTCGAGAGCGTGTCGTAGCCCGCGGGATTCCACGGCGCGATGCTGCCGTCCGGCTGCCGCGTGACGAGGAAATGCTCCGGCTCGATGCCGATATTAAAACGCCACCCGCGCTCCGCGATGCGCCCGAGCATGCGCTTTAGATTCACCCGTGGGCAGTAGGGATGCGGCTTGCCGTCCACGTAGAGATCCGCGGCAAAGCGCGCCGTGCCGGCCTGCCACGGCAAGCGCGAATAGGACGCGAGGTCGATGCGACCCATCATGTCGTGCGAATGCGGCCCCTGCCCCATGCCCCAGACCGCGGCTCCGGCAAAACCCGCGCCTTCATCGATCAGCATATCGAGCACCTCCACGGGCGACATCTTCACCTTGGCCGAGCCGTGGATGTCCACAAACTGCGTGAGGAGAAACTGAATGGCGTCGGCGTCAAGTTGTTGCCGGGCGGACTGGCGTTGCTCGGCGGTCGGCGGGGCGGGCAGGACAAAATCTGGCATGCAATTCGTGTTGCATTTAATGCAACTCGGGGTCAATCCTCATTTCCAGTTTTCACACCATCTCCTTACTTTTCATGTGCGGCATTGTCGGACTTTTCTTAAAAAACCCAGCACTCGAACCGCAGCTCGGCGACTATTTCAGCACCATGCTCGACTGCATGAGCAGCCGCGGCCCGGACAGCGCCGGCCTGGCGGTGTATGGCGCGGAAGTGCCTGCTGGCTGGCTGAAATTTTCGCTCCAGCATCCCACGCCAGGCTTTGATTGGCTGTCGCTCTCCCGCCTGCTGCGCACCGCGTTTCCGTGCGACCTCGGGCTGCGCGTCGTCTCGACGCACGCGGTGGTTACACTCGCCGCGGAGGATGCGCCGGTGCGTGCCTGGCTGCGGGCGCACGCGCCGGAGGTGGCGGTGATGAGCAGCGGGCGGCGGATCGAGATGTTTAAGGAAGTGGGCTCACCAGCGTCAGTCATCGAGCGCTTCGGTGTGCGCGGTCTGCGCGGCAGCCACGCCATCGGCCACACGCGCATGGCCACGGAGAGCGCGGTGACGACCGCGGGCTCGCATCCCTTTTCCACCGGGCTCGACCTGTGCCTGGTCCACAACGGCTCGCTCAGCAATCACAACCGCCTGCGCTCCCGGCTGCAGCGCGACGGCATCGACTTCGAGTCCGACAACGACTCGGAAGTCGCCGCCGGCTTTCTCACCCGTGAGCTGCGGCTCGGCGCGACGTTGGCGCAGGCGCTGGAGAAGGCGGTCGTCGAGCTGGACGGCTTTTACACTTTCGCCATCGGCACGCGCGAAGGCTTCGCGGTGCTGCGCGATCCCATCGCCTGCAAACCAGCGGTCATGGCCGAGAACGACGATTTTGTGGCGATGGCTTCGGAATACCGCTCGCTGGCTGATCTACCCGGGATCGAGCGGGCGCGCTTGTGGGAGCCGGAGCCGGCGACGGTCTATAGCTGGAGCCGGACGCAGAAAGGAGCCGAGTATGCACGAGTGTGATCTCAGCCGGCAGACCGTCCGCGAACTTAACCACGCATTGCACCAGCTGCGCGAAGAAGACGCGACGCTCCCGTGGCGGGTGCGTGAACCGCGCGGCGCGCACGCCGTGGCCTGCGGCCTGCGCGTGCCGGTGCGCGTGGAGATCCACGGTCATGTCGGCTACTACTGCGCGGGCATGAACCAGCGCGCGACCGTGATCGTGCAAGGCAACGCGGGCACGGGCGTGGCGGAGAACATGATGTCCGGCCGCGTCGAAGTGCGCGGCGCGGCCAGCCAGTCGGCAGGCGCGACGGGGCACGGCGGCTTGCTGGTGATCGAGGGAGATGCGGCGGCTCGGTGCGGGATTTCGATGAAAGGCATCGACATCGTGGTGCGCGGTTCGGTCGGCCATCTCAGCGCGTTCATGGCGCAAGCCGGCAACCTCGTCGTCTGTGGCGATGCCGGCGACGCGCTGGGCGATTCCATTTACGAGGCGCGGCTTTATGTCCGCGGCAGCGTGAAAAGTCTCGGCGCAGATTGCATCGAAAAGGAGATGCGCCCCGAGCATCTCGCCGCGCTGACCAAGCTGCTTGCCGACGCCGGCAGCGACGCCGAGGCGCGCGAATTCCGCCGCTACGGTTCGGCGCGTAAGCTCTACCACTTCCACGTCGATCACGCTTCCAGCTACTGATCGGAACCACCTAAACCGGGAAACAGAATGACTCACGCAAAGGCGCAAAGACGCCAAGAAAGCACTCCGAACTTTGCGCCTTCGCGCCTTTGTGTGAACCAACCTAACGCTTTTCCCGAAGGACGATGATGGACAACCAAAACGCTGCCGGCTTGCGCGAGTCCCACATTTTCAACCGCGCCGTCATCCGCGAAATCCAGCGCGCCGCCGAGGAAGGCATCTACGACATCCGCGGCTTTGGCACGAAGCGAAAGCTGCCGCATTTCGACGACCTACTCGTGCTCGGCGCGAGCATGTCGCGCTACCCGCTGGAGGGCTACCGCGAGAAGTGCGCGACCGACGTGTGGCTCGGCACGAAGCACGCGAAAAAGCCGCTGCACCTCGCGATCCCCATCACCATCGCCGGCATGAGTTTTGGCGCGCTCTCCGCGCAGGCCAAGGAAGCGCTGGGTCGGGGGGCGAGCGAGGCGGGCACCTCGACGACGACTGGCGACGGGGGCATGACGCCCGAGGAGCGACTCTCCTCGAAGACGCTGATCTACCAATATCTTCCGTCGCGCTACGGCATGAATCCCGACGACCTGCGCAAGGCCGACGCCATCGAGATTGTCGTCGGCCAAGGCGCGAAGCCCGGCGGTGGCGGCATGCTGCTCGGGCAGAAGATCAGCCCCCGCATCGCCGAGATGCGCACGCTGCCGCAGGACATCGACCAGTGCAGCGCCTGCCGCCACCCGGACTGGACGGGGCCGGACGATCTCGCAATCAAGATCGAGGAATTGCGCGAGATCACCGATTGGGAAAAACCTATCTTTGTTAAAGTCGGTGCATCGCGGACCTACTACGACGTGGCCCTCGCGGTGAAAGCGGGCGCGGATGTGGTCGTGGTGGACGGGATGCAAGGCGGCACCGGCGCGACGCAGGATGTCTTCATCGAGCACGTCGGCATCCCCACGTTGCCCGCGCTCCGGCAGGCGGTCGCGGCCCTGAAAGAATTGGATCAGCACCGCAAAGTGCAGCTCATCATTTCCGGCGGCATCCGCACCGGCGCGGACGTGGCCAAGGCGCTGGCGATGGGCGCAGATGCGGTGTCCATCGGCACCGCCGCGCTCATCGCGCTCGGCGACAACAGCCCGGCGCACCAGGCGGAGTACGAGAAGCTCGGTTCCGCGGCCGGCTTTTATGACGACTGGCAGGCGGGCCGTGACCCGGCGGGAATCACCACGCAAGACCCCGCGCTCGCGGCGCGCCTCGATCCCGTGAACGGCGGACGCCGCCTCGCGAACTACCTCCGCGTGCTCACCCTCGAAGCGCAAACGCTGGCCCGCGCCTGCGGCAAATCGCACGTCCACAACATGGAGCCCGAGGATCTCGTGGCGCTGACCATCGAGGCCGCGGCCATGGCCGGCGTGCCGCTCGCGGGCACGGACTGGATTCCGGGACGCACACGCGGCGCGGAAATCTGAACGCAGGGTAGCGCAGGCGCCCCCGCGTGTGGTTTTTGGCGCCCTCGCCGAAAACCCGGTGGACGGCGTCGCGCCACACACCACGGCCTGTAGCGATACGCACGATCGCTGCCCGGCGAGGGCGCCCGGCAGGACACGCGAGGGCGCGTGCGCTACCCGCACCCGTGCCGCTCAGGATGACACGCGGTTTTGAACTCGGAGAAAATTAAAGCAGCCCGACCACCTCATCCGCGGCGATGAGCTTTTCCTCGCGGGTGGCGAGCGTCTTCACTTTCACCTGCGGCCACTCTTCGCCGATGACCACGGCGAAGCGTGCGCCGAGCTGTTCGGCGGTCTGAAATTGCTTGCCGACTTTCACCGCCGTCAGCGGGAAATCCGTGCGCTTGCCCGCTTCGCGCAGGCGCTGCACGAGGGCGAGCGCGTCGGGCCGGCGCCCCTCATTGGCAATGACCACGAAGACTTCGCACGCTGCGTTCTTCGCCAGCCAGGCGTCGAGCCGCGCTTTGGCGGCGGGCGTGTCGTCGATGAGGTTGGCCAGCACCACGTCGCCCATGCCGAAGCCGAGCGCGGGCAATTCCGTTTTGCCGTCGCTCATCAGCGCGAGGAGTTTGTCGTAGCGACCGCCGCCGGCGAGGGCGCGCTCGTTTTTGCTGCGGTCGAAGAACTCGAAGACGACTCCGGTGTAGTAGGCCAGCCCGCGGACGATGGCGTAGTCGATTTCCACAAACCCGGCCAGCCCGCGCGCCGCGAGATCGGCGAGCACTGGCGCGAGTTCCGCCGTCGGCTCTTTGCTGCGCATGAAAGCGAGCACCTGCGCGGCAGTGAGACCGAACTTCGCCAACGACGCGTCGGTCTTCTCCGGCGGGTTACGCTCGGCCTTGTCCACGATTTGGAAGAACTCGTATTCGTCATCCGGCAAACCGCCGGCTTTCGCGAAGAACTCCTGCCACGCCGTGCGGCTGCTCAGCCGGACCACAAAGTCGTTCTCCGCTAAGCCGAAGCCACGCAGCACATCGATCCCCACAGCGATCAGCTCCGCGTCCGCCGCGGGTGAGGCTTCGCCGAGGATGTCGCAGTTCAGCTGGTAAAACTCGCGCAGCCGGCCGCGCTGCTGTTTTTCGTAGCGGAAGAATTGCGGGACGCAGAACCACTTGAGCGGCTTTTTGAAATCGCGCTCCCGGGCGGCGACCATGCGCGCCAGCGTGGGCGTCATCTCCGGGCGCATGGCCACGTGACGCGCGCCCTTGTCGGTGAAGTCGAAAAGCTGACCTACGAGTTCGCCGCCACTCTTTTTTTGGTAGAGGGCGATGGGCTCGAGCACCGGCCCGTCGTATTCCACAAAGCCGTAGCGGCGGGCGACGCTGCGCCACGTTTCGAGGATGTAATTTCGCCGCGCGCAATCGACGGGATAGAAGTCGCGGAAGCCAGGGAGCAATTGCATCGCGCCAGCAAAGCGGAGGGACTCTTCGCAAGCCAAGCAGCTTCTCAACTCCTCGCCTGCCGCTTGCGACGACCGCTCAGATGAGTTCGGCGATCTGCACCGCGTTGAGCGCCGCACCTTTGAGGAGCTGGTCGCCGGCCACCCAAAAGGCGAGGCCATTGTCCAGGGCGCAGTCGAAGCGCAGGCGGCCCACCTGGCAGTTGTCCTTTTCGGCGACGTAGAGCGGCAACGGATATTCGCATTTTGTAGGGTCGTCCACGAGGTCGAGCCCGGGCGCTTTGCCCAACACCTCGCGCGCGGCGATGAGCGAAAGCGGACGCTCAAACTCTGCATGCACGGCCACGCTGTGCGCGCGGTAAACGGGCACGCGCACGCAGGTGACAGAAGCCTTGAAGGTCTGGTGATGCATGATGCGACGGCCTTCGTTTTGCATTTTCATCTCTTCTTTGGTGTAGCCGCTATCGAGGAAGGAATCGACGTGCGGCAGGACGTTGAAGGCGATCTGGTGCGGATAGACGTGCTTTTCCACCGGTTGCCCGGCGGCGATCGCTGCGACCTGACCGCGAAGTTCTTCGATGGCCTGCGCGCCGGTACCGCTGACCGCCTGATAGCTGGAGGCAAAGATGCGCTTCACGCGGAACTCCTGATGCAACGGCCAGAGCGCCATCAGCGTGATTGCGGTCGTGCAGTTCGGGTTCGCGATGATCCCTTTATGCTTCTTCACGTCCGCGCCGTTGATCTCCGGCACGACCAGCGGCACGTCGTTTTCCATGCGAAAGGCGCTCGAGTTATCCACCACCACCGCGCCCGCGGCGACGGCGAGCGCGGCATATTTTTTCGAGATGCCCGCGCCCGCGCTGAAGAGCGCGATGTTGACCCCGGCAAACGAATCGTCGCGCAATTCCTGGATCACGATCTCCTCGCCGCGAAAGGGCAGCGTCTTCCCCGCCGACCGCGCCGAAGCGAGCAGGGTCAGTTTGCCGACTGGAAAATTGCGCTTCTCGAGCGTCTTGATCATCTCGATTCCGACAGCTCCGGTGGCTCCGACAATGGCGACGTTCAGATTTTGGCTCATAAAAGGGGGCGGAAAGTAGAGTGACAGGTGACAGGTGGCAAGCGCCGTGGTCAGATTCTCCCCGCATGCACATCTACGTCCACGTTCCCTCGCAGACGCTCGATCTGCTCGACGGCGAGACGGTCATCCGCCGTTACGCTATTTCCACTTCGCGCTTCGGCCTTGGCACGGAGCCCGGCAGCAACAAGACGCCGACCGGCCGTTTTCGCGTGGCGGAAAAGCACGGCGACGGCGCGGAACCAGGTGAAGTTTTCGTCAGCCGCGTGCCCACGGGCCGTCGCGGTGCGGAGACCGACGAGCAGGACCACGTGCAGACACGCATCCTCTGGCTCGCCGGCCTCGACGTGGACAATGCCAACACCTACGAGCGCTACATTTACATCCACGGCACGAACGCCGAATCCCGCCTCGGCACGAACGCCAGCCACGGCTGCGTGCGCATGGGCAATGAAGACATCATCGATCTTTACGACCGCGTGCCGGTTGGAGCCGCGGTCGAAATTAGCGCAGAATGATGCCCGCCTTGGGCCTCCCTAAAACTGAGGTCCGGAGTGAGCAGGCGCACAATAAATTGCGATTAGATGTTGTCAGACCGGTGGGAGCGGACATCATCCGCGCCCATGCCCACTGGCAAGAAAGGAGGGGAAACCACTTACTTATGAAATATCTCGCAATCATCGCACTCGCCGCCGTCGCCATCGGCCTCGGCGCCTGCGCCAAAAAAGAGCCCGCGCCCGCGCCGGCTCCTTCTTCGACCGGCATGTCGAAATAATCTCCGCCTCGGCAACGAGGGGAACCCATTTGCAAAGCCAGACCGGTTCACGCCGGTCTGGCTTTTGTATTTTCAGGACTCGCGCGCGTAAAAGACGGGGAAGGAACTCACGCAAAGGCGCAAAGACGCTAAGTTCCACTGCATGGCTTCCTTTGCGTCTTTGCGCCTTTGCGTGAGAAATTCTCCGATCATCAGCCGCGGCCCGCGCGGACGCTGACGAATGGGCTGTCCCGCAGCAGGAAGCGCCACGGCAGATGGGCGGCCTTGGAGATGCCGATCCGCACATCCGCGACTACCTGAACCGGCTGCGAGGGTGCGTGAAAACCCACGGCCCTTCCTCGGCAAAAATCGCGCCCGTGATCGCGACCGTCCACGCCCAGTGCACTCGCGAGTTTGCCCGGCCCGGAGCAGAGCCAGGTTGGCTTGGGGTTTTTAATTTCGGACCTCAGCTTTGCCGTTCGGCGGCGCGTCATCGCCGCTAGCCCGCGCACTGGCTCGAGCGCGCGGAGGAGCACGAAGCCGTCTTCGCTTCCTCCTTTCACGAGCACATTCAGCATCCAGTGCATGCCGTAGTTGAAATAGACATAAGCCGCACCGGCCTGTTCTTGCGCCACGAAAGCCCGCGCACTTGGTCGGGCAAAAGTGTGGCAGGCCTCGTCATTGATCGCCGCATAGGCCTCGGTTTCGACCACGATTCCCGCGCATCCTTTCCACACCAACTCGCATCCGATCAACTCCCGCGCACACGTCACCGGATCGCGTTGGAAGAATTCCCGATCAAGAGAAGGCATGGCCCCCGTTTATCGCACAGCCCCTAAACCCGCGAAAGGCAGCTCAAATTCTTCCGCGGCAAAGCATGCAGACGATGACCACAAGCAAGACGACGAGGATCGCCTGAATGTTGTGGCTAAGGGAGCGGGGTGGACGGCGCGTGGGGGCGTGGTTCATGGGGGTGTAGGATTGCTACCGAATTTGCTCAGCGGCAGGCAACCCCAAATACGCTAGTTTTTCGTCGGGCTGCGGGAATTTTGATGCTCGTCCGGTGCCTTTTTGCTGACGTGCCCGCGGTCTGAAAACTTCCGCCCGATTACGTCGCCGCGGTGGTGACGAGGCGACGGACGAGGTCCTCCCAGAAGACGACACCGAGCTGCTGGCCCGTGTCGTCGTGGACGACGGCGAGCGTGCTGCGCGCCGCGCGGAGTTTACGTAAAACGCTGTATGCAGGTTCATGAACAGCCGCTTTCACGATGCGGCGCTGGTAGGCTTCGAGAGCGCCCCGAGTCCGCCCTTCGAGAGCAATGTCAAAGACCTGCACCAGACCGGTAATTTCGCCCGACTCCGCCGTCACCGGCCAGCGCTCGATATTCGTCTCCCGCGCCACTGCGAGGAGGTCGACCAGGTCCGCTCGCGCCGGCAGCGTGCGGATGGCCGCCAGCGGCGTCATCACATCGGCGGCCTTAACGGTGCGGAAATCGACCACGTTATGAATCATCTGCCGTGTCACTTTGCCCAACGTGCCGGTGCGCTCACTCTCGATGGTGAGGTATTTGAAATCTTCACGTCCGACAAAGAGCTTCCGTTGCGGTTCCGGACGCTTGTTGAAAAGCATCTCTGAAACCTTCGCGCCCACGGCGTGCATCGGCGCGAGCAGTAGATCGGCCAGTCTCAAAGGACCGCTCAAGGCCGCCAGCGCGCGGTAGGGAAAGCGTCGGAAGAGCGACTTCGGCAACAGCTCCAAGCCAAAAAAATAGATCGGCGCAAAGACCGCGAAGACCGCCGGATAACCCCACCCCCCGAGCCTGGCAACGAATTCCTGCGTCGCCATCGTCAGCGCGAAGATGGTCATGAGGTTCGTCACTACGAGCACCGTGACGACGAGGCGCTCGGGTTGCTCGATCAAGCGCTGGAGCCGCAGCGCGGCACGGTCGCGCAGCTTCACCCGATGCTCTAGGCGCACGCGGTTCACCGACAAGATGCCCGCTTCGATCCCCGAAAAAACAAACGAGACGAGCAGACAGCACGCGATCGCCAGCCAAATCATGACGCTTCCTCCTCATCGGTTTCCGGCTGCACGATCAGCACTTCCTCAATCCGTTTTCGGGAAGTCCTGCGCACCGTCAATTTCACCCCATCGATCTCCACTTCAGCCCCCGGCTTGGGCAGCGCGCCGAGGCGGTTGAAAATGAGCCCGCCGATCGTATCGATCCCCTCCTCCACAAGATGTACGCTGAGCAATTCGTTGAGGTCATCGAGCCGGGCGCTGCCGTTCACAATCAGCCGCCCGTCGGCCACGCTCTCGATATACAGTCCGCGCTCCGTCTGCGGCACCGCATCGCTGATGATCTCCTCGACGATGTCGGCCAGCGTGACGATCCCCTCCGTCCCGCCGTGCTCATCGACCACGATGGCGAGACCCTGCGGGTGCTTGAGAAAGCTACGCAAAAGGTCGAGCGCCCGCATCGTCTCCGGCACAAACGACGGCGGGGTGAGCTGCTCGGTGTAGGGCGTGCCGGTGTTCAGCAGAAAGACGCGCACATCGAGCACCCCTTCGATGTCATCCGGCGTTTCCCCATACACCGGCACGCGGCGATAGCGTTTGGCCCGCAGCCGCGGGATTAACTCATCGTGCGTGAGATCGTCCGGCACCGCGAAAGCATCCACGCGCGGGGTCATGCAATCCTTCGCCGTCTTGTCCCCGAGCTTGATGATCTCCTGGATCATTTCGCTCTCCGCCGGCAACAGCGCCCCAGCCTCCGTGCTCAGGATCACCAGCGTCTCCAGTTCGTCCTCGCTCAGAATGTTGCCCGTCTTGAGCGCCGCCGGCGTCACCGCGTCGGCGATTCCGTCGCTGATCCGCTGGAGCACCCGCGCGAGCGGATCAAAAGCCGGCGTGAGCACCTGGAGAACGTGCACGCCGATGCGCGTAAAGCGGTACGGATTGCCCAGCGCCGCGAGCTTCGGCAGCAGGTCGCAAACGAAAACGTTGAGTCCGAAAATGAGCAGCGCTTCCGCCCAGAATGGCGTCGTCGGCCCGTCCGTCTCACGGACGAGGTACAGGCACAGCATGATGAGCGGGAGATTGACCAGCGCATCCGCGAGCAGGATGACGCTGAGCAAGCGCCGTGGATTTTCCATCAGCTTCGCCAGCGCCGCAGCGAAGTCCGCCCGACGCGCTTTCAAGCGCTCGATGTGGAGCGGTTGAAGGGAGAAAATCGCCGTCTCAATCGCCGAGAAGAGCGCCGAGCAGACCGCCAGGGCGACAATGAGACAGACGAGCAAGAGGAGCGTGCCGGCGGATATCACGGCACGCCCGCTTCGGACGACTCTAAGACCAATCGCTTCTTGTCAGGCACAACGCCGGGCAGAATAGTTTTTGCGCCGCCCGCGGCGCGATGAAAAAAAGCGAACGCATCACCGACCTCGTCAGCCAGCTTCCCTCCGACCCGGAGTGCAGCTCCGCACTCAGCCCGCACTACACCGGCTATTTTCACTGCTTTAACGCCCGCCTCTACTACGAAGCGCACGACGTCCTCGAACATCTCTGGCTCCGCTGCCGCGATGAAAACGCGCTCTTTTACAAAGGCCTTATCCAAGTCGCCGGGGCCTTTGTGCATTTGCAAAAGCAATACCTTCACCCACTCCATCCGAAGCACGGCACCCGCCTGCGTCCTGCCTCGCGGCTCTTCCAGCTTGGCGCGAAGAACCTCGCGCCCTACGCCCCGCATCACCTGCAACTCGATGTCGCCGCGCTCTGCCTCACCTGCGCGCATCTCTCCACGGAAATCATCGCCGCTGATTACGCCCGCAACCCCTGGCACCCGGCCCACGCGCCGCAGCTTCGTCTGGAAGACAAAGAAGCTCGAAATCCGAAACTCGAAATCCGAAACAAAGCCCAGGGAAATGTTTGAAATGGGGAAAACGACTTCGCACCAGAGTCCGTCCGTTTTCCTCTTTCCCAGCCTTTCAAACCTTTCGGATTTGTTTCGGATTTCGAGTTTCGGATTTCGGATTTTCTTCGCATGACCGACGTAATCGTCATCGGCGCCGGCGCGGCTGGACTCATGTGCGCGATCGAGGCCGGCAAGCGCGGGCGGCGGGTCACCGTCCTCGAGCACAACGAACGCGTCGGCCTGAAGATCGCCATCTCCGGCGGCGGACGCTGCAACTTCACCAACCTCGGCGCCGGTCCCGAGCACTACCTCTCGGCCAACCCCGACTTCTGCAAATCCGCGCTCGCCCGCTACTCGCCGTGGGACTTCATCGCGCTCGTGGAGAAGCACCGCATCCCGTATCACGAGAAAAAGCTCGGCCAGCAGTTTTGCGACACCAGCTCGCGCGCCATCATCGAGATGCTCCTCGCCGAATGCGCCGCCGCCGGCGTCGAAATTCGCACCCACTGCCACGTCACCGAAGTCCGCCGTAGCGACCGCTTTCACCTCGCCACCAGCACCGGCCCGCTCGACAGCGCCGCGCTCGTCATCGCCACCGGCGGCCTGTCCTTTCCAAAGCTCGGGGCGACCGACTTCGGCTACCGCATCGCCCGGCAGTTTGGCGTGAAATTGACGCCCGTCCGTCCCGGACTCGTCCCCCTCACCTTCGCCGCCGCCGACCAACCGCTCGCGGCACTCAGCGGCCTCTCCGTCCCCGTCGCCGCCCGGCACTCGGGCGCGGAGTTTCGCGAAAACTTCCTCTTCACCCATCGCGGCCTTAGCGGCCCGGCCATCCTGCAAATTTCCTCCTACTGGCACTCCGGCGAGACCCTCCACTTCGACCTTCTCCCCGACGCCTCCGCCGCCGAACTCCTCGCTCGCGCCCGTACCGAAAACACCGATCTCCCCACCGCCCTCACCGCGCATTGGCCACGCCGTTTCGCCGAAGCCTGGGCTCAGCGCCACGCCCCCGCAAAAACCCCGCGCCACTACACCGCCCGCGAACTCACCGAGCTCACCACCCTCCTCCACGCCTGGCCGCTCGCCTTCGCCGGCACTGAAGGCTACCCCAAAGCCGAAGTCACCCTCGGCGGCGTGGACACCCGCGAGCTTTCCTCCAAAACCATGGAAGCCCGCCACGTCCCCGGCCTCTACTTCATCGGCGAAGTCACCGACATCACCGGCTGGCTCGGCGGCTACAACTTCCAATGGGCCTGGGCCTCCGGCCATGCCGCAGGGCAAGCGGTGTGATGAGTCCCCGTGCCGAAGCTCCAGCTGGAGTTTAGTCACGAGGGGAGTCGGCTATTGCAGTCGTTTTCCTAGCATTCCGTAAGAATTTCACTGTACCGGTGAGCAACCCTGCTGCCGCGATCGTGGAGACCGAAGAATCGAAAGCCGGCTTTAGGAATGCAGAGAAGACTCCAACTCCGAACGCAGCGGTTCCAATCCAGAAAAGCGCCACCTGCAGAGTATAGCCAACGGGAACTCTGCCGTTAAGCCGCGACACACTAACAAACATCCAGGGCCATGAAAAACAGAAGATGAACGACACACCTGCTGCGAACATGAAAAAGGCGATAGAAACAGCGGCCAGTATAAGTTCGTGCTGAGCGCTCCAGAGAATGAATGGGAGAGATGAAGCGCCTGCGAGTGACCACACAAGCCAGCGAACGATAGGCCACCGATTCAGCCAAGCGTCTAAAAGCGGGATAGATTTTGGGCAGCGCGGTTCCAGACGATCTCCACCACTTCAGCGTTTCAGCAACCGGTCGCGCAACGTCTCCCAAGCCACGCCGCCCTCCGGCTCGGAGGTATGCTCCGCCAACCGCTGCCGAAGCAGTTCCAGCAAGGCCGGATCTCGCTCCTTTTCCAGCACCACTTGGTTGAGAAGCTCCTCCGCCAGCATCTCCTTTTGTTCAGTCGGCAGCGCCAGCACCTCAGGAAGTTGTTCGACGATCATGATCGCAGGCTAAACCTTGATGACACGACCACCAGTCCCAAAATCCACCGTCGATCATCAGCGGCGAAGTCACAGTGAATGTGGCACCTCAATTCCCCAGGCTCCGCACCGAGGGCGTCGCGTTCGTGCCCTCGGGCGAGGGGGCTTCGCGGATCTGTTTTAATTGTGCTGGCGGGAGGCCGGCGGCGGTGAGGGCGGCTTCGGCGGCGGGGGCGTCTTTCATGCGCCAGGTTTGGTAGATCGAAGTGATAGACTCGGTGCGTTGCTGTTCGTTCTGTACGCTGCGGGCCCAGTCCAGCGCCACCGCGGGATCGCGCTGCACTACGACCCGGGCGTAACTCCGGCGTGCGCCGTCCAGTTCCGGACCTTGCGGTTGTTTCGTGAGCCACTCACCGGCCGCGCGGGCATCCATGTGCGCCCATTGGCCGGCGATCTGGTCGTAAAGCGGCGGGCGATCTTTCTCCTCGGCGTCCTCCAGCATCAGCTCCGCCCCGAGCGCGGGCTTCACATTCAGCAGCCTCTGGCCCGCCGATGAGCGCAACGTCTTTTGCTCCTCCACCGGCAGTGAGCGAATCCAAGCTACCGCCTCATCCGGGTTGGTGAACGTCCACTGGCCGAGCACGTTTTGGCGGAGCGCCGCCCGCTGATCTTCCGGGAGGGAGACGTGCGTGCGAGCAGGCGCCGGCGCGAGGCGTCGTCGCTCATCCCGCTGGCGATGCCGCCCAGCGCCATGCCGCGCGATTGCTCATCCAGCGTCCCCGCGCGGGCCAATGCTGAGTCTAGATTGTTCGCGGCCAGGCCGGCAAAGATCGAGCTCAGCGCCATCATCCGCGTGCGGTCCGTGCCGTCGTCCTGCTGCTCGGTGGAGAACCATTTCCACGCGGCCTCCGGATCGCGGCGGGCCCAGGAGCCGAGGACCGAGAAAGTCACGCCCATGTCGAACATCGAACCCTTGTCCAGCTTCGCCTGTGCATAGGTCAGCGCCGCGCGGCCATCCGTCTCCGCCCATTGCCCGAGCAGGAGGGAGTAAAGCATCATCTTCTGCTGTGGCTCGCGGATCGATTTCTCCACCTCCCCGAGCGCCTCCTGGATCTGCGCATCGTCCAGATCCGCGAGCGGCGCGATGGCGCGGAGCATCCCGCGGATGTTCATCATCCCGCCCATCCCGCTGCCCATCTCCAACCGGGCTTTGGCGATGAGCAGGCGGACATCCCGTTTCTCCCGCTTCGTGGACTCCGCCGTTTCCTCGGCGCGCGCATCCACCTCTCGCGTGCTGTTTGCGGCGGCCCCGGTACCGGGCGCCTCAGCGGAAATGGCCGTCCCCGGATGTTGCGCGCGATTTCCGCTGGCCCCGATGAAGTAGGCGACTACGAGGCTGGCGACCCAGCTGACGACGATGAGGAGACGAGGCGTATTCATAGGGCGGGGGGGGGCAGATGGATTTTGCATGGCACCCGTTTCCTGAGGGACGAAACGGTAGAGGTTACACGATCCGGCGAGTGATCTCAGCGGAGGCCAGAGCGAACGTCAAGGCGCCCGGACCCACCGGACCCGCTCTGAGTGCCAACGCCGAAACGACAACAGGCCCGCAAGCGTGAGCTTGCGGGCCTGTGGATTAAAGTTGCGTGAGCTTACTTGCCGTCGCGGTCGGAGTCACCGGGGATGGCGCGTTCGACGCGATCCCAAGCCGCGCGCGTCGCGTGCTTGGCTTTGTCCCAGCCGATCTTTGCATTGCCTTTGGTCGCTTCGTATTTGCGGGCCAGTTCGGGCTCCACGTCGTCGAACTTGCGGCCCGTGCTGCCGTGCGTGGCGTAGCCTTCATAACCAGCGCGGTAGGCGGGGTCGTAGTCGGCAAAGTCGGAGCCCTCTTCGTAGTAAGGCTGCGTGCGATGATTCTTTTCCCAGTAAGCGTTTTCCGCGGTGGGATCGACCAGTTCGGCCACGCCTTTGCCCGCGAGGCCACCGGCCACTGCGCCGATCACCGCGCCGACAGCCATGCCCACTGGGCCGCCCACTGCACCGATGGCCGCGCCCGTCGCGCCGCCACCCGCCGCACCTACGCCGGTGCCGATGGGATGTGAACCGGGTTCGCCGGTGATTGGATCAGGGTTCGTATCTTTGGAAGTAGGAGTTGTAGGAGTCATGACCAATACATCGCCGGGCTCGCGCGCGGTGGACCTGTCTTTTAATTCCTCGTGAAGCTCAAATTCGCATCAAGGGCGTTTCCACCCGCGCAGTCGCTGAGGGTACGCTAGGCAGCGTTCGCTCTCCGATCTAAGGCATAGTTCACATAGCCGTAGATGAAGAGCAGACCAATGAGGACCGGATATGCCCAGCCCAAGTACCAGTCGAATAAAATGGTGAAGAAGGAGAGGCTGTCGATGTAAAGGAAAACGCTGAAACCGATTGCCACGAGGAGCAGTGTCGAGATCCCGATGAGGTGCGGCGACAGCCGGCCCGGAGAACGCCACGCAAAAAAGAAGGCGACGCACGCGGCGAAAACATTCGAGCCGGAAAAGATTCGCAGGTCGGTGAATAAGCGTCCGAGGACGGTGTTGTAGTGCCCGCGAATGCGCTCCTTCCAGCCGTAGATCTTCTCGGACACCTTGCCGAGAAAGGTATCCGGTTTGGGCGGGGCATGCGCGGACGTTAACCGCTGAATATAACGAGCCGGCTCTGATCGGAATTCCGCTAATTCGGCCTCGACCGCAGCGAACTGCTCTTTCGTCAAGAGCCGCCGAGGGAGGTTGCCCCGCAGAGCCTGCTCGGCCGCATCCACAGCGGGGGTGATAAACTTTTGGGTTTTGGCGGTCACAAACTCGCGAGCGATCCCGTCGATGTGCTCACGACCGAGAAAGGTGTAGGCAAAGAAGGCCGTGAAGATGATCGCGACGGCCGCATTGCTGAAGAGGAGGAAAGTACGCATGTCTAGGAGCCTCTCCCCTCGCTCCGAAGTCCAGCTCCGGAACGAGGTGGGGCACGCCGGGCAATCCACGTCAGCCAACCGGACACCTGCCGGAGACCACCTCTGCGCTGGCGAGTGGTCTGCCGGTTCCCTGAGGGAAAGGCAAGGCTATTTCCCGAGGTCGGATCTTTCTCCGGTTTAAGTGCCAGGCGGCGGCTCCGGGAAGGGCGTCTTCTCGGCCGTCCTCCGCGAAATTGCTCTAAGCTTGTCCATTGCCTCTCGCATATCGCCCGCTTGCACGAGCGCGCACTGGACCAGGCGCGACATCTCGGCCGAATTGACGAACGCGCGACTCATCAGTTCGGCGATCTTCTCCTCCGTGTCGTCGAGCGGCTTTTGGGGCTGTCTGTTTGACATGAAAACTCTATCGGCCTGCCGTGTCGACTGGACGCATCCCTCCCGCCGGAATTAAATCCCTACGATTCGTTCGGACGTGCGGAGTAAGGGAAACCCCCCGCTCTCTGTAAACCGGCGTCGCCGCCGTTCCTGCGCGCAAAGGGATCGTGTTTACGCATGTCGGCAGCGTTCGCGAGGCAGCGGGAAGGCCGGGAACGCGTGTCGGCAGCGTTCCCGAGGGATAATGAGGCAGATGACACGTGTGTTTGGCGTTCCCGAGCGCCCGGGAGCGGTAAAAACACGTGTGTTTGGCTCCCCTGAGCCTGCGGGAACGCTGAAAACGCGTGTCTTTTGCGTTCCCGAGGCTGGCGGAATGGAAAGGTAACGTGTTACCGCCATTCCCAAGGCTGCGGGACCACTGGCGACACGTGTGTTTAGCGTTCCCAACCCTCCGGGAACGCCAAACCCACGGCGCAGAAGGGGGGTTGAATTGCCGGGGAACTGGCCGTATCGCGGGCGGCGTGACTTTTTCCCCGCCCTCCCCATGCTGAAGCGTGCGCCCAAGGTGGATGTGGTCGGCACGGTGCATGCGATCTATGCGGAGCTGGCCGCGCGGCCCATCGAGCGGGCGTGTGACCTGCGGACAGAGTGCTGCCAGTTCAAACTGACGGGGAAAACGCCTTACCTGACCAAGGGCGAGGCGCTGGTCGCGGCGCGAGCGCTCCGCGCGGCGGGGTTGGCGCGCTTGCCGGCGAGCCCGGACGGGGCGTGCCCGGTGCTGGATCGGGCGACGATGCGGTGTCGCATCTACGCGGGGCGGCCGTTTGGCTGCCGAACGCATTTTTGCGGGGCCGCGGGCGGTCCCTATGCCCGGCGGGAGGTGGTGGACCTCATCCACCGCCTGGAGGATCTCGACCGGGCGCTCGGTGGGGATGGCGGCGTCTCGCTCCCCGCCGCGCTCACCCAGGCGCTGCGCGAGCGGGCGTAGCGCGCTTAGCTCTGGGCGACTTTTCGCGCGCGCCGATAGGCTTCGAGCGACTTTTTGTCGTTGCCGACCTTGGCGTAAAGGATGGCCAGATGCTGCCAGGCTTCGGTGAAGCTCGGATCGATCTTCACGGCTTCCTCAAAGGCCGCGATCGCCTCGGTGTCCTTGCCGGCTTGCATGCAAAATTGGCCGCGGGAGAACGCTTCGCCCACGCGCTCGACGAGGCTGGTGCCGGGGAGCTCGGGTTCGATGATGGGCAACTGTCCGGCGACGAGCGCGGGCTGCGGCGGGGCCGAGAAGCGGACGACTTCCGGGCGTTTCGCGAGCGCGATATTGACCGAGGTGCCCGGAGGGGTGTGGGTGCAGGCCGCCACGGCGAGGGCGGCGAGCACGAGCGGGAAGAAGGGGTGCAGTTTCATGGCAGATTTCCGTGCGGCGTAAATAGCACGATCTTTGCCCGCGTCCGAGGAATTCTCCGCGCCGCTGGACAGGCGCGGCGCGAGGCAGTCTTATTGCGGGATCATCATGCCAGGCCGCAATCTCGCCAAACCATTCGCCGTCGGGGGCTTCATCCTCGGGGAAATCTTCATGCTTTTCACGGTGCTCGGGCCCTACGGCCGCACCGCCAAGGCGCTGCCGCTGCCGCTCCCGGAGACGGTGATGGTGGAGCCCGGCACGCCGCCCCCCGTCGGGGCAAAGATCTCGCGCGTGCTCCTCAGCGCGCTCTTTTTCGGGCCGTTCGGGGCTATCGCCGGCACCGGCCTGGGCCTGCTCGCGAGCGGGCTGCGCGGGGATTTCCGCCGCAAGGACGAACCGCCGGCCTAGCCGCGCGCATCCCGCAGGGCGACGACCGCGGCTTCGAGCCGGACGGCGATCTCCTGCCAGCCGGCGCGCTCATTGGGCACGTCGGCGAAGGTGATCGGCGGGCCGATGCGCAGGGAGATGGGCTTCGGCTGGGGAAACTTCGTCTCCGGGCGAAAGGCCGCGAAGGCGCCGTCGATGAAACACGGAACGACGGGCACGGGCGCGCCGGCGATCATCATCCCGAGCCCGGGTTTGAACGGGCTCATGCTGCCGTCGCGGCTGCGCTTGCCCTCCGGGAAGAGCAGGTAGATCGCGGGGTCGCCGATGAGCCGGTCGCGCAGCTCCTGCATGGCGTGGGAGCCGCACTTTTTCCGCCACATGGGCAGGGCGTTGAGCATCATGGCCGAGAACGCGGAAACGGCGGGCGTTTCGAAGAAGACATCGCCCGCCGCGATGGGAAACGCGTGCTGCCGCAGGCGCCATGGGAGCGCGGCGCCGAGGGTGAGGACGTCGAGATGGCTGGCGTGGTTGGCGATCATGACGAACGGCGGCCGCGCCGGGATGTGCTCGAGGCCTTCCACCGCCAGCCGATGGTAGCCGCGCAAGTAGGCCCGCACCGCGACCCGCCAGGCGGCCTGCGTCACCGAGGCGAAGAGGCCCGCCTCCCGCCGCAAGCTGCGAAAGCTGGCGTGCGCGTCCAGACCTTGATCGCGCGCAGGCTGGTATTTCCAGTCGTCCATTAGCGCCCGGTGAAAACCCGCGCCGGCAGGTCCAGACTCAGGCCGCCGAAGTATGCCAGGTAATGGAAGACCGCGGGACCGACGAAGATGAGGCTATCGAAGCGGTCCAGCAGACCGCCATGGCCGGGGATCGTCGCGCCCATGTCCTTGAGGCCGAGGTCGCGCTTGATGCTCGACATGACCAGGTCGCCCCACTGCCCGGTCAGCGAGATGAGCAGCCCGAGCGGGATGAGATGCAGCGATGTATCGAGGGCCGTGCCACGGAAGATGAAGTGGCCGAGCGTCGCAAAGAGCGCTGTGGTCAGCACCGCTGCCCCGAGCGCGCCGCCGAGGGTCTTGTTCGGACTGGTATTGGGCGAAAGTTTGCGCCGGCCAAAGGCTTTGCCGGTGCAGTAGGCGAAGATGTCGTTCAACTCGATGCACACGAGCGTGGAGAGCATCAAAGGCGCGCCGAGGCGGTCGTTCGCGAGGAAGGAAAAGTGCCCGAGGCTGACGCCGAAGAACATGAACGCCAGCACCCCGAGGGCGACGCGCTGGATGTAGCCTTTCGGCTGATCGGCAAAGAGCGCGAAGATGACCACCCCGCAGACGATCAGCGACGTGAGCGCGTGAAAAAGGCCGAGCCAGTTGTCCGCGATGGCGAAAGTGAGGAGGACGCCGCCCAGCGCGACCAGCGCGCTGACCAACCGCTCGCGAAACAGCCCGGTCGCCCGCGCGAACTCCCGGTAGCACAAGGCCCCGAGCACGGCGACGCCGAGGATCGCGGGCAGCCGCCCGGCGACGAGCGGAATGACCATCAACGGCGCGAGGACCAGCCAGGAGCGGTAGCGCGTCCACACGTCGCTGCGCAGCGCCGGGGAAAGTTTCCCCGCTTTGCCCAGCGCGAGAAAAATGAGCGGCGTGATTGCGAGCACCGCGGCGATGCTGACGACAATCCAAAAGCTGACGGGATGCAGTCCGAAGATCATGCGTTCGCTTTTTTCCGCAAGAAATCCGCGATGAAGGCCAACCGCCGCCAGGCGGTAACCGCGCCGCCCGCAATGACGAATAAGATGACGAGCGATACCGGCGTGATCGCAAGACCGACTTGCGAGACCACGTAGAGATCTTCGTTGAGCGCCGCGTTCATCTCGTAGGCGGAGAGGGTGGGTGTCCAACTCCGCGCCGCGGCGTCCGGGAAAATCGCCGCGAAGAGCGCAAGTGCGGTCAGTAGCGCCATGCGATGCGGCTTGGCCTGCGGGCCGAGGAAGCATTGCCCCGCGCCGACGCTCGCGCCGAGCGCGCGCACATAGGCGACAAAGACTGCCATCAACGCCGCCGCCCAGCCGAGCACCGGCGAACTGCCTGCGGCGTAGCCCGCGCCGATGAGGATCGCCGCGTCGGAAATGCGGTCGGGCGCTTCATTCCACAGGTCACCAGTCGGCCCACCTTTGCGACCTTCGATGGCCACCATACCGTCGAGCAAATTGGCGATCAGCCGAAGCTGAATGCCCACCGCCGCCCCGAGCCAGCAGGCGTGGCTGGCCCAGCCCTCGACGTGCGAAGTCGCCGCAAACGCCGCGCCCGCACAGCACCCGAAGACGATGCTGGCCGCGGAGATTCCATTCGGCGTCACGCCGGCGCGGGCCAAACCGGCGGCGAGCTTTTTGAAAAAGGGCCACTCGCGCGTTTTCAGCGGGCGGCGTCCGGTCGGTTCGGTGGGCATGATTTAGCGGCCGAGGAAATACATGCCCGCGATGAGCAGCGCCATCCCGCCGATGTTCGCCGGTTTGATCGGCGTGCCGTAAGCCCAAAGGCCGATGAGCGCGGCGAAGATGAAAGTCGTGGCATAGACCGGGTAGAGCGTGGTCAGCGCGCCGCCCTTTTTGAAAGCCGCGACGAAGAGCGCCATGACCGCGACGTAGCAAACCACGCCGCCCAGCAAACGCGGGTTGGCGAGATAGCTCAGCGCGCCGCCCGTTGCGCGCTCCGCGCCGGATTTGTAGAGAAACTGCCCGAGCGCGCCGAGGAACGCGGCGAGGACGAAGAAGGCGATAGAGAGCGGCGGCGTTTTCATCAGGCGGAGCGCACGTCAGCGGGCGGACTCCTTAACCGATGGCATCCGGCGCCTGGCCGAGCGCGACTTTCAGCCGGGCGATTTCATCGCGCATCTGGTCGCGACGGCCTTGAAGGACGTTGACGTGCTGCTTGGTGCGCTCCAGACCGGCTTTAACGGCTTCAAGCTCGGACTTCAACGCATCGCGCTCCGTCTCGACGGCGTGCGTATGATCAAGTCCCTGCTCCAACTGGATCTCGATGGAACCCGCAGAAGACTTCACCACCTCACGCTCGCTGCGTGCCTGGCTGAGTTGCTCGGAGACAACGCTGAGTTCCGTGTTGAGCTGCGCGAGGTTCGCGGAAAGGCGGTCGCGCTCCGTGGCCAGGGTCTGGCTTTTTTCCTGGGCAGCGGTGAGCGCCTTTTCGGCTTCTTCGGCACGCTTGAGCAGCGCTTTTTCCTGCTCCGCGGCTTGCGTGATCCTGGCTTGAGCAGCGCTGATCTCGGCGTCCTTGGCGGCCAGTTGAGCGGCGATTTGCTGACGTTCCCCGCCGACGGTCTGGGCCGATTCCCGGTGCTCGGCGAGGGCTTTCTGCGCAGCGAGCAACTCAGCGGCGAGCGTGGCTCCGCGAGCCTGGGTTGCGCCGGCTTCGGATTGCAGTTTTTCGTGGGCCGTTTGCAGGTCCTGAAGTTGTTGCCGAATCTGCGCGGCCGCCGCCTCCTTCTGCGCAAGCTGATCGCGCAAAGTCGCGGCTTCAAGCTTGGTCGTGGCCAGGGCTTTGGCCGTCTCCGCGACTTCACTTTCGCGGGCGTGCAGATTGTCCAACAGGCTGTCCACGCGGGCCTGGATTTCCTTCACCTCCTCGGCCGTTTCCTCTTGGTCACCAGTCGTTTTTTGAAACTGCTCGGTCGCCTCCGCGGCCTCCTGTTTCAGTCGAGCAAGTTCATTTTTCGCCGCCTCCATGGTCAGCGAAGCCTTTTGCAGCGCCTCTTCGCGGTCAGCGACCTGCTTGTGCGCCTCGTCGCGCGCCACGTCAGCGTTTTCCAGACGCTGCCGCAGCTCCGCGAGATTTTGCGCCGCGCGGCCAGACTCGGCTTTCGCGGTTTCGAGCGCCTTGGACGTAGCGTCGAGTTCGCCGCGCAGCTTGGCGGCCTCAGTTTGCAGCCCGCCGAGATTTTGCGTGCTTGCGCCGGCGGCGGTGAGGTGTTCGCGCAGTTCTTCGCGCTCGCGCTCCACGGCCGCGACGTTCGCGGCTAATTTCCCCGCCCGCAGGCGCTCGGTTTCGATCGCCGCCTGGGCCTCCGCCAATTCAGTGCGGAGCTTTTGCGCCTCGCCCTCAAGGCGAGCAACCTCGGCTCGTCCGCTGTCCCGTTCGGCGGTCAGCGATTGGAGTCCGGCGAGCTGTTTTCTTAGATCATCACCTTCCGCCGCGAGCTTATCCGTCTGCTCTCGCAAAGCCTTCAACTCCGAACCCGTTACCTGACCGGCGCTCGCGGCCGCTTCTTGCACCCCCAGCCGCCGCGTGAGCGTTTCGCGCTCCTCGCGCTCGCGTTGGAGTTCTTCGCGAGTCTTTTCCAGCTCGATCTTGAAGCGGTCTTCCTCGCCTTTGAGCCGGTTTAATTCCAAGCCGGTGGCGCGCAAGCCGTCACGTTCCAGCGAAGTCGCTGCGAGATCATCGCGCAGGCGATCAACCTCGAACTTCGCCTTTTCGCTTTCCGAGCGCAGCGTGGCCGCGTCGTCGAGCGCGGCGGTCAGTTCGCGCTGAATCCGGTCGAGTTCTTCGAAAGCGCTGCCCGCCCCGGCAGCCACGGGCTGCTGCCGGCGGGTCACAAGTTGCGCGACGGCACCAGACTCAGCCGGAACAAGGAACGCACTGCGGCAGCTCGGACAATCGATTTGCAAACCGGCGGCGCTTTCGTCCACGGCGATTTTCTGCGCGCATTCGGGACACTGGAATTTGAGGTCGGCCATAAAGAAGAGCGGGAGGCTGGCCGGCGGCACGCCGACCGCGCCATGTGCTAACGCGCCGGATTGGGCGGGGCAAAACAAAAAGGCATCCGCTTGACGCGGTATCGGCGAAATCTACCGTCCAAAAAATCCTATGAAAACACTGACCTCTACTCTCTGTGCGCTGTTCCTCACGTCACTAGTGGCCCTCGCGGGCGACAAGTTCCCCGACATCAGCCTTGCTGACCTAAAGAAAGCGATCGCCGATAAGAAGGTTGCGCTGATCGATGTCAATGGAAGTGACAGCTACAAAGCGGGTCACATCCCGGGAGCCATCGATTTTGACAAGACCGAAGCGACTCTCGCCACCAAGCTACCGGCCGACAAAGCAGCTCTAGTGGTCGCCTACTGCGGCGACGAAAACTGCGGGGCCTACGCGGCGGCGGCGACGAAAGCCAAGGAGCTGGGCTACACTAATGTGAAACACTTCTCTGCGGGTATCGCTGGCTGGAAAAAGGCCGGCGAGAAAACCGAGCCCGGGAGCTAAGATTCGCTCTGAATTTCAGCCGGAGTCCGCTCGCGGGCTCCGGCTTTTTTCGTGTCACGATTGCCGCTTGGCACGCGCCGCGAAACCACGCACTTTCCCGCGCCGTGTCCGCCGAACCGATTCCTGCACCCCTTCTCACCATCCCGCCGGGCGATTTCGCCGCCTACATTTTCGACTGCGACGGCACCCTCGCCGACACCATGCCCACGCATTACCGCGCCTGGTGCACCGCCCTCGGGGAACATGCTGCCGAGTTTCCCGAGGCCTTGTTTTACGAACTGGGCGGCGTGCCTACGGCCCGGATCGTGGAGATCCTCAACGAGCGCCACGGCTACGCCATGCCGGTCGCCGAAACGGTCGAGCACAAGGAGACGCTTTTCCTTTCCATGAGCCACGAGGTCGCCGCCATCGAGCCGGTGGTCGCGCTCGCGCGGAAATACCACGGCGTGAAACCGCTGGCCGTCGCTTCCGGCGGACATCGTCGCGTCGTCATGAGTACGCTGCGCGCTTTGGGCATCGCGGATCTGTTCGAGGCCATCGTCTGCTCCGAGGATTACCACCGGGGCAAGCCTTCGCCCGACCCGTTCCTCGAAGCCGCACTCCGGCTCGGCGTGCCACCTGAGCAGTGCCTCGTCTTTGAAGACACCGCGACCGGGATCGCCGCCGCCACCGCTGCTGGGATGCAAAGTGTTCTTGTCCCGCCGCCGGTCCGGTGACGCCCTGCTCGCGCTTGAGATGCCGCGCAGAATAGCTACGCTGCCGCCGCTCATGAAACGCCTGCCCGTCCTCGTTCTTGTCCTTCTCGCGCTCCCCCCCGCTCGCGGCCAGCAGGCTGTCTCCCGACTCGAAGGCCCCAGCGCGGCCCCTCAAGTCGCCTCCACCACCTCGATCACCTCCGTTTCTCCCGTCGCGCCGACGCCGACCACTCCCACCGCGCCTGCCGTGGCTCCCGCGCCGACTTGGGAAACTCAAAAGCAGGCCCGGACCTACGTCCTCGCGATTCCTGCCCCACGCGGCCAGATCGTTGATCGTAACGGCAATCCCCTTGCCCAAACCCGCGTCAGCTACAATCTCGGCATCGTCTTCCCCACGCCGCTGACCTTCAATGATTCGGAGGTGCTGGCTTTCGCCCAGCAGCAGGTGCTCGCCGCTCGCAGCGCGACAGGACGAATGATCACCCTCACCCAGGAACAGGTGCTCAAACATTACAAAAACCGCGGCGCCGTCCCGCTGGTCATCAGCCAGGATCTTCGCCCGCCAGAGATGGAGAATTACAACCGTCTCAAGCCTGCCAACCTCACTCTCCAGCCGGTCTATCAACGCTTCTACCCCAACGGCCAGCTCGCCGGACACGTCATTGGCTACGCCGGGCGCGCGGGGAAAATGCCTGACGGGCCGATTCAAAACAACGAGCTCCTCTGGCCCGACGCGGTGGGGCGCGAAGGGCTCGAACAATCCTTCGACGACCAGCTCCAAGGCAAGAACGGGCAGTACAACATCTCCTTTGATCCGAACGGCAAGAAGACCTCCGAACAAATCTCCATTCCTCCGCAGCCGGGCTACAACATCGTCACCACCCTCGACGAAAACCTTCAGCGGCTCTGCGAAACGACGCTGGAGAAAGGCGTGAAACGCGGCGCGATGGTGATGCTCGACCCGAATACCGGGGAGATCCTGGCCATGGCCTCCTGGCCGACCATCAATCCTAACGCCTTCATCCCGGTGATCTCGACCGAAGCTTACAAGGCGCTCAACGACGACCCGGCCATCCCTCTCATCCCCCGCGCCTTTCGCTCCTCCTACCCGCCCGGATCGGTGTTTAAAGTCGCCACCGGTCTCGCCGCCTTGCAGGAGCACATCGTTGAAACTGAGGACGAGTACTATTGCGCCGCCTCCATGGACATCGGACGCATCACCTTTCGCAACTGGAAGAAAACGGCTTCCGGGTCGCTGAATTTTTGTGAAGCGCTGACCCAGTCTTGTAACACCTGGTTCTACCAGGTCGGCATCAAGACCGGGAGCCAGCGCATGGGCCTGTGGGCGACGAAACTCGGCCTTGGTTCCCGCACCGGCATTCCGCTCGCATCGGAAGCCGGCGGGCGCATTCCCACCGACGAATACATGAAAAAGGCGCACGGTCGGCGAATGTACGACGGTGATCTCGCGAGCTTTTCCATCGGCCAAGGCGACACCGAAATCACGCCGCTGCAAATGGCCCAAGCCATGGCCACCGTGGGCAATGGCGGCACGCTTTATCAGACCCGGCTCGTCAAACAGGTCCAGAGCATCGATGGGCAAATCGTCACTGCCTATCCGATGCGCGCCCGCGGCGAACTCGGCATTGATCCGAAGATCATGAAAGAAATGCGCAAGGCGATGAGCCAGGTCGTTTCCAGCCGCAGCGGCACCGCCGGAAAAGCCTCGGTCCCCGGCGTGCAAGTCGCGGGCAAGACGGGCACTGCGCAGTGGGGGCCGAAAGGCAAGGAGCGCACTGCCGCTTGGTTTGCTGGCTTCGCGCCCGCGGAGAATCCGCAATACGCCTTCGCGGCGGTATATGAGAGCGATGTGCGCGATGCGAGCGATGTCCACGGCGGCACCCACGCCGCGCCGCTCATCGGCAAAGTCCTGCGTGAGGTTTACAAAAACGAAGCCAAGAGCGCGAAGGCGAAGAAAAAGAAGAAAGCGGAGGCCGAGCCGGAACCGGAAGTTCGCCGCGCCCTTCCGGCGGATCGCGACGACGACGACGAGCCGATGCAGGAGCCGGCGGGGGATTGATTCGCTGCACCCGTTGCTCTTTGCGTGTCCGCCGGAATGACCACGCCCCGCCTTCTTGCCCTCGTTTCCTTCGGCCTCCTCTCTGCCCTTCACGCCGCCGACCAAACGCCGCCCGAGTCGCACGATTTTGCGAAATGGGAAAAGGAGATCGCCGCTTTCGAGCAGGCCGATGCGCAGAATCCACCGGCGAAAGGCGCTATCGTTTTTGTCGGCAGCTCCAGCATCCGGTTGTGGAAAACGCTCGCGCAGGATTTTCCGCAGCACCGCGTGCTGAACCGCGGCTTTGGCGGCTCCGAAATCGTCGATAGCGTGCATTTTGCTGACCGCATCGTCTTCCCCTACGAACCGCGTTTGGTCGTCCTCTACGCCGGTGGCAACGACTTAAACAATGGAACCACACCCGAGCAGGTCGTCGCCGATTTCCAGGCCTTCGCCGCAAACCTCCGCGCCCGGCAGCCGGGGGTTGGAATCGCCTACATCTCCATCGCCGGCAACCCGGCGCGCTGGGCGCAGGTCGAGAAAGTGAAAGCCGTAAACTCGTCCATCAAAGCGTGGATCAAGGATCAGCCGCACATGAAATTCATCAACGTCTTCGGCCCGATGCTCGGGGAGGACGGCCTTCCGCGTCCGCATATTTTCGTCGCCGACCAACTCCACATGAACGCCGAGGGCTACAAAATCTGGGCCGAAGTCATCCGCCCGTTTCTCGCGGCGCCGGACCCGAAGGCCACGTCGGACTTTTCCGTTTCCCCGAAGATCAGAGCGCAGTAGCTCTCGATCATTCCTTCGAGCGAGAAATTCTCCCGCACATGCGCGGCTCCTGCCGCCGCAAAACGCGCCCGCTTTTTCTCGTCGCCAGCTAACTCAATGATCGCTTCGGCAAGGGCCGCGGTATCGCCGCGCGGCGTGAGCCGACCCGTCACGCCGTCGAGCACCTGCTCACTGGCCCCGCCAACATCCGTCGCCACCACCGGCAGCCCGGCGGCGAGCGCTTCGAGCGAGGCATTTGGGCAGCCCGCCGGTTCCGAGATCATCGCGAACAGATCGAGACTCGCGAGAAAGGATGCAGTCCCTGGCAGTTCGCCGCACCACCGCACGGGCAGGCCGCGAGCCTGGCGGCGTAACTCGCGTGCGTAGCTTTCCGCTCCGCGCTCGACTCCGCCGGCAATCCGTAGCTCGCAACGCGGCAGCCGCGGCAGCGCGATGCGGAGCGCATCGAGCAAATTCTCCAGCCGCTTATCCGGCGAAAGCCGCGCCGCTGTGCCGATGATAAAAGTCCCGCGCGGCCCGCCGCGCGCGCTGTAGGGGAAGCTGACAGCTTCCCCTACAGCGCGCGGAGCGATTCCGTTCCGAATAACGTGCACCGGCGCACCCAACGCCGCCGCAGCCTCCACTTCCGCCGCGTATTTCACCACCACTCCGGCGAGCCGCGCCCCGTAGTCACGCGGCGTGAGGTAGGGCAGACTTGGACGCGGCGCGGCGAAGTATTTAGCGAGCGAGGTGAAATACATTTCCCCGGGGCTTACGTCGTAGATCGGCTGGTCGGTGAAGCCGTCGGCCAGCAGGATTTTATAGCTCGCGATCAGATTCCAAAACAGCACCGCGCGCGGCGGAGCGGCGGCAGCCTGTTCGAGGATCTGCGCCGCCGCTTCAGCCGCATCCAGCCGCTCCGGCGGTGGAATCGCGACCACCGGAATCCCCGCTCGCAGCAGCGCTGAGCGGCCGGGCGTCGGTCGTGCCGGCTCCTCCTGCACCGTGAAAGCGCGCACTTTCACCCCGCGTTCCGCGAGTCCGAGGAGCAGTCGCCGCGCGCTCGATTGCGCGCCGCCCGTTGAGAGGTTATTCGCGATCAGCCACACCTCCTCGCTATCTCCCCGGCCACGGGCCCGCTCAATGACGCGCGGATAGAGTTGCCGCGTCCGCGCCGCCATGCGCTGTCGTGTAAAACTAGCGGGCAGCCCCGAGGTCCTCGGCGGAGGCGAGTGCGCGAGCACGGCGAGCTTCGCGGCGAATGCGCGCGCGCCAGCGTCGTGCGGCACGAGATGTAGCAATGGGCTGGCGATTTCCGCCGTGCCCCCGACTTCCGTGGCCACGACTGGGACGCCCGCAGCAAGAGCTTCGAGATACGCGAGACTCAGGCCTTCGTAGGCGCTCGCTGAGACGAGCGCATCGCAAGCGGCAAGGGCCGTCGCTACGTCCCCCACGCCGCCGGTCCAATGCACCCGATCCGCCACTCGACAGACCGCCACAGCCTCCTCGATCTCCGCCACGGCGAGCCGCGCCTCGGCACTGCCCTCAGCATGCTCCCCGACGAAGACGAGCCGCGCGGGCCGGCCCGACAGCAGCTTCTGAAGTTCACGCAATATTTCCGGCAGGAGATGCAGCCGCTTTTGCGGACGCGGATTGGCGACCGCGGCGATGATGAAATCCTGCTCGCCAAAACCGCGCGCTTTCCGCCAGTCCGCACCAGCCGCTTGCCGCTCGGCGATGGGCGCAAAAGCTTGGGCGTCCACGCCGTTCCAAACCGTCCGCACCGGAAGACGCGGCTGTAGCCGAAGCTGGCCGCGGCCCCTTCCGTCGCGCCACGACGCCTCGACGGCGCGGGAGCAGGCTAAGATGTAATCCGCGACATCGCCTTCTTCGGCCAATCCGGCCGGCCACCCAAGGGGCATGTTGTGCAGGGTCAGCGCCAGCGGCAGACCGCGCGCCTTGATCGCCTGCGCTTCGCGGGTCCGGATCAGGTGCGCGTGGACAAGATCGGCGCCGAACTCCCCCGCGATCCCGGTCACGGCAGTGGCGCGATCCTCCGGCGTATTCGCCACATCCGAAAGATCGACAAAATGCTGGGGCTCGGGAAACGCGAGGCGCGTGGGGCGACCGAAAGCAGCGACGGCTACGCGCACCCCTTGGCGTTCGAGTTCCTCCGCCAAGTCGAGCGTCACACGCTCCGCACCACCGATCTGAATGGTCGTGACCAGCTGCAAAACGCGGAGCGCCAGATCGAAATAGGCGTCGAGCGCTGGCAAATGCACGGCGCGGAAATGCCGGTCGCCAACGAGCCGCTCAATCGCTTTGCGCAAAGAAAGTCCGTTTTCCAAAAGCCCGGCCATCGGGGCTGCCGCCGCTTTTTCGAGATACACACAACCCAACTCGGGCAGCGCTTTCGGCCACCAAGCGCGGCGCTGCAAATCACCGCCGCAGCGCGCGAGATGGCGCGCCCACGCGGGGTCGTGGCGCAGAGCACCAAGCCCGATGAGTGGGCGTCCGGTAGCGCTGAGGGGGAACGGCGCCAAGGTCACGTCGCGGGGCAACCAAACTCCGGCGCGGGCGAGGAGCCGAGGGCCGTCGGCTGCGCGCAGCTTTTCCGCCAGCGCGGCGGTGCTCAGCGTGGGTTCATCTCCGACCTCGGCGTGGGCGGCTCGAAGCGAGCGTTCGGTGCGGCCCGCCCGGTGAAAATCGCCGGGCGTAAATCCGCAGACGAGGCCGCGCAAAGGCATCGACTCAGTACGCGGGCGGATGCCCCGATGATTGGCGGCGGAAATTGTCATGGTCCTCCGGCAACGGTGGCGGGTGATGCAGGCCACCAATCATCCCCCCAGTCCGACCGAGCCGCGAACCACCCCCGCGCCCGCCACCGGACGGGCCTCCACCTGGCAGCACGGCTACGGCCACGCTGGACGGCCGACTGCCCGTGAAGACAAACTGGCCGTGCGCACCGCCTTGGAAGGTCACGTTTGACTGGTGCTGCTTTCCGCCCGCGAAGTAGCGGCACTCCAGCACCGTCCCGGTGGGGAGCGATGCGGACTCAATCCAGAAACCGTCATCGACGATCCGCGTCCGCAGCGGCCCGCTCGAGCCGCCGCCGCCGAGATTTCCCGGCATCACGCCCGTCGCACCGGATTTGGCGAACCTGCGAATGATCATCACCAGCACGACGAGAAAGCCGACAAGGACCACCCCAACGCCGAGCAGAAACATGAAGGGAAAGCCACGGTTCACCTTGGCAGGTGCGAAAGTTTCATGATCGAAATTCGACGGCCCGGGCGAAGGCGGCGCGACTGGAGTAATGCGATCTGGCTCCGCGACTGAAGGCGCGGGCACAGGCACGGACGCTTCATTCGCGGCGCGGGCCGGCGGCGCGGCGGCGAAGGTCATCACGCGGAAGCCGTTGTCGGCGTTGCGGCTCGCCGCGTCGTTCCGATAGCGCGCGGCAATCCGCAGATCCACCGCGGGACGCAGCCAAGAACCACCGCGGAGCACGCGGCGGGGTTTGTCAGAAAGATTGGCCTGCGTCTGGAGCGGGTCGGTCACCGCACTGCCGGTGTAGGGCGCATACCAATCCTCGCACCACTGCCAGACATTGCCCGTCAGGCTGCCCAGGCCCCAGGCGTTCAGCGCCCCTTCACTCACAAGCTGTGTGCCGGTGCCGGGTCGGGAGCGCACTTCCTCGCCGGAGAAAGCCGCGATGCTGCCGGCCCGGCACGCATACTCCCACTGCGCCTCCGTCGGCAGCGCAAAGGTGCGACCGGTTTTCCGCGAGAGCCAGGCCAGAAAGGCCTTTGCATCCTGATACGTCACCAGCACTACGGGATGCCCGTCGGTCTGCGGAAAACCTGGATTCTTCCAGGTGAACTCCTTCCGCTGCGCCAGCTTCTCCCCATCCCAGCCATAACCGCCCGAAGGGCCGGCTTCCGCTTCCGTGCGGTAGCGCGTCTCGCCGACGAAGCGCGCAAACTCGCCGCGCGTGACCGGGTACTTTCCCAGCCAGAACGGCTGCGAGAGAGTGACTGTGCGCGGCGTTTCATCCGGGCGGCGTTCCGCCTCGGTGGTCGGCGAACCTTGCTGAAAAGTGCCGGGTTCGACCCGCACGATTTCCAGCGCCACCCCTTCGCCAAGATCCAGGCTCTCAACCGGATTCGCGCCGAGCACGGCGTGCAGGCCGAGGATAGGGATCGATACCCACAGAGCGGAGCGAAGGGAAAGCCAGGGACGCATGACGCGAGGTTTGCGCGACACAGCGCGCGGGGTCAAGCCAGCGGCGGTGATGCCGGTTGCGGCCCGCGGAGAAACATGGCATTTCCTGCGCGTTCGTTTCTACAAACCCACTCCTACCTATGTTCGACTCCGACGTCTTTGACCGCGAAAAAAGTGCTGACGATGAAATCAGCGCTTCGCTCTACAATTTCATCATTGGCGCGGTGCTCCTCTGGGGTTTCTTCGTCACCGCCGTCGTCCAGCATCAGTTTGCCAACGTGCAGTTCGGCTGGCCGCTGATGATCGGTTATTTTGTCTCCTCGCTCATCGGCCTGTTTCTTTCACGCTCGCAGAATGCGCTCCTCAGCCTGCTTGGCTACCACTTCATCGTCATCCCGACGGGCATCATGCTCGGGCCATTCGTCAACCGGCTCAGCCCGCAGGTCTTGCAAAACACGCTCTTTCTCACCGGCGGCGTGACCTTCGGCATGATGGGCGCGGCCACCGTCTTCCCAGCGATCTTTCTGAAAATCGGCCGCGCCCTCTTTTTCAGCCTCATCGCGCTGCTCGTGGTGAGCCTGCTCAGCATGTTCTTTTTCCCCAAGGCGTACACGGTCATCGACTACGTCGCGGCGGGCATTTTCTCGCTCTACATCGCCTATGACTACGCCCGCGCGCAGGTCATCCCAAAGACCATGGATAACGCCGTGGACGTCTGCATCGCGCTCTACCTCGACATCATCAACCTCTTCATCCGTCTCGCCTCGATCCTCTCCCGGCGAAACTAAGAGGGCGTCTAAAAAAGCTGTTGGAAGGACTCTGGAGGAAGCAGGAAAGCAGGAAAACAGGAAGGGATGGGGCCTCAAGGCCGTGAATTTCCTGTCTTCCTGTTTTCCTGATTCATTTTTTAGACTCCCTCTAAGAGGGTGTACCGGAAGTCAGAAAGCATGTCATCCTGAGCGGAGCGGAGGCGGAAAGGCGGGCGCAGCGCAGTCGAAGGACCTCGGCGGTTCATTGACGCGCAGTGCTTGATCGGACCGCCGAGGTCCTTCGACTCCGTTCCTTCCCGCAAAGCCGGGAGCGGAACTCCGCTCAGGATGACACGCTTTGTCATTCCGGTACACCCTCTAAGGTCGATGTCGCCTCTCGGGAAAACCCTTGCCTTGACGGAGGGTCCCCCGCACCGTGCGCGGCGCTTTGGCGGCGTGGTGAAATGGCAGACACAGCGGACTTAAAATCCGCTGGGCTTAACCGCCCGTGCGGGTTCGAGTCCCGCCGCCGCTACTTTCGGTTGAGTCCCTTCTCGACAGCCCGCACCGGCTTTGGTCGCATCACCGAAATATGAATTCTCTCTGGGCCCGCTATCAGCAGTATTTTCTTCGGGACACGACATCGGGCATCTCGCTGGATATTTCGCGGATGCGGTTCGGCGATGATTTTTTCGCCAAGATGGAGCCGCAAGCCCAGCGGGCTTTTGCGGCGATGGCGGATTTGGAGAAAGGCGGTATCGCCAATCCCGAAGAGGGCCGGATGGTGGGCCACTATTGGCTCCGGGCCTCGGGTCTTGCGCCGACTGCGGAGCTCACCGCAGAGATCGAGGACTGCAATGCAGCGATCAAGGAGTTCGCCGCGAAAGTCCATGCCAGCGGGCGCTACACGGATGTGCTGCTGATCGGCATCGGCGGCTCCGCGCTAGGCCCACAGTTTTTGAGCGATGCGCTGGGGACGGCCGACGACCGGATGGCGCTGCATTTTTTCGACAACACCGATCCGCAGGGCATGGATCGCGTGCTCACCGCCCTGGCGCCGCGGCTGGAGCACACGCTCGTGGTGGTGGTCTCGAAAAGCGGCGGCACGGCGGAGACGCGCAACGGCATGCTGGAAGCGCAGGCGGCTTACGAAAAAGCCGGGCTGAACTTCGGCAAGCACGCCGTCGCGGTGACGGGCGAAGGTTCGGCGCTGGATAAATATGCGACCGCCGGCGGCTGGCTGGTGCGTTTTCCGATGTGGGATTGGGTCGGCGGTCGGACGAGCGTGATGAGCGCTGTGGGCTTGGTGCCCTTGGGGCTGCAAGGCCTCGACATGCAGGCGCTGCTCGATGGAGCGGCGGCGATGGATGGCTGGACGCGCAGCGTCGAAACGCAAAAAAATCCCGCGATGCTCCTCGCGCTGATGTGGCACTTCGCGGGCGACGGGCGCGGAACGAAGGACATGGTGGTGCTGCCTTACAAGGATCGGCTGGTGCTTTTCTCGAAGTATCTCCAGCAACTCGTGATGGAATCGCTGGGCAAGGAACTCGACCTCGAGGGAAAGAAGGTGAACCAAGGCATCGCCGTTTACGGCAACAAGGGCTCGACCGACCAGCATGCTTACGTGCAGCAGCTCCGCGATGGCGTGCACAACTTTTTCCTGACTTTCATCGAGGTCCGAAAAGGGCGTGACGGCAAATCGATCGACGTCGAGCCGGGCGCGAAAACCGCGGATTTTTTGCAGGGATTTCTGCGCGGGACGCGGACGGCGCTCTATGAGGGCGGGAGGGATTCGATCACCGTCAGTCTGCCGGAAGTCACGCCGTTCACCGTCGGCGCGCTCATCGCGCTCTACGAGCGTGCGGTTGGTTTTTACGGGTCGCTGGTGAACGTGAATGCGTATCATCAGCCCGGCGTAGAGGCCGGGAAAAAGGCTGCTGCGAGCGTCCTCAAACTGCTGAGCCGCGTGCACGGCGCCCTCTCCGCTCAGCCGCAGAACGCGACCCAGCTCAGCGCGGCGTTGGGGGAGGACCCAGAAGCAGTTTGGCACGCGCTCACGCATCTTGCGGCAAATGACGCGCGCGTCAAAACGACGCCTGGCGGGACGCCGGCGGCCGACGCTTTCGCCCTCGCCTAAATGAGTGCCGAGTTGCCCCCCGCAGATACGAATGTGCCTTTCGAGCGCGTGGGCTCGATGGTGCGCCAGCTCACCCACGACATCCGCAACGGCCTGAACTCGATGGAGCTTCAAGCGGCCTACATTTCCGACCTCCTGCGTGACCCCGAAGAGGGGGTGGACACGCTTGCGGAGATGAAGCGGCTGCGGGCGATGTTTGCGGAACAAAGCCGGGCGCTACAACGTTTCTCGGCTCGTTTTCGCATCGGCGAACCCAATGCAGTGAACTACCCAGCGAAACTTTTTCTCGAGGATTTCCGCGAGCGACTGGCGAAAACACAACCGAACTTCGCGCCGCAAATCGCCTGGACCGACGCTCTAGCCGAGGAAGCCATCGCAGTGGACCCGGAGATGATTTTCGCCGCGCTGGGGGAGTTTTTTCAAAACGCCGAGCAATTCCACGAATCCGGCCGCCCAGTCACGGCGCATGCGGGCGCCAGCGCAGGGTATTTTCAGATCGAACTACGCGAACCGAAAACCGCCGTCGCCTCGGACCCGGCCACGTGGGGTCGCGTGCCCCTCGTTTCGACGCGTCGTAGCGGTTTTGGACTGGGCATTTTTTACGCCCGCCAACTCCTTGCCGCTCTTGGCGGAAAAGTGGAGCAAGCGCACGACGCCACGGCGGCCGAGCTTTCGACCCGCATTTTTCTTCCGTTAACGAAATGAACGGACGCCCTCGCCGCGTCGTCGTGGTCGATGATGAACGCTCCATCCTCCTGACCCTCGAGAACCTGCTGCGCAAAAACGGCTACGAACCGCAGATGACGGGAACGGCTTCGGCTGGACTGGCCGCGATTCACAAAACCCCACCCGATCTCGTGCTGCTGGATCTCGGGCTGCCGGATGGCGACGGCTTGGACGTGTTGCGCACCATCCGCCGCGAACTGCCGCAAACCCAGGTCATCATCCTCACGGCCAACGATTCGCTGAGCAACGCGATCGCTTCGATCAAGGAGGGCGCGTTTCATTTCATCAGCAAACCCTATGCGCCCGAGGAACTCCTCGGTCTCATGGGCCGCGCGCTAGAGCAGCAGCAGCTCGTCGCAGAGACGGCGGTGCTGCGGGAGGAGAAGCGCAAGCTTTCGGCCGCCTTGGAAAAAGCCGAACGCCAGCTAGCGCCGGTCGTCAAGAGCCGCTCGATGCAGGAAATCCACGACCTGCTCGACCGCGTGGCCCCGACGGATGCCAACGTTTTATTGCTCGGCGAAAGTGGGGTGGGCAAAGAAGTCCTCGCCAACCAGATTCACCGTCAAAGTAAGCGGGCGAGCGGCCCGCTGGTGAAACTGAACTGCGCCGCGTTTCCCGCGAATATGATCGAGGGCGAGCTGTTTGGTTACGTCAAAGGAGCGTTCACCGGCGCCATCGCGGATTTCCGCGGAATGATCGGCGAATCGTCAGGCGGCACGCTCTTTCTCGACGAAATCGCAGAGATGCCCGTGGATTTGCAGACGCGTTTTCTGCGCGTGCTGCAAGAGCGCGAATACCGCCCCCTCGGCAGCACAAAAACGGTGTCCGCGAATTTCCGCTTAATTGCGGCCACCAACCGCTCCGTCGCCGAGGCCGTCCGCAGTGGGGCGCTGCGGCAGGATTTATTTTACCGGCTGAACACTTTCCAGATTCCCATCCCGCCGCTGCGGGAGCGTCGCGAAGACATTGCCGCGCTCGTCACGCTTTTCACTGAGCGCTTCGCCCGGCAACTCGGCAAAACGACGCCGATGCTGACGTCCCTGGCGTTTGATACGCTGCTGAACTATTCGTGGCCCGGGAATATCCGCGAACTGCAGAATGCCATCGAGTATGCCGTCGTGCTCGCCGAGAAAGACACGATCACGCCAAAGCAATTGCCGCGGGAAATCCAACTCCCACCCGCGCTCCAAGCCGCCGCCCACGCGCCCGCCGCGGGCACCTTGAATCTCGAAGATCACGAGCGACAGACGATCCTTCAGGCGCTCGCCCAGGCGGGCGGCAACAAGAAGAAAGCCGCGCAGGTTCTCGGCATTCACCGCCCGACGCTTTACGGGAAGATGAAGCGGCTCGGCATTGAAGTGTGAGGATCAGCGACAACGCTAGGTCCCGCGGCGGAGCAGGCCGTGCAGGCGGGTAAACGAGTCCTCGGAAAAGCCCATCGCGCGCTTGAGCTGGTAGTCGCGTTCAAGCGCGTTTGGGTGGCGCTCCCAGTGGCGGTAAGTTTTCCAGTCGATGAAGCCGCGCAGCCACGACCAAACGCCCATGATCGGCACGGGAAAATCGCTGCCATAGATCATGCGCGAAGCCAGCGGCTCGCTGATAGCGGCGCGAGTGTGCTCGCCCCGGATGGGAAGATTGAAGGCGCTGTTGTCGCCGTAGAGATTGGGAAAACGCGTCGTCATTTCCGCGAAGACGGGGAAATAGTCGGGATCGCGCAGACCGCTACGGGTCGCACAATGTGCAGCTATCACGGTGACGCCGAGTTCGAGCGGGAGGGTGAGACCACGCGGGTCGGCGTATTCCGGTCGCACGACAGGCACGGTATTTTCGCCGCCGGTGTGGGCGAGCAGCGGCAGTCCGGCACCGGCCATTTTCTCCCAGAAGCGAGTGTAGCGCCGATCACTGCAATCGACGTTGTGGCAGTTCGGCAGAAGCTTGAGCATGAGCGCTCCGCCGGCCAGACAGCGGTCGAGTTCGTCGAGCGCATCGGTGCGCGCGGGGTGGATGGAAACGGCCGGGAGAAACTCCGGATGCTGGCGAGCGAGCGCGAGGACGTAGTCGTTCGGTACGTAGAAAGAGCCGACATCCCCCATCAGTTCTCCGCTTGGATAATAGACCTGCTCCTGCGCGAGGATAACGGCCACACCGAGCGACGAACCGCGCACGAGCCCGAGCAAGCGCTCGACGTATATTTCATCGAAGTCCGGCGCCGCCATGTCCTGCGGCAAGCCGAGATGCCGCAGCATGAATTTCCCGAGCCAGCGATACCGCCCGCCCAGCCGCAGCCAGCAACCGCTGCCGCGGGCGCCATTGCCGACGATGTGGACGTGAGCGTCGATCGGGCGGGAAGAAGTGTCGGGGATCATGTGTCGATAGGCGCGGCGCGCTGGCCCCTTTTGTCACCTGCCACTTGTCACTTGTCACTCTCCGCCCCGCGCTCCTACCTTCGCGCTCCCTCAAACCCATGCCCACGCCTCACGATATTTTCGCCCAGATGCCATCCGCCGTTGCGGAGCAGCTTTTCAGCTTCCTCGAGCAAAACGAAAAGCCGCTCTACATGACGACGATCGACACGCTCGCCAAGCAACGGAAGCTGCGGACGATCTTTGTCGCCCGCAAACCGCGCGCGGAGCGGCATGCGTGGCTGCGCGAAGTCGCGGCGAAAAAGGTGAACGAGGGCATCGCCGCGCATCTCCTGCAAATCTGGCTGGTCGGCGCGCATGCGAAACTGCTCTGTGATTTTCTAGATGGTCTCGGCATTGCGCATGACGAAAACGGCACCATCGAGGAACTCCCGCCCGCGCCGTCGAAGGAGGCGCTGCTCAAGGCTATCGAGCCGCTTTTTACCAAACACGATCCGGCGGTCGTGGCCGTCTATCTGCACGCTTTCCAGGCGCTCGACGACCAGGGCTGGCCGTCACTCGCCGAGTTGCTCGCGGAGGATCCGCGTCTCGCGCTGTAACCGGCCCCGCGGGCGATGCTCTACTGGTTCGAGCACTTCGGAGTAGCGGTCGGTGCGCTCTCGGGCGTGCTCGCGGCGCGCGGCAAACGCGTCGATCTTTTCGGCGTAATGGTGCTTGGGATGGTGGCGGCTTTTGGCGGCGGAACCCTGCGCGATCTGACCATCGGAGCGCCGGTCTTCTGGGTACGCGACGGCAATTACATCCTGACCGCCACCGGCACCGCGCTGGTCGCGTTTTTCATTGCCCGCGTCCATACCTTCACCTCGCTGGCCTTGATCGTGGCGGACGCCGTGGTGCTCGCGTTTTTCACCATGATCGGGGTCAAGAAAGCGCTGCTCTTCGGCGCGCCGGACGCGGTTGCGGTGACGATGGGCGTGGTCACCGGCGTGGCCGGCGGCATCCTACGGGATACCTTGACCGGCGAGATCCCGCTCGTCTTTCGCTCGGAAATTTATTTCTACGCGACGGCCTCGCTCTGTGGGGCTGTGGCTTTTCTGCTGCTCCACCACCGGCTGCCGGAAAACACGCAGATCAACCTGCTGACCGGCGCCGTGATCACGCTCGGCCTGCGCCTCGCCGCGGTGCGCTGGAAATTGAAACTTCCCACCTTCGAGCACCGCGATGACCGTCAGGAATAGCGCACGATTTATGAACCCCACTCGCCGCCAGTTTCTCACCGCCAGCGCCACCGCCGGAACCGCCCTGGCGCTGGGTCAGCCTCTCTCCGCCCAGAATACGACTGCGGCGAAGCTGCCGATCAAATTGGCCGTTTCGACCTACTCCTACTGGCATTTCACGCCGGAGAAGGTCTCCGTGGAGACGGTGATAGACAAGACCGCCGCGCTGGGTGTGGAAGGCGTGGACATCCTGCATCGGCAGATGGATTGCGCCGAACTCGGGCCGCTGGACGCCACGGTGCATGCCTATTGCCAACGGCTCAAACGCCACGCCTTTCGCTCGGGCGTAGCGCTGGTCTGCCTTTCGATTCACCAAGACTTCGTGTCGCCGAATCCGGCTGAACGGCACAAATGGATCGCCCACACCGAGAAGTGCATCGAAATGGCTTACGCGCTGGGCGTGCCGTGCATTCGGCTCAACAGCGGGCGGTGGAAAACGATCAAGGATTTCGGCGATCTCATGAAAGCGCGCGGCGTGGAGCCAATCCCCGAAGGCATCACGGTCGATGACGGTTTCAAATGGTGCATTGAGGCCACCCAGAAGTGCGTGGAGTTGGCGGCGCAACGCGGCGTCATCCTCGCGCTGGAAAATCACTGGGGCCTGACGAACACGCCGGAGGGGCAACTGCGTATTTTGAAAGCCATCGACTCCCCGTGGCTCGGCGCGCTCATGGATACTGGAAATTTTCTCGAAAACCCGTACGAAAAACTCACCGCCATCGCGCCAAAGACCGTCTTCGTGCAGGCAAAGACCTATCCCGGTGGCGGGGAATTTTACACCCTAGACCTCGACTACAAACGCATCGCGAAAATCCTGCGCGATGTCGGCTACACCGGCTACGTGTCGTTGGAAATGGAGGGCAAGGAAGCAGCGGACACGGCAGTCGCCAAAAGTATTGCCCTCCTGCGGGCGGCGTTTGCGTAGCGGAATTCTTTAGGCTGCGACCGCCTGCATGTGCGGTGGGAAGACCAACTCTGGTGTCCCGCATAGGCGTTTCGTGAGGTCGATAGGATCGCCGAGTTTCACTTCGTCTGGGTCGATCTGGTAGGCCCAAACGTGGAACCAGGTGAGTTGAGCGGCGCCGAAGAGCGTCGAAAATGCGCCGTCCACAGCGTCGAGGCCGCAGGCGATTTTGATCCGGCCGATGCGCGGGGTGTTGAAGCGCGCGTCGTAGGTCTGCCAGCGGTGGCCGATGTACACCTGCATGTAGGCGTGGAAATCCATGGCCGTGCCGTTGTCCTGAAAGGCCACGTCGGGCACGTAGCCGGTGACGTAGCGCGCGGGGATATTGAAGCAGCGGCAGAGGGCGATCGCCGTGTGCGCAAAGTCGCGACAGACGCCAAACCCTTGAGCGATCACTTCGCTCGCCGACGTATAGGGGCTGCCTGCGCCGAAGCGGTATTCGATGTTTCGGTGCAGCCAGTCACAGATCGCCTGAACGCGCGCGAGGCCGTGGGGCACCTGGCCGAATTTCTCAAAGGCGAAATTCATCAAGCGGTCGGAGTCACAATAGCGGCTGGGCAGGGTGTAGCGGAGCAGTGCGGGCGAAAGTTCCGAGACGGGCACCGCCCCGTCCACTGCGCCGTGATCTTCGGGCAAGGATGGGACCGACACGATTTGGTCATGTCGGATCGTGGTGGAGCCCGGAGGAAGAACCACGTGGCGCACGATGTTGCCATGCACGTCCTCCGACTCGGCGGCGGTAAGATCCGGCGTGAAATTGAATTGCTCGCCTTCCAAGTGCTGCCAGGGGTCGAGCCTCGGCTGAATGAGCAGCATCATCGGCGTTGCCGCCGAAGCTGCATAGGTGAGTTCCAGACCGCAGCGGATGGTGATGTCAGATGAAGTGTGGGCCATGAAATTAGATCAGTTCAGATTTTGAGCTGGGCGAAGAAATCCTCGAACAGCGGTGCGTAGATCGAATCGCGTTCGGGGTGATATTGGACGCCTAGCCCCCAGGCATAATCGCGCAGCCTCACCTGCTCGATGATGCCGTCGTCCGCATGCCAGGCCTCGACTTCCAGCGGCGCAGCCACGCGGTCGAGCCCCTGATGGTGGGAACTGTTGACCATGGCGAATTGGTGACGCGCGCCGGCGGAGTAGCGCAGCGGTTGGCAGTTGGCGTATTTCATCTCGGGCAAATTGTGGCCGCGGATGTCAAAATGGAGCGTGCCGCCAAGCGCGACGTTCAGCACTTGGACGCCCTTACAGATGGCGAAGATGGGTAGGCCGCGTTCGTAGGCGAAGCGCGCTGCCGCAAACTCCCAGGTATCGCGATCTGGCTCCGGATCTTGAATGAGCGCCAGATCAGAGGGCGGCTCGGGATGAAAACCCGCTGAAATGTCCGGCCCCCCGGTCAGGAGTAAGCCGTCGATGGTCGCCAGATCGACTGGGCACCGGCGGGCATCGCTCACGCGCAGGTCCGGGCGAAGCGCGAAGAACCGACCGAAATTGACGTCATCGACTTCCCGAATCCATGAAGCCAAGTGTGGCATTCCTTTGTTTCTGCTGTCGTCCAGCGCGCGACAAGCGCATTCACGGCTCCAGCCTGCGATTTAGCCTTTTTATCAGCAGGGGCTTGCCATTTACACAAGTCCCGGTAGTTCTCAGCCCCATATGAAAAAGATCGAAGCGATTATTAAGCCGTTCAAGCTCGAGGACGTGAAGGAGGCTCTGGCCGAGGTCGGCATCGAGGGCATGACCGTCAGCGAAGTGAAGGGCTTTGGTCGCCAGAAAGGTCACACCGAGATTTACCGCGGCAGTGAATACACGGTCGATTTTCTCCCCAAAGTGAAATTTGAAATCGTCGTCGCTGACGATCGTGTCTCGAAAGTAGTCGCGGCCATCGTCGGCGCGGCCAAGACCGGTAAAATTGGTGATGGCAAGGTGTTCGTCCTGCCGATGGAAGACGCCATCCGCATCCGCACCGAAGAGCGCGGCGACCCCGCGATCTAAACCCCGCCAGCCTTCCCCGAGGGCAGAAGTTTGCCGGACGATTCCGACGGGCTTCTGCCTTCACTTCGTACGCCATTCTTCATGTCACTCTGGCTCATCGCGATCCTCCTCGGCCTGGTCGAGGGTATCACCGAATTCATTCCGGTCTCCTCAACCGGTCACCTGCTGCTCGTTGAGCAGTTCCTTTCCCGGGGCGGGCAGCCGCTCGATCCTTTCTTCCATTCCGAGGTGTTCAATGCCGTCATCCAGTGTGGAGCGGTGCTCGCCGCGCTTCCGCTGTTTTCCAGCCGGCTGGCCACGCTGAAACGCTGGCGCGAGCCGCTGCATCGCGACTATTTCCTCAAGCTGTTCACCGCCTTTGCCATTACCGCCGCGGGGGCACTCATCATGAAAAAGCTGGGCCTCGAACTACCCGACAGCGTCACGCCGATCGCCCTTGCGCTGCTCATCGGCGGGCTGCTCTTTGTCGGCGCGGAATTCTGGCTGCGCGGTCGGACGGCGGTTACGGAAGTTTCGTGGACGATGGCAGTGGCGTTTGGCTTGGCGCAGCTAGTGGCAGTGGCCTTTCCCGGCGCGTCGCGGTCCGGGAGCACCATTCTTTTTGCCCTGCTCCTCGGGCTGGGGCGGGGGCCAGCGACCGAGTTTTCTTTCCTCCTTGGCGTGCCCACGCTTTGTGCGGCGGGGGCGAAGACGATGCTCGATGCGCTCCAGGAGCACACCGTCATCCTCTGGCAGCCGCTGATTCTCGCCACTGTCGTGGCCGGGGTATCGTCGATTTTCGCGGTGAAATGGCTGCTGGGTTATGTGCAAAGTCACACCTTTACCGGCTTCGGGCTCTATCGAATCGTCCTAGCGGTGGTTTTGCTGCTGTTCGTCCAGCAGACGGCCACGCATTGAGAAGTTGCCAGCCAGCGGGGCGTTCCTAAAATACCGGTCCCCGATGCGCTGGCATTTTTTCATCGCCCTCTGCCTTCTCCTCAGTCCCCTCCGGGCCCAGGATACGGCCACGGTGCGCTTAGCGGATGGCTTTCAACAACCCGTCGGAATGGACGGCAAAAGTTATTACAAGGCGCGCGGCTTTATCCCTAACGGGCACCTCGGCGAAGACTGGAACGGCTCCGGTGGCGGCGACAGCGATCTCGGAGCACCGGTGACGGCCGTGGCCTACGGGCTCGTCGTCTATGCGCGAGATTTTCGGCTGGGATGGGGGAATGTGGTCATTCTTCGCCATGCTTACATGGAGGCCGGGCAGGTGGCGTATGTGGATTCGCTCTACGGGCATCTCGAAGAAATGTTCGTTCGCGAAGGCCAGCAGGTGCAGCGGGGGCAGAAGATTGGCACCATCGGCAACAACCGCGGCATGTACAACGCCCATCTCCATTTCGAGATGCGCAAAAACCTGCGCGTCGGCATGGCCCGCAGCGCCTTTCCGCGCGACTTCTCGACTTACTTTGATCCGTCGGACTTCATCGCCCGGCATCATCACCGACTGGAGGGAGGGGGCCGGCTGGCGACGATCCCGATCAATACCTTCGTGCCTTACGCCGGCCCCGCCGATCTCGAGACCGCGCTGACGCAAAACACCGTTCCTGGACGTTCGCCGCTCTCGCCCAATCCCAACGCGCGGCCCTCTACCAACTCGCCCCTCCGCCCGCGTGATGGCTATAAGGTCGATCCCTACGAGGACATGCGGAATTTCGGCTACTGAGTGCCGCAAAGCGGGCCGCGCTTGATCGGCGGCTGGGATGGCCCCACTATCCCGCCCCTTTTCCATGCACCATCCGCCCGCCCTGCTCCGCTCGCTCGCCGCCAAAGTCGGCACGCCCTACTGGCTCTATGACGCCCGCGTTTTACGCCAGCGCATCGCCGACATCCGTTTCCTAGCCGACACCGACGGCGTGCAGGCCCGCTTCGCCATGAAGGCCTGCCCGGCGACCAAAGTGCTCCGCGAAATGCAGCAGGCCGGTATCTGGATCGACGCCGTCTCCGGCAACGAAGTCCTCCGCGCGCTCCACGCCGGACACCCCGGCGGCCACACTCCGCCGGTCATTTGCCTGACCGCCGATGTCTTCCGCGACAACGCCCTCGACGTGATCCTCAAACACGGCGTCCTCCCAAACATCGGCTCGCCCGGCCAGATCGCCGACCTGGTCCACGCCGGATACCGCGGCCCGATCTCACTCCGCGTAAACCCAGGCTTTGGCCACGGCCACGTCAACTCTTGTGACACCGGCGGCCCCAGCTCAAAGCATGGCATCTGGCTCAGTGACCTGCTTTCCACGAAAGACGCCGCCGCCCGGGCAGGGCTGCCCGTGACCATGCTCCACGCCCACATCGGCAGCGGCCCGCAGTTTCAAGAGTTGCACGACAACCTGACCCGGCTCGCTGCCGAATTCACCGCGCTGCTCCCGCATTTCCCCGACCTCACCGCGGTCAGCCTCGGCGGCGGCATCCCGCACAACTACAAGGACCACGGCGCGCAGGTACCGATGGAGCCGCTGCACGAACTTTTCGCCACCTGCCACCGCCGCCTCTGCGCGGCGGCTAAACGCGAGCTGCGCGTGGAGATCGAGCCCGGCCGTTACTACGTCGCGCCGAGTTGCACGCTCGTCACTCGCGTGACCGATGTGAAACAAACCCGCACCAACGAGAAAGGCAGTGGTGCGACCTTCGCGATGGTCGATGCCGGCTTCGTCGATCTCGTCCGCCCGGCGATGTACGGCAGCTACCACGCCATCGACATCGTGGGCCGCGACGACGATGACCCGCACATGGCGCGCGAGCCGATCGTCATCGCCGGCCCGCTTTGCGAAAGCGGGGACATCTTCACCCGCGACGACCGTGAACTCCTCGCCCCACGCCAACTCCCCCGCCCCGTAGCCGGCGACCTCCTCACGATTCGCGACGCTGGAGCTTACGGCTACGCGATGTCGAGCAACTACAACTCCATCGGCCGCGCGCCACAGCTCTGGCTCGAGGAAGACGGCCGCGTGGAAATGATCTCCCGCCGCGAAACGGTGGAGGATTTGCTGAAGGCCGAGGCTTCCATCCCGCTGTAAAAGAAACGCCCGCGATTGCTCGACATCAATGGTCCCGCTGGTAATCGTTTCCTCATGAGAACGATGTTAGCCGTCGCCTGGTTGGTCGCCGCCCTCTCAACCCTACGGCTGCAAGCTGCAGACCATCCTATCGAGATCACCTCCGATAAGTCAGAGATGTCCAATGGAGTCGCTGTCGCCACGGGCAACGTAAAACTATCGACCCGGGGGATTACGATGACTGCAGATAAAATCGAATACGCACCTGACTGGAGTGTCGTCCGCCTTTTCTCCCTAGATGCGCGCGGGGGTTATATGCTCACTGCGGTTGTATCTATCACGAAGTAGTCCGCACGCAGAAACAGATCGTGGAGGTAGACATCGGAGTTCCAGTTTCTGGCCCCGACGTGGAATTCACTTCACGTCAAACCGCGGATTCTGCCCGAGAAAACGAATCGGATTCTGAAAGACAAGCTGGTCGATCGTCTCTTCGCTATGCCCGCGCCGACGCATTTCCAGAGCGGTCTTCGGCACGGCCAGCGGATCACTTTTGCCCCAATCGCACGCACTGTTTAGCCACACGCTCTGACCGCCGTAAACCTCGTACATGTCGATCGCCCGTGCTGGCGTGGTCTTCGACTCCGGGTAAAGCGTGATGCCGGCCCAAAAACCCGCATCAAGCACCATCGCGATGGTGTGCTCCTCGACGTGGTCGATGATCACGCGGCCGGGTTGAATGCGGGAGTCCGCTTTGATCGCATCCAGAATCAGCCGCGTGCCCTTGTGCTTGTCTTCGAGATGCGGCGTGTGGACGAGGATGAGCTGGTCGTGCCGCGCCGCGAGGTCGATATGACGCTCGAGAATCTGCAGCTCATTGCGGGTGTTCTTGTTCAGTCCGATTTCGCCGATCCCGAGCACGTTGTGCCGGTCGAGAAACTGCGGGATGAGCGCAATCACCTCTTCGGCCAGCTTCGTGTCCTCCGATTCCTTCGGGTTGATGCACAGCCAGGTGAAATGCGGCAACCCAAACTTGGCCGCCCGCTTCGGCTCATAGTCTGTGAGCTGGCAGAAATAGTCATAAAACCCCTCCGGCCCGCTGCGATCATACCCCGCCCAAAAGGCTGGCTCACAAACCGCTCGGCATCCCGCCAGCACCATCGCCTCATAGTCGTCCGTGACGCGGCTGACCATGTGTCCGTGAGGCTCGATGTAGCGCATTGAAAAGAAATCAGTTCGCCGGTTCCGCACTGCCCGGCCAAGCGCCCACCGCCCCCTTGCCCGGCGCTTTGGCTATCGGCTCCACCGTTGGATCGCTCAGCGACATCAATACGGCTTTCGCCCGCTCCGGCTTGCCGCCATGCAGCTCGGCCAGCGCCTTGCGAAAAGCTTCGAGCCGAAAGTCAGGTTCTCCTTCACCGCGATCCACGCGGTCGAGAAACGCCGCGATGTCGATGAGCTTTGAGCGCGCGTCCATGAAGTAGAGGTCGAGGACTTGCTGGCGGGTCATGGGGGAAAATAGATTTGCTCCAGGGCGACGCAACCTCCGCGGACGAAACAGCCCCGGATGTCCCTCCGGGGCTGTTCGTCAAATCGATGGCTGCTGATCGGCTTACTTCTCGTCCGGCGCGAAGTCCTTGTGCCCTTTTTCTTTCTGTTCGCTCAGCTTATCGAGCGCCTTTTTCACGTCGTCGGCCTTGTCGGCTTTGATCGCCGTTTCAAGTTCGTCGTAGGTCTTCCCGAGATCGACCATCTGCGCCTTGTATTTATCGAGATACGCCGCCTTCTCTGCCGCCGGCACATCCTTCGTCTTGGCAGGCTCCATCTTCAGCGAAGCATCGATGGATTTCTTGATGGTGGCGATAAGCGCGACGTTTTCGTCCTTCTTCGCCGGATCAGCCGACTGCTTTTTCAGCAGTCGCAGGCTCTTGTTCATTGCCTTCATTTCCTTCTCCAACGGCGTATGCTCATCTTCCGCGAAAGCTGCGGTGCAGGCGAAAGCGAGGGTAACGGCAAAGGTGAGGATAGATTTAATTTTCATGTTTTGGAGTGGGTGAGGGTCGGAATTTGCGAGGTTCAGCGCGGCTTGCCAATCCTTTGTTTAGCAAGCTGCGCGGTCGATAGACGCAATCACCGCCCGTTTCACTCATTCTTAGTGCGAAATTCCACCACCCGGAGGGACGGGCTCCCGCCCGTCCCCAATTTCGGACACGCGCCCGGACCCTCCCACGCCCTCCTCTATTCAGGGACGCGCCGGAGCGCGCCCCTCCGCTATTCCGAGCGCAGCGCCGCCACCCCGCTCCCGCGCAAGGCCACCCGCGTTGCCACCCACGCCCAAAAGACGCAGCCCAGCGTCAGTCCCCCGAGCAGCACCGCCATCTCCGCATACGGAAACCCGCCCGCCCGTTCCCTCAGCCCCGGCCACACCGCCACCACTGCGCTCGTCGTCCCAATGACCAGCCCGCACACGATCAGCCACCGATGCTCCGCAAAGACCAGCGCCCGCAACTGCCCCTTCCGAAAGCCCACCGCCTCCAGCAGTCCAAACTCCCGCCGCCGCTCCAGCACATTGCGCGCAACCACGATTGCCAGCCCCGCGCTCCCGAGCAGCAACCCCAGCCCGCCGAGCGCTTGGAAAATCGAGAGGTAGGTATTCTCCACCGCCTGAAACTCCGCCAGCCGCTGCCCCGCCGGCGTCAGCTCCAGCCCACGATCCGCAAGCTGCCGCGACAAATGCTCCCGAACCGCCGTCACCTTCTCGCGCGGCGCGTCGATCAGGAAAAAGCGGTAGCCGCCATTGCCGGGGAACTTTTCAACGAAGCGCTGTTCAGAAACGAGGACGCTGCCTTGGAGGATTGACCCCGCCACGGCCGCGGCCATTTGCAGTTGGAACGTCTGCCCGCGCTCGTCCGGGTATTCAAGCGCATCACCCAGCTTCTTCTTCAGCGCCCACTGAAGCGTGTTCGCGTCCACTATCCCCGCCACCTCGCCGTCACCACTCGATGTTGAGAGTTGGATGTCCGACGCCGGACGTTCTCCCAATACGCGCCAATCCGCTCCCGTTTTCGAAAAGCGAAAGCGACCGGTCATATCCTCCGGCTTGACCCCGAGGACCCGCGGTTGGAGCGCCTTGTTCAGATTCAAACAGCTCGCGTCATCCCCATCCCGCACCCGCAGCGGCACCACGCTCACGCCTTCCATGATCTTCTCATCCAGCGCGAAAGCTTCGCGCCCTTTCGCCGTGTTCAGATCGTCGTAAATCGGCAGCGCCGATTCGCCAACCAGCGCGAACCCGCCCGTCCCCGTATCCCGCCGAGCCGTCTCCCCGGCCGGCCGTTGCCGAAACGCATCCACCGCCACGACCATGAACACCCCGCTCGCCAGCACCCCGATGATCCCCACGCTCCGCCCCCGCCGCCGCGCCGCATTCCGCACCCCGAGCTGCGTCAGCGATTCCAAATCCGTCCCCACCGCCGCCCGCCGCAGCGCCGCCACGGAAAGCAACAGCCCCGCAACCAACAGCAAAGCTCCCGCTCCGAAAAACGCTCCCGGATCGGTCGTCGAAAAAACCAGCCCCACCGCCGTCAAGACGCAAACTCCGGCAAGGGCCTCGCGCCACCACCTAGCCTTCGCCGGTCGCAAAAACAAACGTGTGTCATCCTGAGCGGAGTTCCCGGCGGAAAGGCGGGCGGGAACGGAGTCGAAGGATTCCGCCGAATATGCGGGCGACGTCGCCGGGGATTCCACGGGATCCTTCGACTCCGTTCCGCCCACCTGCGCCCCCGCGGAACTCCGCTCAGGATGACAGCCGTTATCTTCACCCTCTGCGTTCCTCTCAAAAACCTCTGCGCCTCTGCGGTTAAAATCCCCCGTCGCATCTTCCCCCGTCAGCAACTCCCGCGCACTCCGCCGCAACTGCCGCCGGCTCGCCCACCACATCGCCAGCAATGCGACCGCCACGCCCGACACCACCCCGATCACCAGCGTCCCCGGGTTCACCGTGAACACAAACTCCGTCGTCCCCACCGCCCCGCGCCAAACCGTCGCCAACGCCCGCAGCACGAGCTTCGTATAAAACACCGCGCCCAAAACGCCGAGCACGCCGCCCACCAGCGCCAGCACCGCTCCTTCCCACAAAAACAGCCGCCGCACCTGCCGCGGCCGCAGCCCGAGCGCCAGCAGCAGTCCGGCCTCGGCATTGCGCTGCGCGAGCGAAAACGTGAAGAGCATCCCCGTCAGCACCGCCGCCGCCGCGATCAGGAAGAACGAGAAATAGACAAAGAGCTGCCCGAAATCGACCGGCGCATCCGTCGCCGCCAGCGCCTGGGCGCGCAGCGGGATGAATTGGAAGCCGAGCTGCTCCGGCGTCAGCTTCGCCCGCAGCTCCCGCTCGATCTCCGTGCGCTCCGTCCCCGCCGGCCAGCGCATGGCAGTCACGTTGCCCCACCGATTGCCCCACATCTCCTGCCCCACCTTCAGATTCACAAACGCCTTCGGCGTGCCCCGATATTGAGTCCAGTATTCCTGATCCTTGTCCCGCATCCGCGTCGCGTCGAAATCGAACCCCGGCTTCCAGTCGCGACAGTTCGCCTTGTCCGACAGCCCCGGAAAATCCGGCATCCACGACGTGTTGAGCTGCGGCTCATCCATCGGCAGCACCGCCAGCACCGTGAATTTCCGCGCCTGCTCCACCAGCTCCCGCCGCTCGCCCATGACGAAATATTTCACCGTCACCTCCCCGCCCGCACCGATGCCCAGATCGTCCGCCAACCATTGCGAAATCACCATCTCCCCGTCCGCCAGCTCCGCCGGCAAAAACCCCGACGACGCCGTCTCCGCCGCCGTGACCATCGAGTAAGGCGTGGCCTTGTCCCCCGCCCGCAGTTCATTGACGAAATACGTCAGCGCATCCACCCGTCGGTCGTCCTTCCCCCGCGGCGCCGCCGCGACTACCGGCGGATCGAGAAACACGCGCGGCGTCCGCAGTTCGAGGCCGGAGTTGTTGGGGAGGTCGGAGAGGGAAAGCGAAGCGTCTTCCAGCAACCACACGCGCCGCCTCCCAGACAGACCGGGAATGTTGGATCCAGGTGGATCACCGTCATCATCAAAACCCCAGCGAATCGTTTGGTATGCGGACTCACCCGGTGGGGTCATTGTGATGTAACGCGGACGCCACAGCCACAGATCCAAGATTCGATCACCGAAAGAAACAGGAGGATGCGTGAACCGTTGGAACATCAGCAGGTTCGATTTCCCCTTCATCTCCAAACGCTCCTGCGTAACGGCCAATGGTATGAAAACCGTGAACGGTGGTACCTGACTGGCTGAAAGTGCAAAGCGCCCGTAGTCCTCATCGCCGACAATTCGCGCGACTTTCATCCGCAGCGCTACGACCTCATTCCCTTCACCCGAAAGCGGCGCGTCCTTGGAAAACATTCCCGGCTTCTCAACACGCACAATCACCGTCTCACCCGCCGCGACACTAAGCTGCTGCGCGAGGCGCTGATTCAGTGCCACGCCGTCACTCGGCAGATCGACCACCGCCTTTCGAGGAGACAGTTTCCAAAATCTCTCGTCCACGCCGAGCAACTGCGCCGTGTTCACACGCGCTCCGCCATCTGCTCGCGCAACCGTTGCCCGCAACATCAACGCCGGGGCAGTTCCTTCCTTGGCCGCATCCGCGAGCACCGCGCGGAAAAAGCGATCACCACTCGTCATCGCCATATCCACCTTTCCCACGCGCAACTCCGCCTGCCGCCGCAGCGTCGCCTTCACCGCATCGCCCGTGAGCAGCGAACCCGTCAGCACCATCGTCGCCAGCGCCGCGCCCAGCACCACGCCGAGATGCGTCCGCCAATAAAACCGCGCCCCGCGCAAAATGAGCGTGAGCGCTTTCATGCGATATGCGCGTGGCCGCAGACTCTGGGGAGCGCGCTCATCCTGAGCGCTGGTTTCGTCGTTCCGCCGAAACGAACTTCGATGACGGTTCGCAACGTGAGCGGTTTGCGACTAGAGCGGCGCGGCAGGGAAGTTCGTCGCGGCAGAATGCCGCGACCAGCGCTCAGGATGAGCGCGCTACCCGGAACCGCCATCACCGCCGCACCTCCACCAATTTCCCATCCACCAACTCCACCACCCGCCCCATCCGCCCCGCCAGTTCCGGGGCGTGCGTGACCATGATCACCGCCACGCCCTGCGCGCGATTCATCTCCACCAGCAAATCCACCAACCGCCCCGCATTCACCCGGTCGAGCGCCCCGGTCGGCTCATCCGCGAGCAGCAGCTTCGGTTGATTGATCAACGCCCGCGCCACCGCCACGCGCTGCCTTTCCCCCCCCGAAAGCTGCCCCGGCCGATGCCCGGTGCGATGCTTCAACCCGACCGACTCCAGCAGCGCCTCCGCCCGCGCGCGCAACTCGCCGCGATCCCCGCCCGGCTGCGCCAGCGTTGGCACCAGCACGTTTTCCAGCACCGTGCATTGCGGCAGCAGATGATGAAGCTGGAAGATGAACCCGACCGTCGTGCTCCGATACACCGCCACCTCCGCCTCGCCCAGCTTCGCCACATCGCGCCCCTCGACCAGCACCTCCCCCGCATCCGCCCGATCCAGCGCGCCCACGATATTCAGCACCGTGCTTTTCCCCGACCCCGACGGCCCGGTGATCGCCACCGTCTCCCCCGCCGCCACATTCAGCTCCACGCCGCGCAAGACAGCCACCGCATCGCCCCCATCGGGAGCGCCGTAGGTTTTCGTCAGGTTTTTGATTTCGAGAAGCATGCTGGGGATTGACTCACGCAAAGGCCCAACGGCGCAAAGGTTCTTTCGGATATGCGTGGAAAAATGCGCGGTGCCCTCTGGTGAGCGTGCTCATCGTTGGATCTCTAAATTGCCTGGTGCGGCCCGGAGTTGCCCTCCGTTCCGTCCTGCAAGCTCCAGCACCCCCACCCCGCGCGAATCGTCATTGGACATTCCGCCCTTCCTTCGGCATCCCTTTCTCCATGCGCTCCCTCCTTGCCCTCCTGCTCCTCGTCACCACCCTCCGCGCCGCCGAGCCGCCCTTCGAGATCCGCGACGGCGACCGCGTCCTCTTCCTGGGCGATGTCCTCCTCGAGCGCGAGAATACCTACGGCTACCTCGAGACGCGGATGCACGAGCAGTTCCCGGATCGCACCTTCACCGTGCGCAACCTCTCCTGGGCCGGCGAGACCCCGCTCGGCCTCAGCCGCGCCAGCTTCGACCCGCCGGCCAAAGGCGGGGAGCGGCTCCGGGAGCAAATCGGCCGCGTCAAACCGACCGTCGTCTTCCTCGGCTTCGGCATGGCCGCCAGCTTGCAGGAGCTGACCGACCGCTCACAAGACCCCACCCTGAACCGCGACCCCGCCCGCTACGGCGCCGAGCCCATGTCCGCCGCGCGGTTCAAAAAGGAACTCGGCGCGTTGATGGACGCGATTGGTCAGGCCGAAGGCCCCCACACCCGGAGGGACGCGCTCCCGCGCGTCCCTGACCCCGCGGTCGGCGCGTCGCCCCAAAGCGAGGGACGTGCAGGAGCCCGTCCCTCCGTGCGTTTTGTCCTCCTCTCCCCCATTCGGCACGAAGACCTGCGGGCCACCCGCCCCGGCCTGCCGGACCCTGCGGAGCACAACAAGCTGCTCGCCGAGTATTCCAAGGTCATTGAGGAGCTGGCGAAGGAACGCGGGGCGCGGTTTGTCGATCTCTTCAATGTTAAGCGGCACGCGATTAACGAAGGCGTTGGAGAAAAAGTGTATCTGACGGACAACGGAATCCATTTGTCCCGGAGCGGTTCCATCTACCTCTTCAGGAATGACATTGGTGAGAGCGTCGAGGGTCACAGCCCCCTCCTACGTGGCAGCTCACCCGGGCACGAACTCACCCCACGCGGGGATAGCGAATACGAGAAGCGTTACGCTGCCCTACTCGCCGCCGTCCTCCGCAAGAACGAACTTTTCTTCCACCAGTTCCGCCCGGCGAACGAGACTTACATCTTTGGCTTCCGCAAGCACGAGCAGGGGCGGAACGCCCGGGAGATGCCCATGTTCGACCCCCTCATCGCGCAGGCCGAGGCCGAGATCGAACGCCTGAAACGCGCCGTTGGACCGTCCAACGCTCAACCGAGGACTATCCAAAGCCCGGCTCAGGACCGTCCAACGACCGACGTTGGACCATCCAACGCTCAGCCGAGGACTATCCAAAGCTCGACTCAGGACCGTCCAACGACCGACGTTGGACCGTCCAACGCTCAGCCGAGGACTATCCAAAGCCCGGCGTTGGAGAATGCAACGCCCAGCGTTGGAGCACCCAAATCCGTCGCGACGGCCCCCGCCCCGCCCCCCCTCCCGCTCCCCACTTTCACCGTCGCCGACGGCTACCAGATCGAGCTTTGGGCCGAAAACCCGCTGCTGGAGAAGCCCACGCAGATGAATTGGGACGCCCTGGGCCGCCTCTGGGTGTGCAGTTCCTCGCTCTACCCCATGATCGAGCCCGGCCAGCCGGCGGACGATAAGATCCTCATCCTCTCCGACCCGGAGCGGACCGGGAAGGCGACGAAGAGCGAGATCTTCACCCGGGGGCTGCTCATCCCGACGGGGGTGGTGCCCGATTTGGGTAAAGAAGGAGAGACGGAGAGCAAGGGGGACAAGGAGAACTCCGCCCGCTCCCTCTCCGCGTCTCCCACTCCCTCCCTCTCCCCCTCTTCCCCCTACGGCTGCTACGTGGGCCAAAGCACGGAGCTGCTCCACTTCGCCGCCGATGGCACCAAGCGCATCGTCCTCTCCGGCTTCGGCACGGAGGATACGCATCACACCATCCACACCCTGCGCTGGGGGCCGGATGGACGGCTTTACTTCAACCAAAGCATCTACATCCACAGCCACCTGGAGACGCCGTGGGGCCTGGTGCGGCTGAACTCCGGCGGCTGCCTGGCCTACGATCCGCGCACCGAGCGGGTGGAGGTGTTTGCCAAAGGGTGGATCAACTCCTGGGGCCACGCGTGGGATCGCTGGGGGCAGAGCTTCTTCACCGACGGCGCCGGCGGCGGCGGCATCAACTGGGCCTTCCCCGGCGCGCAGTTCGTGACCTACGAAGGCGCGCGGCAGACCATCCCCAGCGTGAGCCCGGGCAGCTACCCGAAGTTCTGCGGCCTCGAGATCGTCTATAGCCCGCACTTCCCCGCCGACTGGCAGGGCAACGCGGTCACCTGCGACTTCCGCGCGCACCGGATTGTCAGGTTCGGGATCACCGATCTGAGCGAACCGATCCGGGATGCGGGATCCGAGATCCGGGATAAAAGCGACGCTGCGACTCCGCATCCCGCATCCCGCAACGCGCATCCCGCATCCGCCACTCCCAGCTCCGGCTACACCACCAAAGAGATGCCCGACCTCGTCCGCACCGCCGACCTCAGCTTCCGCCCCATCGACATCAAGCTCGGCCCCGACGGCGCGCTCTACGTGGCGGATTGGAGCAACCCAGTCATCAACCACGGCGAAGTCGATTTCCGCGACCCCCGCCGCGACAAACACATGGGCCGCATCTGGCGCATCAGCAAAAAGGACGCACCGCTGGTGAAGTGGGAGCCGCTGGTGGGGAAGAAGACGCCAGAGCTGCTGGGGAGACTCGATTACACGGACAGCCTTTGGGAGTACGAACAGGCGAGGCGGGTATTGGAGCAACGCGGCCAGACCGACGTATTCAAAGCGATCTCGGAGGCAGGTAGAAAGTGGAGCGACGAAGAACTCCTCATCCAACTCTGGCTCCACAATGCGATGGGAACGCTCGCGATGGACATCGCCATTCCGCTTGCTGGAAACCGCAAGCCCGGCATTCGTGCCGCCGCCACCCGTTACCTCGGCGAACTCTTTCAACCCGGCCCCGAGTTAATCAAGAGACTCGACGGCATCGGCCTAAACGACTCGCCCGAGCGCGCCGCCGCTCGGAAGGAACCGGATGACCCGCACGTTTCCGGGGTGATCGTCAATTCGCTGGACTCTCTCGGACAACTCATCGCCGACCCCAATCCCCGCGTCCGCCTCGAAGCCATGCGCGCCCTGGCCCGCATCCCCACCGCCCGCAGCGCCGAGCTGGTCTTGGACGCCGCGGTGGGCGCCACCCGGAGGGACGCGCTCCCGCGCGTCCCTGATCCCGGCGCGGGCGCAGGCGGCGGGGCGGCGGCGGGAAGCGTTACCACCACGGAAAATCAGGGACGTGCAGGAGCCCGTCCCTCCGAGGATGTCTTCTACAACCACGCCGCCTGGCTCTCCATCAATGACCTCGCCCAGCCGTGGCTCGACGCCCTGGCCAGCGGCGCGTGGAAACCCGAAGGCCGCGAGCGGCAGCTCGAATTCGCCCTCAACGCCCTGCCGCCCGACACCGCCCGCGGCGCGCTCGCCAAGGTGCTCGGCACCGCGCCACGCGACTTCGCCAAAGGCCCTTGGGCCGAATTCATCGGCCGCGCCGGCGACCCCGCCCAACTGCGCCAGCTCTTCGACGCGCTCCTCGTCTCCTTCGGCACCCACTGCTGCGGCGACGACATCCGCGCGAAAATCAACGCCGTGCCCATCGACGACGGCACCGCCCTGCGCGTCGTGAACGCCCTCCTCGAAGCCGCCCGCGTCCGCAACCAGCGCCCCACCGGCGACCTCCTCCCGCTCGAACGCCTCGTCTTTCACACCAATGCCGACCTCCGCGCCGGCGTCCTCCGCCTCGTCGGTTACTGGAAACCCGCCCCCGGCCTCGACTGGCTCCGCGGCGTCTTCGACGAAAACGCCCTCGACGCCGGTTCCGCGACCGCCGCCATCGAAAGCGCCCGCGACATCGGCGGCGCGCCCGCCGTGGAGCTGCTGAAGAAGCTCGCCGCACCCGCCAAGTCCGCCCCCCTCCGCCAGCGGGCCGCCGTGGCCCTCGCCGCGCTCGACGCGAAAGCGCCCGAGATCGCCGCCGCGCTCGCCGCTTCGCCGAATGAAGACGCCGCACTGGCCACATGGCGCGACCTCTTCAAAACGCCAAAGGCGATCGACGCTCTTGCCGCCCAACTTCCCGCGGATCTACCGAAGCCCGTCGCCATCGCCGGCGTCCGCGCCGCCCGCGAAGCCGGCAAGAAAGGCGACGCGCTGCTCGCCGCGCTCACGCCGCTCGCCGGCAATGTGCCCAAGCCCGCGCCCGGAGCCGCGGACTTCAAGGGCATCGCCGCACGCATGTGGACCCAGGGCGGGGACGCCGCGCAGGGCGAACTGATCTACCGCCGCGCCAATCTCGGCTGCGTGACCTGCCACGCCATCGGCGGCGCGGGCGGCATTGTCGGACCGTCGCTGACTTCGCTCGGCGCCAGCGCGCCCGCGGATTACATCATCGAGAGCATGCTCGTGCCGAACGCGAAGGTGAAGGAGGGCTACAACGGCGTGACGTTCAAGCTCAAGGACGGCAGCGAAGTCATGGGCATCCAGGCCCGCGAAACCGCGTCGGAAGTGATCCTCCGCAACGTCGCCGGCCAGGAATCCGCGGTGCCGAAAGCGAACATCACCGGCAAGACCGACATCGGCTCGATCATGCCCGCCGGGCTCCTCGACGCGCTCAACGACAACGAGCGGATGAACCTCTACTGCTTCCTCGCCGAACTCGGCAAACCCGGCCCCTTCGACGCCAGCAAAAGCCAGGTGGCCCGCGTCTGGACGCTCTACCCCGGCACCGCCACCGACGCCGCCTTGAAGGGCGCACCTTCCGACGCCAGCGCGAACGCCTTCACCCTCGTGGACGGTCGCCTGACCAAAGCGCAACTCACCGAAGCGCTCCAACTCGTGACCAATCCCGGCGCCGTGATCTACGCCGTGACGCAATTCCAAAGCACCGGCAAAACCCGCCTCGAGCTCACCGGCATTGCGAAGGTTTTCCTCGACGGCCAGCCGCTCACGGTCACCGGCGACCTCGCCCCCGAGCTGCCCGCCGGCGTCCACACCCTCGCCGTGAAACTCGACGTCCCCGCCCTCCCCGAAGTCCTCCGCGCCGCGAGCGCGGATGCGACCTTCGTGACGAACTGAAGTGCTACGGGAATCGCCTAAAATGACGAGGTGACCGTTCGGGTAGAGAACACCAACGGTGTTCCATCAGTCAGCCCAGGGTTGGTGCGACGCAGGAGCGCCTACCCTGGGAAGATCCACGAAAGCGGTGCCAACCCTGAAAGGGTTGCATCGTTCGCTGGTGGTGAAGTGATTCAACCCCGTTGGGGTTGATGGCTTGTGGGAAACCATTCCCAGGGTAGTCGGCAAAGCCGACAACCTTGGGCTGGTTGATGGAACGCCGTTGGCGTTCACGGATAAGCAGAAATCTCCCCTACCCGCGCGCTTCGAGCTTCTTCTGCTTCTCGCGCTCCGCAGCGTAGAGCTTCGCGTATTTCGCCCGCGGCTTTACCGCCCGGCCGAACGCCGCGTCCGGCACCGCCACCCCGAGCTTTTCCAAAGCGAAAATCGCCGCCCCGCGGATCGACGCCTCCATCTCGTCGTTCGGATAGATTGTCTGCCCGAGCACATCCGCGAGTCGCTGCATCGCAGCGGCCGAGCGCTGGATGCCGCCGCTGACGATGAACTTCGGCACCGTCTTCTCCGTCGTCAGGACCAGCTCGGCGAGGCGTGCGATGCGGTGATAACTCGCTTCCGTGATTGCCTGAAAAAGATCGAGCGCACTGGTGTGCTGGCGGAGGCCGTGGATCGCGCCTGTCGCGTCCTCGTCCCAGGTCGGCGCACGCTCCGGGTTCCAAAACGGCAGCACTACCAATCCGTGCTCCGGCGTCGGGCGTTTGGCCAGCTCCGCCTCGATCTCCGCTTCGCCCGCCAGCTTCAACTCCCGCAGACACCACGCGCGCAGGTTCCCAGCATTGCTCACCGCGCCGCCCACGAGAAACCGCCGCGCATCGACGCGATAACAAAACAACCCGAGCGGCGCGCGCACTTCGCCGCGATCGCGCATGACCCGCAGCGCCGCGCTCGTGCCCACATTGATCGCCGCCAATCCGGGCCGTACCGCGCCTGAGCCGAGATTGCTCGCCGCGCCATCGCCGATTCCCGGAAACCACGGCACGCCCTTCAGCTCCGTAAACTGCGCCGCGAGTCGCCCAGCAACTGGGGTCGGTTCATCGCTCAAGGCGCGCAGCTTTTCCGGGGAAACGCCGCACGCGGCCAGTAACTCGGGGTCCCACACGAGTTTTGCTGGCTGTAAAAGTCCGGTCCCCGTCGCCATGCCGAAGGCGCAGTTCGCACCGCCGATGAGCGTGTGCTGAAGCCACTCCGCGGGCGACAGCCATTGTCTGACCGCGGCAAATTTCCGCGCCTGGGTCCGCCGTAACCACCGCAATTTCGCCGGCCAGAACGACGCCCGCAGCATGCAGCCCGTCCGCGCCTGCGTGACCTTTTCGGCAAACTCCATACGCAACGCCGCCGCGTCTTCGCGGCAACGCGCATCCGCCCAGGTAATGATGTTCGTCAAGGCGACGCCTTTCGCATCACAACCGACGAAGCTGTGCCAAAAGCAGGAGACCCCGATCCCCGCGATCCCCTTTCCGCGCAGTGTGGCGTCGCTGCGATAGCGCTGCATCGTCTGCTCCAGACAGCGCAAGACGGCGCTCAGCAACACGCCGGTTTCCAGCTCGGCTGCGCCTTCGGCAGATGTAAGGAGCGGGTAATTCTGTTGCGCTGTCGTGTCGGGGAGTCGGTCCGCGTTTTCATCAAAGAGCGCGGTGCGCGTGGATGAGGTGCCGATGTCGATGGCGAGGATTAGGGAGGACATAGGGGTTGGGGGTTAATTTCAAAGAGCGTGTCATCCTGAGCGGAGCGGGGGAGGAAAGGTGGGCGTAGCGCAGTCGAAAGCCGAGTCTGCGAGACAGCCGAAGGCAAACCTCGGCGGTTCGTTGATGCGCTGCCCTGGTTCGGACCGCCCGGATCCTTCGACTCCGTTCCTTCCCGCCGAGCCGGGAACGGAACTTCGCTCAGGATGACACGGCTTTTTAAAAAGCATGCGTAGGCTCATGCGACTAATCCTCTGCCCGCCGCAGCAGCCAAGCGGCTCCACCGCACGTCACCAGCGCGCCGACGGCGAGATAGGCCAGATCCCAGACGATGAACTCGAGGCCGGCGTTGCGCATGTTGATCATCCGGAAGGCGTGGCAGAAATGGGTGAGTGGGAAGGTTTCCGCGAGGAAGCGGATTGACGCCGGGAGCTGGCCGAGGGGAGCGAAGGCGCCGGAGAGCGGGAAGACGGGGAGGAGGAAAAAGACTGCAAATTGGATGGCCTGCGTTTGGGTGGCGCTGAACGCTGAGATGAGCAGACCAAGGCCAAGCGAGCAGAGCAGGAAAAGAAAGCAGATTACCGTAAGGACGAGCGGCTGACGAAACGGCACGTGGAAGTGAAAATACGCCACCGCAATGGTCAGCGCGATGAGGAGCAGCGAGACGGCGAGATACGGCAGCACTTTGCCGATGACGATCTCCGACCGGCGCAGCGATGTGACCATGAGCTGTGAGAGCGTGCCGGCTTCGCGTTCGCGCGTGATGGTGCAGGCCATCAGCGTGACGGTGAGCAACTGGAGGATCAGCCCGATTATGCCGGGCGTAACGTACTCAATGAAGCGCAGCCGCGGGTTGTAGCGGATCTCGTCTTCCACCGCCCACGGCTCCATCGAAGAGACAAACTGTTTACGGACCTCGACGGGCAACTTTTCGCCCATCTCGAAAACCTCTGGCGGCAGGTTGTCGATCATCTCCTGCCGGGAGCCGAGCTGGAACTCGCCGAGATGCTTTTGCAAGGCGCCGTTGATCTGCGCGGCGGTGGTCGTATCCGTGCCGTCGAGAATGAGCCGCAAGGGCAGCGGCTCGCCGCTTTTCAGCCCTGCGCCCCAGCCGGCGGGGATGACCAGAGCGGCTTCGACCCGCGCACGGAGCAAGTCGGCCTCAGCGCCGGCAGGCGAGGGGTCGGGGCGAAACGCGAAGCTGTCCTTGGTCGCGAGGAAGTCGCGGAGTTCCTGGCTTTTCTCGCTGCGATCATCGTCGCGCAGGAGGGTCGGCACGTGCTTGAGCTCCACCACTTCAAAGGCGTACCCGAAAAGGAACGTGAAAAGCGGCGGCAGGAGGAGGATGAGCACGACGATGCGCCGATCCCGCCAGATATGCAGAAATTCTTTCACCGCCACGCTGGCAATCGCGCGCAGGCTGCCGCTCATGAGGCGTCCTCCGCGAGGATCTCCCGGTAGCCTTGCGAGTAGGCTTTGAAAACGTCTTCCATGTCCGGCTCAGCCCACGCATGCCCGAGCCACTGCAGTTCGGGGAACGGCCACCGCGCCTGCCACTCGGCCACGAGCTGCTGCGGATCGATCGCATAGACACGCCCGTGGCCGCTGCGCAGTGCGACGCCGAGCACGCCGGGCGCGGCGCGCAAGCGCACGAGCGCGGGCATGACCGGCTCAACGTGCATATCGAGCACCGGCACTTTGAAACTCTGCTTCAACCGCCGCGGAGTTTCGCGCGCGAGCAGCCGGCCAGCGTGGAGAAAACCGACCGATGTGCAGCGCTCGGCTTCGTCCATGTAGTGCGTCGTGACGAAGACCGTCGTGCCGGCGGACGCGAGGTTGTAGAGCAAGTCCCAGATTTGCTGGCGATGCACCGGATCGAGACCGGAGGTGGGTTCGTCGAGAAAAAGGAGCACCGGCTCGTGAATGAGCGCGCAGGCAATGGCGAGGAGCTGTTTCATGCCGCCGGAAAGCGAGCCGGCTAGCGCTTCGCGCTTCCGCGTGAGGTCCATCTCGACGAGCAGTTCTTCGATGCGCGGCTCGAGTTTCTCCGGCGCGACGCGGCAGGCCCCGCCGAAGAAGCGCAGGTTTTCCACGACCGTCAGGTCCGGATAGAGGCTGAATTTTTGCGCGACGTAGCCAAACTTCTTCCGGACTTCGTGCCGCTCCTGCCAGACATCGTGGCCGCCGATCGTTGCACGCCCGCTGGTTGGCTTGGTGAGGCCGCAGAGCATGCGGATCGTCGTCGTCTTGCCCGCGCCGTTCGCGCCGAGAAACCCGAAGATTTCGCCCCGCGAGACGTGCATGGAAATGCCATCCACGGCGAGCGTGTCGCGATAAGTTTTCCTGAGCTGGTCGAGGACGATGATCGGTTCCGGCATGCGTTGGGCGCAGATGTTTCAGAAAAAATCCGCAAACCGCAACTGGTTCAGACGACCCGACCGCTTTAGCGCTCAGGGATGATCCGTCGCTTGGACAAACTTCGCCTCCGCCTCGACACTCGCCGCCTGGAATGCAGCGTTATCGGGTGCTAACTCCCGCGCGCGATCGAAGGCGCTGCGTGCGCGGCTCGCCCAGCCGAGGTCGGCGCAAACCGTCGCGAGTTCCTGCCACAAATGCGCGTCATTCGGCGCCAGGCGGACTCGATGTTCGAGCTGTTCGGCCGCTTCGATGCCGCTGCCCCTGCGCGCATCCCAAACGCGAAGGTTCTGATCGTAGCCGCCAGCCGCGAGTTGGCGCCCATCCGGGCTCCAATCCACGGAGTGCATTTCAGCGCGCCCCGTCCCGCGGATGAGCTGCGCGACCTGGTCGCCGGACTGCACATCAAAGACGAAAAAAATGCCGTCCGCCCCGCACGTCGCCAGCCGCCGGCCATCCGGGCTCCAGTCGAGACGCCAGATGCCGCCGGCGTGGCCGGTGAAAGTGCGGACGAGACGGCCGTGAGGTGCGCTCAGCAGGCCAGCGACGCTATCCTGGGTCACGAAGGCGAGGAACTTTCCGTCTGGACTCCACGCCAGATCGAAGACCTGTCTCGGTGGTTCGTGCCGTGAAGTCATGGCGTTCGACTGCCCTGGCGGCGCGGGGCGCCAAATGGCGAGGATTTTGCCGGTATGGGCGTCCCAAATTTCGATGGCACCATCCTCAGCCCCGAGGGCGATGCGCCGTCCGTCCGCCGCCCAAGCGACGCTGCCTGCTGGCCGCGCGATGCTACTCACTACCGCACCGCTTCGCACCTCCCACACGCGCACGCCCGCCGGACTGGCTGCGACGAGATGGGTGTCGCCGGGACTCCAGACCGCGCGGTTCACGCCATCGAGTTTCAACTCTCCATGTACCGCGCCAGTGGTTGCATCGAGGATTTCCACACTCCCTGCATAGCGCTCGGCCACCGCCAGGCGATCGCCAGCGTGCGACCACTCGACGTCGAAGGCCCAACCCCGCAAGGGCCGGCGAATCGGCTGACCCGCACCAGCAGGGAAGATATCCACATTGTCGCGAAATCCTGCAACGGCGATCCGGCTGCCATCCGGGCTCCAGCGAGCGGTGGCGATCCAGTTGCTCGTGCGCACGGCGAGGGCTTCGTCATCGAGCTTCACCGGAGACCACGCCCGTAGCGTGCCGTCCGCACTGCCGGAGAAAAGCGTCCCGCTTTCCGGTCCGCCGCCAGCACGCACCCAGGCGAGCGCATTGATCTCTCCGGTGTGACCACTGAAAATGCGCGCCATGACCTTGCGCTCGTGCGGCTCGTAGATGCGGATCGCACCGTCATGACTCGCGCTGGCTAGCAGTTTTCCATCGGCGCTCCAGGCGAGCGCGCTGACCGGCCCACGATGGAGTGCGGATTTGAAAACCTCTCCGCCAGTCGCGTGATCGTGAACGGTGACATGGAGATTTTTGGCCCCCGAGGCGACGAGAGGGCTTGTGGGGCTGAGCGCGACGCTGAAAACCTCGCTGCCAGTCGGCGGATCGCGCTCGAAACGCGGGGCGCCAGCGAAATCCTCCACCTGAACGCCTTTGCCGCCCTCGGCCACGCCAATGGCCAGCTTTGTCCCATCCACCGACCAGTGCAGCGACGAGACCTCCCCTTCAAGGTGCCGCGCTTCGGGCAGGTGGGCCGAATCTTTGGCCATCGGCCGCCAAAGAGTCAGTCCCGGTTTGGTGCCGCCGATGGCCAGGCGCGGGCTGTCGCCATCACGCGGTTGCCAGGCCAAAGCTCGAACGGGATGGCCGTTTTGAGTGCGGAATTCGGCCAGCTTCTTGTGGCTCACCGCATCCCACACGCGCACCAGTCCATCCGCGCCACCGCTGGCCAGCAGCGTTCCCGCAGCGTGCCAGGCCACGGCTTGCACCGGACCGGTGTGGGCGGCAAAGCGAAACTCCGGCACGAGGCCGCGCGTGCGCCAGACCGCGATCTCGCCATCGACGCCGCCCGTGGCGAGTTGGGCACCGTCCGCACGCGCCGCCAGCGTGAGCACGCCGCCTTCATGGGCCGCGACGCGCAGGCGGTCCTGGTTGAGCTGAGAGCTGAGTTGGAACCATTCCCACCCGCGCAAATCCCGGCCGCTCGGCTCGCGCCGATGACGCAGGAGAAGTTCCTGCGCATTTTTCGGGTGGCCCTCGGCGAGTTCACGGCGGGCATCGAGGAGGTGGGAAACGTAGAGCTGGTCCTCGGAGGCATCGCGCTGGGCGGCCGCGGTCCGCCGTGCCTCCTCGGTCAGATTTCGCGCATGGACCACACTCGCCGTGAAAGCCGCGCCGGAGAGCAGCAGCAGCGCAGCCGCCATGGAAACAGTGCGGTGCCGGCGGAAAAAAAGCGTGGCGAGTTTCCACCCGCCCGCATTCTCGGCCGCCGTGGCGAACCCGCTTTGGTAGGCGTCGATCTCGCTCTGAAGTTCTGGCACGGTTTGGTAGCGGCTCGCCGGTTGCAAGGCCATGGCTTTCAGAACCACCGCCGCGAGCGATTCCGGAATGCGGCCACCGGGCAAATGGGGAAGTTTTTTCGTACCAAGGGCCTGCGCCGGTCCGATCAGGCGACCGGCCCGCACGCTCGCCAGGACCTCGCTCTCGTCGCCGGTAAAGGGCGGGTGCAGCGCGAGGATGTAGTAAAGCATCGCGCCGAGTGCATAGATGTCCGCGCGAGGATCGAGGTCGTCGATTTGACCGTTGGCCTGCTCGGGCGGCATGTACTGCAATGAGCCCAGGATTGTGCCCACGACGGTTTGCGCACCATTGCCCGTTTCCGGGATCAGGCCCGAGGCCCGAGTCGCGGGCGCAGCCTCACCCGACGAAGGCTCAAACGCGGGCTCCCCATGCCCGAGCATTTTCGCCAGCCCCCAGTCCATGACCAGCGCCTCGCCGTACGCGCCGAGCATGATGTTCTCCGGCTTTAGATCGCGATGAATGATGCCGCGACTGTGCGCAAAGGCGATGGCGTCGCAGACCTTTTGGAAAAAAGTCAGGAGCGTGCTGAGCGGATATTTTTGCACCGCCGCGGGATCTTCCAGCGAGAGCTGCTCGAGCACTTTGCCGAGCGAGACCCCGCGCACAAACTTCATGGTGTAAAACGGCTGATCGAGTTCGTTCACGCCGAGTTCGTGGACAGGGACGATATTTGGATGCTCGAGTTGCGCCGTGATCCGCGCTTCCTGAACGAAACGCCCGATGTCTTCGGGACGCGAGCAGTCCAGCATGAGCTTCATGGCCACGTTCCGTTGCGCTGCGGGCTCGTGGGCATCGAGGATCACGCCCATGCCGCCGCGGCCGACCACGGGACCGATGGCGTATTTGCCATCGCCAAGAATTTCGTCGGGAATCAGTTTGCGTAGGATCGCGCTCTGGGCCGTCGGGGGCTCCGCTGCGGCGCCTGGCAGCCGTGGACGATGAAGGGAGATCGTGACCTTCCCGACGGAAATTTTTTGCGTGGGAAAAACAATGCGGGCGTCCGCAACGGACTCGCCATTCACGAGAGTGTGGCCGACACCGTCGAGGACTTCGATCAGCCACTCATTGGCGCACAAGCTAAGCCGTGCATGACGCCCGGCGACCTTCTCCCCGCAGATGCGCAGATGCGCGTCCTCTGCACTACCGATGACATAATCGCCGGGTGGGAGAACGTGTTTTCGCGGCGGTCCGTTGCCGTCACTGATGGAGATTTCTGTCGGGAGGTCCACCATGGCAAAAGGCGTGTGGAAAGAGGCGTAGCGGTTGGACGCTTGCGGCGCAAGCCAGTGCTACGGCGGGCCTGCGGCGGTCGGCGGAACAGGCTGGCGGGCGAGCGCCTCCGCGGCACAGCGGGCTTCCGCGAGCGTGAGGTAATGCGTGGTGCCGCCGCGGAAATAGAGTTCGATCCGCGCAATCGCGTCCTCCGCGGTGATCAGGTCCATGCAATGCGGAAGTGGACGGGCCGGGAGACCGGGAGCGGCCGGAGCGGTGACTACATCGAGGCAAAGACTGCCGTCTTTTTCATCGCCATCGCCGAGCGGGACGGTGCGACTTTTCCAACAACCCCCGTTGTCGCAGCAAAACAGCGCGCCATTGGTGTGCAGGAATTGGTGGTGCGGATACGCTTCCCACTGCATCGGCTCGCGCCCACCGGCCACCACCACACACGGCCGGTTCAGCGGACGCCCGCCTTTTACCTCGACCGCAGCCGCGAGATGCATGAGCAGCGTGACCGGGCAGACCACGCCCTGCGCGTGCCAGACGAGTCGCACGAGTTGCCGGAGGTCGGTCTTGCCCCGCAGGTCGAGGGCCCCGCGGAGCGGCGGATGGACGTGATGCGCTTCACCGACCTGGACGAAAAGGATGCGCCCAGCGAAGTGCTCGACGATCCGCTGCCAGCGGGCGTGATCCCACCACTTGATCGTGTAGTCCTGTTTTCCACCGGCGACGATGATCCAGAACGGCAGGGCTTCACCGGTGATTTCCTGGACCTGCGAGATCCAGCCCTGCTCCTCTGCCGAGAGGTGAATGTCGCCTTTGAAAGCCGTGGGTTCAACGGTGACGCCGAGCCGCTCGCCGAGGAAAGCGTGAAAGGCCTGCACGAAATGGACGGGGCGCTCATTGCTTTGATGAATGAGCGGGTATTCACAAGCGATCGACTCGGCCTCTGGATCATTGTCATCCAGGAGAGTCAACCACGGGCTATTTTCCCAAAGCGCTGGGCAGGGCGTGCGGACATCCGTGAGGAAACGCCCCGGATGCGCGCGGTGCAAATCGCGCACGGCCGCGGTGAGCATGACGATGTCCCCGGGAGACTGTCCGTTGCAAAGGATGAGTTTCCGCTGCGGAGCGGTGAATTCCATGGGGCCAGCCGCGCGGTGACTCGTCGCTAAGAAAGCGATGAGCTGCTAGAACCAATCGAGCTCAGGCTACTACTGCTCGAAGTGGAACTGCTGGAACCGATCGAACTCAGGCTGCTGCACGAAGATGAACCAATAGAACTCTGACTGCTGCTGGAGCTGGAACTGGACGTGGAAGACGAACCATAGGCCGCGTTTTCCTCCGTGACTCGAACCTGCTCCAAGATCGATTGGTTAGTCATAATTTCAGGGGGTGATAGGCGAGTGGCTTGATCACTGACAAGCGCATTCTTCCGGCGGAAGTCAGACGCGCGGTGCTTCCTCAGCCGGCGCGGGCTCGGCCTCAGTGATTTCGGTGACAACCAGCCGCTCCTCAGCAGGCGGGTTGACAGATTCGTCTGCCACTAACGCCGCTGCCTCGGCTTCAGCTTCAGGTTGAAGTTCCGCTTCAGGTTCGGGTTCGACAGTGGCAGCTTCCGCCGGGGCGGGCGTCGCTCCGGGCGGCGCCGAAGGCAAATTCCTGCCTGCGGCTTCAGGCTTGGCATTCGGCGAGAGCGGCAGTTCCAGCGCGCCGTCGGAAAACTCGATCACATGGCCCATCTGAATGAGATAATGCAGATCGGAAGCGAGCTGGGATTTGCGCACGAGCGTTTCGGGTGCCTCTTGCGCGGGGCCGAGAATCTTCGCCGCGAGCTGCGGGCGTTTGATCCGCGGCGCTGCCTCCACGGTTTGCAAAATGGAGGTGATCCCATCGGAAAAAACCTCCCCTGCTGGATGGCGCAGCGGTTTGACCGTGCAGACGAAAAGCATGCGCTTGCGATGCTTGAAAAAAGTCAGCCCGGCTTCGCTAAAATACGGGCGCAGCGCATTGACCATCTGCTGCGGAAAACGGCTTTCCGTCTCCCACGCCGCCCGCACCGCACCGCTCACATGGCGGTCGGCACCAGCGCGGCTGGCCTGGCCACTGCATTCCAGGGTCACCCCACTTTTCACGAGCTGCGGGAGGTAGGTCTTTTTGAAATGCTGCTCGGTGTCGAAAGCGGTCTTGAAGGTGACCGGCTCAGCCTCCTGCTTCGTCACAAAAGTGGTCGTTGTGCGCGCTTGCTCCTTCCAATCAGCCACGGTCTGCTCATCGCTCACGGTTTCGATTTCATACTGCTGGAAATCTTGAAACGACATGCGCCGGCTGAAGCGTTCCTCGTAAAGTTTGCGCAGCGCCGGCTGGTAGCCATGGTGGTTCGTCGGGCCGAGCAAAACACCCGCGCTGCGGCAGCGCGCCACGTTGCTAAAGTTCCCCTTGATCGGCTCACCCTGCACCGTTTCCTCGGCATAGTATTCGTCCTTCGCGTGGTGGAAGGCATTGCGCTCCACCGCCGCCCGGTCGAACACCACTGGGCCATCGCCGACTTGGAAAAGCGACACGGCCGGATCGCTCGAAGTAATCCGCACGAGATGGCGTTCCGGGCGGTCGAGGAAAAGTTTAGCCGTGCCAAAAACCGGAAAGGCGCGACCGCTCGACTTGATCTGCCGGGCAATGCCCGCAGCGGCGTTCGGCTCGGGCAAAAACTCGACCTTCAACTGCGCCGGTGCCGCTTCTCGCGAAACCGCCGGCTCGTCCCGGCGCTCCGGCGGACGCCCACCGAAAGGACGTTCCGGCCCACGCCCACGATCACCGCCCGGACGCGGCCCACGCGAACGGTCACCCGGCGGCCGATCCGGTCGCTGCCCGGGACGAGGCCCACCAGGACCAGGCCGCTGACCGCGCGGCGGTGGCGGGCCGCGGCGTTCCGGGCGCGGGCCCCGGGGACTACGATCATCGCGATCACGGCGCGGACGATCTCCCCCCTCCCCTTCGTAGTCGGCATAACGATTCTGCGCCGGGCTTTCTTTCAGCCAGTCGGGTAAAAATTTGAGATCAAACTCCTGCGGCAAATCGCTCATGCGCTCCGTTAGTAATGGGCCTCGCGGGCGGACGCCAGTGCCGATTTCGCGGCGAAAAAATGGCGGAGAAGAAGCGGGGAAGAAAAGCGGAATTAGTTATTGCCAACCCCCGGAGGCGATTCTAAAGCATGCGCCCAAACCAACCCAACCAAACGCTCCAACCTCCGAATTTTATGGCCGAGAAAACCGTCGAAGAAAAAGTAAAAGACATCATCGTAGAACAGCTCGGCGTGAACCCCGAACAGGTCACCACCACCGCCTCGTTCATTGAGGATCTGGGTGCCGATTCACTCGACACCGTGGAGCTGGTTATGGCCTTCGAAGAGGAGTTTTCCGTAGAAGTGCCAGACGAGGACGCTGAGAAACTTCAAACCGTCGGTGACGTCGTAAAATACATCGAGGAGAAGACCGCGAAGTAGCCCGCCCGCGCCAATCCGCTTTAATCGAAAAGACACGGTTCAATGCCGTGTCTTTTTGTTTGCCTGGATCTCCCTTCCGCGCGCTTTCTCGTCGCCCCGCGCAACTTTCCCCCTGACCGAGGGGTTTGCCTCGCCACGATGAATACTAAACTCACCCTCCTTACCCTCGCTACGGCCAGCCTCTTCACTGCCACCCCCGAGCTCCGAGCTGAAGATTCTACGCCGCCCGCTCCCGCAGCCAACCCAATCGCTGGCGGTGAAACCAAACGTGAACGCGGCGGCCAACGCGGACTCCGCATGGCTCAGCTCAAAGAACAACTCGGTCTCACCGATGAGCAGGTCGAAAAGCTCAAGCCCATCCTCGCTGGCAACCGCGAGAAAATGGTCGCACTGCGCGACGACGCCGCTCTCACCAAAGAGCAGCGCATGGAGAAAATTAAAGAATTGCTAAAATCCTCCGAGGACGAGATCACGCCAATCCTCAACGCGGAACAGCTTGAAAAATACAAAGCCGCCCAGCAAAAACGCCGCGAAGCGATGGCCAAGCGGCGAGCCGAGCAGGGAAACAAGTAAGCCCCTTCAGTTTTCCACAAAACAACGACCTTTTACCCGGGCGGGAGGCAACGAGCCTCCCGCCCGTTTCAATTTGGGAGCACGGGTCGAGGCTAGTCATAGCCGTCTTCCGCCGAAACCCTGTTAACCCCAGGTAGGCTAACGACACACCCTTGACGTGTCACACGATCGCCACTTACCCTCCGCCCCTCTCACCCGTTGCACTAAAAGCCCCACGACTTTGGACTTAAAAGAAATCAAAGAACTCATCGCTCTCATGCGGAAGAATGACCTCTCCGTTTTCAAAATGGAGAAGGAGGGTTTTAAGATTACGCTCAAAAAGGGGACGGATTTTCAGCCCCTCATCACCACCGCGGCGCCAGTGGCTCTCGCGGCGACTTCGGCGACTTCGGGGACTCCATCTCTCGGTGCGGCTCAGGCGGTAGAGGTGACCACCTCAAAGGAGGACGCCAATTTGCGCGAGATTACTTCGCCCATGGTCGGGACGTTTTACGGCTCCGCTTCGCCGGAGTCTGCGCCGTACGTCACGGTCGGGCAGGAAGTCACGGAGGATACAGTCGTCTGCATCATCGAGGCGATGAAGGTGATGAACGAGATCAAGGCCGAGGCGCGCGGGGTGATCGCGGAGATCGTGGCGGAAAACGGCAAGCCCGTGCAGTACGGGCAGGCGCTCTTCACGTTGCGCTAAGCCGCGATGTTTAACAAAGTCCTCATCGCCAACCGCGGAGAGATCGCGCTGCGCGTCATCCGCGCGTGCAAAGAGCTGGGGGTGAAAACGCTCGCCGTTTATTCCGAGGCGGATGTGGATTCGCTCCATGTGCAATTGGCCGACGAGGCGATCTGTATCGGGCCCGCGGCGAGCGCGCAGTCGTACCTAAAGATCGATCGGATCATCAGCGCCGCGGAGATTGGCGACGTGGATGCGATTCATCCGGGCTACGGATTTCTGAGCGAGAACGCGCATTTCGCGGACATCTGCGAGAGCTGCAATATCAAGTTCATCGGACCGCCCGCCTCCGCAATCCGCTCGATGGGCGACAAGAATACCGCCCGCGAAACGGCCAAGCGCGCCGGGATGCCTATCACGCCTGGCTCGGATGGGATTGTCGAAACGGAGAAAGAGGCATTGAAGATCGCCCGCCAGATCGGCTACCCGGTGATGATCAAGGCGACAGCGGGCGGCGGCGGGCGCGGCATGCGGCCGGCGCACAATGACAGTTCGCTCGTTTCCGGCTACCACGCGGCGCGGCAGGAAGCGGAGAAGGCGTTCGGCAATTCCGCGGTCTATCTGGAAAAGATGATCGTCGATCCGCATCACATCGAGTTCCAGATCATGGCCGATACGCACGGGGACGTGGTGCATCTCGGCGAGCGCGACTGTTCGCTCCAGCGGCGCAATCAAAAGATCATCGAGGAAACACCGTCGCCGATCATGACCGAGGAAATCCGCGAACGCATGGGTGCGGACTGTGTGAAGCTGGCGCGGGAAGTCGGTTACGTCGGCGCGGGGACGATCGAGTGTCTGATGGATGACCGTGGGCGCTACTATTTCATGGAGATGAATACGCGCATCCAGGTGGAGCATTGCATCACCGAAGAGGCGTACGGCGTCGATCTCGTGAAGGAGCAGATCAAGGTCGCGGCCGGTGAACCGCTCTCGCAATACATGCACAATGCGAAGCTGAAATATCACGCGATTGAATGCCGGATTAACGCGGAAGACCCGTTCAACAATTTCCAGCCGTGCCCCGGCAAGATCGACCTCTACTACGCTCCCGGAGGGCGCGGCATCCGGATCGATTCCCACGCCTACGCCGGCTACACGGTACCGCCGCATTATGACTCGATGATCGCCAAAGTCATCGGCATGGGGGTGACCCGCGAGCACGCCATCGCGCGCATGAGACGGGCGCTCAGCGAATACATGATCACCGGCATCAAAACGACGATTCCCTTCCAGGAAGCCATTATGCGCGATCCCGACTTCGTCCGCGGAAAGTACCACACGGGCTTCGTGCAGAAGATCATCGACTCGCGCGTGGCGCAATTCGCCAAGCGATAGACAGGGGCGGGCCTACTCGCTTCTGCGGACGGCGCGGAGGTGAATTTGGGGGCTGACATTGCCCTGCCATTCGTTGCGCTCGATTTGAAACGCGATATCCCAAGGGCCCGGTGGTAGGTGGTCATTGGCCGCGCCGAACCAGACGGCACGGTACTCGTCTCCGTGCTGACGGAGCATGAGCGAAAGGTGCTTATCCTTAATTACCCGGGGCTCGCGGGCCAGGGTCACACCGCGCGCGAAGAAAAGCGGCTGCGGGTGGCTCATGCCGAAGGGTTGAAGCGCTTCATGGTGGGCGAGGAGTTCGTAGTTGATCTCGCCAAGGGTGAGTTCGGCATCGAGGCGCAGCCGGGGTTGCAGTTGTTCAGCCGAGAGCTGCCCGCGTGCGTAAGCGAGGAACGCCGCGCGAAAATCGGCAAATCGATGCTGCTGGATGGTCAGCCCGGCGGCCATTTCGTGGCCGCCGTGTTTGTCCAGAAACTCTCCGCATGACGCCAGCGCTGCGACTAGCGAAAGGCCAGCGATGCTCCGTCCGCTACCTTTGCCCGTTCCGTTCTCGTCGAAGCCAATGACCAGCGTGGGGCGGTGAAAGCGCTTTTGCAGCCGCGAAGCGACAATGCCAATGACGCCCGTATGCCAGCCCGGTGCGCCGACGACGATGGCTGCATCGCACTCCGGGTCGAACCACTCGGCGAGCTGCGCCTCCGCCTGACGGAGCACGTCGTCCTCCACGCCGCGGCGTTCGCGGTTTTGCGCATCGAGATTGGCAGCAATACCGCACGCGCGGCTGTGGTCCTCGGTCAGCAGGAGTTCAAGCGCGTCCTGCGCGGTGCCGAGACGGCCGGCGGCGTTGAGGCGCGGAGCGAGGCCGAAGCCGATATTGGGCGGGCAAAAAGGTGGACGCAGCCCACTGATTTCGATCAGCGCGCGCAGACCTGGACTGCGGGTTTCGGCGAGTTGGGCGAGACCACGCTTCACGAGGATGCGATTTTCCGCCCGCAACGGAACGAGATCCGCCACCGTGCCGAGGGCCACGAGATCAAGCTGGGCGCGAAGGTCGAAGTCGGCGAGCGGACGCCGTTTGAGCAAGGCGTGGGCGGTTTTAAAAACGAGGCCGACGCTGCACAGATAGTGATAGTCTGCGCCGAGCTTCGGGTTCACCAGGGCCACACAATCAGGCAGCGTGCCGGCGCACTCGTGATGGTCGATGACCACGACGTCGATGCCTTGCGTGCGCAATTCCGCGATCTCGGCGACCGACGAGGTGCCGCAATCCACGGCGATGATTAGCCGCGGCGCATGTTCCGCCACGCACCGAGCGACGCCATCCCGGCTCAGCCCATAGCCTTCGTCGGCGCGCAGCGGCAGGAAACACGGCGCGTCTGCCCCGTAGGCTCGCAGCACCCGGTGGAGTAGCGCGAGTGAAGTTACGCCGTCCACGTCATAGTCGCCGTAGAGCGCGATTTTTTCCCGGGCGTCGAGCGCCGCAAAAATGCGCGTCACCGCCGCCTCCATGCCGGGGAGCAAGAAGGGATCGCTGAGCGTCTTCAGCCGCGGATCGAGAAAACGCGACGCCTCCTCAGCTGGAATGCCGCGCCGGGAGAGCAGTTCCGCAGCAAAACGAGCAAGGCCGGCCTGCCGCACCAGACTCTGGATCGCAGCAGGGTCGGTCGGTTCGGGTAAAATCCAACGGCAGGGCGACATTTCCGCATCTTTTGCGGAAGCCTCACCTGAGTGCAATCTTCGTCCGCCGCTTCCGGCGAGACATGGTGTGCAAATGGCCACCAGCGCCAATTTTGTGCCCGCGTCAGGGGTTTTGCGCTTGTGAAAATCGTGGCCGCCATTACTTCTCCACCAATGAATTTGCCCAACGAGGGAGAGTCGCCGAAAAGGGGCGACACAGGGAGCGGCTCGACCAGTGTCCCGAAGAAACTCGACGACCTGCAGAAGTCCATCACTATGGCCCAAATCGCCAAGGCGGCGGGCGTTTCGCAGGGCGCGATTTCCTCGCTGCTCAATGATCGCGACTACGGCATCCGGGTCAGCGACAAGACACGCGAGCGCGTTTTTAAAGTCTGCCGAGAGATGGGCTACATCCCGAACGATCTCCGCGCGGTCGTCCGCATGTATCCTGAATTGGGCGACTTCTGTTTGCTGATCGCGGCCAATATCCCCGATGGCCTACGCGCGCCCTTGGTCACACGCCTCGCCGCGGCCGTCATGACGGCCATACCTGATCCATCGCATCCGCTCACCATCGGCACGTATCAACCCGCGACGGACTATCTGGCGGACGGCGCTGTCCTGCCTCATGCCGTGAGCGCCGGCATCAGCTCCAAGTTTCTCATTTTCGGCGAACCGAATCCGTCACTTTTCGAGGCCTTGGTGCGTCGAAATCTCCCCGTGATCAGCGTCGGCTACGACGTCGCGCTGCCGGGAGTAGTGTCCTTCGTGCCCGACTATGCCGAGGCGTCCCGTCTTGCGCTCGGTCATCTCAGCAAACTTGGACATCACAACTTTGCCATTGTTTCCGGGCCTTTCGGAACCACCGATGCCGGCTTGCTCGGCCTGAATCGCGGCGTCAGCACCGCCTGCGAAGAACTGGGCCTGCGACCCGATGCGCAGAATATCATTCATGGTGATCTCACGGAAGACGCTGGTCGGGCGGCGATCGAAGAACTGCTTGGCCGCAATCCGCTCCCAACTGCTGTCTTTTGCATGAGCGACGAAGCCGCTCGCGGCGTCAACGCCGGTGCTCAGGCCCGCGGAATTGCCGTCCCCGGCGCACTTAGTGTCATCGGCTGCGGCAAGGATTCCAGCGCCCCTGGTACCCTCCCTGCGCTGACCACCGTGTATCTGCCGATTGAGGAAATGGCCGAGCAGGGCGTGGGAGAAATCGACCTTCTCGTTCACGACGCTCCCGCCCCTGCCCCACGCAAGATCGTGCTCGCGCCGCGCCTTGTGCCCGGCCAGTCCACCGCCGCCTTCCATACCCCCTGACTCCACGGGTAAAATGCCCCTTGACGGCCTTGGCGCATTTGGCCGAGAAACACCTTCCCCATGAAAATCCCATATTACATCTCACTCGGAGCAACTGGGCTTTGCCTCGTTTTGAGTATCATCATTTTTGCCGTCGGCAGCTCGAATAACAGCCTGCAAGCCGAAGTGCAGAAGCAGCAGGCGGCGCTGCAGGCGCAGCAGGAGGAAATCAATGCCGGCAACTCCATCAGCCAGCAAATCGGGCCGGCTCTGCTCCGGGACATGGCCACTGCTTCGGTTAAAAACGAGAAGATGAAAGCACTGCTTTCCAAGCACGGCTACAACGTTCAGGTCAAAGACACCCCCGCTTCCTCCACTCCAGCCCCCAAATAGTTTTCACGATGAACTCCGACGCCGATTACTCCTACGCTGAAGCCCCCGCCGTTTACGCTCCGGCCAGCCCGTCTATTCATATCCCGTTTGCTCTGCTCTCCTGCTCCATCGCCATGTTTATGATCATGCAGACGCAGGCCGTCTTCCGGCAAAAATCCGCGCTTCAGGACGGTAAAACGCAAATGGCCGATGCGTTCACTAAACGCGAACCGCTGGTGAAACAGTCCGCCGAGTTAAAGAACAAGCTCAACGCCATGGTCATGGACCTCCTCATTCTCGGCAAAACTGATGAGGACGCGAAAACGATTATCGGGAAGTACAACATTCAGCAGAACCTGCCTGGCTCCGGTAGCGAAAGCCCAGTTCCTAAATAGCGCCGGTCGCCGACCCGAAAATTTTCGAACACCCGGCGTCCACGCGCCGGGTGTTTTCGTTTTCCGACTTCGTTCATGGCCAACTCCCTCGAAACCGCCGCTCGCAACATCGTCCAGCGTCTGCACGATGCCGGGCACATTGCGCTGCTCGCCGGCGGCTGCGTGCGAGACCGGTTGATGGGCGTCGAACCACACGATTACGACATCGCTACGGACGCGCGGCCCGAGCAGGTCCAGGCACTTTTTCGCCGGACGATCGCCGTCGGCGCGCATTTCGGGGTGGTTGTGGTGCTGGATGGCAGTTACGAGTTTCAAGTCGCGACCTTTCGCAACGACGGCCAATACCTCGACGGACGCCGACCCGAGACGGTCAGCTTCTCCACACCGGAAGAGGACGCCGAGCGACGCGATTTCACGATCAACGGTCTTTTCTTCGACCCCCTCGCCGAGCAGCTGATCGACTACGTGGAGGGCCAGCGCGATCTCGAAGCGCGCGTGTTGCGGGCGATTGGCAATCCCTATGACCGCTTCCGCGAAGATCGGTTGCGCATGCTTCGCGCCGTGCGATTCGCGACCACGCTCGGGTTCGACATCGAGGGCCCGACGTGGCGCGCGGTCTGTGAAAACGCCGCGCATATCCGCGAAGTCAGCGCCGAGCGCATCCGCGAGGAGTTGATGAAAATCCTGCTCTCGCCGCGGCGGGTGCGCGGTTTTGACCTGCTCGATGAAAGCGGCTTGCTCCGCGAAATCCTCCCAGAGATCGAAGCGCTAAAAGGCTGCGAACAGCCGCCGCAGTGGCACCCGGAGGGCGATGTCTTCAAACACACGCGCATCATGCTCGGCCTGCTGCCCGCCGAGGTTTCCGGCCCGCTCGTGCTCTCCGTGCTTTTTCACGACATCGGCAAGCCCGGCACGTTTTCCACGGATCCCGATGGACGCATCCGCTTCAGCGGCCACGACCAGCTCGGCGCTGAAATGACCGAGCAGGTGATGACGCGCCTGCGTTTTTCCCGTGCGGAGATCGACGCGACGGTTGAGGCCGTGGCGAACCACATGGTCTTCAAGGATGTGCAACAGATGCGCGTGGCGAAACTGAAACGCTTCCTCGCACGTCCGTATATGGAGGATGAACTGGAGCTCCATCGCGTCGATTGCACGAGCAGCCACGGGATGCTCGACAACTACGAGTTTCTCAAAGCCAAACGCGAGGAGTTCGCTGCCGAGCCGCTCATCCCGCCGCCACTGATCACCGGCCGGGACCTCATCGCCCTCGGCCTGAAACCCGGCCCGCGATTTACCGACATCCTCGAAGCGGTCGAAAGCCGGCAACTCGAAAAAACCCTTACTTCGCGTGAAGACGCGCTGGCTTTCGTCAAAGAGGAGTTCGTGTCCACGAAGGACACGAAAGAACACGAAACGTAGGATTGACTGTCCGACCGGCGTCTTTCGTTTCGTGTCCTTTCGTGCTTTTCGTGGACTCCCCTTTCGAGCCGCCTAAAGTCAGCGCTCCTCACCATGTCCATCGAACACACCGACCCGCTCAACACGCAGATCCTCGCCGTCTCGGAGGACAAAATCCAAGGCTTCGTCCGGGAGCCGTTTGGAGAGATCGCCGCGCGCAGCGGGGTGCCGCTGGAGACGGTGCTGGAGCGCATTCGCGGGATGCTTGCGGCCGGGACCATCCGCCGCGTGCGGCAGACGCTGGTCGCCAGCAACCTCGCCGAGGGCGCGCTCGTCGCTTGGAAAGTGAGCGAGGACAAGCTGAACAGCGCGTTCGATTTCATGTTTCAGAAAGACCCGTTCAGCGGCCATGTCGTGGTCCGCTCAACGGACACGGCGACAACCGGCAGCGAGTACCGCCTTTGGACAACGCTAAAAGTCCCGGTCGGTCAGTCGATGGCCGGGCATTGCGAAGTGCTCATGCGCCACACCGGCGCGACGCATTTCAAACTCATGCCGGCCAAGGGAATCTTCGCCCTCGGCGTCGGCCATGTGCGGCGGAAGACCATCGAACCCGGCGACAAGTCAGACGACTTGGCGCAGATGATCAAAGTCGGCGTGGTAGAGCTCAACGAGCTCGAGTGGGAAGTCCTGCTCGCCCTGAAGCGGGAGCTGACGCTCGATGAAATCCGCTCCGGTCTTTGGGCGGCGCGGGCCGCGGAAGCCGGTATCGATCTCGAAACTTTCTATCGCATTGCTGAAGACCTTAACGCCCGCCAAGTCATCGGACGCTTCTCCACTTTCCTCGAACATGTGAAGCCCTCGCAAACCGGCGTCCGCGTGACGCGCTTCAACGCCCTCTTCCATTGGCGCGTCCCCGCAGGACGCGAAATCGAGGCTGGGGGCGAAGTGGGCCGGCATCCGATCCTTACGCATTGCTACTGGCGCGAAGGCGGCCCGGAGTTCAATCACGTCAACATCATGGCCGTCTGTCACGGCACGGAAAAGGATCGCGTTTTCGACCATAAAGCGGCGATCGACGCGCACCTCGTCGCCATTGGCATGCCCGTCAGCTACACGAACGTCTTCTGGGGCGGCCGCAGCGAGATCAAGCCGAGCGAGATTTCCCCCAACATCCACCGCGAGTGGCTGGAGAAAATGTCGGCCCCGGAAGCGGTTGGAGCAGTCTAGCTCGCCCGCTCGCCTACTTTCCCACGCAATACAGCGCTTCCGTCGTGCGGAGGAAAAGCTGGCCGTCGCTTACCGCGATGGTCGCGCGCGTGCCTTGGGCGTCGCCCATTGGAATCGTCGCGAGGACTTTAAACTCGTCGCCCGCGCTGCAGACGAAGACCGTGCCTTTTTCGTCGGTGAGATAAACTTTACCGTCCGCGACCGTCGGCGAGCAGCGGATGTCGGCGCGGGTATCCAGCTTGCCTTCCCACTTCTTCGCGCCGGTTTTTGGGTCGAGGCGCGCGAGCGTCTTGGCGTCGCCGTTGAGCACGAAAAGATCGCCCTCATAAACTGCCGGGGTGCAGACATCCGGTGCGCTGCGGTCGTCGATTTTCCACGCCAGCCCGCTGGTCGTGACATCGCCTTTGCCGTCGGTGCGGAAGGCGAGCAGCGGTTCCTTCTTGGGCCCGGCCGCAATCGCAAAACCACCCGCGCTGACCGCGGTGGGCACGATGCGCATCCACTCGCCGTCCTTCGGATTCAGGCCGTAACCGCGCCAGAGTTCCGCGCCGGTCGCGGCATCGTGACCGGTGAGGCAGTTGCCGCCGACAACGAGAATCTGCGCTTTGCCGTCCGCTCCGCGATGCACGGCAGGCGTGGCGTAGCTTTCGAGCGACTCCATCTTGGCCTCGCTCGGGCGAACCTGTTTCCAGAGCGTCTTGCCGGTCGCCGGATCGAGCGCAAGGAGATAACTCTCCCGCGCCGGATCGCCGCCGGCCAGACCGGGGTAGTCGGCGGGGGCCGGCGTGCGCTGAAGGACCTGGATATAAAGCCGGCCGTCAAAAAGCAGCGGACTGGAGCCGTAAATCCACATCACCGCGAACCGTCCGTAGTCCGTGCCGAGCTGGCGCTGCCACTTGATATTGCCCTCAAAATCCACGGCCGCCAGGTCGCCGTTGCCGAACAGGACGAAGACCGTTTTTCCGTCCGTCACGGGGGAGGGCGACGCCATGTTGCCTTTGCCTTTGGTGATGTCGCCCGTGGAAAGTTGCTTCTGCCAGCGCAGTTTTCCGTCTTTACGGTTAAAGCACAACAGCAGCAGGTTTTTCTGCGCGTCGGGGCTCGTGACGAAGATCGCATCGCCCCACACCACCGGCGTCGCGCCGCCCGGACCGGGTAAAGGCGCTGACCATTTCACCGTCTCTTTGGTCCAGGTTTCGGGCAGGTTTTTTTCCGGCGAAGAACCGTTCAGAGCGGGACCGCGCCACTGCGGCCAATTCTCGGCCTGAACGGTGACAGTGAGGGAAACGACAGCGGCGGCGAGGAGGGTGAGACGCATATAAAGTGGGTTCGCGGGATATGACCGCCAGAACGCGCTTTCGTTGGCAAGTCCCTGGCGCAAATTTCGCACGTCAGTCGTTCTGCTCCCAGCCGGCCACGACACCGTCGTCGAGCGTGATTTTAAGACCGAAGCGGTTGCGTGCGGTCGGGCGGTATTTCCAAACTTCCTTGGTTTTGGTCTTGAGAACTTTTTGGTCGATGTCCGCGGGCTCGCCGAGCGATTCGCGGACTTGCTCCGCCGTTTCGCCCTGCCAGAGAACGCCTTTCATCAGGCGGCGCGCGATCTCGGCGTCGCCGTACTTTTCAATCAGATGCTGCCGCCGCCGGCGATAGCCCCACATGCCGATCGCCAGCGCGAACAAGGCCAGCCCGACGACGGCGGCAAGGAACGTTTTCCAGCCCAGCGTCCCGAAAATGATGGCGGTGGTGATCACGCGCGGCAGCGTGCCGGAGGCGCACCCGGACGCAAGCGCACGCTGCACGATGATTTGGCTTGAGCTTGCGGGGAAGGTTCGCGCTTTTTGACGACCACAGCCCCCATGACTTCCCGCCTCTCCCTCCGTGATTCGGCCCTCGGCCTGGCGCTGCTCGCCATCGTCGCCTTCTTTGCGCTGCAAGTGCCGGGCTGGAACTTCCTCTCCTCGCGCAATCTGTCGCTGCTGATGATCGACTTCTCGATCACCGCCACGCTGGCCATCGGCATGCTGCTCGTCATTTTGCCCGGCCACATCGACCTGAGCGCCGGCAGCGGCGTTGGCCTGATCGGCGGGATCTCCGCGGTGCTTGTGACCAGCCACGCCTGGCCTGCACCTCTCGCGCTGCTCGCCGGACTGGCCGTGGCGCTCGGGCTGTGGTGGGCGATGGGTTCGCTCATCGTGCGGCAACGCATTCCGGCGTTCATCATCACCCTCGGCGGGCTGTTGCTGTTCAAGGGGCTGTTTCTCCAGGTGATCAACAATCACACCGTCCCCGTCGTCACCGGCGGACAGACGAATCTCTACTCCGCACTGACCACTTTCTACCTGCCGCACGCCGCCGGGTATGCGCTGGCCGCGGTGGTGATCGGTGCGCTGGTGGTCGCACGGTTGAAAGCGCGAACGCAGCGCGTGGCGCACGGGCTGGCCGTGGAGGAGGGCGAGGTCACTTTTCTCCAGCTTTTCCTGACCACGCAGGTGGTGCTGCTTTTTGTCATCATCACGAATCAATTCCGGGGCGTACCGCTGCCCGTGCTCATCCTCGGCACGGTCGCCCTGCTCGTGTGGGTGCTCACCCAGCACACGCCGTGGGGCCGCTACCTCTACGCCATCGGTGGCAACGAAGAGGCCGCGGTCATCTCCGGCATCCCCGTGGCGCGGGTGACGATCGGCGCGTTCACGCTCATGGGCGCGATCGTGGCACTGACGGGCTTTTTGCAAACGGCCTACGGCGGCGCGAGCACGACGACCGTCGGCGACCTCATGGAACTCGACGCCGTGGCCGCGTGCGTCATCGGCGGCGTGTCCCTGCGCGGCGGACGGGGTAGCGTGGCCGGGGTCCTTTTCGGCGCGCTGATCATGGCCTGCCTGATCAACGGCATGACCCTGCTCTCCGTCGAGCCCGAGCACAAATACATGGCCCGCGGCCTCGTGCTCATCCTCGCGGTCTGGATGGATGTGCGGTTGGGGCGGATGGCGGTCGCTTAGCTGGAGGGCGGTCGGATCGGCGGGCGCACGCTGGGAGCGAGCGGCTCAGCCATGCGCGAGGACGCGCTTCATGTCGTTCATTGCGTTGCAAGATGGAGGCGGGAGTCCGTGGGGGTGTCGATGTCGATGACCCCATGCGGAAATTGGACCCCGATGATTTGTTCTGAAATCATGCGGAGAAGGTGTTTGGCACCGTGGTCGTCCGGCAAAGCGCTGAGCCGGGGGAAGAGCGCGCGGGCGAAGATGGCGGGCACGCCGAGGGTGCCGGCGTAGATGCTGGCGGCCGCGGGAAGTTGCGCTTGTGCGCGGGCCGCTATGAGCGCGGCAAGGACTTCGGCGGTAACGTGAGGCTGGTCGCAGACCATCAGCACGAGGGCATCCGGCGATGGTTTGAGGAGCAAAGCCTGCCCAATTCCGGCGCGGACCGAACTGCCTATTCCACGCATCCACTGCGGGTGGTGATGGACTTGCACTTCGAGTCCCGCCAGTTCGTCGGCAATGCGCTCGTGTGCTGTTCCGGTAACGACGATCACGGGGAAACAACCGGAGTCCACAGCGGCGTGGGCGGCGCGGCGGATGAGCGTTTCGCCGCGATAGCGCAGGAATTGTTTGGGCTCGCCGAGGCGGGAGGAACTGCCGGCGGCGAGGATGATCGCGCCGATCTTTTCCACGTTCACAACGGTGCCGTGACGGCCTCGGCGTGGGGCGCGTGGATGGCCGTTTTGCGATTACGCAGGGACTGGCCGGAGCCGGCGGCAAAGACCACTTGAATCTCCGCCACGATGGCGAGCGCGATCGCTTCCGGGGCGTCACCACCGAGCGCGAGGCCGGCGGGTGCGAAAAAATTCGGTCCGGCGGCGATGCCGGTATCGAGCAGATCGCCGAGCAATTGCTCGCGGCGCGCCCTTGGGCCGATGAGGCCGACGTAGCGCAGCTTCAGCGGCAGCAGGGTGCGGAGCGCCGCGAAGTCGCGACCGAAGTTGTGCGTCTTCACGATGGCGGCGGTCCACGAGTCGTACGGTCCGTCGAGCTGACAGGCACCGTCCATCGGGTACACTAGCCAGCCGAGCGCTTCGGCAAAGGCGCGCAGGGCGACGCTGTCGGGGCCGTCGCCGATGATGAGCAACTGCGGCGGCGGCTCAATGACCTGGAGCAACTCATCTCCTCGTGACTCATTCGCGCTGCGGATGATCCGACTGCCGCATTGGCCGGTAAACGTTGTGGCGATGAGGCACGGACGGCGGGTGTGGAAATGCGCCGCCAGTTCGGTGAGGAAACTTTCGCTTACGCACTCGACGAGGATTTCCAGCGCGCCGTTGCAGCCGAAACGGCGGCGCGTATCAAACTCCATAAGTGCGGGCGTACCCGAGCGCAAAACTTCGCGCGCCCTGGCGACGACCTCTTCCTCGAGGCATCCGCCGCTCAATGAGCCGACGGCGTTTCCGTCGCACGTGATCAGCATCCGCGCGCCCGGACGGCGGTAGCTGGAGCCGCGTGTTTTCACCAACGTCGCGAGCGCGAACGGCTCGCCGCGGCGGCGCTCAAACTCCCGCACGATGTCGCCGATCTCGCGCATCTCAGGCGAGGGGCGGCAGGCCCGCCAGCACTTTATCCAGAGTCAGCGGGTAATCGCGCAGCCGCACGCCGGTGGCGTTGTAGATCGCATTTGCGACCGCTGCACCGATGCCGCAGATGCCGAGCTCGCCGATACCCTTGGCCTTCATCGGTGAGGATTTGTCGTCGAGTTCTTCGAGAAAATGCACGTCCTGGTGCGGGATGTCGGCGTGCACCGGGATGTGATATTCGGCGAGGTCGTGGTTGACGAAATACCCGAAGCGTTTGTCCACGACGAGTTCCTCCATCAGCGCGGCACCGACGCCCATGGTCATCGCGCCGATGACCTGGCTGCGCGCGGCTTTGGGATTCAAGATGCGGCCCGCGGCGCAGACGCAGCTCATACGACGGACGCGGGTTTCGCCGGTCGCGGCATCGACCCCGACCTCGACGAAGTGCGCGCCAAACGAGGCTTGCACGAACTTCTTTTGCAGATCGCCGAACTCGATCTTGTCCTCGACCGTGAGTCCTTCCGGACCCGCGGCTCGCCCCAGCGGAATGCTGCGACCGCCGGCGCGGATTTGGCCTTCCTCGAAGACGGCTTCGTCCGCGTTGAGGCCGGCTTTTTTCGCCAGCTCGCCGCGCAGTTTCATGCAGGCGGCATAGACGCCGGAGGTCGAACTGTTACCGCCCCACTGCCCGCCGGACCCTGAAGAGACCGGCGCTTTGCTGTCACCGAGTTTCACGGTCACGCGCTCGAGCGGCACGCCCATCAGCTCAGCCGCGGTCTGCGCGATGACGGTGTAACTGCCGGTGCCAATGTCGGTCATGTCCGTCTCGACGGTGACGATGCCCTTCGCATCGACGCTGACGCGCGCGGCGGAGTCCATCGTCGGGCTGTTGCGAAAGGCGGATGCCACGCCCATGCCGACGAGCCAGCCGCCGTCGCGGACCTGGCCGGGTTTGGGATTGCGCTTGGCCCAGCCGAAGCGCTCCGCGCCGACGGTCAGGCACTCGACCAGTTTGCGGCTGGAATACGGGCGGCTCGGGCCTTTCTCGGGATCGTGCTGGACGTCGTTGAGGATGCGGAGCTGGACCGGATCCAGGCCGAGCTTTTCCGCCAACTCATCCATCGCGACTTCGAGCGCGAGATGCCCGACGGCTTCGCCGGGCGCGCGCATGGCGTTACCTTCGCCGAGGTTGAGCGTCGCCAGGCGATGCGCGGTCATGCGATTTGCTCCGCCGTAGAGCAGGCGGGTCTGGAAGGCCGCTGTCTCGATCTGGCCATCGGGAAGATCTCCCGACCAGGATTCGTGCGCGATCGCGTCGATGCGGCCGTCTTTTCCCGCGCCGATGCGCACGCGCTGGATCGTCGCGGGCCGGTGCGTCGTGTTATTCGCGATCTGCGGCCGGGAGAGCGCGACTTTCACCGGACGTTTCGCGGCCCGCGCGCCGAGCGCGGCCATGATGGCGTCGGAGCGAACCCAAAGTTTGGCCCCGAAGCCGCCACCGATATAGGGCGAACTCACGCGGATTTTTTCGGGCGCAATGAGCAGCGTCTCAGCCATGTCACGCACGGCCCAGGCAATCATTTGGTTGGATGTCCAGAGCGTGAGTTGGTCGCCGCTCCAGCCGGCGATGGTCGCGTGCGGCTCCATCATCGCGTGACTCTGGTCGGGCGTCGTGTACGTCGCATCGACCGTCACCGCCGCGCGCGCCAAGGCCCAGGCGAAGTCGCCCACCGCGCTGTCCGCCGGGCCGTTTTCGCTGTCCTTCTTGATCGCGCTGCCCTTCTCCGCCGCGAGGTCGAATTTGCCTTTACCCGGCGCGTAATCGACGCGCACCAGCTTCGCCCCCGCGCGGGCTTGCTCAAATGTCTCAGCCACGACGAGCGCAACGGCCTGGTCGTAGTGCTCCACGTCCGGCTCAGCGAGCATCCGCGCAGTATGCGCCTTGGCTTTGCCGAGGTTGCCCGCGTTTTCGTAAGTGACGACTGCGAGCACGCCGCGCGCGGCTTCGGCATCTTTTGTGTGAAGGCGCACGATGCGGCCGTTGGCGATGGCGCTTCCGACAATCCAGCCATAGGCCGCGTTCGGCGCGAGGTCGTTTCGCTCAAACGCATACGGCGCAGTGCCGGTGACTTTGGCGGGACCGTCGATGCGATCCGTCGGGCGGCCGATGACCCGCGCGCGGTCGATCGGATTGGCGGCGGCGGGCGTGTCGAATTTCATGCGGAGGCTTTGGCTTGGGCAAAGATGGACGCGAGCACCCGGCCGAGGAGCGGCACCTTGAAGGCGTTCTGCGGTGTGGTGCGCGCGCCGGCGAGCACGGCCTCGGCGACCGCCGCTGGCGTTTCCTTTTTCTCCGCCTCCTCGACCCGCCACGGCTTGTGCGCGAGACCTCCGAAGGCGAAACGATTGCGGCCGCTCGGCAGCATGACTGCGGCGACCGACAAAGTGGCGAACGCGTAAGACGTGCGATCACGGACTTTGCGATAAATGTGCAGGCCGCCGAGCGGGGGAGGCAGCGTGACTGCGGTGACCATCTCGCCAGCGCGCAGCGTCGTCTCGACGTGCGGCGTGTCACCCGGCAGCCGGTGAAACTCCGCGATCGGGATGGCGCGCGTGGTGCCATCGGGCGCGACCGTTTCCACCAGCGCATCCAGCACGCGCATGGCCACAGCCATGTCGGAGGGATGCGTGGCGATGCACGCCTCGCTCGTGCCCATGATCGCGAGATTGCGGGTGAAGCCGCCGACCGCCGCGCAGCCGGCGCCGGGCGCGCGCTTATTGCACGGCTTCGTCGTGTCGTAGAAATACGGGCAGCGGGTGCGCTGGAGCAGATTGCCCGCGGTCGTCGCCTTGTTGCGCAATTGCGCTGAGGCCCCGGAGAGCAGCGCGCGAGAGAGCACGGCATAGTCGCGGCGGATGCGCGCATCGGCGGCGAGATCGGTATTGCGGACGAGCGCCCCGATGCGCAGGCCGCCTTCCGGCGTGGCCTCGATCTTGTCAAGGCCGAGACGGTTGACATCGATGAGGTGCGCGGGCGTCTCGATCTGCAGCTTCATCAGGTCGAGCAGGTTCGTGCCGCCCGCGATGAACTTGGCATCGGGCTGCGCAGCCAGCGCCATCGCCGCAGCCGCCGGAGTGTTCGCCCGCTCGTAGGTGAAGGCTTTCATCCATTTCCTCCCGCGACTTCGCGCACCGCCTCGACGATGTTCGAGTAGGCGGCGCAGCGACAAAGATTGCCGCTCATCCGCTCGCGAATCTCCTCGTCGCTCGCCGACATCTTGCCAAGCAAATCGGCGCTGACGTGACTGGGAATGCCGGCCTTGATTTCCCCCAGCATACCCACCGCCGAACAAATCTGCCCCGGCGTGCAATAGCCGCATTGAAAGCCGTCGTGCCTGATGAAAGCCGCCTGCATCGGGTGCAGCTTGGCGGGCGTGCCCAGCCCTTCGATGGTCGTGATTTTGTCGCCCTCGTGCATCACCGCGAGGCTCAGGCACGAGTTGATCCGCCGTCCATCGACCAGCACTGTGCAAGCGCCGCATTGGCCGTGATCGCACCCTTTCTTGCTGCCGGTGAGTTGCAGATGCTCGCGCAACGCATCCAGCAGCGTGACCCGCGGATCCAGCCGCAGCTTGGTTTCACGGCCATTGATGATCAGCCGCACCTCCAGCTCCTCCGCACTCGCCGGAGCCGTGGAGGACTTGGCCGCCTGGGCTCCTGGCCCGCTCAGGAAATTAGAGCCCAGCGCCAGCACCGCACTCGTCCCGGCGACTTGATTGAGGAAGACGCGGCGGGTGGTTGGGTCGCCCAAGATGGACATCTCATCGAGCGGATTGTCGGTTTTCGGAGGGTCGGGAATGTCGGGCATCGGGTCAGGAAGGTTGTGACTGATTGACTGTTCGTTCGTGCCGAAGAGTTTGGATGGAAGGAAAAAGACCGTTCCGTGTCCCGGCGAAATCAACCCTCGGTGGATGCCTCGACCAGCCGGTCGCGCACCTTAGAGCGTCCCCTAATCAGAGCACCGTTCCCCGCAGCACCGCGACCGCCGCGCTGAAGTAGATGACCAACCCGGTGACATCGACCAGCGTGGCGACGAACGGCGCGGACGACGTGGCCGGATCAAGCCCGAGCCGGCGCAGGAGCAGCGGGAGCATTGAGCCGGAAAGCGTGCCCCAGAGCACTACACCAAGGATCGCTGCGGAAACGGTGACGCCGATGAGCAGGTAGTGCGGCCCATACGCGCCGGTGTAGTGCTGCCAGACGACGATTCGCAAAAAGCCGATGCCCGCGAGCAGCAACCCGAGCAGCAGCCCGGTGGCGATTTCTTTTTTCAACACCCGCCACCAGTCGGCCGAGGTGAGCTCGCCCAGCGACATCGCACGGATGATGAGCGTAGAGGCCTGGGAGCCGGAGTTGCCGCCGCTGGAAATGATCAGCGGAATGAATAGCGCAAGCACCAGCGCCTGCGCCAGCTCGGCCTGGAAGTAACCCATGACCGACGCCGTGAGCATCTGGCCGAGGAAAAGCACGACCAGCCAGACCGCGCGTTTCCGCACGAGATCGAGCAGCGGCGCATCCATGTAGGGCTCGTCGAGCGCGGCCACACCGCCGAGTTTTTGCATCTCCTCGGTCGTCTCCTCTTCCTGCACATCGAGCATGTCGTCCACGGTCACGATGCCGAGCAGCTTTTCCTCGCTGTCCACGACCGGGAGGGTGTTGCGGTCGTATTTTTTGAAAAGCTCCAGCGCCCGGCTTTGGTCGTCCGCGGCGCGCAGGGAGACAAAGGAGCTGTCGTGGATGTCGGCGACCTTTGTTTCGAGCGGCGCGAGGAGAAACTCGCGGATGCGCACGTCGTCGATCAGGCGCCCGCGCTCGTCGGTCACGTAGATCACGTTCAGCGTCTCCGAGTCTTGGCCGTGGGCGCGGATGTGATCGAGCACCTGCTGCACCGACCAATCCGCGCGGACGCTCAGCAGTTCCGTGGTCATCAGCCGACCCACGCTGTCCTCGGGATAGTTCAGCAGCGATTGCGCGACCGCCTTTTCCTCCGGTGAAAGGAGCTGGAGGAGTTGCACCACCGCCGCGCCGGGCAGCTCCTCGAGCAGCGCCGTCCGGTCGTCGGCAGACATGTCGTTCAGGATGCGCGCCGCCTCGGCGTGGCCCATCGCCTTGAGCACAAACTGCTGCGCCTCCGGCTCCAAATACTCGAAAACTTCGGTGGCCTGCGCGTGCGGCAGGAGGCGGAAGACGACGGCCTGCTCCTCCTCCGCCAGCTCCGTGATGCACTCCGCCACGTCCGCCGGATCCCAATCCACAAAAGCCTCGCGCAGCGCGGAAAAATTCCGCTCTGCGATGAGCTCCTTGATTTCCGGGCCGATGAGATTGCCGAGCATCGGCGCTTTGTGCGGGGGGCGGAGAAATTATGGAAGCCGTAAAGCATGCTCCCCGCGCTCCGTCGGCCACTTCCCGCTCCTACCCGCGACGACGACGCAGTCCGAGCAGCACACCGCCGCCCGCGAGCAGTACCGCGCTGCCGGGCTCCGGTGCCGGGGTGCTGGTGTAGATGCCCTGGCTGCCGTCGCTGAAAGTCGCCTGGTAGGCGATGGGGTTGAAGGCGCCGGTGCTCGTGAGGTCCAGGTCGATGATGGTCTTGCCGTCGATGGTGTCGCTGAGATCGACCACTTTCAGCAGGGAGCCGCCGAGCAGATTGTAGATGCCGAGCTGGCCGCCGTCGCCGGTGGCGAGAAAGGCCACGTCGGTCTCGCTCGCGCTGACCGTCTCGAAGCCGGTGAAATTGCCGAGGCCAAAGGGGATCGGTGTGTCCAGATCGGCGACCAGCGCGAGCGGGGTGTCGATGGTGGAATACACGCCCTGCTGGCCGCCGCTGCCGAGGCCGATGAAGGCCGCCCGGAGCGGGTCTTGCGGAGCGGTTGGCTCCTGCGGGGCCAGCGAGAGGCTGCCGAAACCAGTGAAAGTGCCCGTGCCGCTGGGAATCGCCGTAGCGGTATTGAAGACCGCCGAAAGCGTGCCGGCGGAGTAATCGTAAATGCCCTGCTGTCCACCCGCGCCAAAGCCGATGAAACCGACGCGAACAGGATCCTGCGGGGCGGTTGGATCCTGCGGGATGAGGGGATCTTGCGGGAGCGCGACAGCCCCAAAACTTGAGAACGTTCCTGTGCCACCGGGAATGCTCGTAGCCGTATCCGCTAGACGCAGCAGAGCGCCGCCGAACTTCCCGTAAACCCCTTGCTGTCCGCCCATGCCAGCCCCGAGAAAGACGACCGATTCGCCGGAAATCTTCGGTGCCGGCGCCTCTGTTCCGATCGTGAAGGCCGTAAAATTGCCCGTCCCGTTCGGAATTGCCGTAGTCAGGTCCGCAATCCTGATCGGGTCCTGAGGCGAAACCGGGTCCTGCGGAATCGTCACGTAGATGCCGTTCTGCCCGCCGGTCCCCATGCCGTGGAAGGCCACGTTGTTCCCGCTTAGCCGCGGCGCGCTCAGGCCGGTGAAATTGCCAGTGCCATTCGGGATCGAGGTATTCAGGTCGGCGATTCTAATCGGCTCCTGCGGAATGGTTGGCTCCTGCGGAATGATTCGGTAGATGCCGCTCTGCCCGCCCGTGCCGGTGCCGAGAAAGGCGACTTTCCCTCCGCTCAGGCTCGGCGCGCCCAGACTCGTGAAGGTGCCCGTGCCGCCGGGGATGGCCGTGCTCGTGCCGGCAAAGGTCGCGGTGCTCTGCGCCGGAGCGAGCTGGAAGCTGAGGTTATCCGCGTAGCCGTCGTTGTAGCTGCCTTCCACGCGCGTGGCCGTGAGCACGATGTCCGCCGTGCGTGCGCCCACCGGGACCACGGCGCGACCGAACCGGTAGCGGAGTTGACTCATGCCGACCCGCTGCGCGGGGGTCACTGGGCCGAGCGAAAACGCGCCCAGCGAGGCGTCGGAAGCATCCCGAAACGTCGCCGTCAGGGACATGTTATCCGCCTCATTGAGGTAGCCGCCGAGGAGGGCGGTGAGTTGTACGGCCAAGGAGCCGGCGTCCACCGCCGCGGCGAGGTCGCTGAAATTGATAGACTGAAATGCGGTCGCGAGCGCGGTATCCGGCCCGCCGGCGAAGTAATTCAAGCCGCCCCCAATGGCCGCGGAATCCAGCATGTTCAAATGAAGATTTGACCCGATGCCGTAGGGGACGGCGGTGAAGTTTGAGGAGGTCGTCCAGCCCACGGGAGCGGCCACCGAGCCGAAATCCGCGGCCCCGGCGGAAGCCTCCGCGTCCGGATTGGCGATGAGATTCGTGTAAAGGGGGGTGCCGCCCCCGCCCACCGCCGAGACATGAGCGGTCGTGCCTGCGAGGAGCAGCGTGAAGATGCATGAAGCTGTCGTTTTCATAGGTGCGCGGCCTTTTTCAAGAAGCTCCCCAAGACCCGAACGGCGGGGATGGAGGAGCAGGGCGGCAGGCAAGCACAGGCGGCGGGCGGGAGTCGAGAAACTAGAGAGCGTCTAAAAAATCCCGGCAGCACTTTGCGGGGGCGGGAGAGGTCCACGAAAAACACGAAAGGGACACGAAAGAGGGTCCTCCGATTTCGTGTCCCTTTCGTGTTTTTCGTGGATCCAAATGACTTTTTAGACAGCCACTGAGAGGCGGGACGACGGCCGGTTTTTGACAATCCCGGCACGCCGCCGCTTTCCTGCTTTCCTCATTCCCCCGCGGCGTCCAAATTCCGCGCGTGAGCTACACGGTTTTCGCCCGCAAATATCGTCCCCAGACCTTCGCCGAGGTGGTGGGGCAGGAGCACATCGTGCGCACGCTGAAGAACGCCATCGCCCAGGATCGCGTGGCCCAGGCGTACCTCTTCATCGGCCCGCGCGGCACGGGCAAGACGACCACCGCGCGGCTGCTCGCCAAGGCGCTGAACTGCACGGACGGGCCGAATGCGGACTTCGATCCGAAGGACCCGGTCTGCGTGGAAATCGCCGAGGGCAGGTCGATGGACGTGCTCGAGTTTGATGCCGCCTCGAACACGCAGGTGGACAAGATCCGCGAGATCATCATCGACAACGTCAAATACCTGCCGACCCGCGGGAAGTACAAGCTCTACATCGTGGACGAGGTCCACATGCTTTCGGCGTCGTCTTTCAATGCGCTGCTCAAAACGCTCGAAGAGCCGCCGCCGCACGTGAAGTTCGTCTTCGCCACGACCAACGTGGAGAAGGTGCCGACGACGATCATCTCGCGCTGCCAACGCTTCGATCTCCAGCGCATCCCCACACCGGCGATTGCCAAGCACCTGCTCTACATCGCCGGCTGCGAAAAGCTCGCGCTCGCGCCGGCAGCGGCGGAAAGTATCGCGCGCGGAGCCGAGGGCGGCTTGCGCGACGCGGAGTCGATGCTCGATCAGCTCGTGGCGTTTTGCGGAAACGAGATCGGCGAGCAGCAGGTGCTGGAGGTTTTCGGTTTTACCGCGCAGCAGACCGTCGCGGAACTGTGCGAGCACCTGATCTCCGGCGAGTCGGCCCAGGCGCTGGCGGTCATCCACACGCAGGCCGAGGCGGGGAAGGATTTGAGCCGGCTGCTGGCGGATTTGATCGGGCACTTGCGCAATCTCCTCGTCGTCCGCCACGACCCGCAGGGCGTGCAGGATGAACTGAGCGCGGAAGCCGTCGCGGCGCTGATCGAGCAAAGCGGGCGCATCGGCACGGACCGGCTGCTGGAGTTGATCGAGCAATTTGCCAGCGCGGAGACGCGGATGAAATGGGCGGCGAACAAGAAGATGCACTTCGAAGTCGCGGCCATCCGCGCCATCCAGACACTCGGCCAGGCGACGCTGACGGAGGTGCTGGATACACTCACTGCGATCCGCGGTGGTGGCGCGCCACCGCAGGTAAAGCCACGGATGTCGGAACCGGCCACCCGTTCGCAAACTCCCGTCGCCGCTGCCAAACCGGCGTCGGAAACGCCCGCGCCGCGCGCTTCACTGAGTGCGAGCGTTACCGCTTCGCTCGCCGAGAAAAAGGCCGCGCCCCTCCCGACGCCCGCCGTGCGCGAGGAGCCGCCAGCGAAGCCTGAGCCGCAGCCTCTTCCTGCTACACCCGAGCCCGCGCCAGCCCCGCTGGTTTCCGCCGCGGAACTGTGGCCGCAATTCGTCGCCCGGGTGCGCAAAGAGCGCCCGCTGATCTCCAGTTGGATCGAAGCCGGCCAACTCGTGGACGTGAGCGGCGGACGCGCGACTCTCGCCTTTCCGCCCGACTCCGGCCTGGCGATGGAATCCTGCGAGCGCTCAAACAACCGCCCGCTGATCGAGGCGCTGCTCTCTGAAATCGCCGGCCAGCCGCTCACCCTCAAATGCGAGAAGCGCGCCGGTCTGACCGTGGAAAAAATTGCCCCGGCCGAAACTAAACCCGAAGTCGCGCCCGATCCGATGGCCGCCTTCAAAGACGACCCGCTCATCCACAAAGCGCTCGAACTTTTCCAAGCCGAAATCCTCACCACCTAGAATCCCACCTACCCAATATGAACATCAAAAAAATGATGCAGCAGGCCGCGAAGATGCAGGAACAAATGCAAAGCGCGCAGGCTGATCTCGCCGACAAATCTGTCACCGCCACCGCCGGCGGCGGCAAAGTGACCGTGACCGCCAACGGCGCGGGCGAAGTGACCGCGATCAAGATCGATAAGACGGTCGTCGATCCTGAGGACGTGGAGATGCTCGAAGACCTGGTCTTAACCGGCGTGCAAAAGGCGATCGCCGAAGCCAAGGCGCTCGCCGAATCTGAGATGGGCAAAGTCACCGCCGGGTTGGGGCTGCCACCGGGATTGGGTTTCTAAGATCTCGCTCGGGCGCTTGGGCGGGCGCAGAGGAAGCTCTGTGGCACGATTCCAATGCGCACCTTTCCTGCTGAGAAAGCGGGATGACCTCCCCCATGAAAATTCGCTTCGCCAACCTGCTACGGGCGGGTTTGTGCGCGTTGAGCGGGGCGGTGACGAGTGTCACTGTCGCCCAGGAGAGCGGTGAAGCGCCCGGAACTGCTGCATTGACGATCGCGGAGTTTCAAAAAACAGCCGAACAGTGGGTAAAAAAACCGACGCGGGTCGGCGGCACGGTCACCGGATTTTGGGGTAGTGCCTTTTTTCTCGAAAGCCCATCGGGGGCAATGTTTGTCTTCAACGACCAGCGGAAGGGCTATATGCGCATCGGTGATGCCGTGGAGGTCAGCGGCTTGGCGGTGACCGGAGGAATGACCGCGCACCTCCGGGCGGAGGAGGTGCGTGTGCTCGGCCCAGGCGTGCCCCCGGTGGCGCGGTTTATCACCATCCCGGAGGCTCTTAGCGGCAAATACGATGCCCGCGTCGTCCGCCTGCGCGGCCGGGTGGCTTCGGCCAAACCCCCGGAGAGCTCCAGCCGCACCGTCCTACTTTCCGCCGACGCCACGGACTTCACCGCCGAATTCGTCGGAGATTCCGGTAGCCCTGGCTGGTCCGCGCTGCTTCCGGGACAACCCGTCGAAGCGACCGGCATTCTCTCCGTGCGCGGAGCTGGCGATAGCAGTCCGGTTCCTTTTCGCCTTCTGCTCCGTTCCCATCGGGACATCGCTTCCACCGGTCCTCAACCCTGGTGGATGCCGCCCCGGTTTTATCGCGTGCTGATGCTCGCCGCGCTCGTCCTTGGGGCAGGTCTCTTCTGGGGCGTAACGCTGCGGCGGCAGGTCCGTGCCCAAGCGGAAAAAATTCGTGACCGCTACGCTCGTGAAAAAGCGGTGGAAGAGCGCTATCGCGGGCTGTTCGAAAGCGCGAACGACCTTATTCTCACGCACGATCTCAGCGGCCAGATCACTTCCCTCAATCCCGCGGGCGAGCGTCTGCTCGGGTGGCGGGCTGAGGAAATCGTGGGCCGCAACCTCGCCGAATTCCTCGCGCGCGAGGAGCGCGAAACAAGGGGGGGGATCATTGCCCCTGGGCCGACGGCCACGAGCGGCAACGGGGTCGTTTTCCAACTCGATCTTCTCACTCGCGACGGTCGCAACCTCCCCGTCGAAATCAGTTCCTGGACGGAAACGCGCGATGGCCAACCGGTCGGCCGGCAAGCCATTTGCCGGGACCTTAGCGAACGCCGCACCGCTGAAGCTGAGCGCGCCCGACTCGATCGCAAGCTCCAGGAAAGCCAAAAACTCGAAAGCCTTGGTATTCTCGCCGGCGGCGTGGCGCACGACTTTAACAACCTCCTCACCAGCATCCTCGGGAACGCGAGTCTCGCCCAGATGGAGGCCCCGGCGGATTCGCCGATCCTGCCGTGTCTTCAGCAGATTGAGGTCGCCTCCGAGCGCGCGGCTGGGCTGTGCCAGCAAATGCTCGCCTACTCCGGGCAGGGTCGCTTCGTGGTCATGCGTGCCGATCTCTCCGCGATCATTCGAGAGAACACCGAACTGCTGCGCGCTTCCATTCACCGCAATATCGTTTTTGACATTCGTCTCGCCGAAAATCTTCCCACGACCATTGCCGACGTGACGCAGATGCGGCAGATGCTCATGAATCTGGTCGTCAACGCCGGGGAAGCGATTGGCGACCAGGCAGGCACGATCACCATCGCGACCGGCGTCCGCCAGGCGACGCGGGCCGAACTCTCCCACGCGCACCTTTCACCCGAGCTGCCGGAGGGAGAATACGTGATGCTCGAGGTGAGCGACACCGGGGGCGGCATCGACGAAGCCATCCGCGACAAAATTTTTGATCCATTCTTTACCACAAAGTTTACCGGGCGGGGGCTCGGCTTGGCAGCGGTTCTCGGGATCGTGCGCGGACACCGTGGGGCGATTTACGTAACGAGCAAATTAGGCGCCGGCAGCAGCTTCCGCGTGCTCCTCCCCAGCTCGGGCGCACCCTCGCTGCAGACGGAGTTTCCCTTTCAATCCGCATCCGGCAGCGCGGGACTCATCCTCGTCGTCGATGACGAGGAGCCCGTCCGCATTTCCACTCGCCGCATGCTCGAAGCCCTCGGCTATGAAGTCGTCACCGCCGGAGACGGTTTGGCTGCCGTGGCTCAGGTCCGGCAGCGCGGCGCCCGGCTTAGCGCCGTGATTCTCGACCTGACGATGCCGCAAATGGACGGGGCGGAGACCTTCCGCGAAATGCGCCTGCTCCAGCCTGACTTGCGAGTGGTGCTGATGAGCGGCTTTGCCGAGCCGCAGGCCATGGCGCGCTTCGCTGGCCAGGGTCTCACCGGATTCTTGCAAAAACCGTTCAACTCCAATCAGCTCGGCGACAAGCTCACCGAAGCTCTCGAGAGTGCATTGGTCGCGTGAGGTCGCCGGTTTCTACGACTACGGAGTGACGATGATTTCGAGGCGGAGGAAGAGCGCTGGCGGAGTATTCGCGTTGATCGGGATGGTCACGGTGCGCGTTTCGATTTCCAGCGCGGTGGAAACGAGAACGTCGTTGACGTAGGACCAGAGCCCCAGACCGAGATTGTCGGATTGCTGCACGCGGAATTGGGCGCCTGGCCGGTCCGTCGGGCGCGTAAAAGTAAACACGTAATTCGTCCCGGGGCCGGGGCCGGCGCGACTTAGCGTGGGGGCCAGCGAGAGCTGACTTTCCGCCAGCAAGGGACCGGTGCCGCGGCTGTATTCCAATTTATTGGGGGCGAAATCGTTGTCCGGATCGTCGTCGTCGAAAGCGCTGCCCGCAGCCGCGCCGGGGAACCAATAAGTGCGCCACTGTGCATACGTCGGCCCCAGGCCCCCGGGGGAAGGCACGTCATTCTTCCACGAAGTCGCGAGATCGCCGAGGCTCGCCGTGCCCCGCCGGTTGAGTGACGCCCCGCCGTTTGCCGCCGGCCACCCAGCGGAATTCGCATAGTGCGTTTCATCCTCAGTCAGGAGCGGAAAATAGCCGGGTTCCGCCGGGGGCGGCGGGCCGGCTCGGTAAAGAACCACCCGATCGCTGAGCCCAAGTTGATCGCCCGAAGACCAAGGGCCGAGCAGCGGCACAGCGGCGGTGATGCCGTAGGCGGCGCGGAAGGCGTTGACCTTCGCAGTCTCGATCGGAGCGAATGGGACGACCACGACCACGCTCCCAGCGGGAATGCTGTCCGTCGGGGCGAAATCGAAATCCACGGCCCCGCGCACGCGCCATTGAGCGAGGGATTGCGCCGTCGCGCCCGGATTCCGCAACTCGACGAACTCAAGGTCGGCATTTCCGGTAATTGGCGAATGATGGATTTCATTGATCAGCAGCGGCCCCACGCGAGGCGCACTGTTCGTCGTCCCAAAGCCGGGCTTAGGTTGCGCCGCGGAGGCTTCATCGAGGAGCGTGCGGGCGAGCATCGGGTAAAAATAGCCCGTCCCGTCCGGCCAGCGGCCGATGGATTCGTCACTCGGGGTCGCGCCGAATTCCACATGGTCGATAAACTTGAGCGGCTTGCCCGCCGCGTCGGCTTGGATCAGCCAGGCTTCGTCGCCGTGATGCGAATCAAACGCAAACTCCCCTGCCCCGGGCGTGCCCGGCGACGGATTCCACGCGCCATTGGGATTGAAATCGACCTCGGTGAAAACACGGCGCCCGCCCGAGGAAATGATGGTGCCGTTGGGGATACGAAATTGGCGGTAACTGTCGGCGGTTTCGGCCCCCTTTTCATCGCTGAGATACCACCCACCGACATCGACCGCGGAGGCGCTAGTGTTGAAAAGTTCCAGGGCGTCAACGCGCGGCGCATTGCTGTGCGCGAGGATTTCATTGATGACGATGCGCTGGTCTGGCCCCGCGCCCGCCGCGCCCGGCGAGCCGTGGATTTCCGTGGACGACCGCCAGTTCAGCGGATTGTCGAGATCGGTATTCGCAAAAGCTGTCCCGGCGTATTCGAGCGTTGAACCTTTGCCATCGGCACGCCCCGGCCAGTCATCGTTGTCGCCGTAAGTGAAGCTTTGGATCGCGCTGCCGCCCCGCGCGACGATCTGGATGAGTTCCCCGCCATCGGACAGATTCCCGTCAATCCATTCGCCCGCGATTTTCGCACTCATCGCCGAGCCGTAGCGAGCGAGGAAGGCCGCGCGGTTCTTCACAACAAAAGCGGACTCGCCGGGATTTAGGCTCAGCGGCGCAAGCGTGAGTTCCTTAAAGGGCGCGCCTTCCACAAACTTCACTTCAAAAAGATTGACCCTTCGTGAGCCGATGTTTTTCAGCTCCACGTACTCGAAGTCGCCAGCCACGACGCCGGGCACCAAAGCGCTCTCCCCGGCGACCGGGCCGAGCGGATGATAGTTGATCTCGCTCACCGCGATATCGCCGGCGACCGCAAAGAATTCATTCACAAGATAGACGCGGGTCAGCGGGCCGCTCCAGCCGATGCTCACGGCACCGGGAAAAGGGGTCGTGGTGACTTGGCGGCGCGCGGTCAGCACGGTGGTCTGCGTGACGGTTAGCGAAGAACCGGTGCTCGCGGAGGAGGCACTACCGCCGCCCGCCGGACGCGGGTCAGTGCCATTCACGGTGTAGCGCGTCGTCCCACCAAAACTCACGGTGGTGCCAGCACTGACCACGCCGGTTGCGACGCTGGCCGATGGCGGCACGGGAAGCTGGCTGTCGATCCAGTTGGCGCGGCCGAGTGTGGGACCGTTGGTCGAAGTGAGCCAAATCTTCATCACGGCGACTTCGTTGAGATAGTTGCCGCTCGGTGCGTTGTCTGGCCAGCGCGCGGCGTCGCGCGCGCCGATGACGTTGCCGATCTGCGCACCCATTTGATCGGCGACGGCGTTGAGATTGGCGTTGGTCAGCGGTCCGCTGCGCAACTGCCACCAGCGATCCACCCAAGCCTGGACGAAGTCCGGATCCCGAAAGAGCTGCCCCCACCAGTCGTTATTAAAGAAATACTCGATATTCGCCCAGCTTCGCGGATTGGCATCGCGCCCGTCATCGGAACCGAGCGCGCGATCGAAATCCCATAACGGCCCGGCCGCGATTTTTCCATTGCGATCCTTGTGAAAGTACGCGCTCAGCCGCAGCGCATCGACGTTGTAGGCGAGGCTGTTGAGAATGTGGTGATCGATCCACGCGCCCGTATCGATGTAGTTGCGATAGTTGCGCGTCGTGAAGTTCGCGGCGCGCTCGGCAAAGAGCGTCGTGTCGAAGGTCTGGATGTAGTTTTGGATGTAGCCAACCTGCGCCGGCGTATCCGCCTGCGGGTCGGGTTCGGTAAGGACGAGATTGTCGGTGCCGGGAACGTTGTTGTTTGTGCGCCACGCGACTTCATCGCCGTCCGCGCGGTCGATCTTGAAAATGTAGCCGCCGGTCACCGCAGCGCCGGTCGCGTCTTCGGGGCCAAGGGACGAAATGTTCAGCCGGTCGTTGCCCGGCTTGATCTTTTCAGTGAGCACATAGACGCCGGCGTAGTCAGCGTTATCCAGCTTGCCGCCGTTTTGGTTCATGAAGAGTTCAACAAACTTCGTCCGCGGCGCCCACCGCCCGCACTGCCGGCTGATCTCGAAGATGAAGGCGTTGTGCATGTAGGTGTCGTCGAACAGCCACGGCCCGTTCAAGATCCAGTCCGAGTCCGCTCCCAATCCGAGCAGCGCCTGGTCAGCATCGTCTTCTTTCTCGTCGCGCAACTCGAGCGCGTAACTCTTTTTCGGGAAGCCCGCCGAGGACGAGCCGCGGACGCGCATGCCGGCGCGCGAAAAAACCGTTGGCGTCGCCGTCAACCGCGCGAGTAGTGGCGAACCCGCAGGCTCGAAAAGCTCGAAGGTCGCGCGGGTATAGACCGGGTTGCCGCTGTCCACTGGTTCGCCAGCCCCGTGGTCGTCCGTGACGATGATGGGCAGCGTCGAAGTGAAGGTCGAAGTGTTGTTCGCCGCCGTCTCGAGTTGCTGATAGTGCGCCGTCAAAGTCCGGCCGCGCTGACCGTTGCTCGGGTTGAAAACCGCCGCGCGAATCAGCTTGCTCGTCGCGATGCTAATTGGACCGCTGTAGAGCGGCGAGGCGCTCGTCGGCTCATCAATCGCCGCCCCCGGCGAACCCGTCGGATCGGCGATGATGTAACGAATTTGCTGCCCCGTGATCGCCCCGGTCAGCGAAAGATTGAAGGTCGTGGTAAACGGCCCCGGGGCTCGCGAGAAAGCCACGGTCTGGGGCAGTTGAATTGTGTTCGGCCCGCCGTTCACCGCGCCTGGTGTGGCCACGCTGAAGTAACCGGTCACGCCCGGCACGCCGGAGTCGGTGCTCACGATCAATTCCGGCCACATGAACAAATCCGAGCTGACCGTCCCTGAGTTCAGCACTTGGAAAGCGAGCACGTTGTCGCCGGCGACGAGCGATCCAATCTGTGCGGAAATATCGAAATCCTCGAACGCATCCGGGTTGTGACCAAAGGCCGTGGAATTGTAGGTCAGCGTGTTTTCGGCCGGCGCGCTGGGGGACTGCGCCGCCGCCGTGGCATTCAGCCAGGCGTGAAAACCATCGTCATACCGCGCGCGCAGAACGAGTCCGGTGACCAACGCGGGGTTGGTCACATTGAAATGCGCGCGCAGATACGCGCTCCGGCCGCTGCCCCCAATACCCGTGCCGAGTGCGATCAAATCCATCCCGAGATCGGCCTGCAGATCCGGGTTGGAGGACGCGTTGTAATTCATGAAGCCCGCCGCAAACGTGCCGGTTAGCCAGCCTGTCTCGTTATAGACTCGCGCCCGCCAGCCGGTCCCGAGGGCATTGCTTGTGGGGACGAAGCCGCGCACGGCTGAGGTTTTGCTGACCACGGTCGCCGCGGTCGAAGTCGAGGAAGTGCCGTAGGAGATATCCTGCGTCTGTGCGGGGTAAGTGGGCGCAAACTCCGTCGCCTTCGTCGTGCCATCCGGCTTGACCAGCGCCAGGTATTCCCCGCCCGCAGCGAGGCTGAAATTGGTGTGCAGGTTGGATCCGACGACGCGCCGATCCTTGCTCGAAGCGAAAACGACGATCTGGCCTTTCGCTGGGATCGTCACCGCGGGCAGCATCCATTTTTGCAGGTTGGTCGCCGAGTCGGTGAGAAACCATCCGTTGAGGTTCACCGCGATCGCGTCGGGATTGCGGATCTCAATCCAGTCGGAGTTATCGCCATCCTCGTCGATGATCGAGCTGCTATTACTCGCCATGAACTCCGAGATCACTGGGTCCCCCCAAGCGGCGGTCGTGAGCAAACCGGTGGCGAGGAGGAAAAGGCGGCGGGCGAAGGACATCGGGGAGAGAGCGGGGCACTGTCCCGCAGGGCGCTGCCCTCCGCCACCGATTTCTAGCCAGCCGACCGGGTTCGGCCTAGCGTCGGCGCATGCCCGCACCTGAAGTTGATACCCTGCTCGAATTCCTGCGTTTCCCCAGCGTCTCCACCGACCCCGCTCACCAGGCCGATGTGGCGCGCTGCGCTGATTGGCTGGTCGCGCAACTCACTACCGCCGGGTTAAACGCCACCCTGCATCCGACCGCCGGACATCCCATCGTCGTCGCGCGCAACGTCCACCAGCTGGGCCGGCGCACGGTCATGATTTACGGGCACTACGATGTCCAGCCGGTCGATCCTCTGGAGCTGTGGCAGACGCCGCCCTTCGAACCGCGGATCGAGAATGGCGTCGTCTTCGCCCGCGGCGCGACGGACAACAAAGGCCAGATCCTCGCGCACATCCTCGGCCTCGCCGCCACGCTGCGCGAAAAGGGCGATCTGCCGGTGAATCTCATCGTCCTCGTCGAAGGCGAAGAGGAAATCGGCAGCGCGCACCTCGAGGAGTTTCTGCTCGCCCACCGCGACGAACTCCGCTGTGACCTTATCGCCATTTCTGACACCGGCATGGTCGCACCCGGCGTCCCCACTTTCACCTACGGCCTGCGCGGGATCGGCGCGCTGGAGCTGAAAGTCACCGGGCCTGCGACCGATCTGCACTCCGGCATCTACGGCGGCGCCGTGGCCAATCCCGCGACCGCCGTGGCCCGGCTCGTGGCCAGTCTGCACGATGCGGATGGGCGCGTGGCCGTGGCGGGCTTTTACGACGGGGTGGCCCCGCTGGAAACGTGGGAGCGCGACGCGTGGGCGAAGCTGCCCTTGGGCGATGACGACATCCTTGCCGTGACCGGCGCGCCCGAGCTTTTCGGCGAAGCCGGCTACACCAGCCTGGAGCGCACCTGGGCGCGGCCGACGGCGGAGGTGAACGGCATCGGTGGCGGCTTTCAGGGCGTCGGGACCAAGACCGTCCTGCCGCGGGAGGCCTTCGCCAAGCTCACCTTCCGGCTCGTGCCCGGCCAGCAGCCGGACGACGTCATGGCCCGCGTGCGCATGCATCTCGGCGCGCACTGCCCGCCCGGCGTGCGCCTCACCATTACCGGGGGCCACGCCGGCGAGCCCTACGTCACGGACCCGAGTTCCCCCGGCGGCCTCGCCGCGCAGCGCGCCTTGCGCACGGCGTTTCCTGGAAAGGACGTGGCGTTGATCCGCGAGGGCGGGAGCATCCCCATCGTGAACACCTTCAAGCGCGTCCTCGGGGTCGAGAGCTTGCTCCTCGGTCTCGCGCTGCCCGATTGCCGCGCCCACGCACCCAACGAGAACTTCCCGCTGGAAAACTTTCACGCCGGCATCCGCCTGAACCGTGCCTTGCTCGAGGAACTCGCGGCAACCACTGAGAGGGCGTCTAAAAAGTGAAGCAGGAAAACAGGAAGACAGGAAATTCACTGCCTTGAGGCCCCAGCCCTTCCTGTTTTCCTGCTTTCCTGCTTCCTCCAGAATCCTTCCAACGGCTTTTAGACACCCTTTTCGCCCCGCACGTCCGAACTCTTGCAATGAAGCCGCTGCCCCTCCTGTTCTGCCTCCTCGCCCTCGCGGCCACGCCGCTCGCTGCCGCCGAGGTAAAAAGCACGCCCTCCCCGAAGAAGAAGCGCAGCACTGCCAGCGCGGAGAAGGCGAAGACCACCGACGAGTCCCCCACCCCGGCCAAGCCTTCCTCTACTCCCGCTCCGGCGAGGAAGAAGCCGTCGGCCAGCGAGGGTGAAGACACCACGGCGTCGGCCACGAAGAAAGCCACTCCGGCTCCCACGAAGAAGGCCAAGACTCTGATCACCGACGAAGCCGCTGCCCCCACCAAGAAAAAGGAGCTGGTCGGCGCGGTTGAAGACGGGACTCCTTCACCCCCGAAGCAAGGCACCACCGCGCCGAAGGACGAGCCCGCAACGTCGGCTTCCACGACCCTGCCTGCCGCGACCCCTGCGCCGAAGCCCGCGCGCGCTCCATCCGCTTCCCTCGAACCCGCGGAACTCACCGAGTTCGCCGACCAGCCCGCCCGCGTCCAGCAACTCCTCACCGCCTCGCTTGCCCTCACCAAGCTTAACCTCACCTACACCTTCGGCAGCGCCGATCCCGCGCGCGGCGGCATGGATTGCAGCGGCACCATCCACCACGTCTTGCGCGCCCAGGGCTTCGACGACGTGCCGCGCGACTCCAGCAGTCAGTACGTCTGGGCGCGCAAAGCCGGCCGCTTCTTCCCCGTGGTCAGCTTGCAGGCGGATGGTGTGGAATTCAGCGACCTCCAGCCCGGCGACCTCATGTTCTGGACCGGCACCTACCAGACCGGGCGCGATATCCCGATCAGCCACGTCATGCTCTACCTCGGGCGCGAAAAGGCGACCGGCAAGCGCGTCATGTTTGGCGCCAGCGACGGCCGCAGCTACGCCGGCGTCCAGCGTTGGGGTGTCAGCGTCTTCGACTTCAAGATGCCCAAAGTCGATCCCACCCAGCCGGACAAACGCGTGGGCTTCGTTGGTTACGCCCGCATCCCCGGCCTGCGCCCCTAAGCGCTAGCGGGGTCGGGACCGAGAACCCTAGGTCCGCGTATCCGCGATCTCCTCGTCACCTCAGCCGGTCGGTTAGTAAACCCCGATGAGCTTCAGCACCACGACGATGACGACGATGACTCCAATGATATAAAAGATGTTGTTGTTCACACCGTTGATATCGAGAGACCTACCTGCGTTGGCCGTGTCGATATTCAATAGGGCCGAATGAGCGCAGGTCCAGTGAGGGTTACGCCCTTGGCGTGGCCTGTTCGGCGGCATAAAGAGCGGAACCGTGGGCTCACTCTTCGCCTTCCTCCGGCAGTTGCAGGAGCAACTCCGCGATCCGGCCTTCCAGTCGGACATCCTGGGCGCCGGCCTCCCCCAGCAACGCGTCGGCTTGGCGGGCCAGGGGCAAGGCTTCGGTCAGAAACCACCGTGCGGCGGTGGGCGCCTTCTCGTGAAAGTGCACGCGTCCAATCTCAAAGAGGCAATCCGCCTCCCTGTGTACGGCACCCCACCTGGCCTGGGGCGTCTGCGGTGGACGGGCCGCGGTCTCCGCGCGCCCGCATTCCAGCGCCCGCGCGAAGTAGCCGATGCGCTCCTTCCCTACTTCCGTCCAGACCGCCAGCGTGTGCCAGGCGAACGCCACGTCGATGCCGGCGCGTTCGTCCTTGAGGACGGCCTGCCGATACTCCTCCGTCGCCACCTGGCGCATCACCGTGTCTTCCTGATTATCGCCCCCACCCCGTGCCCCCCAGTTTCTCCACAAACTTGACCATCGCCGCTCCTAGTTCGCGCCGGATCGGCATTTCATGTTCGGGGAAGTTCATCGTGCTCGTGGGGCGGCGGTCGAGGAGGGCGGAGAGGAGGGCATCGGGCGCGGTGGCGCCAAGGTCAGGCCGCCGAACGACCCCAAGCTCAGCGACCGCGGAGTGCGGCGCGGCACGCATGGTGGCCGGAATGGTGGCGGCGTAAGCAGGTGCCGTGACGCGCGGAGCGGTTCGCTGAGGGTATGTGGGTGATGAAAAGATCGACAGAGGGCGGGGCCGTGTTGTGGATGCCTTTTGAGGGAACTGGAAAACGACCCACTC
>JANMTP010000023.1:0-6185 GCA_031390545.1 Chthoniobacter sp. | reverse complement strand
CCCAGGTAGTTGATCACATAAACGCCGCGCGACCGACCGGTCGCATCGAACACCGGTATCGCAAATCTGAGCACAGGTTTATGAGGCACCTCGAGCTGGCCGTTTTCGATATTGAGATCGAACGCGGAGATGAAGATCTGGTTGGGCAGCAGGGAGCGGGCACTGAGGAAATACGCGCGATCGCTCTTATCCTGGAGCTGATCCGGCGGCACCAGCACGCCGCCCCGATTGACGCGAAAAACTTCCATCCCGCGTTCGTTGATGTAGCGGATCTGGTCATAATTGGGCTGCCGGCCCGACAGCAAAAGCGCCCGGCGGGTGGCGCGGGCAAAATCCTCGGCGGCCCCGGACGAGAGGAAAGCGCGCAGGCCGTTCCCGTCCGCCAGACTTCTCAGATCGTTGGCCGTGGGGCGCAGTTCGCTCTGAAACAGCGAGGCCAGCAGGCCGACGCGGGCCATCTCGCGATCACGCAGCCGCTGTTCAATCTCATCGGCCTCGTGGACGTAGAGGAACGCGGCAGCGCTGAGCACGACGGTACAACCCGCCAAAAGCCACAACGTTGCCGCCACCCAGTTTCGTTTCGCGGGCACCAGCGGGCTCATGGTGAAACTTCGCGAAAAGTGACCTGCTGCACTTCGCAGGCCAGAGGTCGGTCAAACTGGGTTTCGGCGAACCGCATGCGAGAGGCGAGAAATGCGCTCACCTCGGTCGGACGATTGATCGGAAAGAAGGCCTGTTTCGCAACCTCATTCTCCCTGTGCGATAGGGCGCTCGTGATCGAAATCCGTCGCGGGCGCGTTCCATGCCAGCACTGCCTCGATTTCGCCACTTCAACGCAGCCAGTCGGTCGGCACCCCGAAGTCACTATTTCTCCGCGCCGCCTTGACCGTCGCTCCAGAGGAGTGGAACTTCGCCGCGGTCTCAACTGCCTGCCCAGCCGCGTGGAACTCGCTGCGGCGTTGCGACTCTTTTCTCCATGTCCTGTTCGACCCGTCTTCGCCGTTTCCTTCTTCTGCTCGTCACGGCGCTGCCCCTGGCCGCGATCGTGCCGGTTGGCGTGGACGTCGTTTCGCCGGATCCTCGATTTCAACTGGGCGAACTGCTGGTGATGGAAGAGTTCGAAAGCGGACTGCAGGCGTGGCAATGGGAGTTGGAGAAAGGCGGGACGGTGGTTGCGAAGGACGGGGCGTTGGAAATCGATGTGCCAGGCGGATGTTCCGTGTGGTTGAAGCAGCGGCTCGCCGGACCGGTGCTGATTTCTTACGAGGCGACGATGGTGAGCGCCGGCGGACCGAACGATCGGGTCAGTGATTTAAACTGCTTCTGGATGGCGCAGGACGTCCGCAGCCCGGGTGACCTGTTCGCGACCGATCGCAACGGTCATTTTTCGGACTACGATCAACTGCGCTGTTACTATGTTGGATACGGCGGCAATTCGAATACCACCACCCGCTTCCGCCGATACATCGGCGAGAAAGGAAACAGGCCGCTTCGGCCGGAGCACGATCTGACGGCCCGCGAAGTCTTGCTGGCCCCCAACGCAAGCTTGTCGATTCAGCTGCTCGCGGTCGGTCAAACCGTTGCATTCTACCGCAACGGCATCCTGCTCTTCGCGTACGACGATCCTCAGCCCTATACCGAGGGCTGGTTTGCGATTCGGACGGTCACCAGTCATTTCAAAGTGAAAAACTTTCGGGTTCACCGTCTGCTGCCTCGCCCGGCCCCGTAGCTTGGGCGCCGTTCTTTTTCTGATGCTTTTGTCATGAAAAGTTTCAACCCGTCGCCGCGATTCATCGTTGTCCTGAGGCGGTGGTTCATCGTCGGCGTCGTCTGGCTGGCCACGATCAATGCCAGCGCGGGGGGCGGCGCGAAAAGTCCACCCAACATCATCTTCATCCTCGCCGACGATCTCGGGTACGGTGATCTCGGTTCTTACGGCCAGCCGCGGATCAAAACGCCGCACCTCGACCGGCTCGCGGCGCAAGGGATGCGCTTCACTCAGTTCTACGCAGGCGCACCCGTTTGTGCACCGTCGCGTAATGTTCTGCTCACCGGTCAGCACACGGGTCACGCCACGATCCGGGGCAACGCGAAGCTCGATTTGCGGGCCGATGAAGTGACGGTGGCCAACGTCCTCAAACAGGCGGGCTACGCGACGGGCGTGATCGGCAAGTGGGGCCTCGGCAAGGAAGGTTCGACGGGTTATCCGCTGAAGAAGGGCTTCGTCTATTTTTTTGGATACGTCGACCAGACGATGGCCCACAACTATTACCCCACTTACCTGGTGCGGAACGAAGAGCGGGTGCCGTTGCGCAACATCGTCCCGAACCCCGGTAAATTTGGTCAGGGCGTCGCCACGGTGAAGCTTGATTACAGCGCCGACTTGATGGCGGAGGACGCGGTGAAGTTCGTCCGTGACCACAAGGACGAACCGTTCTTCCTCTATTTCGCCACGACTCTGCCGCACGCGAACGGCGAAGCGAACGAAGAAGGTCTGGAAGTGCCGGACTACGGTCCGTACGAAAAGGAAACCTGGCCCAAGCCGTCGAAAGGCTACGCGGCCATGGTCACGCGGCTCGATGAACAGGTCGGCCGGCTGCTGGAGGAGCTCAAAACCCTCGGCCTCGAGGAAAACACGCTCGTGATTTTCTCGTCCGACAACGGTCCGCATCAGGAAGGCGGGAACGATCCGAAATTCTTCAACTCGTCCGGTCCGCTGCGGGGATTGAAGCGCGATCTCTACGAAGGTGGCATTCGCGAACCGCTGATCGTTCGCTGGCCCGCACGGATTGCCGCGGGCCGCACGTCCGACCAAATCGGATACTTCGGCGATTTCATGCCGACCTTTGCGGAGATCGTCGGCGTGGCCGTTACGGCCCACCATGATGGGGTCAGCTTGCTGCCGACCCTCATCGGCAATCCGGCGGCGCAAAAGCAGCCGGAGTTTCTCTACTGGGAGTTCTATGAGGGAGCGTCCGCGCAGGCGGTGCGGCAGGGCCGTTGGAAAGCCGTGCGCCGTCCGATGCTCACCGGCAAGGTGTAGCTCTACGACCTGAACGAAGATTTGGGAGAACAACGCGACGTCGCGGCGCAGCATCCGGAAACTGTAGCTCAGGCGGTCGGAATGATGCAGCGCGCCCATGTGCCATCGCCTGACTGGAAACCGGGTGTCAACGCACCGCCGGGTCGGTCAACGCGTTGAGCTGAACAATCCCGTCGAGCGTCGGGCCGCCGGCTCAGCGCGCTTTTTGAGAGTCTCCTTGTTGACCTAGGCCTGGCACGACGGGGAGCGGAGAAGGCCTGCTCATTTGCATTCCTCTGCAGGAACATGGGGCGAGACCCGACATGTTCTGCAACATGCAGGTGACAAAGCATATTCCTCTTGCGGTATATTATTTCAGGTGGTCCGTTCAGCGGATGGAACTCATTCGGATTTATGAATGCCTCTGTGACGTCACCCGGCTGCGCATTCTCAATCTCCTCGCGCAGGGCCCGCTTTGCGTTTGCCACATTCAAGACATTCTTGGCGAGCCGCAGGTGAAGATCTCCAAGCACCTCGGCTATCTCAAGAGCCATGGGGCCGTCGAATCGCACCGCGAGGGCAACTGGCGCGTTTACCGATTGGTCACGCAGCCATCGCCAGAGTTGAAGTCGAATCTCGCTTGTTTGCAGGATTGCGCGAGTGAGGAACCGCGCTTTCGCCGCGATCGGGAGCGGCTCCGCAAGCTCCGCGCGAAGACGGACGAGCCGGGACTCGTCTGCTGCGGGAAGCCGGCTGCGGCAAATGCCAAGGCGCGCTGAATCAGACCAAGCTTCTTTACTGATTATGAAAAAGACCCGTATTGCGATCAACGGCTTCGGCCGCATCGGCCGACTTACCTTTCGCGCCGCCTGGGCCTGGCCCGAATTTGAATGGGCCGTCATCAACGATCCGAAGGGCGGTGCAGAGTGTGCCGCGCATCTCCTCACGTTCGACTCCGTGCAGGGTCGCTGGCAGGAGGAGGCAGTCGCCGAAGGCAGGAATGCGATTCGCGTCGGCGATCAGCGGGTCGCGTTCACGGAGTTCGCGAAACCGGGTGATGTCGATTGGGCCGCGTACGGGGTCGATGTCGTATTGGAATGCAGCGGAAAATTTCGTACTCCCGAACAACTCGCGCCCTTCTTCGAGCGTGGCGTCAAGAAGGTGATCGTCGCGGCCCCGATCAAAGGGGGCGATGCGCTGAACATCGTGATGGGGGTGAACGACCACGTGTACGACGGAACGAAACACCACCTGCTGACGAACGCCTCCTGCACCACCAACTGCCTCGCGCCCGTCGTGAAGGTGGTCCACGAGGGAATCGGGATCGAACACGGCGCGATCACGACGGTGCATGACGCCACCAACACGCAAACGATCATTGATGCGCCGCATAAAGACCTGCGTCGCGCGCGGGCGGCCGGTCTTTCATTGATTCCCACGACGACCGGAAGTGCGACGGCAATCGGGCTCATCTACCCGGAACTGCTCGGTAAACTGAACGGACACGCGATCCGCGTTCCCTTGCTCACCGGCTCACTCACGGACTGTGTTTTCCAAGTGAAGCGCGATACGACGGCCGAAGAGGTCAACGCGCTGCTGAAAGCCGCGAGCGAAACGACACCGCTGAAGGGCATCCTCGCCTACGAAACGCGCCCCTTGGTTTCCATCGATTTCAAGGGCAACCCCGCCTCGGCGATCATCGACGCGCTCTCCACGATGGTGGTAAATAAGCGCCTGGTGAAAATCTATGCGTGGTATGATAACGAATGGGGTTATTCAAATCGCATGGCCGAGCTCACCCGCAAGGTCGGCAGTTCCCTCTGATTCGCCCGCGTGAACGTTCGAAACTACATCCTCGTCACCGGCGCCTATTGGGGCTTCACGCTCACCGATGGCGCACTGCGGATGTTGGTGCTGCTGCATTTCTTTCACCTGGGGTACTCCCCGGTGACGCTGGCGTTCCTGTTTCTGCTGTATGAGTTTTTTGGAATCGTCACAAACTTGCTCGGTGGCTGGATTGCGTCGCGCATGGGACTTCGGGTCACGTTGGTCGCGGGACTCGCGCTCCAAGTCGCGGCGTTGGGCATGCTCGCATTCCTTAATCCTGGTTGGACGGAGTTTGCTTCGGTCGCTTGGGTGATGGTGTCGCAGGCTTTGTCCGGCATCGCCAAAGACCTGACGAAGATGAGTTCGAAAAGCGCGATCAAGGTGCTCGTGCCGCCGGATGCGAAGGGCACGCTGTTCAAGTGGGTGGCGATTCTCACCGGCTCGAAGAACGCGCTTAAAGGGGCGGGGTTTTTTCTCGGCAGCTTCCTGCTGGCGACTGCCGGTTTTGCCGGGGCGCTGTGGATCATGGCGGGAGCGCTGGCCGTGGTCTGGCTGGGTTCATGGGCTTCACTTCCGCGCGAAATGGGCAAGTCGAAGGTCAAAGCGGGATGGAGCGATCTGCTTTCAAAAAGTCGGGAAATCAACCTTCTCTGCCTCGCGCGCTTTTTTTTATTCGGCGCGCGCGACATCTGGTTTGTGGTGGGTGTGCCGGTTTTTCTTCGCGGTGTGCTGGGATGGAGTTTTGCGCAGGTCGGGGCATTCATGGCTTTTTGGGTGATCGGCTACGGCCTCATCCAAGGTGCGGCTCCGGCGATCCTGCGCGGACGCACGCCGGCGGGCGGGACCGCTTCCGGAATCGCGTTCGTGCTCGCGGTCGTGGCGGCGGCAATTCCCCTCGGACTCGCAGCCGGCCTATCTGCGAATGTGGTGATTGTGGGTGGGCTCGCTGTTTTTGGGGCGGTGTTCGCGCTGAACTCAGCGGTGCATTCCTATCTGATTCTCGATTACACCGATGGCGACAAAGTCGCGCTCAACGTGGGCTTTTACTACATGGCGAATGCCGGAGGCCGGTTGGTGGGCTGCCTCCTCTCCGGCGTTCTTTACCAAGTCGCGGGGTTGGCGGGCTGTCTTTGGGGGGCATTTGCCTTCGCGAGCGCAGCGGCGATCGTCGCCCTTAAACTTCCCCGCGAGGCGCTGCACGCCGAGAAACGGGCGATGGCTTCGGTGAGCGCCGACGGCGATTGAGCGCCCACACGACAACGAAAAATTCCATTCAACAATGAGCACTGCCGACAAACCCACTTCCTGCGGCTGCGCCAGTCCACCGCCGGCCAGC
>JANMTP010000021.1:0-658111 GCA_031390545.1 Chthoniobacter sp. | reverse complement strand
CGAACCAGTATGCGATCATTGCGGCGGCGGCCTGCAGCGGTCCGAGAAAGAAGTAAACGCGGGCGAGGAGCGGCCAGTTGAGCAGACGGTCGGCGCGGGAACGCGGCGGGGCTTTCATGATGTCGGGAGCTGGTTTTTCTGCGCCGAGGCCGAGCGCGGGCAGCATGTCGGTGCCGAGATCGACGGCGAGGATTTGGATGATCGTCAGCGGCAGCGGGATGCGGAAGACGACGAAGGCAAGATACGGGATCAGCTCCGGCACATTTGAGGTGAGGATGTAGGTGAGGAAGTTGCGGATGTTGGCGAAGACGGCGCGGCCCTCCTCGATCGCGGCGACGATGCTCGCGAAGTTGTCGTCGAGCAGCACCATGTCGGCGGCCTCGCGCGCCACGTCGGTGCCGCTGCGGCCCATGGCGATGCCGACATCGGCTTTGCGCAAGGCGGGCGCGTCGTTCACGCCGTCGCCGGTCACGGCGACGATCTCGCGCTTGTTTTGGAGTGCGCCGACGATGCGCATCTTTTGCTCGGCGAGCACGCGCGCGAAAATGATCTCCGGGGCGTCGAGCGCGAGCTGGAGCTGGATGTCCGAGAGATGCCCGAGTTGCTCGCCAGTGATGACGACGGGCGTAGCGGAACGCACCAGCCCGATCTCGCGCGCGATGGCCGTTCCGGTTTGGGGATGATCGCCGGTGACCATGATCACCTTGATGCCCGCGTCTCGGCATTTCTGGAGTGCTTCGGCGACTTCCGGGCGAGGCGGATCTTCCAGGCCGACCAGTCCGGCAAGGGTCATCTCGGCTTCCGCGTTCGCCAGCTCGAAGCTCTCGGGCAACTCGCGCCAGGCGAAGGCGAGCACGCGCAGCCCTTTCTCGGCCATGGTCCCCGCGGCGGTGCGGAAGGTGGCGGCTAATTCGTCCGAAAGTGCAACGGCGCCGCCATCCATCGCCGCAAGAGTGCAGCGCGGGAGCACGACCTCCGCCGCACCTTTGCAATAAAGCACCTTGCCCTCTGGCGCGGCATGCACCGTCGAGAGCCGCTTCCGCTCGGAGTCGAACGGAATCTCATTCACGCGCGGGCTGTGCGGCAGCGCGGGCAGCGCATCGGCGGCGAGCTGGACGAGCGCGACTTCCATCGGATCGCCGAGCCAGCCGGGTCCAGCGGCGGCGCGCGCGTCTTTCAAATCGTGGCAGCACGCCGCGACTTCAAAAAAGCGGCGATGCGGCTCGATCAACTCGGCGACTTGATTCGTTTCAAACATTCGGCCCGCAATGAAAAGCTGCCGGGCCGACATGCGGTTCTGCGTGAGCGTGCCGGTCTTGTCGGTGCAGATGACGGTGGTGCAGCCGAGCGCTTCGACGGCGGGCAGATGGCGGATCAACGCGTTGCGTTTCGCCATGCGCTGCGAACCCATCGCGAGCGCCAGCGTGACGGTCGGGAGAAGCCCCTCCGGCACGTTGGCGACGATGATGCCGATGGCGAAAATGAAGGTCGCCCAAAACGGCAGACCAATCGCCTGGCCGATGAAGAAGAAGATCACCCCGAGCGCGAGTGCGAGTCCGGCGACGATGCGGCTTACGCGCGCGATTTCGAGCTGGAGCGGCGAAATGGTGTCGCCGGTCGCCTGCGTGAGCAGCGCGATTTTTCCAAATGCCGAGTGCGAGCCAGTCGCGAAGACGAGCGCCTTCGCTTCGCCGGAGACCAGCGAGGTGCCCGCGAGGAGCGTGTTGCGGGCGTGCATCGGCTCGGGTTCGTCGCACGGTTCGGCGTCGCGCGAGACCGGAAGCGATTCGCCGGTGACGGTCGAGTTGTTCACCCGCACGCTGAACGCTTCCACGAGACGGCAGTCCGCGGGAAGGATGTCGCCGGCTTCGAGCAGGATCACGTCGCCCGGCACGAGATCGGTAGCCGGTAACTGCCGCACAGTGCCACCGCGCACGACCTTCGTCGCGCTAGGGAGCAATTTCTTGAGCACCGCCAACGCCTGCTCCGCGCGATACGCCTGCCAGAACGAGAATACGCCATTGATGACGATTACGCCGACGATCGCGAACCCGAGCGTCGCCATCCCTTGCCCCGGCTCGCGCCATTCGGCGAAGAATGCCAGCCCGGCGGCGATCCACAAAATCAGCGCGAAGAAATGCACGAACTCGCGCGCAAACGTGAGCAGCAGCGCCTCGTGCGCGACTTCCTCCACTTCATTTTTCCCAAACTCCGCGAGCCGCCGCTGCGCCTCGGCATCGTTCAGCCCCTCGATCCCGCTCTTCAGGCTCGCAAAGGCGTCGGCGACCGCGAAATGGTGAATTTTCATCTCGGACTGTGGTGCAGATGAGAAAGATTTTGCCGGAGCGCGCCGTCGGCCGACTTCAGCACGAACTTTGTGAAATCATTCATCACGGGCTCTCGCGATGAAAGCGCCTCAGCTCGGCGAGCGCGTCGCGGATGATCTCCCACGCCGAGTGCAAAAACAGCACGGCGATGATGGCCGCAACGATCAGGTCGGGCCACGCGGTCTTGAGCCAGGCGACGAGCGCGGCGGCGATGATCACCGCGAGGTTGGCCAGCGCGTCGTTGCGGCTGAAGAGCCAGATCGCGCGGGCGTTGGCGTCTCCACCTTCGCGGAAACGCATCAGAGCAAACGCGGCGCTGATGTTCACGACAAGTCCCACCACTCCCAAACCACCCATGAGGTCGGCCTCTGGGGCGATGGCATTCACTGAACGCCAGATCGCAGCGCCAATGACGCCGAGCCCCAGAGCGGCGAGGAAACATCCTTGGGTCAAGGCAATGCGCGCGCGGGTGTGCTCGGCCCAAGCCAGAGCGAAAAGTCCGACCAGCGTGATCGAGCCGTCGCCGAGAAAATCGAGCGCGTCCGCCTTGAGAGCCTGACTGTGGGCGAAGAATCCGCCGACGATCTCCACCAGCCCGTAGCCGAGATTGAGCAGGACAACGATCCACAATGCTCGGCGGTAGGCGGGATCGCTCGCGGCCCGCTTCTCGTCGGCGTGACAGCCGCAGCCACTGGCAGTTTGCTCGTCGTTCACTTGTTCTTCACGCCCGCTTTTGCCCGAACGTGGGCGCGGCGGCGATAAACGCCGCCGCGCCGTTCGTTCAGCAGGGTTCGCTTAGCAACGCGGGCACGCCGGTGATGGCGGGCACTTGCTCAGCTTCCTGGAGCTGCCTGCCTTGACGTAGTCCGGGCATTCCGGGCATGGCGGGCAGTCGGCGTGGTTTTTCGCCTGCATCTTCCCGCGTTCTGGCAACGTGCAGGGCACGGGACAGGCGAGCGTTGCAGGGCAGTTGATGGCTTGCGCTTTCTGCATCCGCGCCAGCGCGAGTTGCGTCTGGAGTTGCGGGCTGTCGGCGGAAGCGGTGGCACCGAAGCCGGTGAGGGCGACGGCGAGGCTGCTTAGTAGGATACGAGTTTTCATTTGTTGTGATCTGAAATTGCTGGTCTGCGATTTGATGAGATTCGCCACGCGCTTCCGGCACCAGCGGGCTGGAGAACGCGGCGCGGCAGATTGGTTCATCACTGCCGGAGATGGCGGATGTGACGGCGTAAACTCGCGCAGGAATGCGTGCGATACGCGCCGTCAGGCAGCGCGCGGGGGCGCGTGGCTGAAAAGGCTCTCTTGCAGGATCATCTCAGCAAACGAGCGCACGAACGGCGGGCCAGTATCCAATGAGAGCCGGCAAGCTGGCATTACCACCGGTGAAAACTGCGCTGGCTCGGGATAGGCGAAACACGCGTTTGCTTCGGCCACCCAAGTCGGCGCAGCCGTCGCAACAGGTGCGGTAGCGACGAGGAGGCTTTGGCATTGCGCCAAACACTCGCGTGATCCGCCGCCTTGCTTGTTCGGCGGCGCTTCCGGGGCGCACGGCGAGCAGGCACTCGACTCGCAACCTTCAACCACTACGTCGCCGACCAGGCTGGCCGGACCAAGCGCACACGGCCCGATGCAAAACAGCCAGCTCGCGCACGCGAGGAGCGCGACTAGCAGGTTTGCAAACGAGGGATGGCGGTTCATAGCGGCATGGAACTCAATCTAGCGATTTTCAACTTTCGCTCAATGGGCACATTGCTAGGCGGCGTGGTTACTCGTCGCAGGTGCAGGCGTATTCGGGATTCGAGCAGCCTTTGCAGATGTGCGTTTCGAGTTTGATGCGGAAGTTCTTCGGCTTGGCGTCGGCGGTGGTCTTCGCCTGCACGACGATCTGGTAGCCTTCGCCCGCGGGCAGCGGCGCTTTCGAGACGAGCAGGTCGCCCTTCTTTTCAAACTCCAGCTTGGTCTTCGTGCCGGGCGCTTCGGCGGTGGCGGCGAAGACCTGCGCGGCGACAGGCTGCTTCTTTCCGGCGGCGTCGTAGAACGCGATGCTGATGGTGCGGTCTTTCTCGACGAAGAACTCGGCGTTCTGGCCTTCGAGTTCGAGGATGCGGCCTTTGCGCGGGCCGGCTTTGACTTTGGCATCGGCGAGCGCGGGCGCGACGGCGAGGGCCAGGACGGTGAGGATGTGGAGCAGTGTTTTCATGTGGTGACGAGTTCCGGCGCGGGCGTGTTGGTTTGGTTTGTTGTGGTTTTGTTTTTCCGCTCAAGCCACTCGTAGAGCACCGGGACGACGAGCAGCGTGAGGAAAGTGGAGGTGACGATGCCGCCGATGACGACGGTCGCGAGCGGGCGCTGGACTTCCGCGCCCGCGCCGGTGGCGATGGCCATCGGGACAAAGCCGAGCGAGGCGACGAGCGCGGTCATGAGCTTCGGGCGAAGGCGCGTGAGTGTGCCTTCGATGACGGCCTCGCGCAGCGCGCGGCCTTCATCGCGGAGCTGATTGATAAAGCTGATGAGCATGATGCCATTCAGCACTGCGATGCCGCTGAGCGCGATGAAGCCGACCGCGGCGGAAATGGTGAACGGCATCCCGCGCAGCCACAGCGCGAAGATGCCGCCGGTGACCGCGAGCGGCACGCAGGTAAAAATAAGTGCGGCCTGCCGCAGCGAGCCGAAGCTGAGGAAAATGAGCACGAAGATGAGCGCGAGCGCGAGCGGCACGACGATGGCGAGCCGCTGCTTGGCCTCGACGAGATTCTGAAACTGTCCGCCAAACTCGAAGTAGTAGCCGTCGGGAAATTTCACCTTCTCGTGCAGCGCCCGCGTGGCCTCGGCGACGAAGCTGGCGGTGTCGCGTCCGCGCACGTTGATGAGGATGCTCACGCGGCGCTGCGTGTCCTCACGGGCGATTTGCACGGGCTGATCCACGAGCTTCACCTTCGCGACCTGGCCGAGCGCGAGCAGGCCGCCGGCCTCGGTGCGCAGCGGCAGGCGCTCCATCGCGGTGAGGTCGTTGCGGCGTTCCTCGGCAAGCCGGACGATGATGGGCGTGCGGCGATTGCCCTCGATGAGCGTGCCCACTTCCTGCCCCGCGAGCGCGGCTTCCACGAGACGGTTGAGGTCGTCGGCGTGGACGTTGAATTTCCGCAGCGCGTCGCGGTCGGGCTGGATTTCGACCATCGGGTTTTTGCCGATGCTGTCGAACTCCGTCTCGCTGCCGCCGGGGATGCGGACGAGCACCTCGCGCACTTCGCCCGCGAGGCGTTCCATTTCGTCGTAGGTGTCGCCGAAAATCTTGCACACGAGGTCGGCCTTCGCGCCGGCCATGATTTCGTTGAAGCGAAGTTGAATGGGCTGCGTGACGAGCACGTTCTGCCCCGGCACCTGGTCGAGCAGCGCCTTGCGCATGAGCGCGCCGAGCTGCTCTTTCGTAATGCCGCTGCGCCACTGCTCGCGCGGCTTCAGCATGATGTAGGTGTCGCTCACGTTCGGGTTCATCGGGTCGGTGGCGACTTCGGCGGTGCCGATGCGCGAGAAGACTTCCTTCACTTCCGGGAACTCGCGGCGCAGCACGGCCTCGCTTTGTTTTTGCAAATCGAGCGACGACGAAAGGCCCGCGCTGCTGCTGCGGATAAGCTGAAAGGCGAAGTCGCCTTCGTCGAGTTGCGGGATGAACTCCGAGCCGAGCCGCGAAAACACGAACAGCGAAAATCCGAACAGCGCGAACATCGGCAGCACGACGAGCCAGCGGAAGCGCAGCCCGAAGGTGAGCAGCGGCGTGTAAATGCGCTTGGTGAGCGCGACGAGCCAGTTGTCCTTTTCGCGAATGTCGCCGCCGAGCAGGAACGAGCACAGCACGGGCATGAGCGTGAGCGCGAGGACGAGCGAGCCGCCAAGCGCGAGCATCACGACCACGGCCATCGGCGTGAACATCTTCCCCTCGATCCCTTGGAGCGCGAGGATCGGCAGATAGACGATGGTGATGATGAGCACGCCGAAGAACATCGGGTTCGCGACTTCCTTCGCGGAGCGCAGCACTTCCTTCGCGCGCTCGGCGGCGGTGAGGCGACGGCCGAGCGCGCGCTGCCGCTCGCCGAGATGGCGCACGATGTTCTCCACCATCACGACGCCACCGTCGATGATGAGGCCGAAGTCGATCGCACCGAGACTCATCAGGTTTCCGCTGAGGTGCAGCTTCACCATGCCGGTCATGGCGAAAAACATGGAGAGCGGAATGACGAGCGCGACGATGAGTGCCGCGCGCCAATTCCCGAGCAGCGCGAAGAGCACCATGACGACGAGCACCGCGCCCTCGACGAGGTTTCGTTCCACGGTGCGGATGGTGCGGTTCACGAGGTCGCTGCGGTCGTAGAGCGGACGGATGACGACGCCGGCGGGAAGTTTCTCCTGCACTTTCGCGAGCTTCTCCCGCACTGCGCGGGCGACGAGCCGCGAGTTTTCGCCCGCGAGCATGATGGCCGCGCCGACGAGCGCCTCGTCCGCGTTGTCGGTGCTCGCGCCGGTGCGGAAATTCGTGCCGATGCCGACGGTCGCGACTTCGCTGAGCAGGATGGGATTCACGCCGCCTGCAAACTTCAGCGGCAGCTTTGCGATCTCTTCGGTCGTCGTGACGCGGCTGGCGGCGCGGACGATGAGCTGCTCGCCGCCGATCTCCACGTAGCCGCCGCCCGCGTTGCGCGTGTTTTGCTCGACGATCTCCGCGAGCGCATCGAGCGAAAGCCCCGCCGCCGCGAGCCGCGCCGGATCAGGCTGGATGACGATCTGCTTTTCGTAGCCGCCGCTCGTGTTCACCTCCGCGACGCCGACCGTGCCGCGCAGCAGCGGCTTCACCTGGTATTCCTGAATCTGCCGCAACGCCATGAGCTGCTCCTGCCGCGCCGCGGGCTTGTGCGGCGCGTCGGCGGTGTAGTCGAGGCTGTAGTAGAAAATCTCGCCGAGGCCCGTGGCGACTGGCGCGAGCTTCGGTGTCAGGCCGGGCGGCAAATCGTCGAGCACGCCCTGGAGCCGCTCGGTCACGAGTTGTCGCAGGCGGTAAAGGTCCACGCCGTCTTTGAAAGTCATCGTCACCTGCGAGAGGCCGAACTTCGACAGCGAGCGCAGCTCCGTCATGTCGGGCAACCCGGCCATCTCGCTCTCGATGGGGAAGGTAACGAGCTTCTCCACTTCCTCCGGCGCGAGCGCGGGCACGCCGGTATTGATCTGCACCTGCGGATTTGTGATGTCCGGCACGGCGTCGATCGGCAGCCGCAGCGCCGCCCACACGCCGACGCCGATCAGGATCAGCGTGGCGAGCAGCACGGCGGCGCGCTGCCGCATGACGATCTCGATGAGGCGATGCAGCATTTGCGCGTCTTAGTGGCCGCAGGTGCAGGCTTTGCCGCCACGCAGGACTTGCAGCTCGGCGAGCCAGAGCGACATCACCGGCGAGACGACGATCTGGTCGCCGGTATAGAGGCCGTCCGTGATCTCCGCGTGATCGTCGCTCACCGCGCCGACCTTCACCGGCGTCCGCACGTAGAACTCGCCGTTCAGCGCATAGACGAAGGAGCCTTCCGCCGTCTTGAGCAGCGCCGAGCGCGGGATGGCCGTGACCGCTTCGCCCGCCGGTGCGTGGAAAGTAGCGAGCACTCGCGCGCCCGTTTCAAGCGGCGTCGTGCTTTCCACAGTCACCTCGAAATCGCCGAGCATCTGGTAAGGCGCTTTCTCAACGCGCTTCACCACGCCAGTCTCGCGCGGCGCGCCCGTTGCCTCTGCCCGCAACTCCACTTCCATGCCGGTCTTCACGAGCGCGGCTTGCTCAGCCGTGAGCCACCCGGACGCGGCATTAGTGGTGGGCGAAAAGGCGACGCGCTGGATGCCGCCGCCGTCCGCCATGACGTGCAGCGCGACGGTGAAGGAAGGTGCGACCTTCGTTTCTTCGACCTCAGCGACCTTGAGCGCGATGGCTTTCTTCATCGCTTCGGTGAGCGCGAGTCCTTTGTCTTTCTTGTATTGCGCGCCGTTCTCCGGCGGCTGTCCGGTGTTTTCAGCGGTCGGTTTCTGGCAGGCCGCGAGCGTGGCGGCGGCAAGAATGAGGATGAGCGTTTTCATGGTTTGATGAGTTTTGTTCCGGTGAGCAGTTCGAGTTCTGCCTGCGCGTTCATCGCGTCGGCCTGGGTGGCGTAAATGGCTTCGAGTGCTTCGAGGTAGCTCGATTGCACTTCGAGGTAAGTAGTGAGCGGCACGGCCCCGAGCCGGTAGTGACGATCGGCGAGCGCGGCGGCTTCGCGGAGCTGCTCGGCGACCTTTGGATTCCAGCGCGTCATTTCCTTGCGGTGTAATTCGTAAGCGGCGGCTTGCTCGCGGATCTTCCTCTCGACCTCGCGTTGAGCGAGCCGCAGCGAAGTCTGCGCCTGGAGTTCGCGCGCCTTCGCCGCCTCGACGTTGCCGGTGTTGCGATTCCACAGCGGCAGCGGTAGCGAGACACCGACGCCCGCGATACTCTCTTTGTCGCCCGCCTTCTCCTGCGAAAACTGCGGCCCAATGGTGACGCTCGGCCACGCTTCATTTTCCGTGAGGCGCACCTTGAAGCCCTGCTGAGCGAGTTCGATTTCGCGCTGCCGCAACGTGAAGTTGTTGCGCGCCGCACGCCGGATGAGTTCCTCGACACCCGCCATATCGGCAAAGTTGAGCGTCACATCCGCGATGGCCAGCGGCATCTGGATCGGCAGGCCGCGGAGCTGGTTGAGTTCGTAAAGCGCACTCTGCGCCTCCTGCGCCGCCTCGCTCGCGTCGCGGCGGAGCTTGATGACGGAGGCTTCGATGGCTCGCGTTTCGAGCAGCGGTGCCACTCCCGCCGGTTCGCGCTGCACGAGCGTGGCTACCAGTTCTTCACCCCGGCCCGAAACCTCTCGCGTGGCGTCGGCGCGGCGTTGCGAAGTGAACAGCGCAAACGCCCGCTTGCGCACTTCCGCCGCCAGCGCCGCGCGGAATTGATCGAGTCCGGCGTCGGCGAGCTGCACCTGACGATCCGCGATGGCCTTGCGCAGCGAAATGCGGCCCGGCCATTCAAAAGTCTGCTGCACCGACACGGCCCACGCCGTCCCTTCCGCAGACACATCGCCGCGCACGCGCTTCCGACCGAGTTCGCCTGCGATCTCGGGATTCGCCCAAGCGCCCGCCGCCTTGCGCTCGCCCTTCGCAGCCGCGATCTCGGCTTCGTAAAACTTCAGTTCGGGGTTTTCGGCAAGCGCCTGGGCGACGAGCGCATCGAGCGTGACCGGCGCAGGCGGTTTCGGCTCCGCCGCGATCAGCGGCAGAGCTAGGATGATTGGAAAAAGTGATCGGAAAATCTTCATGCAAAAGTAGGGTGTGACGGTCGGGACGGGACAGCGCAGCGAAGCGCCACGGCGCGCGAAAGCGCACCGCAAAGCGGAATGGCCGAAATCCGAAAGGACTCGGCGCTTAGGCCACCAGCGAAGGCCCGCGCACCGGCAGAGCCTTCATCATCACATCACACCACGGCGGCGGCGGAATCGCCGCCGGATCAGGCGGATCTGCGGAAACCTCCTCCACCGCGGCGACCGCCAGCCGCCGCATCATTTCTACCCAACCGTCGTCGTCCGTCCATACCGGCGCAGTGATCGTCAGCGGAACGAGCGAGGTGAGATGCACGCCCGATTCGAGCGTCGCACACGGCGCACAATCCTTCCCGCCGCACGGCAATCCGCGCTCGGATTCTCCCGTCGGTTTTTCGCCGGGGCAGCACTCCTCGACTTCGCTCGGAAACGCCGCCGCAATCGCGCAGCGGTTCGTGGAAACCACGAACAGCAACGCCAGAGCGATGGCAAAAACGACAGAGAAAGGCCGCATGACTGGCTTGCTGAGTAGCCAAACGCCGGACTTTGGCAAGCTCGCGCAGGAATTGTCGGGCGCGATTCAGCCCCGTCTCGACCGCTTTCGCCGAACAGCCGGCGATGGCGGCGATCTCGGCGTGGACGGTCTCAAGCGCATCGTGAAGCCGTAAGCGCGGCGAACAACTTCGGTGGTTGCGGAAGCCCCGCTGCTGGAACGGCAACGGGGCTTCTTGTTGCTCCGAATCGCGTGAACTGATGGCTCAGGACACGGGCTTGGCTGCCTCGATTGTCGCCGAAGCAACGTAGCGGCCGGCATTCTTGCCGGGCACCCATTCGTCGATGAACTGGCGGCTCGCTTCTTTGACGGTGATGCAGACTCCGATGAAGCCGCGTTGCACGAGCCACTGCTTCAGATCGGCGACCGATGAGGCGCCGGCGACGCAGCCGGTGTAGGCCGCGAAGTCGTTGCGCAGGTCTTCGGGGATTGGCGCGGTCGCCACGATGTCGGAGATAGCGACGCGACCGCCGGGCTTCAGCACGCGGAAGATTTCGCTGAGCACTCGCGGCTTGTTCGGCGAGAGGTTCACGACGCAGTTCGAGATGACGAGGTCGGCGGTGTTGTCGGCAACGGGCAGGTTCTCGATTTCGCCGAGGCGAAACTCGACGTTCGTGGTGCCTGCCTTCGCGGCGTTCGCGCGGGCTTTGCTGATCATGTCGGGCGTCATGTCCACGCCGATGACGGCACCGGTCGGTCCCGTTTGGCGCGCAGCGAGGAAGCAGTCGAAGCCGCCGCCGCTGCCGAGATCGACGATGGTTTCGCCGGCTTGGATCGAAGCGATGGCGGTGGGGTTGCCACAGCCGAGACCCATCTCCGCGCCTTCGGGGACAGACGCGGCATCGCCGGGCTCGTAGCCGAGCTTCTCGGGTGCCGTGGGACTCGCGGCGGGTGAGCAGCAGGATGGCGCGCAGCCGCAGCCGCTTTCTTCACTGCGGGCGATGGCGCCGTAGCGGTCGCGGACTTGCTGGCGGATTTGGTCTTCGTGAATGGGAGTGGTCGTTTGCATAGGTTTTGGTTTTCACAGGCAAAGACGGAGCCTCCCGAAAAAGAGCCACGCGGAGTGTTCGCGCACGGCCAGCGGCAGCAGGCTGCCGAAGAACAAGGCGGCGGAGACGGGGCAGAAAGTCAGGGCGAACAGGAAGCCCATGAGGGCGCATCCGACGAGGCCCAGCGACATGAGCTTTTCGTTCCAGCGTTGTCCGCTGCCCTGCCCAAACGATGGCAGGCCGGGCAACATGCCGAGCAGCGCCATGCCCACGAGCACGAGCAGCGGACCGAGCAGTTGATTCATGTGCTGCTGGAGGAAATTGGAAACCGTCGGCGCGGAAAGCAGTCCCCAGGTAATGACGCCGCCGACCACGGTGTAAGCGACCGCGCGCCCCACCGCATAGAGCAGCCCAGGCAGCCACGCACGGCCCCGCCCTCCGCTCTGGCTGAAGCGTGCGACGTAGCCGATGGCGGCGATGTTCGTGGCTAGCGGGCACGGGCTGATGGCGGTGAGCAGGCCGAGCCAGAGGGCACCAGCGAGCGCCGCGGCGAAAGTGTTCATGGCGCGGCTGCTGCGGTGGAGACTTGGGTGATCTCGCGGCGCAGGTAGGAGTTCATCGCGGGTGCGTCGAAGACGTGGTCCCACACCGCATCGAGCCTGCGCCACACGACATCGCGACCACCTTCGCGCCGCACCACGACGACGGTGGAACTGACCAGTCCATAGTCTTGCACGTAATGCCGGTTCGCGGGTTCATCGTAGTTGACCACCTGCCACTTCATACGTCCGCTTTGCAGGTCGCTGGCAAAGTCCTTTTCCACCACCGCATGCGCTTCCTTGCCGATCTCCTCGCAACTCGCGCAGCGAGTGGTGCCGTGGAAGTTGATCACGACTACGCCATCGGCGGGCAATGCTTCGCTGAGGGCGGCATTAGCGACCGAACCTCCAGCCGGGCGCCACGTTCGCACCGCCCACGTGCCGAGGCTCACTGCCACCAATGTGAGCAGTGCGTAACGGGTAAGATTGAATGTGTTCATGGCGTCCGTTTCATTTCAAGAGCGTCTCCATTTCCTCCCGCTCGGGCACTCGACCGGACACGAGCACCTTGCCATCCACGACGAGCGTCGGAATCGCGGTGATCGCGTAGTCGATGAACTTCATCGGGTCGGTGACTTTCACGATCTCACACTCCAGCCCCAACCGCGTGGCAGCCTGCCGGGCAGCCTCCTCCATCGCGCGGCACTTGCCGCAGTTCGCTCCGAGGATTTCGATGATTTTCATGAGGCGGGTGCGGTTGCTTGAGGATTGTTCCGGACGCGGATTGCGCCGTCTTCGACATCGAGGATGCGGTCGAAGACATCCAAGGTGCGCGAGTCGTGCGTGACGACGAGGACTCCAGCGCGGCGTTCGTGGGCGACTTTGGCGAAGAGTTCCATGACCTGCCGGCCGAGGGCGCCGTCGAGCGAAGCGGTGGGCTCGTCGGCAAGGATGAGGCTGGGATCGTTGGCGAGGGCGCGGGCGATGGCGACGCGCTGCTGTTCGCCGCCGGAGAGGGCGTCGGGGAGATTGTCGGCGCGCGGGTGGACGCCGAGGTAATCGAGAAGTTCGAGCGCCCGGTCGCGGGCTTTGGTCGCCGGGGTGTCGTTGATTTCCAGCGCGACTTGGACGTTTTCAAGCGCGGTGAGGAATGGGATGAGATTCGGCTTTTGAAAGACGAAGCCGATGTTCTGCCGGCGGAAGGCGCGGGCATCGACCATGGCGTGCGGGCCGTCCATAACGGGCTGTCCGCCGATGGCGATCTGGCCGGCGGTCGGTGGATTGATGAGCGCCATGGCGGTGAGCAGCGTGGACTTGCCGGAGCCGCTCGGGCCGAACAGGCCGACGATCTCGCCGCGCCCGATTTGCAGCGTGGCATCGCGGATGGCGACGACTTCGGTGTGGCCGCTGCCATAGACTTTGCGGAGGTTGGCGACCTCGATGGCGGGCGTCTGGTCGGCGGGTGCGGTCATACGGCGAGGACGGTGTTGGGCTCGACGCGCAGCGCTTTCCAAATGCCGATGAGGCTGGCGAGCGTGGAGATGACCACGACGATGAGCGCGAGGCTGGTGAGGTCCGCGGGATCGATCAGCACGAGGCGCGGGAAGTGGGGAAAGACATAAAGACCCATGATCCAGGCGAGCGCGTAGCCGACTGCGCCCATGAGCAATGCCTGCTGCAGAATGAGTCCGCCGATGACGGTGTTGCGCGCGCCGATGAGTTTGAGCAGCGCGATGTCGCGGATTTTATCGAGCGTGAGGGTGTAGATGATCAGCGCGATGACGATGGTGGAGATGATGATGAGCAGGGTGCGAAAGAGGCCGAGCTGGCGGCGCGCTTTGTCCACCATGCCGGCGAGCAGCAGGTCTTTTTGTTCCTGCGTGGAATAGACGGTGATGTCCGGCCAGGTGCGGAGGACATCGCGGACGGCGGTTTCATTTGCGCCGGGCTGGAGGGTGACGAGAATGGCGCTGACCTGTGGCGTGGCGAGCGCGGGGAGGCTGCTGGAAAGGCCGGCGACGCGGTCGAGCAGCAGCGGCTGAAGTTTGCCGAGGTCCATGCTTTCCAGGCGGGCGCGGCGCGCGGCGCGTTCCAGACGCACGGCCTCGCCGGGCACGTCGAACTGGATGGCGAGCGCGTCGCTGGCGGTGAAAAAGGTGAGGCCGTCGCCGCTGGTGCCGACGAGGCCGCGTGTGTGGCCGACGACTTCATACACGTTTTTGCCGAGCTTGATTTTCTCGCCCATCGGGAGGCGGAGCGATTGGTCGGCGATCATCTCGTAATGCGCCTGCCGCAGTGGGCGACCCGCAACGAGCGGCACCCATTCGCCCTGATCATCGGGCCACGCGAGCCCTTGCACGACCATGCGCAGCGGCCGGCCGAGGTGCTCGCGCTGGATGGTGTGGGAGACAAAGCGGCGGGCTCGCGCGACGCCCGGCACCGAAAGCACGCGGTCTTCGAGATTGGCCGGAAGCCGGGAGATTTCCGCGAAAGGTCCGCGCGTGCTGCCTTGCACGACCCACAAATCGGCACCCACACGATCCACGAGCAGCGTCGCCTCGAAAATGAGGCCGCGATAAATTCCGCCCATGCCCATGACCAGCATGAGCAGCATGCCGATGCCGATCGTGGTGAAGGCGAAGCGGCCCGCGTTGTGGCGGATGTCGCGGACGGCGAGGTTCATGGCAGCTTGATCCGCTGGCCGTCGGTGAGCGCGGATTTCTGGCCGTCGGGTGGACGCACCACCTGCTCGCCGGCGGTCAGACCTTTCGTGATGGCGAGATTCTGCGCGCCGCGCAAACCGGGTGTGACTTCCCGCCATTTCGCACGTCCCGCTTCATTCACGAAGACACCCGCACGTCCGGCTTTCCAGACGACAAAAGCCGGAGGCAACAGCACCGCATCGGCCTCGCGTCCGATCTCGATGAAGGCTTCGGCGCGCTGGCCGATGGTCCAGTTCTTCGGCATCTCCGTTACGCGGACATCGACCAGAAATTCGCGCGTCTCGCGGTCGGTCTCCCGTCCGAGGCGTGACACGGCGCCGGGATAGCTGCGGCCCGGCTCGGAGCGGAAAACGATGCGTGCGGGCTGGCCGGTGGCGAGCGCGGGCATCGCGGTTTCATCGACCCACGCGCTGACCCAGATTTCGCCGAGCGCAATGATCTGCATGAGCGAAGCGCCCGGCACGAGCACGTCGCCAGGATCGCGGTCGCGGCGGATGATGAGCCCGTCGTAAGGCGCGTGGATCTCGGTGAAGGCAAGCTGCTCTTTGCGGTAGAGGAGATTTTTCTCGGCCATCACGACCTGCCCCTGCGCCTCGGCGATGGCGGCGTTGGAGCGTTTGATGTCGGCCTCGGCGACGCGGAGACCTTCTGCCGTTTTGTCGGCGTCGGATTTTGAAACGGCCTTGGTCGCGAGCAGCCCCGCTGTCCGCTCGTGATCGATCCGGGCCAGCGCGAGCACGGCTTCGGAGCGACCCAGATCGGCGGTCACGCGTTCAGCGGTGCTGCGGGCCGCAGCCAGCGTGGCATCGGCCACGGCGACCTGTTGCTGGATCTCAGAGTCGTCGAGCCGGGCGAGGAGTTGATCCTTTTTCACCGTGTCGCCCTGGTCCGCGAGCACCTCCGTGAGCCGCTCCTGAATGCGCGCGCCGATGGTCGTCTTCACCCGCGCCTCCAGCGTTCCGGTGCCCATCACCTCACCAACAATCGCGCCCTTCGCGATCGTGTGGACCGCGACGGCGACCGGCGCAAATTTCATCCGGTAAACCGCCGCGCCGGCAATGATGGCAACGATGAACCACGGCAGGACGCGGCGGAGAGTCGGGATTTTCATGATGACAAGGATGACTCGCCGCCCAGCGCCGGCGTGAAGCCGCGGCGGAAGCGCAGCGCCACATTCACGAGGCCGATCAAGACGGGAACCTCGATGAGCGGGCCGACCACGGCGGCGAAAGCCACGCCGGACTTGATGCCGAAGACGGCGATGGCCACGGCGATGGCGAGTTCAAAGTTGTTGCCCGCGGCGGTGAAGGCGAGCGTCGTCGAGCGCGGGTAGTCGGCGCCGATGCGCTTGGCCAGGAAGAAGCTCGCGAAGAACATGATCGCGAAATAGATCGTGAGGGGGATGGCGATACGCACCACATCCAGCGGCAGCGCGACGATGGTGTTCCCTTTGAAGGTGAACATCACGACGATGGTGAAGAGCAGTGCGGCGAGCGTGAGCTTCGAGATGCGCGGGATGAACTTCTCATCATACCAAGCCTCGCCTTTCAACGGGACGAGGATCACGCGGCTGAGCGCGCCGGCGGCAAACGGGATGCCGAGGTAAATCATGACGCTCCAGAAAATGTCCGACATGGCGACCGGCACGAGTTTTCCCTCCAGCCCGAAATACGGCGGGAGCACAGTAATGAAGAGCCACGCGTAGGCGCTGTAGAGCAGGATTTGCAGGATGCTGTTGAGCGCGACGAGGCCGGCGGCGTATTCGCGGTTGCCTTTGGCGAGGTCGTTCCAGACGAGCACCATGGCGATGCACGGTGCGATGCCGACGAGGATGAGGCCCACCATGTAGTCCGGGTGATCGCGCATGAAGGTGAACGCGAGCAGGACCATGAGGAGCGGGGCGACGATCCAGTTTTGCACCAGCGCGAGGGTGAGGATGCGGGTGTTCGCGAAGACCTTGGGAAGCTGTGCGTATTTCACTTTCGCGAGCGGCGGATACATCATGAGGATGAGGCCGATGGCGATGGGCAGATTGGTGGTGCCCACGGTCATCGGCGCGAAGAACGCCTCGGGATCGGCAATGACGAAATGCGCGAGCGCGACGCCCAGACCCATGGCGGCGAAGATCCAGACCGTGAGGTAACGGTCGAGGAAGGACATTTTCTTGGCGACGGAATCAAACATAAGAAAGGCGGTGAAAGTGGTGAGGAAACATCAGGCGTTGATCGCGGGTTCGTGCCACGCGAGGAGGCGCAGAGCGTTCAGGACGACCACGATGGTGCTGCCTTCGTGCAGGACCACCGCGACGCTCAACGGGATGACGCCAAACCCCGAGGCGATGAGGAGCAGGACGATGACGCCGAGCGCGATCACGAGGTTCTGGCGGATGATGCGCGCGCTGGCCCGACTCAGGCCGATGGCGAAGGACAGCTTGCCGAGATCATCACCCATCAGCACGACATCCGCAGTCTCCAACGCGACCGCGGTGCCTCCGGCGCCCATTGCCACGCCGACCGTGGCTGCCGCCAGCGCGGGCGCGTCGTTCACGCCATCGCCGATCATCGCGATGACTCCGTGCCCGTGCTGGAGTTCACGGATCAGCGTCAGCTTCTGTCCCGGCAGCAACTCCGCGCGGACATCGGTGATCCCGATTTTTTCCGCGATCCGGCGGGCCACGGAGGTGTTGTCGCCGGTGAGCATCACGAGGCGCTCGATGCCTTGCGCCCGCAGGCGTTTCATCACCTCTGCGGCCAAAGGACGCGGCTCGTCGGCGAGGGCGATGACGCCAATGAACTTTCCGGCGCGACGAATGATCACGGTGGTCTGCCCATCGGCTTCCAGCTTGGCGATGGTTTCCGCCAGCGGCTTCCCTTTCTCCGCCGCATCATCTCCGGCAAAGGCGCGGATGGCTCCGACCAGAACTTCCACGCCCTCCACACGCGCCTGGATGCCTTTGCCCGCGAGGTTTTCGATGTCGGTGGCCGAGGGGAAACTGATCCTGCGCTCGCGCGCCGTCTTCACGATGGCGGCGGCCAGCGGATGGCTGGATTGTTCTTCGACGGCGGCGGCGATGCGCAGGACCTCATCCTCCGATGTGCCGTCAAAGCCGATGACTTGCGAGACCGCGAAAAGTCCGGTGGTGAGCGTGCCGGTCTTATCGAGCGCCACGGTGTTGAGGCGTCCGAGGCTTTCCAAATGAATCCCACCTTTGATCAGCACTCCGCGACGCGCCGCCTGGGCGATGCCCGCGAGCACGGCCGCCGGCGTGCCGATGGCCAGCGCGCAGGGCGAAGCGGCCACGAGCAGCAACATGCCGCGGTAAAAACTCGCGCTCCACGTCCAGCCGAACACGAGCGGCAACAGCACGATGACGAGGGCCGTGCCGATGAGCACCGCCGGCACGAAGCGGCGCGCGAAGGTTTCGGTGAACCGCTGCGTCGGGCTTTTTTGTTCCTGCGCTTCGGCGACGAGTTGCATCACGCGGGCGAGCGTGTTGTCGCGGGCGAGCCGGGTCATGCGCACGTCGAGCGCGTTGTCTTGATTGATCGTTCCCGCAAACACCTCGTCACCCGGCTTGCGGCTTACCGGCACGCTCTCGCCGGTGATCGCGCTTTGATCGATGCTGCTCTCCCCCGCCGTGATGACGCCATCCACCGGAACGCGCTCGCCGGGTTTCACCACCACGATTTCATCCACGGCGAGTTGTTCCACCGGCACTTCCTCCAGGCGGTCTCCCCGCTTCGTGAAGGCCGTGCGAGGCATGAGTTTTCCGAGAACGCCGACGGCATTGCGCGCCCGATCCATCGCGTAGTGCTCACCGGCATGGCCGAGGGAAAAGAGAAAGAGCAGGAACGCGCCCTCCGCCCATTCGCCGAGCAAAGCCGCTCCCGCCGCCGCCGCGATCATCAGCAGGTCGATGTCGAACTTCCCGCGGAAGAGCGCGGGCAATGCCGCGCGGGCGACATCGTATCCACCCGCCAGATACGCCAGAAGGTAGAACCCGAGCGCGACGGACGGCGGCAGGCCAAGGAACTTCTCACCGAAGAATCCGACAGCCAGCGCCACCCCGGCGACCGCCACCGTCAACACCGCCCAGCGCTCCTGAATCCAGTGCGGCAGGAAGTGCGGCGCCGCGCCGTGGTCGTGCTCATGGTCCGGCTCCGAAGCACGGGGTTCGCGTTTCGCCGGGAGAGACTCAATGGGCGGAGGTTCAGCGATCACGTCTGCGCCTCCTTCCGGCGCAGGGCACCGGCCGGGCCGCGCCGGAGTATGTGGGAGCGCGCCCTCATGCCTCTTCCACCCTCAGTGAGCGGTTCTTGTGCATCCGCTCCGCCGGCGACTCGAACCACTGCCAGAAGCTTTTGATAAGGTCTCCGACGCCCAGGAATTCGTGCTGTTCCTGTTCCAGTTGGATGACCGCCTTGTCGTATTCCTGCTGATACGTTTCTGCATCCCACACCGCCGCGTGCGCGCGGTCGGGGAGTTTGGCGAGGATGTGCTGAACAAGCTGATCCACCTCCTCCAGTGAGTGCTTCTCCAGCAACTCCAGCTTGACCCGCAGCGCGTGGGCGCAGGCGTAGATGGTTTCCAAATGAGGCTCCAACGTGCGCGCGAGGAGGTTCCAGTCTTTGCGGACGGCCGCGTTCAGCGCGCTCGCTTGCGTCCGGATACCGCTCAATGCCTTCTCCAATTGGGCGTCCTCAGTTTGAATCGTCTCCCACGCCTCCAATGCCAGGTTACGCCTTTCGCGGTCACGGCTCTCGATGCAGTCGTGCATCTCACCAACCAGCATGCGAATTCGGCGCAGATGCCCTTCGACGTTGTCCCATTGCTGGTCCCAACTCGTCGTCCAGTCGTCCGGCGAACCATGCTTCCTGCCGAATTGCCGGGCGCTTCGCAGTGTCACGGCCAGGTCCTGTTCCAACTCTTTCAAGTGCGTGGCATCCGTGCGGAAGCCAACCTCTAGGCGGGCTAAAATGTGGATCGGTTTGTCGATTGTCATATCAAGGGCTTGTTGGTGTGCGGAGAAGGCGAGAGAAGATGCGGGAGTAAGGATGGACGCGCTGCGCGGGATGCCCGTCGCGCTCCACCGGAAGATGGGCGTTGGCCCAGGCGAAGATGCCGCCTTCGAGATTCCACACGTCACGGCGCCCGGCGTCCTGGAGACGACGGGCGAGGGTCGCGCCGCGATAGCCCGCCGAGCAGTAGAGGACGACGGGGCGCTTTGGATCGAGTGCGGAGAGTGCGGCGGAGGCGGTGGATTCAGCATCCATGCGCCGGGCGTTGGGGAGATGACTGACCGCGAATTCTTCTTCCGAGCGGGCGTCCAAGAGTTGCGGGGCGGGCCGTTGCGCATCGCGCAGCCAGGCGTCGAGCGACGCAGGGGAAAGATGCGACACGTCGGGAAAACGGCGGCGCACGACGGCGACAGCCCAAGCAACGCCCCGACGGTGATCCGCAAACCACCACAGCGCGAGGCCAGCGAAACCAATGCAGCCCAGCGCAGCGAGCGTGAGTTTGGCGGTGGCTTTCATCCCGATGCGGCGGTGGCAGTGCTCCAGGTGCGGAAGGCCCCGGTGAGATTGCGGACCTGGAAGCCGTTTTGCGCGAGCAGGCGGCAGGCGAAATAGGAACGCTGGCCGCTTTGGCAGGAGACGACGATTTCGCGGTCGCGCGGGAGTTCACCGAGACGCGCGCGTAGTTCGTCGAGCGGGATGTGGGTGGACCCCGGGATGAAACCTTTGGTCCGCTCGTCGGCGCGGCGCACGTCGAGCAGGAGCGTCTTCGTCGGATCAAGCGCGGCTACTTCATCCCACTGGGCGAGCGACACATCACCGTCGAGGACGTTCTGCGCGGCCATGCCCGCGAGGTTCACGGGGTCTTTGGCGGAGCCGTAGGGCGGCGCGTAGGCGAGTTCGAGTTCGGCCAGGTCATGCACGGTCATGCCGCCTTTGAGCGCGGTGGCGAAGACGTCGAGGCGCTTGTCCACGCCGTCGCGGCCCACGGCCTGCGCGCCGAGCAGTTTGCCGGTGCCGGGGGCGAAGAGGATCTTGATCGCGATTGGCTCGGCGCCCGGATAATAGCCGGCGTGCGAGCCGGGATGCAGATGCAACGCCTGATACGGGATACCGGCGGCGCGCAGCGTCTTCTCGTTCGCGCCTGTGCATCCGGCGGTGAGGTCGAACAGGCGCAAAATCGCTGTGCCCCAAGTGCCGTGATACTGCGCGGGACGACCGAAGACATTGTCCGCCGCGATGCGCCCCTGGCGATTGGCGGGGCCGGCCAGCGCGACCAGACTCCACGCGCCGGTATTGGCATCGCGAACCTCCACGGCATCGCCGACCGCCCAGATGTTCGGGTCTGAGGTCTGCAAGTGCTCATTGACGCGGATGCCGCCACGCGCGCCGATTTCGAGTCCGGCGTTCTTCGCGAGGCTCGCCTCCGGGCGCACGCCGAGACCGAGCACCACGGAATCCGCAGGCAGGCGCTGCCCGCCTTTGAGCACGACCACGGACGCACGCGCCGATTCACCTTCTCCCGGTGCCTCGAAAGCCGCCACGGGATTGCCGAGGTAAAGCTCAACGCCATGCTTGCGCAGTTCGAGGTGCAGCCACGCCGCCATCTCGGGGTCGAGCGGGGCCATCACCTGCGGGAATGCCTCCACGACGCTGACGGAAAGCCCGCCATGCCGCACAAGCTGCTCCGCCATTTCGAGACCGATGTAACCGCCGCCCACCACCACGGCACGACAGGCGCGGCAATCCTTGGTCCACGCTTTGATGCGCTCCACATCGGGAATGTTGCGCACCGTGAAATGGCCCTCCCGGTCGATGCCGGGAATGGGCGGGAGGAGCGGAGTCGCGCCCGTGGAAAGAATCAGCGCGTCGTAGGGCTGTTCATATTCGCGACCGGAAATGCGCTCGCGCACTTTGACCAGACGCGCGGTGCGGTCGATGCCGGTGACTTCGGTATTCACCCGCACATCGAGATTGAAACGAGCGCGCAGGCTTTCCGGCGTTTGCACGAGCAAGTCATCCGGCGCGACGATTTCGCCGCCGACAAAATAAGGCAGGCCGCAGTTGGCGAAGGAGGCATGCGGCCCGCGCTCGAACACGATGATTTCGCACTGCTCACAAAGTCGCCGCGCCCGGGCCGCCGCGCTCGCGCCGCCTGCGACGCCGCCCACGATCACCAGACGTTTGGGAGGCGATGTCGTGCTCATGCCAGTGCGGGTGCGAGGCTGGATGCGGCCAGACGGGCGAGGGCATCCGGGCCGGTGGGTTCTTCCGGCTGCCAGGGGAGCCAAGCCGTGCGGGTCGCGTGCTTTTCCACCACCTCGCGCAGGTAGCGATGCTCGGACTCTTCGCGGCATTGCAGCAAGGGATCGCAGGAGCCGCTGTGGAGCAGGCTTTGATTGATGACCCACGCAAAGGGTTCGATGCGCGCGCGGCGCAAATCTTCCTGCAAAGCGGCAGCCTCATGCACGGGCGTGGCTTCGGGCAGTGTGACGAGCAGGATGCGGGTGAACGATGGATCGCGCAGACGTTCCAGCAGCCTTAGCACTTCCTCCGGCTGCGTGCTGCGCGCCTGGCGCTCCAACTCGCGCTGATACGCCTCACTCGCATCGAGCAGGAGCAGCGTGTGCCCGGTGGGCGCGGTATCGAGCACGACGAAGCGGTTGGTGCCTTGGCCGACCTCGCGGGCAAAAGCGCGGAACACGGCGATCTCTTCGGTGCAGGGCGAGCGCAGATCTTCCTCCAGCAAGGATCGGCCGGCCTCGTCCATCGCGGCGCCTTGGGCACTCATGACTTCCGCCTGATAGGCAGCAGTCTCCGCGGCGGGGTCGATCTTGCTGAGCGTGAGCCCATCCACCTGACCCGCCAAGGTCTGCGCCACATGCGCGGCGGGATCGGTGGTGCTGAGATGCACGGAATGGCCACGCCGCGCCAGCATCACCGCGATGGCCGCGGCCACGGTGGTCTTGCCCACGCCGCCTTTGCCCATGGTCATGATGACACCGCTGCCTTGCTTCTCGATGTCGGCGACGAGGTCTTCGAGGCTGTCCATGTTCGGCGGAGTCCAACCGTCTTCCTTCGGCTTCACACAAGCGGGGGCTCCATCGCCATGCAGCAGCACGCGCAGTCCGCCAATGCCGAGGATGTTGATCGGCTTCAGTGGGACGATGAAACTTGGCAGGCTGCCAATGAACTCACTCGCAGAAGCCAAAGCGGCCAACCCACGCTGTTGCATGGCCTGCGAGGTCACATCTTCCGGGCACTTCGTGGCAAAGATGCCGTTGATGACTAGGCGCTGATTGCCGACGCCGAGTGCGCGCAGTTCCTTGGAAGTGCGCTCCGCCTCGCGAAGGGCGGCGAGTTGCGGACGGCTGACCAGCAGAAGCGTCGTCGCGGAGGCATCGGCCAGCGTTTTGACCGTGCCTTCGTAAATGACGCGCTGCTTTTCCAAACCAGCGAGCGGGCCAAGGCAGGAAGTGCCGCTGGTGTTGGTGTCGAGGAATTGATCCCACGCCTTCGCCAGACTCATCAGCCGCAGCGTGTGGCCGGTTGGCGCGGTATCGAAGATCACATGGTCGTAGCCCTTCGCGGCGTCGGGGTTTCCGATGAGACCGGAGAATTCATCGAACGCGGCGATCTCGACGGTGCATGATCCGGAAAGCTGCTCCTCCATGCTGCGCAGCGCCGCCTCCGGCAGCAGTCCGCGCATTGGGCCGATCAAGCGCTCGCGATACGCCGCCGCGGCATCGACCGGGTTGATGTTCAACGCGTCGAGCCCCGGCGCGCCGGCGATGGATGTGGGCGCGTTCGTGAGCTTCGTCTCCAGCACTTCATCCAGATTGGATGCCGGGTCCGTGCTCACCAGCAGCACCCGCTTGCCCGCCTCGGCGAGCTTGAGCGCCGTGGCACAGGACAGTGAAGTTTTCCCGACGCCGCCCTTGCCGGTGAAAAAGAGGTAGCGGGTGGTATGGGCGGGATCGGGCTGGTAGTTCGGCAGATTCACGAGGCCACCTCAGCTTCCTTGCCGAGCGCAGCGCGGAAGAAAGCGGGACGTTCTTCGCGCGTCGGATAGCGCCCCTTCAAGTAAACCTCTCCGTCGAGAAAGATCAGCGGCAACGCCTCCGTCTTTTCCGCCTCCAGCAAGGCTTTGACGGCCGGATTCTGCACGAAGGCCATCGGCTGCTGGCCGAGATTGTAGCGTTCGATCTTGATGCCGTGCGTGCCGAGCTGCGAGAGCATCGCGGCGAAGTTCACGAGATCGGGATCAATGTCGGTGCCGCAGATGCCGGTCGAGCAGCACATGGGCGGGTCATAGACTTGGATGGTTTTCATAGTTTGTGTTTTTGGTTCAATGCCCGGCGAGGGCCTCCTGGAGAGCGAGCTTCGCCATGCTCAGGTCGTAGCAGGCGCGGAAGTTCGGCGATTGCACGCACTCGGCCCACGCCAGCGGGTCGATGCTCACCTCGCGGTGCTGCACGCCGTTGCCGCACGATTCGACCAGCACCGTGGCGACGCGCCCGCGATGGCGGTGATTGGTGCTGAGCTGGAGCAGGTCTGGGAATAAATCCGCCGACGCAGGCGTTTCGCAGGCCGGGTGAGACGGATCGAAGTGCAGGACTTCCGGGTATGTCGTTTCGGCTTTCATGGCTTTGGTTTTGAAATTTGGAAAAATGGCAAAGTAATCGGCACGATTATTCGTGCCTGCGGGAGTCGTTGGCCGCATGGAAGTCATCGAGACAGCAGAAGATGTTCATCACGCAGGGATTCCTCAGAGCGTAGAAAACCTGTGTCCCGCGGCGATCATCCGTGACCAGTCCGACGCCGCGGAGCACCGCCAGGTGGTTCGACACCGTGGAAATATCCAGCCCGACGAGTTCCGTCAGATCGGCCACGCAATGCTCTCCCCTACTAAGCGCGTCCACGATGAGCAGGCGGTTGGCATTGCTCAACGCCTTGAAGACATCCGCACCCTTGCGGAAATCAGCCGGGGTTTTGCGCTTCGGAGTTTTTGGGGCAGCTTTCATGGTTTTATGGTTTGCCAGTTTGCCAAATACGTTAATCGGAACCTTCGGCTTTGTATTCGATGGAGAGCAGGCAGGTGAGTGCATGAATCGGCCTTCTTGTGTCAGTCACTCTGCCTCAATGCGTTCCCTGCGCTCGCCGCCTGTTGGCGCTTTCCAACCCTTCCTTGCCCATTTGGCAAAGTAGTTAAGTGCTTCGCTCAATCGAGTGCTCCAGTCAGTTCGCAGGTTTCCTCGCACCATGATTGAATCTTGGCTTTGATCAGGTCGCGCACGCGCCGCGCCTCGCTGAGCTTCTCCATGTCAGTGCCGGTCGCCGCAGACGGGTCGGGAAAGCTCCAGCGCAGGCGCGTCGTCACGCCCGGAAAAATCGGGCAGCGTTCGGCGCTCGCCTCGTCACAAACCGTGATGACATAAGCGAACGGTTTGCCTGCCCGAAACATATCGAAGACGCTGCGGGTGCTTCGATCGGAAATGTCGATGCCGACCTCAGCCATCGCTTCGACTACGTAGGGGTTTAGCGTCCCCGGCTCCAGACCTGCGCTGTGTGCCTCGAACTCTTCGCCGCAGAACTCATTCAGCCACGCTTCGGCCATCTGGCTCCGGGCGCTGTTGTGGACACACATGAAGAGGACTCTCTTTTTCATGCCTTAGCCGTTGAGCGGCCTGCGGTGCCGGTTTTTGATTTCGTTTTGGGTTTGCAGCAGTCGGCTAGCGGCCCGTCGCAGTTCGCCAGAGCTTTCGCCATCCGCTTTAGATCGGCGGTGAAGACCGCATTCTCGCGGCAGCAGTCCTGCAAACACTTCATGTTCGCAGTCAGTTCCCGCGAAGGTTTTGCCGGGAGCGAATAGACGATCCATGCGCCTTCGCGCTGCGTTTCCACCAGCGCGTGTTCCCGGAGATACGCAAGGTGCTTGGAAATTTTCACCTGCGGCGCGCTGAGGATCTCCTGGAAGTGACAGACGCAGAGCGGGCGATGGGACAGAAGGTGCAGGATGCGCAGCCGTGTCTCATCGCAGAGGCACTTGTAAACTTCGATCAGTTTCATGTTTGCAACATACGCGTTGACGTATATGCGTAAAGCGGAATATCCGAAGAGCCCATCTTCTCGTCAATCATTCCTCAGCTCACAAAACCAAAACATCACTATGGCAATACGCATCGGCATCAACGGCTTCGGGCGCATGGGACGGCTCGCTTTTCGCGCGGGCTGGGCCTGGCCGGAGATCGAGTTCGTTCACCTCAATGAAATCGGCGGCGACGGCGTGACGTCGGCTCACTTGCTTTATTTCGATTCCGTCCACGGACGCTGGAGCCGCGAAGTGAGCGGCGAGGCGGACAAGCTCATCATTGAAGGCAAGACGGTGGGCCACACGAGCCACAAGGACTTCTCCAATGTGCCGTGGGGCGATCTCGGCGTGGACATCGTGCTGGAGTCGAGCGGCAAGTTCCGCACGCCGGAGCAATTGGACGCTTACTTCAAGGCGGGAGTGAAGAAAGTCATCGTCGCCGCTCCGGTCAAGAAGGGGGCGCTGAACATCGTGATGGGTGTGAACGATCACCTCTACGAGCCGGACAAACATCATCTGCTGACGGCCGCGTCCTGCACCACCAACTGCCTCGCGCCGGTCGTGAAGGTCATCCACGAGGGCATCGGCATCCGGCACGGGATGATCACGACGATCCACGACATGACCAACACGCAGTCGATCCTCGACACGCCCCATAAGGATTTGCGCCGCGCGCGAGCGGGCAGCCTGTCGCTCATCCCCACCTCGACCGGCTCGGCCACCGCGATCGCGCTTATCTTTCCCGAGTTGCAGGGCAAGCTCGACGGAGTGGCCGTGCGCGTGCCGCTGCTCAATGCGTCGCTCACTGATTGCGTCTTCGAGGTGAATCGCCCGACGACCATCGAGGAAGTGAACACGCTGCTCCAGCAAGCCGCCGCCGGCCCGCTCGCTGGCATCCTCGGCTACGAGGAGCGTCCGCTCGTGTCTGTGGATTACAAGGACGACCCGCGCTCCTCGATCATAGATGCGCCTTCGACGATGGTGACCAACGGCACGCAGGTGAAGATCCTCGCGTGGTATGACAACGAGTGGGGCTACGCAAATCGCTACGCCGAACTCGCGCGCAAGGTCGCACGCTCGCTCTAAGTCGCGGGTATGAGCACCACCGCCGATCCCTCCGCGAAACCCGGAGTGCGCAACTACGCCATCGTCACGCTCGCCTATTGGGCCGACACGCTGGCCGACGGCGCGATTCGCACGCTGGTGCTCTTCTACTTTTACCAACTCGGCTACTCGGCGCTGCAAGTCGCGTCACTGTTCCTGTTCTACGAAGTCTTTGGCATCGTCACGAACCTGTGCGGCGGCTACCTCGGCTCGCGCTTTGGTTTGAAGAGCACGCTCTTCATGGGTCTCGGCACGCAACTCGTCGCGCTCAGCATGCTCGCGCTGATGCCCCCGAGCGCATTGACCGTGGCCTACGTGATGGCATCGCAAGCCCTCTCCGGCATCGCCAAAGACCTCACCAAGATGAGCAGCAAGAGCGCGGTGAAGCTCGTCGCCGGCGATAGCGAGGGCCGACTCTATAAATGGGTCGCGTTGCTCACGGGCAGCAAGAACGCGCTCAAAGGCGTCGGCTTCTTCCTCGGCAGCTTGATGCTCTCGACGCTTGGTTTCCAAAAGTCGGTCTGGAGCCTCGCCGGCCTGGTCGCGTTCGCCTTGATCCTCGCTGCGATCCTCATGCGCGGTGGACTCGGTGCGGCGAACAAGAAGGCGAAGTTCAGCCACATGTTTTCCCGCAATCGCGCCGTGAACGTGCTCGCCGTCGCGCGGCTTTTCCTCTTCGGCGCGCGGGACGTGTGGTTCGTCGTGGCCGTGCCGGTGTTCCTTTCATCCGTCCTCGGCTGGAAGTTCTGGCAGGCCGGCGGATTCATGGCGCTGTGGGTCATCGGCTACGGCGCCGTGCAAGCTTCCGCGCCCGCGCTTATCCGCCGCAAGACCGCGGAAGGCCAGCACCAGCCGGACGGCCACACCGCCACCTGGCTGGCCTTCGTGCTCGCGCTCTTCCCCGCCGCCATCGCCGCCGCGCTGTATTTTCAAGTCAGCGCCACCATCGCCGTCGTCGTTGGCCTCATCCTCTTCGGCATCGTTTTCGCGCTCAATTCCGCCGTCCATTCCTATCTCATCCTCGCCTACACCGACCACGACAAGGTCGCGATGAACGTAGGCATCTACTACATGGCCAACGCCTGCGGTCGTCTCGCCGGCACCATCCTCTCCGGCCTGCTCTATCAGTTCGGAGTCCGCTCAGGCACTAACGGCGGCCTCGTCTGGTGCCTGGTCGCCTCCACGGCCTTCGTCCTCGCCGCCGCATTGCTTTCGCTCGGCCTGCCAGGTCGCAAGGCCGCGCAACCGGCGCTGGCATGACATGCTGACGGACTCCAAGCGCCGCCGCGAGACGGTGGAGTTTCAACCCGTCGGCTATCGCGTCACCCGCGTGCCGGCCTATTCGTTGGTCAGGATCACTTTCAACGCGCGCTCCCTTCCGGCGTTCCCAAACGTGTCGTAGGCGTTGATGATGTCATTGAGCGCGAAGTGATGCGTGATCAACTGCTTCGGCTTGAGCCGGCCGACCATGACGGTCTTGAGCAGCATCGGCGTGGTCACCGCGTCCACGAGCCGGGTGGTGATCGTGATGCTTTGCGACCAGAGTTTTTCGAGGTGCAAGGTTACGCTCGTTCCATGCACGCCGATATTGGCGATGTGTCCGCCGACGCCGATGATCTCCTGACACATGCCGAACGTGGCCGCCACGCCGACCGCTTCGATGGCGACATCCACTCCGCGCCCGGCGGTCAGGGCCATCACTTTCTCGACCGCTTTCCCATCCGTGCTGTTGATCACGTCGGTCGCACCTAACTCTTTGGCGACCTCAAGCCGGTTGTCGTCGAGGTCGATGACGATGATTTTCGACGGGGCAAAGAATTGCGTCGTCAGCAGCGCCGAAAGGCCGATCGGGCCGGCGCCAATGATCGCCACCATATCTCCCGGTTTGACGGCACCATTGAGCACGCCGCACTCGTAGCCGGTCGGCAGGATGTCGCTGAGCATGACCATGGCGTCCTCGTCCGCGTCCTCGGGCATGGGATAAAGGCTCGAATCGGCGAAAGGAATGCGGACAAATTCGGCCTGCGTTCCGTCGATAGTGTTGCCGAGAATCCAGCCGCCCTGCTCGCAGTGGGCGGGCATGCTGCGCTTGCAATACTCACACCTGCCGCACGCGGTGATGCACGAGATCAAGACGCGGTCGCCCTTGCCGTAGCGGCTGCAACTTCCAGCCTCCTCGATGATCCCGATTCCCTCATGGCCGAGGATGCGACCCTCCTCGACGGTTGCCAGGTCGCCTTTAAGAATGTGCAAATCGGTCCCGCAGATGGTGGTCTTCGTGATCCGCACGATGGCGTCGGTGGCCGCTTGCATCGTGGGTTTCGGCACGTCTTCCCATTTCATCTTGCCCGGTCCGTGGTAAACGAGCGCTTTCATGGTTTGAGCAGGAGCCTGGGCTGGCTTCGTCTGCGGGGCGCTGGTTCGAGTTGGGCGTTCGGCGTCGATGGTGGTCATATTATCCTCGGAGAGATCCGAGGAATGCAGGTTTGCCCTCCATGAGTATCGAACCTCCATGTGTATCGGTGGCCCTTACCGATCCGGCCTTCACCATTCTCAGAATCTTTGCGAGAGCTTCGCCACCTGCGCTCCGCCGCAGCAGAAGCAATCATGGCGAAGCGCTTCGATCCTGACACATTGAAGACCTATGAAGCCTTCGCTCTTCTTCCTCCCCGCACTGTCCGCAGTTCTTTTGTTTTCCGCCTGCGAGAAGCAGCCGACTGCTGAATCGAAGCCTGCGGCGAGCACACCCGCAGCGGCAGAAGTTCCGTTGAAGCTGGATGCCGATCAACTCCTGCAATCCTTCGGTTCGGCGGGGCCGGAGGAGAAGAGCCGCGTCGGTAAGGCCGCGCAGGCGATCCGCGCGGAGAACTACGCAGGCGCGCTCGAAACTCTCGAACACCTCCTCGCACAGGGGCATTTGACTCCGGAGCAAAAGGAATTGGTCACGGGCTACGTCACGCAGCTTCAAAAATTGAAGCAGCCGAATCGCTGATAGCGCGGAGCAAGTGGTTTCTCATCACTTTGCGCTGAGGCCGAAGATCAGGCCCATCACGCCGCCGTAGATGGCGCCGCGCCACCATGTCGAGGTGAGTGGGCAGGTGCCGAACGAGCATTGGCCGAAGTAGCCAAGCGCCGATCCGAGCGCGACGCCGATGAGAATGGCGATGATGATGCGATTCAACGCCGGGCCTCCGATTGACTCGCCGCGCGCAGGGCGAAGGCGCGGAGTTGAGGAGCGGACATCGCGCCAGAGGTGCGCTCGACTTCGCGGCCGGCGGTGAAGACGGCGAACGTGGGGATCGAGCGGATGCCCATGCTGCCGGCGATGCCGGGCTGCGCTTCGGTGTTCACTTTGACGACGAGCAACTCACCGGCGGCGAGCGTGGCGAGCTTCGCGACTTCCGGCGCGACCATCTGGCACGGGCCGCACCACGGTGCCCAGAAGTCCACAAGCACGGGCAGCGAGGCGGCACCGATGAGCGCGGTGAAGCTGGCGGCGGAGTCGATGTCCACCGGCAGCGACGGATGCGGGAGCGCAGTCTTGCAGGTTCCGCACTGGCCGCTCTGGTGCAGCCGCGCGAAGGGTATGCGATTCGTGCGGTGGCATTGCGGGCAGTGAATCAGGATGCCGCGATCGTCGGCGGTAAGATGGGCGGTGGCGTTCATGGCTGGAGAATGATGGGCTTTGGTCGCGTAATTTCGCCGCGCCCTTGATGAGATGAGTTACTCGAACTTGATGTAAGCGAAGCCTTGCAGTTGCAGGTCGATCAGGCGGGGGAATGCGCCGACGACGAGTTTCACGCCGGGCATTAGCTCGGTCGCCGCCACGCCTTTCTGCCGCATCGTGTCTTCGCATAACTCGATCTGCACTCCGCGCCGGACGAGTTCCGCGAGGATGTCGCCATTCGGATTCTCGGGCTTCTCTGCGCCGAGTCGCTGGCGCGCGTCCGCATTTACCACAGCGGCGATGCCGGTGCCGTGATAGACGAGATGCAGATGCACCTGGCCGGCGGCGATGCCTTGCTTCTCGTAGGTGTTGATGAGTTTGCGCGCGTAGAAAAGTCCGCGATTCAAGCCTTCGTGCGGCAAGTCATCCGTCACTTGATAGACGATGCGCAGATTCTCGCGCACTTGCAGCGGGATGATGCTGGGCGCGGGTTCGGCGGCGATGCCAGGGAGGGTGAACAGCGCGGCGACGGCGAGGATGAGTGTAGTGGTGGGTTTCATAAAACATTCGCTTTACGCCAAGCCTCTCAGCATCCCGTGCCAGTAGAGTTCCGGCAGCAGCCACTTCTTCACGAGATACATGCTGTAGCGTTCCTTCGATTGGTCGAAGGGGAAGGTCTCATCCGGCTTCCCATCGTAGTCGAACTCCGCCATCACGAGCTTGCCGCGGGCGGTGACGATGGGACACGAAGTGTAGCCGTGGTAAGTCGCGGTGAGCGGTTGGTCGCGCATGGCAGCGAGGAGGTTCTTCACCAGCACTGGAGCCTGTTTGCGGATCGCAGCTCCGGTCTTGCTGGTGGGCAGACTGCTGGCATCGCCGAGGGCGAAGACATTCGGGAAACGCGGGTGCCGCAGCGTGAACTTGTCCGCTTCCACCCAGCCGTCGGCATTGGCGAGCGGGCTGGCTTTGACGAAGTCCGGCGCACCCATCGGCGGGGTGACGTGGATCATGTCGTAGCGGATGATGCGCTGCTCTTTGGTGTCGAGGTTCTCGAAGACGGCTTCCTTCGCATCGGGACGCAGCTCGATAAGGTTGAGTCGGAAGTTCGTCTTGATGTCGCGATCGACGACGTGCTTTTCCAGCGTCTTGCGATATTTCTCGACGGCAAAAAGCGTCGGCAACGCGGTGGTGAAAATGACCTCGGTCTGTCCGCGCAGTCCTTCGCGCCGCAGCCAGTCTTCGGCGAGATACATGATCTTCTGCGGTGCGCCGCCGCACTTGATGGCTCCGGAGGGATGGGTGAAGAGCGCGGTGCCGCGCTTGAGGTTGCGCAGCGTCTCCCAAGTGTAGTCCACATGCTCGTAGGAGTAGTTGCTGCACACGCTTTTGCTGCCGAGCGATTCGTTGAGGCCGGGGATTTTGCTCCAGTTCACCTGGATGCCAGGGGCGACGATGAGCCAGTCGTAGGTAAGGGTGCGGCCATCGCGGGTGAGCACTCGATTCGCGTCTGGCTCGAAGGCGGTGACCGCATCGCGCAGCCATTTTGCGCCACGCGGGATGAGTCCGGCTTCTTCGCGCTCAGACCGCTCTTTCTTGAAGATGCCTCCGCCCACCAGCGTCCACATCGGCTGGTAGTAGTGCTTGGCGCTGGGTTCGACGATGGCGATGTCGCAGGCGGGGATCTTTCTGGCCAGACGCGCGGCGACGGTGATGCCGGCGGTGCCGCCGCCGACGATGAGGACTTTGTGATGAGAGGTCGTGTTCATGGAGAGTTAGGGTCGGAAGAAAGCGGGGAGGTTGCGGGCGAGCATGTAGGCGGCGACGAGCCACATCCCGACGGCGAAGACTTTTTGGAGCACGGGCGCCGGGAGCCGGGTGCGCAGGGCGTTGCCCGCGAACATTCCGACGAAGCCGCCACCAATGAAGAGCGCGGTGACCGGCATGGGAAACTGCTGCCCGTGCGCGACGTGCGCGGCGACGCCGGAGAGCGAAATGAGGAAGATGACGAGCAGCGACGTGGCGACCGCGCGGTGGATGCTCATGCCGGTAACGTAGAGCAGCGCGGGCACGATGATGAATCCACCGCCGACGCCGAACAGTCCGGACATCACCCCCGCTGCGCAGCCTGCTGCCGCGAGCCGCACATAGCAGCCGGGACCGAGTCCGCCACCGGGCCGGGCGACACAGGGGCCGGGCACGATACCCGCGCCGGCCTTGCCGCGCCACATGCGCATGCCAACGAAGGCCATGAGCACCGCAAAAGTGGATAGCAACAGCGCGGCGGAAACCTTGGTGCCGAGCCACGCCCCGGCGGGCGCGAGAGCCATGCCGGCGGCGGCGAAAACCAGCCCCGCGCGCAAGTCCACTTCCTTCGCTTTCAGACGGAGTGCCGCGCCGAAGCCCGCGGTGATGCCGACCGACGCGAGGCTCAGCCCGATCGAGGTGCCGACCGGCACGCCGAGGCCGTAGATGAGCAGCGGGACGGCGAAGATGGAACCGCCGCCGCCGGTGAGGCCGAGCGAGATTCCGACAATCAACCCGTAAGCAAGACCGAGCAGATCATGCGTCGAGGCATCCATGCGTCAGGCGAGCAGTTCCTTCGGCGCGTTCTCGAATTTGTCCGCGATGCAGATGTTCTCGCGCCCGACCCGGCTCAGGAAAGCGCACGCGCCGGCCGCGCGCAGACCGCTGGCGCAGTGGACGAGCAGCGGGAAATCGGCGGACACTTCATCGAGGCGCGGACGCAGCCGGGTGTGGGCGATGTTCCGTGCGTCGCGCAGATGGCCGGCGGCGAATTCCGTGGCTTTGCGCACGTCGAGCAGGCCGCGGCGGGTGCCGTTGGCGAGGAGCGCTGGAACTTCGGAGAATTTCACCGCGCGGGGCGCGACCTTCATCGCGGCGGGCGCGGCTTCAACAAGGCTGGCGGGCAGGAAGCCGATGACTTTGTCGAAGCCCATGCGCACGAGCTGGCGCACGTATTCGTCCGTCGCGGCCTCATCTTTCACGATGATCACGATTTCATCCTCCGGCGCGAGATAGCTGCCGGCGAAGTCGGCGAATTTTTCCGGCGGCGTGAAGAGACTGCGGCGCAAATGTCCGGCAAGGAAAGCGGCGCGGTCGCGAGTGTCGAGCACCGCGAAGCCTGGCTCGTCGAGCCGCTTGGCCACTTCGTCGAGGGTCATCTCCCGAGGTTGCGGCAGCGTGCCGAGCACGGTGGGACCGACTTTGTTCAAGCGCTTCATGTTGGCGAAATACGCGGGCGGCTCGGGCTGGCCGCTGAGGATGAATTTCACGAAGTCCGCCTCGCTGCCGTCCACCGCGAGCTTGAAGGCGTGGTTGAACTTCGCCTCGTAACCGAAGGTCGAGTTCGGCACCGAGCCGAGCGCTTTGCCGCACGCGCTGCCGGCGCCGTGTGCGGGCAGGATTTGCAAATGGCAGGGCAGGTTCGCCACCCGGCGAAGGCTGGCGTAAAGCTGCTTCGCGCCGGCTTCCTGTGTGCCGACGAGTCCGGCGGCTTGCTCCAGCAAGTCGGGCCGACCCACGTCGCCGACGAAAAGGAAATCGCCGGTGAGCAAGGCCACAGGCTCATTCGCGCCGCCGCCGATGTCAGTGACGAGATAGACGAGGTGCTCGGGCGTGTGCCCCGGCGTGTGCATTGCCTGGAACTGGATGTTGCCGACTTTGAACGAGTCGCCGTCGTGCAGAAGCGTGACGTTGCTCGCACCGCGAGCCCATTCGCTCTGCCAATCCGGCCCGCCCTCGGCGGAGAGATACACATGCACGGACGGGTCGGCGGCGAGTTCACGCGCACCGCTCACGAAGTCCGGTGGATGTGCGTCTCGGCGGCCGCGGTGAGGCGCAGCCCTTCCTCCGCGGCGACCGCGCGGTAGCGGTCGATGTCGCGCTCGGGGTCTATGACGATGGCCTCGCCAGTTTTCTGGCAGCCGATGAGGTAGGCGTATTGCGAGAGATGCGGGTCGAAGATTTGGCGTAAAAACATGGGCGTAGGTGGTGAGAGATTGGGTGAGTTACTTTGCGCAGCAGGCGGCGCTGCCGCGCTGGTTCCAGGGCAGCTTCGAGATGAGCATCCCCATGGCGCAGGTATCCGTGATCCCTGCGAACATCAGCCCCGCGCCGACGAAGCCGGAGAGCCAGATGAAGGCGGGATCGACGAACTGCGCGAGGATCGCGCCGGTTAGCACGATGGCCCCGGCCGCGATGCGCACCTGCCGCTCCAGCGACATCACGCTGGTCGTGCCGCGATTCACCGGCAGCCCGGCCTCCGCCCAAGCCATCGTGCCGCCTTCGACAACCTGGCACTGGCTGAAGCCGCCCTTTTCGAGCTGCTGCGCGGCCTGCCTGGCGCGGCTGCCCGTGCGGCAGAGGACGAAGACGGGCTGATCCTTGGCAAAGCCGTTGACTCCGGAGAGCTGAGTGGCGTCGAGCCGGTCGAGCGGGACGAGTTGCACGCCGGGGACGTGGACTTCCGCGTGTTCCGCCGGCGGCGAAGCGCTTTTCGTCCGCACGGATGTGAGCCGCGAAGAGGATATCGCCGCGCTCCTTGCCCGCACCATCGAGCGGTTCGGCCGTCTCGATATTGCCTTCAACAACGCTGGCATTGACCCGGAGCCCACAACGATCACAGAGATCACCCAGGAAAACTATCGCCGTATGTTCGATACCAATGTCGGCGGCGTCGCCTTCGGGATGAAACACCAGATTCCCGCGCTGCTCGCAGCCGGCGGAGGCACGATCGTGAATAATGCGTCCGTGCTGGGCATCCGTCCGGTGGCGGGGCGCTCGCTCTACAACGCCACGAAATCCGCGGTAATCGGTCTTACAAAAACGGTCGCGCTGGAGTTCGCGGACAAGGGAATCCGGGTGAGCGCGGTCTGTCCGGCGATCACCGAGACCGAGATGACTGCCGCCGGCCGTGAGAATGAACAAATCCGCAATTATCTGCTCCAAGCCCATCCCGCGCGCCGCTTTGGACGCCCGGAGGAGATTGCCGCGGCGGTGCTCTATCTCTGCTCACCAGGAGCTGCTTTTACGACTGGCATAACGCTTTGCGTCGATGGCGGGTTTACCATCTAGCTAAAGAGATCGGCCGTTACGTGCGCTCTCCGCGCGAACCTCACGAGCACTGTCAGCGCCCAACCGCTGGTAGATCTGCTCCAGGATGGCGGAGTTTTTGGCGATGATCTCGCTGCTCTTGGTCAGCGCCGCGACCATCTCGGCATTGGCCGTTTTGAGATGCTGCTCAAACTCCGTGCGCGTCGCGACGATCTCTTGCTGAAGCTCCTCGACCTGACGCATGAAATACTGCGCGAGGAACCGGATCGTGATCAGGCCGATGACCAGTAACGCGATGAACATCCAGCGGTCGTCCTGATGGGAGGCGTGGTCGATGGTCTTGAGCGTTTCGTCGAGCGGATGCATCACCGCGAGAGCGTGTCAAAGCGCGGTTGCGAGCGCGCTGTGTGTGCGCGGGCGAGTGAGAGTGTCCGCGAGCGTGTTCGAGAGAGAGCAAAGCAATCTTTTACGAGATCGAGTCCTCCACTTGGTTTAGGCGACAATCACTCAAATCCTATGAGGGGCTGTTTTTTGCGCTTTACACCTTTTCTCGTCCAAACCTGAGCCGATACGCGTTTCCAACGCGGCTCTCCCGGCCTTAGTGCGAAAGGGTTTCACCCGGATACCTCCTGCGGAATCCGTGCGGAAATTCGGGCTCCCAAGCGTGTAAAGTTGAGCCGCCGCTTTACACCTGCTTTACAGCCATCGTCGCGCGAATGAAGGCGATGATGCGTTCGACGATCGGAGCGGTGATCTGGCGGTCGGTGAGGCGCAGGACGCGCCAGCCGGCGAGTGCGGCTTCGAGATACTTCTCGGTGTCGGCGGCGAAGCCCGAAGCGCGATTGTGACGGCCGCCTCCGGCGAGGAAGATGCCACCCTCGATCTCGATGAGCGTGCGGCTTTCGACGTGCGCGAAGTCGGCTCGCCAACGACGCGCGGGATCGAAACGGAACTCGGGCGTCAGCTCCGGGCCGTCGAGGCCGCGCCAGAAGAGCATGAACTTTCGTTCGAGCCGGGAGGGCGGAGTGGCATCGCGATGGCGCAGGAGCTTCACGCTCCGCGCCGCATGTCAAAGCAGCTTCTGCTGGCGCGGGTCTTCGATCTCGCTCTCGATCTCGTCGCTGATCGTCTTGGCGATGCGGCAGGTGACCTTGAGCTTCGTCGGCTGTGCGCCGCGGTCGAGGGTGGCCTTGAAGGCGATGCCAAATTTGCCGTCCTCGTCCTGCGCGTCTTCGGCTTCGCGCCAGTGCGCGGTGAGCAGTTCGCGGATGTGGTCGATGGCTTTCTCTTGTTCGATGTCTGCGATGTCGGTGGTCATAGGGTTTGGTAAAGTTCGACGACGGGTTCGAGGTCGCGTTTGAGCGCGGCACGTTTTTCGGGCGGGGCATCGTCGAACCAGCCACCCGAGCGCAGCTTGCCGATGAACGTGACGATGCCGTTCACATGCGGATGCACGGTTTCGATGGCGGTGTCCGCGTCGGTCGCCGCCATTTCTTCCACGGTGAGCAAGCGGCCCGCCTGGATGCTGCGGGCAAGCCGCCGCGCGGAGATGGGCCGACCGTTGCTGCCGACCGCTTTCACGGCGATGCGAAGCCAGCGCGCCTTCTCGGCGTCGTCCTTGAGCTTGGCGACTTTCTTGTGGTGCTCCCACGCCAGCTTCTCGTTGCGCAACGAACGATGCACATGGCGCGCGACGTAGGCGTGGTTGTGCAGCGTGCTCAGATCCATGCCGGTGAGCCGGGACGCCTCCGCGTACAGGTGATGCGGAATGATGTCGTGCTCTGGAATCTCGGGCCAAAACATCTGTTGCCCGTCGCGACCTTCGCCGTACACGAGCCAGTCGCCGACGACGAACGCGATGGAGCGCATCGCTTTGCCGATGCGCCGGCCGATCTCGCACCACTCGGCAAACGTGAGAGGCTCGTGAATCTCGAGGCCGAGCGGCGTCATGGTCACCTTGGGGTTCAGCGGCACGAGGTCATTCATAGCTCGTGAGTCGGATGAGGCGGGCGAGGGCATATGCGTCGCGGGCCGTCAACGTCCGCATCGCCCGCGATGGCATCACGGCGAGCTTTCGGGTCATCTCCACGCAGCGTTTGCTCACGGCTGCCCGCGTGACGCCGTGGCGCCGCGCGATCTCGCTTTGGCTGTCGCCGAGGAAGCTCACACCACTGACGAGCGCGAGGCATTCGAGGCTGAGCTGCGCGTTGCGTTGCCCCAGCAGGTAGCCGATGAGCCTGCGGAGGATGTCCCACACTTGCTCCGCATCCATGTGTTGGGCTTGGTAGCCCGGCTGGTCACATGCTGGTTCGATGCGGTCGAGAGGGTGAGAGTCTGTGGCCGCGAGCGAGGTCTCGGCAAGATCGCGGTCAGAAAAATTCGCTCCGTGGCCGTTCTCGTCATGCACGGGCTGGTCGAGGCCGGCGGCTTTGACACGGGCGAACTGGGCGGGTGTGAGCGAGGCAAGCCAGGCGGCGTATTCGCGGCGGTAGTCCGCGTCGCGTTTGTTTTGCCGGGGCCGGTAATCTTCGGGTTCGTCACTCATGGCCTTTGCCCTCCCGATGGCGTCCCGGTCCACAGCCTCGGCGCTTGCGCGAATTTCCAATGAGCGCAAAAGCGCGCGCGAGGACTGTGTGAGCAGTCTCGCGCTTTATTCTCGTAAGAGAATAAATAGGAACGTTCCCAAGGAACTTTCAGAAACTTAGTTCCCAGGGGACCGCCAGGAAAAAGGCATCTGCAACGACTTACGACGCGCGCGAGGTTCACGCGGCACCCCCTTCCGGCCGGTAGTTTTTGCCGCGCCAGCACGGCATCTCGAACACGAGCACGCCGACCTTCTTGTTGCGCAAGCCGTCAAAAACGCTCTTCGCGCGCTCAAGTGTGCAAGGCTCACCGGCGGCCACGAGCGTCTCGTGAATGTGACGAATCACGGCGCTCAGCTCGGTTTCGATGTGGTTCGCGAGCGGCGGCATTTTCTCGAACATCGCGCCGTAGCGGTCGCCGTAGCTGCCGCGGCGATAATGGACCTGCGGCTCCGGTTTCTTCTTGGCGCCGGGCTTGACCGCAGCCTTCACCCGCGAGGCGTCGGCGTGAGGATCGCGCGTGAACATCGCGCCAGACCAGCGCACCACAAACGCGTCGAGCTGCGGGAGCGCCCGCAGTGTGAGGTCGATCACGTAGGCGTCTTTCTCCTCGTGCGGCGTCATGGTGAGGATGACGTCGGGATCGCGAGCAAAGACACCGCTGCCGCCGATGCGGTCGATGGCATCTTTGCCCGCCTGGTTGCCCTTCGAGTAGTGCGCTCCGAAGACCACGGCCGCGCCGGATTGCACGGCGAGCTGCTCGATCTCGTTGCACAACGAAGCGATGTCGCCCGCCTTGTTCTCGTCGCGTTTGCCGAGCCCCTTGTAGATCGGATCGAGGACGATGAGCGCGTAACGCTGATCCTTCACCCGCGAGAGGATCTTCGGGATGAGCACGGAGAAGTCGGTGGCGAAGCCGCGCAGATTCCACAGGTCGATGCCCGCGAAGTCGCTGCTGCTTTTCTGCCGCGCGATGGCTTGCAGCCGATGCTGGAAGGCAAAGTCCGGCAGCTCGAAATTGATGTAGAGCACGCGCCCGCGTTGCGTCTGGAAACCCCACCACGGGCTGCCCGTGCTGACGGCGATCATCATGTCGATGAGCGTCCACGATTTCCGGCTCTTGCTCGCGCCGCCGAGGATCATCTTGCTGCCCTGGTGCAGCACGCCGGCAATGAGCTGCGGCGGCTCCGGTTTCTGGGCGGCCATGAACTCCGTGCCGCTGATGATCTTCGGCAGGCCATCCGGCGCGTGCGCGGCTTCCCACTCCGTCCACGACTTCACGCCGAGGCCGAGCGCCAGCAGCCGTTGCGTGCGAACCTCGCCGTCCACGGTGCGGCGACCTTCCGGGCAGCGCGAGAGGCGCGACGGGTTCTTGTTCTGGCGGTCGAGCGAGCGGCCCTCGAACCAATCCCAGATGATGTCCACGCGGCGGCGATACTCGGTCGCGTCGGGCGCATCCACGCGCACCCAAGCATGGAGCGATTTGTTTCCGGAATCCAGCAACGCCGACACCGGCAGCCCGCTGGCGAGGATCGCGGCGAACTGCTGCTCCTTCGGGATCGGAGTGCCTTTGTCGTCGCGGTCGAATTCCACGAGGACGTGGCGGAATGCGGTCACGTCCTCGTTCTTCGCGCCGCCTTTGGTCATCGGGTTGATGCGAAGGAACAAGCCGAGCGCTGTGCTGAAGCACCGCTCGATGCCGCCCTTTTCAGCGACGCGCTGCTTCCATTCCTCACGCGTCATCGTCACGCCGCGCGTCGGCACGACTTCGCCGGCATCGTCTTCGCGCGCAGGGGCGATGGCGACGAACTCCGCAGGACCGAAGCACGCATCGACCAGAGCAGCGAAGCCGTCAGCAATGGGTGATGGCAGCGCGACGGGCGAAAGCGGCGGCGCGTCCCGATGAGGCTTAGGTTCGCGACGGGGGTGCGCGCCGCCGGACGTTGGCGCCGGCAGTGGCCCGTTGCCGCCAACCGGCTCACGCGGCATGTGGGTGAACGCGGAGCGAATCGCGGTCCGTGCCTCGGCTTCGCTCAAGCCGTCGAGCGTGGCCCGCGCGATGAGCTGCGTCTCGGCTTCTTCCGGCGCAATGCTCGCGTCGCGGAATTGGCATGCGGCGTCGAAGAGCTCGGCATTGCGCCGGCCTTCATCGGCGCCGTGGGCGAGGTAGTCGAGCGTTCGCTGCGGGAGCGGCGGGCGCAGACCGGCTGAACGGTAGCGCCTCATGCTGCGACCTCCGGCTTGCCCCACTTCGCGTCGAGGAACTGCTTGGCTTCTTCAAATGTCGCCAGCTCCGGCGAGGGATGACCAAGCTTGCGGAGCCAGAGCACCTGCCGCGCGCTCGCAAGGCCGAGGTCGCGGCGAAGGAAGAGCTTGTCGAGCAACGCTCCCGCCTGGCCTTTGCAACTGATGGTGCCGGGATCGACGCCGAACTTGCTGAGGGTGGCCTTTTGATTCCCGGTGGCGGGATCGCCGTGCCAGCCCATCGTCGGCACGAAGTCCGCGAGTTCCACCTCGCCGAGCGACAGCGCGAACTCCACAGCATCGAAAGTCCGCGACGCGCGCCGTGCGTTTTGCTTGAGCCGCTGGCGGAGCGTGGCCGCGTGATCGGCGTCGGCCCTGCCCTTCGCCTCCTCGAGGTCGCCCTCGAAACCGAGCGCGGCGGAGATGGCGGTTGCCTCCTGTGGGTCGCTGGCGATGAGGTTCGCCGGCTTCACGAGGTTGTGCTCCTCGCTCATCCACAGGAAATCGAGCAGCAGCAGGTGATCCTTGCCGGGATAGAGCCGCGTGCCACGCCCGACGATCTGGCTGTAGAGCGCTCGCACTTGCGTGGGCCGCAGACATACCACGCAATCAATGCTCGGCTCGTCGTAGCCTTCGGTGAGCAGCATCGCGTTGCTGAGCACGCTGGTCTGGCCGCGACCGAATCGCGCGAGGATGTCGCGCCGGTCTTCGCTCGTCCCATCGACGTGCTCGGCGCGCAGACCGCGCTTGCAGCACAGCGCCGCGAAGTCGCGGCTCAGCGAGACGAGGGGAAGGAACGCGAGGATTTTCCGATGCCGATGCTCGACGACGACATCGGCGATGCGCTCCAGGTAAGGCTCGATGGCGTGGCCGAGATCCTTGGCGTTGTAGTCGCCAGCCGTCGTCCCCACGTCGTCGAGGTCGATCTCCAGCGGGATCGTTTTCGCCCGGATCGGGACGAGCCAGTTTTGCCGGATGAGATCCAGCAGCGTCACCTCGTAGGCGATGTTCTGGAAGTAGCGGCCGAGGTTCTTCTTGTCGCTGCGGTCGGGCGTGGCGGTGACGCCGAGCACGAACGCCGTTTCATCGAAATGGCGCAGCGTGCTGAGGTAGCTGTCGGCGAGCGAGTGGTGCGCTTCGTCCACGACGACGAGGCCGAAGTGATCGCGCGGCCACCGCTCGCGCCGCGTCGAGCGCATGAGCGTTTGCACGCTCGCGACGACGACCGGCGCGTTGAAGCTCGCGTGCGAGTCCGCCATCTCGACCTCGGCGGTGAGGCCGGTGACGGCGCGGATTTTGTCCACGGCCTGGCCGATCAATTCCTCGCGGTGCGCGAGCACGAGAGTCCGCCGCGGCTGATTGATGGCCGCGAGATGAGCGAACACGACGGTCTTGCCGCCGCCGGTCGGGAGCACGAGCAACTGCCGCTGATACTCCGTGAACCCGCGCTGAATCGCTACGCACGCCGCGACCTGGTAGCCCCGAAGGGCGACGTTAGAAGGGGATGTTGTCATCGTCCTTGGGCTTGGGGTTCGGCGTCGCGTTGGCGTTGGTGAGGGCGGCGTTCGCCGGCTTCGGCGCGAGCCACGCGGCGATCTTGTTGCGTTTGCGCCCGTTGAATTCCTCGACGACGAGGCGCGCACGGCCGGTGCGACCGATGAGGTCGTCGGCGCGAATCTCGACGTCTTGGTCGGGCGTCACGTTTTCGCCGGTGGCGGCGCGGAACGCGTCGATCTTCCAGAACGCGGATTCGGTGAAGACCAGGTGGTCGAAAAACGTCGCGCCGCTGGGTTGCACACGGAGCTTCAGTTCGATCATGTCGCTGCCTTTCTGCGAGACGGTCTCCTCGGCGTTGGCGACTTCGACGGTGTATTCGCCGGCCTCGACGTAATCGGGCCGGGCGGTTGGTTCGGATGAGCGATAGGATGGCATGGCTAGTTTGTGGTGTTGGGTTGGGTGACGGATTTTGCAGCGGCCTTCGGCTGCACGCGGCGCAGGCTCACCGAACCGGCTCCGCGCTGGATGAGGTCTTCAGGGAATGGCGCGTCGCTCGGCATTTTCTCCGACCAGAGCTGGCGGAATTTGGCCGCGCTGAGATTGCCGTATGCGCCGAGCACCGCGCCGAAGCCGAGGCGGTCGATGTGGCGTCCGACGGCGTCGTGATAGACGAACTCCGTGCCTTTGCGGCTGGAGAGCGACCAGCCAGGGATTTTGTCGCCGGCGATGAGCCGTTTCTTCGCGGCTTCCTCCGCGCGTTCGCGGAAGTCTTCGAGCACGGAGCAGGCGGTGAGGAATGCGCCGAGCTTCTCGTTGTCCGCGACGAGCAGCTCGAAGTTGAACGCGGGTTCCACCGGCACGAGCGCCTCGGTGGCGAGTTGCACACGCGCCGGGCACGTCTCCGCCTTCGCGCACCACGAGCAGTATTCGCAGACCGTCGGCTCTTTTCCGAAGTCGTGGAAACGGGCGATGACTTCGCTCACGAGCGCCTTCGCTTCCTCGTAGGTGAAGCGATGCGTGACGAGCTGCCGCTGGTCGCAGAACAGCAGGTGCGAAGTCCACTCGGTGCTGAACGTCGCCTCCATGAACCCGAGCGCGTAGGCGGCCATTTGCTCGCGGTAATTGCGGAGCTGGCCGGTCTTGAGGTCGGCGCTCATGCCGAGCTCGGGCAGCCAGGCATCGGCGGTGCCGGTGAGGCCCAGGCACTCGATCTTGCAGCGATCTTCGGCGGTGGTGATCTCCGCCGTGCCCGCGATTGCGCGGAGCGTGTTGATCGCCCAATCGACGGCATCGAGTTCGTCTTTCTCGATGGCGGTGTCGTCGGATTTGTCACCATGCACACGGCGGCGAAACACGCCGTCGAGCTTCGTGCCGCGCTCAGCGGCCGGGCCGACTACGGGGTTCGGCTCGAAGCACGCGCAGATGGCGAGCTTCGGGAGATTGGAGGGGCGCAGAGTCATTTCGCACCTCCGTTCGCGATGAGCGCACCGACGGCGCGCATAAAGTCCTCGGGCTTTGCGAGCACGCGCTGCGCATAGTCGGGACCGAAATCGCGCCAGGTCTGACCGGGCTTGATCTGCTGGCGTGCGATGAGGAAGGCGTTTACGTCGTCCTCTTTTCCGGCGAACAGCTCCGCGAGCTTGTCGGTGAGCGACGGCGCGGGCGTTGTCGGTTGCGCTGACTGTGCTGGCTGCACCGGCGCGGAGCCGCCGAACGCGGACGCGATCGACGCGAACTCGAAGTTCAGCATCTCGTCGAAGCCGTGCCGATTCTTGGCATCCCACGCCGCGGTGTGCGTGGTGTAGAGCTTGCGCTCGCGCCCGCCGACGCCGCGCTTCCGACCCTGATCGTTTTCGGCGACCTTGGTGAAGTAGTTGCCGAAGAGCAGCACGTCGCACCATTCCTTCACCAGCGGCCCGACTTGCTTCGACAGCTTGAGTTCGTAGCGGTCATACGCGCCCGCCGCGTCGGGCTGCTCGAACTTCACGATCCTGGTATGCGCGAGCAGCAGGACGTGCATCCCGCGCCGCAGCAGTGGTTCGAGCGAGGCGAGGAACTTTGTGAATTCCTCGGCAAGCACGACGTAGCCTTTGCCGTAGCCGAAGTCCTCGATGCTCGCCTTGTTTGCCGTCTTGCAGACGTGATCGACGAGCAGCTTCTCAAGCCAATCGACGGTATCGAGAACGAGCGTCTTGAACTCGTGCGCTTCGGTGGCGAGCGCCGCGATGGCCGCGACGACTTCGGCCCACGACTTCGGAGCCGGCAGCCGCGCCACGTCGAGATGATGCGTGCCGCCCTCGGTGTCGAGGAAGACGGGCGCAGGAAACTGCGCGGCGAGGGTGGACTTGCCGATGCCTTCTGGACCGAAGATCACGGCTTTCTGTGGCCGGGCGATTCGCCCGGTGAGGATGTTGAGTTTGGACATGATGGTTTGCGTTTTGTGCCCCGTGGGTTGGATGTGCCTCCGGCCCCGAACGGGGCGGCGTTGCCGGAAGCGAAAACTTCCGGCGTCAGTCGGTGCGCCCGACTGCCTTGATCTCGAACCTCCGCAGATCAGCGACGACCTGCGGCCACCAAAAACGGACCATGCGGGAGCCGGCCCGCACGAAGCTGATTTTCTTCCGCCGCCGCAGCCAGCGGACCTGAAATGGAGTGATGCCGAGCCGTGCGCCGAGAGCCTCGGCGTCGAGCATCACCGGCTCGGGGTTGGCGGGTAAATCGGCGGGTAGCGTATGCATTTACCCACCCCCGCAGACATGTCTGAATTTCCCCCGAAATCGCCCGCCTCAGTGCCGCACTACAGAGAAAAATGGCCGAAACTTTCTTTCCGCCTCGGTAATCAGACATCGAACCGATGTCTGAATTTTCCCACTCGCGCGCTGGTCTCAAATTTGCTACTACTTATCGAATGTTCTCGCCCGCCTTTTTGATCAGGCTGGCGTCAGATTCGTCCGCGTATCCCGCATAGGCGTCTGGTGTCAGTCGAGTGCAGTGGTTGGAGGAGAGCCCCTATGCCGAAACTCAAACCACCCAAATTTTCGCGTCCGAACGTCTTGAAGAAGGTCAAGGCGGAGCACTTGCTCGCTCTGCTTTCGCCGCATCGGGAGTATCTCGCCAGCCGCGGCTTCGTGTGGCCACAGGCCGGGCAGCCGATCGAATACGATCAACTCGCTGGCGCGCTGGCCGTCACGAACGCAGCCACGCCGCCGGAGCTGGTGGATCAGCTTCACCTCGTCGATCTGCTTGCCGACGACCAGCAGACCTTCGACTTCGAGAGTGAATACGCAGCGCTCGTCCGGAAGCTGCAAAAGCCGGACGATTCCCCGGCGGACGTGGCGCTGAAAATTCTGCTCGATTCACCGGACGTGGCATGGCGCGCGTTTGACCGGCACGCGCTGAAAGTGAAGCGCTCGATGGCCTCGTTCCTCGCGGACGAGGCGAAGCCGTTTCACGAGCCGACAAAGGAGCGGCTCAAGAAGCTCGAAGTGGCGATGGCGCCTTGGTTTCAAGACAGCAACCGCAGCGACGCCTGCCGCGTTCACGCGATGCGCGACGAAGAAATGTGGGCGTTCGTCATCCGGCATGGCGATCCGATTTCGCGGATCGGGATTATCACCGAGAAGGGGGAGTCGAGTTCCGCGCTCTTTCGGCCCGAGCGGTTGGACGTCGCGTTCTTCAACCCGAAGACACGGGAGTGGCTCGTCAGCGGTGGCAGCCGGCTGCTGAAGGAGATGTATCGGGAAAAATTGGGCGCGGTGCTGCATGGCTCGAAACACGCACTTTCCCGCTCCGATCGCTACACGCTCGAACCGCTCCATCGGGGGCCGGAGGTGCTCGCGGAATCCGGCGTGGAGGCCGTGCGCACGGCGGGATTGAAAGAAGTCACGATTGTCCTGCCCAGCGGCGTGGAGATGAGTTTGAAGAAGGGTGACGTTTTCGCGGCTCTCGTCGAACAGCAACGACTCGTTCACGGCGCCGCGGAAGTGGTGCAGGCGACGTTCGGACTGATGCTGAGCCACCGCCGGAGATGGCTGCATGTGACCATCACGCCGGGCAGCAATTCAGTTTCGGGTGCCGCCGGAATCGGCGTCGTGGATGCGTGGCTCGAAGACCGTGGGTTCGTCATCACCAATGCTAACGTCGAGCTTCTGGCAGGCCGTTGATCGTCTCGGCACCGGCGGGGTTTCGCTGACGCTCTGGCGGAAGGAACTCAATGGTGACCTCGATGCCGCGTTACCATTCTTGCGGCGAATGCCGGGCGTGGCGGATCGCATCCCGGACCCGGACGAGCCACGCCGCCCGTGGATGCGCGTATCTCCGACCGAGGACGAAGAAGTGTATGTCGCCGAGTCTGAGGATTCGCCGTCGCACCGTGCGCCGTTCGACGTTCCCGCTCGCGACCTCTCGCTCATGGCTCCCGATTGGGAGGCCATCCGGCCCGTCCTCGCTGGCCTCCTCGGCTTCAACGCCTCGACCACGACCGCCCCGCACAGCCCCAGTATCCGGCAGATCGGCTTTTCACAGCCGCAGATCGGCACGACTACGCCGGTGTTCCTCCATCTCCCGACCGGCTCCTTCACCGACCACCATACTTTCCTGACCGGGATGCACACACTGCCGGAGTGCGTGCTCTACGTGCCGACCAGTCGCCACTTGCGGCCCGAGGTCTTTACTGTCGCCAACGCGCGCAAGATAGCCATTGAGTCCATCGCGGATCGGCTAACTCAAGCCGCGCCTGCCTCTACCACACTTACTGTCGCCGCTAGCATCGCGGCACAAACAGGCCGAGGGGAGAAACGTAGCAAAGAACCACTGGCAATCCTAGCGGTGCAACCCGGATGGGCCTGGGAGAAGCTCCACATAAAGCTAACTGAGAAAGGCACGCTCGTCGCGCGCTACGGCACGGCACGCGGCGAACATAGCTTCGGTCGCACCCAAGGCCCGGATGGAAAACCAAAGTATCCACTGCCTTTCAAAATCCTCTTCCAGACGTGCGTCGCTGGCCGCTGGGAGAATCCACCACGGAGCGACAAGACCTACACCGCCACACAGCAGAGCTTCACCCGACTCCGCAAACTCTTGCAGAAGCTGGTGCGCATCGACGGCGATCCGTTCCGCAAGGTCGGCGGGGGATGGGAGCCGAGATTCAAGTTCGAGCCAGACCGCGAACTCGCCGCGATGCTGGACTACCAGGCCCGCCAAAACTCAAACCGGCGAGTGCCCACCTCTCGTCGCCTGCAACCTCATCAGGACGATGCGGAAGACGCGGAATCCGAGTGACGTTTAAGTGACCAGAATCGCGCCATTATCAGCCCCTATGCGCCAGCAACCGCCAGCATCTACTCTGTAGCGAAAAGCCTACAGAGGCATTCCATTTAACGCATGGTTAGGCGCTTCGGTTGTGGCTATTTGATACGGCATACAGACTCGGGAAAAATAAATGGTTCTTTGTCGTTGGATAATAGGGTCTTGAATTCCGCAGCCGAGTATTCTTGAGCGGGTTTTGTCTGGTGGAACTGGTTGAAGGTGAATTTGCCGTTGAGGACGCCGGCCGCGAGTGGGCTGTCGGTCGGCGAGCCCCAGGTGTGGCTGGGAAGAAAATAAAACGCGAGGATCCGCTGACCTGCTTGGAGGCGGGATGGGAATACGAAAGGCAAATAGGAATCTCCGAAATACTTGGCAATCATCTCGTCGGGGGCCTTGCGCTTCCAATACTCCACGACCTTGAATCGGGTTTGATTCCCGTTCGGCTCTGCCTCCACAAGGAGAACGAGCGCTGCAGCCTCTGCTCGGCTGCGGAGCCGAATGACCGGATCGGGATCATCGAGGTTTGGCGGCGTTTGGGGTGCAGTATCTCCGAAGGCAGTCAAATGTGAAGCCGCGGCCAGGAACGCGAACAGAAGATGAGTGGGTTTCATGAGAGTGTGGAGAAGCGCCTAACGACCCCAAGCTCAGCGACTGCGGAGCGCGGCGCGCTGGCTGCGGAAAGGTGGCGGGGGCAGGATGGGCGCAGGTGGCGGGACGGTCCGCAGCAGCCAGCGTGACGCGCGGAGCAGTTCGCTGCAGCGCATGGTTCGGCGACGTTGGTTCAGAGTGAATGAAGCGCCTGGTCAGCATTGGCTGCATCACAGGTTCAGTTTTCCGCGACATTGCGGGCAAGTCGGTATCCCTCTCCCGGAGCTATACCAATAAGAGCCATCGGGTCGCTCGGCTGACGCATTAAGCGGAGAGTGATCCGTGATCTGCCGGCCGCAAGCTGTGTAGCCGGCGGAGAGCGCGTGTGTATGTGACTCCCGGCTCAATGTGATCAACTCGAAATCGCCAACCTGTCGGCTGGTATGGCGTGGCACATCTGGTGGCTCATCGGGAGGACGATGTGATCGCGACCGCGAGTCGTCCCGTGGATCGAAATTGCAGAAAGGGCATCGGCGGCGCTTCCAGTCTGTGAGAGAAAAAGCTAGCTGCCGGTTACAGTTGGGGCAGGTGGTCATGGCGCGAAGTTGGTTGGCGGCATCGACTCAGAGTGTCTTGTGAAGCGTTCATTGCTCGGAACAGATGTGCTCAGTCGCCGAACGACCTCAAGCTCAGCGACCGCGGAGCACGGCGCGGCACCTGCACGGTGGGTGGAAAGGCGGCGGTGGAAGCAGGTGCCGTGACGTGCGGAGCGGTTCGCTGCAGCGCATGGTTAGCCGTTGCGGTCGATTGCGCATAGACTCACGAAGTAAGGCGACTCAAGAGGCGCGCAACTTGGTTGACGCACTTCGTTCGCGTTTCGGGCGTTGCCTTGGGGTTGCGGCAGTGGGCCTCGATTGCGCGTTGGAGTTGGAGGACGGTGGCTGAAACGGACTTGGCTTGGTCGGCGAAGCTGAGGTCCGCGAAAGTGCTGGTGTCGTTCTTATGTCGTTTGGCGCTCATTGGTGGGTGGTTGGTGGTGGGCTACTTCAAACCGCCGGACGGCTGCAAACCTCCTTGGGATGGTGACAAGAGGGATGGGCCACGCTGCTGGAATGGGGTGGAGGGTTGCGGAGTTGTCGTAGAAGAAGCGCCGATGCCGCTCATGAGCAAAATGCCCATGACGTGCGCTGGGAGGCGTCCCTCGTAGATGTCCTTGAGTGCTGCGAATGCCTCCTCCTCGCTCATTGGAACGGGTGCAACGCGGTTGTCCGCGAGCACCAAGTTGACCTTGCCACCCTTGAGTTCAAAGGTGTCGTCGAGGTTCAGGACAAACTGGAATACGATTTGAGCGCCCTTGAACGCCTTTTGGATGTTGCGAACTGCCGCTGCGCCCTCGCCCTGAATCTCGGCGTTGCCGCCGAGCAGTTCGGCGGGCACGCCGGTCATGGCGGCGGTGGCTGCCGCATAGTCTTTGGGAGTGAGCTTGGCGAAATTGATCGTTCCGGCAGCCTCGACGGTCTTGCGTCCGTTGGCGGCGGTGGCGGGTGTCCAGAGCTTGGCGGTGAAGTGCCGGTAGCCATCGAATGCCTGACCGAGCGTAATGCTCTTGTCGAATTCGAGCACGCCGCCTTTGACGGCTTGAACGCTCGGAGAGTCCGCGCCTTCGGTGGGTGCTTGCCCGGATGTGCTCACGATGGGGAGCAACAGGGCAAATACGATTGCGGTGATGTGTTGAGTTTTCATGGCTTGGGTGACGCGAGCATCGGCTAACTTGTAATTCGGCGAATAGGGAAGTTCAGAGGCGGAGAGGAAAAGGTGTCGCATATATCCGGGATGGCCTTCATTTCTCTCTGGAGCATTTCGTATATTCAATGATCCCCGCCAAGCCCAAACTCCTCGATCAGGTCAGAATTTTTATGCGAACGAAGCACTACAGCCGTCGCACCGAGGACAGCTACTGCGAGTGGATCAAGCGTTTTATCCTTTTCCACGGCAAACGGCATCCGCGGGAACTCGCGGAGCCGGAGGTGATGGCGTTCCTTTCGCATCTGGCGGTGAATCGCAACGTGGCGGCTTCCACGCAGAATCAGGCACTCTCCGCGCTGCTGCTGCTCTACGGCAAGGTGCTGGAACAGCCGCTGGGCCGGCTCGATGAGACGGTGCGAGCGCGCACGCCGCAGCGCGTCCCGCTGGTCCTCACGCGGGAGGAGGTGGCGGCGGTGCTGGGCGCACTCCACGGGGAGCGGCGGATGGTGGCGCAATTGCTCTATGGCAGTGGGTTGCGGCTGCTGGAGGCGCTGCGGCTGCGGGTGCAGGATGTGGATTTCGGCTATCGGCAGATCACGGTGCGCGATGGCAAGGGGAACAAGGATCGGGTGACGATGCTGCCGCAAGGCGTCGTCGAGCTGCTGCAGGCGCATCTCGCCGCGGTGAAGCGCCTGCATGCGCGCGATGTGCGGCAGGGCTTCGGCGCGGTGTGGTTGCCGCATGCGCTGGCGCGGAAGTATCCGCACGCGGCCAAGGCCTGGGCCTGGCAGTATGTCTTCCCGGCGGGGCGGCGGCTGGTGCTGCCGGCGGCGGAGCGGGAGCCCGGCGCGCCGGTGGAGCGGCGGCATCATTTGCACGAGAAGACGATGCAGGTGGCGGTGCAAAAGGCGGTGCGGGCGGCGGCGCTCGGCAAGGCGGCGACGTGCCACACGCTGCGGCACTCCTTTGCCACGCACCTGCTGGAGCGCGGGCAGGATATCCGCACCGTGCAGGAGCTGCTGGGCCACAAGGACGTGGCCACGACGATGATCTACACCCACGTGCTCAATAAACCGGGGCTCGCGGTGCGCAGTCCGCTGGATTAAATAGATGCCGGGCTGGGGGTGGCGTGCCGAGGGCGAACTGGAAGGACTTCCTTTTGTGGAAGCAGGAAAACAGGAAAGCAGGAAAAGCTCGGGAAGGAACGCGGCCCTGCCCACCTTTCCTGTCTTTCTGCTTTCCTGCTTAATCTGCCACCCGGACCTCGTCGGAAGCAGGAAAACAGGAAAAGCCCGGGAGCAACGCGGCCCTGCACACATTTCCTGTCTTCCTGCTTTCCTGCCTAATCTGCCACCCCGGAGATCTCGTCGCCCGTGCCGAGGGCGAACTGGAAAGACTTCCTTTGGTGGAAGCAGGAAAACAGGAAAGCAGGAAAACTCGGGAGGGGAGTAGAGGGTGAAATCTTGGCTCTTTTTGCTCATTTCTCTGTCCGGAGGGTGGATAAATATCCTCAACCTGCCATCCGCGGCGGCGCGGAGAGGAGGTCGCGCGCTCGGGGAGCTATCCGCGGCGGCGGGGAGAGGAGGTTAGACGCTCGGGGAGGCTTCCGCGGCGGCGGGGAATGTGGGTCGAGCGTTCCAAGAGGCTTCTGGGGCGGCGCGGAAGGGAGATTGAGTGCTCTGGGAACTCTCCACGGCGGCGGGGAATGTAGGTCGAGCGGTCGGAGAGCCTGCCGCGGCGGCGGGGAGTGCGGGTCGAGCGCGCGGGGCGCTGTCCACGGTGGCGAGGAGAGAAGGTGGAGAGCGCCGGGAGCGCTTCGCGGTGGCGCGGAGAGGAGGTCCGGGGTTCGTATAGGGGACTCCCCCGACGAAGGGGTAAGATAATGGTTGACCCCAGGCGGGGTTTTTGCAGGATCGCGCCCGTAACGCGTAGGAGGTTCCCATTATGTCTGAGATTATTTGGCACTATCTGGTCAATCAGTTCGACAACACCACGAAGGAAAGTCGGCGGTTGATGGATGACATCATCACCGATCATCACAGCAAGGTGACGGGCGGGGCGGTGACGAATCCGGCGCTGGGGGCGCTGGTCACGGCGTTGCAGCCGGCTTTCACGGAGTGGAAGACGAAGTATGGCGGGTGGAAGAATGCGCGGGCGGCGTATCGCTCGGCGACGCAGGCGGTGGAGTTGCTTTTCGAGCAGTTGCGGCAGACGCCGAGCGGGGGCGGGCGGTCGCGGGTGGACGCGTGGGAAAGTCAGATCGCGGCGCATTGGGCGGGGCACGATCCGGCTTACAGTTTCCTGCTGCCGCGGGGGCGGGAGGCTTTTACCAGCGGTTCGGTGGATGAGGTGGTGGGCGAGGTGCAGCGGCTCGGGCAGCGGCTGGAGACGAAGCGGGTGGAGATCGCGGATGCGCTCGATGGCGGTGGGCTGGCGGGCGAGGCGCTGACGGCGGCGCAGGAGCAGCTCGCGATGCTGGAGGTTTTGGCGCCGAAGGTGACGGCGTTTCACACGCAAGTCTCGACGGCGCGGACGGTGCAGACGCAGAAGGAGGGGCTGGTGGATCAGCTCGCGGGGCAGGTGGAGCCGGCGCGGGTGGCGGCGGCGGTGGCGCTCTATCGCAACCTCGGCTCGCTGATGGCGCTTTTTGCGACGAATCCCGCGGAGGTGGAAGGGTTCTTCGATCTGACGCTGATCATCGAGCCGGCGGATGACGATGACGAGGAACCGGAGCCGAGCAGTAGCAGTAGCAGCAGCTCCTCCAGTAGCAGCCAGCCGTAGGGTGGCGGGGCGAGCAAGGGGCGGCACGAGCAGCGGAGGGACGCGCTCCCGTGCGTTCGGCGCTTCCGGGGCGTTGTGGAATTGGGGACGGGCAGGAGCCCGTCCCTCCGGGTGGCGGCATCGACGAAAGGCAGCGGAGGGACGCGCTCCCGTGCGTTCGGCGCTTCCGGGGCGTTGTGGAATTGGGGACGGGCAGGAGCCCGTCCCTCCGGTTGGACGATGACGGGTGGCGCATCGGGATTGCGCTGGGTGGGCGCAGGGGCCGATATGGCGGGGTGCTCTTTTTATGCGTGTGCTTTTTCTGACGGTGACGGATGGCGGATTTTTTCCGGGGACGGTGGCGACGGTGCATGCGGTGCGGGCGTTTCATCCGGAGGCGGCGGTGTGGGTGGTGGAGAATGATGTGGATCAGCCGGGGCTGAGTGCGGCGCAGCGGGCGGTGCTGGCGAGCGCGGGGGCGCGGCTGGTGCGGGCGGAGGCGCTGGCCCGGCCGGGGCGGAAGCTGGCGGCGTGGGAGCTGAAGGCGTATGCGGCGGCGGATCTGACGGGGGAGTGTGACGTGCTGGTGGGGATTGATTCGGACTGTGTGCTGTGCGGGCGGGTGGATGATCTGGTGGCGATGGCGGTGGCGACGGGGGCGTTTGTGGGCGGTGCGGATGCGGCGGTGGAGTACGACGAGCGGTATGGCGCCTACGGCTTGGCGACGCCGGCGCGCAATGAGCGCTACATGTCCACTTCGCTCTATGCCTGTGCGCTGACGGCGGCGAATCGCGCGGTGCTGGGGCGCTGGGCGGGGTGTTGCGCGGAGGCGCTCTTCGGCGGCGGGACGGTGTATCCGGGGCATGGGGATCAGGGGGTGCTGAATGCGGTGCTTTTCGCAGAGCGGGGGGAGGCGTCGGCGCGGGTGCTGGAGAACCGGTTGTGGAGTCAGCATCACTGCTACTGGACGACGCGGCTGACGCTGCGGGAGGGTCGGCTTTTCAATGAGGACGCGCAGGCCTGGCAGCGGGCGCTGCACTGCGGGGGGACGGATAAGTTCTGGTCGCGCGAACACGCGGCGAGGGTGGCGCGCGATCCGGCCCGGGTGCTGGCTTACGCGTGGTATCTCCGGCACCTCTGGCTGGGCCCCGGTCGCGTGGCCCCGGAGCTCCTCGGCGGGGAGCAGGCGCACCTGGCAGAAGGGTTCGCGCGCTGGCGCTACGAGGTGCTGGCGCTGGCGGGCGCAGGGGAGCTGGCCGGCCGGGACGCGGAGGCGGAGCCGGGCGCGGAGGCCGGGTCATAATAAATTTGCCTAAAGCAAACGGGTCGCTAGTCTCCGCCGGATGAAACACCGGTTGCTCCCCCTGGCTCTCTCCTTCGGTCTCGCCCTCCTCCCCCTCCCTCCCGCGCAAGCCGCGATGGTGACGCTCTACGCCAATGATGTCGTGGGCGGCGCCGGAGGTCCATCCCAGGCGCTGACTTTGGCCACGTCTGGCACCTATGGAGGTGCGGGGACGCAGGCTCTGGGGACGACGGCGGATTTCACCGTTACCATCAATGATGGTGTCACGCCGACTTTGACCTACGATGCGATCACCGTGGACGTGCCGTCTTTCACGACCTCGAACACGGTGCTCTTCACGACGGGACTAGGCCAAACGACGTCGGTGACCACGAACATCACCTACAATGCGTTCACCATTCTCTACGCGGCGACGGAAGCCCTGGCACTGACCGCAACGACCGGGGGAAACTATTCGATTGCCTTGCCCACCATCCTCGCCTTTGGCGCGGTGGCATTGTCGGGGAACTACTCGGTGGTGGGGCCGACGCAGACGGCGACGGGAAGCTTTTCCACGGCGAGCGTGGCGGCTACCGGTGCGGTCAACGGGTTCCGCTGGGCGAACTTCAACTCGCTGGGCTATCCCGCCACCAGCGAGCTCATGACCCCGGTGTCAGGGTTGCCCTCGCAACGCAACCGCTGGAACATGACGGGCAGCATTTTCGACGTGACCGTCGATGGCGCGCAGGTGACAGCAAACTTGGGAACGCTGACCATCAATGCCGTGGGGTTTGGCAATGTGCCGCTGACGGTGCCTGAGCCGGCCAGTGCGGTGCTGCTGGGCCTCGGTGTGCTGGGCTTCGCCGCCCGGCGCCGGAAGGGCTAGGAGCGTTTCGCGAAGATCTTCATCTGGTCGGCTTCCTTTTCCAAGGTCTCGAGGAGGATGAGGGTCTGGGCCTGCTTTTCGAGGAGTTCCTGGTTCTTGGCCTTCATGGCTTGCAGGCTCTGCAGGGTGGCTTTCGAGGCAGGCGCGGCGACTACGGGCGCGGCGGCCGGCGCGACGGGGACGGGGGCTTGGGAGTGGAGATTCAGGCCGAGCGCGAGCAGCGTGGCAGCAGTGAGGCTGAGAGTGAGCGGGGTTTTCATTTCGCTTTGCCGCCTCCACGGCTGACGAAGATGCGGGCGACGCGGACGCTCTCGCTGATCGTGGCGAGCTTGGCGTCGATCTTGGTCTGGTTGGCGATGATCGCCGCCTGCTGGGCGGCGACTTCGGCGAGCACGGCGGTAATGGCTGCATCGTCAGCGGGCAGGGACGCCGCCTGGCCCTGCAAGGGCATGGGCGTAAGCAGCACCGCCGCAAGCGCGGAGAGGCTGAGCGCCGGGATAAAGAAGGTCTGGGCTTTCATGATTCCCTGACTTAAGCCAGAAACGGGCCGCAAGCCGCGCGGAAATAATTTCACATGCTGGCAGGATTGCTGCTAGACGTTCGCCGAGCAGACTCTATTCTCTTATCCCATGGCCGGCCTGTACCAATCCCAGAACCTGTCCCAAAGCCAGGTTCTTGCGCCTCAACTTCAGCAGAGTCTGCAAATCTTGCAGGCTCCTATGCTGGAACTTCGCAACCTAATCCAGCAGGAGCTTTGCACCAACCCGACGCTGGAGGAGGACCAGATGGAGCCGACGATCGAGGACAAGAAGCAGGAGCATGACGAGTTTCAGGAGGAATTCGACCGGTTGGCGAAGCTCGATGAGGAATGGCGCGATTACATGTCGCAGAGCCAGAGCTACTCGGGGCGCTCGGCGGAGGAGGAGGAGCGGCGGCAGTTCTTTTTCGACAGCCTGGTGGGCATGCAAACGCTCCAGCAGCATCTCATGGAGCAGCTGAATTCGGCCGACTTGCCGCCCGGCGACCATCAATTGGCGGAACTGCTCATCGGCAATATCGACGACGCCGGTTTTATCCAAAGCAAACCGGAGGACATCGCCAACAACACGGGCATGGAAGTGGCCGATCTGGAGCGCGTGCTGGAGTTTGTGCAGACCTTTCACCCGGTGGGCGTGGGCGCGCGCGATCTCCGCGAGTGCCTGCTCATTCAGCTCCGGCGGCTGAGCAAGGAGCAGAGTCTCGAATACCGGATCGTGGACCGGCACATCGAAGATCTGGGCAAGCGGCGCTTCCCGGAAATAGCCCGCCGCCTCGGCACGACGGCGGAGCAGGTGCAACGCGCGGCCAACTTCATCGCCACTCTCGATCCGAAACCCGGTCAGATTTTTACCCCCGATCCGAACAACTACGTACTGCCGGACGTGAACGTGGAGAAGATCGGCGGGGAGTGGACGATTTCGCTCAACGGCGAGCAGATCCCGCATCTGCGGATCAGCAATACTTACAAGGACCTGATGTCGCAGGACAAAGGCGGGGCCGACGTGAAGGACTACATTCGCGACAAAATTCGCAGCGGGAAATTCCTCATCAAGTCCATCCACCAGCGCCAGCAGACGATCTCGAACATCGCCCACGAGATCGTGACGAAGCAGAAGGATTTCTTGGAAGTAGGCCCTAGCGCGCTCAAGCCGCTAACCATGGTGCAGATTGCCGACATCGTGGGCGTGCACGAGACGACGGTGAGCCGCGCCATTTCCGGCAAATACATGGCCACGCCGTGGGGCGTGTTTGACATGAAGTATTTCTTCACGCCGGGCTACCAGACCTCCGGCGGTGAATCGATGAGCAACACGAGCGTGAAAGGCGCGATCGCTGAGATGGTGAAAAGCGAAAATGACTCGAGTCCGCTAAGCGACAAGGAAATCGTGGAGTTGCTCGAGAAGCGCGGCATCCCGATCGCCCGCCGCACGGTCGCCAAATACCGCAACGAGCTGAACATCCTGCCGAGCAACATGCGGAAGCGGTATTGAGCGGGGTTGGTGATCAGGCAGTGAAGCTGCTTTTTGTCTGCAGCCGGAATCGCCAGCGCAGCCTTACCGCGGAGAAAATGATGGAGGGCCTTCCAGGTTACGAAGTCCGCTCGGTCGGGACGCAGCCGGAAGCACGGATCGTAGTCACTGAGGGACACATCGGCTGGGCGGACATCGTTTTCGTGATGGAGAAGTCTCATCTCAACCGACTCCGGCGGAAGTTTCCCGAAGCGCTCGCCGACAAACGCGTCATCGCCCTGCACATTCCCGACGACTACGCGTTCATGCAGCCCGAGTTGATCGACGAACTTCAGGCGAAGCTCGCGCAGTACGTTAATTTCGGCGAAAACGCCTGACCGCTCGACATCGTCCGGCACCTCACGGTTTTCTGTCCGCCCACCAAATTTACGCCCTTCCCTGTGATCACCGAATCTCTCGTCCGCGAAAAACTCGCCACCATCAAATATCCCGGCTTCAGCCGCGACATCGTTTCGTTCGGCTTGGTCAAAGACGTGCGCCTTTCCGGCAGCGACGTGCTGGTGCAAATGACGCTGGCAACCAATGACCCGAAGGTGCCGCAGGCGATCAAGGAAGGCTCCGAAGCAGCGCTCGCTCAACTCACCGGCGTTGGCAAAGTGACGGTGCGTATCGACATCACGGCTCCGCCGCAGGCCGCGCCGACGGCGGGCGGCGCGCCGATGGCGGCGTCGGCGATCGAAGGGGTGAAGCACGTCATCGCCGTCGCCAGCGGGAAGGGCGGCGTGGGCAAATCGACGGTCGCCGCGAACCTTGCGGTCGCTTTGCAAAAGAACGGCGCGGCGGTCGGGTTGTGCGACTGCGATCTCTATGGCCCGAGCATCGGGCTGATGTTTGGCACGAACGAGCGACCGATGGCGACCGAGGAGAACCGCATACTCCCCATCGAGCGCGCGGACCTGAAACTAATGTCGATGGGCTTCCTCCTCGATGACGCCGCGCCCGCCATTCTCCGCGGGCCGATGGTTACGAAATATACGCAACAGTTTCTCCGCCAAGTCGAGTGGGGCGCACTCGACTACCTCGTCCTGGATCTCCCACCCGGCACCGGCGACATCCAACTTACCATCGTCCAAACGGTCGCGCTGGCTGGCGTGATCATCGTCACTACGCCGCAGGAAGTCGCGCTCATTGATGCGCGCAAGGCGGCGACCATGTTCCAAAAAGTGAACGTCCCGGTTCTCGGGCTGATTGAAAACATGAGTTACTTCCTCTGCCCCAGCGACGGTCAGCGCTACGACATCTTTGGCAACGGCGGGGGCGAGCGCGAGGCAGCGCGCCTGAAAGTCCCGCTGCTCGGCCAAATCCCCATCGATATCCCAACTCGAGAGGCCGGTGACCGCGGTCTGCCCGTGACTGCGGCTGACGACACGAATCCGGTCGCGCGGGAATTCCGCAAGATCGCCCGCGAACTCGCTGCGGAAATCGCGAGCTAAGGGCCCTACCAGTTTCGCAAATTGCGGTCGCGCTCTTCGTTGTATTTCTGCCCAGGCGAATGCCGGGCCTGCACTTCGCGGTCCTTTAAATCCTCCTTCAGCTTCGCCAGCATCGACTCAAAGCTCGGCTGATCCTTCGGCTCCCCTTTCTGCGGCTGCTGGCTTTTTTGCTCGGCCTGCTGCGCCATCTGGTGCCGCAAGCGAGCCAGCGCGTCCTGCGCTTTCTGCTGCCCCTGTTTCGCTTCTTCGTTGCTTGGTGCCATCTCCTGCGCTTTCGCGAAATTCGCCTCGGCCTTCTCGAAGCTCTGCAACGCGTTCTGATTCTGCTGCTGCTGCTCGGCGCGTTCGCCCTGCTGCTGCTGCTGCTGGCCGAGTTTGGTCAAAAGCTCGGGCAGCATCGCTTCGACCTTGTCGATGCGTGGCTGGATTTCGCCGTTCTGCGGATCGAGGGTCTGCGCGGCTTCAAAATTCTCCAGCGCTTTGAGGAGATTCTCCGCGGCTTGCTGCGGCTGATTCTTCGCCTGCTGCGCACCCTGCTCCGCCTGCTTGTCGCCCTGGGCGAGATGCAGTTTCTCTAAAGCCTCGCGAACTTCCTTTTCGCCCGCCTTCGCGTCGGCGTGTTCAGGTTGCACGGCCTGAGCTTCCTGAAAATTCTCCAGCGCAGACTGAAATTTCTCGGCCGCCTCCTGCGGTTGGTTCTGCGCCATCTGCTGCGCCTGCTGTTGTTCTTTGCGACCGGCTTTATTGAGTAAATTCGCAAGCTTATCCTCGACCCGCTTCTCGCCGTCCTTCGCCACCTGATCCTGGGCGTCGAGCGTCTGCGCCTGCTGGAAATCGGCCCGTGCATTCTGCAGTCGTTCCTGCGCGTCCTTGCGGTCCCCGGCGTTGTCAGGATTGCGCTGATCAGCCACTTTTTCCTCCTGCGCGGCCCGCTGGTCGAGCTTGCTGGCCAGCGCTTTCTCGATCTCCTGCTTTTCCTGTTTGCGCTGCTCTTCTTTGGGGTTCAACGCCTGCGCCTGCTGCGCGTAAGTCAGCGCCGCTTCGAGTTTCTCGATCGCCTTTGGCAACGAGTTTTCTTTCTTGGCTTCGTCCGCCAGCCGCTTGGCCAGACGCGCGTAAACTTTTTCCAACTCAGACTCAACCACGCGCAGGTTTTGCCCGGCGATTTTGTTCTTTTTGTTCGAAGCCAGCGCGACGCGGAAAGCCTCGCGGCTCTGCTCAAGGCGCGCCACCGCCGTATCGGGCTCCTTTTCAATCTGCGGCTGCACCAACCGGTAAGAGACGTTACCGATCTGCAGCCACGCCTGTTCGCGCAGCGCGTCAGGCATCTGGGTGGCGGCGAGCTGCTGCCACATCCCATCCGCCTTGGCAAAGTCCTTCGCCGCATACGCCGCCACGCCGGCATTGTAGAGCAGCCAGGGATCGTTGGGGTTTTTGGCGGCCTGCTCCGCGAGTTGCGCGGCGGCCTTCATCGGGTCTTGCTGAAGGAGCGTGCGTTCCTGTTCGAGACCAGCCCAGGCAGGCGCGGTCAGCAGGCTGAGGGCAAGGATTTGAGTCTTCATGCGCGGGCTTTAGTTAGATTTTTACGGCGGTCGCTGACGAGCATTTCTGCAAAAAGCAGCCCCAGCGCGAGCGCCAGCGGCCATTGGAAATACTCCTGCATATCCTTCGACTGTTTCGTCTGCGTTCCCTTAGCCAGCGGTTCGAGGCCCCGCCGCCAGACCGCAATCAATCCCGCGCCGTCCTTGCCGAGCGGCTCGTAAAAGCCGCGACCACTCGCAGCGAGTTGCTGGAGCATGCGTTCGTTGAGACGCGTGCTGACCTCGCGGCCAAATTCATTTTTCGCAAACCTCGGCACCCCGCCGTCTTTCTTGTCGGGAATGCGCGCCCCGAGACTGCTGCCGACGCCAACCGTAAAAATCGACATCCCCTTCTGCACCGCGGCCCGGGCTGCAATCAGCGCGTCGCCTTGCAACTCCTCGCCGTCCGTCAGCAAAACCAGCGCTTTGGTTTCATACTTCCCATTTTCAAAAGTCTTCTGCGCCAGTTCGATCGCCTTTGCCAGATCGCTGCCCTGTTTGGCAATCGCCTTCATGTCGAGCGGAGACAGATTGCGCTTCACCGCCTCGTGATCCTGCGTTACCGGCGCCGCGAGAAACGCTTCGCCGGCAAAGGCGATCAACCCCGCGCGATCACTGTCGAGTTTGTCGAGCAGCGCCCCGATTCCTGCCTTCGCCGCGTCGAGACGCGCCTTGCCGTCGGCATCCTCCGCGAGCATCGAGCGCGAGAGGTCGAGTGCGATCAGAAAATCCACCGACGACCGCTCGACTTCGATCGGTTGAAAGCCGAGTTGCGGGCGGGCAATCGTCACGAGCAGCGCGGCCAGGCCGGCGGCGAAAAGCAACACCTTGCGCCAGCGCTTCCCGAAATCTACCGAACGCAGCAGTTGCTCGCGCAAACGCGGCGCGATCACGCCTGCGAGTTTGCGCACCCCGCGCGCCTCGCTCCAGCGATGCAACAAAACGATGAGCAACGGAACGACAACCGCCGCCGCCAAAATCCAAGGCCAGGCAAACTTCATGGCAGTCTCCTCCAAACGGTGTGTCCGAGCACAAACTCGAGCAGCAGCAGCGCCAACGCGGGGAGCGCCACCCAGGGCATGAGCTCGCGCCACGCTTTTTGTTTCCGCTCTTTAAATGCAGATTTTTCGAGCTGATCGATTTGCCGATAGACGTTCCGTAGCCCGTTGTAGTCCGAGACTTTGAAAAATTGCCCGCCGGTCAGGCGCGCGACCTCATTGAGAACCTGCCCACTGGCGGTGGCCCGCTGGCTGTCGCCAAAAGCGACCATCTGGATGACATGGTTTTTGATACCCAGCGGTGCGAGCGCCTTGGCCACTTCCACGGGCTCCGGTCCCTCGTTGATCTGGTCGGCGTCGGTGACAGTGATGATCACTTTGGTCTGGTTTTTCGCGGGGACTAGCGACTCGGCTGCGATCAGCATGCCTGACCCGGGCGCCGTGCCGCTTTTCGGCTCCTCCAGCGCGAGCTGCGCATTCAGCCATTCGTGATCGAGCGTCAGCGGGCTGACGAGATGCGCGCCGCGGTCGAAATAAACCACGCCGATCCGGTCGTTCTCCCGCGCCTTGATGAACTCCGCGACCACGCGCTTCATCGCATCCGCGCGGCTGATCCGTTTGTTCTCCAGCGTGAAATCCTTGGTCTTCATCGTGCTCGAAAAATCGAGGACGAACATGATGTTGATGCCGAGCGCCTCGCGTTCCGAAAGCCCCTTGTCCACCTGCGGTCGCGCCAGCGCGATGATGAGCAGCGCGAGCGCAAGATAGCGCGAGCCGATGAGAAGCCGGCCACGCATCGAGCGCGTGCGACGGCTCGCCGCGGCAAGAAGCTGGCTCGAGGAAAACTGCACGGCAGCCACCGGCGCAAACCGGCCGCGCAGCCACATCCAAAGCGGCAGGAGCAGCAGCGCAAGCAACAGCCAGGGCGCGGCGAAACGGAAGGTATCGAGCTGCGGCAGCATCTCTTTCATGACGCCGCGTGAGTTGGCGAATGCCGCGTTTCTTTCACAAAACGCACGGCCGCTTCGTGCAGGTTTTTCAGCTCACTACGATCCGCAATGGTGCGCGCAAATTTTAAAAGATCGCAGATGCGCAGAAAGTCGCTGAGCAAGGCTTTGTGCGGCGCTTCCAGCCGCGGCGACTGCTGGGCTTCAATGAGAAATTCCTCGGTGGAGCGGCGGGGTGCGCTGAGTTCGAAACGAGTCTCGATGTAGCGACGAATGATCGTTGAGCTTTCCATCGCGTAGGGCCGCGACTCCTCGCGATCGACGAGCGCGAAAAGTCGTTCAAGGTCGGCCAGCGCGTCATCGTACGCCTGGTGCGCGGCCCGGGCCTGCAAGCGCGCGCCGCGCGTCGAAAGTCGCCAGCGGCGAAACCACCAAACGAAAACGAGCAGCGCCAGCACCGCGACCACAAGCCACGGATTAATCCGAAACGGCTCGGGCGGCTCAAGCAACCGCAGATCATCGATAAGTTGATCGGGCGGATTCACGGGTGCAGCCGCCGCAAGCGGTTCTCAAAAAATTGCATTAGCGAGCGGAGATACGGCTGATCAGTTTGCGCTTCGATCGTGTCGAGCCCAGAGCGGCGAAAGGTACGCCGCAACTTGTTCAAACGCTCTTCCGCCACTTCGGCAAACTTCGCCCGCGCTTTCGGGTCGCCGGTATTGAACTCCACGACCTCGCCCGTTTCCGCATCCTCGAAAGCGATCCAACCGAGGTCGGGCAGCGTGCGTTCGCTGGCATCGACGATCGGGACGGCGATCAGGTCGTGCTTGCGGCTCGTGACCTTCAGCGCTCGCTCGTAGCCCTCATCCATGAAGTCCGAAATGACGAAGACAACCGCGCGACGGGAGAGGGCGCGATTGATGTGCTGCAGGGCCGTCGTCAGGTTCGTGCCGCGGCGGGCGGGCTGGTAGGTCAGCACTTCGCTGATCAGCCGCAGCACGTGCAGCCGGCCTTTCCCCGGCCGGATGTACTTTTCCGCGCCGTCAGTGAAAAGCAGCGCGCCGACTTTGTCGTTGTTGCTGATCGCGCTAAAGGCGAGCACCGCGGCCAGCTCGGCGGCCAGTTCGCGCTTGCTTTGGCTCACGGAGCCGGTGCCGCTGCTCGCGCTGGCATCGACGAGGATCATCACCGTCATCTCGCGCTCTTCGATGTACTTTTTGATGTGCGCCACGCCCGTTCGCGCGGTCACGTTCCAGTCGATCCGCCGTACTTCATCGCCCGGCTGGTATTCGCGCACCTCGTCGAAATCCATGCCCCGGCCTTTGAAGACGGAATGGTATTGACCGGCCATGAGATCCTCGACGAGCCGTACGGTGCGCAGCTCGATCTGCCGGATCTTTTTCAGCCACTCGCGGGGGATCACGGGACGGCGACCGTCTCCAGAATGTGGGCCACGATTTTCTCGCTCGTGACCTCATCGGCCTCCGCCTCGAATGTGGTGATGACGCGATGCCGCAACACGTCGAGCGCGATGCTTTTCACGTCCTGCGGCGTGACGTAGCCGCGGCCTTGGAGAAAGGCGTGCGCCTTCGCCGCCAGCGCGAGGTTGATCGACGCGCGCGGACTGGCGCCGAAGCGGATCATCCCGTCCATCTTCGGCACAAAGCGCTTCGGTTCGCGCGTGGCGAAGACGAGCCGCACGATGTAGTCCTCGATTTGCTCATCGACGTAAACGAGATCGACGAGCTGACGCATTTCCAAAATCGTTTCGGGATGCACGATGGCCTGCAGCGGCTGTTTCGATGCCGTCCGCGCCATGAGCTGCATGATCTGCTTCTCCTCCGTCTCACTCGGGTAGCCGATGACGACCTTCAGCATGAAGCGATCGACCTGCGCCTCGGGCAGCGCGTAAGTGCCTTCCTGGTCAATCGGATTCTGGGTCGCGAGGACAAGGAACGGCTTCGGCAGCGGGAAGGTTTCTTCGCCGATGGTGACCTGGCGTTCCTGCATCGCTTCGAGCAGCGCACTTTGCACCTTGGCCGGAGCGCGGTTGATTTCGTCGGCGAGGATAAGGTTGGCGAAAATAGGCCCGCGCTTCGTCGAGTAGGTGCCTTCGCGCGGGTTGTAGATCAGATTGCCGACGAGATCGCTCGGCAGCAGATCAGGGGTGAACTGGATGCGCGCAAACTTCGTGTGAATGGTCTGCGCCAGCGCATTGATTGTCGCCGTTTTGGCCAGGCCGGGCACGCCTTCGAGAAGGACGTGACCATTGGCCAGCAGACCGACGAGCAGCCGCTCGACGAGGTATCGCTGACCGACAATTGCTTTCCCGATCTCCGCTTCGATCGCGTCAATGGTCGGATGATAGGCGGCGATCTGCTGATTAAGTTCTTCGAGTTCGGAGGTCATGAAAGTGGGGCGGAGTCTGGGTGTGCTGCAACAATCGGGGAAGTTCCGACTTCTTAGAGGCCACTGCGTCTTGGGAGGGATCCGATTTTGGAAAACTCCCTTCGAAAGGCCGGACACGCCGCTTCACTCCCGAAATTTCCCGCGTTAGCGTTTGACGGTTTGGCTGCGTTTATGGAAATTCTGCCACACATGAGCGCTGCCACTGACGACAACCACGACCTCGTCAAAGAGTCCCTGCTTTACAAGGAGTTCCTCGCCGAGCGTGAGGAAATCCTGCGCCACAAGTGGATCGAGAGCGAAAAAGCCGGCCACGACGTCGGTTTTGAAAAGGCGCTCCTCGATTGGATCGTAAAACACCGCTCCTCGTGGCGCACGCAGCGGCAGCAGGAAGGGACGATGAACTAAATCATCCCCTTCCCTGCTCCTTTAAGACGATCCTGCGAGGTCGCCAAGGAACATGAACCCGACCACTACTCCACCAGCCCCTGGGGCCAGCGTCATCCTTGACGCCGCGGCCATCGAACGCGCCCTGCGGCGCATCGCGCACGAAGTCATCGAGCGCAATCCCGACCTCGCGAATGTCGCGCTCATCGGCATTCCGTCGCGCGGGGTCGAAATCGCGCGCCGGCTCACCGCGCTCGTCGCGCAGTTCAGCGGCGTGAGCGTTTTCGCGGGCGTGGTCGATGTGGCCATGCACCGGGACGACCTGCATCTCCACCGCGTCCCGCCGCGCGTCGAACGCACCATTCTGCCCGATGATATCGACGGCAAAACCCTCGTCCTCACCGACGACGTGCTCTTCTCCGGCCGCACTTGCCGCGCGGCCATGGATTCCCTCTCCAGTTTCGGCCGACCCGCGCGAATCCAGTATGCCGTGCTGGTCGATCGCGGCCACCGCGAGTTGCCGATCCGCGCGGATTACGTCGGGAAGAATCTGCCGACGGCATTCGATGAACGCGTTCACGTCCGCTTCGCCGCAACGGACGGCATCGAAGACTCCGTCTGGATGAGCCGTCGCCCATGAGCACCGATCTTCCCACTCCGCCCACCGCTTGGTCGCGCAAAGACCTGACCGGCATTGAGCCGCTCAGCGCCGGCGAATTGACCACCCTGCTCGACACCGCCGCCGCCTTCAAAACCGTGGGCACCCGCGAGATTAAGAAAGTGCCCGCCCTCCGCGGTCAGACGCTCGTGAATTTTTTTGTCGAGCCCAGCACTCGCACCCGCGTCTCCTTCGAACTCGCAGCCCACCGCCTCAGCGCCGACGTGATCAACGTCAGCGCTTCCTCTTCCAGCCTGACCAAAGGCGAGACGCTCAAGGACACCGCCAAGGTTTTCGAGGCCAATCACGCCGACATCATCGTCCTCCGCCACAGCTCCGCCGGCGCCGCGCAATTCCTCGCCGAACGGCTCCAGGCCAGCATCATCAACGCTGGCGATGGCGCGCACGAGCATCCCACTCAGGCGCTGCTCGACACCTTCACTATTCGCGAAAAACTCGGCCGCATCGCCGGCATCCATGTCGTCATCATCGGCGACATTCTCTTCAGCCGCGTTGCTCGCTCAAATATCCACGCGCTGACGAAACTCGGCGCGCGCGTCACCTTGGTTGGCCCGCCGACGCTCGTCCCACGCCAGTTCGAGAGCCTCGGCGTGACCGTTACCCATGACCTCGATACCGTGCTCCCGGACGCCGACGTGATGAACCTTTTGCGCATCCAGCATGAGCGGCAGCGCAAGGAATACTTCCCCTCCCTCGGCGAGTACACGTCGCTTTTCGGCCTCACCAAACAACGCGCCGAGAGGCTCAAACCCGACGCCCTCATTATGCACCCCGGCCCAATCAACCGCGGCGTCGAGATCGACAGCGACCTCGCCGACAGCGGTCGCAGCGTCATCCTCGATCAAGTGACCAATGGCCTCGCCGTGCGCATGGCCGTCCTCTACCTCTGCGCTGGAGTCGCGCCTGCCCAGCCATGAAGACGACCCTCATCACCAACGGCCACATCATCGATCCGGCCAACGGCATTGATCGCGTCGGCGACGTTTACCTGGCGGACGGGAAGATCGAGAGAATCGATCTCGACGGCGCGGCCCGGGTGCATCGCGACGATCTCGAAGTCATCGACGCCAGCGGCCTAGTCGTTTGCCCCGGCCTCATCGATCTCCACGTCCATCTCCGCGAGCCCGGCCAGTCGGCGAAGGAAACCATCGCCAGCGGGACGAGGGCGGCGGCGGCGGGCGGTTTTACGAGCGTGGTCTGCATGCCCAATACGGCGCCGAGCATCGACAGCCCGAGCGTCGTCACTTGGGTTTTGGAAAAGGCGAAGGCCGAGGCGTGCGTGAACGTCTTCCCCACCGGCGCGATTACCAAAGGCATCGCCGGTGAAGAACTCGCGCCCATTGGCTCGATGTTCAAAGCGGGCATCGTCGCGCTGACCGATGACGGCCATTGCATCCAGAACCACGAGGTCATGCGCCGCGCGCTGGAGTACGCGGGCATGTTTGGCCTCACCGTCATGGACCATTGCCAGGACTACAATCTCGTTGGCAAAGGCGTGATGCACGAAGGCGCGGTCAGCACCGCGCTCGGCCTGCCCGGCTGGCCGGCGGCGGGCGAGGAAATCATCGTCCAGCGCAACGCCCTGCTCGCCGAACTCACCGGCACGCCCATCCACTGCCAGCACCTCTCGAGCGGCGGCAGCGTCCGCCTTTTGCGCGAAGCGCGCGCCCGCGGCATCCCGCTCAGCGGCGAAATCTGCCCGCACCACATCGCCCTCACCGACGAGTCGATCCGCGGCTTCGACACCAATTTTAAAATGAACCCGCCGCTCCGGACCGAGCGCGACATCGACCTGCTCATCGAAGGCGTGGCCGATGGCACCATCACCATCCTCGCCAGCGATCACGCGCCGCATTCCAACTACGAGAAGGAAGTGGAGTTCGACCAGGCGCCCTTTGGCATCCTCGGTCTCGAAACCGAACTTGGCCTTTTCCTTGACCTGCTCGTGCACAAGAAGAGAGCCGTTTCTCTCTCGCGCCTCATCGCGATGTTCACCACCGAGCCCGCCCGCCTCCTCCGCCTCGACCGCGGCACCCTCAGCCCCGGCGCACCCGGCGACGTCACGCTGATCAATCCCGATTTCGAATGGACGGTGGACAAAGAACAAAGCTTTTCCCGCAGCCGCAACACGCCCTTTCACGGCTGGGAGCTGAAGGGCCGCGCCGTACGCACCATCGTCGCGGGGCAAACCGTGTGGGCGCTTTGACCGTCACGCCGCTCATGAATGCGAAACGCGAAATCCCGTGCGCGACATGCGGGAAGCCGACCGAGTATTTCACGGAACCGCTCGGTCCGTTCTGCTCAAAACGTTGCCAGATAATCGACCTCGGCAAATGGTTCGGCGAAGAATACCGCATCTCCGAGCCTCTCCGCCCCGACCACTTCGCCGAGTTCGAGCAGCTTGATGGTGGAGAGGAATTAGACCAGCCCAACGGCGGCCGTCCCTAGCTGGGAAGCGAGCAGAGGTCATTTCATTTTGCTGGCTGACAATCGGCAGCCTTTCTACGGTCTGCGCCGTGATGCACCGGTTCCCCCGACACTCCATTGCGCTAGCGTGTGCGGTCGTTGTTGCCTTTGTTCTCGGTCGATTCAGCGCCGATCCGACTAGCACGGATCAGAGGGATTCCCGCGACTCACCAGCGCCGACCTCGGGTGAAAGTCTTCGAGCGGATCTGACTGAGACCGGAAGTCTGAGCCGAAAGGGCGATCTCGTAGCGACGGCGCTCGCCGATGCTGCGGGGAAATCGGTTGAAGATCACGCACGACTGATGACCACGGAAAAACCCGGCCTAGCGCGTGGGACGCTGCTGGAAAGTCTGATCGAGCGAACCACCGCCGAAAACTGGAAATCGGTTTTCGAGGTAATGTGGCGGGCGCGGCAGGAAGGCATGATCTCCGAGCGCGAGGAGCAACTGTTTTTGCAGCGCGCGGGCGAAGTTGCAGGTGTCGCGGCAATGGAGCGGTTCAAGCCCGTTGACCCGGTGAATGACTGGGACACACACAGCGGCCGCCATGCGATGCGCGGCTGGGCGCAAGTGAATTCCTCAACCGCGATGGAGTGGCTCGATGCTCAACCAGCGGGCAATTATCGCACTGGTATGGCCCAAGGCTTTGTCCTCGGCAGCGCCGCGCAAGATCCCAAAGCTGCTCTGAAAGTGACGGCCATGCTGCCGGCTGGCGATCAACAATGGCTGATGCACGCGATGCTTAGGGCCGAGGAGGCGCCCCACTACGCGCCTTTCGTGCAACAGTGGCTCGCCTCCGGCACTCCGGAGGATGCGCAGACGAGAGCGCAGGTTTTTGGCGCCCTCGTCGAAACGAAGGTCAAAGCACTCTGGAATGATCGCAACGGCGAGCGCCTGACGCAGTGGATCGAACAGTTTGCCGGCCGCGATTTTGTCTCCGCACATGCGCTTTCCAGGCTTGTGCAGCGCCTCACCGAACGCATGGATGCTCCAAAAATCATCGACCTCATCGAGCGGATGGCGGTGCCAGTCGCTCCAGGAGAAAGCGACCCGATCTACGCAGTCATGCAACGGTGGTCGCGGCAGGATGCCGGCGCAGCCCAACAGTGGCTGAATGACCACCAGGATTCCGGTAGCTACGATGCGGCCGTCCTTTCTTTCATTGGAAACGCGTCGATTGGCGACCCGAACGTGAAGCGCGCCTGGATTGAAACTTTGCGGGACGAAACCTTACGCGCGGGAATCCGCAAGCAGTTCGACGAAGCCCAAAAGTTGACGCCCGGCCAGTGATTAGTCCTCCCGATCCGCGGGGTTTGGCTTGGCTACGCGCTGGCGCGTCGCCGGCAAAAAACGCCCTGTGATTTCGCTCTGTTCGTTGAGCGCGACGTCGATTACGCCTTGCGTGCAGCGGCAAATTTCGCGCGGACCAGTTCGCGCAGTTTCTCCTGCACCGGTTCGTGGTCGAGGCGATCGAAGACCTCGTTCAGGAAACCGAAGACGATCAGGCGCTGGGCCTCGTTGTTCGGGATGCCGCGGGAAAGGAGATAGAACAATTCCTCCTGCTCGATCTGGCCGCACGTGGCCCCATGCGTGCAGCGGACGTCGTTGGCTTCGATTTCGAGGCCGGGCGCGCTGTTGGCTTCGGCTTCGTCGCTGAGGAGGAGGTTGCGGACTTTCTGATAGGCGTCGGTGCGGTGCGCGCCGGGATCGACGCGGATGAGGCCGGCAAAAATCGTGCGCGCGGTGTCGTCGAGCGAGTTCTTGTAGAGCAGGTCGCTTTGCGTGTTGGGCACTTCGTGAATCTGGAAAGTGCGGGCGTCCACCTCCTGCGCGCGGTCGGCGACGGTCACAGCGAGCATGTCACTGCGTCCGCCCGGGCCGCGCAGATGGCTGATGCTCTCACTGCGGACGTGCCGTCCGCCGAGCTGCGCGAAGAGCGATTTCGACTGGGCATCGCGACCGACGACCGTCGAGTTCATTTGGAACGAGTGCGCCTGTCGGCTCCAGTTTTGCACGCAGACGTAGGTGACGTTGGCCCCGGCACCGAGCCAGAGATCGTTCACGCCGCAGGCGAGGCCGGGCGCGTCGTGGTCGGCGCTCTCGTAGTAGTCGATGAGCGTCACCTTCGCCATTTCCTCGGCGATGATCAGCGTGTGCGGGAAGACAGAACCATTCGCGCCGTGCAGCCAGTGGAACGCTTCGATCGGCAGATCGATTTCCACGCCGCGAGGGACATGGAGAAAAGTTCCCGCGCGCACTTGCGACGCATGGAGCGCAGCGAATTTCTGCCCTCCGAGAATTGCTTCCTCGCGCATGAAATGTTTACGGAACAGCTCGTGATGTTCGGTGGCAGCCTGCTCGAGTGGCAGCCAGATGACGCCGCGTTGCCGGAGCGAATCAGCCAGCGTTTCCTGCGCGAGCAGGTCGTCGTTGGCGAAAACCATGCGGCCGGCGACCGCAGCCAAACCCTGAGAACGGGCGAGCAATTCCTCGCGCGCCGCGTCATCGACCGGCACCGTCTGCACATAGCCGCTGAGGTCGAGGTCTTTGACGTTGGCGAAGCGCCAGGCCTCGTCGGTCCGCAGTGGCATGGGCAGCGCAGCGAATTTCTGCCACGCCGCCGCCTGCTCTGCCGTGGCCGGCCCGGCGCTGAGGATGGGCGCGGCAGTCGTGGTCAAAACTTCTTCAGATTCCAAAATTCCTGTGCTCATGGTTCAGCCGACGCTGCCTTCCATTTCGAGGTCGATGAGGCGCTTGAGCTCGACGCTGTATTCCATCGGGAACTGGCGGACGAGATCATTGACGAATCCGTTCACAGAAAGGCTCATGGCCTGAGCTTCGGTGAGACCGCGCTGCTGCATGTAGAAGATCTGTTCCGCGGAAATTTGCGAGACGCTGGCCTCGTGCTGGCTGGAGTTGCCGGTGCCGCGGACGGTGATCGCAGGGTAGGTGTCGGTCCGCGCTTTCGAGTTGATGAGCAGCGCGTCGCACTCGGTGTTGTTCTTGCAGCCTTTGAGATGCTTCGGGATGTGGACGAGTCCGCGGTAAGTCGCGCGGCCGGTGCCGACGGAGATGGACTTGGAGACGATGTTCGAGGTCGTCTCGTCGGCGGCATGGATCATCTTTGCGCCGGTATCCTGATGCTGGCCATCACTGGCGAGCGCGATGGAGATGACCTCGCCGCGGGCCTTACGACCTTTCAGCACAACGCCCGGATATTTCATGGTGAGGCGCGAGCCGATGTTGCAGTCGATCCATTTCACCTCGGCCTCTTCGTGGGCGATGGCGCGCTTGGTAACGAGGTTGAAGACGTTTGCCGACCAGTTCTGCACCGTCACGTACTGGATCTTCGCGCCCTTCATGGCGACGAGCTCGACGACCGCGGAGTGCAGCGTCGCCGTTTCGAATTTCGGCGCGGTGCACCCCTCCATGTACATCACCTCGCTGCCCTCATCGGCGATGATCAGAGTGCGCTCGAACTGGCCGAAGTTTTCCGCGTTGATGCGGAAGTAGGCCTGCAGCGGGTGCTTCACTTTCACGCCCGGGGGCACGTAGATGAACGAACCGCCACTAAAGACGGCACTGTTGAGCGCACTGAATTTGTTGTCGCCGGTCGGGATGACTTTGCCGAACCACTTGCGGAAAATCTCCGGGTGTTCGCGCAGCCCTTCGGTCGAGCCGCAAAAAATCACGCCTTGCTCTCCGACCGCCGCTTTGATGTTCGAGTAGACTGCCTCGGAGTCGAACTGCGCTTCGACGCCCGCAAGAAACTTCCGCTCCTGCTCCGGGATGCCGAGCCGCTCGAAGGTGCGCTTCACGTCGTCCGGCACTTCGTCCCAAGAGCGCGTCGGCTTCTGCCCGTTGGCGAGGTAGTAGCGGATGTTCTCAAAGATGATGTTCTCCAAATCCTTCGAAGCCCAGTGCGTCGGCATCGGCTTGGATTTGAACACCTCCAGCGCGCGGTGGCGAAACTCGCGAATCCACTCGGCTTCGCCTTTGACCTTCGAGATGTAATCCACGGTGTCCTTCGTCAGACCCGTGCCGGCATCGAAGGCGTGGCTTTCGGGATAGGAAAAATCACCGCGCGTGCGGTCGATGTCGATCTGGTTGTCGGTGGCAGTGCTCATGGTGGTGTGGTCTCCGTTACGCGAGCGCGGGCTCTCCGAGTTCATCGCGGATAAAGTCATAACCGCGCTCTTCGAGTTCGAGCGCGAGTTCCTTGCCGCCGCTCCGGACGATCCGGCCCTCGACCATGACATGCACCACGTCCGGCACGATGTAGTCGAGCAGGCGCTGGTAGTGCGTGATGAGGAGCACGCCGAGGCTCGGTCCGCGCAGGGCGTTCACCCCGGCGCTGACGATGCGCAGCGCGTCGATGTCGAGGCCGGAGTCCGTCTCGTCGAGGATGGCATAGTCCGGCTTCAGCATGGCCATTTGCAAAATCTCGTTCCGCTTCTTCTCGCCGCCGGAGAAGCCCTCGTTGACCGAGCGCGCGGTGAAGGTCCGAGGGATCTCCAGCTTGTCCATCTCGGCATACATCTGCGCGTAAAACTCCGTCGCCTCGATCTCCTCGCCCTCCGCCTGGCGCGCATTCAGCGCGGCGCGGAGGAAGTTGGCGTTGCTCACGCCGGGGATTTCCATCGGGTATTGAAAGGCGAGAAACACGCCTTTGCGCGACCGTTCATCGGGGCCGAGGCCGAGGATGTTTTCGCCGTCGAGCAACACCTCGCCGCCGGTCACGGTGTAATCGGGATGCCCGCCGATGGCCTTGCTCAGCGTGGATTTGCCCGAACCGTTCGGCCCCATGATCGCGTGGACTTCGCCCTTCGGAACTTCGAGCGTGAGCCCGCGAATAATCTCCTTTTCGCCGATGCGGACGTGCAGGTCTTTGATGCTGAGTGAACTCATTTCGTTTTCGTAGTGGTGGTGCGCGCCGCGGCCTTCGCGCATTTCGGACAGAGCCCGCGGAAAGAGATTTCGTGGTGGGAAATGGTCACGTCCTCCGGCAACTCCCAGATGTCGTGCGCCCGCTTTTTCGCCCGCAGCGGGATATCCATCACGCCCCCGCAGCCCTCGCAGAAAAGGTGCGCATGCTCGTCAAGATTCGGGCAATAGCGCGCCGACTCGCGGTCGTGATTTACCGTCTTCACGAGCCCGCAGTCGGTCAGCGTGACGAGGCAATTGTAAACCGTCGCCAGCGAGATCGATGGCACCTTCCCCTTCACACGCATGAACACCTCGACCGCCGTCGGGTGATCCCGTTTGTCCATCAGCGCGTCGTAAACCGCCCGCCGCTGCTCGGTGAAACGAAATCCCTTCTCGGAGATCGTCTCATCGTAGGACTTGGGCTCGGGTTTCTTCGTCATGGGCGTCGCGAAACATCCGGGTGCGGTCGACCCATATCAAGAATTATTCTAAATAAACTTCCCGACTGGACTATCAGGCGCCGGCCCAGCGGTCGCGCAGCTCATCGAAACATTGGCGCAGATTGCCCCGAGCCCGGGCGAAAACAGCGGCGGCTTCGCCCATCGGCAAACGGCCGCCGGTAAGTTCCGCGGCGAGGTCTTCCAGCAGCACCGGCGTGGTCGTGGTTTCGATGAGCGTCGGCAGGCGGCCCGTGCGATGCAGGGTGATCACGCACCCGGAGATCCCATCAATCACCGAACGCAGCGCGAGCCACTCGCGGGTGTGGAGCTGCTCGGCACCGTCGAGCAGCAAAAACTCCGGCGACCGCAGCCGGCGGGCCTCCGCGATGATGGCATCCTTTTCCGCGCGCCGGCTATCTGGGCGCAGGGTGAAAAGTCGTGGAGTGAAGCCCCGTCCGGCAAGATGCGGGGTGAGTTGCGTCAGCAGCGCCGTCTTGCCGGACCCGGCGGGCCCCACGATGGCGCAGCGGTAATTATTTTCGGCACAGCGCGCGAGAAGCGTTTCCCAGGAATTCCCGGTGGAAAAACTGAAAGGGAGACTTTGGAGGCGGGCGGCAGAGAAAGGATTGTCTTCGGTGGTCATGCGTGGGCGGGCGGCATCCTTTCACACCGCGCGCCGATGGCAACGCGCCTCCGCAGCGCCGCGGCATTTCTTTTGACCCGGTGGGCCGGCGGGCTACGCTTCCGCCCGTCAACTCCAACCCCTAACCACCAACCAAAAGGAGCACGCTGCACTATGGGACTCATGGACTTCATCAAAGCCGAACTCATCGAAATCATCGAATGGACCGACGATTCGCGCGACACCCTCAGCTATCGCTGGCCGGACGAGGACAAGGAGATCAAAAACGGCGCGCAGCTCATCGTGCGCGAGTCGCAGGTCGCGCAGTTCGTTTACCTCGGGCAGTTCGGAGACACTTTCAGCCCGGGAAAACATTCACTCGTCACCGAAAACATTCCCGTCCTCGCCACGCTGAAGGGCTGGAAGTACGGCTTCAACACGCCGTTCAAAGCGGACGTCTATTACGTCACCACGCGCCTTTTCACCGGCAACAAATGGGGCACCTCGAATCCCGTGATGATGCGCGACAATGACTTCGGCATCGTCCGCGCGCGCGCCTTTGGCACCTACGATTTCCGCATCACGGATCCGAAACTTTTCCTCAAGGAAGTCGCTGGTAGCGACCACCATTTCCGCCTCGAAGAATTCGCCGACACCATGCGTTCGCGCATCGTCTCGCTATTCAGCGAAGCGCTCGCGCAGGCGAAAATCCCGGTGCTCGACGTGGCCACGCAGTACAGCGAACTCGGCGGCGCGCTCCTCCCGCTGATCAACCCCGTGACCACCGCGAAATACGGCATCGAGTTTGCCACCTTCGTCGTGGAAAACGTGAGCCTGCCGCCCGAGGTCGAGGCCGCGATCGACAAGCGCTCGTCGATGGCCGCCGTGGGCAACCTCAACGACTACGTGAAATTCCAAATGGCGCAGGGCATGGCTGAACCCGGCGGCAGCGGCGCGGGCGGCATGGCCACCGAGATGGCCGTGGGCATGGCCATGGCGCAGCAGATGATGCAGCAGCAGGGCGGCGTTCTCGGCGCGCAGGCCACGCCCGCGGCGGGCGGCCCGCCACCGCTCCCCACCGCTGCCTCCGCGACGCCCGACCTGCTCAGCCCCGCCGATGCCGCGAAGGCGCTCGGCGTGAGCGAAGCCGACGTCCTCTCGACGCTGGAAGCCGGCGAACTCAAGGGCAAAAAGATCGGCTCCACCTGGCGCATCACGCGCACGGCGCTGGATGAGTTTCTAAAAAGCTGACCCGCTCCGCCAATCACCAATCGCACCTTCGCTCCCGCTTCCCGCGGTCGCGCACTCCCCGTCATGTCCGCTAAACCATTCCCTATCCATCCGCGCCGCGGCTTCACCTTCCTCGAAGTCCTCCTCGTCCTCGGCATCTGCGGCATGATGGTGCTCTGCCTCATCGGCTTCGTCCTCTCGAAGACGACCGAACCGCTGAAAATCACCCCGCCCAAACCCACGCCGGCGCCCGCCGCGGCCACACCCGCCCCCGCCGCCGCCACGCCCGCACCGGCTACGCCTGCTCCCCCTCCCCCCGCGCCCGCGCCGTAGCGCGCCCGCATGTCCGAGATCACCGCCAAATCCAAATTCGCCTGCCCGGCGTGCGGCGGCGAGGCGCAGTGGAACCCGGCGAAGAAAGCCCTCGTCTGCCCCTTCTGCGGCACCGTCGCGCCGATGGCCCCGCCGCAGGAAGGCGAAGGCCTGATCCCCGAGCACGACCTCGTCACCGCCCTCGCAAAAATTCCCGACGACCAGCGCGGCTGGGCCGCGGAAAAGAAGTCGGTGAAATGCCAGAGCTGTCAGGCCATCACCGTTTTCGATCCCACCCGCGTCGCCCAGCGGTGCGACTTCTGCGGCTCGTCCGCGCTCATCCCTTTCGACGAAATCAAGGCCCCCATCCGCCCCGAGAGTCTCCTCGAATTCCGACTTTCCGAAACCGCCGTCCGCGACGAGGTCCGCAAATGGTACGGCAACCGGTGGTTCGCGCCCAACGCCCTCAAAGCCCGCGCCCTCACCGACACCCTCCATGGCGTTTACCTCCCTTACTGGACCTTCGACGCCCAAGTCCACGCCCAGTGGACCGCCGAAAGCGGCTACCACTACTACGAGACCGAGCACTTTACCGACTCCCAGGGCCGCACCCAAACCCGCCAGGTCCAGCGCACCCGCTGGGTCCCCAGCAGCGGCGAGCTCGACCACTTCTTCGACGACGAACTCGTCCCCGGCTCCCGCGGCGTCCCCGCCGAACTGCTCCGCAAAATCGAGCCCTTCCCCACGACGAGCGACCTCAAACCGTACGACCCCGGCTACCTTAGCGGCTGGGTCGTCGAGCAATACCAGATCGACCTCATCGCCGCCGCGCAAAACGCCCGCACCGGCATGGACGCCAAACTCCAGCAGCTCTGCGCCGCCCAAGTCCCCGGCGACACCCACCGCAGCCTCGACGTCACCCCCGACTACTCCGCCCAGACCTTCAAACACGTCCTCGTCCCCGTCTGGGTGCTCGCCTACAACTACGGCGCGCAAAGCTACCAAGTCATCGTCAACGGCTACACCGGCACCATGGCCGGCAAACACCCCCTGAGCTGGGTGAAAATCACCCTCGCCGTCCACGCGGTGCTCATCGTGATCCTGATCATCGCGGCGATGTCTTCTGGCGGGCGCTAGCCCCGCGACATGATGCTCCAAGCCAAAGATTGGGTCGCGATCGCCGGGGTCGTCGTGGCTTGCTTGGGCTACGAGTGCTTACCCCACGGCCAAGCAGCTAACGCGAAACATGCCACCAGTTTGTTTGCCCAATCTTCGAGTGGCGGGGCCTTTCTTTCCTTTGGTTTTCTGATGCTCGGCCTCGGCTTGGTCATCATCGTCATCTCCCTCTTCATCCCCAGGAGATAGCCTGCGGTTCTCCCGGCCAGCGGCGACGGGAGAGGAGAAAACGTCACGAACCGTGTCATTCCACCGCCGGTCGGTCAGGCTCGTCGGGCGATTTTCTCTGTAGGTCGTCCACTTTTTTGGAAAAAGTGGACGGTTTTTCTCGGGAAGTGGACGGTGCGAGCCGGGATGTGTGCGGTGCCCGGCGGGAAGTATACGGTGCGCGCCAGGAAGTACACGGTGCGCGTTGGAAAGTGGACGGTTCGCGCGGAGAAGTAAGCGGTGCGCGCCATAATTTGCCAAGGGGAGCGGAAAAGTGGACGGTGGGCGGCGGGAAGTGGGCGGTTCCGCGGGAAACTTGCCCAAGGGAGTGAGGAAGTATGCGGTGCGCGCGGAAAAGCGGACGGTTTCCGCGGGGCGTAGAGGGGGAATTTCGAGGGGGAGGCCCCGATTTTAGCCTGTCCGCCGCCCCCGTCGCAGGAAAATCTTGGCGCGGGGCGGGGCGGCGTTTATTGGCGGGCGCATGCTTTCCGATCTCTCCGCACTCCTGCGCACCGGCCACGACCTTACTGGGAAAATGGTGGAGGAGGCGGTGGCCCAATTGATCGCGGAGGACGTGTCGGCGGAGGCGAAGGGCGATTTTCTCAAGGCGCTGCGGGCCAAGGGGGAGACGGCGGCGGAGATCGCGGCGTTTGTGCGGGCGCTGCTGGCGCGGGCGGTCGATCCGGGGCTGGATGCGGCCCAGCTTGCCGGGCCGATGGTGGATGTGTGCGGGACGGGCGGGGACAAGCTGGGGCTTTTCAATGTCTCGACGACCGTGATGTTCGTCCTCGCCGCGGGCGGGGCCTGCGTGGTGAAGCACGGGAACCGGGCCATCACCAGCCAAAGCGGCGGGGCGGATGTGCTGGAGGAACTGGGCGTGCGCATCGAGCTGTCGCCCGCGGAACTGCGGGGCTGCGTGGAGGCGCACGGGCTGGGGTTCGTCTTTGCGCCGGCGTATCATCCGGCGTTCAGAGTCATCGGCCCGGTGCGGCGGGCGCTGGCCGCGGAGGGCATCCCGACCATTTTCAATCTCCTCGGTCCCCTGCTCAATCCGGCGCGGCCGGCCTATCAGCTCGTGGGTATTTTTTCGCCGGTGCTCCTGCCGAAATACGCCGAAGCGCTGGCCCTCCTCGAGCGCACGCGCGCCTGGGCGGTGCATGGCTCAGGGATGGACGAACTCTCGCTCACCGGCCCCAGCGCGGTCTGCGAAGTGGCGGGCGGGCAGGTCCGGGAGTTCACCATCGATCCGGCCGCGCTCGGCCTCGCGCCGTGCGAACTGGACGTGCTGCGCGGCGGCGGGAAGCAGGAAAACGCGGCCATCCTCACCGGCATCCTCGACGGCACCGACACCGGCCCCCGCCGCGATCTGGTGCTCCTGAATGCGGCGGCCGGCTTCGTCATCACCGGCCTCGCGCCCGAGCTGGGAGCCGGGCTCGATCTAGCCCGCGCGCAGGTGGAGAGCGGCGGCGCTTTGGCCAAGCTGCGGGCGCTCCAGAGGTTCGCGTAAGGCGCAAGCATCGACATCAACCGGCGTGTCATCCTGAGCGGAGCGCCGCTTTGGGCGCGGAGTCGAAGGACCTCGGCGGTTCATTGACGTGCTGCGCTTGCTCGGACCGCCGAGATCCTTCGACTACGCTACGCCCGCCTTTCCGCCTCCGCTCCGCTCAGGATGACACGCTTCTTTCTAGTCCAGCCCGCTCGCTAAGCTCGCTACTTCGCCGTCTTCAGCGACTCCATGTAAGCCAGCAGATTAGCGAGATCGGCGGGAGTGAAGCCGTTCAGCAAGCCCTCGGGCATCATGCTTTGCTCCAGCTTGCCGCGCGCGGTGATGTCGCCTTTCTCGAGGGTCACGGTCTGGCCGGCGACGTTGCGCACGTCCACGCTGTCGCCGCCTTCGCGGGTGACGAAGCCCTGGATTTCCTCGCCCTTCTTCGTCTTGAAAGTCGCGGTTTCAAAACCCTGCGCGAGTTTGGCGTTGGGCTTGAGCAGGGATTCGGTGAGCGCGGCGCGGTCGTAGATTTTCGCCACGGCGGAAAGGATCGGACCTTTGGCGGGTTCGTTGGCGGTGATGGTGTGGCAGGCGATGCAACCCGCGCGCAGGTAGATGTCCTTGCCTTGCGCCACGTCGCCGCCCTGCTGCACGGCGGCGAAAACGGCCTCGTATTTCATCGTGCCAATCTGCGCGACGGGCGCGCCGGTATCCGTAAGCCCGAGCGCCTGGTAGGCGAAGAGCGCGGACTCGGCGACGGCGTTGTTCGGGTCTTTCAAATGCGCGGTGACCTGGTCGGCATAGCTTTTCGATTTCGTCCGCGCGATGACGCCGAGCAGGCTGGCGGCGCTCTCCGGCTTCTCCCAAGACTTGGCCACAGCCTTCTCGGCGTTTTCCTTATCCTTGCCTTTGACCAGCGCGCTGGTCGAAAGATTCACGAGGATGGTTTGCGCGAGGGTCCTCTTGGCGGGATCGCTCCCGGCGGCCATTTTGTCGAGCGCGCTGATGTTCTTGGTCTGCTTCCCGTCGCACGTGAAATCCTCGAAGGCCGCGGTGATCGACGCGTGGCCGTGCTGCGTGGCAAACGGCGCGAAGGCCGCAACGGCCGCTTCCAGCGCCGCGCTGCGCTCACTGGCTCGCGCGAGCAGGCGCAGGGCTTTGGCGCGAAAATCAGGAGCCTGCTTTCCATCGGCGACGATGGCGCTGAGCGCGGCGAGCCCCTCGGGCGGAAGCGCGTTGTCATGACTGAAAAGGCCTTCGATCGCAGTGAGCTTGGCCGCGGTGTCGGTGCCCGCTTTGGCGAGCATGAGTTCGACGAGCCCGGGGTAGTTCACTTTCGTGCGATACATCGTCATCACGAGGTCGCGACCGTCTTCGCCTTGGGCGGCGTCGAGCGCAGTCTTGAGCGCGGCCTCGATTTTCGGCGAGGCCTCCCACGGTTCGGCTTTGTAAACCGGCCCGCTGGTATCCGGCCGCGTGCCCCACCAGACCTTCGGGTCGAGGTAAGCGGCGTCCTTGTTGTCCAATCGGCAAAGCGTGGCGAGGAGGGCTTTGCGCAGGGCGGGATCTTTCGTGGTGGCGAGGCGCGCGATCAAGGCATCGACCACGATCGGATCATAGAAACCGTAGAGCGCGCGCAGGGCGCCGGGTTTCACTTTGTCGTCGGCGGAATCGAGCGCGCCGAGGAGAACCGTCGAGGCTTTCAACTCCGCGAGCGCGCGCACCGCGAGATGCGCGATGACCGGGTCCGCATCCGCGACGAGCGGGAGCATCGCTGGTGCGGCATCGGCCCGACCAAGGCGACGCGCGGCAGTGATGGCAGCGGCGCGGACGCGCGGGTTCGGATCGGAAAGATGGGGCGCGACAACATTCAACCCGATGGTGCCGAGTCTCCTGCCGTAATCGCCAATCGCGATGAGAGCGAATTCACGCATTTCTGGGACCTCCAACGCCGCGTTCAGCACAACCCACGGACGCGCGTTCCACTGCACGACTGTGAATAGCGCGGCAACTTTGGAGGATGTTGTGAGGCTCGATCGGATCGCATTATGCAAAGGTATCATCGCTTCCTCGCTAAATGGTCGACGCAGCAACTCGCGTTGTGCGCCAAGACGTAGAACCGCGCTCGGCGAACCAATGGCGGCGGCGAGTTGGGCGTCGGTCGCGTTTTTGAAATTGGCGTTTGGCGCGGCGGGCTCGTCTTTTTTCTCCAAGTGCACGACGTAACCGGCGTTTGGCCCGTCGTAGGTGAAGGTCGCGCCTTCCCAACTCGCCACATAGATGCGGCCCGCGGCGTCCACGTCCATGTCGGTCGGGCGAGTAATGCCGAGCCATTTGGTCTGGCCTTTGTTCGGCCCGTCCACTGCCCACCCGGCACCCTTTTCCTTCAAGCCATGATACATGATGCCATTGGCCCCCCACTCCACGGTGTAGAGGCCGTTTTGCAGACCGGGTTCATCCAGCCACAGTGCGCCGCACGGTGAACCGCCGCCGTAGTCCGCGAGCGGCTGGACAATGTCTTCGGGGAAGTTTTTGAAAAGCGTGGGATAGCCCATCTGCGCGCCAGGCGGCACGAAGCTCAGACGCACGTCCCAACCACCGCCGTCGTTGGTGTTGTCGCGGGTGAAAAGGTCGAGGGTAGGCGAGACAGCGACGTCGTAGATATTGCGCTGGCCAAGGGAAACGATTTCCAAGCCGGTGCCGTCCGGGCGCACGCGGACGATGCCGCCGCCCCGGCTCTTGATCGTGGTGCCGTCCTTGCCCTTGGCCTCGACGTAGCCGTAATCGCCGACGGCCACGTAGATGAAGCCATCGATTCCCAGACGGCAGCCGTTCGTGGTGTGATCGGCCCCGCGAAACTTCAGATCGAAGCCCAGCCCGGTCACGATCTCCTCCACCTTGTCGGCCTTCCCGTCGCCGTCCGTGTCGGTGTAGGCGCTCAGGTTTGGCGGATGCATGACGTAAAGCGTGCCCGGCCCCGTGCCACTCGCGCCGTCCCAGATGACCCCGCGCGGCGAATCCATTTCGGCAAATGTGTTGATCTTGTCCGCCTTCCCGTCGCCGTCCGAATCGATGCAGCGCAACACGCGACCCCGCCCGGGTTTGGCGTCGAGCGAGCCGTTTTCGTCCACCGCCACAAAAAGCACGCCATCCGCCGCCGCGCTCACCGCGGTCGGATAACCTACGGTCGGAGCCATCGCGAAAACGGTCGCCGTGTAACCGTCCGGCACTTTCAGCGACTTTAGGATGTCCGCTTCCGACTTCGGCGGGGCGTCAGCAGCGAAGGCCGAGGTGGCAGCGAGGATGAGGAAGGAGAGAATGGGCAGTTTTTTCATGCGATGGGGGAGAGACGTGTGGCGGTGCAAAGACGGAAAGAGGGTCGTTTCTTAGAGGATGTACCGGAATTCAAAGAGCGTGTCATCCTGAGCGGAGCGGAGGCGGAAAGGCGGGCGCAGCGGTCGAGTCCGCGAGACGCCGGTGGGCTCGGTGGCGTGCGGCAAACCTCGGCGGTTCATTGACGTGCAGGGCTTGATCGGACCTCCGAGGTCCTTCGACTTCGTTCCTTCCCGCAAAGCTGGGAGCGGAACTCCGCTCAGGATGACACGCATTTTTGCTGCCGGGATCTGGGTCGGCTTGCGTTTGCTCTTTCCTGAGACGTTCTACAACGCACCGGCCAGTTTTGATTCGCGCCCCTCCGGTTGGCGACGGCGATTCCTGTCACGCGAGATCGTCGGCGAATTCACCCACTCGCCGGAACTTGGCGTAGCGCTGGGCGAGGAGATCGTCCGTCGGCAGCTTGGTCAACTCGTCGAGCTGATGACCGACAGCTTGCTTAAGATTGGCGATAGCCGCGGCGTGGTTTTGATGGGCGCCGCCGAGGGGCTCAGGAATGACGCCGTCGATGAGTCCCATCTCAAGGAGATCGCGCGCGGTCAATTTGAGCGCGGCGGCGGCTTCCGGGGCGTGTTTGCGATGCTTCCACAAAATTGCCGCGCAACCCTCGGGCGAGATCACGGAATAGTAGGCGTTTTCGAGCATGAGCACGCGGTCCGCCACGGCGATGCCGAGCGCGCCCCCACTGCCACCTTCGCCGATGACCACGGCAACGGTTGGGGTGCGCAAGGTCATCATCTCCCGAAGGTTCACCGCGATGGCTTCGGAGATGTGCCGTTCCTCGGCACCCAGACCGGGGTAGGCGCCGGGGGTGTCGATGAGGGAGACAAAGGGCAGGCCGAATTTTTCCGCGAGCCGCATGAGGCGCAGTGCCTTGCGATAGCCCTCGGGATTGGCGCAGCCAAAGTTGCGGCGGATGTTCTCTTTGAGCTCGCGGCCTTTTTGATGACCGATCACGACACATTTCCGACCCGCCATGGTCGCGAAGCCGCCCGGCATGGCGCGATCTTCGGCAAAAAGCCGGTCGCCGTGGATTTCGAGGAAGCCGGTAAACGAAAGCTGAATGTAGTCGAGAGCGTACGGCCGCGCGTTGTGGCGAGCGATCTGCACGCGCTGCCAGGCGGTGAGGTTCTCGTAAATAACGCGTTTGGTTTCCGCGATCTTCCCCTCCATGCGGCGCACCTCGGTATCGAAGTTCAGGTCATTCGCCCGCGAATGCTTTTTCAAATCCGCGAGCTTCTCCTCGAGCTCGACGATGGGTTTTTCAAATTCCAGCGGCTGAAGTTTCATGAGGATTCTATTCGAGGGTGACAACGTCTTCCCGACTGAGGAACGCGCCCAGTTCGAGCAGCGCTTCGGGGTTGAGAGCGATGCCCCCGTTGGCGGGTTTGGAGTTGGGCGTCTCCGGGGCGTTTTCGTCGGCTTCCGGGTAGAGAGTGCAGCCCGCGAGATTGATCTCAATCCAGAATTTGGTCTCCTCATCCCAGTACGGAGGATCCGTGAAGTTCACCTGTTTCCCTTCGGCCCAGGCGACCTTGTTGCGCACCCGGCCGGTCTGCTTCGCGAGCTTTTGCCCCGCCGAGAGCGGCTTCTTCGCGTGAATGGGCGGCCAGCTCTTGACCGCATATTGCTTAAAAAAGCGCCCTTGGTTGAGGAGCGTGACCTTGTCCTTTGAGCGGGTGATCACGAGGGAGAAGTCAGCCGGGGCGTAGTAGAGTTTCTGGTCAATCCGCAGGCCGTCTTTTTTCAGCCCGTTCATGCGCATGAGCAGCTCCGGGCTGATTTTGAGGCTGGCGGCCACGCGGGTGATGACATTGCCCGGCCGCACCACGTAGAGCGATTTTTCCGGTGATGCTCCGGGAGTGAGAAAGAGTTTGCTGTTGAGCGCGCCGAGGAGGTCTTTGGCTTCGTCGATCTTGGTCGATTCCGGGTAGCGCTCGACGAAGCTGGCCAGCGCTTCACGAGACTCCCGCACTTTCCCGGCTTTGGTCGCGGCTTTGGCCTTCTCAAATTCCGGGACCGTAGGATCGGGCGGCGGCGGCGGTGGCGGCTGGGCCTTCTCGGCCGCCAAGGCCTGCTTCGGGCGAATGAAGATCTCGTAGGTGAAATACGTCCCGCTGCCGAAAATGGCGATGGCAAGGACGATAATGAACAGGGCTTTCACAGGGGCGAAGTGGATGAATGGAGTAATGGATTTTTGGATGGATGGGAAACACGAAGACGCGGCTCTTTCCTCCAGGGAATCCACTCATCCAACGATCCACCGATCCGCGCACTTCGCGCTCAGAGCAGACCACGCTTTTTGAAATCCCCAATATTACTGTCCGCAGATTCCTGGATCAGATCGGAAGCGAACTTCAGTAGGCAGATTTCCCAGCCCTCGTCCACGCCGTGAATGATCGTGGTCAACGGGTCTTCCGCGCGATTGACTTCGTCGCGAAGCCGCCCGACCACCTCGTCGAGCGTGCCGTGGAGAACCTGGTCGGAGACGTCGGTCTTGCGAAACTGGAAACCGTATTTCAAAGCGGCGAGTTGCGGGGCGCGCTCGCGCAGCCAGTCGGCGAAAGCCTCGGCGCGTTCGCCAAAGCCTTCGAGCAGCATCCGCTGGATTTGACCCGGTGTGATGATATGCGGTCGCTCGGCGTGCAACTGCCCGTCGCGGACGCGCACCTGGCCGACGCTGTCCATCAGTTCAGTGACGAGGTAAAACCGAAAACTCGTATCGCCAAACGTGGCGATGCGCCGCTGTGGCGCGACGATGACCTGAGTGTTTTCGATCGCGTACTGGATCGTGTCGTCATTGAGCATAAGGGGGGGAAGCTACGGGGCAGCCCAGAGGGCGCAATGGAATCTTTGGCCATCAATGGCCGCGCGCGCCGCTGATTGTCCGGCTTTACTGCGCAAGGAGTTCGCGAATGGCCGCGACAAGGATGTCAAAATCGATGGGCTTGGTAAGGTGCTTGTTAAAGCCCGCGGCGAGCGCGCGGCTCACATCCTCCTCCATGCCAAAACCACTGAGCGCGATGCCCCCCAACCCGAATCGAGCAGCCAGCTCGCGCATGAGATCGGTGCCGCTGCCGTCCGGCAGCCCCAGATCACTGACCACGAGGTTGATGGGGCGAAGGCGTCCGCTGTCATCGACCGCTTTGGACGCCGCTTCCGTCTCCGCCAGCCCCTGCGCGATCGACGTCGCCACGGTGACGTGGAAACCGGAGCGGCGCAGCATGCGAGCGAGGACCGCGGCAGTGTCGGCGTGATCCTCGACGAGCAGCAAGTGCGCGATCTGCGTCGCATCGAAAGACACTGGTCCCCGGCGCGTCGGCCGCACTGGCGGCATTTCCACAGTCGCCGTCGCCTCCGCCGTCATGGGCAGGCGCATGGTAAAAACCGCGCCCTTTCCTTCTCCCCCGCTCTGGGCGGAGATTGTGCCGCCATGCAGTTCCATGATCGCGCGGCTGATCGCGAGACCGAGCCCGAGGCCGCCGAACTGGCGGGTAATCGCCCGATCTCCCTGCTCAAACGCCCCAAAAATCCGCGGCATCGTTTTCGGTGCAATGCCAATCCCGGTATCTTCGATTTCGACGACCAACCACTTCCGGCCAGCCACCTCTTCGTGTTTTGACCGGACAAAAGTCTGGCCCCCGGCGGGCGTAAACTTGATGGCGTTCTTGAGCACGTTCCAGAAGACCTGCGTGAGCCTCGCGGCATCCACGCGCACCACATGGTTCCCGTCCGCGAGGTGCTCATGGCAGACGATCATTTTCTCCGCCGCCTCGTGAGCGCAGCAGGTTTTCACCGCGTGACCGATGATCGGGCGAATATCGACGGCCTCCAACTGGAGCTCCAGCTTGCCGCGGACGATGCGGGTGATGTCCAGCAGGTCGTCGATCAATCGGGCTTCGAGCTCGATGTTCCGGGCAATCGTCCCGATGTCTTCCTGCACATCCTGCGGCAGGCGAGCATCGCGTTGCAGCGCGGAGACGAGCGCGAGCACCGGCGTGAGCGGGGTGCGTAATTCGTGGCTGAGAGCCGCGAGGAAGTGATCCTTGGCCCGTCCGGCCGCCTCCGCTTCGAGGAGCTGGCGCTCGGCGCGAACCTGCTTCATCACGCGATCCACCGTCGGCGCCACGAGCTCCACAAAGTTCGGCGTTTTTAGGATAAAATCGCGGACTCCGGCGCGCATCGCTTCGAGCATGCGTGTCTCGTCGCCAAAACCGGTGACGAGGATGGCCGGTAAATCCCAGCCTTCGGCGTGGAGGCTTCGATAAAATTCGAGGCCGTTCTGGGCTTCCTCCAATTTGTAGTCGAGCAGGAGCAGATCGATGCGCCCCCCCGCCAACGCAGCGCGCGCGGCAACCGTGCCGGAGGCGACTTCCACGCGGTAACCGGCCCGCTCCAAATGCTTCCGCTGCAAGCGACCGATCCCAGGATCGTCTTCCAGCACGAGAATCGTGCCGCGTTCTTCCGGACCGTCCATCACTCAGGCGTGGCCATTGCGGGGGCGTTGGACGATTTGCAGGAAAAGACCAAGTCGGCGGATGGCGTCGATGAAACCGTCGTAGTCCACCGGCTTGGTGATATACACATTGCAACCGAGTTCGTAACAGCGGTCGATTTCGCGGGGGTCATCAGTGGTGGTCAGCATGATAACAGGGATGCGGCGCATCTCGGGATGCGCTTTGATCCGGCGCAACGCTTCGATCCCGTCGATCCGCGGCATGTTGATGTCGAGCAAGACGACCAGGGTTTCGTGCAGCACCTGACCTTGCGAAACTCCCTTGGATTCCAGGCAATCGAGAAGTTCCTGGCCGTCGCGCACGCGCAGGAAGCCATTCACCAACCCGGCGCGCTCGAGATTGCGTTGCACCAGGCTCGCGTGGCCGTCGTCGTCTTCTGCCAAAAGGATAGTCACGGGGTCAGATTTCATGCAGCGCGGTGCGCGACGCTAATGGATTCTTTGCGCGGAGCAACGATGGCCAGCGGTGAACTTTCCTGGCTCGGGAGGGCCACGAAAAAGGTCGCTCCTTCGCCTGCCACGGATTCGACCCAGACGCGGCCCCCGTGCCGCTCGATCATCCGCCGCACCAGAGCGAGGCCCACGCCTTCACCCGCCGCGACGCTGCCGTGGAGTCGTTGGAAAATGGCGAAGACTTTCGGGAGATACGCTTCCGCGATTCCGAGACCGTTATCGCGGACGAAATAAACGAGCGGTTTTTCCATTCGCTCGACGGTCCGCTCGATCGTGCCGATCTCGATTTTCCCAGGCCGGGCCGGGTCGAGATAGTTGACGGCATTGCCGATCAGATTGGCGAAAACCTGCTCCAAGGCCGTGGGGTCGGCCCAGACCGGAGGCAGCGAGCGGATGGTCATTTCTGCGCCCCGCTCAGTGATGCTCCCACGCATGGCCGCGACGATCCGAGCGACCATTGGGGCTACTTCAACCATTCTGGGATGGTACTCGACCCGGCCCGCTCGAGACAGGCGTAGGAGCGCGTCGATGATGCCGGAGAGGCGAGTGACGGCGGTCTGAATGTAGTGGATGGACTCCGTGATCTCCCGCTCGATGAGGACTTTGGTGCGGCTACCAGCGACCGCCTCGGGACCGGCGGCGACGATGCTTTTGAGCTCCTCGTTGGCGTGGCCGAGTTCTTGGGAAAAGCCCTGTAAATTCACTAGGGGCGAGCGCAGATCGTGGGAAACGCTATAGACGAACATTTCGATCTCCTGATTCTTTTGGTCGAGATCATGGTTGGCGCGAGTGAGCTCGGCGGCGCGATGCTCCAACGTCTCCTGATAGACGCGCTCTCGGCGCTGACCGGCGCTCAGGTTGGCCGCCATGGAGTGAAATTCCTTGTCCAGTTCGCTGATTTCATCCGTGCCCGGAACCACGGGCGGCAGCGCTTTCCCGCGGGCGATCCGGCGCGTGTTTTCCGCCAGGATTTCGATGCGCCGGCCGATCTCGCGGCTGAACATGGCGGCGGCCAGAGCCCCGATCGTCAGATTGAGGACCAGCCCCCCGATGAGGAGCCAGTTTTGCAGAACGCTGGAACGCTGAAGTTCATCGAGTCGCTCTTGATCCAACCGCTCCTCGACCTTCCGGAAGGCCTCAATCTCCCGGCTCAGGCCGTCCATAGTCTTTTTGCCCTTAAGATCCTGAACTTCCGCGATCACCGCGTCGCGCCCGATGGTCCGCATTTTCGCCACGGCACCGCGCTGGTCCTCCAGCCGTGTTTTGACGCGCTCCAGGATGCGTTGCAGACGCTGCTGCTGCTTGGGATCGTCCTGGACGAGTTTATCGAGCGTGGTGATGGCCGCGGCGAGTTCGGCCTCTTGGGTGAAAATGGCTTCGGCAAAGAGTTCTTTCTCCGTCAGGAGATAACCGCGCAGGTTGCTCTGGGTGGTAAGCAGCAGCCGATGAATGTGGTCGGTCTCGATGAGCACGTCCTTGCTGTGCCCGGCCCACCGCTGCGCTTGGTTGTGATCGCTCTGGCGTTTGAGCAGCACGCCGATGAAAAGCGCCTGAAAGAGGAGCGGCAGCGCCAGCACCAGCAGGCCTTTGCGCAGAATGGTGACACGGCGGGATTTCATCTCGTCACAAAATCGTGTAGCCGCCCCCCACCGGGCGCATCAAGCAAGGGGAAAAGAAACGGGCGCAAGCGATGAAGCCTGCGCCCGCTAAATTCTTCGCGGGGTGCAGTTACGCGGGCAGCTCTTCGCCGACCATGTAGCGGAGGAAGCGGCGGATCACGAGGGTGTCGCCGAGTTCCTTGCTTTTGGCCGCAACGAGCTGGGCGATGGTGTGGTCGGGATCCTTGATGAAGGCCTGATCCACGAGGCACGCCCCGCTGTAAAATTTGTCCATTTTCCCGTCGATGATCTTCTCGATGATATTCGCGGGTTTGCCCGGAGGCACCTGGTCGCGGTAAATGGCGCGCTCGCGCTCGGCGAGGGCGGCGGGCACCTGGGTGCGATCGACGCAAACGGGGTTCGCCGCGGCAATCTGCAAGGTGATGTCGCGAACGAGCTGCTTGAACTCCTCCTTGGAGGCCGTGTCGTCCTTCTCGGAACCGACTTCCACGAGCACGCCGACTTTGCCGCCGGTGTGGATATAAGCGGCGAGCGAGCCGTGGCCGGTCACTTCCACGCGCTGGCTGCGGCGGATGCGGACGTTTTCACCGAGCTTCTGCACGGCGGCGACGCGGTCGCTTTCGAGATCGGCGTCGGGCTGGCTGGCAACCTTCTTGGCGACTTCATCGGCGAAGGCTTTGAAGCTGTCGTTTTTGGCGACGAAATCGGTCTCGCAGTTGATCTCCACGAGCACGCCGACTTTCGCGCCGGGCAGGATGGCTTGGGCGATGAGGCCGTCCTTGGCCTCGCGGTCGGCTTTCTTCGCCGCGCTGGCCGCGCCTTTCTTGCGCAGCACGTCGATCGCCGCCTCGAGGTCGCCGTTGGTTTCGCTGAGGGCGCGTTTGCATTCCATCAAGCCCGCGTTGGTCTTTTCGCGGAGGGTCTTGACGAGTTGGGCGTCGATGACAGTGGCAGTGCTCATAGGGAAAGTTGAGGTTGAGAGTTGGTAGTTGAGAGCCGCGGACTTTGGGAGAAAGCGAGTCAGTTGAGAGAGCGGCTCTCAACTCTCAACTAAAGACTCTCAACTGGCGCGAAGCGCTATTCGCTGACGCCGGCGAGTGCTTCCTGATCCTTCTTCGTGCGGCCCGTGCTCGTGGAGACGATGGCGTCCACGAGTTTCTGGAGGACGATGCGGATCGCGCGGATGGCGTCGTCGTTGCCGGCGATGGGGTACTTGATCAGGTCTGGATTGGCGTTCGTATCGACGATGGCGACGATGGGGATGTTCAGGCGGTTGGCCTCGGCCACCGCGATGCTCTCGCGCATCGTGTCGATGATGATGATGGCGTCCGGGTGCTTCTCCATGTCGCGGATGCCTTCGAGGTTCCGCTTGAGCTTCTCGCCCTCGCGCTTGACCGCGGAAATCTCCTGTTTGCCCATCTTGGAGTACTCGGTCTGCTTATCGAGGTTCTCGATATACTTCATCCGCGCGATGCTCTTGCGGATGGTCGCGAGGTTCGTGAGGGTGCCGCCCAGCCAGCGCTGGTTGACGTAAAACTGTCCGCAAGCCAGTGCGGCTTCCTTGATGGCTTCCTGCGCCTGCTTCTTGCAGCCGACGAAAAGAACCTTGCCGCGGCGACCCGTGATGTCGCTGAGGAACTGCGTGGCTTCATCGAGCTGCTCGACGGTTTTGCCGAGATTGATGATGTAGATGGCGTTGCGCTTCTCAAAAATGAACGGCTTCATTTTCGGATTCCAGCGTTTGGTCTGATGTCCAAAGTGGACACCAGCCTCGAGAAGTTCCGTCATCAGTTCAGTGGACATAAGTGGGCGTGCGGGAGTGTTGCGGCAGAAGAAAAATGGGCGGAAGGGATAAAGGGAGAATGGCCCGAGCGCAACGGGAATCTTCGGGAAATTTCCGCCTTCAGAAAGGCCGTTCAGCGCGCCCCGGCGAGCGTCGCGGTTTGCCAAATCCAAGGCAGGCTGAAAAGGGCGGCGGCATTCCAGCCGAGGAAAAAAAGACGCATTTGCCACGGCGCATAGGGGCGATTCCCCCAGAGGACGGCGGCATCGGCGGCAAAAAAGCACGCGCCAGCGGTGAGGGCCGCGGCGATCCACGGATCGCGCGCGCACTGCCACACGAGCACGGCCTCGGCGAGGATCAGCGCCACCATGAGCGCCTTGGCCGGGCGGATGCCGAGGGCCACGGCGGTCGTCCGGCGACCAGCGATGCGGTCGGGCGTGAGATCCATGATTTCCCCGAACAGGTGCGAGTGCATGGCGAAGAGCGCGCCGAAGACGAAGGTGAACCACGGCAGTTGCGGCACGCCGCTGAGCCAACTGCTGAGGACGAAGACGAGCAGGTAGCCGACTTGGTTGAGTAGATCAAAGCCGGGCCGGCCTTTGAGCCCAATTCCGGGGCCGTTGTAGAGCGCCGTCGCCGCGACCAGCGCGGCGAACCACGCCAGCGCCTTCCATCCAACCAGCCAGACAAACACAGCGACGAACGGCACCTGCACGAGCGCGATGGCGAGCGGCAGCCGCCGCATTTGCGCGCGGGTGGGGCGCGCGCCGAAAAGGAAGGTGTCCTTGCGCGGGTTGAGCCGGTCGGTTTCAAAATCGACGAGGTCGTTCCAGCCGTAGATGAGCATGCCGAGGGGAAAGCCGACGTAGAAAACGCCGAGCCAAAAAGCGCCGCTGCTGAACACGTCGCGCTGCCCGAGCGGCAGCAGATAGAACCAGACCGAGGTCAGCCAGAAACCGGGGCGCGAGACTTTGAGCAAAAGGCGAAACTCGGCGGCGAAGCGGTGCATCAAGGGTCAAATTTTCCCGCGAGAGTGAACAGATTGGCGTGGTCCGGTGGAGATTCTTTTTCTGGCGCGTCCGAATACCCGAGTGCGAAGCCCTTGGAACCGCTGCGAGTTTCATGCAAGGTGCGCGCTCGCCGTGAACCGCCACCCTTTCCTCGTCGCCCTCCTGTTTGCCGCCTTACTTGCCGGTTGTGGGCGGCTGCCGGATCGCGCGGAGCTGGTTTTCATCAATGGCGCGGAGCCTGAGCTACTCGACCCACCGATGAGCACCGCACAGGCGACGGGGCGGGTGATGTATGCGCTTTACGAAGGGCTCACGAGTGCCGACAGCAAAGGCGTGGCCCAGCCCGGCGTGGCCGAGAGTTGGGAGATTTCGCCGGATGGACTGCGTTACACTTTCCACCTTCGGCGCGAAGCGGTGTGGAGTAACGGCGACCCGGTCACGGCGGAGGACTTCCTCTACTCATGGCAGCGCACCCTCCTCCCCTCGACTACCTCGGAATACGCCTATCAGCTCTACTACATCCGGGGCGCCAAGGCTTTCAGCGAGGGCAAAACCACCGACTTTGGCACTGTCGGGATGCGGGTGCTCGATTCCCACACGCTGGAAGTTGAATTGGAAAGTCCCACGCCTTTTTTTATCGAACTCTGCGCCTTCGCCACGCTCCTTCCGGTGCATCGCGCGACGGTCGAGAAACACTCCGACTGGGCCAGCAAACCCGAGCATTTCATGGGCAACGGGGCGTTCCTCCTGAAGGAATGGCGACCCTTTGACCGCGTGCGGCTCGTCAAAAACCCGCGCTACTGGAACGCCGCCAGCGTGAAGCTGAACAGCGTGGATGTGCTCCCCGCCGCCCGCCCGCACACCGCCTTCAACCTCTACGCGACCGGCATCGCCGATCTGATGATGGACAAGGGCCTCGCACCCACACCGCTCCTCGGTGAGCTGAAAAAGCGGCCCGATTTCCACGCCGCACCGTTCCTCGGAAATTACTTCTTCCGCTACAACACCTCCCGAAAACCTTTCAGCGACCCGCGCGTGCGTCAGGCCTTCACGCTTGTCGTGGACAAAGCCTACATCACCGAACGCATCACCCGCGCAGGCGAAGTCCCGGCGACCAGCTTCGTCCCGCCCGGAGCGGGGACCGGCTACGAGCCGCCACCGGGACCGGTGCGCGATGTGGAAAAGGCGCGCCAACTTCTCGCCGACGCCGGTTATCCGGGAGGCCAGGGCTTTCCGGTCGTCTATTATCTGTACCGCGCGGACTCCGATCTGGATCAGGACATTGCCGTCGAACTGCAAAACATGTTCCGCCGCGATCTCGGCGTCACCGTCCAGCTCGCGCGGCAGGAGTGGACGGTCTATCTCAATTCCCAAAGCAAGCTCGACTACGACATGTGCCGTTCCTCGTGGGTCGGCGACTACAACGATCCGAATACCTTCTTGGACATGTTCGTGACCGACGGCGGCAACAACCGCACGGGTTGGAGTAACAAACGCTATGACGAACTCATCGCCGCCTGCGCCCGGGAGGTGGACCCGAAAAAGCGCTACGACCTTTTCCGCGAAGCCGAGCGCATCCTTGTCACCGACGAGATGCCCATCTGTCCGCTCTACTATTACGTCGGCATTCAGTTCTACAATTCCGTGCGCCTCGGCGGCATCGAGCCCAACCTCCTCGACGATCATCCCATCAAGGCGATGTACTGGAAAAAGCCGCGCTAGATGGATCGTGCCGTCTTCGGGCTCTACCGCGCGCTGACTGCGCTGCTCTGCGCCCTACCGCTGACCGCCGTCTTCCGCCTCGGTTGGGCACTCGGCACGCTCGCCTACTGGATCGCCCCGCCATACCGCCGGCTCGTGCTCCACAATCTGAGCATTGCGTTCGGCGGCGAGAAATCCCCCTCTGAGTTGCGGACCCTCGCGCGCAAACACTTCGCCACGCTCGGCGCGAACATCTTCTCCAACGTCAAACTGCCCACGCTCTCCGCAGACGAAATCCGCGCCGTCGTCACCGTCGAGGGCCTGGAAACTTTGCAGGAGGGCAACAAGATTGGCTGTGGCTACGTTTTCGTGATCAGCCACATCGGCAGTTGGGAGATGTTCGGGCAGCTCTCGCCCATTTTTTTTGGCTGCAAAGTCGGGACTATTTTTCAGGCGCTGAGCAATCCCTACATCGACGCCGAAGTGCGCCGCGACCGCGCACGGCTGGGGCTAGAGCTGTTTGAAAAAAAGGCCGGCTTTATCAAGGCCGGGCAGTTCATGCGCGAAGGTGGAGCGGTCGGCATTCTCATGGATCAACACGCGGGCGACGCCGGGCTGTGGTGCCCGTTCTTCAACCGCCTGGCCTCGACCACTACCCTCCCCGCCACCCTTGCCCTGCGCACAGGCGCCTGGCTCGTCCCCGCCGCTGTCCACACCGCCGGCGTGGGCCGCTGGCACTGCATCATCCAGCCGCCCGTGCCGCCAAATGGCGAAGACGCCGACGCCCTCACCGCCCGCCTCAATCAGGTGCTTGAAGCGCAGATCCGCCACCAGCCCGAAGATTGGTTCTGGGTCCACAACCGCTGGAAAACTCCGCAGCCCAAATTTCTCCTCGCCACCTACAAACGCGGCCTCGCGGGCGACCGAGAGACGCTGCAGCCCTTTCGCATCCTCATCCGCGCCAGCAACTGGCTCGGCGACGCCGTGATGAGCGTTCCCGCCGTCCAAGCCATCAAGCAGGGCCGCCCCGACGCGCATGTCACCATCCTCACCCCGGCCAAGCTCGCGGATTTTTGGCGCACCGTTCCCGAGGTCGATGAAATCCTCGCGATGGAGCCCAGCGAGAGTGTCTTTGCTGTTGCAAAAAAACTCCGCTGCCAAGCCTTCGACGCCGCGATCCTTTTTCCCAACTCCCTCCGCACCGCCCTCGAAGTCTGGCTCGCCCGCATCCCCCGGCGCGTCGGCAAACCCGGCCACCACCGCCGCTGGCTGCTCAATCAAATCTTCGAGCCCAAAAAAAAGAAGAAACCTGAGCCAGCCCGCCCCCACCACCAAGTCCACGATTACCTCGCGCTAGCGGATTTCATTGGCGCGGACATCGAAGGCGCACAGCTTCCCTCACTCCGCGCTCCGCACTCTACTCTCCGCGTTCCCATCATCGGCGTCTGTCCCGGCGCAGAGTACGGCCCGGCCAAGCGCTGGCTGCCCGAGCGTTTTGCCGAAACGCTCCGTCTCGTTCACGAACGCACCGGCGCGCAGTGGAAAGTCTTGGGCGTCGAAAAGGATCGCCCCATCGCTGACAGCATCCTTGCCGCCACGCCCGACATTCCCGTGACCGATCTCATCGGCAAAACCACCCTCGCCCAGCTCATCGACGAACTTCGCACCTGCGACCTCCTCCTGACCAACGACACCGGCACCATGCACCTCGCCGCGCATCTCGGCATCCCCGTCGTCGCGCTCTTCGGCAGCACGGAGCCCACGCTCACGGGACCACTCGGCACTGGTCATCGCATCCTCCGTCGCCATGTGGAATGCAGCCCCTGCTTCCTGCGCGACTGTCCGATCGATTTCCGCTGCATGAAAGCGATCGAAGTCCCGGAGGTCGTGGCGGCGATCGAAGCACTCGTAGCGCGCACCAACTAGGTCACGCAGCGATCCAGGCAATCGCGCACGGCGCGGACCAGGACTTCGGGCTTGTAGGGCTTTTCGAGGAAGGTGAAGCGATCGTCGAGCGGAGCGCTTTCGGTTGCGAATTCTGAGCTGTAGCCGCTGGAAAAAATCACCTTGAGCCCAGCCTTTTCGGTCTGGAGTTGGTCCGCGAGAACGTTGCCCTTCATGCCGTTCGGCATGACGATGTCGGTGACCAAAAGATCCACCTCGCAGCTGCGCTGCGACCACATCTCAAGGGCCTCCGGACCATCCGCGGCCTCGAAGACGTTGTAGCCGTGATGACGCAAGACCTGGGTCATGATCTCCCGCACCGCGGGTTCGTCCTCAACGACCAGAATGGTTTCCTCTCCACCCCGCAACTCCGCCGACTCCGCACTTCGCGTGGGTGTGACGGACTCTTCGCTCGTCGGCAGGAAAATGCGCAGCGTCGTCCCTTCGTTGACCTTCGACTCGACTTCGATCCAGCCGTCGAGTTGGGCCACGATGCCATAGACCGTTGCGAGGCCGAGCCCCGTGCCCTGCCCCACTTCCTTGGTCGTGAAAAACGGTTCGAAGATCCGGCCAAGCGTTTCCGGCCCCATGCCACAACCCGTGTCCGTGAGCGCAAGGCTGACGTAGTGCCCCGGCCGCGCTTGCGGATGACGCCCAAGCTGCGTTGCGTCGATATCCAAAGCCGCAGTACGGATCGTGAGCACGCCGCCCTGCGGCATGGCGTCGCGCGCGTTCACCACCAGATTCATGACGATCTGCTCGAGGTTGCTCTCATCTGCGTGAATAGCCGGAAGCACCTCCGCAAATTCGCAATGCAACTTGATATGTTCCCCGATGAGCCGCCGGAGCATGTCGTGCAAATTGCTAACGGTGACATTGAGATCCAGCACGCGGGGCTGGACGACCTGCTTGCGGCTGAAGGTGAGAAGCTGACGGGTCAGCGCAGCGGCCCGCTCCGCGGCTTGCGAGACCTGCCCGAGCGATTCCGCGAGGCCTTTTTCCAGATTATCCGCGGCGAGCTGGATGCTGGCGTGACCCTGGATGACCGTCAGCATGTTGTTGAAATCGTGCGCCACACCGGCAGCAAATTGGCCGACCGCTTCGAGCTTCTGCGCGTGCCGCAGTTGCTTCTCCAGCTTGCGCTGTTCACTCACGTCCTGCGTCGCCATCAGGGTCACGGTTTCGTGCCCGAGCTCGAACGCTTCAGCGGAGATGACGCAGTCACGCAATTCACCAGTCCGGGTGCGAATCTGGCATTCAAAGTCGCGCACCGACCCTTCATCGCGGAGTTGGAGGAGCAAGAGAATCATCGCATCCGCGTCCGGACAAAGCTGGAGCTCGGCGGGCGTGCGGCTGATGATTTCGAGCCGCCGATAACCGCTCGTGGCGAGGAAGGCCTCGTTCACATCGAGGAAACGTTCGGTCGTCAACGAGAGGATGGACATCGGGATCGGACTCGCCTGGAAAGCCTTGGCGAAGCGCTCCTCCGAGCGGCCCAGCTCCTTTTCCGCCAGCTCGCGATCCGCCATTTCCTGACGCAAGCGCGCGTTTGCGGACTGTAATTCCTCGGTCCGAGCGGCCACGATTCGGTCGAGTCCTTCCAGGTGACTGTGCAGCCGATTGCCGAGCGTCCATTTGCGGGTCAGCGTGTGCGCCAGTTGGAGCACCTCCACATTGTCGAACGGCTTTTTCAGAATCACCAAATTGTCGGTCTTGCCAACGGTGCGGATCATTTCCTCCCACGAATAATCCGAGTAGGCCGTGCAAATGACGACCTGGAGTTCGGGATACATTTTCCAGATTCGGCTGATCGTCTCGATCCCGTCCCAGCCCGGCGGCATGCGCACGTCCACAAACGCCATCGCGTAAGGTCGTCCCTCATCGAGCGCGTGCTGCACTTTGGCCAGACCCTCCTGGCCTTGAAAAGCGGAGTCGATCTCGAACTCCACGGCCGCAAAATCTTCCTCCTCAACGCCGAAAAGCTCCGCGGCTTCGCTATCGAGGGTGGCGTCTTCTTTGGCCGGAGCGCCGAGGATCTTTCGGACGTCGTCGTGAATCGCCGAGTTGTCGTCGATGATCAAAATGCGCTGGTTGCGCTCTTCAGTCAGCGCGCGAGCGGGATCGTAGAGGTCATGCATAAATAGGCTGGCGTGGCGTCTTGATCCGGGGGGAGTTGGAAGTTTTGCTGGCCGGCTGTTCGGTGGTGGGAAGCTCCAGCGTGAAGGTCGCGCCCTGGCCCAGACCCCCACTGTGCACGGAAAGCGCCCCGCCCGTTTCACTGGCCGAGAGCGCTGCGCTGTGCAGGCCGAATCCGTGGCCGTCCTTCTTCGTGGTGAAGCCGTGCGCAAAAATTCGCGCGAGGTTTTCGGGCGCGATCCCAATGCCGTTGTCCTCGACCACGATGCGCACCCGGTTCTCGCCGCAGTTGCCGATGCGGACGACAATGCGCTTATCGCGACGCGGGCTTTCGCTAACCGCGTACTTGGCGTTGCGGATCAGGTTGATGAGGATTTGCAGGACCTTGTGTTTGTCCACGCGGACCAGCGGAACCTCCGAGAAGTCGCGCTCCACGACCACGCCGTGCCGATCAAAAGCCGCGCCGTTCATCTCCAGGGCATCCTCAACGAGGTCCGTCGCCGGAAGGGCTTCGATGACGCCGGAGACTTTCGCGTAGCTCTGCTGCACGGCCACAATCTCTTTGATGTGCGCGATATTTTTCGTCAGGCCGTCCAGCTCCGAGAGCAACTCCGTCTGCTCCGCGCCCAGCCGTTCGGAGAGCTGGCGGATGAAAGCCGGGATCTTTTGCCCCTTCGGATCGCTGGTGATGAAGCGGCCAAGATCCGCCGCATTTTCCTGCAAGAGCGAAGCGACCCGGGCGAGATGGGTGATGCGCGATTTGGTAATCCGATCCGAGAGCAGCATGGCGGAAACGTTCACGCTGTTCAGGACGTTGCCGACATTATGCAGGACGCCCGTAGCGACTTCGGCCATGCCGGCCTGGCGCGAGGTTTGCACGAGCTGTTGGTTCAGTTTTTCAAGCTCCGCCTCATTCGCTTTCCGGTCGGTGATATCTTCGACCGTGCCCTCGTAGTAAAGCAACGCGCCGGTAGCGTCTTTCACCGCCCGGGCATGCTCAGAAATCCAAATCACGCTGCCATCCCGGCGATACACTTCGGACTCGAAATGGTTCACCGTGCCGTCCTGCGCGATGCGCCGCTGAAACTCCGTCCGCCGGCTTGGATCGACGTAAAGCCGCTCGCCGATATCGGTCATCGCCGCCTGCAACTCCGCGACCGAATCGTAGCCATACATGCGGGCGAGGGTCGGATTGGCGACGAGATAGCGACCATCCGCCGTGCTCTGAAAAATCCCTTCGACCGCATCTTCGAAAATACCGCGATACTTCTCCTCGGCGGCCCGCAGCGCCGTCTCCGCCCGTTTCCGCTCCGCGATTTCCCCTTGGAGACTCTCGTTCGCCATTTGCAGCGCCGTCGCTTGCTGACGTAAGGGCCCGCTAATGCTCCGCGTGATGAAGGTGACGAAACCGCAGGCCGCGAGGCCGGCCAGGGCCGCGACGAGCAGGCTCCGGAAACGCCGACCCTGATACGACTTGATCCGCGTTTGCAGCAGCGTGTCGAGCTCCTCGGCAGCCACCTGCCAGAGCTTGAAGCTGGCTTCGCGCGCCACGCTGCCCGCGGCCACGTATTCCTGCGCGGTCACTGCGTGTTGGGGCGCACCCACGATTTTATCCGTCAGCGCAATGAACGCCGCGCTCGTCGCGCTGAATTCCTCCAGCGCCCGCGGCACCCGCGACTGCAAAGTAGCGCTGACTCCGTAGAAATTGGGATCTTCATTCAGCGCGGTCTGCACGCTGGCGGAAATGCGGTCGAGATCCGCCTCCTTGAGAAACTTCGAGTAGATGGCGAACTGCTGCCGCTCATGCTCCGTCAGCGACGCCGCTTGCAGCACCGCCCCGCCGTGCTCGATCACCGCCGCGAGCCGGTCCTGCACCTGCGGCAAGGCCAGCAACGTCACATCCATGAGGTAATAGCTGTCGAGATCGGGATCGAGGATGAGGTTCGAAAGATCGCCCGCGTGCACGATCATCGTCCGCACATCCGCCACGAGATGCTGGTGCAGCGCGGCCAGCTTCGCTGGTGGAAAAGTGCTAACGCCCGCTTTCAGTTCCTGCCATTCCCCGCGGAGCGTGCTCACCCGGTAGTGCTCCCGCTTGCGCTTCGCCAAGCCCTCGTCGGTGAACTGCAAATCTTTGCCAATCCGCGCATCCACGGTTTCCAAGGCATCGAAGGCCTGGTCGATTTTCATCTGCACCCGGGCCAGTTGCTCGCCCGCCAGCACCTGGCCGCCCGCCGCGCGTTGCGCCAGCAGACGGTGCTGCGGGATCAGCTCCAGCAGCCCTTCCAGCGGCCGTTGATATTGGTTCCCCTTTTCCTCCATCCGCGCGAATTCGATGTTCGCGTTGATCCCCGTGATGAAGAGATACAGCATCAGCGAGTCCGGCATGATGAAGAAGACGCTGATCAGCATCAGCTTCTGCGACACCTTGAGATTCTGGAACCAGCGCTTCATCCGAAATATGGGCCGGCAGCACGGCAGTCAGAGCGGTTGGGCATAGCCGGCCGAGCGCAAGGAGCGTGCCCGCTCCACAGAGGAGTGCCCTTTCGGCTAAAATATAATTCCCACAATGGGACCCCCTTCGCGCAAGGCGTGCACTCACCCCGACCAGAGGTCGCGCACTCCCAGGGATTTGCGGGCTTGCCCCCCGCCCGACCAGTGGCAGAGTCGGCACGCGTCTCTGCCGCCTCTCAGCGCCCGTAGCTCAACCGGATAGAGCATCGGATTTCTAATCCGACGGTTGTGGGTTCGATTCCCGCCGGGCGCAGCCCCCCATTCTAGAACGACTCAAGAACCTCCCCGCGCACCGCCTCCTAGAACGCCTCGCATTACGTGAAGGCGATACTGGACGAAATTCCATCGCGAAGTTAGGGAAGCTCAGCATTCCATTCATGCTGACTGCCGCAATACTTCGTTCGATCGCTCAAGCTCGGCTCGAGGATTCAAAAATTCTTCTCGCGAATGGGCGCTATGACGGTGCCGGATATATCTGCGGCTACGCAGTTGAACTCGCGCTCAAAGCCCGGATTTGAGATACGCTCAACTGGCCCAGCTATCCCGAAACAAAAAAGGATTTCGAAAACTTGCAGAGCTTCAAAACACACAAACTCGACGTGCTCCTTTCGCTCTCAGGACGCGAAACCTCGATCAAACAGATCAATTTGGCAGAATGGTCGATCGTCTGCTTGTGGAATCCGGAGTCGCGGTACCACGCTATTGGGCAGGTTTCACCCGCAGATGCAGAGGCCTTTCTTGAGTCAGTCGATACGCTGCTTCCACTCCTATGAAATCACTCGCTGAAAAGGTCCGGAATCTGTCGGCGGAGTTGGAGGAGTATGCGCCGGTGTATTTGTGGTCGTTGTTTGAGAATGAAGATGCTCCCGATAAATGGGACATTGTCCTGTCTTCGAGGGGTTCAGACCAAAATGCTGCAGCTGCGATTCGTAAAATTTCCAAACATCTTGTTCCTCAGTTGGACAAATCCGAGTTGGCGGCAATATCTCGCATTGTAGTGATCCCCTCAGAAGAGCCGAGTGTGATGGCGTTAGCAGCTTCGATGGCCGTCCAGGGTGGATTGATCGAGATTAGGGATTCCAATTTTATGGGCCTGGCTATTAAGCACGCGTTTCTATTCAGGACACAGCGGCCTCCGCGGACTCGTTCAATCGCCCAACCAGCTGAGGCGCCGGGTGCTGCAGCTTGACTGAGAATTGCGCGGCTGGCCTTCGAGTGGGAACTGGGCCGACATCCTCCCTTGAAGGACCCGCGCTGCGTAATGGCTCGCTTGTCCCTCGTTCCCACACTTCAGTTTGGGAACGCCCTTGGGGAAGGGAAACTCTGTTTCCCATGGTGGGGGTGTCTGCGGGCGGGACTGGCTAGACGGGGTAAAAAGGCCTTTCCAGAAGTAAAACGCGGATTGATGAAACAATCTGGCGCACTTCCTTGAAGGAATGATTCATTCATTCCTTCAATTGGTTCATTCGTTCCTTTCAATGATTCGGTCCCTCCTTCCAGCGGTTTAGTCGCTCCTTCCAGCGACGTAGCCGCTCCTTCCAGCGACAGACCCGCTCCTTCCAACGACGCAGCCGCTCCTTCCAGCGGCGACCCCGCTCCTTCCAGCGGTCCATCCGCTCCTTCGCCGCGCTAGCGGCGGGGCGCTGTGCCGACCGTCAGCGAATCGTCCCGTGGTCGAGGAGGCGGAGGGTGCGGCGCTGGGGGAGGACGCGGAGGGCCAGTTGGCCGGTGCTCCCGCCGGTGAGGGTGAGGAACTGTTCGGCGTTTTCCAGCGTGTGGTGCGCGGGCAGGTCGCTGGCGGCGACGCGGATACTCCAGCGGCCGGGGGCGAGGCGGTCGAAGCTCGCCGTCCCGGTGCGGTCGGTCTGCGCGCGCCAGGTGTCGCGGCCATTGCTGATCTCCACGGTGGCGGATTCGACGCCGCCGGCTTCCCGCAGCGGGCTCGCGGCGGCAGGGAGCGATTGGCCGTCGGCAAACTCGAAGCGCGTCACGCGGATGGTGAGCGAGCACGCGGGCGTGGCGGCGAGCGCGACGCGGGTCGTTTCGGCGGGGCGGATTTTCAGCTTCATCGGGAGCGCCGTGGCCATGGTGAGGCGCGGGCCGAGCGAGTCGGGGACGACGCGTAGCTCGCACGGCCCGGGCTTGAGCTCGTGAAAGTCGAAGTGGCCGGTGTCGTCGGTGACGGCGAAGCGCTCGCCGATTTGCAGCACGGCGCGCGGCACGCCGGTGCCGTTCTCGTGATTGCAGAGCCGGCCTTGCAGCGCACCGATGCTGCGTTTTCGCGCCACGGGCACGCTCAGCGGAATGGAATACGTGACGAACACGGCGGCTTCGTTCGCGACGCTGTCCGTGGTGGTCGCGGTGCTGGCGCGCGACCAGCGGCCCACGACGGAGAGGGTGTGTTTGTTTTCAAACTGGTAGCGGAGCGTGGCGAAAAGCTGGTCCTGTTCGCGACCAGCGAGCCCGTCGTACTGGTTGCGCGCGTAGCTGAGGTCGGCGGTGAGATGATCGCGCACCTGCCAGCGTGCGGAGACGCCGGCGCTCAATGCTTTCTCACTCGAGCCGGTGAAGGCGCTCGGGCCGTAGCTGGCAAAGACGGAGTAAGTCTGGCGGGCGCTCGGCTGCCAATTGGCGAAGAGGTTGTAGCGCTGAAACGGGCCGTTCTCGCCGGTCAGGGAATTATCGAGCGTGCCGAGATCGAGCGAGCTGCGGAGCTGGAGTTTGCCGAAATTGTGGCTGACGCCAAGGCGCGTGGAGTCTTCGGTGAAGTCGTAAGCGGCAGGCAACAGGATGTCGTTGCGCTCGACGTGCTGCTGTTCGAGGGAGAACTCGGTAGCTTTTGAAAGCGAATAACTGCCGCCGATGTTCCAGGAGTTCTCGCGATTGACGACGCTGCTGCGCACATCATTGAGCGCGAGGTTTCCAGCGTAGCGGTTGTAGGACGCGTGCGCGCGGAGCTTCGGCGAGAAGCTCTTGGCCACCGTCGCGTAGGTCGCTTCGGTGTCGCTGTAATAGCCGTGGAAGTCCGGGCCGGCGTAGGTGTGCTCGACGGCGTAGCTGAGCTTGCCCGGCAGCTCGCCGCGCGCCTCGGCGCGAAACGCGGCGTCCATCACGCCGTCGTCGCTGCGGCTCGCACCCGCCTCCAGTCGGAGGGCGATCAGTTTTTGCACGTGAAACTGCGTCTCGAGGGTGACGATGTTTTGCGGCAGCGCTTGCAAGGTGAAAGTTTCCGCGCCGGTCTTGCGCAGGAAATTGGCCTGCACGCCGAATTCGCCGGTGAAGTCTTGCCGGACGAACGCGCCCAGCTCCTCGGTGTTGTCCCGCCGGAAGCGCGACGTCATGAAAAAAAGGCCCGCGCTCGTTTTCCCATCGTGCCACTTCACCCCGGCACCGCGGCCGAAGGTGTGCTTCTCGGTGAGCGGCGAGAGGGCGAAAGTGCGGTCGCCGAGATCGACGCCCCAATGCTGGCCGCGATAGCTCGCGCCGTATTCGTCGCGCTCGCCGAAGAGACTCGCGTTTTGCACGTCTGGACCGCGAAAGACGAAATCGACCTGATGCATTCCCGCCTCGTCAAGCGAGCCGGCCCCCGAAAGCTCCGCCTGAAACTGGAGCGCGTGGCCGGTTTCGGCGAGCGCGGTGAGCCGTAGCTGCATGGGCAGATGATGGAATGGATCAGGATTGCCGCTGGCGCGCGGGACGAGCTCAGCGACGGACGCCTGGCTGGCGCTCAGCGGCTTGCCGGTAACCGAGGTTGCCGTGACGTCGAAGGTCACGGCGTGGTGCGTGTGGCTCGCAAAGGCTTTGTCGGTCTGCACGCGGCAGATGATTTCCCGCGAGGCGCCAGCTTCCAGCGGGAAGGAGGAAGCGTCCGCCGTGACGGTGAACCCCAGCGAGCTACAGTGCGCGAGCTGGGCGGCGAGCCGGCTGTTCCCGCGGTTGGTCACGCGGAGTTTTACGAAGTAGGCGTCGCCGGCGATGACCACGTCCGGGCGCGGTTCGACGATGATCTCGAGGTTGTCCACCGGCACGACCTGGATCGCAAAATCGAAGCTGCCAATAGCTGACGGATCGCGCCGGCTGAGCGCGGTGTAGCGAAGCGAAAACTGGCCCGCCGGCATGGTTGCCGGGACCATCACCGCGAGGATGCGGACGATTTGCCCGCCGGCTTCAAGACGGAACGGGACCTCCGGAGGAGCGACACGCTGGCAGCCTTCCGGCAGCGAAAGTCGCTCGGAAAATTCGTCGGCCTCCGCACTGCGATTGGCCACAACGACACTCGCGGTGATAATCCGCCCCGGCGCGGTCTCGAGCAATTTCGCGGACGGCGACCGCACTTCGACCGGCGACTGCGCACCTGCGGTCGTAGCGAGAATCAGCCAGAGGATCAGCGCCCGCACTAACTCAAGGCACGCGCTGGATTTCATTCTGCACGAGCGGCGCGGCGGGCGCTTTGACGACCTCATCCGTGGCGATTTCCAGATCGTACTGCGCGCCCATCACCTGCGCGTCGCCGCTGTCGAGGAGCACCAGCGCGGCGTATTTGCCGCTCGGCACGCCCGTCAGATCGACTTTGGCGCGGACTGAGCAAGCCGGGTAGATCCGCGCGCGTCCCGCCTCGAAGCGCCCGACGGATGTGCCTTGCTTATCGAAGAGCTCGACCGTCATCGAAGGGATGAGCAACCGCTCGCCATCATTGGAGATGTCGAGCTGCAGGGAGCGGTTGCCGTCGTCTTTCACGAGGCGCTTTTCCACCACTCGCAGGCTGCGCGAGCCGCTCTGGCCGAGCTCGGTGACGATTTGAATCCCAAAGCGAATCGTCGTCTGCAAACCGACGGCAATCTGCTCCGGCTGGCCGACGGGCGTGAGCGCCGGCGCGGTGTTTGGCTCGACCATGATCATGCTCCAGTAAGTGCCGCGCAGTTTCGCATCGGCCGGCGCGCGGCCCTTGTAACGGACTGGCACGGTCTCCCCGGGAGCGAGTTTGATCCGGGTCGGGGTGACGCTGATCCAGTTCGCATTGGACCGCGCCGTTTGACCCGGCTGGCCGTAATCGTTGGTGCCGTCGGCTTGGCAAAGGTAGTCGGTCTGGAAGACGCGCATGTCGGCCGGTTGCGCGTCGTTGTTTTTGAGGAAGATGACGCCGTCAAAAGCTCCGCCCGGCTGGACGACGGCGGTGCGCGCGAGATTCCCGATGACGACGACGCCCGCGGGCGCTGTGCCGGTGAACGCGAGCGCGCTGAGGAGGGAGAGAAGACGTTTCATTTACTGGACGGTGAAGAAAATGGAGGAGAGGTAACTGGCCGGGGAGACGCGGCTGGAGAGGCCGGTGATTTTGTATTGCAGCGCGATGTTGCTGCGCGCTTCGGTGCCGCTGAAAAGCTCAGCGTCACTGCCGGTCAGCGCCTGATAAGCCGTGCCGCCGGAGATGCTGCCGCTGCCGCTGCCGCCGGAGGTGCGCTTGATGTAAACGGTGACGCTGCCGTGCCCGCCGCTACCTCCAACGCGGGTGCGGAGCGTCCAAGCCCCGGGCGCATTACTGATCGTGAGGGTGGTGACGCCGGAGACGCTTTCAAACTGCGCCGGCAAGTCGCTGCCTGCGCCGGCGACAAGATCAGTGGCATTGATGCTCTTTGCCCAATCGCCGCTCGAGACGAGATCGGCGCCCGGCGCAAGGCTGGTGCAAGCGAGGAAAGTGAGAGCTTTCGTAAAGGAAGATTTCATGGGCTTCTTTGCGAGAAAGGGAGGTGACGGCGGACCGCCACCTCCCCTCAGATTTCGATCTGGGTTGGGCCGCTCCGATTATTCCGCGGTGATCGTGAAGGTCACCGTCTTGCTTGCGGAGGGGACGACGCCTGCGGCGGACGTCGCGGCGAGCGTGTAGCTGATCGCGCGGCCAGACTCGTTGAGGGTCGCGATGCCTGAGACGAGGTCGACAGCGGTCGTGCCCAGTGCCTGGCTACCGGCGCTGGTCCCGCCGGTCGGTGCGGCAAGTGAGACCGAGAGCGTTACGCCGCTTGGCATGACCGTATTGATCGAGCCGGTGATTTTCCGGCCCGTCTCGTTGGTGGTGATCGCGTAGCTCGTCGCCGAGTTCGTGGCGGATGTCGGCGCAGAGCCAGCGGTCGCCGCGTTCACGTTGAGGGAAACGGTGGGTGAGCTGACGGAGAGCTCGTTAATTGCACTCACCTCGTAGGTGACGGTCTGCTGCGCCGTGGGGCCGGCGAAAGCGTTGAGGCTGAGGATGCCCGCCGTGAGGATGGCAGCCGCGATGGTTTTGGTCTGGTTGATCATACTATTTGGGTTTTTTTGGTTAAAGGGCCTCCGGCTGGCCGGACTGGGAGTCGTCCCAGCCACGTCTCCGTTTGCTTGATGGCGTGAGTAGCCGGAAGAACGCCGGTGCTGCGGAGGGAAGCGGGTAATTCGGGGTAGGCAGAAATCCGGAGCGGCTGGCAGTCGGCGAATCACCCGGCCGCGTCTCGTGGCAATGCAGCGGAAAGAGCCATTGCCACGAGGTGCAACGGGCTCATCCCAGCGTTTGGAACGACGACGCTTTCTGAGAGGCACTTGTGCATTCCCACCCAGGGAAAGTCTGTAGCCGGGAATTGAGGGTTCGGGCTGGGGCTCGACGCATCTGTCCTGCTCGGAAGGGGAGTCGCCCGTTGTGGCAATCCCTATGACCAATCCTCGCATCCTCATCGTCGACGACGAACCGAACCTCTCGGAGCTCGTGCGTCTCGCCCTCGCCAAAACTCAACGCTTCGAGGTGGTGGTGGAAAACCGCTCCGCCCTGGCGCTTTCCGTCGCCCGCAAGTTTCGCCCCGATATGGTCCTGCTGGACGTCGATATGCCGGGGAAAGACGGCGGCGAGGTCGCGCGCGAATTGCGGGCGGACCCGACCTTCAGCAAGATTCCGATCCTGTTTTTTACCTCGCTGATCTCGCGGGTGGAAGCTGGCAACCACGAGGTTTTCCGCGGTGGCGAATACTTCCTCGCGAAGCCGATCAACCAGCACGTGCTCGTCGCCGCCATGGATCGCATGCTGACGAGCGCGGCCTGCGCGGCCTGATTCCGGAACCGACACTGGACTGAACGGATGAGCGAACTGAACCCCGATGCGCGGCTGCTCATCGTCGATGATTGCGTGGCGAACATCTCGCTGCTGCAAAATATTCTGAATCGCCTCGGCTTCCGGCACATCGAGGCGATCACGGATCCCCGGGCCACCGTCGGGCGGGTCAGAACCTTTCTGCCGGACCTGATCATCCTAGATCTGAATATGCCGATGCTCGACGGCTTCGCGGTCATGCAGCAGCTCGCCAGGATCATTCCGCGCGATACCTTCCTGCCGGTGCTGGTGCTGACCGCGGACGCCACGGGAGAGACAAAACGGAAGGCGCTGATGGCGGGAGCGACCGACCTGCTGACCAAGCCTTTCAACACCACCGAGGTCTTGATGCGCATTCGCAATCTGCTGCAAACCCGGTTCCTGCATCTCCAGCTCCAGGCGCAGAATCAGACGCTGGAAATCAAGGTGGCCGAGCGCACTCGTGAACTGCGGGAGATGCAGCAGCAAGTCGTCGCGCAGGAGCGGCTCCGCGCCTTTGGCGAGATGGCGGGCGGGATCGTGCACGACTTCAACAACGCGCTCATGTCGGTAATCGGCTACAGCGAGATGCTGCTCAATGACAACGAGATGCTGAGCGACTTGGAAACGGCACGTAAATATCTCCAGATCATGAACACGGCGGGGCAGGACGCCTCCCAGGTGATCAGCCGGTTGCGCGACTTCTATCGGCCGCGGGAAGTGACGGACGTTTTTTCGCGGGTGGACTTGAACGAAATCATTGAACAAGCGGTGCCGCTCACCCAGCCGAAGTGGAAAGGGCAGGCGCTCGCCGAGGGGCGGGCGATCAATGTGGAGCTCGATCTGGCGAAGCTCCCGGCGATTTCCGGCAATGCGGGCGAGCTGCGCGAGGTCATCACGAATCTGATCTTCAACGCGGTGGATGCGATGCCGACGGGCGGGGCGATCACGCTCCGCAGCAGCGTGGAGGACGGGCAGGCCGTGCTCGAGGTCTCTGACACCGGCTCCGGGATGAGCGAGGAGGTGCGGGCGCGTTGCCTCGAGCCGTTCTTTTCCACCAAAGGCGACAAAGGAACGGGGCTCGGACTCTCGATGGTCTTCGGCATCGTCAAGCGGCACGAAGGGAGCGTCGAGATCGCGAGTGAGCTTGGGAAGGGCACGACGTTTCGGCTGCGTCTGCCGGCGATTCTCGAAGGTTTTGCAGCGGTGGATGACACCGGCGCTCCGCTGGATCGCACGCTCCATGTGCTCATCGTCGATGATGAACCGGTCTCCCGGGAGGTGCTCGCCAGTTACCTGAAATCCGACGGTCACAGCGTGGTCAGCGCGGTGAATGCGGAGGTCGCCCTGGACTGTCTGCGCGCGGCGCAATTCGATCTCGTCATGACTGACCACGCCATGCCTGGAATGAACGGGGTACAGCTTGCGGCGGAGGTGCGTCAACTACGCGCGGATCATCCGCTGATCCTCGTCACCGGCTTTGCGGTGGACAGCATGGCCCCGGAAGGTGGCGTGCCGGATTTTGATGTCGTGTTGCGCAAGCCCGTCTCCCGGCGGGATCTGCGGCGGGCGCTGGTGTCGGTCATGCGGAACTGACCGCGTTCACGGGACGAGCTACTAATCGCTCTTTGGCCGGCGGAATTTCCCGACCAGCCAGATGATGAACATCAAAACCGCTGCGATCCAGAGCAGGTGAAGAAGCCCAGTGGTGACTGCGAGGGCTAGCCGCAACACGATCCAAAGAACTAAAAAGACGACGGCTAGACCAACGAGTGCGTTTGCGTTCATGCCACATCCATCGGCGTAGAGGAGAACTGCGGCGGTATTCCCGTCCAGCTTCACCCATGCGCACGACGCGCCGCTGCCCGAATCGGGACGAGCTTATTCCACCTGCACTAACCCTCGCTCCATCCCCACGAAGACCGCCCCCGCGCGGTCCGGAGCGTCCAGCTTGGTAAGCAGGTGCCCCACATGCGTTTTGATGGTTTGTTCGGAGAGATTCAGACGGTCTGCGATCTCCTTGTTCGCGAGACCTTTCGCAATCAGCAAGAGCACTTCCAGCTCCCGCGGGCTCAGCGGATTGCGCTGCCTCCGCGCGGCCACTTTGGCGCGGATCGCCGCCGGTTGATAAGTCCCCCCGCCATGCACCATCCGGATCGCCTGCAGCAGTTCGTCGCGTTCTGTCGATTTGGGGAGATATCCACGAACTCCTGACTTCAGCGCGCGGTTAATGTGCTCCTCAGTTTCATTGACCGTGAGCATGATGATCCGCGCCTGGGGCGCTTCTGCGAGGATTTCCTGCACTGCTTCCACTCCCATGAGGTCCGGCAATCTCCCGTCCATCAGCGTCACGTCCGGAAGCAGCTTGGCAAACGCGGCGACTGCTTCCCGGCCCGTGGAGGCTTGCCCGACGACGACAATATCGGGCTCGCATTCGAGGGACCAAATCAGCCCTTCGCGCACGAAAAAATGATCATCGACCAGCAGGAGCCGGATTTTGCTTTGGGTGGGCATTGTCATTTCGCGATAGGTTCTGGCTCTGCGCGGTCACGGTGATTGTGGTCGCGTTTGCGGGGGCAGCGTCAATGACTAGTTGGGCGTTGATCTTCGCGGCGCGCTCTTTCATCCCGAGCAGTCCAAAGTGGGTGCCCCGCTCCTGAGCCACCTTCGCCGGGTCAAACCCGCAACCGTTGTCTGCGATGCTGAGTGTGACCGCGTCTTGATTGCACTGAAGCGTCACTTCGATAGTCGTCGCACCCGAGTGCTGCAACGCATTGGCGACTGCTTCCTGGGCGATGCGCAGCAGATGAAACTCCGTGTCGGCGGGAAGGCGCAGCGACGCATCGCCCTCGGAACGAACCACCACTTGGGCTTGCCCGGGTTCGCTCAGCCGCAGTTCCTTTAGCGCCTCCGCCAAGCCACGCTGCTCGAGGATGGAATTTCGCAGATTCCAAACGGATCTCCGCGCCTCCGCCTGGCTATGCCGAAGCATGGCATTCACCCCTTGAAGCATCTGAGTCGCCCGCTCCGGGGCCTGTTTGCATTGTGCGGCGGCCGCCTGAACCTGGATGGAAACACCGATCAACTGTTGCTGCAGCGTATCGTGCCATTCGCGAGCCACTCGGGCTCGCTCTTCGTGGATGGCGTGCTGCTCGAGCTGACTGCCAATGACGGTCATCTGACTACGGACTTGGCGGCGCAGAGTAAAAATCCAGGCGAGTGCGAGCACGCCAACTCCCAGCGTGCTCCAGACGACCCAGAGGAGGCGCGCATTCGTCCAAAATGGCGGCGCTTGCAGGACTTGCACATCGGCGGCACTGCGGATGATCAACTGCGCCCGGAAGGCGGCCGGATTCACCCCAAAGTCCTCGGCATTCTTGACTACGCAGACTCCCGTAACGCGAAGCAGCGAACCCACCGCAGGACGCCAACTGTCCGCGAGATCCTGCTTTACCCGGCCAAAGATCGGACCGGCCTCGCTGGCCAAAATCAGGATCTGTTCTCCAGCGACGCTGGCGTGATGACTCAAGAGCGGGAGGTCCACGGTGATCAATTTCCCGTTTAGGGCGTTCCCTTCCTCGAAGGGATCGTACCAAAACGCCTTTCCCGGTTCTGGCGGGCGGTCATCTATCACAGAAAGCATCGGCCTCACCACGGCGTCCCTCATCACCGGCACATAGGTCGGATCCAATTTACCAACGGCTTCCACATGCTGCCCAAACTTGAGGTCCGCGGTCTGGGCGGAATACACCCACACGCTCCGCCGCCACGGAGCAGACCGTGCATGCGAAAGGAAAAAGCCCACCTGTTGTTCGATGTAAACGATCTGGCCGGAGGAGCGTCCAATCCAAACGGCGTCTGGGGCCAGCGAAGGCGGCCACGGCTCCAGGATGGGCTGAGCCGCAGCAAAACGTTTCTCCAATTCTTGCGAATCGACCTCCAGATCCCGGAGCGATGCGGCATGGAAGGTCTGTATTTCGCCGAAACGCTTCCGCACTTCCTCCACGTGGGGGGAAGGACCGAGGACACCGGTCGCCGTTACGCTGAACCCTTGCAAATAGGTCGGCAAGGTGCTGCGGGCGTTGAAGTCGGGGAGAGAAACTTGGACGAGGGAAATGCCCGTGGAAATCGTGACCGTCGCGGCCCGCCCCTGGAGACTTACCGATTCAACCCGCCCCCGGATTTTTACTAGCTGAGCGCCGTAGCGGATGTCCTGCAGTTGCTGCGGCTCAAGCGGGATGGGTGAAGGCAACGGCCCTTCACCGAGGACGACCACTGAGCAGTCGGGACCTTTAATCGTATCGATGAAAGGCACGGTCAGCCCTGCGTCAGTGCGCCCGCGAATCTCGACCAGTTTCCCGCGCGGAATACGGGCTCCTGCGACTTGGAGATAGACGCCGCCAGTGGAGTCGGCGATGAAGTGCAGCCCCCCGGGGGATTCGGAAAACGTGATGACGCCCTGCAACTGCACCGGATACCCGCGCGTGGCTTTGTCAATGCCCAGCGCGCGCACCTCTTGAACCGTCCGCAGGACGCGCAACTCCTCGACGGCCAGGACTCGGACTGCGAGGACCAGCGACAAAAGGATCGATATGAATCGCGGGGAAGACATCGCAAGAAGCGCCGCCCCGTAGAGGGCGACAGCCACTACCACTGGCACAGCCTTGATCGGACGAACAGAAAACAAAGATGACGCTTCGGAACTGGCGGGTGGGCAGGAATGACGCTCCAAAAAAGACGACCATTCCACCCCGGCTGGCATCCCCCGAAAGAGTGATAATTGTCCAATAGCTCACGAAGGCCAACCGCTGCATCTTCCTCCCGCCCCACGGACAACTGCTTCGCAAACATCTCATCACTAATATTATGAAACGATATCTCCTTACAGGACTGGCCCCCTTACTCATCCTTACCGCATGGACTCCATGCGAGGGCGCCACCATCCTGACATTTAGAGATGCAAGCGGGGTAGCCCTTCCCAACGACGACCTCGTGCCTCAGGCGTATGGGGACAACGTCACCACAAGTCCCGAGAACGGTTTTAGCTATGATGTGGACGGATCATTCACGCCGAACGTGGTGATTTCATACGATCCGGCTGGCTCGATCTACACTTACGGAACCGGCTACGGCGATTTGGCGACGGCACTCTACAGCGAGGTGCCCTACACGATAACCTTCACCGCTGATGCAGGATTCATGGTGCGGCTGGAATCGTTCAAAGTCGCAGGCTTCGGTTCGAATGAGTTGCTCGACGTCTCGGTTTCAAACGGCTTCGATCCAGCATATACGCTGACCGGTGTTTCAGCTCCCGCGAGCGGACATAACCCGGTTGACTTCACCGGACAGGTGGCGGCGCTCGGACAAACGGTGACGTTGACGCTCACCGTCCCCAACTTCAACATTGGCGCGACAGATTTCCGATTCGAGCAAGTCCCTGAACCCACCTCCGCGTTCTTACTCACCAGCGGGCTCGCCTTCCTCGGCCTCGTTCGCCGCCGCCGGGCCTAAAGCGTTTCTGCGTTAGATTGGCAGTTGCAGTTTTAAACTGCGAATTTCCGCCCCAGCCCACTCGATTTCAGCGGTGGGCAAACCCTTAGGGGCTGGCGAGCTAGCCGAGGTACTGATCGATCAGGGCGAGGACGGTGCGGATCTCGAGCGGTTTGGTCAGGAAGGCGCGGGCGCCCGCGACAAGCGATTGCTCACGCCGCCCGGGGACGGCATCGGCAGTGAGCACAATCACCGGGATCTGGGCTGTGGCCGGGTCGGCCTGGAGCCGACGAAGGACTTCGGTGCCGTCGAGGTCGGGGAGATGAAGGTCGAGCAGAATCATGTCCGGATGCTGAACCCGGGCCATTTCCAGGCCGAGCGTCCCGTTGGCGGCGGAGAGAAATTCCACGGCCGGCCGCCGGGCGACGATGCGGGTGAACAGCCGCAGATTGGACACGTTGTCCTCGATATAGAGCAGCTTGCGCGAGTCGGCCGGGGTGCCGGGCGCACGGGGTGCCGAAACCTCCGCGCCTGCTTCAGGGGCGAGCGCCTTTTCGGCGACCGGCAGATCGACCCAAAAAGTGCTGCCTTCGCCGGGCACGCTGTCGAAACCGATGTGCCCGCCCATCAATTCCGTGAGCTGGCGGGTAATGGCCAGGCCGAGCCCGATGCCTTCGACATTCGTCGCCGCCGCGCCGAAGCGCTCGAATGCGGTAAAGACTTTGCCCGCGTCCGCCGCGGCAATGCCGATGCCAGTATCGGTAACGGCCAAGCGCAGCCGCCCCTCGCTGGGTGGGCCAGCACTACAGGTCACGCGGCCGCCGGGATGGTTGTATTTCACGGCGTTGGAAAGGAGGTTGAGGACGACCTGCTTGAAGCGCTGCCGATCAACCATGACGTAGGCGCTCGACTCAAAGCGGTCCAGCGTCACCCCGCGATCCGTGGCCATGGGGCGGACGAGCGCGAGCGCTTCGCCGACCGTCTCATGCAAAGACTCCGGAGTCAGCGAGAGCTCGAGCTGGCCGGCTTCAATGCGCGAAAGATCGAGCATCTCGTTGATCAATTCGAGCAAGTGGCGGCCGGCGCGGAGGATTTGCTCGATGCTGTCGGCTTCTTCGGGATCGCGACCTTCGACTTCCAAAAGCTGACCAAAGCCGAGGATCGCATTGAGCGGCGTGCGCAGTTCGTGGCTGGTCCGGGAAAGAAAATCGCTCTTCGCACGATTGGCTTTTTCGGCTTCCTGGGTGACCGCGAAAAGTTCGGCGGTGCGCTGGGCGACACGCTGCTCCAAGTCGGCGTTCAGCGAATGAATTTTGAAGTCAGCCTCCTTCAAGTCGTGAATGTCCGTGCAGGTGCCAAACCACTTTACGATCTTGCCCGCCGCGTCGCATTGCGGAACGCCACGGTCCAGCCACCAGCGGTACACGCCGTCCGCCCGCCGGATGCGATATTCCACAGAATAGGTCCCGGTGATCCTGGTCGCCTCCTCCCACGCAATTCGACCGCGCTCCTGGTCGTCGGGATGGAGTGCGGTGTTCCATCCGAAACCGACACTTTGCTCGGGAGTTAGGCCAGTGTAGTCCAGCCATTGCTGGTTCGAATAAGTATTCTGACCGTCGGGCGTAGTGATCCATACCATCTGTGGCATGGCTTCCGCCAAATTGCGGAGTTCGGCTTCGCTCTCCCGCAACGCAGCCTCAGCGCGTTTGCGTTCGGTGATGTCGCGGTAGTTGACGGCAATGGCGCCGACGTCCGGGTGATCGATCAGGTTGATGTCATACGACTCAATCCAACGCCACGAGCCGTCTTGGTGGCGGACGCGCTCCGTCAAATGTCTGAGCTGGTCAGGCGGCTGCGCGATTTTCTCACCGCCGGCTAGATCTCCGGCCACCTCATGCGGATGAATAAAGTCGAGCACGTTGCGGCCGATCATTTCTTCCGGCGTGTAACCAAGCACGCGGGACACCGCCGGACTTTCGTAAGTGATCCGGCCGGTCTGGTCGATGAGGTGAAAGCCGTCCCATGACGTCTGCACCAGGGTCCGAAAAAGCGCCTCGCTGCGGCGCAGCGCGGCCTCGATTTCCCGCGAGGCGGTGATGTCCTGGATGGTCCCGTGCAGATGCACGCGTCCGCTTTCGTTTGTGCTCGGCACGATCACGCCGCGGACGTAAATGCGGCTGCCATCTCGGCGGCAGCAGGTCAATTCGTGGGCCTGGATTACCCCGGAAGTCACCGCCGCGGTCACGCTGGCCTTCAGGAGAGCGCGGTTTTCTTCGTCGTAAATGGCCGCGTATTCCTCGTAGTCACGCGGCGGGCCGAGGCGCGGATCGCGCCCGAAGATTTCGAAGACCTGCGGCGACCAACTAATGGACTGGCTATTGGGCAACCACTCCCAGTCGCCGATTTGCGCGATGCATTGCGCGTCGTTCAGGCGTTGCAGCGCGCGCCTGGTTGCCTCCTCAGATTGCTTCCGTTCGGTGATGTTTTGGACTTGGGCGACCACATGGAGCGGCTGGCCAGCTTCATCCCGCAAAAGTGAAACGCTCAAACAGCCCCAGACGATGTGTCCGTCACGATGGAGATATCGCTTCTCGAGAGCGAATTTATCAATCTCGCCAGCCAGCAGGCGGCGCCTCTCGCCCCGGTCGTCGATATCCTCCGGATGCGTGATATCGAAATAGTTCCGCACCAGGAGTTCCGCTTCGGAATAGCCGAACATCTCGCACAGCGCACGGTTGACCTTCACGTACCGCCCCGCCGGACTGAGCAGCGCCATGCCGATCGCTGCATGAACGAAGGAGCTGGCGAATTGCGCCTCACTCGCCCGCAGCGCCGCTTCCGTCCGCTGGCGTGCGGCGATGTCCTCCTGCAGCGCGCGGTTCGCCTCCTGCAGCTGCATCGTCTTCCGCTCCAACTTGCGGACCAGCGTCTGGCTATAGCCTTTGAGCATCATCATCTCGTCGCTGACCATCCCGGGCGGCAGCGTGGCGCTCGTCGCGGGGCCAGCCGCGTGCACTTCGCGGAGCCGCGCCAGGAAATCATCCGGCCCGGCCGGCTTCAGAATAAACGCGTCGGCACCGAGGCTTAGCGCAAGTTGTTCATCCTCTGGTTCGGTGTAGATGGCGGTGTAAACAATGAATGGCACCTGGCTGAGCCGCGTGTCGCCTTTCCAATGCCGGAGCAGCGTGTAGCCATCCATGACCGGCATGAGCAGGTCGGAAACGATCACCTCCGGCGGCGTTTGTCGCGCCATGAACAGAGCCTCCTCGCCGTGCTGCGCCGACTCCACGATATAACCTTCCCCAGTCAGCAGCGTGTGCAGGAAATGGAGGTGCTCCTCCTTGTCATCGACGATGAGAATCCGCATCATCTCGAACCCTCCATAGCGCTCAGGGGCCAGGTACAACCCGCGATTCCATCCACGAAAAGTTCGGGCACCATTTCCTTGGCCATGGCGACGCCACGACGGCCATGGTGCGCCGCCACGACGAAACGAATCTCAAACGTGGCGGCCGGGACGGCGACCGCGAAGAGGTCGGCCTGCCAGGGCCGCAGCCATCGTGCGCCGGTGGAGCAAGGATTCAGCACGGTGGAGAACTTCGCGGCGATTTCCTCAAGCAGCAAAGGTTCATTCCACCCTGGTCGAGGCCCGATGTTCCTGAGCCATGGGCAGCTCCACCCAAAACGTACTCCCCTCCCCCGGCACGCTCTCGACCCCAATCCGGCCGCCCATCAACTCGACCATCCGCTTCGTCAGCGCGAGGCCCAGACCGGTGCCGGTGACCTCCAGCCGGCTGCGTTCGGCACCGAGCCGATCGAAGGGCGTGAACAGCCGCCCGAGCTTCTCCCGGGGAATGCCCGGCCCCGTGTCCTCCACCGCACAACGCCACATGGGCAAACCCGTCGTGCCAGCCGCCGCGCAGGCCAGCCGCACGGAGCCGCCGGGGCGATTGTATTTGATCGCATTGGACAAAAGATTGAGCAGCACCTGCTTGAGCCTTTGCCGATCGGCGAGCACCTCGCCGCAAGCGCAAGAAAGCGGCGGCGCCTCGTTCAGCGAGATCTGCAGCGACGTCGCGGCCGGCCGGGCTAGGTTCAAGACCTCCACAAGCAGCGCCGGCAGCGACACGGGCTCGACCGCCAGCGGGAGCGCCCCGGATTCCGCGCTCGAAATATCGAGCACCTCTTCGATCAATTTGAGCAGATGGTGCCCTGCGCCGAGGATTTGCTGGACACTTTCCTGCGGCTCCGCGCCGAGCGTCTCGTCCAGCTCCAGCACCTGCGCAAAACCGAGGATAGCATTCATCGGCGTGCGCAGCTCATGACTGGTCCGCGAGAGGAACTCGCTCTTCGCGCGGTTCGCCTCTTCCGCATCGAGCGTGGCCGCATGCAACGCGGCGGTCCGGCGCTCCACGCGCGACTCCAACTCGGCGTTCAACACGCGGAGCGCCTCACGCGATTCCATGAGCTCCGCTTCCGCCTGCTTGCGCGGCGTAATGTCGCGCTGCGCGGCGACGAAATGGGTGATCTTCCCTGCGGCATCGCGAATCGGCGCGACCTGCCATTCGAGAAAAAACTCCCGCCCATCTTTGCGGTAATTGATGACCTCGCCGGCAAAGGATTCACCAGCGGAAAGATTTTCCCGGAGCCGCCGCAGGACCGAGCGATCCGTGGCCGGCCCCTGCAAAATACGCGGCGTTTTGCCGAGGCACTCTTCCGCGCTATAGCCTGTCATTTTCGTGTAAGCGGTGTTGGCGAAGACAATCCGCGGGCCGGGCTGATCGAGGTCTGCGTCGGTGATGAGGATGCCCTCGTAGGCCTGTTCGACGGCCGATCCGAGGAGGCGCAGGCGCTCTTCCGCCCGCTCGAGTTGCTTTACCGTCCGTCGTGCCTCCGCCAGACTCCGCCGCAGTTCGAATTGCGCCACGACCTGCCGGCTCAGTGCGCGCAACGCCTCCTGCTGCTCCTGGCTCAAAGTACGCGGTTTTGCATCGATCACACACAAGGTGCCGAGCGCGTGGCCGCTGGGGGTGATCAGTGGCGCGCCCGCGTAAAAGCGCACCTCTGGCGCGCCGGTGACGAACGGGTTACTGGCAAAGCGCTGATCAGCGCGCGCATCCTCCACAACCATGACTTCGGTGTGGAGGATGGCGTGGGCGCAAAAGGCGATTTCCCGCGGGGTTTCGCTGGCTGCAAGACCGACCGTTGCTTTGAACCACTGCCGGTCGGCATCGATAAGTGAGATCGCGGAGATCGGGGTGTCGCAAATGCGCGACGCCAGGAGAGCGATGTCGTTGAGCTGTTCCTCAGGCTCAGTGTCGAGAATGTCGTAACGATGGAGCGCCTCGAGGCGGGTGGTTTCGTTCGGAGGGATGGGTGCAGTCATGGAAGGAAGCGCCGACTAGGCGGAGGCACACGCGGCAGGCATGGCGTTCGGATCGTCGAGGAATTGATCGACCACGGCGAGGAAAGTCCGCACATCCAGCGGCTTGGTGACATAGGCCCGGGCACCAGCGGCGAGCATTTCGGCGCGTTTTCCCGGCATGGCATCGGCGCTCAGCATGACCACCGGAATGGCACCCGTGTGAGGATCCGCAGCGAGGCGGGCCAACACCTCGGTGCCATGACTGTCCGGCAGGTGGAGATCGAGCAGAATTAAATCGGGGCGATGGACACGCGCCATTTCCAAGCCAAGCCCGCCGGTATTGGCGCAGAGCAGTTGGACCGCGGGGCGCCGCACCAGGAGGCGGGTGACCAGCCGGACGTTGGATGGATTATCCTCGATGTAAAGAAGCACCCGCGCATCCCCTCCGGGGACGTTCACGTCGGACTCAAGGACGGCGTCGCTGAGGGGATCACCATGATCACCCGGCGCTTCTGCGGTGGGCAGCTCGACCCAGAAAGTAGTGCCTACGCCCACCACGCTCTCGACGCCAAGTGTGCCGCCCATGTGTTCCACCATCCGCCGGGCGAGGACCAGCCCTAGGCCGGTCCCTTCGACGTTGGTCTGCTCCGCGCCGAGTCGCTCAAACGGGTGAAAGATCCGGGTCAGTTGGTCGGCGCTGAGTCCGGCTCCGGTGTCGGTCACGGCGATCCGAGTGACGGCTGCGGAGCCATGACCGGGCGCGTCCGCCGCCGCGGCGTGGCAGATAGTTACACTCCCACCGGGGTGGTTGTATTTGATGGCGTTGCCTAGCAGGTTCAGCAGCACCTGCTTAAGTCGCTGGCGATCCGCCTGCACGTGGCCGTGGGCGCTCTCCCCGGGAATAACGGCGATGCGAACGCCGAACTCCCCAGCCATGGGCCGGAGAAGATCGACGGTTTCGGTGAACAGCCCGGAGAGCGCAATGGCTTCGGTCGAAAGCGTCATTCGTCCGGCTTCGATGCTGGAGATATCGAGCACCTCGTTGATCAGCTTTAAAAGATGGCCGCCGCCTTTCAGAATCTGGGCCACACTCTCGCGCTGATCGGCGGTTAGGTGGTCTTCGATTTCGAGCACTTGAGCAAAGCCGAGGATGGCGTTCATCGGCGTGCGCAGCTCGTGGCTCATGCGGGAGAGGAACTCGCCTTTGGCGACGTTGGAGCGTTCGGCCACCTGGCGCGCGGCCTGGGCTTCCTCCACCTGTTTGCGGACTGTGCAATCGCGCCCGACGCAAAAGATGCTCTGATCCTCATCGGACCAAGAGGCTGACCATGAGAGCGTCGCAACGCTGCCGTCTTTGCGGACGTAGCGGTTTTCGAAATCGTGCAGTTCATGGCCCACGGGGAGAGACTCCGCCGCGGCGCTCGTCGCCGAACGGTCGTCCTCGAGCACAAATTCGATAAACGGTCGGCCGATCATTTCCGCGGGCGCGTAACCGAAGAGCGTCTCACACGCCGCGCTGATGCTGGTGAAGCAACCCGCCGCATCGACGGTGCAGACGACATCGAGCGACTTGTCGAGCACTTGCTGATTGGCCTGCATGGCCTTTTCCAGCAGCAGCCGATTCGCGCTCAACGCCGCTTGCGCCTGCTCGCGCTCGATCTCTCCGCCGATCCACTGCGCGATCAGGCGCAGGAACTCGAGTTCCGCCGGGGTGAATTTCTCCGCCCGCGGCTGCGTGCTCGTAAAGCAAAGAATTCCTTGAGGCCGCCCGGCGACCCGGACGGCAACTCCGAGATACGCCTCGAATCGGTATTTCAAATAGCAGGCAATCTCCCGCCAGGGAGAGTCCCCGAAGTGCTCGATTGCAAACGGCTCCACCCGCTGCAGGACCTCGCAGCAGATCGAATCCCGGAGCGGCAGAGTCATCCCAACGAGCACAGCACCGGTCTCAGGAAACCTGTGTTCCAAAACATAAGACTCCCCGTCCAGGCGGGCCAGAAAGCCGTCCTCGAGACCGAGTTGCAGGCAGGCCTGCCGGAGGATTTCAGCGATTTTCTCCGCGAGGGTGAGCTCGGCCTTGGACATTACGTCGCAGAGCAGTCGCAGGCGATTTTGATTCGCGGCCAGCAACTCCTCGGCCCGCGTGCGTTCGGTGATCACGCTCGCAGAGGGGACGAGAAAGACGATCTTCCCAGACTCATCGCGCAGTGGCTGCAAAGAGAAATCAATATCGATAATCGCGCCGCCTGCCCCCTGCGTCCGCACGTCGTAACGGGAGGCCTCGCCGGCCGCAGCACGCCGGATCGCCTCCCGCAATCGCTCTTGGGCCTCCGGCGAATTCCTCCACCACGGAGTATCCACAAACGGCTTGCCCAAAACATCCTCAGGTTTTAATCCGCCGGCCGTCAGCGGCGCCTGATTGATCTCGATCAGGATCCCCTCGGGCGTCAGCAGTGCGACGAACATCGATGGACCGAGCCCGTCGATCAGGCCGCGCAGATGCCGCTGATTCTTTTCTGCCGCCGCTTCCGCCTGCCGCCGATCGGTAATGTCGCTCGTGAGACCGGTGAGGCGGATCAACTGTCCCGCGGCATCCCGCACTTGAAAAACTCGATCGTTGATCCAGCGGATGGTGCCATCCGGTCGCACAATGCGGTATTCCAAGCTGACCTCCGGAGTGTCGCGCGCAAGGGCGGCGTAGGCCCCAATGACCCGCGAGCGGTCGTCCGGAAAAATTCCGATTGTCCAGACCTCAAGGGGAGCGGACAGACTCGGAGCGGGCCGGCCCCAAAGGCGCTCGTAACCAGGACTGACGTAGTGCAGGGCGCTAAAGTCGGGGGCCACAATCCAGATCACGTCGCTGCTATGCTCAGCCATCTGGCGAAAGTTGGCTTCGCTCTCACGCAATGAAGCCCCAACGCGCTCGTGTTCGCGCGTCATCGCGTCCGCGTGCCGACGGGCCTGGTGCAGCATCTCGTTCAAACCGCTGATGATCACGCCCGCGGTACCGACCAAGAAGAGCTGCCACCGCGCGGGCTCCGCAGCCACCGCAAAGCTGTGCCGGGGCGGCAACAAATAATAGCTAGCGCCTAGCACAGACAGCGCCGTCGCCAGCAAGCCGGCCCGCATCCCGCCGAGGTAGGCGCTGATCATGATAGGCACGGTGAATACGACGAGGGTGGGCTGCCCATCTAGCGGATCGTCGAGCGCCAGACGGAGGGCGAACGTGGCTGCAGTCAAGACGACCGCGAGGACCAACGCTTGCCCGGGCGTAGTGCTGGACTGGTCGGCACGGAGCAGCGCAATGGCACAGGCGAGGCTCCTGCGGAGGCGCTGGAAAGCGGGAGTGTCTGTGACAGCAGGCATTTCTCGGCCAGAGAGTAAGCGCGGAGGGTGCTCGCGGATTTCTGAAGACTGTGGATTTCGTCGCCGGGGCAAACCCTGGAAGGGAGCGGCGCGCCCGGCTCTATCAGGCCGCGGCATCCGGGCGCAGCTCCAGAAATTGATCGATCACCCCCAGCAGCACGCGGACTTCCAGCGGCTTGGTGATGAAGGCACACGCGCCGGCGGCCAGCATCTGCTCACATTTGCCCGGTTGCGCATCGGCGGTCAGCATGACCACGGGAATTGCTGAGGTGGACGGGGCGCTTTGTAGTTGGGTCAGCACTTCCTCGCCGTGACTGTCGGGGAGGTGCAGATCGAGGAGGATTAAATGCGGCAGACATTCGCGCGCCTTTTGGAGCCCCAGTGCTCCTGTTTCGGCGCAGATTAATTCGACCGCTGGCCGCCGGGCAAGAATACGGGTGATCAGCCGGATGTTCGAAGGGTTGTCTTCAATGTAGAGCACCACGCGCTTTTCCGCTGGAGCCGCCGCGAGCACTGGCGCGACCTCGGAAATAACCTGCTCCTCCGCCTCCGCCGGCGCCTCTGCTTGCGGCAGATCAAACCAAAAAGTGCTACCCACGCCGACGGTGCTTTCGAAACCGAGCGTGCCCCCCATGTGCTCGACCATACGTTTGGCGAGTGCGAGGCCGAGGCCGGTCCCTTCCACACGGGTCTGCTCGGCGCCTAGTCGATCGAACGGGTTGAAAAGACGGGGCAGTTTATCCGGCGTCAGCCCCGAGCCCGTGTCCTGGACCGAGACGCGGATCATGCGGGGCAAAGCGCCGTCCGCCAAGCCTTCGCAAGCCAGGCCGGCAATGGTTACGCTGCCATTGAGGCGGTTGTATTTGATGGCGTTGCTCAGCAGGTTCAGCAGCACTTGCTTCAGCCGCTGGCGATCCGCCCGCACGTATTCCTGAAGCGCAGGGTCACTCAGCACCACGAGCTGAATCCTGGCCTTTGCCGCCACGGGACCAAGCAGACGCAGACATTCCTCCAGCAAACCTTTGAGCCCGACCGGTTCGGGGGAAAGGGTCATCTGGCCGGACTCGATCCCCGAAATATCGAGCACCTCGTTGATCAGCTTCAAAAGGTGGCCGCCGCCGGTCAGGATCTGGCCCACGCTGTCGCGTTGATCGGCGGTCAGGCCGTCTTCAATTTCGAGCACTTGCGCAAAGCCGAGGATGGCGTTCATGGGCGTGCGCAGTTCGTGGCTGACCCGGGATAGAAATTCGCTTTTCGAGCGGTTGGCGCGCTCCGCCTCCGCCATGGCCGCCTGGAGCGCCGCGGTGCGTTCAATCACGCGCTGCTCGAGATGCGCATTGAGGCGTTCGACTTCGAGGTGCGCCTGCTTCTGTGTGGTCACGTCCTCGTAGATCCCGAGCACGCCCGTGACATTTCCCTGCGCATCGTGCATCGGCATCTTGCTCGTCTTGAGCCACACCGCCTCTCCACCGGGTTTGATCCCAGGTTCTTCGAAGCTGATCTTTTTCGCGTTCGAGTTGATGACCTCCCGATCGTCGGCCCGATACATGTCCGCCATGTCCTTCCAAACGGCGTCGAAATCGTTCATGCCAACCACGTCCTTGGGTTCGGCGCACCCCATATCCGTGGCGAAGGCTTGGTTACAGCCGCGATAAACGAGTTTGCAATCCTTCCAAAAGACGCGCTGCGGGATGAGGTCAAAAATGCCGCGCAGGGTCGCCTGCGTTGCCTCAAGTTCCGCATTCCGTCGCGCCAACTCCCGCTGCACGCTGGCCAGTTCTTCATTCGTCCGGGTCAGTTCCTCATAAAAATGGGGGTCGCGCCCCCCCTCCGGACTTGCCGGACTCGCTGATGGAAGAGGTATCTCGCGAACGGCTAGCTGGCGAGCGGGGGGGGGAACGATGTTCATTCTCCGTAGGATGGTTAGCACGCAGGGTGCCGCTGAAGCTCAGTATAACTGTGGAGGTTTCCATCCGGGCCAACCCTTGATTTTCGCCCGCATACATCCGCACACATGGCGGTTTGCGAAGGTGTGGGTAGCTAGTCCTGCCGAACTCGTAGAGTTTGGTCACGCGGTTGGAAATCCCCATGAAAAAGCTTCGAATTCTCCTCGCTGACGATCACGAAATCGTCCGGGACGGTATAGGCAGGCTCATCGATCGCGAAGAAGGATGGGACGTGTGCGGCGAGGCGACCGATGGCAGAAAAGCGGTGACGCTCGCGGAACAACTCAAGCCGGATGTAGTGGTGCTCGATATTGGCATGCCCGAACTCAATGGCCTGGATGCGACCCGTCAGATCAAACGCCTGCTGCCAAAGTGCGAAGTGCTGATTTTTACTGGGGAAGAAAGCGAACAACTAATCCACGACGTCTTTGCCGCCGGCGCCCGCAGTTACATTCTCAAAAGCGATCTTGGGGCGCATCTGGTGGCCGCGATCCGGGCACTCGGCGAGCATAAGCACTACTTCACCAACCGCATCTCCGAGGTGGTTTTCGCCCGCTACTTCGAAGGCGAAACAGGCGCAGGCAAGGACAAGATCGAAGGCCTGACGCCGCGCGAGCGGGAGATCGTGCAATTGCTCTGCGAAGGTAAAAGCAACAAGGAGGTGGCCTCGGTGCTCGGGATTAGCATCAAGACGGTGGAGACCCACCGTGCCACGACTATGCGCAAACTTCGGCTGGACTCTTTTGCCGACCTCGTGCGCTACGCCATCCGCAATAAAATCGTCGCCGCCTAGCTTGAAGCCCCCCCTTGGAACCCCATAGTCACCGCACCTACGCGAAGATGAACAGAAGCTAGGCTCGTCAAATGAACGCCCCCCCCGCGCCACCCCCAGCGCTGCCCGTCCCGCAGGGTTCGTTTGAATTTGTGAGAAACGGCATCCACGAGTGCAAGATTCTGATCATCGACGACGAAGAGGCCAACGTGCGGCTGATCGAGCGCATCCTGACTCGTGCGGGCTTTGACAACTTCCTCAGCACGACTGATTCACGCGACGCGGCAACGCTCTTCGCCGACTTCCAACCCGATCTCGTGCTGACCGACTGGCTGATGCCCAAGGTCGATGGCCGCGCCGTCATCGAGCAGATCCGCGACGCCACCGCCACGGACGATTACCTGCCGATCGTGGTCCTCACGGCCGATATCACCCCCGAAACTCGGAAGCGGGCCCTCACTGCCGGAGCGACTGACTTTCTGACCAAACCCTTCGATCAGATCGAAGTCCTGCTGCGCATTGAGAATCTCCTCAAGGCCCGCCTTTCCCATCTCATCATTGCGCGCCAAAACCTGACCCTGGAGGAGAGTGTACGGCAGCGGACGTTCGCACTGGAGCGGGCGCTGACGGACCTCCAGGCCACGCAAAAGCAAGTCATCCAGCAGGAGCGCCTTGCCGCCCTCGGGACCATGGCCGGCGGCATCGCCCACGACTTCAACAACTCGCTTAGCATCATCATGGGCTTCGGGGAGCTGCTCCTCCGCGACCTGCCTCACGGGTTGAACGAAGCCAACGGCACCGAGCCGATCACCACGATCCTCACCGCCGCCGAAGATGCGGCGAAGATCGTGCACAGGTTGCGGAATTTCTACCGCCCCGACGAAACCGAGGAACAACGCCTGCCGGTCGATCTCAACCAGCTTATCGATCAAGCGGTGGCCTCGACCCGGCCTCGCTGGCATACCGAAGCCGCGTCGCGAGGGTACACGATCACGGTGACCAAGGTGCCGGGCGAGATTCCGTCGATCAATGGAGACGCTGCCGAGTTGCGGGAAGTGCTCACGAACCTGATTTTCAATGCGGTCGATGCCATGCCGAGCGGCGGCACCATGACAATCACCACCCAAGCTGAGGGCGGGACCGTCGTCCTCAAGCTGACCGACACCGGCACTGGGATGCCCGAGGAAGTCCGGCGTCGTTGCCTCGAACCTTTCTATACCACCAAAGGCTCGGCGGGGACCGGCCTCGGACTGGCGATGGCTTTTGGCATTATTCAACGCCACTCCGGGACGATCGAAATCGAGAGCGAACCCGGTCGGGGCACCACCTTCACCCTGAGTTTGCCGGCGACGAACATGCTGAGCTCTGCAGAACCCGACGACGCACCTCATCCGTGTGGCCCTCTGCGCGTCCTTGTGGTGGACGATCAACCAATCCTTTGCCAGCTCCTCTGCCAGCATTTGGAAGATGACTGCCATACCGTCGAAACAGCCTTGAGTGGAAGCGAAGCGATCGAGAAGTTTCGCGCCGGAAAGTTCGACTTGGTGATCACCGACCAAATTATGGCCGCGATGACTGGCGAGCAGCTCGCGAGCATCCTTAAAAAAATGGATCCCGAGATTCCCGTCATTCTTTTGACCGGCTACGCCAGCGAAGGCGCGGTTGATGAAAGTCCCTCGTCGGCCGTGAATCTCGTCCTCGCGAAACCACTCTCGCGGGCGGCCTTGCGTCGCTCTTTCGCGAAAGTCTTCGCCGAAATCCGGTCACCTACAGAATGATTGTCCAACGTCCTGCCTCGTAGCGCGGACCGGCTACTCAGGTGCCTAAGAGCTGGGGCTTGCGGCTACGGTGTCAGTTTCGGCTGCCGGAGCCATGGCGGTGAGGGCAAGGGCGCCCGACGCCACGGTGGTGATGATGCTGCGTGTGATGTTTGTTTTCATGCGAGGAGTGATCGTCGCGGGCAACGAGCACGGTTATCAGGCGGCGAACGCGCTCGATTGTCGGGAGGAGCCGCGCGCCGCCGCGGAATCGGCGCGCACGCGTTTCGGGGCGGCGCTCCGCCAATGCGTGACAGGCAACCGTGCACCCTGTATCCAAAGCTCCAAGCTGAAAGACTCCGGTACAGCGAAACACCCAAACATGACCGCATCAAAAAAGCCCAAGTCGCCATCCCCGGCTGTCGTGGAGGATAAGGACACAAGGCCTGCGCCCAAGCGCCTGTTGCTCGTGGATGATCACCCAACTTTTCGTCAGGGCCTAAAATTCATCGTTACCAAGAGTGGAGAGTTTGACGTCTGCGGCGAGGCGGACAGCGCCCCAGCGGCGATTTCTCAGTGCCGGGCGCTCCGGCCGGATGTGGTGGTCGTCGATGTCTCCATGCCGGGAATCAATGGCATCGAGCTCATTAAAATGATCCTCGCAGAGATGCCGCGCATGCCGATTCTGGTGCTATCGATGCACGAGGAAACGCATTACGCCCTCCGGGCGTTGAAGGCCGGCGCGAAGGGCTACGTCATGAAGACAGAAGCGATGAGTTCCATCGAGAGTGCCTTGCGGCGGGTGGCGGAGGGAAAGGTCTATGTCAGCCCGACCTTCGGCGAACAGTTGATCTTCAAGGCAATCACCGCGATCGACGAAGGAATGGGTTCACCCGTGGACGTGCTCTCCGATCGCGAACTCGAGGTGCTGGAAAAACTTGGCAAAGGCCTGACGACGCGGGAAGTGGCGGACGAAATGCACCTCAGCCCGAAGACGGTGGAAACGCACCGGGCGCACATCAAAGAAAAGCTCAAGTTCAAGGACGCCACCTCGATGATTCGGTTCGCGGTCGATTGGGTGAACAGTGGCCGAAGTGATCAGGCCGCTGCCGCTTCGGACCAGACGCCAGCCTGAACAGCGCCCAGGAGCGGCTGGCTCAGACTTCCTCGCACTCACGGTGCCCGCATTCCCGGCGAATCGGGGCACGAGTAATCGGAGCTAAGCCGCGAAACTTCAGGTATTGTCGGCCGCCGCGTGACGGAGAGTTCCGCTAGCGGCGTCCGCTTCGAGCAGCGCGTTGTTGATGGCAAAGGCCGCCTGCATTCCCTCGGCCACCGCGGCCACGACGAGTTGGACGCCTTTGCTGCAATTGCCCGCGGCATACACGCCCGGCACGCTGGTGACGGTATCTTCGCCGCAGTCGATACAGCCGTCCGCGGAGCAGAAATCGCAGCCGAGTCTTTCCGCCAGCGGTGATCGCTGGAATTGCCCCGGAGAAAAGAACAGCGCCTTGCGCGGCAGATCGGTCTTATCCGAAAAGCGAATTCGTTCCAACTCGCCATCCACCCCTTCCAAGCGAGCAATCGCTCGGGTATCCACCTTCACGCCCAAGCGGTCCAAGGTGCGCGCTGTTTTCTCATCGTAGTCGCGTGCCCGAGCATTGGTGCAAAGAACAATATCGGTGCTCCAAAGCAGTAGTTCGATGGCGAGGTCCGCCGCATCTCCCGTCGCGCCGACCACGGCGAGCGGTTGTCCCCGCACTTCCCAGCCGTCGCAGTAGGGGCAACTGTGCGCCGTCTTGCCGTAGAACTCCCGGAAGTTTTCGATCTCCGGAAGCTTGTCGATGAGCCCGGTGGCAATGAGCAGCGTTCGGGCGACAAGCTGTTCTCCCGATTCAAGGACCGCAGTGAACCGACCTTCGCCACGCAAGACGTCGGTCACCACTGCGTGCTGCATTTGCACGGTTTCGTAGCGGCGGAGTTGGGCGCGCGAAATCTCCAGGAACTCCGCCGGCGTGGAGCCGTCTCGGGACAGATACCCATTAAAGATTCGCGCAGACTCGTTGCGTGGGTGTCCCGCATCGCAGACGACGACCTTGCGCAAGCACCGTCCAAGCACCAGCGCTGCGCTTAAGCCCGCTGGCCCACCGCCGACGACGATCGTATCTAGGATCGCGCTCATAAGGAACTGTCTAGGTTGTCAGCAACGCGATGCGCGGGGCGTGAATGAGTCGCCCCCCGCGCGAAGGCGGAGGTCAACCCAACTTCTTTGCGTAAAAGGCCATCATGTCGGGGTCGATGTCCCCCGGCGCGCAAAGCTGCGGTTCCTCGGGGAAGTCGGGCCATGGAAAACCGGGTGGCATTTCACCGCGCACTTCAAGTTCCTGCCCATCCTCCGGGTGCGGGCCAGTCCAGATTTGGCCGATCTGCTCGTAGAGATCGCTCTGGCTCCAGCGCCACATGATCGTATGCAGACCCTCTGCTTCCAATTTCGCCGCCTCGGGAAACTGCTTATTGCTCACGCTCGGAATCGGCAACAACCGGCCCACGTCGGCACCGGTCAACTTCTCCAGCGCCTTTGCATAAGCAACGATATGCACCCCGCCGCGAACCAGGAGGTAGCCGATCATCGCGCGCGCCGTAGGATCATCCGTCATCTCGTAAACGCGCGCTTTCCCCGCCCGCGCTCCGCATTCCAGAAAGAAGTTGTGCAGCAGATCCATCTTCAAATTCCCGGTCGAGGTGACATAACTGCCGTTCCATGGATTCCCGAAACCGTCGTAGGGCAGCGCGGTCTGCGCAGAGGCGGAGAAATGGTACGGGAAGAAGGAGTTTACGTCTGGATCGCTCAGCGGTGCAGGGTTCCCTTTCCCCGCCTTGGCCGTATTCGCGGGCTTGGCGGCGGGCCTCTTTCCCTTCGCCGTACTACCGCTCGTGGGGAGCGGAGTTTTGCTGCGATCGATCCGCGGGGTCGCGCCGTTCAGCAACAGATTGATCGTCGCCGCGACTGCTTCGATATGGCTGTATTCCTCCGCGGCGATGTTGCAGATGAGCTCGTAGAAAGGCCGGTATTTGTCGCGCCCGCGGAAGTTAAAGGACTGGAACGTGTAGTTCATCAGGGTGGACATCTCACCGAATTTTCCGCCCATGAGTTCCTGGACAGCGGCCGCAGCCGCGGGGTTAGGACCGCTTGGTTCAGGCAGGTCCACAGCCAGTTGATCGAAGCGTTGAATCATAGACTCACCGTTCGCGCGCAAGGACGGCGACGCGCATGAGGACGGTCCCTGACAGCCCTCTCAGGCAGCTGCCGTGCCCACCTAATCCTGCGTTGCACCTGCCGACTCGAGGATGATTGTCGGGCATACCGGAAAGCGTCCGCAATCTCCCGCGTAGATTGTTAGCCCGCCGGCGCACGGGCCGTCCGGGACCTCGCATCGCAGAACGAGCATGTCATCCTGGCCAGCCGACATTGTCTCGCGCAAGAGCTCGCCCTCGACCGTAGCCGAAATAAGGTAGCCATACGCTCCAAAGCCGCCTCGCAGGTAGCTCAACGACCCGCGCGTATCGTGGGGGTGATTCGGCAAAAGCCCCTCGTAGATGCGTATTCCATTCAGCCAAATCCGGAGCATCGTCGGCTGGCTAAAGCTGTCGGTCTGAGGGTGCCCTTTGCGACGAGCTGAGGCTTCGCCAAAGATGCGAATCTTCTTCAGCTCGCCGGAATCATGCGCGGCTAAGGGCAATCGCCACTCGAACCAGCCATGGCCTTCGCCATAGAGCGATCCCTCGGCGAGCGCGTCCTCCCGACTGCTGCTGTCCCCAGACCACTCTGCGGCTGAAAACTCGTGTGGCTGCGCTCGAACGATGCGCAGTAGGTTCCCCATAAGCTCGCGATCCCGAAAGCGGGCAATCTTCAATACGCGAAAATCTCGGGCGCTGGACTCGGGAGGTGTTCTGACGAGGACATCGGGAGAAAGTTCGGGCCTAAGAGTAATCAGCAACCGGAAGCTGGACAGGTAACGGATTGCCCTAGTGTAAATAGCGAAGCACCACCGTATTTGCCTGCGCATTGTCACGCCGCCGCCCTGCGTTTGTCACAAGGCCTGCGAAAGGTGGGTGTTCGTCATGTTGCTGCTACCGGCACCCTCCACTTCCCCTCGCTGCTTAAACGAGCGGCCAATGCACTATTTTTGAAACCGCGTATTCTGATCGCGGACGATGAATTAGACGTCCTCACCCTGCTCGAGACGCGCTTGGCTGCGTCCGGCTTTGAGGTTTTGAAAGCGATGGACGGAGTTGCCGCGTTAGGTCGGGCGCGGGATGATTCGCCGTCGCTCGCCGTGCTCGATGTGATGATGCCTGGAATGACCGGCCTTGAGGTTTGTCGCGTGCTCAAGGCCGATCCAAAAACCTCGCGCCTGCCGATCATCCTTCTGTCGGCGCGCAGTGAAGAAGTTGATCGCGTGCTCGGCTTTGAATTCGGCGCCGACGACTACGTGCTCAAACCCTTCAGCCCGCGCGAACTCGCCCTCCGGATTCAGGCTCTCCTGCGCCATCAACTCCAGCCTCTGGCCGTACCGGATGCCATGCTGCGCGCGGGCAGCGTGCAGGTAGATCGTCTCGCCCATCGCGTCACCGTCCAGGCACGCCCCGTCGATCTCACCCGTACCGAATTCAAGCTGCTCAGCATGCTCATGGAGCATCAGGGGCGTGTCCTCACCCGAGAAGCCCTGCTCGATTCCGTCTGGCCCACCGAGACCAGTATCGAGATCCGCACCGTGGACACGCATCTCCGCCGCCTCCGCGAAAAGCTCGGCCCTGCCGGCAAACATATCCAAACCATCCGCGGCTTCGGCTATCGGATCGACGCCGTTTGAGGCTGGGCGTCTGGAGTAGGCATGGGATGCCGTTCAATGTAAGCCCGGGTTCGGGGGCGGATGTGGCTCTTGTTATTGCCTCCACCGCAGCCAAGAGTCCGCGCATGTCTTCCAAACCCGACGGTTCCTTCCGGCTGTTCCGCTTTGCCGGGATCGATGTCTATCTCCACTGGCTGTGGATTCTCATCGCCTACTTTCAAATCGTCGAACGCCCGCGCGCTTACTCTTCGCTCGCTTGGAATACCGCGGAATACCTCGCTCTCTTCGGTATCGTCCTGCTCCACGAATTCGGCCACGCCTTTGGCACCCGTCAGGTTGGCGGGACGGCGGACACGATTCTCCTTTGGCCCTTCGGCGGCGTGGCCTACGTGAAGCCGCCGCCGCGGCCCGGCGCGGAGTTATGGAGCATCGCCGCCGGGCCGCTCGTCAACGTGGTCATCTTCTTTCTCCTAGCTGCGGCTCACTTCCTACCGGGCGTTGCCGAGCTCGCGCAGACCAACCGGGACGCCTACTTCCTTCTGCGCAACGTCACTTACATCAACGTCGGCCTACTCATCTTCAATCTGCTCCCCGTATTTCCGCTCGATGGCGGCCAGATTTTGCGCTCGCTACTTTGGTTTGCAGTCGGGCCCGTGCGTAGCCTGCTCTACGCGTCGGGTCTCGGTCTCATCGGCATCGTCGCGATCGTTTGGTATTTCATCGACTGGCGTTCGCTGTCCCTCGATCAAAGCACGATCTTTACAGCCCTCATCGCGGCCTACCTTTTCAGCAATTGCTGGGCAGCTTTCCGGCAGGCCCGCGCGCTCATGCAAATTTCGGCACCGCCGCCCGTCCGTTAAGTCGCGGCGCTTTACTCCACGGTCACGCTCTTCGCGAGGTTGCGCGGCTTGTCCACGTCGCAGCCGAGATGAACGGCGGTGTGGTAGGAGAGCAATTGGAGCGGGATGACCGTGAGCAGAGGTGAGAGGAAATCCGGGCAGGGCGGGATGAAGATCACGTCGTCGGAGACCTTTTTGATCTTCTCGTTGCCTTCCGTGGCGATGGAAATGATCGGGCCTTTGCGGGCGCGCACTTCCTCGATGTTGCTCACGTTTTTCTCGAAGACCGAATCATCCGGCGCGATGAACACGCTCGGCACTTCCGGTGAGATAAGGGCGATGACGCCGTGCTTCAGTTCCGCGCTGGGGTGACCGCTGGCGTGGATGTAACTGATCTCTTTCATCTTCAGCGCGCCTTCGAGCGCGACTGGGTAGTTAAACTGGCGCCCAAGAAACATCATTGAGTGCGCCTTGCTGTATTTCTCCGCGATTTTTTTGATGTGATCGGTCTGCTCGAGAATCTTCGCGACCTTGGCCGGGATGGCTTCGAGCTCGTTGATGATCGAGAGGCCTTCCGTGGTGCTCATGTGGCGAATGCGCCCGAGCAGGAGGCCGATGAGCACGGTGATCGTGACCTGCGAGGTGAAACTTTTCGTTGCGGCCACGCCGATCTCCGGGCCGGCGTGCATGTAAACCCCGCCGTCGCTTTCGCGGGCGATCGTCGAGGCGACGTTGTTGCAAATGCCGAGCGTCCGGTGGCCCTTGCGCTGGCTTTCCCGCAAGGCCGCGAGGGTGTCGGCAGTTTCGCCACTTTGGGAAATGCAGAAGACGAGTGAGTCCTTGGGCAGCGGCATATTGCGGTAGCGAAACTCGCTCGCGAACTCCACTTCGGTCGGCACCTGGCCGAGTTCTTCGATCACGTATTCGCCGACCATGCCCGCGTGGCTCGCCGTGCCGCAGCCGGTCAGGATGATGCGCTCCACGGCCCGCAACTCTGCGTTCGACATTTCCAGCCCACCGAGTTTAGCCGTCGCTTCCTCGCGGCTCAGACGACCGCGCATCGCATCCTGAATCGTCTCCGTCTGCTCATAGATTTCCTTGAGCATGTAGTGCGCGAACTTGCCTTTGCTCACGTCCTCCTCGGTCATCTCCACTTTCGTGACTTCGAAGCCACTCGCGCCGCCCAGCAAACTGGTGATCTCAAACTCGTCCCGCGTGAGGGCGGCGATGTCGTAATCCTTCAGATAGATCGCGTCCTTGGTGTAAGAAACGATGGCGCTGACGTCGCTGGCGAAAAAGTTTTCGCCTTTGCCGATGCCGAGCACCAGCGGACTGCCGCGGCGCGCGCCGATGAGCACGTCGGGCACATCGCGGTGCATCATCACGATGCCGTAAGTGCCGACGACCTGCTTCAGAGCGACGCGCAGCGCTTCGACCAGCCGGCCTTTGCTGGGCTCGCCACCCGCGGCGTCGTAGGCCTTGCCGACGAGATGCGCGAGGACCTCGGTGTCCGTCTGGCTTTGGAAAGTGTGGCCCTCGCGGATGAGCGCGTCCTTGAGCACGTTGTAGTTTTCGATGACCCCGTTGTGACACAGCCAGAGGGTGCCGCTGGCGTCGGTGTGCGGATGCGCGTTTTCATCGGTCACGCCGCCGTGCGTGGCCCACCGCGTGTGCGAGATGCCTTGCGAACCGCTGGGCGGTGCAGCCTTGATCAGCTCGGCGAGATTGGCGATGCGACCAGTCTTCTTCCGCGTCTCGATTTTCCCGTTCTCAAAGATCGCTACGCCCGCCGAATCGTAGCCCCGATACTCCAGCCGCCGGAGGCCGTCGAGGAGGATGGGCACTGCCTGCGATTTGCCGATATAGCCGATGATTCCGCACATAAATTTTGGTGGGTGAAAGTGGTGGGTGAGGTGAAAGCGCAGGGTGCCAGAAGCCCCAAGGCCACGGCAAGCCCTGCGACTGCGGGCGATCCCGCGCCTGGCCTAAAGCAGCGGCGTGATCGCCGCGAGGGCGCGGAGGTAGGGGGCGTGGCGGGCCCCGCGGGTCATCTCCTCGTCGAGGAGCTGGAGCGTAGTGTCGGGACCGGCGGGAAGGACGTGCTGGAAGTGATGGCCGTCTGGGAGCCGAATGTCGGCGTGGAGATAACGCTCGGTGGCATCGCGCCGGATCGCGAAGGATGCCTCACCGCAGTCGAGCGTGCAGGCGCTGAGCGCGGCTCCGGGGGATTCGGTGAGTTCGATGGCAACCCGGCGATTTCCAGACGACTCGAAGACCAGCGGCGCGGAGTTTTGTAAAGTCCAGCCGAGCTGTCCGGCCAGCCAACCGAGGAGCAGAAGCGCCGTGCTGCGGTGACCGGGCGCGTGCTGAAAACGAACCGCCTGGAGTGCGGGGAGGTGGGCGAGATGCGCGGGCGCGTCGAAGAACGCTGAGAGCGCCTGTCGGAGGTAGAGGGTGCGGGTCCAGTTCAGGTCGCGGAGGGTGAGAGTGGCTTTGGCGCTGGTGAGCGAGGCCTGGAGGCGGGCGAACTGATCGCGCGGGTTGGTCCACGCCAGGCTGTCGATGATCAGGCGGTCGATCCACGGCCAGAGCGTCGGATTCAGACGCTCGGAGATGTCGCCTTGGAGCCAGAAGTAGAGCGGCAGGTCGCTGTCGAGATGGGAGAAAACGATGTTCGTCAGCCGCCCCTTGATCTCGCCTTCGAGGAGAAAGGTGATCTGCTCGCAGCAAACGCTTTTCGCCCCCGCTCGCGAGAGATGGCAGTGGGCATTCACCCACGCGGAAATGTGCGGCTCGGGAGCCTGGCGGCAGACGCAGATGAGCAGCGCCCGGCAGGCGTGGTTGCGGGTGAATTCAGCAATCAGCTCCGTGTTCTCCGCCAGCGCCTCGGTGCTGCGGCAATAGACGGCGAAGTTGATCAGCGAAGCCCGGGTCGGCGCCGGACCAGTGCCGGTATCCCAAAGCTTCTTCAGCTCACGGTTGATCTGGCTGACTGGCACCGGCGTGCCGAGTTGCGGGAGGTCGAGCGTATCGGGCATGGCGTGAAACTACATGCGTCTCCACGAGCGTCCGTCTCGCGCCAACAATTCGTCCGCTTCTTTCGGTCCCCACGAGCCTGCGGGATATTCGCAAAGCGGCGGCTGCGCGCCGGCGGCGTGCCAGGCTTCTTCGATAAGGTCGATGAAACGCCACGCGCCTTCCACTTCGTCGCGGCGGGCGAAGAGCGTGGCGTCGCCACTCATGGCGTCGAGGAGGAGGCGTTCGTAGGCCTCGGGCGAGGCTTTGCCGAAACTGGTGCCGTAGTGAAAATCCATCTTCACCGGCTCGATGCGCAGGGCCGCGCCGGGCATCTTGCACTGCATGCGCAACGAGATGCCTTCGTCCGGTTGGATGCGGATGACGAGCACATTGGCACCGATGCTCTCCGCGCCTTTGTTGAAGAGCACGCTCGGCGCGTTCTTGAATTGGACGGCGATCTCCGTCGCGCCTTTCGGCAGCCGCTTGCCCACGCGGATGTAAAACGGCACGTCGTCCCAGCGCCAGTTGTCGACGTGCACTTTGAGCGCCACGTAGGTCTCGGTCATCGATTGCGGGGACACGCGATCCTCGGCGCGGTAGGCGCGCACCTCCGCGCCGCCGATGGCCCCGGCGGCGTATTGTCCGCGAACCACATCGCGGGCCACGTCCTCGGCGGACATCGGGCGCAGCGAGCGCACCACCTTCACCTTTTCATCGCGCACGCTGTCGGCGGCGAGGTCCGTGGGCGGCTCCATGGCCACAAGGCAGAGGAGCTGGAGAAGATGATTTTGCACCATGTCGCGCAGCGCGCCCGAGCTCTCGTAATACGGCCCACGCTGCTCCACGCCGAGCGGCTCGGCGGCGGTGATCTGGATGTGGTCGATGTAGCGGTGATTCCACAGCGGCTCGAAAATCCCATTCGCGAAACGCAGCACCATGATGTTCTGCGCCGTCTCTTTCCCGAGGAAGTGGTCGATCCGATAAGTGTCCTTTTCGCGAAAGGTTTTGTTCACCACGCTGTTCAGCTCCTGCGCCGTGGCGAGGTCCGTGCCGAAGGGCTTTTCCACAATCACTCGCGTCCACGCACCCTCGACCGTCGTGTTCAAACCAGCCGCAGCGAGATGCTCCAGGATGCCCTCAAACTCGCTCGGCGCCACGCTCAGGTAAAACAGCCGGTTGCCCCGCGTACCGCGCTCGGCATCGAGTTGATTGAGCCGCTCCGCCAGTCGCTGGTAGCCGTCCGCATCGCCAAATTCGCTGCGATGGTAAAACACCCGGTCGGCGAAACTGGCCCACACCTCATCGCTCCGGCCCGAGCGGGAGAACTTGCCGACCGCCTCCTTCAACTCCGCGCGGAACGACTCGTCCGACTTTTCCCGCCGGGCAAAGCCCACCACGCTCAGTGCCGCGGGCAGATCGCCATCGGCCGCGATGTTGTAGAGCGCCGGGATCAGCTTGCGGTAGGTCAGATCCCCGGACGCGCCGAAGATGACGACGCTGCACGGCTGCGGCATGGGCCGGCTGGAGAGCCCCTCGCGGAGCGGGTTGGCGGATGATGTGGTAGTCGCGTTCAAAACAGCGCGGTTTTAACGACGAAGCGGAAAGACGCGAAGTGAAAAGATTCGGCGGCGACGACGCGTAAAGATGAGCCCGCCCAAGAACTCGTTTGTCTTGAAAAACTCCGGGCGCGCACGGGCTTCCCGGCGACTGTGAGATTCTCGAAGGTGAAGTTGCGGATGCGGGCTTCGGACTGGCCCCAGAGGATTTGTGGTTTACCGAGGACGCTCGGGGCGGCGATGGCGATGTTGCGGAAAATCACCCCGGCACCACCGGTACCTCCGCCTGCGCTAAAGGTTATCAGGCGAGCGAACTTCGCTTCATCACAAATTCACCTTCGGCGATCGTGCTAAAGAAAATGACCTGTCTCACGGGTTTTTACGGGCCTTGAAGTCCTCCAGGCTCACGATGGTGGGAGATTCGGTGCTCGATTCGATGGCGGTGAGAAGTTCATCGAATCGCTTCATGTTCTCGGCGGGGACTTTTTTGACGGTCGCGAGGTAGGTGCGGATTTCGTGGAGCTTGGGCAGCAGCGGTTTGGCGTGGGTGCCGTAGCGCTGAAGATAGGTGAGGCAGTCTTTGCTGCGGTTGCGCTCGCCCCAGCGGTCGGGCTCGATGGTGGAGACGCAGAGGGCCATGCCTTCCCGGATGTGGAGCCGGGAGAGGAGATCGAGTCCGGCGAGCCGTACGCCGTCGGCGAACATTTCATTGCTGGGCGCGATGCGTTCGATGGACTTCACGATGTCGGGCAACAGCTCGACTAGATCGGCGTCGGTGAGGTTCTTGTAGTTCTTCGCGGCGGTGCCACGGGCAATGCTGTCTTCATGCTGGAGGAGCGATTGCAGCGCGGGGTAAAGCTGCGCGCGGTCCACGCCTTCGAGCGAATCCTCAAGAATGCTGCGGGGCGCGCGCGTGCCGGGGTAGTGGGTGAAAAGCGCGAGGCTGGCGGCGAGCGCGGCGTGGCGGCGCGGGTCGGCGGGATTGGCGCGCACGGTCAGGGCGAGCAGGTCGCTCACGCTGGCTTTGCGTTCGGCGGGGCTGAGCGCGGGGATGGCCTCGGCGGCGAGCCATTGCACCCACGGGTCGGCGTCTTTCAGCGCGGCGCGGAGTTGCGGCGCGGCGGCATCGGCGCGTTTGCCGAGCGCTCCGAGGGCTTCGCAGGCCCCGTAGCGGGCGTCGCGGTCTTTGCCGGCGAGCATCTTCAAAAGCGCGGGGAGGAAATCGCCGTCGCGTTTGCCGAGCGCGGCGGCGGAGCGTTTGCGAACGAACGGCGACCAACTCGCGAGGCCAGCGAGGAGTAGCTCGGTGGTGCGCTTTTCGTAGAGGTTCGCATCGCCGCGGTAGGCGAAGTCGCGTCCAGCGGCGATGACCTCGGCGGTCTGCGCGGCGTCGAGCGGCGGCGTGATGAATGGCTTCCTGCCGGTAAGGCGCAGCGTTTTCAGCGGCAGCGCGAGGTCGAGCAGATGGCTGCCGGAGCAATCCCAATTCGTGTAATTGTTGTTCTCCTCCTCGCCGACGGGCGAACCCTGATAGCGCCAGCTTGTGTCCCACGCGCGGGCGAGGTCGTAATACCACGACTGTTCGCGCAGATACGCGCCAGTCGCCAGCGGCCCGCCGCGCGCGACGCCCTGCACGGCCCACAGGATGTTAAAATAATTTCCCGTATGTCCACGCTCGCGCTCGCTGTAGGCGGCGGTCGCCATTTTGCCGAAAAAGGTAGCCGCCTCGCGGTCGCCGAGCAGGTCGAAAAGCACCGCGGCAGCGGAGCACTTGCCGTTATCCTCGTGCGCGGGGAAGGGCAGATGGTCGCCGTAGGGCACTGCGCCTTTGTGGACAAACCAGCGGAGAAAACTGGCGGCTTTCGTGATGGCGCGGTCGAGATCGGGCTCGCTCACGCCGGCCTCGCGCGCGAGCACCATGCCGATGGTGAGCGGCAGACCGGGCGCGTTCATCGCACCGTAGCCGCCGAGATTTCCGCCGGGCTGAGCGAAGCGATGCCCCCAAGTGCCGACGCCGCTCTGGCCACGCGCCGTCTCAAGCGCGAGACGCTTGAGGCCGGGCACGAACGACTGGTCGCCGGTGGCCATCGTGTATTCGGCGACGAGCGCCATCGCGTAGCCGTAATACCACGAAAGATAACCGTCCGTGGTAAAGCCCGCCGCCCACTCTGTCTCGCGCTTCACGAGCGGGAGATAGTCCTCGTTGCCGCTGGCGAGCAGCGCGAGCGCGTTGAGCGCGCGGGGAATTGGGTCGAGGCGCTTCGTGTAATTTTTCTCGTCGCCCATCCGCTTCGCGAGCGACGCACAACCCAACTCGAAGATGCGTTTCGACTTCGCACACGCATACGGCGCCGTCGCGCCGTAGCTGCCGAGCACCGGCAGCTTCAGTTCCACCGCATCCACCTTCCCCGCGCTCCATCGCAGGAGCCGCAGCGCGCCTTTCTCCGCTTCCGCCGCCGTGACTGCCTTCGCAAAAAGCACGCGCGCATCACCGTCAAAAACCGTCCCCTCCACACCGACAATCACATCCCCTGCGCTCAGCACGCCATCCGCCGGCGAGTCCTTCGCGACCGCCGTGATGAGAATCTGCCGCGCATCCCGCGAGTGCCCGTTCGCCGTGTGAATCCACCCGCGCCCCCCCGTCGGCCCGAGGGTCCAGTCATGCGCCTCGCCGGGCTTGTCGCCCTTGGTGAAGTCGGGCGGCGTCGCGTCGTTTTTGTCGGCTGCGAATGCAGGGCCCGGCGCGGCGAGGATGGCGGCCAGGGCGAGCGTGAGGAGGGAGGTTTTCATCGGAAATGAGTCAGCGTGTTTGCTCTTTCATCATCTGGAGCGTGGCTTCGGCAAAGGCGCGGCCCATCAGCGCGAAGGTTTTTGCGCAGCCGAGGTAGTGGTAGCCCGCGTTGGACGCGCCGCGTTGCCACAACGCGACCTCGGCGGGCGAGATGAGGTCGGTCTCGAACTTCTTCATGTGCTCGCGCTTCTGCACGTCGGTCATCGAGCCGTCCGCGTTGGCGTGGTCCTTGTGCTTCGAGTCGAGGTAGTGGCGCATCTGCCGCACCTTCTCGCGCTTCTTATCGATCGCCTCGAGTTCCTCCGACCAGAACGGCGCGGTCTGCACGGCGAACACATTCCCCGCGAACTCCGGCAGCACCGCAGGAGCCGCCATCGCCTTGCGAAACTCCTGCGTATCCGCGCCCGCATCGGGGCCGCCCACGCCCATCACGCCGATGACGAACGGCATCTTCGGCGCGCCCACATCGCGCCGCACGTCGCGAATGAACTGCGCCAGCCACTCGCTGTAGAGGTCAAAGCGGCCCGCCTTGCCCTGCGCCGGATACGTGTGGCTATCCACCATGTCGTTCCACCCTTGCAGCCACACAAAACCAGCAAGCTCGTAGCCTTGCGCCGCGTCGTAGCCGGGCACCACGCGCTGCGGGTCGGCAAGCACCTTTTTCACATGCTCCACCATCAGCCGGTAGTGGTGGCCAGTCTCCGTCTTCTTCTCCGCAAGCCACGCGTCCATGTCCTTGGGAACGCCGTGGCCCGGCGGGCCGTAGTAGAGCTTCTTTTGATAGTCGTTGAGCTCATACGCCCCTGCGCTCGGCGGACGAAAATCCGTATGCAGACTCTTCCCGCCCCACGCCGTTTTGATGATGAGCACCGGCTCCGCGAGCGCCGCATCCATCGTCAGGCCGAAAGTGAACTCCGGCCCGATTTTCCCGCCGTCCTCATCCGGCTTCCGCCGTGAGCCGTAGCCCGCAGTGAGCTTGCCAAAGCCCTCGCCGTTATTCTCCCCGCTGCCGGTGAAGAAGGAAATCCACGCGCCCTCGCACACCGTCGGCTTGCCATCCGCGCCGCGCATCATTTTTAAAAGCGGCGCCGTCGTCGGGTCATCGCCGATGTAGTCGAACGTCTCGACCTTCGCGTGCCCCTCCATGTTCGACTGCCCGGCGAGGATGAAGACTTTAAGCGGCTTCGCTTGCGTAGGAAAGGCGAGGGCAAGGAGTGTGGTGAGGATGAGGGCTGATTTCATAAATATGGCGGAAACATTCACTGCGGTTCGCAGCGGCGGGGACGGCCAGACCGTCCCCTGGCTGAAAATGACTCGGTCCAGTTTGTCGTCGGTCTTGATGTAGGACTTGGGTTGCTTGGCGACCCTCGCACTCGGCGGTATGGCTCCTTAGGTTGCACTTTGGAGCGCACGCACATGTGCGACTGCCGCGCTGGCCAAGCCGGACAAACTGTAACCGCCTTCAAGAACCGACACTACTCGGCCTCCCGCGTGTTTTTGGGCAATTTCGGAGACCACATTGGTCAGATCCGCAAAATCTTTGTCTTCTAGTCGGAAATCGCCAAGCGGATCGTCAATGTGCGCGTCGAAGCCCGCCGAGATGAGCACCAGCTCGGGGCGAAACACCTCGGCTGCGGGTCGGAGTTTGCTTTCGAATGCCCCCAATACTTCGGTGCGCCCAGTTCCTGCCGGAAGTGGACAGTTCAGCGTAGTCCCCTTGCCTGCGCCAATTCCCGTTTCGGTGGCTGCGCCGGTGCCGGGATACAGGGGGGATTGATGGACGCTGAAGTAGAACACGCTTCCGTCCTCGTAAAAGATGTCCTGCGTTCCGTTGCCGTGATGCACGTCCCAATCAACGATCATTACCCGGGCGAAGTTGCACTGCCGCTGCGCATACCGTGCGGCAATCGCGACATGGTTGAAGATGCAGAAGCCCATTCCACGACGCGCCGTAGCATGGTGGCCGGGCGGGCGAACGACACAAAAGGCATTCTGCACCCGCTGCTGCATGACAGCGTCAACGGCGCTTAAGACGCAACCCGTGGCGCGTAGTGCCGACTCCCAAGAGCGTGCGCCCACCGCAGTGTCGCCGCTGTGGAGTTGATAGGCTCCTTCACGAACGTCACGCTCAGCGAGGCGGAGGTAGTCACTCGTGTGGCAGAGTCGAAGCTCGTCGATTGTGGCATTGCGTGCTGGAAGCCGCTTTAGAGTGTCGATCAGCCCACTGTTTCCCAATGCGTCCATGACGGCATCAAAGCGTTTAGCTGACTCCGGATGCTCCACGCCAGTTTCATGCTCACGGCAAATCGGATCAGCGAGCAAGCCGGTCATCGCGATCTTTCATTTCGACCAATGGTGTTTTGCAGTGGTGCAGAATTTGGGGGGCGGGTCGTCGCATGGCAGCGCGTGCGCGTGGTTTGGATTTAACTAAACTTTCCAAAGCAAGTCCTTCTGCAAGATGGAGCCGACAGTCGGATTCGAACCGACGACCTACTGATTACAAATCAGTTGCTCTACCAACTGAGCTATGCCGGCGTGAAGACTTGGCGGGGTGCTTGTGCCGGGCAGTCTTTATACGCGCAATGGGCGTCTGTCCAGCGGTGGGCAACTAACAGTTTTTTGACAAACTCCGCACGGCGCTCTGACACAGCCTGCGGGGAGCGGCGGTAGCGTGCGGGCATGAAGAAACTCCATCTACTTCTATTGTTGGCGGGCTTCGTTGTCCGTCAGGCCACCGCTTCTCCCACGAGCGCCGATCTCACTCTGCGCGTCTCGCCGGAGCGGGATCTCATTTACAATAACGGCTCCCGCGAAGTCGTCGTGCAAATCGATCTCGACGCCCGACGACCAGAGCACGGAAAACGCTCGCCGATGAACCTCGCTGTGGTTCTCGACCGCAGCGGCTCGATGCAGGGCGCGAAAATCGAGAAGGCAAAACAGGCCGCGTGCGTGGCCGTCGATCAGCTTGGGAATGACGACTACTTTTCGCTCGTCACTTTCGACAACGCGACGGACGTGCTGCTTCCGCCGGCGCGGGTTGGCGGGGTGCGCGAACGCGACGAATTGAAGGCTCGCATCGACCGTATCCGCCCCGGCGGCGGTACTGCGATCTACGCGGGTGTCACCCTTGGCGCGCAGCAGGTGCGGCGGTATCTGGAAAAGGAATTCGTCAATCGCGTGATCCTGCTTTCCGACGGCCTGGCAAATGTCGGCCCGAGCCGGACGACAGATCTCGCCACGTTGGGCCGCGAGTTGCGGCGCGACGGGCTCGCCGTGACCACCGTTGGGCTCGGCGACGACTACAACGAGGACCTAATGACCGCCCTCGCGGAAGCCAGCAACGCCAACTACTACTATGTCCGCGATGCGGAAAAGCTGCCGGGCATCTTTGCCGAGGAAATGGGCGTGGCGCGGTCTCTCGTGGCGCGGGGTGTGACCCTGCGCATCACCGTGCCCGCGGGGGTGCGGCTGAAGGAAATCATCGGCCAACCGGAAATTGCATGCCGGGGTCGCTCGGCGGACATCGCTCTGCCGGAGTATTTCGGCGGCGACAAGCGGCGCTTCCTGGTGCGCTGTGTGGTCGAGGAGAAAGCCAGTGCGCAGCTCGAAGTGGCGTCGGTCGATTTGAGATACGAACCTGCTGGCGGCGGACGCGCTGAGCCGCAGCAGCAGGCGGCCAAGATCGACTTCACCGACGAGGAAAAAAAGGCTGACGCTACCGTACGGCTGGAGGTCGTGCGGGAGGTATCCATCACCGAGAACCGTCTCGCCAAGGAGCGCGCCGTGAAGCTAGCCGACGCGGGCGACACCAAGGCCTGCGCCGACGTGCTCCGCGATCAGGTCGCCCGCAATGCCGCGCTCCCCGCCGCTGCGCAGCTCCCCGGCTTGGCGCTGGAAAACCGGAAACTCGAGGAAGCGGCGCGGGAGGTAGAATCCCGTGGCCAACTCGGCAAGGACAGCCGTAAGCAAATCCAATACGAAAACTGGCAGGATAAGTATCAGAAGCGGTAGCTTCGCTCTGTCGGGTGCGCTGTAGGGGAAGCAGACTACTTCCCCTACAGCGACCGCCGGCCCATTCGTCCCCATTTGATGAAAAAAAGCATCTGGATTTTCCTCCTCGCTGTCCTCTTGCCGAGCGTCGTGCTCGGCTGGCTGGCGCTGCGCAGCGCGGAGGAGCAGCAGATCATTCTCGAGAAGCGGACGGCCGAGCTTTACCAGACCGAAACCGAAAACGCCGCGAGCGCCGCCCGCGCGCTGATCGACGACGAACGCCGCGCTTTCAATGACGCCGTGCGGCGGCTGCTCGCGAAAGGAAATCCGCAGGCTCTCGCCAACAATTTCACCGCGGAGCTGGCGAAGGAATGGCCGCGCAAGTCGATTGGCTTTGCCCTCGGCACTCAAGGCCAGCTCTGCGCGCCGTCGCCGCAGCGGGCGGCGAGCAATGCGGAGCTGAGCAAGTTTCTCCTCGGCAACGGCGGCTGGCTGGCGGGCACTACGCCAGCCACGGTCTATTGGGTTTCCGGCGAGGAGCTGAACCGGCCCGAGCAGTTGCGCAAAATGAAGGGCGGCAACTACGAGAACACGGTCGCCGGAAAAAGCGGGACCTACGCCGGCGGTCCGACATCGAAGGAGGAGGAGGTGAAGCGAGCGCAAGGCCAGCAAGCAATGCCGGCTCCAGCAGCGAGGGCACAGACGGAACCGGCAGCGAAGGCCGAAGCCTCTCTGGCGCCGCAGACGCTGCAAAAACAGCAAGCGGACAGTTTTCAGGCGAAGGAAGATGCGAAAGGCAAAGACCAAGCCCTCGCGCAGAATGAACCCACAAACGACGCGCAGCAGCTCGACAAGGCCGCCAGCAACAAGCTCGAGGCGGTGTCGCGCAACGTCGCGCCGCAGCAAAACTTCATGAACAACGGCGTGGTTCTCTCGCAGCTCACCGCGGCGACGGCAGACTTCAAGGCTCTCACCTCCGATGCCAACGAGGGGGTCATCACGCGCTTCGTGCAGGACCAGCTCGACATCATTTTCTGGCTTCGGCCCGCGCAAGCGCCGGAAATGGTTTTCGGCTGCCTCATCGCGTCGGATAACCTGCGCGATCTCTGGCCCGCCGCGCTGCCGGCGCGGGAAAACGACTACGCCAGCCGCATCTCACGGACGGATAAGCCGGAGTTCATCCTCGCGCTGCTCGACGACAAGGCGCGGCCCATCGTCACGCAGCCGCCGGGCGAAATCGCGCGCGACTGGAAGCGCCCGTTCGTTGCGTCCGAGATCGGCGAGGCGCTACCGCACTGGGAGGCGGCGCTGTATTTGCAAAGGCCCGAGCAGGTCCGCGAATCCGCGCGGGCGCTGCGCCGGACGCTCACCCTGCTCATTGCAACAGCCCTCGGCGCGATCGCCTGTGGTGGCTGGCTGGTGGTCGCGGACGCGCGCCGCCAGCTGGCGCTGGCGCAGCAGAAGACGGATTTCGTTTCCAACGTCTCGCACGAACTCAAGACGCCGCTCACTTCGATCCGCATGTTCGCCGAGCTGATGCAAAACGGCCGCGGCGCGGCTTCGGTGGAAAAGCACCCGCAATATCTCCGCATCATCATGGTCGAGGCCGAGCGGCTCACGCGGCTGATCAATAACGTGCTCGATTTCGCCGGGCTGGAGCGGAAGCAGAAGCGCTATGACAAAAAGCCGCTCGACCTCCACGCGGTCATCGGGCGCGCGTGGGAAGGCCACGAATTGCACCTGCGCGAAGGCGGCTTCACCACGCGCTGGCAGGCCGCGCCGCCGCCTTATCCGGTCGTCGGCGATGAAGACGCGCTCGCGCAGATCTTGGTCAACCTGCTTTCCAACGCCGAGAAGTACGCCGGCGAGCGCAAGGAGGTGGAGTTGCACACTTACCTGGACGGCGCGCAAGTCTGCGTCAGCGTGCTCGACCGCGGTAGCGGCGTGCCGGCGAGCGAGGAGCGCAAAATTTTCGAAGCGTTTTACCGCGCGCACGATTCGCTCTCCAGCGGCATCCAGGGCAGCGGCCTCGGTCTCACGCTCGCCCAGCGACTCGCACGCGAGCATGGCGGGGAAATCACCGTCACTGCGCGCGAGGGCGGCGGGAGCAACTTCACGCTGCGGCTGCCGCTGGCCGATTTTGGGTCCACGAAAGGCACGAAATGACACGAAAGGTTTTCTTTGCCGCGGGTCGCCCGCTTCGGCTCATTTTTGTGCCTTTCGTGTTTTTCGTGGACTCCTCCGACTTATGAAAAAGCATCTGTTAGTTGTCGAAGACGACGCCCACATCCGTCTCGGTCTGTGCGATGCGCTGCGTGGCGAGGGCTATGAAGTCAGCGAGTGCGGGGACGGCTTGCAGGCCACTCCCCTGCTCCGCCAGCGCAAGCCCGACCTCGTCATCCTCGACATCATGCTGCCGGGCAAAAGCGGCTACGATCTCTGCCGGGAAATCCGCGCGACGAAGAATCGCACCCCCATTCTCATGCTCTCGGCGAAAGGCCAGGAGATCGACAAAGTGGTGGGCCTCGAACTTGGTGCGGACGATTACGTAACGAAGCCCTTCAGCCTCCGCGAACTCCTCGCCCGCGTGCACGCACTCCTCCGCCGCGCCGAACCGGGCGGTGCTGCGACCGGCCTGCCGGACGAAATCTCCTTTGGCAAAGTGCGCGTGGATTGCAAAGCGCTGCGCGGCAAACGCGGGAAAGAGGCCATCGAGTTTACCCCGCGTGAACTCAAAGTCCTTGGCCTACTTTTCCGCGAACGTGGCAACGCCGTCTCGCGCGACACCATCCTCACCGAAATCTGGGGCATCGAATACTACGGGACCACGCGCACGCTTGATCAGCTCATCGTCAAGCTGCGCCAAAAGATCGAGGACATCCCCGGCGAGCCGAAGCATCTGCTCACCGTCCACAGCCTCGGTTACCGGCTGGAAGCTTAACGCGGCCCGTTCGGACTCGCGCCAGGCGGCGTGGGCAGGGTGCGGACACTGTTGCCGTCAGCATTTCCTGGCGGCAGGCGGTGCAGGCGGTCGAGACTGACGAGCACGTCGCAAGTCAACCGGTCGATCTTTTCGTGCAGATGCGCGATCTCCAATTCGGCCTTGAGGTTGATGTCGTACTCAATGTCGGCATGCACCCGATCCTTGGCTGCTTGGCGGTTTTGGCTAAGCAGGACGAAGACGGACAAGAAGATAGCTTCGAGCGAGACTGAGAGCGTGAGGAAACCGAAGGGAAACGGATCGAACTGCGGAATTCCTGGGACTTTTACCGAGTTCACCGTCAGCCAAAACGCGAAGAAAAAGACGTGGATGAAGAGGAAGGGAATGCTGCCGGCAAACTCCGCGATCCAGTCAGCCCCTTTCTGCACCATCGTCCGCTTGTCCTCATGCTCCTCGTTCACATTGCGTGTGGCGGTGTGGCGCAGGCGCTCCACGGTCGCGCGCTGGCGGCGGGCCATCGCCGCGAGCATGTCCATCGCGGCCAGCGGGCGGAGGTGGAGAAATTTCTCCAAGCCCGCACGATCCAACCGGAGGGCGCTCGTCTCCTGGGTCGCGACCACCGAGGCCGTGCGCGTGCCATTATCGAGCATCGAGAGTTCGCCGAAGAAATCGCCCCGCGTGGCCACCTCGAGCACCATGCGCTCGCCCGTGTCGTTTTTGAAGAACACCTCCACCTCGCCCTCGCTGATCACGTAGATGGCGTCCCCCGGCTCACCATAGTTGAACACGGCTTCACCTGCCGCGAAACGGACGACTTGGAGTTGGGCAGCGAGTTCGACGCGCTCGTGATCGTCGAGCAGTTCAAATAGCGGCACTTCCTTGAGCAGATCGGCTTCGGGACACATGGGCGGAGAAATAGCGGCTGGCCGACGAATGCGCAAGATGCGCACCGCTGTAACCGCCGACCCGCGCGCTGCGTCTAACGCCCGATGATCTCCGCGCCTATCGCCAACTCATGAATGCTCTGGCTCTTTCGTGGCCTGCATTGCCATTCGCTGACGACGCCCTTAAAACGCCGGGGATGGCCGACTACGCCGCCCCCTCCGACGCAGATCTCGTCGCGGCCACGCTCGGGGGTGATGAGGAAGCGTTTGCGGAATTGGTGCGGCGGCACAAGCGGCGCGTCTTTGGCACCGCGGCCCGGTTCGCGCGGGACGATCATCAGGTCGATGACATCGCGCAGGAGGTTTTCGTGCGGGCGTTTCGGCATCTGGGGAAGTTCCGCGGCGAAGCCCCGTTCGAACATTGGCTGGCGCGAATCACAGTCTCAGCGTGCTACGATTTCCTGCGCAAAGAACGCCGCATCCGCGAGCAGGTGTCGCTGGATGCGCACGACTTTGACGCGCGCGACACGAACATCGACGCCGCGCTGGCGGCCGGGCGGGCACGGGAGTTGGTGGAATTCGCCATGCGCAAGCTGAGCGCGGAAGAGCGGCTCATCGTCACGCTGGCGGAACTGGAAGAGCGGTCGATGCGGGAAATCGCCGCGCTCACCGGCTGGAGTGAAGCCAATGTGAAAGTGCGGGCTTTCCGCGCGCGGCAGAATTTGAAAAAAATCCTGGAGGTCAGCCATGAACGATAACGCCGAAGAAAAACTGGACGCCCTTTTCGCCGCCGCACGCGCCGACCAGTGCGATACCTCGCGCGTGGAATTCGGCTTCGAGACGCGGCTGGCCGCGAGGCTGCGAGAGGAAGGCGGCGGCTCGGTGGCGGCGTGGGCGTGGAAGCTGTGCCCGTTTTTCGCCGCGCTGGCGCTGGCCGCGGCGTGGTGGGGGCAGGTGAATCTGCGCGCCGAAGCGACCACGGAGATCATCAGCGAGGCCACACAAGGCAATGCCGAGCAGGTGCTGCTCGCCTACATGACCGGGGAGCGCCGATGAAGCGGCTGAAAAAAATCCTCGGCGTGCTGCTGATCTTCATCTTCGGGATCATCGTCGGCGGCGCAGGCGCCACGGCAGGCTTCGCCGAAAAGATCCGCGAGGTGCTGAGCGGCGGGCCAGAGGCGGTGGTCACGGAGATCGTCAAGCGGCTCGACGAAGAGCTGAAACTCGACCCGGAGCAAAAGCGCCAACTCCTGCGCATCTCGGACGACACGCACATCAAGCTGCGCCAAAGCCGGGCGAAGATTCAGCCCGAGGTGGAGAGCACGCTCGGCGAGGCGGAGGGGAAAGTGCGCGCGATTCTTTACCCGAACCAGATGGAGAAATTCGACAAACTGCTGCACCGCGGGCGGGACAAATGGAAGGCGGCCAAGGGCGGCGATCCGGCCCCGGCCACACCCCCTCCCGCGACACCGGAGCCAGTCCCGACGGAGCCCGAGAAAACGCAGTGACGCGCCGCGCCGTGGGCGCTACATCACCGCGCGATGTCGAAGACCTTTGCCTGGCTCGTCTATGCCCTGACCGCGGTTTTCTTCGCGTGCTTCTTCGTCTGGCCCATCGGCACGGTGCTCGGCGGGGCGTTCTTTGACGCCGACGGGCGCTTCACCTTCAGCTACGTCGCCGAGGTTTTCCGCAACCGCATCTACCTCGAAGGGCTGCGCAATGCGGGCTTCCTCGCCATCGGCAGCACCATCGCCGCGCTGGCTATCGCCCTGCCGCTGGCCTTCATCGCGGATCGGTTTGAATTCCCCGGCAAGAAGCTCCTCTCCGGCGCGATCCTCGTGCCGATGATCCTCCCGCCGTTCGTCGGCGCGATCGGCATCCGGCAGATGCTCGGGCAATACGGCTCGCTCAATGCCTTGCTCGAAAAAATCGGCATCCTCGACGCGGGCGAAACCATCGACTGGCTGGGCAGCGGGCGCATGTGGGGCGTGATCGCGCTGAACGCGCTGCACCTTTACCCGATCCTCTACCTGAACCTCACCGCCGCGCTCGCGAACCTCGACCCGGCGATGGAGGAGGCGGCGGAAAACCTCGGCTGCACCGGCCTCCGACGCTTCCGGCGGATCACCCTGCCGCTGATCATGCCGGGGCTTTTCGCCGGCGGGACCATCGTCTTCATCTTCGCCTTCACCGAGCTGGGCGTGCCGCTGATCTTCGATGTCACGCGCGTCACGCCCGTGCAGATTTTCCACGGCATCAAAGAGATCGCGGGCAACCCGTTTCCCTTCGCCCTCGTCGTCGTGATGCTCGTCAGCACGGCGCTGCTTTACGCCGTGAGCAAGTTCGCTTTTGGCAACGCCGGGACGCCGATGTCCTCGAAAGCCACCACCCTCGGCGGCGCGCGCCACCCCGGCACGGCCGTGAGTTGGGCCTGCGCGCTGGGTTTCGCGGGCATCACCGCGCTCGCTCTGCTGCCGCATCTCGGCGTCATCTTCGTCTCGTTCTCCGGCGGTTGGTATGACTCGGTGCTGCCGAATACCTGGACCGTCGAGCACTACCACGCCGCGCTCGGCCACCCGCTGGCCGTGCCCTCGATCATCAACAGCGTGAAATACGCCGCCTTTTCCACGCTCTTCGACGTCATCCTCGGCGTGGCCATCGCCTACGTCATCGTCCGCACCACCCTGCCGGGCCGCGCCATCCTCGACGCCATGGCCATGCTGCCCCTCGCCGTGCCCGGCCTCGTGCTCGCCTTTGGCTACATCTCCATGACCCAGGACGGCCGCCTCTTCGACTGGCTGAACCCCTCCAAAGATCCCACCCTGCTCCTCATCATCGCCTACTCCGTCCGCCGCCTGCCCTACGTCCTGCGCGCCACCGTCGCCGGCTTGCAGCAGACCAGCGTGACCCTCGAAGAAGCCGCGCAAAACCTCGGCTGTCCTCCGTTCCGCGCGATGCGCCGCATCACCTTCCCGCTCATCACCGCCAACGTCCTCGCTGGCGGCCTCCTCGCCTTTTCCTTCGCCATGCTGGAAGTCTCCGACTCGCTGATCCTCGCGCAAAAGCAGCAGGATTACCCCATCACCAAAGCCATCTACGAACTCTTCCAGCTTATGGGCGAAGGCCGCTTCGTCGCCTCCGCGCTCGGCGTCTGGGCCATGGTCTTCCTCGGCCTCACCATCTTCACCACGAGCAAAATCCTCGGCAAGAAACTCGGCGCCCTCTTCCGCGTGTAGCCCGGTCCGGTGCAAGCCGGAGTCTGGACCGAAGCAGCCACGGGCAGGGTGGCGTCCACCCACCTCCGGGTTGGTGCAGGCTGAATTCTGGATCGGTGTGGACAAGCTCTGGGTTAGTGCCAAACCATCTCAGGGCGTGTCCAAAACGACCTCGGGCTGGGTGCAGGCAGCCTCTGGGTGGACGCGAGACGAGTCTGGAAAGCTGTCAGACCACCTCTGGGTTAGTGCGAGGCGGGCTATGGGCTGGTGTGAATCGGCTTCTGGGTTGGTCAAAACACCCATTTTCCTCTGTAAACTACTTTTACCCCAAAAAAAACGTCCGCACCTCCACTCCCCATGCGGTCGGGGCACCGTCTTTTCGTTGCGACGGCGAAAAAATAATCTTGCCAACACTCGGACTTTCCGGCTTGGGTTTTCGCGTGGTCGGAAGGTTCAGGTCCGGTCGCACTCCACCCGAGTCAACCCAACGAAAGGAATCCCATGCAAGACCGTGATCAACGCCGTTATGACCGTCTCACCCGCGTCCAAACCTTCGGACGCCAGAACACCGAAGAGTTTGCGCCCGGCAGCAAAGCCAAAACGCACTTCGCCCACATCGACCAGCACCTCACCGGCCTCGACGACGCCAAAGCCGGCCAGTCCCCCGCCCGCGTCAGCAAAGAAACCCTGCTCGACGCCCTCGTGCTCGATTTCAAAAACATCGCCCGCACCGCCCGCGCCATCGCCCTTCAGGAAAACGGCTTCGCCGCCCCCTACCGCATCCCCGACAACCCCAGCGAAGCCGCCATCACCACCCACGCCGACGCCCTCCTGAAACTCCTCGAAGACAACAACGCGCCCATCGCCGAAGGCGGCGACACCCCCGCCCAGAAAACCGCCAAAGCCGCCCTCCGCACCCGCTTCACCGCCTACGAACTCCCCGCCGATTTCGTCGCCGACCTCCGCGCCGACCGCGAAGCCATCCGCGAGGCCAACCAACACAACCAAGGCGAAAACCAGGGCGGCGTCGAAAACACCGCCCTCATCGGCCAAATCCTCCGCAAGGCCGCCACCGACGTGCAGGAACTCGACACCATCATGCACAACAAATACGCCCGCCAACCCGAGAAACTCCGCGCCTGGCAAAGCGCCAGCCGCGTCGAACGCGCCCCACAGCGGGAGAAAAAGCCCGCCGACGGCATCAATCCTCCTGCGTAAAAGGCGAACGGTATCTAGCCGTAAGGCGAGATCCCGAGAGCGAACTACGACTCAAGTGGCACTACGATTCGATCCAGTCACAAACTCCTCTGGTCTGGTTTTTCTTCGTCACTGCTATCGATTCGTAACCCGCGAGTGGCAACATGTGATTCACGAGCCCCTCCCCGATCAAGGATTCGAGATGCACTTTCGAGGCGCAACTGTGCGGCAGCTTTCAGAATGGCAGGTTTCACAGGAATGGGAGTTGGAGTTAGGTTCTCAACTTCAAACTGCATCGGGTGTTCGGCACGAAATTGACTTGGTTGCGCAGCATCCTGACACGCTTGCAATAGTGGAGCTCAAGAACCGGCCGAATATGCCGCCGGGAAAGAACGACGTAGTCGTGTTCTTCGCGAAGATACTAGATTACCTCGCATTCAACCCGAGGCTCTTGCTAAGCGAAGTGTGTCCCATTTTTCTTTCAAGTTCAGCGTTTGAAGAAACAGCCTTGGCTGCTTGCCTGGGGCTAGGAATTCATCCGGTGGGCCCTGGGATGCGCCCCTTGCCCGTCCTCGCAGACACACTGCGGAGGATTGGAGTCGAACTCGACAAGGGCGTGGCGATCTCCGCCGCTACACGACAGCTCTGGGACGATTCGTGCGCTGACCTGAACAATCTCTCGCTCCAGCTCACCGAAGTTTGGATGTCAGCCCGCTGCGGCTTCCAATCCGACGAACAAATCAGCGTGCGCCGTGTCGGAGGTTTGGAAACCGTGGCTTTCAGTCGCGATCTGCGGAGGCTGAATGCCCATTGCACCGAAGCGTTCGAGGCGGTTACATTGGCCCTGCAACCACGATGAAAATCTCAAGCTACAACATCACAGACGTGGGATACCACTACGTCGGCCTTCGTGTTCTAGCGAACTCTGCAACCAAACGGGAAGAACAGCTTCAGGCGATTTCCCGAGGCGTGTTGAAATACGCAAGCGACCGCGCATTGCGACTCATGCTGCCGGATCCAAAGTCCAATTTCGCAACAGTCGGCGAAAAGGTTTGCCAAGAGCTAGTGCATTTTCAGTTCGCACGTTTGGAGAAAGGGGTTTACGTGCTCACCGAGATCGGACGGGAGATTCTCGGAATGTTAAACAGCCGGAAGTTTGTGGAACTTCGGCGCGCGATGATCAGTGCCCATCTCGCGACTTACGAGAACTTGCGTGCTGTGGTGCAGAAACACTTGGAAGTTGGCAGCGTATGGCGGGCAATCGTCGAGGTCGAGCAGCTTAATAATACAGGCTATATCGAACGACTGCTCAAACCGACATTCAACGGCACGGCGAGCGAGATTGCATCTCACCTTATGACGGGTGACCGCCTAAGTCCCAAGCAGGTGGAGGATGCAATCAACGAGCGAATCATTGATACGACGTTTCCACAGTTCACATATAGCGTGCCACTGTTCCGGGCGTTGGCAGATCGGTTAGCGAGCCTGCGGCTTCTGAACATCATGAAGGCCAGCATGGATGGCTGTGAATTTGCGAAAAGTTATTCCCCGTGCGTTGCAGAAGATCCGCCTCGCCCTTGGTATCACCGCCTTGACGTGCCGATTTCACCGTTTGAAACCTACACCATTTTCCTATGCGAGCCGGATATGTCCGATCCGTCGACACTGAAGGTTTTACTAGGTGCACTTGAGCGCGCCTTCTCCAATCTCAGGTCAGAGGCTGGGTATTATGATCTTCCGGAAGTCCGCGATTACGTGTGTGAGCAGCTTCGCATCCCCGAGGCCGCATTCGACGAAGGCGTGAACGGTCTCCTCGACCAAACGCCGTCCGCGTTGAGTCCGGGGCTGCGTTATGAAGGTATTTCCGGGAAACGAAAACCGCTCGTCCGCGCGCGAGGAACCACACAGATTCACAACCTAATACGCCACTCCTAATGCTCCACATTCCCCGCCCTGCCTCGGCTCCTATTCCATCCAAATACGCGCCTCTCGGACTCAGAGAGTTGCCGTTTCCAAACGAGCCAGTCGTCAATCCATATAGCAACGACGATCGCACGAATGGCCGCATTTATGCCACGTCTCCCGTCGCTGCTGAAATCGAGAAATTCGAGAATCTCCTAATTCGGCCTGACGACTTTCCTAACCGTGTTCGCCTAGCGTATCTGTGGTCGAAGGGCGATCAGCAGAGCGGGCGTGGAATGGGTAAGACGGCATTGCTGAGATTTTTTCGGCAGCGCATCAACTCTGATTGGGGCTACACCGAGTTCAAGGGCCAATTTTCCGCCGTAGTCGTCTATGTTTCATTCCCTTCACAGGTTGATCGTCGCTACATGGAACAGCTTGCCCTATCCGCGCTGGTTGACGTTTGCCGAAATGGTGTCCTGGAAGCTTCCCGCGCCGCGCTCCGCATCCAACGGATTAGTGAGGAAGAATTCGCGGAAATCATCAAGAGTGAAGATGGCACAGAAGACCTTGCAAACCTGCTCAACGATACAATCGTCGCTGCCAAAGGAGTCAATGTCCCAAAGTTGAATGAGGCGGTGACTGAACATCTGGTCGGCGCCGGAATTCGTAGAGATGCTGCATCGGCGCTCGCGCGAGGAAGCTTTGAGGAATATTTGCGCTCCTTCCGGAAGGACAACAGCTTGGAGCCGCTCTATGTCCCACGCGATACACGCATTTTGGATTATTCGCGGACACTCCTCTTCAACGATGTAGTGCTGTATCTCCGGGCATCTGGCTACGGCGGAGGCTACCTTTTCATCGATGACATCGAGAATTTGGTCGATCAGATGGCGCGTAAGGCGCGCATCGAATTTGCGAAGGAGTTTGCTCTCTGCACAATCCGACCGGGCTACGCGAATACAGAACACAGCTTCTTTTCCTGTGTCCTCACCACGCATCAACAGGCCTCAGTAGGATTGTCGTCCGCTTGGGGAGATGCTGGCCTCTCCGCCGTTGCGCGTCTCGACCCAAGTTCGCCAAATTCCGTGGAACTTCCCCTTCCTAGCAAGGACCAAGCACGAGAAATCATCATTGCGCATCTCGATTATTATCGAACCGACGCGGCCGATAAGGGAAGCATCAAGCCTTTCACGGAAGATGGCATTGAAGCCTTGCTCAAGAGTAAGCAGATGCTTCACCCGCGGCTCATGCTGTCCAGCGCGGCTAATATCGTGTTCCAAGCTGCGCAGGATAAGAAGACGGTGATTGATGCAGGAACCGTCGAGGCCGCACTAGCAGTGCCGACAGCAATCGAAACGAGTGACGTTTCGGAGGGCATTGAAGGCGCACTTTGACCAGCGCAGCTCACGAGTTGCGGTCGGTTGATTGAGTACCTCAAATCGGGCATGGGAGGGCGTCGGTGAGGGGGAGGTCGCCGCCGGTTTGGGTGTTGAGCCAGAGGGCTTGGCGGCAGAAGAGGAAGCGGGTGTGGCCGAAGTCGGTCCAGCCGGCGTTCTCGGCGAGGGCGCGGAATTCGGCGAAGGAAAAGGCGCGGCGGGCGGAGGCGAGGGCGTCGGCGCGGGTCATGGGCTCGCGGTAGAGGAAGGTGGTGAGGGCGCGGATGCCGAGGAGGGTGGCGGGGCTGCGTTCGAGGTCGGCGACGAGGGTGAAGCGGTGGGAGAGTTCGCGGCAGTGGCGGAGGAGGCGGACGGCGTCGGCTTCGCTGAAATGGTGGAGGGCGAGGGAGCAGCAGACGAGGTCGTAGGTCTCGGCAGGGGCGTAGGTGAGGGCGTTGTCGCGGAGGTAGGTGATCTCGGGGAAGTTGCCGCTGAGGCCGCGGGCGATTTCGAGGGTGGAGGGATTGGCATCGACGGCGTCGATCTGCACGGCGATGCCGCGGCGGCGCGCCCAGTCGGCGAGGTGGCGCGGGAGATCGCCCGCACCGGTGGCAAGATCGAGCACGCGGTAGCGGTGACCGCGGGCGAGCCAGACTTCGAGGAATTTGCGAAGGAGGCGGTGGCTGCCGAACCAACGGTTGAGGGAGACGAGATTGCGGAGGTCTGCTTCGAGTTCCGGGGTGACCGGCTGCGGCCGGTCCATGAGTTCCGGCTCATGCGGATCGAAGGCGCGCTTCATAGGAGATCACGCAGAAGCCACCGGGAAAGGCGGGGGATTTGGATGAAGCAGGAAAGCACGAAAACAGGAAAAGGAGGATGGGTGAGTAGTCTTCGCTTCTTTTCCTGTTTTCCTACTTTCCTGCTTCATCTGGAAAAGGCGGCGCATTTTCTAGTCCGAGGAAAGCGCGAGGAGCGCGAGAAGGCGGCCGGTTTGGCCGCGCTCGACGCGGTAGGAATAGTAGCGATCCGGGTGCGAGCCGGTGCAGGTGCCGCAGTCGAAGATCTGTTGAACGCCGGCCGCGCGGCACTGCTCGATGATGAGGGCGGCGAAGTCGATTTCGTAAAGCGGCGGGCGAATGCAGGGGCTGAGCTGGACGGTGATGTCGGCGGGATCGCAGCCGAAGTCGGCGCGCATGCGGTCGAGGGCGACGGTAGCGATGCCGAGTTCGCTGCCTTTGCGCCCGGAATGCAGGAGACCGATGACGCGGCGGACGGGGTCGGCGAGGTAGATGGCGCAGCAGTCGGCGACATAGGTGCCGAGGCAGACGGCGGGGCTGGCGGTGATGAGGCCGTCTACGCCGGGCACGGGCGAGACGGTGGTCTCATCGACAACGGCGACTGCGCGCCCGTGGACCTGCTCGCCGAGGATAAAGCGGTGATCGCCGAGGCCGAGGGCTTCGCGGGCGTCGGCGTGATGGGTAACGAGGCGTTGGAGCGCGAGTTCGCGATCCACTTTCACGTCGAGTCCGGGGACGCGTCCGAGGAAGCCGTGCTGAATGCCCGACACCGCGTCGAGGGCAGGAAAGGTTTCGACAGGAGGGGCCGCGGTCACAGCGAAGCTAGGGCGCTTTCTTGGCGGGGGCTTTGGCTGGTGGGGGCGAGGTTTTGCGCTGGGTAATTTTCGGGTCTTTGATCCGCGTCATTGGGTCGTCGAAAGTCTCGGCGTAGCGCGTCGCGGTAGCCGTCACGCGGTCGTAGTCAGCGAGGGCTACGTTGTAGTCCGCGCGGGCCTGGAGTTCGGTGCTGCGGGCGGTGGTGAGCTGGACTTGGGCGTTGAGGACATCGAGCTGCGTGCCGGCCCCGGCGGAGAGTCGTTCGCTGGCGAGACGCAGGGCTTCATTAGCCTGTTCGACGGTTTTCTGACCGCTGCGGATGGTCGCCCGGGCGGTCTGGAGGCGGACGTAGGCCTGCTGGACCTCGAGTTGCACCTGATGCACGGAATCGTCGTAGTTGATCTTGGCCTGCTCCAGGCTGGCGCGCGCCGCTTTCACCGCTCCGTAGGTTTCCAAGCCGTCGAAGATGTTCCAATTGCCGGTTAGACCGAAGAACCAGCCGTCCACGGTTTCGTCGAGGTCATTGGAAAGGTTGGATTTACGCAGTTGCCAGCCGCCGTTGGCGTCGATCCGCGGCTTGTAGCCGGCAAGGGCGATTTTGACCTGCTCCTTTTGGGTCAGGATATTGAGGCGCTGCACTTTCAGGAAGGGGCGATTTTCGATCGCGAGATCGATGGCGTTGCGCAGGCCGAGCGAGCGCTCGTTGACGGTCAGGGTGCCAACGGGATTGAAGGTGGCGCGACCTTCCGGCCCTGGGTCGAGGCTGAGCGTTTTTGCGAGCTGAGAGAGTGAGAGGAAAAACTCGCCGCGGGCGGAAATAAGGACCGGCTGCTGGTTGGCCAGTGCGACCTCGGCCTGAAGGACATTGAAGCGCGGGACGGTGCCGGCCTCGAAGCGGTTCTGCTGATCCTTGAGCTGGCTGGTGAGGAGTTTCACGGACTCCTCCTGCACCTGGATCAGTTCGCGGTTGAGAAGGACGGTGTAAAAATTCTGGCGCACCGTCGCGATGGTCGCGTCCACGGTATCGCGCAGGCTGAAGTAGCTGCTGTCGTTGGTGAATTTGGCGATGTTCAGCGCCGCGCGGACTTGCCCTCCAGCATAAAGCACCTGCGTGGCCTGCAGGTTCACCTCCCACGAGCGCTCGCCTCCTCCACTGCCCCGCCCTCCGCCTCCACTGCTGCCGTTTTCACTGAATCCGCCACCACCTCCACCGCCATTCTCCAAAAGATTCGGGTCGAGCTGATTGTAGTTTCCGTTCAATCCGATGTGCGGCAGAGCCTGGCCGCGGATCTGGATGATCTGGCCACGGGTGCGCTCAATTTCCTGCAGCGACCGCAAAATATTGGGGTTCTGTTTGAGCGCCAACTCCACCGCCCGGTCGAGCGTAAGATCACCGGCGGCAGCCTCGACACCCGTCTCGCCGCGGAAAGAGCGGTCGCCTGCAAAAGCGCTTGGGGACAAGGCGGAGAGCGCCACGACAAGCGCAGCGACAGGCTGAAAGAGTCTCATTTGTGGTGGCAGTAGGTGAAGATTTTCTCGTAGATTTGCAACCACGACTTTTGCTCCTCAGCATCGAGGACAGCCATCATTTTCAGGAGATTGGAAACCATGTCGTCGCGCACTTCACCGACCAATGCGGCGCCGGACGCAGTGATCTGCACAAGGATTTTACGTCGATCATCTTTGCCGTGCGTCCGCTTGACGTGCCCGAGCTTTTCCAATCGATCTACCAGGCCGGTTGCAGCCGCGGTGGTATGGCCCATACGCTCAGCCACTTCAGTCATGGTCAGCTGCCGCTGCTCGCGGAGAAATCCGAGAAGGCAGTATTGAGAGAAAGACACATTGCCTCGCGCCAGCTCCTTCGAGAGGTTGAGCATGAAGCAACGCTGCAGGACGGTAAAAATGTCGGCCAATCGTTCAGCATCCGCTCGAAGACGAGACTCATCGCGCAAGGTGGACATAAGGTTAATGGCGTTAACCTTAAAGGCGTTGAAGGAGGCGTCAACCGGGCAAAATAACTTGTCGCACGCTTGTCACCAACCCGGCCGCTTGGGTAGGCTTCGCGTTCTATGGATCTCGCCTTGCTCCGCACTGTCTCCATTTTTCGTTCGCTGACCGACGAGGAATTGCTGGCGTTTTCCGCCCTTCTCTCGACTCGGGAAATCAAGCCCCGCGAACGCATTATCCAGGAAGGAACACCCGTCCACACGTTTTCAATTATCTGCACCGGAGTCGTCCATATCCGCCGCCTGGCGCAGAAGCGTGAGATGCTCCTCGGGCGGCTCGGGGTCGGTGGTTTTTTCGGAGAGATCAACCTGTTCGATCCCGGCGTGGCTACCGCCAGCATCTACGCGATGAAGCCGACGACGCTCGCCTACGTGGATTACGAAACGCTGCGCGCTTTCCTAGGTGAGAATCCGGCGACCGGCTACAAGCTGGTTTCTTCCATGATGACGGAAATGTGCCGCCGCTTTCGCCTGACCAGTGACCGGTTGGTCAACATGGCCTACTGGAATAACTCCGCCGGGGCCGTTCCCGCTGACGCCTGAGCGGCGGGACTAAAGCTCTAAGGAGGCTGCTGATAAACTCGCTCGCCGACCCGTGGCGTACCGGAAACCAAATCGGCGATGGCGAAAGGCCGACGGCGGATTTCACCAGCCTTCAACTCCGCGGGTGCCCCATCAGTCGTTCCCGTCTTGAGCACGGTACCTGGGGTGGGGCTCGGATTTGGTCCGCTATCAATCAGAGCGAATCGTTCGCCTTCGTTTACCAATCGGATCGTGCCAACGAGACGCGCAGGTTGATGAGCCGGGGGCGGAGTTTTCTTTTTCTTCGAGAGGTGCGCACAGCCACTCAGCCATCCAACTGCGAGGATGAGCATGAGACGGAGGAGGATCCGGGGCGGCATATGGGTGCGCAAAACTGTCGGTTAAAACGCCGCTAAGCGAGTCGGATTTGCTGAAAGAGCCATCAACGCTCCCATGCGCGATATTTCGATACTTAGGTCGTGGCGGTTTTTTGTAGAGGTTCGGGAATTTGCTTGCCGAGCCGCGCGAAGCACGCGAATTACACGCCCGCCGGAAAGCTCTTCGAAAGCCCCGGCCCACCGGTGAGGTGGCTGAGTGGTCGAAAGCACCGCTTTGCTAAAGCGGCATACTCGAAAGGGTATCGAGGGTTCAAATCCCTCCCTCACCGCCACCTTGATTTCGTGACACTCGCGACGGCGATCGGCCTCAGTCTAAACAGCAGTAAGGTCCGTTCAAAGTGCTTGCGCACTGAGGGATGCCCCCTCATTTGACCGCTGAGGCATTGTGTCTGGCTCCTCCTCTTTTCACGCTGTTCCTTGTCTGGCAGATTGAACCTTTGATGCCTCTTTCCAACGATCGTCCGCTTCAATTCTTGCTCATCGGTGCTGCCCTGTTCATCGCGGCGGCACTCGGTCGTGCGGCCACCGTTTCAGAATCGCCCGCACTCACCGCGGCCTTTGAGCACGCGGGCGTCACCGGCACCTTCGTCATGCTTGATCCCGACAAGGCCACGCTCGTCGTGCATAACCCGGAGCGCGCACGCACGCGCTTCGTGCCCGCCTCCACTTTTAAGATCGCCAACACGCTCATCGGCCTGGAGTGCGGTGCGGTTTCCAGCGTGGATGAAGTCCTGCCTTACGGCGGCAAAGCGCAGCCGTTTCCTACTTGGGAGCACGATATGTCGCTGCGCGAGGCTATTAAAATCTCCAACGTTCCAGTGTATCAGGGGCTCGCCCGCCGCATCGGCCTGCTGCGCATGCAAGCGGGGATCGACAAACTCGACTACGGCAACCGTGAGATTGGGAAAGTCGTCGATCGATTCTGGCTCGATGGACCGCTCAAGATCTCCGCCGTGGAGCAGGTCGAATTTCTCCGCCGCCTGGCGGCAGTCGATCTTCCCGTCTCACCCGGCACGGTGCAGGCCGTCCATGAAATCACGCTGCAGGAAAAAACCGAGACGTCCGAACTCCACGGAAAAACTGGCTGGGCCATGTCCGTCACGCCGCCCATCGGATGGTATGTCGGATGGGTCAAACGGGGTGGCGTGGTCTACCCATTCGCGCTCAACATCGATACGCCCGACAATGACGCCGCGGCGAAACGGGTGCCTTTGGCCAAGGAATGTCTCCGGTTGCTCGGCGCGTTTTGAGCCTAGAACTCTCCGAACGATGAGTGCCGAAAGCGTGATTTCTGCCCAAGGAGTCGCCAAACGATACGGCACGTTCGACGCCTTGGTAGCGCTCGATCTCGAAGTGCGGCGCGGCGAATGCGTGGGCCTGCTCGGCCCCAATGGCGCAGGAAAATCGACCTTCATCGGCTGCCTCTACGGCGTCGTGCTCCGCACGGGCGGACGGCTGGAAGTGTTCGGTCACGATCCGGTCCGCGAGGCCCGCGCGATCAAACGCCGGATCGGCGTGGTGCCGCAGGAGAACGCCTTGGACGAAGGTCTGACCGTCCTCGAAAACATGCAGATCTACGCGCGCTTCGGCGGACTCTCGCGCGCCGCGGCCGATGGGCGCATCGTCGAACTCCTCGGCCACATGGCGCTGGAGACGAAGCGCGACGCGCCGATCAAGACGCTCTCGGGCGGCATGAAGCGGCGGCTCACTTTCGTGCGCGCGTTGCTCGCCGACCCCGAGCTGCTCATTCTTGATGAACCCACGACCGGGCTCGATCCGTCCGTGCGCCATTTATTGTGGGACAAAGTCACCGACTTGCGCGACCGCGGCAAAACGGTGCTCGTGACCACGCACTACATGCACGAAGCCGAGGTGCTGTGTGATCGCATTGTCGTGCTGAACAAAGGCAGCGTCGTCGGCGTGGGTGCGCCGCGCGAGTTGATCGAAAGGGAAGCACCGGGCTTCGTCGGCATTTTTCCCCGCCATGCGGAGACCGCGCTGCGCCCGCATTTGCAGTCGGCCTGGGAGCTTTTCCATCAGGGTCATCAATGCTGCGTGCGCGCGCCGCGTTTCGATGACCTCCTCGATTTGCAGCGCGCCGCCGGTCTCGTCGCCCTGCAGCTTCGCCCCACCAATCTCGAAGACGTTTACCTGAAACTCACCGGACGGGAGCTGGAAGACAATGAGTGAGCCGCTCGAATCCCTGCGTCTCGCGTGGCACGTCGTGGTGCGCAACTGGCTGGTCTATCGCAAGGATTTCGTGGCGAACATCTCGCCGACCCTGGCCGATCCGGCGCTTATCATGTTTTCGCTCGGCATGGGTCTCTCGCCTTTCATCGGCCAGATCGACGGGCACAGCTACGCGCAGTTTCTCGCGCCCGGCATGATCGCGACCACCGCGCTCTTCACCGCCTTTTTCGAGAGCAGCTACGGATTCTACGTGCGCATGACTTTCGAGTCGGTCTTTAAGGCGATGCTGACCACGCCGATCGGCGTCCGCGAAGTTATCCTCGGCGAGTTCCTGTGGGTCTTTGTTCGCGCCGGGCTCATGGCGCTGGGCGTCACACTCGTACTTTTCCTCCTCGGGCTGCTGCCGAATCCCTGGGCCGTGCTGATCTGTCCGTTGATCGCTGGATTTCTTTCACTCCCGTGCGCCGCGATCGGCCTGCTCGCCACGTCCTGGGTGCGGAACATCAATCAGTTCCAGACCGTCTATTCGTTTTTGATCGCACCGACCTATTTTCTGTCCGGTGTCTTTTTTCCGCTCCAAGGTCAGCCGGCCCTCGCGGTGGTGGTGCAGTTTTCGCCTTTCTACCATGGGGTGCGGCTGATCCAGTGCGTCGTCTGGGGTCAGTTCCCGGTCGTCGAGATGCTCCAGCATGTGGCCGCGCTCATTGGCTTCACGCTTGTTCTCGGGTTTTTCGCGTTCCGCCGGATCGATCGGAAACTGACGGTCTGACCGACGTGATGCTTACGCGATGCGTCGAGGGAATCCGGTCCAACACAACCATCGACAACTGTTACCGTCGACGCGCTATCAGGTGACGCTTTGCGAAAATCCAAACGCCAGCCCAAAACATCATGTAGTAGCCGAGGACCAGGGCCCCTGCGGCGAGCGAGCCGGTGAATCCCGATGCAGCAACCCATGATTCGCTTGATGGCGCGGCGTGCCATGCCTGCCAAGTTCGCCAAAGGCCGTAGCAGAGTCGCGCACCAACGGTCAGGGTGATTCCGAGCACCAGCCAGCGATTAGGAGTGTAGTAGAGCGCGCCGGAACTTCGCTCCCAAGAGGTCACCCGCAAACCGATCAGGCCCAGCGCGCAGCCCGCCGCAAACCCCACGCCACTGTAGGTAAATGCTCCCGGAATCCAGAAGCTGATGGCTGCCGCACTGGCCAGGAAAACGGCAGCAGAGAAGCCAATTCCAAAGAAGTTGATGATCGCGACCCAAGCACGCGCGATCCGGCGGGATGTGCCGGCCCGGTAGCGCTGAACGATGGACCACGGCAGGATCAGCACCGAGACGGTGACCACGATTAAGATTGCGAGGGGGAGGACGATTAAAGGCACAGAACGATTGATGGGCGTGCTGCCAAGAGACGTGCGCCAACCGTCACAGGCGGCGGCACAAAGGGATCAGACCTCCTCGGAGCCCAGTTTTTCCCCATTACGCGCGGGAGACAACCGGCGCTCGCGAAAGAACGATTGGAGCAATGAAGCGCACTCTTCCTGGCGGACTCCGCTCGTGATGGCGCAGCGATGATTGAGTTGCGGGTGTTGCAGCAGATTCAGCACGCTGCCGCCCGCCCCGTCCTTGGGCGATGGGCAACCGAAAACGACGCGCTCCATGCGCACATGGACAAGCGCGCCGGCGCACATCGCACACGGCTCTTTGGTTACGTAGATGGAGCATTCCTGTAGCCGCCAGTCGCCAATCACGCTCTCGGCCTGAGTGATGGCCAGCATTTCGGCGTGCGCCGTTGCGTCTTTGAGCATCTCCACCTGATTGAAAGCACGAGCGATAATTTTCCCTTGATGGACGATCACCGCCCCCACCGGGACTTCTGCTTGCGCCCGCGCCCGATGGGCCTGGCGCAATGCTTCGGACATGAAAAAAGCGTCGCTGTGCAGGTCGATGAAAGCGTCCATGAACGGGCGAAATTCTGGTTGCGCCTCTTGGGAATCAAGCTATTACTCCCGTCCCTTTTCCAAAAGCTACTCCACACCGGAACTTCCCATCGCCATGACTATCATCGAGAAAATCAATCAGGAACAAATGAAGAAGGACGTCACGGCGTTCAATGTGGGGGACAGCGTGCGCGTGCACACGATCGTGAAGGAAGGGGAAAAAGAGCGCGTGCAGATTTTCACTGGCATTGTCATCGCGCGCAAGGGCTTGCAGCTGAACGCCACGCTCACCGTCCGTCGCATCAGCTACGGCGAGGGTGTGGAGCGCGTGTTCCCGATTCATTCTCCACGCATCGCGAAAATCGAGGTGGAAACTGCCGGCACGGCGCGCCGCGCCAAGCTGAACTACCTCCGCAATCGCAAGGGCAAGAGCGCGATGGCGGTCCGGGAAAAGGCTGTGAAAAAGACCGCGTAAGCGGCGTCTTACACGAACAGAAACCCATCCGCCGCTGGCGATGCCGTGCAATCTCAAGCACGAAAACGCGCTCTGGAAGAGTGGATGGCGTTGCGTTGTTGGCATCGATGAAGCGGGCCGGGGGCCTCTCGCCGGTCCTGTCGTGGCTGCGGCGGCGATATTACCCGCGCGGTTTCGTCACGCTCGACTCGACGACTCAAAAAAGCTTTCGCCCGATGTCCGTGAGGAAATCTACGAAGAACTAACAAGCAACCCAGCGGTTGTCTGGGCTTGTGCCGTGGTGGAAAGCGACGAGATCGACCGCATCAATATTCTTCAGGCGGCGCACGAGGCGATGCGACGAGCGGTCGCTGCGCTGCCCGTGGCGCCGGATCACGCTTTGATCGACGGTCGTCCGGTGCGGCCTTTTCTCCTGCCGCAGACCGCGCTTGTCGGCGGCGACGGGTGCAGTTTCAGCATCGCAGCAGCCAGCGTCTTGGCCAAAGTCACGCGCGACCGACTGATGACCGAATGGGATGCGCTCCACCCCGGCTACGAATTTACCCAGCATAAAGGCTATGGCACACCGCTGCACCTTGCTAGGCTTCGGGCTCATGGGCCTTGTCCGATTCATCGGCGATCTTTTCTCCCGGTTCAGCAAGCTCTCCTCCCATTCGCCTGAGTCGGAAGAAAACGCCGCGCGTCGCCTCGGTCGCACCGGCGAGCGTCTCGCGCGCAGTTACCTGCGCCGACAGGGTTATCGGGTTCTGTATCGCAACTTCCGCGCGCCGCGGGGCGGGGAAGTCGATCTGGTCTGCCGAGACCGGTCGTGTGCCACACTGGCCTTCGTCGAAGTAAAAACCCGGCGTGGTCGCGGCTTCGGCGATCCCGGCGAAGCCGTGACTAAGGAAAAACAACGACTCATCGCCCGCGGGGCTTTAGCTTGGCTCCGCTTGCTCGATAATCCCGACGTCCTATTTCGCTTCGACATTGTTGAGATCGTCTTTGAAGACTCAAAGCCTACTTATAATCTCATCAAGGACGCCTTCAAACTCCCCGAACCGTATATCTATCAATAGGCAGGCCAAAAAAAGAGGGTGCCCGATGGCGGGCACCCTCCATACAACGACCAAAAGTTAGGCCGCTAGCTTGTAGCGCGCCGGACCTACTTTCTTGATTTTGGAGTTCTTCTTCCCGGTCGTGGCGAACCAGATCGAGATGTTCTTGTATTCCGCACCCACTTTGGCGGCCAAGTCTTTGATCGAAATACCATCGGCCCCGGCCACGCCAAGAGCCGTGACGATTTTTTCCGCCAGCGCACCACGTTTTCCGGTACGGCTTTTTTTCTTCGCGATCTTAGCGACCGCGCCACGCTTGCTGTCCGCCTTTGTCTTGGCCGGTTTGGAAGCGATCTGGCTGTCCAACCCATAAACCCCAGCGGATAGCTTCTTGATCGCCGGATGCCGCCTGGCCGTGGACTGAAACCACGAGTGAATATTGGCCGCCTTCGTACCAATCGCAGAAGCCAGATCCTTCACTCGAATACCAGCTTCACCGGCTGAAGAAAGTGCTGAGAGGATTTTCTCGCTTAGCGCCCCACGCCGGGCGCGTTTCCCCAAGCCCGACCGAACCTTAGGCGAAGATTGAGGAGATGAGTTCTTAGCCGGATTCGAATCGTCAAAAAAACGGGACTGGAGGGCGATTAGCTGCTGCTGAACAGTGTCGAGTTGCGTTTGGAGAGCCGACCTTTTTTCTTCCAGGCTCATCATGGCTTTCAAGCCCTCGATACGCGGATTAATTTGCTTCATAGGCGGCAAAGATTGGCGACTGCCTAACCGTGCGCAAGCTAAACTTAGCAGGTAGCAAGCCTTTCAATGTGAGCTAAGGACAGAGATTCCCTCCTAGGCAGACGAAAGAACAGAGCTTAGCTTCCCGCCATTCCCTATGCCATTGACCCATTTTCTCCACGTTACTAGTGTTGTTCTGTTGCTCTTTCTTGTGACCGGTTGCGCTACTCCGCAACCGCCACCGCCGCCTAAACCACCCACCCCTGCACCCACGGCGAGTAAATCTTATTGGCAGGATGAAGGGGTTACTGGCGATCCATCGATTCTCATCAATCTGACCTCGCAGAGAGCTCACTTTTTCAAAGGCGAAAACGAAGTCGGCCAGTCGTTGATCTCGAGTGGCAAGAAGGGCTTCGAAACACCTCCGGGTGAATTTAAGATCACCCAGAAGAACAAAGACCATGTTTCCAACCTATACGGCGATTTTGTTGATGCAGAGGGTGCGGTTGTGCAGAGCAACGTTGATGTCACCAAAGAAAAGCCGCCCGAGGGGGCAACGTTCCGGGGAGCTAAGATGCCTTACTTTCTACGCTTTAACGGTGCAGTAGGCATGCATGCCGGGCGTCTTCCGGGGCGGCGGGCTTCGCATGGGTGCGTGCGGCTCCCGCGCTTCATGGCCAAGCATTTCTTTGAGAACACCGCGCTTGGCACTCCGGTCACGGTTCAACCGTGACGAGCAATTTACTGGTTACCGGCCGCCGGGTGGCAGCCGCAGCCCGGCCCACAACCGCCCGCTCCCATCACCCGCACCTGAAGGTCGATCCCCTGAAAAGCAATCTGTTCACGGACGTGGCTTAGGAAACTCACCGTCATCGAGTCGGGCGGCGTGGCGCAATCGAGTTGAAGCCGCAGGGGGAACGCAACGAGCGCGGGATAGGCCTCAGCCATTTCGCCATCAAGCGCGAAGGATAGGTAGGCGTTGATCTTTTCCTGGAGCTGAAAAAGGCGCAGCTCGGAACCATCCCACGGGCGTGGTTCGAGCATAATTAAGGTGACGGTTTCGGCTTTGGCATCATGCGCTACGATGTCGATGACGTGGGCATATTCGACGCCGCGAGGAGAGTTTGCTTCGGTGCTCATGGAAGGCGCGCAACTAAACCGTTGGCCGCCGCGATGCAAGCAGCAGCCAAGTCCAAAGCCCGCCTACAACGAGAAGCAACGGCAGCAGGCTGCGGCGACTGCGAGGCCACAAAAACTCGCCAGCGTTAAATGAGGCCCACTCTGCCTGCGGGCTGTGCAACGGCCAGACGCCATAGCCGAGTAAGCCGTCGAAAGGATTGACGGAATTTACCGAAACCGGGCCTAGGATCGCCGCGAGCATAATCGGATCTCGCTCTTGGCGATCTACGGCGGCGCGGAAATCACGACGCATTTCTGTGATCAGGCGGGTGCGCTCAGTTTCGTCGGCAATGGTCTCTGTCAGGCGCTCCTCTTCTTTCTCAATTCGTAACGCGAGCAACTGTTCGGTTAGCGGTTTGATTCGACCGGTGAAGAAGAGGGGAGCGGCATATTCGCCAACGATGCTGCAAAAGAAGTCGTCTTTACGATGCGCGTCATCAACCCGTGCATGGCCACCGACCGCGAGCGAATTTTGCGCATCCGTTGCCGTCAGGAGAAACTGCTGTGCGAACGACAGCGCGAGCAGGACGGTGCTGATCTTTTTCCAGCGAGCAAAGGCTACGACCAGCGGCAGTGCGAGGAATGGCAGCCCAGGCACGAGATAACGTGGACCTGCAGAAAAGCCTCCGTGGTAGCCGTTGAAGCTCGCGTTCACGAGGAAGAACCAGCCGAAGATCGCCAACCCAAGCCGCGCTTCGGCAGAGAAGGTTTTCTCCCGCAGCCACACGATCCAGCCCACGACTCCAAGAACGAGGACCGGTGAAAGCCAGAAGACACCGCGGTATGGCGAGACCGCGAGCAGCGCCGCGACGTACGGATTTGGCCGACCAAACATGCCCAGTGAGCCGTGTGGATCTTTGAAAACCGGATTCTGAAAGTCGTTCGCGAGGGCGAATGGCGAACCGAAATTGACACTGTGATACCAGCCAAGGAGTAATGCGGGTCCAAGACCGCCGAGGCAGAAAAGCAACACGCGCCGCCGATTTGCGGGGCGCGCGGCGAGCAGCGCGTAAAGGCCAAGCGCGATAACGGCACCGCCGGCGACGTAATTGGTGACCACGGCGAAGCCCGCGCAAAAGCCAGCGAATACTGGAAGGGCCGTTTTTTCGCGGAGGAAATAGAAGGCCGCAAGCAGGAGGACTGCGGTGAGATTGTGGTCGAAAAGCAACGTGCCGAACGGGAAAAACGTCGTCCCAAAAGCAAATGCGAAGGTGGCTAAAAGGGCCGGCGTTTTTGCTCCGCCCGCGAAGTCGCAGGCCAGTCGAAAAAAAAGCACGCAGCCTAGTGCAGACAGCAAACCGACGCTGAAAATTGTCGTCAGCCAGGCGTTGAGATTGAGCGTCCACCAATGGTCGGGGTTGAAGCCGAAAGCACGTTCAAGATGGTAGATGATGAAGTAGGCGGGCACCGCGAGAAAGGAGGTCCCCGGCGGTTTATTGGGGTGGAAATGACCGGTCTGCGCGACGTAAGCCACGTCCCCCGAAGAACAAACCATGTGCATCGGTTCTTCCACCGTGCCCTCCGCAGTCGGCTGACCGCTAATCGGCAGGAACGTCCATGAGGCATCGACCCAGCAGAGTGCGCGGTGCTTGCCATCGAAGTCGTACTCGGCGTGGTTGACGGGCACGCGGACCAGGTCGTCCCTCACAGGGTCGCGCAGATAGACGAGGAAATTATCGATCGGCAAGCGTCCCTCTTCGACAATCGCCCGGATTTCGGCAAAACGGGAATTCTGATTCCATCCGCCGCCCTGATGAAACCAGGCAAAGGTGAAAAACGTGACTAGGAAAAGGACAACTTCGAAGCGTGAAACGCGGGACATGTGGGGAATGACGAATGAGTAATGACGAACCTCGAATCAATGACCAAGCTCCAATGAGCGGTCCGGCAGTCTCCTTGGTCTGACTTCCCGTCCCACGTTAGCTCGGAGGCCAGGCGATTTGAAAGCAGCGGTGACGACCGGGAAAACCCTTCAACTCATGCTCTCCATCAACCGGATTGATCGGTAGATGCGGCGCGAGTTTTTCCTGCGCTGCCTCGCTTAGGCAGAATGGCAGCCCCAGCGCCGAGGCCAATTTTTCCAACCGAAACGTGTAATTGACCGCCACCCCCATTAAGCCATCGCTCACCTTCGCCGCTGCTCCAAACGTCACCAGTCCGTAGTGGACGGCAAAGCGGAAATTCAACTCATTGCTATGCTCCTGGCGATGCAGATCGCGGAGCGTATCCGCCACCGCTTCTGGCCCGCCGTCGGTCAGCGTCCAGTAAGCGAAGAAGCCATCGCCGAGGTTTTTTGCGATCTGCCCGCCGCGTTGTTCAATGATCCTCTGACTGGAGCTAAACCACGACATCAGCCGGATTGCTACCGCACCCGCTTCCTCGTTGCGGATCATCTCGGAAAAGTCCTTCAGATCGGCGATGAGCAGCCAGGCGAGCTGCTCCCTGAATTCGAGAATCGTCGGAATGTTCGCGGCGGTGTCCCGAGAATTCGGAGTGACTGAGACAATCTGGCGAAAAATGAAGGTGGCTTCGCCAATCGTGAGGCGGTCGCCGTCGCGCAACCGCGTCGGCCGGAGCAGCCGATGACCGTTAAGAAAAGTGCCATTCGCGCTGTCGAGGTCGATAAGCAGAAACTCATCCGGCTCCTGCGAATGGATGGCCGCGTGGTGACGCGACACATTCGCCGTGTTGATCACGAGCTGGTTGCCAGCCACGCGCCCGATCCGACAGTTTCCGTCCAAGATAAAACGGTCGCCCCGCGCCGGTTGAAGCCAGGCACTTTTCGCTTCTGAAGCGCTCATGGCGTGCCCGATGGGAATTGGGTGATTGGGAAAATCATGGGGCGATAGATTTCGCCGCATGCAAGCAAGCGTCCACTCGGATGGCGAGAAGTTCCCCCGGGCAAAAGCGGTTGACCCCACGAGGCGCCACTCGTCTAATCCGCCAGCCTATGAATTCCCTCCCCGTCGCCCGCCGCGTCTTTCTCAAATGCCTCGCCGCGACGGCGCTTCCGGCACCGCTTTACGCCGCAGAAAACGCCACGGCGAAGACGAAACTCAAGCTCGGTATGGACAACTTCGCCGTGCGCGCGATGGGCTGGAAAGCCGCGCAGCTAATAGACTACGCAGCTTCGTTGAAGCTCGACGCAATCCTGATTTCGGATCTCGAGGCCTTTGACTCGCTGGAGGATAGCTACCTCGCTGACGTCGGTAAAAAGGCGCGCGATCTAGGCCTCGATCTGTTCGTTGGGAGCTGGAGTATTTGCCCCACCTCAAAGAGCTTCAAAAACAAATGGGGCACCGCCGAGGAGCATCTTGCGACTGGCGTCCGCGTCGCCAAAGCCACCGGCGCGCCAGTCTTCCGCGTGATCCTCGGCAACGGCGAAGATCGGAAGACCGAGGGTGGGATCAAAGCGCGCATCGCCGACACCGTGAAGGTGCTCAAAGCGAGCGCGAGCCGCGCCAAAGACGCCGGTGTGAAGATCGCCGTCGAGAATCACGCGGGCGACCTGCATTCGTGGGAACTCGCCGCCTTGATCGAGGAAGCCGGCAAGGATTTCGTCGGTGCGAATATCGACTCGGGCAACTCCGCCTGGACGCTCGAAGATCCGCTCGACGTGCTTAACACGCTCGGCCCGCTCACGATTTGCTCTTCGCTGCGCGACGACATGGTTTGGGAAACGCCCGACGGCGCAGCCGTACAATGGACAGCCGCTGGGGAGGGCCTCATGGACTGGAAAAAGTATGCCGACCGCTGGGCTGAACTCTGCCCCACCGTACCGATCATGATCGAGACGATCTCCGGCTTTTCCCGCAATTTTCCCTACAAAAAAGAGGAGTTCTGGCAGCACTACGACAAACGCCCCGAACGCCTCGCGGCCTTCGAAGCACTGGCCAAACGCGGCCGTTCCATCCCCGGCTTCAAAGCGCCGGACGGGGCCGACCGCAAAGTTGCCGAGCAGGAATACCAAAAGGGCGAACTCGAGCGCTCGATCAAATACCTCCGCGAACAAATCGGCCTCGGGCTCAAAGCATAATCTTCCATTTCCCCCCCACTTATGAACCGCCGCACTTTTCTCCGCTCCACCGTCGCCGCCAGCGCGCTCTCGACTTTCAATTTTCACATCCTGGGCGCCGACAACAAAGCCGGGAAAAAATATCGCACAGCGCTTATCGGCTGCGGTTGGTGGGGAAACAATATCCTGCTTTCCGCCATGTCCAGCGGCACATGTGAGATCGTGGCGCTTTGCGACGTGGACGACCGGCAGATCGAGCCTACGCTGACGAATGTGAAGTCGGGCACGGGCGATTCGCCGAAGATCTACAAGGATTTCCGCGAACTGCTGGCGCAGGCGAAACCCGAAATCGTGATCATCGGCACGCCGGATCATTGGCATGCGCTGATGATGATCGCGGCGGTGAAAGCCGGCGCGCATGTCTATGTGGAGAAGCCGATCTCACATACCATTGCGGAAGGCCGGGCAATGGTGAACGCGGCGCGTGCGACAGGCCGCGTCGTGCAGGTCGGTACGCATCGGCGCATCTCGCCACACAATGTCAGCGGGCGCGAGTTCATACGGTCCGGCAAGGCTGGCGACATCGGCATGGTCCGCTGCTTCGTTCATTATGGCGGAGGCAAGGATAAGCCGCTGCCGACCGTGGAAGTGCCAAAGGAGCTCGACTGGGAAATGTGGTGCGGACCGGCGCCACTTCGTCCGTACAACGGCGGCGATCCGCGCGACAAAAACCAGGCCTGGCGTGGCGCCATTCACCCCCGCGGCTTTCGCAGCTATCTCGATTACGCCAATGGCACCCTCGGGGACTGGGGCATCCATTGGCTCGACCAAATCCTTTGGATCACCGACGAGAAATTCCCGAAGCGCGTCTTCTCAGCCGGCGGCCGACCCATCAAAGGCCCACCCATTCTCACGCCCAACGAACAGACCAGCGACGCTCCCGACCATCAACTCGCCACCTTCGAATTCGATAAATTCACTGTCCAATGGGAGCACCGCCAGTTCGCCGGCAACGGCACGGACAAAGGTGAAAACGTCGGCTGCTATTTCTACGGCACCAAAGGCATCTTTCACCAAGGCTGGGAGAAGGGCTGGACGTTTTACCCGACGAACGACAAAGACCCCGTGATCCATGAAGCCGCAAAGCTCGATCAGCCCGATTCGCAGAATATCAACGCGCTATGGGCGGACTTTCTCAACGCCATCAAGACCGGCACAAAACCGGTTAGCGACATCGGTGAGATTCACCTTTCCACCAACATGGCATTGCTCGGCATGCTCAGCATGAAACTCGGCCGGAGCATCGCGTGGGACGGCGCGAAGGAAATCATCCCGGGCGACGAAGCCGCGAACCAACTGCTCCGACGCGACTATCGCAAAGGCTGGGAGTATCCGGTGGCGTGAAGATCGACTGGCCGCAGCTCTGGCAGATCGTCTCGGACCAATTTCCGCTAGACCTCTATTCCGCACACGGCCCCGCGCACTGGTGTCGCGTCGAGCGCAACGCCCTGCTGCTCGCCACGCGAACCGGTGCAAATGAGACCGTGGTGCGACTTTTCGCGCTGTTTCACGACTCCCGGCGACGCAACGAATTTACTGACCCACAACACGGCAAACGCGGCGCGGCTCTCGCTACCGAAATGCGCGGGACGCACTTTGAGTTGGGTGACGATGCGTTCGCCAAACTCATCTACGCCTGTATCTGGCACACCCACGAACATCAGAATTCTGATCCGACCATCGGCACCTGCTTCGATGCCGACCGCCTGGATCTCGGCCGCGTCGGTATCATTCCTGACGAGCAATTTATGAGCACAGAATTTGGACAGGAAATCGCCCGTAGCGGAAGCATCCAGCCATTTCTGAGCGAATCAAAGTGAGCCGGACCTAGTTTTTTCCAGGCTCATCCGGCGCCTCCGCCACGAGCTGAAACCACGGGCCAAAGCTGCTCGTCATTTCGCGCCACAGCGTGGGGCAACGTTCCAAGGCCAGCATCTCGCGCTCGGGTTTTTGCACGAGCCAGGAGCGTTGGGCGAGTTCAGCTTCGAGTTGCCCTTTGCTCCAACCCGCATAGCCGACAAAGGCGCGCACCGTAGTTTTTTCGTCGGCGAGCACCTGCTCCGCTTCCTCGATGACGAGATGATGCCGGCACTCCATGCGGTCCGACTCGGGGTGCCAGACGAATGAGGCGAAGATCAACTGATCGGTGGACACCGGCCCGCCTAGGAAGACCGGTACCCGCCCCACCGCTCCGAGCGCACGATCCGGCAACAACTCCCCCACGGTACGGCCGGCCGGCCGGTTCAGCGTCAGGCCAAAAGAACCCTCCTCGGTGTCATTCGTAGAGAGAAAAAGGACGGTTTTGCAGAAATTCGGGTCGCGGAGACTCGGGTGCGCGATCAGCAGCGAACCGGACAGGCTGATCGATGAAGAGCGGAATTCGCGCACGCTGGAAATTAGGAATAGGCCGTCATTCCGCAAGCCCGAGTCGGCCCGTCTTTTCGCGTGTCTCGCGCGCTTCCTTTGCTACCGTCTGCGCGCACATGCCGAACCCATCCGCCCCCCTGACCATCGCTGGACGCGAATTCTCGTCGCGACTGCTCCTCGGCACGGGAAAATTTTCGTCGAACGCCGCCATGGCCGGTGCCTTGGACGCCAGCGGCTGCCAGATCGTCACCGTGGCCCTGCGCCGTGCCGATCTTTCGGGCAAAGGCGATCCTTTCGCGAACATCCTCGATTTCATTGACCCCGAAAAATACCTGCTCCTGCCGAACACCAGCGGCGCGATGAACGCCGAGGAAGCCGTACGCCTCGCCCGCCTTGCCGCGGCGGCAGGGCTGCCGAAATGGGTGAAACTCGAGATCCATCCTGATCCTCGTTACCTCCTGCCCGACCCCATCGAGACTTTGAAGGCGGCAGAGATTCTGGTGCGCGAAGGCTTCACCGTCCTGCCCTACATCAACGCCGATCCCGTGCTCGCAAAACGCCTTCAAGATGTAGGCACAGCCACGGTCATGCCGCTCGGCTCGCCCATCGGTAGCAACCGCGGCATCGAGACGCGCGCGCAAATTGCCATCATCATCGAGCAGGCCACCGTCCCCGTCGTCGTCGATGCCGGCCTCGGCGCACCCAGCCAAGCCGCTGAAGCGCTGGAGATGGGCGCCGACGCCGTCCTCGTGAATACCGCCATTGCCATCGCCGCCGATCCCGCCCGCATGGCCCGCGCCTTCAAAGGAGCCGTCGAAGCCGGCCGCGAGGCCTTCGAGATCGGCCTCGCCGAACGCCTCGACGCCGCCTCCGCCACCAGCCCGCTTGCCGCTTTCCTACACACCGCATAAAAATCCGCTGGCTTCTCCCATCGCCGTGCGTAATCACCGTAAGCACATGACTGCCAAACTCAAAATCGTCCGTATCGGCAACTCCCGCGGCATCCGTCTCCCGCAGGAGTTGATCCGACAATGCGGGCTCGGTGACGAAGTCGTGGCTGAGACAAGCAAACACGGTCTGTTGCTCCGCCCGCTGCTCGTCGGGAAGTTGACTCTGGCTGATTCCTTCAAAGCCATGTCCAATGACGCCGAGGCAAAAAATGAGGCGTTGGGATGGGCGGAGAGCGGTTTGGCCGACGGGCTCGGCGACTTCTGAAAATGGTGGCGCGATACAGCATCCATTGGGCTTCGCTCGATCCGGCTAAAGGTCGCGAAACCCGCAAAACGCGGCCCTGCGTAGTCGTCAGCCCAAACCCCATGCACCGCACCGGCATGGCGGTGGTCTGCCCGCTGACCAGCACGCTGCACCCCGATTGGTTTCACCGCCTCCAAATCCTCTGCGCCGGCCAACCCGCGGAAATCATGGTCGACCAAATCCGCGCCATCAGCCTCGAGCGCCTTGGAAAAAAGATCGACCTACTCGCCTCATCAGACGCCGAAGCGCTGCGCAAAGTGATCGCCGCCCTTTACGCCACCCCGTGAACTGACGCTCATGCCGCTCCTCGAAGTCAAAAACCTCCGCACTTGGTTTCCGGTCACTGGTGGCGTGTTGCGCCGGCATGTCGATGATGTAAAAGCAGTCGATGATGTCAGCTTCACCATCGAGCCCGGGACAACCGTCGGGTTAGTCGGCGAAAGCGGGAGCGGGAAATCGACGATTGGGAAGACGATCCTGAAACTCGTGCCGGCGACGAGCGGGCAGATTCTTTTCGAGGGGCGGGATATTTTGCCGATGAGCGAGGGTGAGTTCCGGCCGCTGCGCCGTGAGATTCAGATGATCTTCCAAGACCCGTTCGGCTCGCTCAATCCACGGCACACTATTTTCCAAATCGTCGGCGAGGCGCTGGAGATCCATTTCCCCGCGATGAACCGCAGCGAGCGGCGCGACCGCGTGAACGAGCTGATGAAGCAGGTCGGGCTCAAACCGGAAATGATGGAGCGGTATCCGCATGAGTTCAGCGGCGGGCAGCGGCAGCGCATCGGTATCGCGCGAGCGCTGGCGGTAAAGCCGAAGTTCATCGTCTGCGACGAACCGGTGAGCGCGCTCGATGTAAGCGTCCAGGCGCAGATCGTGAACCTGCTGCAAGACCTCCAAGCCGAACTCGGGCTGACTTACCTTTTCATCGCCCACGATCTCGCTGTGGTGGAGCACATGAGCGATCATGTGCTCGTCATGTATCGCGGCCAAATCGTCGAAAGCGCCAGCGCCGCGGCCATCTACGAAGCCCCGCAGCACGACTACACAAAAAAGCTCCTCGCAGCCGTTCCGAAGTTTGCGTGAAGCGCTTTTTTTCTGAGAATCTGCATTCCTCATGACCCCGCTCATCAGAAAACTTCTCGGCATGAACTGGGTGCTCGTCGGCCTCAGCATCGGTTTGTGCATCCTCGGCGTTATTGCCGTTTATAGCGCCTCGGCTTTCCGCGAGGACACCTATTGGCACAAGCAGGCGATCTGGGTCGGCATCGGCGTTGTCGTGTTCACGGTTACCAGCGTCATCGACTACCGTTGGGTCAAATGGGCCGCGCTGCCGATGTATCTCGCGAGCATCGTCTTTACGATTCTGACTTACACCAAACTCGGCGAGGAGCATGGCGGCGCGAAATGCTGGTTACGCCTGCCGGGCATCGGCACCTTTCAGCCGTCGCAGATGGCAGTCATCGCCGGCATCCTCACGGTCGCTCTTTTTCTCAGCCAGTTTCGCAAGCTGCACCCGATGATGAAGCTCGTCTTCACCGGCGCGATTGTCGGTAGCCCCATGCTCCTCATCCTGAAGCAGCCCGATGTCGGCATGACGCTGGTCTGGGTGCCGATCATCATGTCGATGTTGCTCCTCAGCGGCATTCCCAAGCGTTACATCATTTCGCTCGTTTTGATGGCCGCAGCGGTGGTGCCGATCCTTATCTATTTCGTTCTCAAGCCTTACCAGTACAAGCGCATCCTCGCCTTCATCGATCCGGGAATCGATCCGATGGGCTCCGCTTGGGCGATCAATCAATCGCTGATCGCCATCGGTTCGGGCGGCTTTTCAGGCAAAGGTTTCATGGCTACCGGCACCCAGGTCGAACAGGGCTTTATTCCCGGCACGACAGTTCATACCGACTACATTTTCACCGCCATTGCCGAGCAGTTTGGTTTTTTCGGGGGCGTCGTTCTCATCTCACTTTTCGCCGTGCTTATCGTCGCCTGCCTCATCACCGCGCATCGGGCGGCGGATGAAATGGGCCTACTCATCACCGTCGGCATCGCCGCCCAGCTCTTCTTTCACGTCTATCAAAACATCGGCATGACCATCTCGCTCATGCCCATCACCGGCCTGCCGCTCCCGTTGATCAGCTACGGCGGCACGTTTTTGGTGATGGTGATGTTTGGCCTCGGCTTGGTGAACAGCATTTGGGTCCACCGCAAGGCACTGCCGGCGTAGCCGCAACCTCAGCGCGCGGGTGCAGCCGGAACCTGTGGTTTGGCGCTCTCGAGCTGCGCGCGGCTGACGCGGTCGATGAAAGCGCAGACTACGATCAGCACGAAGGCTGCGATTAAACCCGCAGCAAGCCGTTGCGCAAAAGCGCGACCGATGATTGCGGCGGGCGGTTCTGTCGGTGGTGTTTCGTTCATGGAGTGGAGCTTAGCGAATGCGCTTCGAGCGGCCAGTCTGCTCAACGCGCCACGAAAAACCAGATCGCCGCCACCAACACCGCGGCCATACCAGCGCACAACCACCAGGACCGGCGCAATGCGTACTGATCTTCGGCTAAGCTGAGCTCGTGCGAGCGGGAAATCGCCCGCGCCAGGCCGACGACAATCGCTCGTCGCTGCTGCACGGCCGCGAGCGCTTGTGGCTGATTGAGCGGGGCGATCTCGTGATCGGCAAGAATCTGACCGATCTGGCGGTACGGGTTGCTCTTCGCTTTCTCTAACTCTTCGATTTTTCGCTCAATCTCCTGCTTCTCTTTCGTTCGCACGGTGATCTGCCGTTCGAGAGTGCCGTCGCTCCGCGCAAATTGTTCGTCGAGCGCGTGCAAATCCTTGGTGGCTTGAGCAAGGCGCGGCCGGACTTTTGCGAGTCCTTCCTCGAGCGCTTGCACGTCCTGGCTGGCGTATTCCCGGCGCTCGTGAAGGTCTGCAATATTGGTCGGGATGGCCAAAACGCGCTCGCGCAATTTGCGCAGTTCAATGCGCATCTCGGGCGTGAGGTTTGGTGCACCGAGCAGTTCCAGCTCTGTCGCTTTTAACTGGGCCTGCTCGCGGTGGAGGTCGGCGACCAACCCGTCGTAGTTCACGTCCATCTTGCGGCGTGCGGCCAGATGGCGCTCGGCCGTTTCCACGGGCTCGGCAGCTTCTTTCCACTCCTGCTCCAACGCCGCGCGCTGCTCCTCATACTGCTTCCGACCGCCATCGCGCTTTTCTTGCGCCTGCCGGATGGACAGGCCAAGCGCAGCACTTTCATTGGTTTGCCGGGCCTGCTCGCGCTCGACGTGGGTCAGTTTCTCGACGTGGCGCTGCGCCTCGCCTTCAAAATCCGCCTGCTGCCAGCCGAGCAATCCGAGATTCGTCTCGGCCTCGGCGAGCTTCCGTCGCGCCAGCCAAAGACTCCCGCGGTTGATCTGGCGATCATAGATACGCGCCAGTTCGCGGAGAGCGGGCTGAAACGGATTCACCTATTCTTGGGCGGCACTGAGTTTGGTCAGGATGCTCAAGTCTTCCAGCGTGGTGGTGTCGCCCGTGACGAGCTTGCCACTGGCGATCTCCTTCAAAAGCCGGCGCATAATTTTTCCGCTGCGCGTCTTCGGCAGGGCTTCCGCAAAGCGAATTTCATCCGGCGTCGCCACCGGGCCGATAACCGTGCGGACATGCTTCTTCAACGCTGCGCGTAACGCGTCGTCGGTCTTCATGCCCTGCTTGACCGTGACGAAACAAACCACCCCCTGTCCCTTCAACTCGTCCGGCCGTCCCACCACCGCGGCCTCCGCAACCGCTTCATGCGAAGCGAGCGCACTCTCGACTTCCGAGGTGCCGATGCGATGGCCGGCGACATTCAGCACGTCGTCGATCCGCCCGACGATCCAGAAATATCCGTCCTTATCGCGCCGCGCGCCGTCGCCGGCGAAGTAGCACCCTTTGACCTCGCTCCAATACGTCTTCCTGTAACGCGCCTTGTCGCCCCAGATCGAGCGGAGCATCGATGGCCACGGCTTGCGAATGACCAACTTCCCGCCTTCGTTCACGCCCACTTCCTTGCCGTCATCGTCCACCACCGCCGCGTCCACGCCGAAAAAGGGCAACGTCGCCGTGCCCGGTTTCGTCGGTGTCGCACCGGGTAGCGACGTGATCATGTGGCCGCCGGTTTCCGTCTGCCACCACGTATCGACGATCGGGCAGCGCCCGCCGCCGATGACGTTGTGATACCACATCCAAGCTTCGGGATTGATTGGCTCGCCGACCGTCCCGAGCAGGCGCAGCGAGGAAAGGTCATGCTTTTTCGGCCACTCATCGCCCCACTTGATGAACGCCCGGATCGCGGTTGGTGCGGTGTAGAGAATCGTTACCCCGTAGTCCTCGATGATCTTCCAAAAGCGGCCTTTGTCGGGCGTGTCCGGCGCGCCTTCATACATCAGCGAAGTCGCGCCCATGGCCAGCGGCCCATAGACCACGTAGCTGTGGCCGGTGACCCAGCCGATATCGGCGGTGCACCAATAAACATCCTCGTCGCGCAGATCGAAGACGTACTTGCACGAGATATACGCGCCGAGCAGGTAACCTGCGGTCGTGTGCAGGATGCCCTTCGGCTTTCCCGTCGAGCCACTGGTGTAGAGGATGAAAAGCGGATGCTCGCTGTCGAGCGGCACGGGTGGACAGACCGCGTCCACGTATTCCATTTCGCGATGCCACCACACATCGCGGCCTTCTTCGATGTGGATGTCATTCCCCGCGCGGCGGAAAACGATCACGCGTTTGACCGGATGTCCGCCGTCCTTTAGTGCGGCGTCCACGTTTGCCTTGAGAGGCACGATAGAACCGCGCCGAAAACCGCCGTCCGCCGTGATGACGCAGACCGCCCCGCAGTCGGCGATGCGATCCTTGATCGACTCCGCGCTGAACCCGCCAAAGACCACCGAATGCACCAAGCCGAGCCGCGCGCACGCGAGCATGGCCACGGCTGCCTCGGGAACCATCGGCATATAGATGAGCACGCGGTCGCCCTTTTTGAGTTTGTTGCGTTTGAGGACATTGGCGAAACGGCAGACCTCGCGGTGGAGCTGCTGGTAAGTGATCACGCGCCGCTCGCCCGGTTCGCCTTCCCAGATGATCGCCGCTTTGTTCTGTCGCGCGGTGCCGAGATGCCGGTCGAGGCAGTTCTCCGAGACATTCAACTTTCCGCCCACGAACCACTTCGCATACGGCTCCTGCCAGTCGAGCACCTTCAGCCACTTCTGGTTCCAAGTGAGCTCCGCCGCCTCGCGGGCCCAAAATTTTTCCGGCTTTTTGACCGACTCCTCCCACAGCGCCCGATACTGGGCCATGCTCGAGATGCGCGCTTTTTTGGAAAAATCTTTGGCCGGTTTGAAGACGCGGTTTTCGACCAGGTGGGACTCGATATTGTTGCTCATGGGGCTGTTGGAAAAGAGAGCGCACTAGCTAACAGCGGCATGCACCGCGGACAATTCAAACTTGCCCGCGCCGCCGGGAAACCCGGCGGGCCAGCCAGCCAAAGAATAAAATGCCCGCGTAATCTCCCGCCAAATCGAGCAGGTCGAAGCTGCGCGACGCGAACCAAAGCTGCGAGATTTCCTCCAGCGTGAAGACCACGCCCACCACCATGCTGCCGAGCAGCCACCCGCGCCCAAGCCACCGGACCTCCCGCAAGCCGAGTGCGAGATTGAGCAGGAATGCCGTCCCGCCGATAAGGATAAAATGCCCAATCTTATCACTGCCAGGGTGCGCGGCGATAAATGCAAAGACCGGACGTAACAGCCGCCGATCCGCGCAAAAAATAATGACCGCGACAAAGGCCAACCAGCCGATCGCCAACGCCCACCGTAGCCGGACGGGCGGTATCTTCACGGCGTGAACTCCAAGACGCCAAACCGCTCCGGCGTGTGAAAACTCGCACGACCCGTGGGTGACCAAGCGGTCAGTTCCCGCGGCCTATCTTGCGGGCGATCAATGCGGCAGAAATTCACCCGCCAGCGGTCGCCAGGCTGCGGTGCAGCGGCCGAGAGGCTGAGAAAAGGAATCGCCAGTTCCGCGTTCCAGCCCGTGGCCGTCCGCGTCACTGCCGTGCGCAGGCCTTCGCAGCGCCAGGAAAAATCCTTCGCGTAGCCGCTTCGATTCCGCCGCAAGAAGAGATCCAACACGGTGTTCAGCGGGTTCATCTCGATCTCGAAGTAGCTTTCCAAATCTCCAAATGGGTCGAGAAACACTTCGACCACCTCTTCCTCCCACAGCGGCCCATCCCGCTCCGTCAGGGTCGCCCAAACGTGCGTGTCCTCGACGGAAAAAAGAATGCGCAACTCCGCCGAATTCCACACCGCCCGCACGCTCGTCGCTTGCTGCGGCCGTCCGCCCGAAACCGCTTCAGAAAAATTCGCGTGCGGCACCTTCTGCCAAAACTCTGAAGACACATCCGCCGCCAGCGGCCCAGCATCCCGGTGTGGACAAAGCAGCACTGGCAATTCCATTGCCGATGGACGGTCGCGAGAGGCCTAGAGCGGCGACTTCATCGTGAAAATCATGGCCACCGAAGCCAGAAACGCGAGGATCGCGACGACAGAAAAACCGAGGATCGCCGCACCAAATGGGTCCTTCTTTTTCTTCTTCGTCTGAAAGGGTGAAGCATTGGCGAAGTCCTTGGGACGCACGCTCGATGAAGCCGGCACCGCGACTGTGGCTGCGGCTTCCGGCATCGCTTGCGCTTCCGCCGGATTCTCGGATGCGTAACTCGACTCGATGTTGCCGAAACGCACTTTGTCCCCAGGCTGCAACGCGTGACCTTCGCCCTCGGCTAGCGCCTTCCCGTTGACCAAGGTGCCATTCGTTGAACCGATGTCGGTCAGGAGGTAGTCGCCGCTCTCCCCGAGCGAGAGCTCGGCGTGGTGACTGGATACGGACGCATCTTCGATCTGCATCGCATTGTCGGCCAGCCGACCGATGGAAATTGTGGCATCGACGAGTTCGTGGACGACTTCGGTGCCGTCCGGGAGTGAGACGAGGAATTTGGGCATGGCTCGCGAGAGTAACGCCTCAACGGGCGTCTTCAATCAGTTTGGCAAACTGCGGAAAAAAATAGCTGGCATCGTTCGGGCCGGGCGCGGCCTCGGGGTGATACTGCACGCTGAAAACCGGCAGCGATTTGTGGCGCAGGCCCTCGACCGTGTGGTCGTTCAAGTTGATATGCGAAACCTCTACATCGCTTGGCAGCGACTCTGCATCGACGGCAAAGCCGTGATTTTGTGAGGTGATGGTGACCTTGCCCGTGGCCACATCCTGGACCGGCTGATTCCCACCGCGGTGTCCGAACTTCAGCTTAAAGGTCCTCCCGCCGACGGCATAGCCGAGCATCTGGTGACCCAGGCAAATCCCGAAAATCGGCGTCCGCCCCATCAGTCCGCGAATGCTTTCATGAACGTAGGTCAGCGCCGCGGGATCGCCGGGGCCGTTTGACAGGAAAACGCCGTCCGGTTTCAGCGCGAGCACGTCCGCCGCGCTCGTCGTCGCCGGCACCACTTGCACGCCGAACCCTTCCTGCCGCAACCGCCGCAGGATGTTCCGCTTCATCCCAAAGTCGTAGGCCACGATGCGATGCTTCACCGCCGGCAGCTTCCGGAAAACCTCACCATCCGCGGTCACTTCCGTCCCCGAGCCGTCGCCCTTTACGATCGTCCACGCGCGGCTTTCGGTATCGTCCGGGTCCCACGCGTAGGCCGTCGCGGGCGTGACCTCTTTTACAAAATCCGACCCCGCCATCGGCGGCGCGGCCTGCGCCTTCTCCACCGCCTGCTCGGGCGAAATGTCTTCCGTCGTCAGACAACCCCGCATCGCGCCGCGCGAACGCAGATGCTTGGTCAGCGCCCGGGTGTCGATCCCCTGAATCCCCGGCACGCCCCACTTTTTCAAATAATCCTCCAGCGACCCGCGCGAACGCCAGTTGCTCGCCACCGGGCTCAGTTCCTCGATGACAAAACCGCGCACATGCACCGCCGAGCTCTCATCATCCAGCGCGTTCACCCCGTAGTTGCCGATCTGCGGCGCCGTCATCGCCACGATCTGCCCGCGGTAACTCGGATCGGTCAGCACCTCCTGGTAGCCGCTCATCGACGTATTGAAGCACACCTCGCCAACGGCCGAACTGGTTGCGCCAAAGGATTCGCCGAGGAAAAAACGACCGTCTTCGAGTGCTAAAATCGCGCGCATGTGTGGGCGGGGAAGATGCGGAAGAACGCGCCGGGTGCGAAGTGAAAATGTGCGGGAATTTCCCTCAGTCAGCAGCCTGGCACGCGAGCGCCTCCAATTTCGGGAGTGACAAAGCCGCGCCACCATTAATGAAGAACCGGGTGATCTGCGCGCGCAAAGTCCGGTAGAGGGCGGCGTCCGTCGTGGCAAGTTCGTGGGGCACATCGCGCCGAGCGTAACGAACCACGGCCGCAACCTCCGCCCAGCGCCGCTCTTTGAGACAGATGTCGATCAGTTCGGGTTCGCTGAGGAGCCGCCGGGCAATGAGCTCTTCCTCGCGGGCATTCACGGCGCGAAGACCTCCAGATAAACGAGATTTTCCTCCGCCCGGTTCCGAGCAGCAGCAGAAAAAGCGCGGACGATCTCCCGCACACGCGCGGCGTCGGGACGATGTAACCCGATCAAAAACCGGATGTCGGCGAGGTCCTTCGGGTCGGCCCGGAGCAGCTTGGCAGCGATCAGATTCTCCACCGGTGGGCGAAAAAGCTGCAGGCGTCCGAGCCGATCGATTAACACCGGCACAAACTCTCCCACTTCTACCAACCCTGGCTCGATGATCTGCAAATACGGGGCTTCAGGGTCCAGCACTGACTTCGGATCGAACTGCAAACCCGCGGCCTCGGCGGCCCGCTGGAGTTCGATCCGGTCGTAGCTGCTCGCGGGTTTCCAAACATCGAGATCGACAGAAGTTCGCCCCTCCATACCGCCAAAAAGACACGCCGCCGAACCAATCAGGCATAGCCGCAGAGGTGCCCCCTCCCGCCCGAGTGCCGTGGCCAGCCGGGTCATCGCTTGCATCCATTCATCGGCGGAAAGTGAGGTGGGCATCGGAAAAGTTGCTTCGCACTTTAGCGATCTTGGCGCATCCCGAAAAGTCGGAAGTCGGTCTTCGCAGGCCTGCTTTCCCCCAAAAAAAATATGGCGCTGCGGAGCGACATCAGCCGTCGCCTTTCCGCAGCGCCAAAGAAGATTGCCCCGCTCGTGCCGTCCGGATGGGGTTCCACGTTCCCCCTAAGGTTAACGGGCGGCGACCTGGGACGGGCCTCGATCTTCCTAGAAAGGCATGATCTAAAACCGCCCACCCCGGCCTCCTGAGTTATGTTAAATACCGGATCGGGATTTCCATCCTTTGGTCGAACACAGCAGGGCAAATCTGGAGTGAGAAACGGAGCGTCTCGTGCCGCGCACGTGCGTTCCGCCGTTCACAAATTTTTGAGAAAGATCAGCGCCCACCGGCGGCCCGGTCGGACTGGCGGAAATCATCGGTTGGGCGTTCGGCAAGTCAATGGCGGCACGCGAAAAACCTGCGGATTATTCGCGCAAGCTGACCGCGAGCTCAGTCTTCAGTCGATCCTTGAGCTTGGCATGAGCGGCATTCACCTCGTCAGCCGTCAAAGTGCGCTCAGCGCTGCGATACGTCAGGGAGTAAGCCAGCGATTTTTTGTCGGCGGGCACTTTCGCGCCGGTCGGGTCGGTAAAGACATCAAACAGCTCAACTCCTGCGAGCAGCGGCTCGTTGGCGCGCACGAGCGCCGCCTCGATTTCCGCGTGCGCCAGAGCCAGCGGCGCGATGAGCGCGATGTCGCGAGCGGTAGCGGGAAAGCGCGGGATTTCGCGGTAGCGTTTCGACGCAGACGCCGCGGGCAGCGCGGCGAGGTCGATCTCGGCGAAAAGCACCGGCGCATCCGCATCCAAAGCGCGCGCGTCTTTCGGCCAAAGCTGGCCAGCAAAACCCACGAGCGTGCCCGCGACTTTGATCACCAGCGAAACCGCGAGCGCGGGATTCTCGTCGGGCGCGAAATCCGTCTCCTCGCCGAGCACAGCAGCGACTATCCCTTTCAAATCGAACAAGTCAGCCTCACGCCCTGCGCCCGCGCGCCATGAGCGGTCGCTCAGCGGGCCGCTGAGCACGAAGGCGAGATGCGTGCATTCCTCCGGCGCGACCGCGGAGAAGACGCGGCCCAGCTCGAAAAGCCGCGCCGTCTTTGCACCGCCGCGCACATTGTCACCCAGCGCCTTCAGCAGGCCCGGCAGCAGACTGGGACGCAGGATGACCTGTTCGTCGTTCATCGGGTTTTTCACCCGGCGCAGGTTTTCCGCAGCAACGTGCGTGAGTGCGAGGCCCGGCATCTGGTCGCCGATGAGCGTAAGCGTGCGCGCTTCGGCAAAACCCTGTGCGGCCAGCGCGCGGCGCAACGTCATCGCGCGGTCGTAGGCCTGATCCGTGGCGCTGGCAGCAGCAAACTGCGCCTGCACCCGCGCGGGAATCGCATCGAGCCCAACCACGCGCGCGATTTCCTCGATGAGATCGACTTCACGCGTGAGGTCCTGGCGGAACGACGGCACTTCCCAGCCCGCGTCCGTCTTCGCGAGGCCGAAGCCGCTGAGGATCGCGTCGATGCGCTCGCCGGGAATCATCACGCCGAGCAGCGCCGCCACACGCTCCGGGCGCAGCGCGACGGTGTGGGTGAAAACGGGTTCGTCGCTGTCGTGCATCGACGCCGTGGGATCGAAGCCGATGGGCGAATCCCCGGCCAAGCCGAGGCCGTGCGCCCCGCGAGAGCCGCCGGCAAGTTCGAGGACCAGCGTCGCCGTGCGCTGTGAGGCGCGCAGCACACCCGCGAGATCGACGCCGCGCTCGAAGCGGTAGCTCGAATCGCTGCTCAGCCCGATCGTGCGCGAAGTGCGGCGGATGCTGGCCGCGTCGAAGTGCGCGCTTTCCAGCAGGATATTGCGCGTGCTTTCCGTCACCCCACTGGCCGCGCCGCCCATCACGCCCGCGAGCGCGAGCACGCCGCGGTCATCGGCGATGACCAGCATGCCGACACTCAGTCGATAGGTCTTACCATCCAGCGCGGCAAACTCCTCGCCATCGAGGGCGGAGCGCACGCGGATTTCGCCCGCCACTTTGTCGGCGTCGAAAGCGTGCAGCGGCTGGCCGGAGTCGAGCATCACGAAATTCGTGAGATCCACGATGTTGTTGATCGCGCGCTGGCCGACCGCCTCCAGCTTCCGCCGCAGCCATTCCGGGCTCGGCTCGACTTGCACGCCGCTGATCTCCAGCACCGTGTAAAGTCGGCACTCCGGTGCCTGCACGTCGATGGCTTTCGAGGCAAAGCCTTCGCACATTACCGTCGCGGGTCGCGTGTGCATTTCCTGGCCGGCGAGAACGGCGATTTCGCGGGCAATACCGCGGTGGCTGAGCAGGTCCGGGCGGTTCGGCGTGATCTCGAGATCGAGCACCGTGTCGCCAGGGAATAGCTCGCTCAGCGGCGCTCCCACGCGCGCTTCCGGCGACAAAATCAGCAGCCCGTCCGCGCCTTTCGGCAGCCCCAGTTCGTCCGCGCTGCAGAGCATGCCTTGCGATTCCACGCCGCGCAGTTTGCCCACTTTGATTTTGAAATCCGGCCCCAGCACTGCGCCCGGCAACGCCAGCGGCACCTTGTCGCCCACTTGGTAATTCTTCGCGCCACAGACGATCTGCCGCGCCGTCCCCGTGCCATCATCGACCTGGCAAACACTGAGCCGATCGGCGTTCGGGTGCTGCACGGATTCCTTGATCTGCGCCACGACGACATTGGCAATCGCCACGCCGGTCTCCTCCACACCCTCCACTTCCACGCCCGCGAGCGTGAGCAAATCAGTGAGCGTAGAAACGTCCGCGGGAAGATCGACGAGTTCGCGGAGCCAGTTGAGGGAGACTTTCATAGGTTTGAAAAAGGCGTCGTCACTCCCGGCCCGCAGGGCGAGCTGTCGGCTCGTCCACCAACTCGGCATCGGGAGTGGTCGGCGGGCCATAGAGCCGCCGATCAGCCGCGGCTTGCGGCTTGACCCAGCCGGTTTCGAAAAACGCCTGGTCTTCGCGGTTCGTCGAGCAACCCGCCAGAAAGAGCACAGCAGAGAGTGCGGCCCACGCGCGCATCAGTTCGTCTTCAGCACCGCGATGAACGCTTCCTGCGGGATATTCACGCGTCCGATCGACTTCATCCGCTTCTTCCCTTCCTTCTGCTTCTCCAAAAGTTTGCGCTTCCGCGAAATGTCGCCGCCGTAGCACTTGGCGGTCACGTCCTTGCGCATCGCGCTAACGTTTTCCCGCGCGACGATCTTCCCGCCGATCGCTGCCTGGATCACAACTTGGTAAAGCTGCGTCGGAATGACTTCCTTCAGCTTCGCCGCGAGTTGGCGACCGCGGGACTCGGCTTTCTCGCGATGCACGATGCTCGAAAAGGCGTCCACCGGTTCGCCGTTCACCAGGATGTCGAGCTTCACGAGTTTGTCCGCGCGGTGGCCGGCGTGTTCGTAATCCATGGAGCCGTAGCCGCGGGTGATGGACTTAATCTTGTCGTTGAAATCGACGACGATCTCGTTGAGCGGCAGGACGCAGGTGAGCATCACGCGTTTGCTGTCGAGCGTCTCGGTGTGATCGAGGATGCCGCGCTTGTCCATGATCAGCTGCATGAGCGGCGAGATGTATTCGTTCGGCACCATGATGAAGCATTTCACGATGGGCTCGCGGATCTCGGCGATGACGCTGCCGTCGGGCAGAAACTCGGGATTGTCCACCTGGAGCGTTTCGCCATTCGTCTTCACGACCTCGTAAATGACCGAGGGATACGTGGCGATGATGTCCATGTTGTACTCTCGCCGCAGCCGCTCCTGAATGATCTCCATGTGCAGCAGCCCGAGGAAACCGCAGCGGAAACCAAAACCCAGCGCCACACTCGACTCCGCCTGAAAGTTGAAGGACGAGTCGTTGAGCTGGAGCCGGCCCATGGCCGCTTTGAGATGCTCGAAGTCGGCGGTGTTGATCGGGTAGATGCCGCTGAAAACCATCGGCTGCACCACCTGGAAACCGGCCAGCGGCTCGGTCGCCGGGTTGAAAGTGCTCGTCAGCGTGTCGCCGATTTTAATCTCGGAGGTCGTCTTGATATTAGCGATGACGTAGCCCGTATCGCCCGCGTGGAGCATCGGCACGGCGGTCATCTTCGGGCGGAAAACGCCGACCTCCTTCACCTCGCAAGGCCGGTTGTTACTCATCATTTTCACCCCATCCCCCGCCTTGATCGTGCCGCTCATCATGCGGACGTAAGTGACCACGCCGCGGTAGGTGTCGAACGTCGAGTCGAAGACCAGCGCACGCACTTTCTCATCCGGCCATTTCTTTGGCGCAGGGATGCGCGCGATGACCGCCTCCAAAATTTCCTCGATGCCGATCCCTGCCTTCGCGCTCGCCAGAATCGCCTCTTCGCCAGGGATGGAGAGGATTTCCTCGAGCTGCTTTTTGACCGTCGGGATGTCCGAGTTCGGCAAGTCGATCTTGTTGATCACCGGCACAATCGTCAGCCCCTGCTTGTTCGCCAAATGCACCGTCGCCACCGTCTGCGCCTCCACGCCCTGCGCGGCATCCACGATGACCAGCGCGCCCTCGCAAGCAGCCAGCGAGCGGGAGACTTCGTAGGCGAAATCGACGTGCCCCGGCGTGTCGAGGAGGTTGAGTTTGTAGGTGATGCCGTCCTTCGCCTGATAGGTCATCGCCACCGGGTGCATCTTGATGGTGATGCCACGCTCGCGCTCCAGGTCCATCGCGTCGAGATGCTGATCCTGCGCGTCGCGGTCCGCCACCGTCCCCGTCATTTGCAGCAAGCGGTCGGAGAGCGTGGTTTTCCCGTGGTCGATGTGGGCGATGATGCAAAAGTTGCGAGTGCGCGAAAGGGGCATGGGAAAAGGGCGGCGAATATGGCAGCGCCCGCGCGGCGGTCAACAGGGCAAACGGCCCGCTAAATCCTGCGCACGTCCACGATGTACAGCGGCAGTTCGCCGTCGCGCGGATAGAAAAGGATGACGCAGCGACCGGTGCGCAGTTGATACAGCGCGCGACCTTCTCCATCTTTGAGGGCGAAGACGCCGGGCCCATTGGCATCCAGCGCCAATTGCTCAAAGGCCGCCAACACCCGCCGGAAATCTTCTGCGGCACAAACCAGCAACCCATTCAACGCCAGGTCGCTCAGCGTGTAGGCGACGCCCGGCATTTACGCCGCCTGCTGCCGCGCCTCCAAAAGCCGGCGCAACTCCGCATCTGTAATCGCATCCCCCGCCGTCCGCTGATCTCCACGACGGGTGATTTCCGCGACGTACGCAGGATCGTCCATTAAGGCGATCGCCTTGAGATCAAGGGCGAGTTCCTCGCGTTCCACCCGACTGAGTGCCGGCAATGCAGCGCGGATTTCGTCGTAAGTCATGCCGGAAATTGACGCAAATCGTCCCGCGCGCCAATGCAGAATTCCGGCCCACTTGCAGATGAAAACCTTGCACGTAGCAGGTCACCGAGAGCGCCACGATTTACCGACAATTTACACAACGATGCTTCGCCATTGACCCAGGGTGCGGCAAGGCATGGCAGCGTTCGTTCGTTCAAACCAACCCACTATGAAACATCCCGCCCTACTCCCGCTCCTCGTCATCGGCATCGCTATTTTCACCACGAATGCCCACGGCCAGCAACCGCCCGCCCCGAGCGCCGATCCTGCGCCCGCTGCCCGTCCCAAGCCCGAAGCTCTCACTCCCCCCGTCGCCGATCCCACCGCCGACCCTTTCACTCGCGACGGCAAAAAGGCGGCGCCCGCACCTCAACCGGAAGAGGTCGCCCCGGTGAACATTTATGCGTTGCTCGAATACATTGAGGTCCCACGCGACCAGTGGTTCGCCTGGTCGGCTGCCAATCCGCTCCACGGCGACGCGTCAGCTCTCCGGAACGAGGTGCAAAAATGGATCGCCGCCGGCCAGGCCAAGCCGATCGAACTGGCGTGTCTGCCGACGAAAAGCGGCATGCGGACCGCGATCGAGTCCGTCGTCGAACGGCGGTATCCCAACGCGTTCCTTCCCGGCACGCCGACTCCGCTGCCGACAACTTTCGAGACTCGGGCGACGCATTTCACCTTCGAGTGGGAACCCGTCCGCGGGCCGGACTTGGTCATCGATTCCAATTTCATCCCGCAGCTCATCAGCTTCTGCGGCGATGAGCAATGGACGCCCGGCGCACGCAAAACGGCCCAGCCCGGCGATGGCGGCCAGCCGCGTTTGGCCGTCAACAAAGCCACCCTGTCGATGAGCGCGGCTCCTCATCAACCGATGCTCGTCCAGGTCACGACGCCAGTCGATGAAGCCGGCAAGCCGCGTGACGGGGCGCGCCTGTTGCTCTTTTTCCGCGCGGCCCCAGTCGCCGCCAGCCCGGCACCTAAACCTGCCTCGCCGGCTTCCAGCGGCAGCGACAAAACCAAGACCGCAGCCAAGAAGACAACCGACGCGATCTGAGAAGTCGAGCGGCTGGAAGTTTCCCTCGCCGATCTGAATGCCTGGTTTGCGGGGCCGTTGCTCGACAAGCCGGTCAGCGGTTTGCGCGGGGCCGCGCGTGGATGGATTCGCGCTGGACGCGGGCGCGAGATGGACCGCCTGCCCAATCCCGTCCGCTCCGGGCAGCGCTGCGTTTTTGAAGCGATCCAACAGTTTCGCTACCCCACTCAGTGGTCGATTGAGGGGTTGTCGCCCCAGCCCCACGACGTCCCAAAAAACGTCGTCCCGGCACCCGTCGTAGCATTGCATCATCCGCTCCTCAGCCCTTCGGCGTTTGAAACGCGCAACCTCGGCTACACCGTCGAACTCGAACCGGTCCTCGGCCCTGAGGGAGAATTCATCGACCTCAATATCGTCTGCGGGGATGTCCGCCACTGCGGCAACGTCGTCTTTCACCGCACCGAACTCGACGGAAAGCTCGTCCCAGACATCGAGCAGCCTGTTTTCGGCAGCATGAGAGTCACCACGTCGATCACGCTCGGCAATGGCGAACCCGCGCTGCTCGCCATCCACACGCCCGCCGACGAGCAGGGCCGCCCGCAGCCGGAGCGGAAAATCCTGACTTTCGTCACGATCCGCAATTAGCCACAGTCGCGCCGCCATGCGCCTCTCCGCCCCAGCGCTCACGCTCGCCGCCTTCCTCGGCCTGGCCGCGGTGCTGCTCGTGGGCAGCGTGACCCTCGCCCGGCGGGAGAAAACCGAGCGCACGGAGCGTGAACGTGGCTTGCACTACCGGCTGGCGGACGCCTTGGCCGGCGAGATCCAACGCCTCGACGCTCTCTACGAAACGCACCTTGCCAATCTCGCCCGGCCACCCGTGCCCGAACCGCGCGACGCTTTCTTGGACGCCTGCCGTAACATCATCGGCGTGCGTCGCTTTTCGCTCCTGCATCCCGTGCCGGGCAAAGACGTGCAACTCGACTTTCGTCCGCCCGGCGCTGCGCCAGTGCCCGCGCCGATTTTCGTCGGCGGCACGCTCTTCCCCGGCACCGCACGCCGCGAACTGGCACCCGCGCGTTTTTTCGACTCGCAGGCGGCGCGCACCGGCTGGATCGAGGAGCCGGGCAAACTCCCGCTCTATTTCCAGACGCGCACCGAGAGTGAGCTGGCCGTCCTGACGGTGGACGCGGCAGAAGTCCGCACGGCCATCGATACGCGGCTGCGGGAGTGGGTGACGGAGCCGTTTGGCCCCGTGGCTGCGGGCGGCGGAGAGGATCGCGTGGTCAGTCCGACGCGCACGGTGCTGGCGCAGAGCGGTGCCGCGACTGCAGCCCCGGCGGACTGGGTGCTGCCGGTACGCGGGCGGTTCGGGGTGTGGCGCGTGGAGTCGTGGGACACGCGCACCGTGCGCCAGAGCTGGCATGCGCCCACGCTGGCGGCGGGCGGCGCAGGCGCGGTGCTCGCGATCTTGCTCGGCAGCTTCCTCGCTGCGCGACTCGGGAGCGCGCAGCGGCTGGCGGAGCAGCGCGTGTCTTTCGTGAACCACGTCTCCCACGAACTCCGCACGCCGCTGATGAACATGCTGCTCAACGCCGACCTCGCGGCCGACCTGCTCGACGAATCGCCGGCCGAAGCGCGGCGCCGGCTGGCCCTGCTCCGGGAGGAAGGCCAGCGGCTCGCGCGGCTCACCGAAAACGTCCTTACCTGGTCCCGGCGCGAGCGCGGCAAACTCCAGCTCGACCCGCGCCTCTGCGACCTCGAGGCCGTGCTCGCCGATGTCGCGCGTCTTTTCGAGCCGCTCCTCGCCCGCCGCGCCATCGCCTTCCACCGTCACGGCCCGCCCGTCGCCGGCCCCCGACTGCTCGATCCCGACGCGCTCACCCAAATCGTCGCCAACCTTTTCTCGAACGTCGAAAAATACGCCGGCCGCGAAGCCACGCTCGACTTCACCGTCGCCGCAGACGACGCGGCCCTCACACTCACCGTCGCCGACGACGGCCCCGGCATTCCGCCCGGCGCAGAAGCGCGCATCTTCGCACCATTCGAACGGCTGGATGATTCCGTGAATTCCGGCTCAGCCGGCGCGGGCCTCGGCCTGGCTATCGCCCGCGAACTCGCCACACGCCTCGGCGGCACGCTCCGCCTGGTGCGCGTGGAGCACGGCGCGCGCTTCGAGCTGTGCATCCCCGCGCCGGTTGCGGCCAGCCTTCCCTGCTGATGCACGTCCTCATCGCCGACGACGATCCCATCACCCTCGACACCGTCGCCGCGTGCCTCGCCGCCGAGGGCTTCCTCCCGCTGACGGCGCGCGACGGTGCGGAGGCGCTCGCTCTTTGGCACAAAAAGAAACCCGCTCTCCTTTGCCTCGACATCATGATGCCGCGCCTCGGCGGCTATGAAGTCTGCCGCGCCGTGCGCGCCGAGGACGCCGCCGTGCCGATTCTTTTTCTCTCCGCGAAAAGTGAGGAAGTGGACGTGGTCGTGGGCCTCGAACTGGGCGCCGACGATTTCCTCCGCAAGCCCTGCGGCAAACACGAACTCCTCGCCCGCATCCGCGCCACCCTGCGCCGCAGCCAGGCCCGCGAGCGCCTACGCCCCAGCTTCCCCTTGCGCGACCTCACCGTCTTCCCCCGCGAACTCCGCGCCGAGCGCACCGGTCACGCCATCGACCTGACCCCGCGCGAAACCGCCATCCTCGAATTGCTCCACGAGCGCACCGGCGAAGTCGTCGATCGCGACACCCTGCTTACGCGTTGCTGGGGCCTCGACTATTTCCCCGAGTCGCGCACCCTCGACATGCAGATCGCCAAACTCCGCCGCCGCATCGAGCGCGACCCCGCCCAGCCCGAGATCATCGAAACCGTCCGCGGCACCGGCTACCGCTACCGCGCAAAGTAACGCCGGCTCCTAACCATCTCAGCAGACCGCTCTGCGCGAACTTATCAATTTGCGTTGGGACATTTTCGTGGCAGCCGCGAATCTCGACGCACTCCATGCGTTTCCGCTCCGCCCTCCGTCCTCTCACGCTGCTGCTGCTCAGCTTTTTCTCTGCGTTTGCTTCCGCCGTGGGGCCAGCGACCAAGTGGGAGGTTTGGGAGAACTGCCAACTGGCGACGGAAAAGTACTTTGACGGCGACAGTTTTCGCCTCCGGCACAGTCGTGGCGAGGTGGTGCTGCGACTTTATTTTGTGGATGCGCCAGAGACGGACGCGGGCTACGGCACACGCGTCGGCGAGCAGGCGGCTTACTTTAAGACGAGCGACGCGGCGGTGCTGCGGGGCGGAGAGAGGGCCAAGGAATTTACGGCGCGCTTTTTGGCGAAGCCGTTCCGCGTCATCACCCGGCGGCAACTCGCGCCGGGGGCGAGCCGGGAGGCGCGCTACTACGGTGTGGTCGTAAACCAGGAGGGGCGGCGGCTGGATGCGGCGCTGGTCGAGGCGGGGCTGGCGCGGGTGACGAGCGAAGTGGCTGACTACCCGGACGCGGTCACCGGCCAGAAAACTGCACGCGCTTTACGGACGCTTGAAAGCAAAGCTGCACAGAACAACCGAGGTATTTGGGAGCACGCGGAGTCCCGAGAAACGATGAATGAAAAGCTCAAACCGCGCACGGGTGCAGTGTTGGATCGAAGGGTGAATCTGAATACGGCGAGCGCGGCAGAACTCATCGCGCTGCCGGGCGTCGGGCCGAAGACCGCCGATCTCATCATCCGCTCGCGTCCGTTGAAAGACCTCGCGGCGTTGGACGCGCTGCCGGGTTTCGGTCCGAAGACCATTGAGGCGCTCCGGGAGCTGATTGGCTTTTAGCCGGACGTAAACGCTGTGTGACCACGGAGCTCACGGGAAGCACGGGTGAGGCTCCTTGTATTCTCCCATGGCCCCCGTGAGCCCCATGGTTTTTTTCGGCATTCGATCCTCTTCGCCGTCGGGCGGAAAAATTTCCCTGCAAAGTCGGGGCTACGCTGGTTATCTCGCCGCATGAAAATCCTCCCCGCTCTCGCCGCGCTGCTTTTTACCTCCACGCTTTTTGCCGCGGACCACTGGACGCAATTCCGCGGGTCGGCGGGAAATGGACACGGTGACGCCGCGGGGCTGCCGGTGCAGTTTAGCGAGACGGAGAAGGTGAAATGGAAGACCCCGATCCACGGTAAAGCGTGGTCTTCGCCGGTCATTTGGGGCGGGCAAGTCTGGCTGACCACGGCAACGGAAGATGGTACGACTTTGGGCGTAGTCTGCGTGGACAAGGAGACGGGCAAGGTGCTGCGGGATGAGGTTCTCTTCCGAGTGGCGACGCCGCAATTTTGCCACAAGTTCAACAGTTACGCCTCGCCGACTCCGGTGATTGAGGAGGGGCGCATCTACGTGACGTTCGGTTCGCCGGGCACGGCCTGCCTCGACACGAAGACGGGCGCGAAGCTGTGGGAGCGCACAGATTTCGTGTGCAATCACTACCGTGGCGCGGGCTCGTCGCCGATCGTCTGGGGCGATCTGCTGATCATGAATTTCGACGGGAGCGACGCGCAGTTCATCGTGGCGCTGGACAAAAAGACGGGCAAGACGGCGTGGCGGACTGAGCGCTCGGTGGATCATCAGGATCTGACACCAGATGGAAAAGTGAAAGATGAGGGCGACTACCGGAAGGCTTTCTCGACGCCGGAAGTCATCGACGTCGGCGGCCAGCCGGTGCTGGTCAGCAGCGGGGCCAAGGCGCACTACGGCTACGATCCAAAGACCGGCAAGGAGCTGTGGCGCTACGAGGACCTAGGCAACCACAGCGCGGCCACCCGACCGGTCGCGGGCTTTGGGATGGTTTTCATTCCCGCCGGCTTTGGCAAAGCTCAGGTGCTCGCGCTGAAGCTCGGGGGCAGTGGCGTGCTCGGGCCAGACGCGCTCGCGTGGTCGCTGAAAAAAGCGGTGCCAAACAAGCCGTCGCTGCTCCTCATCGGCGAACTGCTTTACGCGATCAACGACGGCGGCATCGCGACCTGCGTGGAGGCGAAGACCGGCACAACCGTGTGGTCCGAACGGATCGGTGGGAATTTTTCCGCCGCGCCGATTTATGCGGACGGGCGCATCTACGCCTGTAACGAGGAGGGCAAAGTGACGGCGCTGGCGGTGGGTCGGGAGTTCAAAGTGCTCGGCGAAAGCCAGCTCGCCAATGGCTTCATGGCCTCGCCGGCGGCTTCCGGCAAAGCCCTCTTTTTGCGGACGAAGACCGATCTCTACCGCATCGAAAACTGATCCGGCGCAAGGTGCCTAGCGCAGAGCGGGGCGACGACGGTGAAGGCCTCCTGGACGCCAATCTCGCGCCCCGTTTCGCGGGCTAGGCTGGTCATTTCCACCCCGCCGAGCCCGCACGGAGTGATCGCTTGGTACGGCGTGAGGTCGCCGGTCACATTCAGCGCGAAGCCGTGCATACTGACCCAGCGGCGGACGCCAATCCCGATGGAGGCGATCTTTTTCTCGCCAACCCAGGTGCCCGTCGATCCCTCGCGCCGCGCGGCTCCGACACCGAAGTGTGCGCAGACTTCGATCAGCAGCAACTCGATGGCGCGGAGGTAGCGGTGGAGATCCTGCCCGCGGGTTTTCAGATCGAGAATGGGATAGCCAATGAGCTGGCCTGGTCCGTGATACGTCGCCTGCCCGCCGCGACCGGTGACGACGAGCGGATGCGGGAGCGCTGTTGAATCGCGAAGGCTGCTTTGATCCGGGGTGCGGCCGATGGTGTAAACGGGCTCGTGTTCGAGCAAGAGAAGCGTGTCCGGCATTTTGGGGTCGGAGATTTTCTCGGCGACGAGGCTTTCCTGCAACGCCAAGGCATCGGTGTAAGCAAGACGCCCCAGCCAGCGGGTATTCATATCCGCACGAGCGGCGCGACGCCCTGCGCGGCGCTCTCGCTGGCGCGCAAGTGGGTGAGGCCGATGGCGAGGGCGTCGGCCGCGTCGGCGGGCGGCGTCTCGGTGAGGCCGAGGAGCGCGCGAACCATAAACGCGACCTGCCCTTTGCCCGCCGCACCCTGGCCCACAACACTCTGCTTTACCCGGCGCGGCGCGTATTCGTAGATCGGCAGACCGCGCCCCGCCGAGGCGAGCAACGCGGCGCCCCGGGCCGCGCCAAGGGTGATGGCGATGCGGTGACTTTGCACAAAAATGATGCCCTCAACGGCGACACACTCGGGCGAATGCTCGCGAATGAGGTCGGCGATCCGCTCGTGGATGGCGACGAGGCAGCCGCTCGGCAGGAGATCGGCGCGGTTCTTTATGGTGCCGTAGATGAGCGCGCGCACCTTGCCGCCGGCCTTTTCCAAAATGGCAAATCCGGTGCCGCGCAGGGACGGGTCGATGGCGAGAACGCGCATGGCCGCCAATGCTAGGAGCCGCTCAGGGCGGGCGCAAGGCACACGGCGAAAACCGCACGCAAGTTAAAATGCGAACCATTCCGCCAGCCACTTCTGCACGGCTTCCGGCAAGAATTCGATGGCCAGCGCGGCGACCCCGACGAGGCCGAGGCCGATGAAAGTATAGAGAATGCGGAGGTACAGCCGCGCGCGTTTGAGGCGACGCAGTTCGACAAAGCGTTCTTCAAGGACGGTGTTCTGCCGAGCGATGATCCCCCGCAAAACTTCGTTGTCCTGCTTGAGCGCGGTCTCGGACGCGGCCTCGGCGCGGCGCTCCGCCTCGGCTCCGCGTTCGCGAGCTTCGGTGAGCTCGGTGCGGAGTTTTTCTTCGGAGCCTGCGAGCGATTTCGCCTCCGCCTCCATGCGGCTGAGCGTTCCGGTGGCGCGTTGGTGCTCCGCTTCGACGGTCCGAAAACGCGCCCGCAGATCGAGCAATTCGCGACCGTCTGCGATCGTCGTGAGATCGTGGCGCAGCGTCTCTGCTTCCTGACGCAGTTCAACGCAGCGAACGGCGATCGAGCGGCGATCCTCTTCGACTGTTTCCATCGCGCGATTCGCGGCGCGGAGCTTTTCTTCCACCGCCGCAAGGACAGCGCGGGTCTCGGCAGCGGTGCGGATTTCCGCTTGGGCGGCCTCAAGTTGCTCGCGAAGTTCGGATCGCTGTTCGCACAGCACCTCGGTTTCGCCGCGGGCTGCGGCAAGCGCCTGTTCGTGGGCTGCGTTTTGGGCGCGCGCGTCGTCGAGTTCAGCGGCGAGCGTGGAAAGCTGCGACTCGCTGGCCTGCGCTCCCTCCGCGGTTTGCGAAAAGGCCTGCTCCCACTGTGCGCGGTTTTCTTCAAGGGCCGCGAGGCTGGCCTCGATCAGCGAAATTTTCGCCCGCGCCTCCCCGAGTTGTGTCTCGGTGAGTTCGGCGCCCTGCCGGGCCAGCACGAAGTCGCCTTTCCACTGGGCGCATTCGGTTCTGAATGCTTCGGCCTCGGCCTGAGCGGTCGTGGCGTGGGTCGCTAGCCGCTCGTTTTCCTCGGTCGCCTTTTGTAAGCGCTGTTGCAGGCGCGCGGTTTCCTTGCGCCCAGCCGTTAACTCCCGTTCGAAGTCCTCCGCCCGACGTAGCGCCTCAACAAGTTCCTCCCGCAATTCCGTCGTCAAAGCAGCGTTCTCTTCGGCAAATCCCGCCCGCCCCGGCTCCACGCCGGGGCCTTGACCATAGTGCCGATCATGGAGGGAACCAGGCGTCGGGACGATGACCGGGTTGTCGCAGGTCGGACAATTTAGGGAGATACCAGCGCCGGAGGAATCGACCAAAAGACTTTGCCCGCACTGCGAGCACGCGAACTTGATCTCGGCGCTATCTGCAATCATCTCTTTTCATCCATTCCGGCGTGGCTTTTACGGGTGCAAGATGTTGGCGTCAAAAGATTTTCCCAGCGAGGAGGCGTAAAGTTCATCGGCCAACCCGTTCCCGCCGGCCTTGCCACTCTTCCACTTTCCGCCATATAAACTCCACATGATCGACTACATGCAAAAAGGCGGTCCGCTGATGTGGCTCATTCTCTTCTGTAGCGTGCTCGCCGGCGCGGTTTTCCTCGAACGTGTGACCTACTTCCACCGGGTTACGGTCCGCGTGGGCGAGTTTATGCGCGGGCTGGCAAATCTCATCGAACACCGGCGCTTTTCCGAAGCACAGATGGAATGTGCGAGCACGCCGACCCCCGTGACCCGGGTCATTCATTCTGCCATTCTGCGTCATCAAGCCACCCGCGCGGAGTTGAAGGACATCGTGGCTGAAGCCGGCCAACTCGAAGTCCCCCGCCTGGAACGCCGCTTGGGAATCCTCGCGACAATCGCTTTTGTCGCGCCGCTGATCGGACTGCTCGGCACGGTTGTCGGTTTGATCGAAGCCTTCGTGAACATCTCCACGCAAAGCGGGTTCGCCGGGGCGACGGACATCGCCAGCGGTATTTATCAATCTCTGCTCACCACCGCAGCTGGGCTGGTCGTGGCCATTCCGTGCGCCGTCGGCTACAGCTATCTTTCATCGCGCGTCAACGCGCTGATGCACGACATGGAGCGCGCGGGCATCGAAATCGTGAACCTCATCACCGAGCATCGTCACGCGCCCACGCCCGAGATCATCGACTTTGGCGGGCCGTCCCGCGCGGCGCGCAAAGGCGCCGAGTAGTCCCGCGGCGACAGCTCCCCCAACGCCATGAAACTGAAGCGTTCGCTGAAAATCCCGACGTGGCTTTTCAGCGTCATCCCGCTCGTCAACGTGGTCTTCCTTGTGGTGGTCTTTTTCGCGCTGAGTTCCCGCTTTGTCCTTCAGCCAGGGATGGCGGTATCGCTGCCGGCCTCGTCCTTTACTCTTGCGCCGCGGGATGGGGCGCAGATCATTAGCATCACCGCCGCGCCGGTCGCGGCGATCTATCACCGCGATCAGCGCGTGACGCTCGACGAACTCCGCCAGCGCCTCGCCGAAAGCCGCACCAAGGAGCGCACGGTCATCATCAAGGCGGATCGCGACACCCCTTACGCCACGGTCGTGCAAATCACGGACGAAGCGCTGCGGCTTGGCTTTTCCGTGATCCTCGCAACCGCCTCCGACCGGCGATGAAAGCGGAAGCTACGGCTCCAAGCCTGATTTTCGACTGGCCGCGCCGCGAAGGCTTTCCGTTCGTCCTTTTCGCCTGCGTCGCGGCCTCGCTCTTCGCGCACGCGGCGACCTTCTTTCTGTTTCAAGTCAATGAGCCGCTCGGCACTTCGATCCCACGCACTCCGCCGCAGGTCAGCGTGCTTACGCCGTCGTCGCCAGAAGCCATCGCTCTCCTCCACTGGATCGATGCGCAGGACCCAGCCCTCGTCGCCACCGCGAACAGCATCACTCCGCCCGGCCTTTTCGACCTCGCCTACCGCCCGTCTTACGCCACCCCGCGCACGTTGCCGCTCGGCCCGGTCGAACAACCCGTCGTCGTCTCCTTTCCCGCCGCCCGCGAACCGCTGGCGATCATCACCAGCACCGCGCCGAAAATCACGCCAGCTCCCGCGGCCCACACCTCCGAACCAACCATCGCCCGCTTTGCTCCATCGCTGGCCAGTCGCGCGCCCACACCACCGCCTCCGTTGATCTGGAAAACACGCGCCAGTTCGCCAGTCGAGCCCGCCCACTTCCTTCTCGCCGTCACCGACCGCGGCGAAGTGCGCTTCCTTTTCCTGCAAAACTCCTCCGGCAACCCTGCCCTCGACGAACACGCCACCGCCTGGCTGCAAAATTTCGCCTTCGCCGCCAACGAAGCCCCCATCACCTGGGCCACCGCCACCGTCACCTGGGGCGACGACGCCTTCGCTGCAAATCAGCAATCAGGAATCAGCAATCAGCAATCCCCTTGATCCGCGTCAGCCTCAGCTATCTCGTCCTCATCTATCTGGTGCTCATGCTCGCGCCTATTTTCGGCGCGTGGCTTTTCAGCGAATGGCGTCGCCAACGCCGCGAGCGGGCGGCCTTCCGCCACATCCTGCGCTGCCGGCTTTGCGCTAGTGAATACGCCGACGCCACCACCGCCCTTCTCCCCCGCTGCCCGCACTGCGGCGCGCTAAACGAACGGGCCACGCTGTCGCGCCTGTAGGGGAAGCTGCCAGCTTCCCCCGACAGCCCGCGCAACCAGCGAGCATCCGCGACTTTCGGTTGTGGCACAGTTTGCGGAGATTGTAGGGCGACCGCCCCGGTTGCCACGGGCAGGCGAAGCGCCCGCCCTACAACGAGCGGCAAACTGAGCCCCTACCCGACTTTCCACTTTCACTTTCCCCCGCCGCTCCCCATCGTCCGCTATGGCAGCAAACTCCTCCTCGACCGCGCTCGACGGCGCTTTCTACAAACCGGCGGACGCCTTTTTCCGGGCGCACGCCGGCCTCGGCCTCACCTACGACGACGTCACCCTCGCCACGCTTTTCTCCGAGATCCTCCCGCGCGATGCGCATCTCGAAACCCAGCTCGCCGAGCGCATCCAGCTCCGCATCCCGATCATTTCTGCGGACATGGACACCGTCACTGAAGCGCCCATGGCCATTGCCATGGCCCTCGCCGGCGGGCTCGGCCTGATTCATTGCAACCTCCCCGAGCGCGAGCAACTCGGCCAAGTATCGCGGGTCAAAAACAACGTCCATGGACTAATCCAAGAGCCGATCAAAGTCGGGCCAGAACAGGCCATCGGCGATGTTCTCGCGCTGGTCGAGGAAAAGGGTTTTAGCTTCCGCACCTTCCCCGTTGTGGACGAAAAAGGCACGCTCCTCGGCCTGCTCCCCGGTCACACCGTCCGCCCGCGCTACGCCGCGATCAAAGTGGCCGCCGCGATGACGCCGCGCGCCCAGGTCCACACCATCCGCGAGCGCGACCTTGGCAAAAATCCCATCGCCCGCGCCGACCAGTTTTTCTCCGAGCACATCGGCATTCACAAACTCCTCGTCGTGGACAACGCCGACCGCCTGCGAGGCCTGTTCACGATCAGCGACATCGAGCGCATCATCCACGAACGTCACGCCCAGCTTAAACCAGCGCGCGACTCGCAGTTCCGCCTGCTCTGCGGCGCGGCCGTCAGCGCCACGCGCAATTCCACCGGCGAACTCGACCGCGACCGCATCCTCGCTCACGTCGGCGGGCTCGTGGAGCGCGGGGTCGATGTCGTCGCTGTCTCGACCGCGCACGGCTTCAGCAAAGGCGTGGGCGACACCGTGCGCCTCATTCGCGCCGACTTCCCTGACCTCCCGATCATCGCCGGCAACGTGACCAGCGGCGAAGGCGTCGAATACCTCGCCAAATGCGGCGCGCAGATCATCAAGATCGGCCAGGGCCCCGGCAGCATCTGCACCACGCGCATCGTCGCCGGCGTCGGCATCCCGCAGCTCACCGCGCTCTACGTGGCCTCGAAGGCCGCGGCGAAAAAAGGCGTCACCATTCTCGCCGATGGCGGCATCACCAAAAGCGGCGACATCGTGAAAGCCCTGACCCTCGCCCACGCCGTCATCTGCGGCGGCCTCCTCGCCGGCTGCCCCGAGGCGCCCGGTTCGCTCATGGAGATCAACGGCAAACTCTACAAACAGTACCGCGGCATGGGCAGCCTCGCCGCCATGCAGGCCGGCAGCGCCGTCCGCTACGGCCACACCGGCAAGGACGCCGTCCGCAAAGTCGCCGCCGAAGGCGTCGAGGCGCTCAAGGAAGTCAGCCCCCCGCTCGACACCGTCCTCACCCAGCTCGCCGGCGGCCTGCAAAGCGGCATGGGCTACCTCGGCGCCCCCGACCTCGCCACCTTGCGCAAAAAGGCCCGCTACATCCGCGTCAGCCCCGCCGGACAGCGCGAAAGCGCCCCGCACGATATTGTGGAGGTGAAGACGGGGAGCTAGAAATCCGTCCCTTGTTCACTTAGCCATGTCTGGCTTTCGAATTGAGCCGGGCTGTCGAAAACGGTGAATTGAATAACCGGGATGTGTGCGGGAAGGAAATGACCTAGAGCCGTCTGAAAGGCGTCGCGCGTGACACCTCGATAAGAGCGAACCACTACCGGCGCGCGTAGCTCAAAAGATCGGTATGGCGTCAAGCCGTGCGCCTCGATGGCCGCCGGATGAAACTCGAACAAAACTGGCGCGACTAAACTTAAATAGCGGTCACCGACAAAAACCCGCTTGAGAACGGAATGCGGTGGAGAGGCCACCGCCCGAAAAGCAAAACCACCGAAACTCACTTTCGTGCGGTCGATCTGAAAATGGAGCTGACCTTCTGGTGATCGCCGAAACGCGTCGATAGACGCTGCGATTACAAAGGCGGTAATTAGAAAAACGCCGACGAGTATCCAAGCCGGTACAAATCCACGGCGCACCAACTCCACCGCTGCTACTGAAAACAGGGTCATGGCAACGCTGCCGAGCAGCGTCCAAGAATGCGGTGAGTAAAAGCGCAGCCGTTCTTCGGAATGCTCGACTCGCTGAACAGTCCACTGGCGAGCTACCATGATGCCCCCGCCATGGTTCTGAAAACGGGCGCATCGAACTCCATCGCCTAGCCCGGAAACGTCACCCGTTCGAACAGCTCCATCAGCGGCAGCTCGAGCCCCAACTCCGGCAGCCGCACCACCGCGTCCAACCCGCTCACGCGTTCACTTTTCCAACCGTCCGGCATGCGCCGATCCACGACCACCTCGGGCCGCGTTTGCTCAATGCGGACGTAAGCCTGCAAGCTCGGGAGCTGGAGATACGGGATGCGCTTTTCCCGCTCATCCACCCGGCGCGTGTCCTCGGAGATGATCTCGAAAAGCGCCGCGGGCCGTTCGCGCCAGCCGTGGCCGCTGTCCGTCGGATCGCAGGCAATCATGGCATCCGGGTAATAGAAATAAGTGCTGTCGAGCGGGCGCGGCAGAACCCTCATATCCGAGTTGAAAGTTTCGCAGGGTTTTCCGCGCAACTGCATGCAGAGCAAACCGACGAGATTCGTCGCGATGTAATTGAGCGCCTCGCTCACGTCGGCCCTTACATAGACAGCCCCGCCGAGATATTCGCGCTTCACGTTGGAGAACGGTTCGCTGGCGAGATATTCCTCGACCGTCATTTCCAGCGGACGGGCAGCAACGGCGTTCATGCCGCGTTTACTACCAGCCGCCAACCACCGTCGCAAGACTCCGGGGCGCCCTCGCCGCGGCGGCGGAAATTCCCATTGCCACACCCGGCGGTCGACGTTCACGTTGCGCGCCTTATGTCCCCGCAACGCAGAGTCGTCATCACCGGACTGGGCGCGATCACGCCCGTGGGCAACGATGTGCCCGCCTTTTGGCACAGCCTCACGCAGGGCGTGAGCGGCATCGGGCGGGTGACGCATTTCGACATCACCGGCTACGAGTGCCAGATCGCCGGCGAGGTGCGGAATTTCGAACCGGTGAAGTTTTTCAAAAACCCCAAGGACGTGCGGCGCGCCGACCGCTACTCGCAGCTTGCCATGGCCGCGTCGAAGATGGCCGTGGAAGATTCCGGGTTGACCGAGGTGAGCGACCCGGATCGCTGCGGTGTGATCATCGGCAGCGGCATCGGCGGACTGAAAACGTTGGAGGATCAGCATGAAATCCTGCTCAAGAAAGGGCCGTCGCGCGTCTCGCCTTTCACCATCCCGATGATGATCGCGAACATGGGCAGCGGCCTCGTCTCCATGGAGTTCGGCTGGAGCGGGCCAAATTTCGCGCCTGTCTCGGCCTGCTCGACGGCCTGCCACGCCATCGGCGAAGCCTGGCGGATGATCCTCGAGGACGACGCCGATGTCTTCCTCGCCGGCGGCTCCGAGGCGACCATCGTGCCGATGGGCATGGCCGGTTTTGCCGCGATGCGCGCCATGAGCACGCGCAACGACGACCCCACGCGGGCCTCGCGCCCGTTCGACAAAGACCGCGACGGCTTCGTCATGAGCGAGGGCGCGGGCGTCATCGTCATCGAGGAACTCGAGCACGCCAAAAAACGCGGCGCGCGCATCTACGCCGAACTCGTCGGCTACGGCCTGACCGCCGACGCCTACCACATGAGCGCCCCGCACCCCGACGGCTCCGGGGCCACGCGCTGCATGGCCATGGCGTTGAAAAAGGCCGGGCTGACCGCGGCGGACGTCGATTACATCAACATGCACGGCACTTCCACGCCAGTCGGCGATGTGGCTGAGACCACAGCGATCAAGACGCTCTTCGGCGAACGCGCCACCAACGGGCTCACGCTCAGCTCTACGAAATCCATGACCGGCCACCTCCTGGGCGCGGCCGGCGCGGTCGAGACCATCGCCTGCGTCTTGGCGATGCGCGACAGCCTGATCCCGCCCACGATCAACCTCGACGAAGCCAGCCCCGAGTGTGATCTCGACTACACGCCGCATACGGCCCGGGAGAAGAGGGTGAAGGTCGCGCTGAACAACAGCTTCGGCTTCGGCGGGCACAACGCGACGCTCTGCGTTCGGGAGTTCCTCGGGTAGGAAGCAGGGTAGACTGCGGACGCGGGCTCGATGGTTCCATCAGACACGACCGGGAGGCTCGGGGCGGTGGCGGGCGTATGGGTCGGGCATTGTTTCGGGCTCGGTTCCCTGAGCCGCTTTCGGTGGGTGCTGTGAAGCTCGCTCTGGCTCTGGGAATCGGGCGGAATGCGTTCGGTTAGTTGCCTGCGGGGTGAAACTGCGCTGCCGCCCCGCCGGGCGTCCTCAAAGAACCACTTCGAGATAAAACCACTGGGGTCCGCGACAACGATTCAGTGCCACACCACCACACCATGAAAACGAACCCCCTACTCACCGCCGCCCTGTGCGGCGCCTGCTTCCTCACCGGCTGCGTTTACGACGATGGCCATTCCGTCGGGCAGGTCAGCGTCTCCGCCGGCACCTCGCCCGACTACTACGGCGAGTACGACGCTTACACGCCCTACTACTCCGATGGCCCTCGTCGCTACTACCGCGCCGACAACCGCTACGTCTATTACGACAACCGCCGGCCCTACTACGTGACCACGCTCCCCGGGCGGGCCGTTTACGTCACCCCCAACCGCCAGGTCGTCCATTCACGTCCCGTCGTTCATTCACGTTCCGTCGCCCGGCGCAGCTACTACCACGATTAACGCCCCGGTCGGCGACACCGTCGCAGCGCTTGCCCCCGTCTTCGTCTCGTAACGAACCGGGGTGCGCTAGTGGTTCAATCGCTCTCGCTAAGGCGCTTTTGCTGCGCCCCGTGGAGCGCTGCGTGTGCTTCGGCTAGGGCGGTGGGGATACGGTCGGCGAAAGGATGGTCGTTGAGGGCGGCGCGAATTTTCACCGGGTCAAAGTGAGCGGCGTTGGTGCCGGGAAACCAGTGGCCGGCGTTGCCCATGAGGTTGTAGCGCATCTTCGCCCACTCGGTCAGGTCAAGCGCTTGGGCGAAGCTCCAGAGGCGGAGGATTTCCTGGACGTTCACCTCGCCGGGCATGTCAATGTAGTTCGGTAGATCGCGCCAGAGGCTAGTCCACCAATCGGCGCCCAGCGCGTGGTTCATCTCCGCCCGAAGCCGCGCTTCGATGGGCGCAATGACTTCCGCAGCACGGTCGTAATGCGCGAGCGCGGCCACGTGTTCGTCGAAGTCCGAGGGCCGGGCGGCACCGATGCTGAGGGTGTGGACCTGCGGGCGGGCGAGGCAGTAGAGGTCGTTGAACTGCATGGGCGAGAGCGGCGCGCAGAGCTCGCGCATCTTTGCCACGGGCTGCTGGAGCTGTCCGCCTTTGTCGGTGGGGCTGATGATGAAGACGCCCATGTCGCGCGCGGCGGCGGCCTCGACGGCGGGCCAGTGGAAGTCGTTCACGAAATACCAATGCAGGTTCACGTAGTCAAAGGCGTCGCTGGCGATGGCGCGGAGGATGACGTCGGTGGTGGCGTGGGTGGTGAAGCCGAGGTGCGTGCAGCGGCCGTCGCGCTGGAACTCGCGGGCGGCGTCGAGGCAGCCGCCGGGGCGCAGCGTCCAGTCGAGCAGTTCGGCGTTGTTGATGCCGTGGAGGGTGAAGAGATCGACGTGGTCGAGCTTCAGGTAGCGCATCGAGGTGGCGAAGGTTTCGCGGAATTCGCGCGGGTCTGCCGTCGGCCCGACTTTGGTTTGCACGATCAGTTTTTCCCGCGGGAGCTTCGGGAGAATCCAGCCGAGCTGCATTTCAGAGCTGCCGTAACCGCGGGCGGTTTCGATGTGGTTGATGCCAAGTTCGAGCGCGCGGAGGATCGTTGCTTCGAGGTTGCGCTGGCCGGCTTCTTCGACGGCCTTTGGATCGACGTCGTCCCACGACTGCTGATAGCGCATGCCGCCGCAGGAGAAGACCGGCATCTGGAGGTTCGTGCGACCGAAGCGGCGGTATTTCATATTTGTCATTCTGAGCGGAGTTCTGGGCGGGCGCCGGTGGGCCGGAACGCAGTCGAAGAATCCCGCGGATTCACGGGCGACGTCCGCGACGTTCCACCGATGCGCCGGGATCCTTCGACTGCGCTACGCTCCGCTCAGGATGACGGGGCTTTTTTTCTGTGGCGAGAATTTCGCGCCAACCGAGGATTCGGATGTATGGGAAAAATGCTCGCCGTCTTCCTCGTCGCCGTAGCCACTGCGGTCATGCATGGGCAGGACGATGACTTTCAAAAACTCAGCGGCGAGCAGCGCGTGGCGCGGGCGCGAGCGGCGCACGGGCAGGTCATCGCGCAGAAATTCAAGGCTGCGGGTCTGCCGTATCCGGCGCGGGAGATTTTCCTGCGCTGGCTGAAACGCGAGGGCGTGGTGGAGCTGTGGGCGCGGGAGGGGCGCGGGAAATTCCGGTTGGTGGCGAGCTATGAAATCCTCAAGGCGTCGGGCGGGCCGGGCCCAAAACGGCGGCAGGGCGATTTGCAGGTGCCGGAGGGCTTTTACGAGATCGACCGGTTCAACCCCGAGAGCCTGTTTCACCTCTCGCTGGGGTTGAATTATCCGAACGCCGCGGACCGGATTCTTTCCGACAAGGAGAAGCCCGGCGGCGACATATTCATCCACGGCAAAGACGTGAGCATCGGCTGCGCGCCGCTGGGCGATGCCGCGATCGAGGAGCTGTATCTCGCCGCGCTCGACACGCGAAACCGCGGGCAGGAGCGCATCACCGTCCACATTTTCCCGGCGCGGATGCAGGGTGCGGAGTGGTCGGCTTTCGCCGCGCGGCATCCGGCGCAAGCACCGTTCTGGGCGCAGTTGCAGCCGGCCTACGCGGCCTTTGAGCGCACGCGGCTGGTGCCGAAGTTCACGGTCGCGCCTGACGGGCGTTATCGCGTGGCCGAACCGCGCTGAGAAGGGTCCACGAAAGCCACGAACGGACACGAAAATCACCTGCTCTTTTCGTGTCCGTTCGTGCTTTTCGTGGACCCAACGATTGCACCGGAAAAACAGGCCGCTATGCTGCGCGCCCCGATGTTCACGCTGCTCAAAACCGACTCCGAAACACAGGCGCGGCGTGGGCGGTTGGTGACCAATCACGGGACGATTGAGACGCCCATTTTCATGCCGGTCGGGACGCAGGGGACGGTAAAGGCAGTGTCGCCGGCAGAGCTGCGGGAGGTCGGCGCGCAGATCATTCTCGGGAACACCTATCACCTTTTCGTCCGGCCCGGGATGGACGTGATGCGGCACTTCGGCGGGCTGCATCGGTTTATGAATTGGGATGGGCCGATCCTCACGGATTCGGGCGGCTTCCAAGTCTTCTCGCTGGCGAAGCTGCGCAAGATCACGGAGGAGGGCGTGCATTTCCAAAACCACATCGACGGTTCGCCGATGTTCCTCGGGCCGCGCGTGGCGATGGAAATCCAGGCGACGCTGGGCAGCGATATCGCGATGCTTTTCGACGAATGCCCGCCTTTTCCCTGCCCGCATGAAAAGGTGGCGGAGAGCCTGGAGCGGACGCTGCGCTGGGCAGCGCAGTGCCGGGAGGTGGAGACGCCGGGGATGAAATTCGGGATCGTGCAGGGGTCGAGCTACGAGGATCTGCGGCGGCACTCGGCGGAGGCGCTGGTGGCGCTCGGCTTCGACGGCTACGCCGTTGGCGGGGTGAGCGTGGGCGAACCCGAGCCGGAGATGATGCGCGCGGTGGAATACAGCGTGCCCTTTCTCCCCGCCGACAAACCGCGCTACGCGATGGGACTCGGCACGCCGTCGCAACTCGTGGAGATGGTGGCGCGCGGCATCGACATGTTTGATTGCGTACTCCCCACGCGGCTAGCGCGCAACGGCACGGCCTACACGGCGCGCGGGACGATCAGTTTGAAAAACGCGCAGTTCCTCTTGGACGAAGGGCCGATTGAGGAAGGCTGCACCTGCGCAGCATGCCGCGGGTTTTCACGCGGGTATCTGAGGCATTTGGTGAAGTCGGAGGAAATTCTCGGCCTGCGGCTGATCTCGCTGCACAACCTGCATTTTTACCTCGAACTGATGGCGCGGGTGCGGCGGGAGATCGAGGCCGGGACCTTCGCGACGTTTCGGCGGGAGTTTGTGGCGGGCTATCGGACATCCGCGGAGGCGGAGGCCGGACCGGTCAGTTGAAGGGCGACCAAAAATCCGCCGGGGCCACGTCGGACAGCGCACTGAAGGTGATGGCCGAAACCTTGGGCCCGGTATCGACGGAGAACGGGCCGTAGTTTTGGCCGAAGAGGTCGTAGCCCGTGAGGTTCAGTTTGTTCATCGTCTTGAGATAAGGTTGGAGGTCGCTGAACTCGGCGATGTCCCCCGCCTTCTTGTTCTTTTCCAGCGCCCACTGGTCGAGCGCGCCGTCGAGCGTCCGCAAGTCGTCCAGAATCCGCGTTGCCTGGGTGCGTTTTCGCGCCCGGATCAGATTGCCGGTCATGATCGCCGCCAGCAGCGCGACGATCGCCACGACGATCATGATTTCGACCAGCGTGAAGCCGTGGCGGCGCGTTTTTAGGAGGGATTGCATGGTAGTCATGGGTTGGCGATTGCGCGCATATGCTTTGAGCAAGGGGTGTTCCAGTCGGTCGGCGGAGAACGTGTATAAGGCCATCGGTACTCTTGCGCCTTGGGGAGCCCGCAGTTATCCGGAAGGTTCACTGCCTGTTTCCCGACCACTTTGAAAATCACGCTCTCTCTTTCCGTGGCCTCACGTCTCTGCCGGGCGGCGCGCGGGCCGGTGGTGCTGGTGCCGACGATGGGTGCGCTGCATCGGGGGCACACGGCGCTGATTGATCGGGCGCGTCAACTCGCCGGTCGGGATGGGCTGGTCGTGGTGAGTATCTTTGTGAACCCGACGCAGTTCGGGCCGAAGGAGGATTTCAGCCGGTATCCGCGGACATTCGCGGCGGATCGGAAGCTGTGCGCGGCACATGGGACGGACGTAATTTTCCATCCGACAGCGGAGGCGATGTATCCGGAGGGGAGCTCAACATTCGTGGATGAGCCGGAGGTTTCCGCGCGGCTGTGCGGGGCATCGCGTCCGGGGCATTTCCGCGGTGTTTGCACGGTGGTCTTGAAGCTGTTTCAGATCATCCAGCCGGAGAGCGCGGTGTTCGGACTGAAGGATTTCCAGCAGTGCGCAGTCATCCGTCGCATGGTGCGCGACTTGAATGTGCCCGTCCGCATCGTTCCGGTTGAAACCGTACGCGAACCCGACGGCCTCGCGCTCAGTTCGCGTAACCGCTACCTCACGGCGGCGGAGCGTGCCCAAGCCACGGTGCTTCGCCGCGCGCTACTCTCCGCGTCCGCCGCTTTCCACACAGGCGTAACCAGCGCTTCCACGCTCCGCCGTCTGCTTTTGAAAACCATCGCCACCGCTCCACTCGCCCGCCTCGACTACGCTGAAATCGCTGACGCCACCACGCTTCAACCGGCCCGCAAGGTCGGGCGTAACACCGTCCTCGCGCTCGCGGTCTTCTTTGGCAAAACTCGGCTGATCGACAACCTCTGGCTGCGATGACCCGCTTCGACTTCATCATCATCGGCTCCGGCATCGCCGGCTTGAGCTTTGCACTGAAAGCGGCCCAGCATGGCAGCGTCGCAGTTGTCACCAAGGGTACGCGGGCGGAGTCGAATACGGCGTGGGCGCAGGGCGGCATCGCCAGCGTCACAAGCACAGAGGATTCCTTTGAGTTGCACGTGGCCGACACACTCGATGCCGGCGCGGGGCTGTGCGACGAGGCGGTGGTGCGGCGCATCGTCAGCGACGGCCCGGCGCGCATCCGCGAGCTGATCGACTTCGGCGTGCAGTTTGACGAGCGCGAGCTGCCCGACGGCTCGCACGAACTGGATCTTGCTCGCGAAGGCGGCCACAGCAAGCGGCGCATTCTCCACGCCCGCGACCTGACGGGGCGTGAAATCGAGCGTGCTTTGCTCGCCGCGATCGAGAAGGCGCCCAGCGTCACCGTTTTTGAAAACCACAACGCCGTCGATCTGCTCACGCTCGGTAAGCTCGGCCACGCGAGCGGCGACCGCTGCCTCGGCGCTTACGTCCTCGACGAGGCCACCGGCGAGGTCGTTACCCTGCGCAGCGACCGCGTCATCCTTGCCACCGGCGGCTGCGGACGAGTTTATCTTTATACGACGAACCCCGGCATCGCGACCGGCGACGGCGTGGCCATGGCTTGGCGGGCGGGCGCGAAGATCGCGAACATGGAGTTCATCCAGTTCCACCCGACGTGCCTCTTTCACCCACAGGCGCGCAGCTTCCTCATTTCGGAAGCCGTGCGCGGGGAAGGCGCGCGGTTGATCGACGCGAAGGGCCGGGAGTTCATGGCGAAATACGACCCGCGGAAAGAATTGGCGCCTCGCGATATCGTCGCGCGCGCTATCGACGCGGAGATGAAACGAAGTGGCGCGCGGTGTGTCTATCTCGATATCACTCACCAGCCCCCCGACTTCGTGCGCGAACGCTTTCCCAATATCTATGAGACCTGCCTGGGCTTCGGCTTGGACATCACCAAGCAGCCGATCCCGGTCGTCCCGGCGGCGCATTACCAGTGTGGCGGCGTTCAGACGGACGAAAACGGGGCGTCGTCGCTGCGCGGATTGTATGCCATCGGTGAAGTCGCCTGCACCGGCCTGCACGGCGCGAATCGGCTGGCGAGTAATTCCCTCCTCGAAGCCTGTGTCCTCGCCCACCGCTGCTGCGTCGCCATCATCGCCAAACCCGTGACTTTTCCCGACGACGCCAGCACCGAGCCCACTATCCCCGAGTGGACCAGTGGCGACGCGGTGGACGTGGACGAACTGGTCGTGATCTATCACAACTGGGACGAAATCCGCCGGCTGATGTGGGACTACGTGGGCATCGTCCGCACCGACAAGCGCCTCCAACGGGCCGCGGCCCGGCTGCGCAATCTCGAGCGCGAGATCGCCGAGTTTTATTGGGGCTACAAGCTGACCACCGATCTCCTCGAACTGCGTAACCTGGCAACCGTAGCCGCGCTGATCGTCGATTGTTCATTGCTGCGGAAAGAAAGCCGCGGGCTCCACTACACACTCGACTACCCGAAAATTGACCCGCGACTTTGCCATCCAACCGTCCTACGTCGGACGTAACTCCCACCGGCCAAATGGCCTAATCGATGCTCAATTGTGCTAGAAAGCTCCTTTCAGTGACCCTTCTGTGTAAAACAGCGGGCCTCATGGACCAAAATCCGACACTTTAAGGCAAATTTTCCACTTTACCCTACGCCGGTCATCACCTACTAAACCGCCCACATTCCTAAAAAATGAGAACCTCCCTGCTAGGAATCCTGACCGTCTGTGCCGCCGCATTCAGCCTTTCCGGCACCTCCTCCGGGCAATCGCCCTACGTCAGCAGTTCGGATTTTGCCAAATACGCCTCCAAGCTGCGCGAGAGCGCCATTTTAAAAATGGAGCCGCAGGTCGTAATTCCGACCACTTCCCGTGCGCTCGGTGTCTCGGGCAAATATCCGTGGAAGACCCGCATCATCACCACCACGTTTTGGGTCGGCGAACCTGCCGGCGGCAACAATCCAGTGCATAACGTCAGCAGCTCTTGGGATCTCAATTGGCAAACGAGCTTTGGCGGCTTCGACAATCCGAATCCCAATGCCCGTCGCGGCTTTATCCCGGCAAACTTCATCCCGCGGCAGAATCCGTTTTATGTGGCGCTGCCCTTCAACGATGTGACCCGCGGCACGACGAAGCCAGAGTCCAAACTCGTCATCCCTTGGTTTCGCGAAGCTTTCGAAGCCGAAGGCAAATCGGTCTGCCGCGACCGCTGGCTGGCGGTCCGTAACAGCGAGACTGGCAAGGTCTGCTATGCGCAGTGGGCGGACTGCGGCCCCTTCCGCACCGATCACTGGCAGTACGTGTTTGGTAATGAGAGGCCGCGGCCCAACCTCAACGGCGGGGCTGGTCTCGATGTCTCGCCCGCGGTCCGCGATTACCTCGGAATGAAGGGCACCGATGTCTGTGACTGGAAGTTCGTCGATTTCCGCGACGTGCCAAACGGCCCTTGGGCGCAGTTTGGAGACAACAACCATTTCGTGCAGCAGGGGCGTCGCACCGGGCAGCGGGTCGTCAGTTCGGCTGGCAGTGTGCGGGAAGCCCCGCTCCCGACCCGCGATGATGGTCCGACGGTGATCGTAAAATAGCGGTGCGGCAGTCCGCGCGGTAGTCCGCAGAGGTCAGGCAGTGGCTCCGCGAGCCGTTCTCGCGCGTCGGCAAGGCATCTCGCCACCTTCACGGCCTTAGTTTCATCTTTCCGTCCTGGTGATCCTCGTGGGCGCTTAGGCCACCAAGCTCACGTCTCTGCTGGCATCCCCGCTGCTATCTCAAATGCGCAAAATGAAGCGCTCTTCCAAATCCAAACGTCGTCTGTGTCGCCTTCGCTGGCTGCGCGGTGCCAAAGGTGAAACTCTCGGGCTGCTGCTGCCCGCTGTTCGCTGAACTTCACCGCTGTGCCATCCACCACCTGCCCATCGCCTGAAGCCCTCGACCTCCTGTCTGGAGCGCAGCCGGCGTTACCCTCCGCAACCCCGCGCGCCCCGCTTCGCGTATTGCTCCTCGATGACCAGGAAGATTTTCGCGATGTCATCAGCGAGTACCTTCTCGCCCAACACTTTAGGGTCACCCAAGTCAGCAACGGAGCCGAGGGCCTGCGCGCTATTCTGCGCGACACCTATGACCTGATTATCTGCGACATGATGATGCCGAAAGTCGGCGGCGAAATGTTCTACTGGGCGGTAACCCGCGTGCGGCCCGCGGCACGCCTGCGCTTCCTCTTCATCACTGGCCACGAGAATGAGCCGACCATTCAACATTTTTTCAAACGGATCGACGCCACCGTTCTCGTCAAACCCTTCCAGCTCGAAGAACTCAAAGGCGCCCTTCTCGCCGTCGATCGCAAACTACGCTGAACCGCGTTCCCGGCTTGCCACCTCATGTGGGCGAGGAAAGACTTCGCGGCAACCCACTCATGAAGCTCCTCCCCACGTTCCTTGCCCTCGCCATTCTCACCATGTCCACCCTCGCCGCCGACGGTCCGATCCGGCATGTCGTCCATTTCAAGTTCAAGCCCGATGCAGACAAGGCGCAGATCGCCAAAATCGTGGAAGGTTTCGCGGCTCTGAAAGGGAAGATCTCGCAGGTGGACGGATTGGAGTTTGGCACCAACTCCAGCCCCGAAGGCCTCGACAAAGGCTACACGCATTGCTGGATAGTGACCTTCAAAAATGCCGCCGACCGCGACGCCTACCTCGTCCACCCGGACCACAAAGCTTTCGTCACCCTCCTCAAGCCCAGCCTCGCCGACGCGTTGGTTGTCGATTTCGTGGTGAACAAATAGCGCGAACGGGGCAGCTGAAATTAGCGATAGCAGCGCTCTACTCCTTGAGCAGCTTCACGACCGCCTCTTCCAGCGCGGGGCCGCGTAGGGCGGTGTGGCGGAGCATGCCTTTTTTGTCGATCAGCCAGGTCGCTGGAATCGAATCGATGCCGTATTTGCTGCTGATTTTATTCTTCCAGCCGAGCCCGTCGAAGTAGCTGGGCCAAGTCATGCCGTGTTCTTTAGCCGAGGCCTGCATCTTGGCTTTGTCCTCATCGAGCGAGATCCCCACGACTTCGAAGCCCTTGCTCTTCAGCTTGCCGTAGGTCGCGACGACGTTCGGCATTTCTGCGATACACGGCCCGCACCAGCTCGCCCAGAAATCGACGAGCACGACCTTCCCGCGCATCAGCGCGAGGTCCACGCCGCGACCATCGACCGCGGTGAACTCGAGAGAGACGGGTTTGCTTCTCAACTCGGAGAGTGTCTCCCGCTTCGCGAGCACGCCCTTGGCGATCTCGGCCGCTTTCGCATCCGTGCCCGCGGCAATTTTTTGCAAAAGTTCGGTGCCTTGCGGCGTCGGATCCTCGGCCAGCACGCGGAGCTGAAGCGTCTGCATCTGCGGAGCGAGCGGATGCGCGGCGTATTTGGCCAGAAAATCCCCCGCCGCTTGGTTGAAGGCAATGTAGCTCTCGGGATTCGTCTTAAAATCCCCGGTGTAGGTCATCGCCCGGGTGAAGGCTGCTTCGGCTTTCAAAGGGGTCGGCGCTTCGGCGGCATTGATGATTTCATCCAGACGGGCCCGCTCGGCGACCGTGTCGGTGGGCTGTCCAGTGATCCGTCGCAACTGCATTTCCGCGCGCAGCGCGATCATCCGGACGGCCCAGCGCCGCTGGTCGGTCGGGTAGGTTTTATTGAAAGCCGCGCCCACCGCCACCTGCTCGGTGTAGCGTGTGCGGGCCAGGGCGATGGCGGCTTCGCGGGTCGCCGGTTTTTCTGCCGGAGGCTGCTGAAGCGCTTCCAGGTGTTTCCAGAGATCGTCCGCTGTCTTGTAGGAGGAAAGATCAACCGTCGGAGCAGCCGGGGGAGGTTCAGCCGCTTGGAGGGGTGCGAAGGTGACGCCAAGGATCAGAGCCGGGAGGAGGAGACGCGTTTTCATAGACAGGTGGGCACGGTGCCAGCGCTCAGAGGGCTGTCCAGAAACTATTTCCGCGCGCCTCCCCTCGATTGACAGCCCCCAGTCGCGTGCCTAGCTTCCGCGCAAGTTTTTCCGAGCCCCTGCGGGTTTTCTCCTATGCTCGATCACCAAGTCCTCGTCCTCAACCGACTCTGGCAGGCCATCAATGTCTGCACCGTGCGGCGGGCTTTTACGCTCGTCTGCCAGGGCCACGCGCAGGTCGTCCACACCGCGCCGGGCAATAACTTCCGCACCCACGATTTCGAGAGCTGGCGCGATTTTTCGCACCGCGAGCCGGAGGACGAAATGGTCCACACCATTGCTTTCAAGATCCGCATCCCGCGCATCATCGTGCTGATGATCTTCGACCGGCTGCCGAAAAAAGAGGTGAAGTTCACGCGCGCGAACATCTTCGAGCGCGACAAAAACACCTGCCAGTATTGCGGCAAGCTTTTCGACAAGCGCGACCTGAACCTCGACCACGTCATCCCGCGGGACAAAGGCGGCCTGACGACTTGGGAAAACATCGTCTGCTCATGCATCCCGTGTAACACGCGAAAGGGCAACCGCCTCGCGCACCAAGTCCGCATGCAGCTCATCCGCAAGCCGGTCAGGCCGAAGTGGCGGCCTTTTGTGAACATCACTTTCGACGGCCAGCATCACGAAAGCTGGCGGCATTTTGTCGATCTCGCTTACTGGAACGTGGAGCTGGGCGACTAGCGTTTGGTAGTAGGAATTGAGTTCGCGGCGCGTTCTGCTTCCCCACTCGACACCCGCGATTCAGCCCTTTTCACTCGCCGGATGGCGAACGGCCTTTTCATCAGTTTTGAAGGCAGCGAAGGCTGCGGCAAATCCACGCAAATCCAGCGTCTCGCCACGCGATTGCAGGATTTGGGCAAAAGCGTGCTGCTCACCCGCGAACCCGGCGGCACCGAGATCGGCGAGCGACTGCGCCACTTGCTCCAGCACTCGAAAGCCGGCGACGCGATGTGCGCCGAAACGGAACTGCTCCTTTTCACCGCGAGCCGCGCCCAACTCGTACGCGAGAAAATTCAGCCCGCGCTCGCCGCCGGCACGATCGTTTTGGCGGACCGCTTTCTCGATTCAACCACGGTTTATCAGGGCGTCGCCCGCCGCCTCGATCCCGCGCACGTCGCGGCAATCAATCGCTTTGCGGTCGGTGATTGTCTGCCCACACTGACTTTCATTCTCGATCTTGATCCGGCGGTCGGTCGCACGCGCATGGCCGCTCGGCCCGAAGCTCCAGATCGGATGGAAAGGCAACCCGCCGCCTTTTACGAAGCCGTCCGGGCCGGCTATCTCGCCCTCGCCCAAACCGGCGACCCGCGATTTCGCCTGCTCGATGCCGGACAAACGACCGAGGATCTAGAGGGCGCTATTTGGGAAAGTGTCCGGTTTCAGATGCCAGAGGAGGCCCGTGCGGGAGTTCCCTCGACAGCTATCACCTGACACCTTTCACTTCCGCGCATGGCCTTTACCGCCGACGCCGCCTACCAGCTTCTCGCCGCCGCCCACGCGCAGGATCGACTCGCGCACGCCTATCTTATTACGGGCCCGGCGGGCAGTGGTAAACTCGCGCTCGTCACCCGCCTCGCCGGACTGCTCCTCGGGACGGACAAACCCCTCGCCCACTCGGACCTGCACCGGGCCGAACCGGAATCGAAAAGCCGGCGCATCGTCATCGAGCAGATCCGCGAGCTCGAACACGCGCTCCACCTCCGCGCGCTGCACGGCGGGAAGAAAATCGGCCTGCTGATCGATGCCGATCGCCTTCAGCCGCAGGCCGCCAACGCCTTTCTCAAAACCCTCGAGGAACCGCCGCGAGGGACGCATCTTTTTCTTCTCACTGCGCAGCCCGAGCAAATGCTCGAGACGATTCTTTCACGCTGCCTCGAAGTCCTGCTGCGCCTCGTGGAAAGGCGTCCGCTTTCGCCCCAGCAAAGCGCACTGGTGGAAAGTCTGCGCGGTTTCGCCCGGCACGAGCGGCCCGAGCTGCCGCACATTTTTGGCCTCGTGCGCGACTTCGAGCGCCTGCTCGCGCAGGCCAAGGACGCGATCCGCGACGAGACCGACGACGCGTTCAAAGCCGAAGAAAAGCACTACAAACAGGCCACCGACGCCCGCGCCTGGCTCGACGACCGCGAAGACTATTACAAAGCCCTGACCGAAGCCCGCTACACCGCCACCCGCGACGACCTCCTCACCACCCTCGAAGCTTGGTGGGCCGACGCTCTCCGTCAGCACAGCGGCTCCTCGGAACTCGATCTCCCTGCCTGCGCCGCCGACACCACCGCGCTCGCGCAGCGCCACACCGCGCCGCAACTTCTCCGCAAAACCGCCGCCCTCGAAACCCTGCGCGAAAACTTCAACCGCACCGGCGTTCAGGAACCCCTCGCCATCGAGTGCGCCTTCCTCGCGGCTTTCGGCGAGTCGCAGCGCTAACCCGAGTCGCGCGGATCGCCGCCCCGACGCTTCAATCAGACCTGTGCAGCAGGCCCGCCCGGAGCCGTGACGGCATGCGCCTTTTGCCGGTTCGTCCGCATCCGAATGTTCAACATCTCGACCGCGAAGGAGAACGCCATGGCAAAGTAGATGTAGCCCTTGGGGACGTGCTGCCCGCAGCCGTCGGCCACGAGCACCACACCCACCAGCAGGAGGAAGGAAAGCGCGAGCATCTTGATCGTGGGATGTTTGTTCACGTAATCGCTGATCGTTTTGCTCGCGAGCAGCATGACGATCATCGCCAGAACCACCGCCGCAATCATGACTTGGATGTGCTCCGCGAGGCCCACGGCAGTGATCACCGAATCGAGCGAAAAGACGATATCGATGACGACGATCTGCGAAATGACGCTCGTCATCGTCACGCCGCTCTTTTTCTTCGGCCGCTCGCCGCCACCCGGCAAGTCGTGCAGCCTTTCCTCGGCGTTGTCGTGCTCGCCCTGCTCCAGATTCTCCACGCTGCCGTGGATCTCGTGGACGCTCTTCCACAGCAGGAAAAGACCACCCGCGATGAGCACGAGGTCTTTGCCCGAGACCGGATGCGTCCCGACATGGAAGAGCGGATCGATCAGCTTCGACAACCAGAAGATCGAGCAAAGCAGCAGCACCCGGGTGACGAGCGCAATCATCAGACCGATCGTCCGAGCCCGGCCCTGCTGCTCGGCGGGAAGCTTTCCGGCAAGGATCGAGATGAAGATGATGTTGTCGATCCCGAGGACGATTTCCAGGATCGTGAGGGTGAGCAGACTGATCCAGAAATTCGGGTCGGCGAGAAGCGTGGCGAGCATCGCGGGAGGAGAATGGCGAACGGCCAAACGCGAAAGGCGAAAATACGCCGTATTTCATTTTGATCTTTAGCCTTGGGCCTTTGGTCTTTCTCCTCGCTCCGTGTTTTCCCGCCGCCAGTTCCTCCGCACGCTCCCGCTTTTCGCCCTGCCGCCGATGCTCCGCGCGGAACCGGCGGCGAAGCTGCGTATCGGCGTAGAGCGCGGGGCGTGGGGCGAGGCGTCGCCGGAAGACATTGGGCAGGTCGTGGAATCCGCTGGGCTGGAAATCTGGCGTCACTGCCCGCAGACGCGGATGGAGGCGATCCGCATTTACCATCGGCCAGACTACCCGCAGACGGATTTTGGCCGCGGCCCGGACGGGCGCATCGGCATCGGCCTCGCCGTGCAAAATACGCGCTGGGCGCAATTCGCGTTTCAGTTTGCCCACGAGTTTGGCCATGCCCTCGCCCAGCACAGCAACGTGGGCGTGCGTGGTTGGCATGAATCGAGGCACGCGAATCTCTGGCTGGAGGAATGCCTTTGCGAAACGGCCTCGCTGTTCACCTTACGCCGCATGGCCGCGACTTGGAAAACCCGCGCACCGTATCCCAATTGGCGAAGCTATTCCCCGGCGCTCGCCGTCTACGCGGCCGACCGCCTGGCCGCGCCCGCGCACCGGCTTCCCTCGGGTCTGAGTTTCCGGGCGTGGTTCGCGCAAAACGAAAACTTCCTTCGCGCGAACGCCGGTTTGCGGGCGAAAAACGTGATCGTGGCCGCGCAGCTTCTCCCGCTGTTCGAGGCTGCACCGAGGCACTGGGAAGCCGTGCCGTGGCTCAACCATGGGCCGCGCGTCCGTGGCAAGACCACGGTGCAGAAATTCGCCGACTGGCAGGCGGTCTGTCCGCCGGAGCACCGCGCGTTCGTCGCGCAGCTCAGCGGGGTCTTTGGCGTGGCGTAACCGCCGGAGGGATGCGCTCCTGCGCTTCCCCATCTCTCCCGGAAGGCGCATCGCCCCGCTGAAAATTGGGGACGTGCAGGGAGCCCGTCCCTCCGCGAGGAAAACGCGTGAATCGGGATTGAGCCTCGGCAACTATCCCGGCCCATGTCCTCCCACCTCCGCGCTCTCGCACTCTGCGTCCTCCTCGCCGTCAACGCTTCCGCCGCGGACGTGAAACCCATCCCGCCGCCCGGCGTCCCTATCCCCGAAGCCGACCGCACCGCGCTCACCGCCAGCGTCGCCGCGCTCGGCAAGGAAATCGACTCGCTCCGCGGCCTGCTCAAAGCCCGGCCCGAGAAGCTCGCGCTGCTGCCCGACGTGATCATCTTTCACAAAGCCGCCGACTGGGCACTACGCTACGACGAGTTTTTCGAGCCGAAACACATTGAATACGCCAAGCAGCAGCTCGAACTCGGGATGCAACGCGCGAAGGAATTGCGCGACGGAAAACCCTCTTGGAACTCCGCGACCGGCCTCGTCGTGCGCGGGTATGTTTCCAAAATCGACGGCTCGGTGCAGCCCTACGGCCTCGTCATTCCCGACGACTGGAAGCCCGATGAAAAGACCCCACGCCGCCTCGATTTCTGGTTCCGCGGACGCGCGGAAAAATCGACCGAGCTGGCGTTCCTCGCCGACCGGCTGAAGAACAAAGGCGACTTCGCCCCGCCGACCGCGATCGTTCTGCACCCGTTCGGGCGCTACTGCTGCGCGAACAAATTCGCCGGCGAGGTCGATCTCTTCGAGGCGCTGGAAAACGCGCGCACGCATTACAAGATCGACCCGAACCGGATCAGCGTCCGCGGCTTCTCGATGGGCGGCGCGGCGGCGTGGCAGTTCGGCACGCACTTCGCGGGCCTGTGGGCGGCGGTAGCGCCCGGCGCGGGCTTCGCGGAGACCGCAGAGTTCAACCGCGTCTTCGGCCCCGGCAAGACGCCGCCGCCGTGGTGGGAGCAGGTGCTTTACCGCTGGTACGACGCCACGCTCTACGCCGCGAACCTCGCCAACACCACGACCGTCGCCTACTCCGGCGAGCTCGACGGGCAGAAGCAGGCCGCCGACATCATGCTCCGCTACGCGGAAAAAGAGGGCCTCACCATCCCGCACATCATCGGTCCACAGACGAAGCACGAATACCACCCTGATTCGAAGCCGAAGATCGAGGAGATCGTGACGGCGGCGGCGGTGAAAGGGCGCGATGAGATGTCCAAGAAGGTTCACTTCACGACTTACTCGCTAATCTATCCGCGGATGAATTGGGTGACGATCGACGGCATGGAAAAGGAGTGGGAAAGGGCAGATGTCACGGCGGAGTTAAGCGCCGATGGAAAGCTGAAAGTGGTGACCAATAATATCAGTTCTCTGTCTCTCGGCGGCGGAACAATTCTTCCAAATCAAAAGGTCCAACAGATGCCTGGCCCTTGCCACTCGGTTGAAATTAACGGCACGGCAGTTATCCAAGCCACACCCGACAACATCTGGGGAGTTCAGATGTGGAAAAGAGACGGAACTTGGAAAGGCGTGGTAACAGGCGGAAGCAGCTCGACACGGCGGTTTGCAGCAACTCCTGAGAGTCAGCCGAAACCATCCCAAGCGCCAAAAGCAGCAAGCGTTGCTCAAGGCGTGGCAAAGAATACAAACCTCTGCGGCCCCATCGACCACGCCTTCATGTCGTCATTCCTTTTCGTCCGACCGACCGGGAAGCCGCTCAACGACAAGGTCGGCGCGTGGACGCAGGCGGAGTTGGAACACGCCATCGGCTTTTGGCGGAAAGTTTTCCGCGGCGACGTGCGCGTGAAAGACGACACCGCGATCACCGCCGAGGACGTCGCCAATTCCAACCTCATCCTCTGGGGCGACCCCTCGAGCAACGCCGCGCTCGCCAAACTCCTTGGTCGCCTCCCACTGCAATGGACGCGCGACACCCTCACCTTCGCCGGCCAGAGCTACTCCGCCGCCGATCACGCGCCGGTCCTCATCTACCCGAACCCCGCCAACCCCAGCCGTTACATCGTGATCAACAGCGGCCCGACCTTCCGCGAGGAAGCGCTGCTCAACAACGCCCAGCAAATCCCCAAACTCCCCGACTGGGCGATCATCGACCTCAACACCCCGCCCGACGGGCGGAACCCCGGCGAAGTGGTGAATGCCGGCTTCTTCGACGAGCAGTGGCGCGTCCCGCAGAAGTGAGGCGCGGCGCGAAAACTCCGGGTGGAGCACTCGACCCGAGTGCCGTCCCCGGCGACCCGCCGGAGACATGGTTAGCGCGTGGCCACATTTTGCGGCGTCGGATTTAGCCGGCACTTTCGGAAATCACGCGCTCCCTCGACTTTGCGGCGGGTCGCCGCAAAGAGCACTCGGGTCGAGTGCTCCACCAGGATTTCTCTAGTGCGCGCTGCTTCTCTACGCGGAGAAGCTCTCACCGCAGGAGCAGTGGGCGACGGCGTTGGGGTTGGTGACTTTGAAGCCGCCTTTTTGCAGGTCGTCGCTGTAGTCGAGTTCCGAGCCGCTGACGAAGAGCGCGCTTTTCGGATCAATAACCACGCGGACGCCGGCGCTTTCGACCATGATGTCGCGATTCGCGGGGCCGTTCACGAGGTCCATCTTGTATTGCAGGCCGCTACAGCCGCCGCCGATCACGGCTACGCGGAGCGCGCCTTCGGGGCGGCCCTGGCGGGTGAGGAGCGAGGTCAGTTTGGTGCCCGCGCGCTCGGTGATCTTGCAGAGCTTTTCGTTGCCGATCTTGAATTTGATTTCGGGGGTCATGTTTGCGACGGCTTTTCGGTGGAAGCAGGAAAACAGGAAGACAGAAAACGGCACCGATTCTTTTCCTGCTTTCTTGCTTTCCTGCTGAAAATCTTCCGAGTTGCCATGTCAGGCGGCGAGGGCGGGCTCGGCGGTTTGGGCGAGGTTGGCGGCGGCGATGTCGTCGAGTTCGGCGAGGCTGCCCACGTGGGAGAATTTGGCGCGCAGGGCTTTGGCATCGGGCATACCGCGGGAGTAGGCCATGAGGCGGGAGCGCATGGAGTGCATGGCGGAAATCTCGTCGCCGCGGCGCACGGCATTCAGCGCGCAGTGGCGGCGGATGTGCGCCCACTGTGCTTCAAGCGGCGGCGGCGGGAGGATCTCGCCGGTGGCGAGGAAATGTTTGATCTCGGTGAAAATCCACGGCGCGCTCATCGCCGCGCGACCGAGCATGACGCCACGGACGCCGGTCTTCATGCGGGCAGCCACATCGTGCGCGCTGGCGAGGTCGCCGTTGCCGATCACGGGGATGCGCACGGCGGCGGCGGTTTGGGCGATCACCTCCCAGTCCGCAGCGCCGCGGTAGCCCTGCTCCTTCGTACGACCGTGCACGGCGACGGCAGCGATGCCGGCGTCTTCCAAAATGCGGGCGGTGGTCGGGGCGTTGATCGTGGCGTCGCTCCAGCCGATGCGGATTTTCGCGGTGACTGGGACGGGCGAGGCACGGACCACGGCGCGAGCGATTTTTTCCAAAAGCGGGCAGTCGCGCAGGAGCGAGGAGCCGCCGTTTTTCGAGACGACTTTGTTCACCGGGCAGCCGAAGTTCAGGTCGATGAAGTCCGGTTGTTTCCACTCGGCGATCATCCGCGCGGCTTCGCCGAGATGCTCTGGGTCCGCGCCGAAAAGCTGCACACCGAGCGGGCGCTCAGCGTCTACGAATTCGAGATACTCCAGCGTGCGCGCATTGCGGCGGAAGACGCCCTCGGCGCTGACGAACTCGGTGACCATGACATCCGCGCCAAACTCCTTGGCGAGTTGCCGGAACACGCTGTCCGTGATCCCGGCCATGGGCGCGAGGTAAAGCGGGAAGCAGTCTTGAAACCAGGGAAGCATGCGGCCGATGCGATACCACATCCGCGCCGTTGTGACAATTTACGACGCGGCCGGAAAGGGATTGCCGGGGACCGAGCGGCGGACAGATGATGACGGCGGCTGTGATATCCACGGCACCTTCAATCCAAACCAACCCAATAAAACAAAATCATGAGCAATACCTATGTCCCTCTCATCAGCTCCAGCGTGGCCGGTCCGCTGGGCGTGCTGCATCTGCCGCGGCTGTGGCTAAAAGTGTCCCTCGAAGCGCAGGGCAAAATCGCGCCCGGTTATCCCGGCTGTGGCAAAGGCTACGACGGCATGGTGCTCGGTGCGCTCGGCTTGACCGAGGCCGGGGTGAAGGAGTTCATCGGATCGAAAAAGCCGACGTATCCGCAGTTTGAGACGTGGATCAAAGCGCAGCCGGGCGTGAAGCTGGACAAGGCGACGATCCACAAGCTGAACGTGTCGATCGCGGGCTACATCCACGGCGACGATGTGGTGAGCGGCGTGTTGCAGGCGAACGGCTTGGCCGACGACGGCACGATCACGCACGACGCCATCAACGTGAACAACCTGGACGACTGGTATGAGTTTCACCAGGCGGTGCTGAAGTAGGCGACGCGAAGTTTTTCAAAACGCCGGTCTGCGCGAGCGGGCCGGCGTTTTGCGTGGGGATGGAAAATGGAAAATGCCGGAGGCCCGGCGGCGGGTGCCGGGGGAGGTCCACGAAAAACACGAAAGGACACGAAATGGCGGACATTTTTTCGTGTCCTTTCGTGTTTTTCGTGGATCCAAAAGAAGATCAGCGCTTAGCCGGGGCCGAGGAGGCCGGCGACTTGTTGCTGGACTTGGGCGATCTGGTCGAGGCGGAGCTGCGGGTCGGGGATGATGAAGACTTCGCCGGTCTTGGTGTGCTCATAGACGCGGGTGAGCTGGCCGTCGGGGGTGCGTTGGCTGGCGGTTTCCTTGAGCAGTTTTTTCCGCTCGAGCATGACGGCAAGGAGGTAGCAGACGTTGGTTTTCTGCGGCTCGTCGCTCTGCATGTAGGTGCGGAGGAGGTCTTCAGCTGTTTGTTTGCCGAGGGCTTCGGGCGCGGGCGGGGCGGGCGGCTCAAACTTCGACCGCCAGAAGGAGAAGGGCGCGATGTTGTCGTTGCGCGCGGCGAAGGCGCCTTCGCTCACGTCTTCGCGGCGGTAGCCATCTTTGTCGTGAAACAGGAGGGTGTAGAAGAAGTCACCTTCCGCAAAAGGGGTGCCGGTGGCGGCGCAGGTCAGGGCGCGGGATTGGATGGACCATTCGGGGCTCATGGCGGTGGATTACTGGGTGGTTTGATTGATGGATAAATGATTCTGCCCTCACGCTCGCGCATCGTTCAGGCGAGCTTGGCGGCGACGTTCTAATTCTTTTCCCAACGAAATGGCGGCCATCCAAAACGAAAAGAGAGTTCCAGCTACCGAAAGAATTAGAAACGACGGCATGGCAGCAGACCGAAAGAACAGTTCCTGACCGGTGGAGGCCCGCTCCGTATTCGCGCCCGCTCCAACCTGCAGCTCCAGCCACAAAAATGCACAAAGCCCCAAACTAACGGAGAGCGCCGGACCAAGCAGCGCCCACAAGACGCTTATGACGATCGATCTCAGGCATCCACCAGTCCATTTTCCACTCATCACTTTTTTCTCCACCCCAGCCGCAGCTCGCGACCGGTGGAGCGGAACCAGAGAAGGGCGAGGCCGATGAGAGCACCGGCGATGATGGGAAACCACGGGGCATACAACGGCGGGAGGCGGTCGCCTTTGCCGAAGGCGAGGACGAGGTAACGAGAAAGGAGCAGCAGGACGAAGAGCGTGAGAGCGGTAGCGAGACCGCCAAGAATGCCGCGGCGGTTGAAGACGATGCCGAGCGGGGCAGCGATGAGGACGACGATCAGGCTGGTGAGCGGGTAGGCGTAACGATCCGCGAGGTTGGCGAGGTAGGGCGCGAGCTGGGGGCCGGGGAAGTCGGCGTTGTGGCGGAGGTAGCTCCGCAGCTCGGGAACGGAAAGCCCGGCGGCGTCGAGCTGGGAGCTGGCGATGCGCCACGGGGTTTCGGTGAAGGTGGTGATGCGGCGGCTTTCGCGGGGAAAGTAGTCGGTCTTGATCAGCTCGCCCGTGGCGTCGAACTCGGCGATGAGGCCGCGGTTCAGCGTCCATACACCGGTGCGGGGATCATAGCCGGCGCGTTCGGCGTAATATTTATGCGTAATGGCTCCTTCGGCCGTCTGCTGGGTGATGTGGACGTCCTGGAGATTGTCGGAGCCGGGCTTGAGTTTGCGGACGTACCAGGTGCGGAAGTTTTGACGGTCGCGAAAGACGTGGCCGGTGATGATCTCGGCCGCACCATCGGCTTTATTGCCGCGTTTCATCTGGCGGATGGCGGTCTTGCGGATGGTCTCGGCGTGCGGGGCCATCTCCCAATTTAGCCAAAGGCAAAGCCCGCTGAGCAGCAGGCCGACGAGGAAAAGCGGGACGAGCAGCCGGTACACGCTACGGCCGGCGGTGAGCATGGAAATGATTTCATTCCGCCGCGACATACTGCTCAGCGAGTAGAGCAGCGCGAGGAGCAGACCGATGGGCAGCGAAAGCAGCAACGTGGCCGGGAGCTGGGTAAGGTAAAAGGCCGTGATCTGGCGGAAGGAGGCGCGGGCGGCGAGGAAGTCGTTGCTGTTGTCGCTGTAGTCGAAGATGAGCCAGATGGCGACGAAGCCAGTGAGGCAGATGAGGAAGGGCTCGAGGAAATTGCGGAGGACGTAGCGGTCGAGAAGCTTCATGCGCGGGCGCGGGATTGAACGGCGGACGCTGGGCTTTGCCAAGCGAAAGCGCGGCGGGGCTTGCCGCGCGGCGCGTGTGTGCGGATGATGTCCGGCTCATGATTTCTCTCTCCGACACCCCCGGCAATTCGTTCGCCGACAAGGTGCGGGAGATTTTTTCGGAGACGGGGCTATTGGCGCAGGCGAAGAATTTTGAATACCGGTCCGAGCAGCAGGAGATGGCGGTGGCGGTGGCGCGGGCGCTGAGCGAGGAGCGGCATCTCGTAGTGGAGGCGGGGACGGGCGTGGGCAAGTCGCTGGCGTATCTGGTGCCGGCGGTGCTGTGGGCGCTGGAGCAGAAGAAGAAGGCGGTGATTTCGACTTACACGATCAATCTGCAGGAGCAGCTCGTTTATAAGGATCTGCCGATATTGCAGAAAGTGCTGCCGGTGGAATTCGAGGCGATGCTGTGGAAAGGACGCGGCAATTTCCTCTGCCCGCTGCGGCTGGAGCGGGCGCGGGCGCATGCCGGAGAACTGTTCACTTCGCCCGAACAAGCGGAGTTGGATCGCATCTGGCAGTGGTCGCAAACGACCCAGGATGGAACGCTGAGCGATTTCTCGGTCGAGCCAGACTCGCATGTGTGGAGCCTGGTTTGCAGCGAGCAGCATATTTGCACAGCGAAGAGTTGCGGGCAAAATCCGCGGTGTTTCTACCAGGCGGCGCGGAAGCGGTTGCTCACGGCGGACGTGGTGGTGATGAATCACACGCTCTTTTTTATGAACCTGGGTGGGCTGGCTGAGCAGGAGGAAGGGAGCGGTTACCTGTTCGCGAACGACTTCGTGATTTTCGACGAGGCCCACACGGTTGAAGGCGTGGCGGCGAAGATGATCGGACTCGGCGTTTCACAATACGGACTGCGCTACGCGTTGCGACGGCTCTACAACCCAGAGACGAAGAAGGGCCTGTTTCAGATCCATCGCAACGTGGACGGAGTGAAGGCGACGGCGGAATTGCTGGGTGGCGTGGACACGTTTTTTGACAAGGTGGGGACGAGGGCGGATTTCAAAAAGGGGCGGGAATTTCGCGTCCGACAGCCGGATTTTGTCGAGGACTCGCTCACCGCGGAACTCGCGAAGGTGCAGGCGTTGGTGGTGCAGACGCTCAAGGGCATGGAGGACGACGTGGCGAAAGCGGAACTGCAGGATCTCGGCCGCCGGGTGCGAGATGCGCGCGCGGGAATCGCGACCTTTCTCAAGCAGGACGCGGAAGAACACGTGTATTGGGTCGAGCGCACGGGAAAGACGCAGCAGTTTCACGCGCTGCACGCCGCGCCGGTGGATGTGGCCGGGCATTTGCGGGCGCTGCTCTTTCGGGAGGATCACTGTTGCATCATGACCAGCGCGACGCTGAGCGTGGGCAGCGAAGCGCTGGATTATTTCCGCACGCGCGTGGGCGCCGATGAGGTGGACGCCCGGCAAATCGGCAGCCCTTTCGATTACGAGCGCCAGATGCGTCTCTACATCACGCGCAAGATGCCAGACCCCCGGGACGCCGGCTACGAGGCGGCACTGGCGGAGCGGATCGAGCATTTCATCGGGATGAGCAAAGGCCGGGCGTTCGTTTTATTTACGAGCTACAAGACGATGTCCGCGCTGGCCTCCCAACTGCGTGAGCGGTTGGACGATCTCGACTACAAGCTGCTCGTCCAAGGCGAAGGCTTGCCGCGGCATCGGCTGCTTGCGGAGTTCAAGAAAAACGATCGGCATGTGCTTTTTGGAACGGAAAGTTTCTGGAGCGGCGTGGACGTGCCCGGCGAGGCGCTCTCGAACGTTATCATCACGCGACTGCCCTTCGCCGTGCCGGATCACCCGCTCACCGAAGCGCGGCTGGAAGTCATCCAAGCCCAGGGCGGCGATCCGTTTGCGGAGTACTCGCTGCCGGAAGCGATCCTCAAACTGCGCCAAGGCGTGGGCCGACTGATCCGCACGAAGCAGGACAGTGGGATCGTCGTCATCCTCGATCCGCGTGTTTTGACCAAAGGCTACGGGTCCGCTTTTCTCAAGGCGCTCCCCAAGTGCCCGGTGGAAGTGGTTTAACGACGACAAAAGCTGGCGAAGTTTTCCCATCGCAGCGCCCACGCTGTCGCCTTTTATGCGATGGGGCAGCGGATTCCCTGTAGCGGAAGAAACGGAACGCCGAAATTTACTGGCGAATCCGATGGTGTTTTTCAGAGATGAATCGGACCCGACAGCGCGCGCCTAAAATTGTTCACAAAATCTATTGCCTCGTGGCAGACCGATTGCTAAGAACCGCCGCGCCGACCAAAAAAATCGGCAGCCACCTAAACCAACCAAGAAACAAACAAGAAAACCAAAATGACCAAATACAGCATCGCAGCCGCCTGCACGCTCACCCTGGCCCTGGCCGCCTCGAGCTTTGCCGGCACCGCCGCTCCCGCCAAAGAAAGCAAAGTGATCAAGGAAGTCGTTAAGGAATCCTGCATCACCGGCGACATCGGCTTCGGCGTCGTCAGCGAGTATATCTCCCGCGGCGTCGTGAACGAAAACCAGGGCTTCATCGCCCAGCCTTACCTCGACCTCTACTTCAAGCTCTACGAAGGCGAAGGCTTCATCAACAAAGTCTCCCTGAACCTCGGCCTCTGGTCGTCCATCCACTCCGAGAAGACCTTCGCGTCGCCCGGAACGGCTCTGCCTGCCTGGTATGAGTTCGACTGGATGCCCGGCATGACCGTGACCTTCGCGAAGAACTTCGCGCTCACCGTCACCTGGCTCGACTTCGACTTCGTCAGCAGCGGCGGCCGCGCTGGCAACCTCCTCGGCAACCTCTCCTACGACGACACCGATCTCCTTGGTGCCTTCGCCCTTCACCCGCACATCGCGGTCATGAAGACCTTCATCGGCAACGGCGTCGGCGTGCCCGGTGGCGCCTACGGTTGGTACTACGAGGTTGGTATCGCTCCCGGCTTCACCGTCGGCCAAGGCGGCACCTATCCCGTGTCCCTCACGTTCCCGATCAATGTCGGCCTCGGTCACGAGACCTACAACGAAGACTTCGGCTTCTTCTCCGCCGGCATCAATGCCTCCGTGCCCCTCGCGTTCGTTCCTGAATGCTACGGCAGCTGGACGCTCTCGACCGGCTTCACGTATGTCCTTCAAGGCGACAACGCCGCGGAAGCTTCCGCTCCCGCTCTGACCAGCGGCGACGATAACAACCGTTTCGTCTTCTCCGGTTCGATTGGTCTGACGTTCTAAATTAGTTCGTCTGCGGTTTCTCTTGCAGCTCCGCCGGACACAGGTTGTCCGGCGGAGTCTGCGGGAGCCGGTTCGGCTCCCAAAAGCGGTTCTTTCTTCCCGTTTTCAGCATCCGCCTGCGCGTCGGGCGGATGACTCTTTGTCTGGCGGTGTTTCCCTCCCAAAGTTTCACACCGTTTGGACCCCCTGTTTGGTGCTTCTCCTCGTGAGATCAAATGCAGTCAACCACCACACACCAAACATCATGAAGTTCCTCAAATCACTCGGCTTGGCCGTCCTCTCGGGCACCATCGCCTTAACTCCCGCTGCCCGCGCGGCGGATGACACCGTTAAAGTCGGCGTCCTCCATTCGCTCAGCGGCACCATGGCCATCTCGGAGACCTCGCTCCGCGACGTCCTTCTCTTCACCTTCGACGAGATCAACAAGGGCGGCGGCGTCCTCGGCAAGAAAATCGAGCCCGTCATCGTCGATGGCGCATCGAACTGGCCTCTCTTCGCCGAGAAAGCCAAGCAGCTCCTCGAAGAAGACAAAGTCGCCGTGACCTTCGGTTGCTGGACCAGCGTCTCCCGCAAGTCCGTCCTCCCCGTCTTCGAGAAAAACAACGGTCTCCTCTTCTACCCCGTCCAGTACGAAGGCGAAGAGCTGTCCAAGAACATCTTCTACACCGCGGAAGCCGTCGGTCAGCAGGCCACGCCCGCCGTGGACTATCTCATGAACGAGATGAAGAAGACCAAGTTCTATCTCCTCGGCTCCGATTACGTGTATCCGCAGACCACAAACCTCGTCCTCCTCGAGTATCTCCTCTCGAAAGGCGTGCCGCTCGAGAACATCGGCGGCGGCTTTAAGAAAGAAGGCGACAAGATCGTCTCCGCCGGCAAATACACGCCCTTCGGCCACACCGACTACCAGCAGATCGTCGCCGAGATCAAGCAGTTCGCCGCCGGCGGCAAAGCCTGCGTCGTCAGCACCCTGAACGGCGACACCAACGTCCCCTTCTTCAAGGAATACGCCGCCGCCGGTCTCACCGCTGAAAGCTGCCCCGTTGTTTCCTTCTCCATCTCGGAGGATGAATTCCGCGGTTTGCCCGCCAAACAGCTCGTCGGCCAGCTCGGTTGCTGGACCTACTTCCAGAGCATCAAGTCCCCGGCCAACAAGAAGTTCCTCGCCGAGTGGAACACCTGGCTCAAAGGCACCAAAGCGGAAGGCGTGAAGAAAGAAGGCCGCGTGATGTGCTCGCCCATGGTCCTCAGCTACAACGGCGTCCATCTCTGGAAGATGGCGGTCGAGAAAGCCAAGTCCTTCGACGTCGAGAAAGTCGTCGCCGAACTCGAAAAAGGCATCAGCTTCGACGGCCCGGCCGGCAAGGTGACCACGCAGAAGAACCATCACCTGACCAAGAACGTTTACATCGGCGAAACCACCGCCGCCGGTCAGTTCAAGATCCTCAAGGAATACAAGGACGTGTTCGGTGAGCCTTTCCTGAAGGGCACCTTCAAGGCCAAGTAAGCCGACCGCACCGCCCCGTGCCCTTCGGCACGGACTGAGACCCTATTCGTTTGGGTTGGGGAGGGGCGGGCCGCATCCATTGCGCCCGCCCCTCTCTTTTTTTGGGTTAAAACCACCATCTCCCTTGCTGCCACCGTGCCTGTGAAAGCTCTCGCCCCTTCCGCTCCCATCGCCGCCGTCTTCCCGCGCCCCGCTGCCTTTAGAGCCGGAGGCTCGGCCGACATTAGCCGGTGGCGTCAGCCACCGGATCGCGCCGCGCATGCGCCCAGCCCCGGCCGGGGCGGCAGAGCTTCCACCGCCCCTGCCGGGGCTGGGCTCAATGCGAATGCTTTCCGGTGGCTCACGCCACCGGCTAATTTCCGGGAGGCCCTGCCGGGCCAAAGCGGCGGGCACGCGGCTCCATGGGGCCTCATGCTTGCCGCCGCGCTCCTCCTCCTCTGCACCCTCGCCCCCTTGCGCGCCGCGGACACCGCGCGGCAGACCATCGCCAAAGCCATCGCTGAAGAGGACGCCGAGAAAAAGACCGCCCTCGTGAAGAGCCTCGCTGGGCAGACCGATCCTCAGGTCAAACCCACCCTCTCCGCCTGGAAAGAAGACCTCATCTACCTCTACAAGGCCGAGGGCAGCGACGTCATCATCCCCGTCACCGTCACCGGGGAAAAGGACGCCGAAGACAAACAAGCCGCCCTGCGGCTCGATGACGGCACCCCGCTCAAAGACCCCGCCGGCCAGCCCCTTCGCATCATCGCTGCCGACTTCGACACCGCCGCGCACGACTCCGCCCTACGCGGCACCATGAAAGACGTCGTCGATCTGCTCGACCTCACCTCCCCCAATCGCAAAGTCCGCCTCCAAGTCATCTCCACCTTCGGCATGTCTCAGGAGGTGGACAAACTTCCGCTGCTCCAGGCCGAGCTCGCCAAGAAAACCGACGGCACCACCAACCGCGCCCTGCGCGAAGCCCTCGCCCTCATCCAGCTCAAAGACCCCGCTCCCGCCACCCAGCTCACTGCCGTTAAGCAACTGGGCGAGATGGGCTCCATCCCCAGTCGCGACTTCCTCAAAGCCCTGCACGACGACCCCGCCACCAGCCCCGAAGTCAAAGCCGCCTGCCTCGCGGCGCAAAAAGACATCGCCACCCACCTCCAGCGCGTGAACATCGTCGGCGCCGGCTTTCGCGGCTTGAGCAAAGGGAGCATCCTGCTCGTCGCCGCCATCGGCCTGGCCATCACCTTCGGCTTGATGGGCGTCATCAATATGGCGCACGGCGAACTCATCGTCGTCGGCGCCTACACCACCTACGTCGTTCAGTGTGTGTTTGGCGACGGCCTGGAGTTTTCCCCCTTCACCATCGCCGTCAAACTCCCCGGCCTGCACCTCACTGGCAGCGCGCTCGATTGGTATTTCATCGCGGCCCTGCCCCTCAGCTTCCTCATGGCGGCCGCGGTCGGCATCCTCCTTGAGCGCGGCGTCATCCGCTTCCTCTACCGGCGGCCATTGGAAAGCCTGCTCGCCACCTGGGGCGTCTCGCTCATCCTCCAGCAGGTCTTCCGCCTCGTCTTCGGGGCCAATAACGTCCAAGTCTATTCGCCCACCTTCCTCAGCGGCAACTGGACCATCAACGACGTCATCCTCGGCTGGAACCGCGTCTTCGTCATCGGCTTCGCCGTCCTCATCATCTACGGCACCCACCTCATCCTGACAAAGACCTCCCTCGGCCTCCTCATCCGCGCCGTCATGCAAAACCGACAGATGGCCGCCTGCATGGGCGTCAAGACCGAGCGCGTCAATATGCTCACCTTTGGCTTCGGCAGCGGCCTCGCCGGCCTCGCGGGAGCCTTCCTCAGTCAAATCGGCAACGTCGGCCCTGCGCTCGGACAGGATTACATCGTCGATGCCTTTATGACCGTCGTCGTCGGTGGCGTCGGCAACATCATGGGCACCGTCGTGAGCGCCCTGGCCATCGGCGTCCTCGACCAAACCCTCCAGCAAATCCTCCTGAACCCGGTCCTTGGGAAGATCCTCGTCCTCCTAGGCATCATCCTCTTCCTCCAGTGGCGTCCGGCGGGCCTCTTCGTCACCAAATCGCGGAGTCTGGAGGGATGATGGGGATGTTTTTCAGCCAAACACGGGGTGACGGAGGGGAAAGTCCACGAAAGGCACGAAAGGGCACGAAAAGGGATGCTGTTTTCGTGTCCTTTCGTGCCTTTCGTGGATCATCCTCCGGCGGCAGAGCTTCTCGTCTCCCCTCTCGTTCCCAAACTTCAGTTTGGGAACCCACTTGGGAGAGAAACTCTGTTTCCCACGGCGGGGGTGTCCGCGGGCGGGCCGGGATGCGCCCCGCCGCCAGACACTTCGCCCCCGCGCAACGGAGTTGCGCCCGCATGCGCGTTCCCAAACTGGAGTTTGGGAACGAGGACCGTCTGTGCGCCACCCTCGCCCGGAACGTCCCCCGCCCCCTTTCCACCGCCCTATGAAGCGCAATATCTCCAAATTCGAGATCATCCTTGGCGTCTTTCTCGCCATTTTGCTCATCGTCGTACTTCCCGCGCTCAACGCCTCGGGACAGATCAGCAACTTTACCCTGAATCTGTGGGGCAAGTATCTGTGTTACGGCGTGCTGGCCATCTCGGTGGACATCCTGTGGGGTTACACGGGACTGCTGAGCCTCGGGCAGGCCCTCTTTTTCTCCCTCGGCGGCTACATGCTCGGCATGCACCTCATGCTCCAGATCGGCAAGCTCGGGCAATACTACCTCTCGGGTAATAACCCGAACCTGCTCCCGGATTTCATGGTCTTCCTCGGCAGACAGGAGCTGCCGGGGTTTTGGCAGCCCTTCTTCAGCCTCGCCTTTACCTTCCTCGCCGTGGTCGCCGTGCCTGGGCTGCTCGCGCTGGTCTTCGGCTATTTCGCGTTCCGCTCCCGGATCAAAGGCGTCTATTTCTCCATCCTCACCCAGGCGCTCACCTACGGCGCTTACATCTACCTGCTGCAGAATGATGTCTTCATGGGCGGCAACAACGGCTTCACCGACTTCAAATTCCTCCTCGGCGCCGACCTGCGGAGCCCGGAGACCCAGCGCTGGCTCTACATCGCCACGGCCATCCTGATGTTCGCCGTGTATATCTTCTGCCGCTGGCTCACCACGACGAAGTTTGGCCTCGTCCAGCGCGCCGTCCGCGATAGCGAAACGCGCGTGCTCTTCTCCGGCTACGCTGCCGCCAACTACAAGCTCTTCGTCTTCGTGCTCGCGGCCCTTATCGCCAGCATGGCCGGGGCGCTCTACGTGCCGCAGGTCGGCATCATCAATCCGAGCGAGCTTTCGACCGACAAATCGCTCGAAGCCGTGGTCTGGTGCGCGGTCGGCGGGCGCGGGACGCTCGTCGGCCCCATCGTCGGCGCGGTCTCGGTGAACGCGCTGAAGAGCTGGGCCACGCGCGCCTACCCGGATCTGTGGCTGATCATCCTCGGCACCATGTTCATGCTCGTCGTGCTCTTCCTCCCCGGCGGCATCGTGGGCCTGCCGAAGCAGTTGCGCGGTTACTTTCGGAAAAAGGAAGAAGCGGTTAAGCCGGTTATCGAGCCTGCCGAAGCCAAAGCTTAAGCCAATGAAGATTTCCCATTGCGTGTCATCCCGAGCGAAGCGCAGCGAAGTCGAGGGACCTCGGCGGTTCGATCCAGCGCAACACGTTAATAAACCGCCGAGATCCCTCGACTGCGTTCCGGCCCGCCTGCGCCCGCCCGGAACTCCGCTCGGGATGACATGGCGCGAGGTTGCAACCTCTCCCATGCGCCACACGCCAGCATCCACGCCCTCGTCGACCAACGTTTCCCACCTTTTCCCATGCTGATCGATTCCGCACTCAAACAGCGCCCTTTCCTCCTCGCCGCCGAGGGGGTGAACAAGTCGTTCTCCGGCTTCAAGGCGATCAACAACCTGAACTTTTACCTGGACGAAGGCGAGCTGCGCACCGTCATCGGGCCGAACGGGGCGGGGAAAACGAGTTTCCTCGACCTCATCACCGGACGCACCAAGCCGGACACGGGGACGATCGAGTTCGAAGGGCGCGTGAGCATCCCGAAACTCAACGAATACCAGATCTACCGCCTGGGCATCGGGCGGAAGTTTCAGACGCCGACCGTCTATACCGACCACAGCGTGTGGGAGAACCTGCTGCTTTCCCTGGAAGGCAGCCGCGGGGTCTGGTCCTCGCTTTTCCACAAACCGAACAGCGCCGAACGCGACCGGATGGATGACATCCTCAAAACCATCAACCTGCTCAGCCAGCGGGATTGGAAGGCGGGCGCCCTCGCCCACGGCCAAAAGCAATGGCTCGAAATCGGCATGCTCCTCGCCCAAAACGCCAAGCTCCTGCTCGTGGACGAACCTGCCGCCGGTATGACCGACACCGAGACCCACAAGACCGGCGAACTTCTCCTCTCGCTCGCCGGCAAGCACACCATCGTCGTCATCGAGCACGACATGGTCTTTGTGAAACAAATCGCCGCCGGACGCAAAGTCACCGTCCTGCACCAGGGCACCGTGCTCTGCGAAGGCAGCGTGGACGAAGTGCAAAACGACGACCGCGTGCTCGACGTGTATCTCGGCCGCAAGAAGAGAAGCTCTTAGTTAGCAGTTAACATTTAGGATTTAGCATTTTGCCTCCAGCGACGCTGTCTCCCGGATCAAATGCTAAATCCTAAATCCTAAATCCTAAATTTCACTCATGCTCACCGTCTCCAATCTCGAACTCAGCATCGGCGGCAGCCGCATCCTGCGCGGCGTCGAATTTGAAGTGCCGGACCACCAATGCTTCTGCCTCATGGGCCGCAACGGCGTGGGCAAGACCTCCACTTTGCGCAGCATCACCGGCGTGATGCGGCCGAGCGGCGGCAAAATCCTCCTTGATGGGAAGGACATTACCAAAATGAGCAGCGAAGCCCGCGCCGCCGCCGGCATCGGCTACGTGCCGCAAGGGCGCGACATCTTTCCCCAACTCACCGTCGAGGAAAACCTGCACATCGGGGCCATCGCCCTCGGTAAAAAGGTCAACGGTTCGCTGGATCGCGTCTTCTCCCTGTTCCCGATCCTGAAGGAGTTTCTCCCGCGCAAAGGCGGCATGCTCAGCGGCGGCCAGCAGCAGCAACTCGCCATCGGCCGCGCCTTGCTCACCGAGCCCAAAGTCCTGCTCCTCGACGAGCCAACCGAGGGCATCCAGCCCAACATCATCGACCAGATCGGCGAGGCCATTAGGCTCCTCCGCCGCGGTGGCCACCACCACGAAAACGCCCTCCTGGCCGGGATGAATCAGGCGATGAAAAACCTCCGCGAAAGCGGCGACTCGCCCAAGAGCCCGCTCTTCGACGAAGCCAGCGAAACCGTGGTGATCCTGATCAAAGAAGGCGTCGAAAAACATCCCGGCCTGCTCAACCGGTTCGCCGACTGCATCGACGAACTGCGCAAAGACCAAACCACCGGCACCAAGCTCGAAGACGAGATCGGCAGCGCGCTAATGAAGCTGAAGAGCGAGGCCAAGATGAGCATCCTCCTCGTCGAGCAATACCTCGATTTCTGCAAAGAGCTCGCCGACACCTTCGCCATCATGGAACGCGGCGCCGTCGTCTGCGCCGGCAAAGTGGAAGCGCTGACCGACGATGTGGTGAAGAAGTATCTGACGGTGTAAGCCCGGTGGATGGCGTCGCTCCGCGCGCCATGCGTCAGCCACGCCGAAGGCCCATCTTGAGATTGGCGCTGGCGCGCACTGTTTTGCCAAGGCGCGCAGAGCGATGCCATCCACCTGCTCAACTGATCAGCAGTAACCGAGGCTTATCGCTCTCCGGCGCGCGGTGAATGCACGGCGGCACCGCACTGCCCGGCCACTCCACGGCAATCCGCCAAAGATGCCCGACGCCAAAGGAAAAAGGCCGCGCCCCCGGCAGCGGAGCGTAGTGCAGATCGTAGCAGTGGTCGGCCAGCCATTCGCGGAAATCGTCGTTATCCTCCCCACCAAACAGCTCCAACAAAGCCGCGCGCGTCCCCGGCACTTCCACCCGCCGCTGCGCCTCGTCATTGCGCAGGCCCTCGCTCGCCACACCGTAGTAGGTGCAGAGCCAGGTATCGGCTTCGACGGGCGCGCTGTCGGCGTGGAAGGAGAAGACATCCGTCGCCACTGGCCCCGCGTCCTCATCGCGCGGGTAGCCGTGGATGCAATTCAGCACCGGTTCGCGGTCGTGCGCCCGGAGCAGCCGCAGGTCTTCCAACATCGTCTCAACCGCCACCCGCCCGGCGACGCTGAGCCCCAGGCCGGCGAGCCGTGTGTCATCAAGCGCGACGATCCCTTCGCCCACGCCGAGCCGAGCTACCACTTCGCCAAAATCACCCGGCAACATCCGCCGCCAGCACAGCGCGTTCACCCCGTCGGCGAACGGCGTCGCGAGGAGTTCGGCAAAACTTTCCACCCGCCGTATGCGCGGGTCGTCGGGCGGCCTTATGGTGACCACGAACTAGTTGCCATCGAACATCCGCCCCAGCCCTCCCAGCACGCTGCCTTCGCCGGTGGCCGAGCCGCCGGAGGAAGGTGCGTTCGCGAGGATGCGGTCGGCAAGGCGGGAAAACGGCAGGCTTTGCAACCACACCGTCCCGTGGCCGCGCAGCGTCGCGAGGAAAAGGCCCTCACCGCCAAAGATCATGGACTTGAGATTGCCTGCGCGCTGGATGTCGTACTGCACGCTGGCGGTCATGGCCACGAGACAGCCGGTATCCACGCGGAGCGTTTCGCCCTTCAGATCACGGCGGATGATGGTGCCGCCAGCATGGACGAAGGCGAGGCCATCGCCCTGCAACCGCTGGAGGATGAAGCCTTCGCCGCCGAACAGGCCCGCGCCGATCTTCTTGTTGAAAGCGATGCCGATGGAGGTGCCGAGCGCCGCGCAAAGAAAGGCGTCCTTTTCGCAGATGATCTCGCCGCCCAGCTTCGCGAGATCGAGGGGGATGATCTTCCCCGGATACGGCGCGGCGAAGGCGACTTTGCGTTTCACTCCACCACGATTGGTGAAGTGCGTCATGAAGAGCGACTCACCGGTGAGCACGCGTTTGCCGATGTTCTTCAGCGCGCCGAAGAAGCCGCCGCCCGGCGCCGAGCCGTCGCCCATGCGCGTCTCAAACTCGATATTTTCCTCCAGGTAGCACATGCCGCCCGCCTCGGCGATGACGGTCTCGCCTGGGTCGAGTTCGATCTCCACCATTTGCAAATCGTCGCCATGAATCTCGAAATCGATCTCATGCGCGCGCTTCGCCAAAGCCGGCGGTGCCGAGGGCAGCGGCGGCGGCTCGCCGATGACTGCGCGGCGCGCAAAAAGGTGCGGGAGCGCTTTCCCCGCCGGCTCCCAAGCCCCCATGCCTTCGCTCCAGACCAGCGTCGTGAGCTGCAGGATGCCGCCGATGACGAGATTGGGGAGTTCGGTTTCCGGCGCCGATTCGCGCTGGGTGGGGGTGATCGCGTAGTGCCAGGTTTTCATGGTTGGGAAAGCTGGGAAAGGAACGTGACCACGGGGAAATTGTCCAGCGTCGCATGGGTCAGGCACGCCTCCTCAGTTCCCCTCCTCCACCGCGGAGTTGCCGCTGGCTTCGGTTTGCGCTTACCACTGCGCCATGCACTGCTCCCTCCGCACGCCGCTCCGCAGCTTCTTCGCGCTCGCCACCCTCATCGATCTCTCGGCACACGCCATCGAACCGCCGGCCGAAAATCCCGGGTCGGAAGGCGACGGTGAAATCATCGTCGGTCCCGAATACAGCACCGACAAAGACCTCACCGACCTCGGAAATCCGAAGGGCAAATCCTTCGAGTTCACGATGAAGCTGGCCGACAGCAAAATTTTCAAGGGCGACGACAAAACGCTTGAGCCCGAGAAGAAAAAGGTCCGCACCGAGCGCAAGATTTCCGTCTATATCCCGGCGGCTTACAAGGACGGCACGCGCGCGCCGCTCCTGGTCATCCACGATGGACCCGGCCCGCTGAAGCAGGTGGGCAACGCGCTCGATAACCTCACGATTTCGAAGGAGCCCAAACGGCAGTTGCCGGCGTTCATCGCCATCGCGGTGGAGAACGGCGGTGACGACGGCAAGAACAGCCAGCGGGGCCTTGAATACGACACGATGTCCGATCGCCTCGCGCGCTTTGTGGCCGAGGAAGTCTTCGCCGCGCTCGTCGCCAACCCCGAAATCAAAGCTGCCTACCCGAAGCTGGCTTTCACGCAAAACCCGTGGGGACACGCCGTGATGGGGTGCAGCTCCGGCGGCGCGGCCGCGCTGAGTATGGCGTGGTTCCGGCCCGATCTCTTTCGCCGCGTGATCGCCTACTCCGGCACGTTCGTTGATCAGCAGGACGACGACGCCCCGGAGGAAGCGAAGTATCCACTCGGAGCGTGGGAATACCATTCCAGCATGAAGCTCATCGAGAAGACGCCGCAAAAGCCGCTGCGGATTTTCCATCACGTCTCGGAGAATGACCTTCGTTCCAAGGATCCCGAGAGCACCTATCACAACTGGGTCATGGCCGGTCAGCGCACCTCCGACGCCTTGAAAGCCAAGGGCTATCACTACCGATTCGTCTTCAGCAAAGCGACCGGCCACTGCGACGGTAAAGTTTTCAACCAGACCCTCGCCGATGCCCTCGTCTGGCTTTGGCGCGGCTACCGCGCCGAGTAAAGCCGCGGTCCGACCCGGTTCGCCTACCTCAGCTTCAAGCCGTGGCGTTGCCAAAACGCCTGCATCGACCCGCGTGAGCCGTTGAAAACGTTGCGCTCCAGCGGGCGATCCATGTTCCCGAAGTAGCGCGGAAAACGATACCCGCCGTGGTTGTAAACCTTGGGCCGTGAGCGGCCGCGCTCCCAATCCACGCCGCCGTACTGCCACATCGTCCAGTGGGACCAGACGCCGTATTGCTGCAGAAGCGCGCGCGGGCTTTCCGCACCGGTGTTGTGCGAATACAGCGCGAGCCAATACGGCATGGAACGGAGCTTCGCTTTCGTCCCCGGGTCGGCGCTGCTCAGGAGATTCTTGAGGTGCCGGCTGTTTTCCAAATAGGCGACCGGCACCACGCCGGTGCGGCTGTGCACGCGGTTGGCGAAGCGCAGGATGTCGGACATCCGCGAGTGCGCGTCGAAGTCCGCGCAGAGCAGCAGGGCCGGCGCATTCCACGAGCGACCGCGGGCCAGCGCCTGGGCGCGCGACACGAATTGATCCGCCTGGGCTACCGCGTCCATGTGATTCTGGAGCCGGTAGTAAACGCCGGGCAGCATGCCGACACGATCGGCCGACGCGAGGAAACTCGCGCATTTCTCGTCGAGCTTCCCGCCTTTGCCAGCGCGCGCGATCAGCGCACTCGCGCCATTCGCCCGCAGCGCGGAGACATCGCGCTCCGAGTAGCCCACGCCGGACCGTTGCCGCTCCTTCGGATCGTAAGCCGAGACATTGATGATCTGCGGCATCGAGCCGAAACAGCCAGGGGTGCTGGCGCCGAGGCCGAATGCGAAGAGGAAAAAGGCGGGCAGAAGGGCGAGACGTTTCATCGTGAAGGGAGCGCAATAGAGAGCACCCGGGGCTTCCCCGGCAATGGGGATTTTTGTACCACCCGCTCGCACCCTAGCGCCGGGAGAAACGAACAAAAACCGGGCGAGCGCCGATGATCAAAATGAACCTATACTTTCCATCATGAAAACATCCTGTCCTCTTCCGTTCGTCCTGCTCATTGCGTCGCTGACCGCTGCACCGATCTGCGCTCTGGGTCAGTCGTTGCCGGTGGGCGGTGCCGCCGCCAATCCCGTCGCCGTCGTGGCAAGCAAGGCTCCGGGCCAGCCGCGCACCGCGATTGCGCCACAACCGAATCAACTCGTCCCCGCGCTGTCCGGGCAAATCGTCGGACCACTCCCTCATGCGGTCACGCCAGCCTTGCAGCGCCAGATTGTGCGGCCGCTCCCCGGCCAAATGGTCCGGTCGCTCCCCGGTCAGATCGTCCGCCCGCTGCCGGGGCAAATCGTCGAACCGTTGCCGGGCCAGATCGTCCGCGGATAGCGTTGGATAATTCGCAATGCGAAGCGAACGGCGTAGCGTGCTCCGCGACCGCGCAGGCCGCACTTCATATGATTCCCCGCCGCTCCTTTCTCCAGACGACTAGCAGCGCAGGCGCGCTGGCGTTGCTCGGCAATCTCGGCTTCCTCGCGCGGTTGCCGTCGGTCTCGGCCGCGGAGGCGGCGCTCGATTCGCGGATGGTCCGCTTTCATGCCGACATCGAACCGCTCGTGCGGCTGCTCGAGGCCACGCCGCGGGCTCGCGTGCTTGAGGAAGTGGCGGCGCGGATCCAGCGCGGGCTGAGCTATCGTGAAGTGCTGGCGGCACTCATGCTCGCCGGGGTGCGCCAGATTCAGCCGCGGCCGGTGGGCTTCAAGTTTCACGCGGTGCTCGTCGTCAATTCCGCGCATCTCGCCAGCCTCGCTTCGCCCGATAGCGACCGCTGGCTGCCGATCTTCTGGGCGATTGATCAATTCAAAAGCTCGCAGGCCGCAGATGAGCAGGAGGGGAACTGGACGTTGGCCCCGGTCGATGAAGCCGCGGTGCCGCCGGCGCATCGCGCGAAGCAGGCCTTCATCGAGGCGATGGATCACTGGGACGAAGCGGCGGCGGATGCGGCGATCGCGGGCTTCGTGCGGACGGCGGGCGCCGATGAGTTGTTCGAGGTTTTCTGCCGCTACGGCGCGCGGGATTTTCGCGACATCGGGCACAAGGCGATTTACGTCGCGAACAGCTTCCGCACCCTCGAAATGATCGGTTGGCAGCACGCTGAGCCGGTCCTGCGCTCGCTCGCCTACGCGCTTCTGGAGCATTCGGACTCGAAGGAGAATCCCGCGAAAGCGGACCTGAAGCCGGACCGTCCGTTTCGGCAGAATCTCGAAGCGATCAAAGGCGTGCGCGGCGATTGGCTCGCGGGAAAACCGAGCCCGGCCGCCACGACGGACTTGCTCCAGACGCTGCGCGGGGCAAACGCGAACGAGGCCAGCAGCGCCACGGTGAAGCTGCTCAACGACGGCGTCGCACCACAAGCCGCGTTCGACGCCTTCTTCCAGGGCGCGGGCGAATTGCTCATGCAAGCCCCGGGCATCCTCTCGCTGCACGCAATGACCTTCACCAACGCGATGCGCTACGCCTGGCAGCGCTCGCAGAGCGACGAAACGCGCCGCCTGCTGCTGCTGCAAAACGCCGCCTTTCTACCGCTTTTTCGCAGCCGGCAGGACACCGGGCTGCACATCGACACGCTGGAACCGCTCACGCCCGACGCCAAGGGCACCGAGGCCCTCGCGGAGATCTTTGCCGACGTGAGCACGGATCGCCTCAAGGCCGCGCGCAAGGTGCTCGGCTGGCTGAAAACTGCGGAAACGGCGCAACCCCTCGCCGCAGCCGCGCGTCGGCTGATTTTTCTGAAGGGCACCAATTCGCACGACTACAAGTTCAGCGCCGCGGTGCTCGAAGATTACGAGCGCCTCTCGCCGCCGTGGCGCGACCGCCTGCTGGCCGCGAGCATGTTTTATCTGAAAGGCTCTGGCGACCAGGACAACGACCTCGTCACGCGGACCCGTGCCGCGCTCGGGAGCTGAGGTCGCCGCACCCGCCTTTCGCCTAGCACCTCGCCTAGGCCGCGGCTGTTTCCATGGGCAACGTTGCCGCCGTGTCTTCCTCAAATTCGACAGGGGCGACGACCAGCAAGCCGCCATGTTGCGTGACTTCATCGGTCGCGAAACCCGCGTTCGCAATGACCTGCCACACGCGTTCCATCTCCACGGCTCCGGCATTGATCGCCACGCGAATCGCGCGGTCTGCGATGAAACCCACGCGCTCGACTCCCGGCAGCGCTTCCAGGCCGAACTTCAGCAGTCCAGCGGTGTGGGCCGACGGAATGGCACGCTGAAACTCGAAGCTGAGCAAATCGAGCTGCGTGGAGGACGGGGAGGTGGGTTGCTCGGGCATGGGCGTAGGATGGTTGGAGTGAGTGGATCGAGAGAGCCGGCGCGGCTCTGGTTTTTCATCGCCTCCCGGCGAGCAGCGGATGTCCGAACGCGCGTTTTTTTTTGCTACCTTTCTCTGGCTCGCCAAAATGGGTTACCGCCCCACACAACGCGGGGCAAACGCGGGGCACGGCACCAAGCTGGGGGGAGTCAGAACGCTTCCCGCTGACGATTAGCGGGGCATGAAGCATCCCTTCCGTCCCGCCCCGCCACCCTGGCCCGAATTGCTCGGGGCGGCCGCCCTAAGCGGGCTCACCACACTCTTCATCGCCCGGAATTTCTTCCCTGGGGAAAAGAAGATCCGCAGTCGCATCACCGCCGACTACCACCCCGGGGACGATACCTTCACCCGAACCATGGGGAACGTGCTCGGGCCGCCTTTGCTGGAGAGGAATAAAATCACGCCGCTGCAAAACGGCGACGAGATCTTCCCGGCCATGCTCAAGGCCATCCGCTCCGCAGAACGAACCATCACCTTCGAGAATTTCCTGTGGGCCGAGGGCGAGGTCTCGGATGAATTCGCTGAGGCGCTGGCGGAGCGCGCGCGCGCTGGCGTTAAGGTCCACTTTCTACAGGACGCTCTAGGCTCGAACTGCATCCACGGTCGCGCCATCCGTCTGCTCAAACGCGCCGGCGTGGAGGTCGAGATTTACCGCTTCGTTCGGTTCACCACGGTGAACTTCCGGACGCATCGCAAAATCCTCGTCATCGACGGCCAGTTGGGATTCGTTGGCGGGGTGGGTATTTCCGATATGTGGAAAGGCAACGGGTTGACCAAAGGCCTGTGGCGCGACACGCACTACCGGGTGGAAGGGCCGGTCGTCGCGCAGTTGCAGCAGGCCTTTATCGACAATTGGCTGGAGACGCGGACGGAATTGCTCCACGGCGACCCCTATTTCCCGAAACTCGAACCGGTCGGGGAACACACCTGCCAGGTTTTCAAAAGCTCTGCTGGGGAAGGGTCCGACAGCGCCCGCCTGATGCTGCTCGTTTCGATCGCCGCGGCCCGGAAGTGCATCCGCATTGCCAATGCCTATTTCGTCCCAGACGACCTCTGCCGCCGCACCCTGATCGAAGCGCTCCACCGCGGCGTCCAGGTGGAAATCATCACCCCGGGACCTGACTTCGATGCGCCCACGGTGCGGGCGGTGGGCAAGGCCCGCTGGGGGCCGCTGCTTGAAGCCGGCGCGCGTTTTTACGAATACGAACCGGCTCGGTTTCACTGCAAGTATCTGCTCGTGGACGACTGCTGGGCTTCCGTTGGTTCCGCCAATCTGGACAATCGTTCCCTTTCCTTGAACGAAGAGGCGAATCTCAACGTGCTCGACAAGGAATGGGTAGAGGCGCACGTCCGGGTCTTTGACGAGGACAAGAGTCACTCGCGGGAGGTCACGTTGAGCGACTGGCATCGAAGACCCTTTAGCGAAAAAGCCCGGGGTCACGCGGCGATGTTGCTCCGCCAGCAGATGTAGCGCTAGCCGGGACGCGCAGGATCATGAACGCCGCAAGTGCGCCAACGCTACGGGTCGCGACGTACAACGTCCATGGCTGCGTCGGCATGGATCGACAACGCTCTGAGGGGCGCATCGCTCAGGTCATCGCCGAGTCGTGCGTGGATCTCATCGGTTTGCAAGAACTCGATCTCAACCGGCGGCGTTCCGGGGGCGTGGACCAATCCGCCCGGATCGCTGGTGAGCTGGGCTGGCACCACTATTTTCATCCCACGATGCAGAGCGGCGACGAACATTACGGTGACGCCATTCTGAGCCGTTTTCCTCTGACGCTCCACCGCGCCGGCGAATTGCCCGCGCCCGCTCCCTTCTACTGCCGCGAGAAGCGCGGGGCCATTTCCATGGACGTGGAAACCCCGCTCGGCCGGGTGCGCATCGTGAATACTCACTTCGGCTTGGGTTGGCGTGAGCGTCGGCAACAGGCCGGCCTACTGGCCAGTGACGGATGGCTGGGCCAAAGTCCACCTGGCAGTCCGTTGATTCTGCTCGGCGATTTCAACAGCCTGCCCGGCTCCCGCCCCTATCTCGCTCTCACCCAACGTCTGCGCGATGCGCGCCGGCTCGTTCAGCCGATCAGGTTCGGCCGCACCTTTCCGACGTTTTTCCCGATCCTTGCCGTCGATCACATCTTCGTCAGCGTCGGGTTGCGGCCCCTCAGCTTGGACGTGCATCGCTCGCCGCTCGCTCGCGTCGCGTCCGATCACTATCCGCTCATCGTCGAACTCGAGCGCGCTAGCCAGACTCAGCCGCGCGGATAAAACGGGAAATCCGTATAGCCGGCGGCGGTCGGGGCGGACCACGCCTTTAAGTCGGCAGGCGGGTTCAGCGGCCAGCCGTGGGTGAACCGCTCGACTAGATCGGGGTTGCTCAGGTAGGGCCGGCCGAAGGCGATGAGATCCGCCTGGCCGGCAGCGATCGTGGTTTCGGCGGTCGCTTGCGTGTAGCCGCAGTTCCCCATTATGGGCCCCGCGAAGACGGCGCGAAACTCCGGCAGGGTCATGGGCTCGCCCTGCTCGTGAAAGCCAAACCCCAGGCCGTCCACGACGTGCAGGTAGGCGAGCCCGTAGCCATCGAGCTGCGCTGCCGCGTAGGTGAAGGTTTCGCGGAAATCGGGGGCGCCCATGTCGTTGTAATTCCCATTGGGCGACAGCCGCACGCCGACCCGATCCGCGGGCCAGACCGTGAGCACGGCATCCGTCACTTCCTTGAGGAAACGGAAGCGGTTTTCCAAGCTCCCGCCGTATTCGTCGGTGCGTTGATTCGTTTTCGAGTCGAGGAACTGATTGATCAGATAGCCATTGGCCGCATGAATCTCCACGCCATCGAACCCGGCCGCCCGGGCCCGCTCCGCTGCGCGGCGGTACTCTTCGACCACGCCGGCGATCTCCGCCGTCTCCAGCGCGCGCGGCACTTCATGCGGCTGCTTGCCGATGGGCGTGTGGATGTAGTCGCCATTGATTTTGATCGCCGACGCCGAGACCGCCGGCTGCCCGCCGTGGAAGCTGCTGTGCGAAGCGCGCCCCACATGCCAGAGCTGCAGGAACATGGGAGTCCCGCGCGCATGCACTGCGGCGACGATTTTTCGCCATCCGGCTTCGTGCGCATCGGTATAGATACCCGCGGAATCCACCCAGCCATTGGCCTGCTCGGAAATGGTGGTGGCCTCGGTGATGATCAGCCCAGCCGAAGCGCGCTGGGTGTAATACTCGAGCATCAAGTCATTCGGCACCCGCTCCTGCCCCGCCCGGCCGCGTGTGAGCGGTGCCATGACCACGCGGTTGCGCAGCGGCAGCCCGCACAGGTCGAAGGAGGAGAGTAAATGGGGTGACGAGGTGGTGGTCGGCGGCGTGGTCATAGTGAGAATGGACTTGGGTCGAATCGCCTTTCGCCTGCGGAGGCACGCTTGGATGCCTGCCTAGCTGGCGTGTTTGGCCAAGGGGCAGCGGAAAAGGCCGGGCTGTTTCTCCACCGGACGCGCGATGGAAATACGACCGCAGGGAGCGCGCTTGCGATGTTTCCTTGCGCTATGAAACGTTCCCACCTTCTCGTTGTTGTCGGCCTCGCAATGGCGATGGCCAGCGTTCGGGCCGCGGAGGATCCGGTGAGTTCCGTGCAACGGTCGTTGCGGCACTTGGGTTTCTATTACGCCGAGCCGACGGGCAAGGTGGATGAAGAGACGCGCAGTGCGATCAAGCGGTTTCAGATTCGGAATGATCTCAAGATCACTGGCGAAACGGATATCGAGACGCTCCAGGCGCTGACCCGGGCGGCGGCAGCAAATCCACGCCCGATCGACACCACCGCGCCCGCGCCGAGCGTGCGTGAGCGGGCCGCGGGGACGGAGATCGGCGATCGGGAGTTTCTCCAAACGCTTCGAGCCAGCGACGACAGCCATGCGCCCGTGGACGCACCGGTCCGCCCGGCGCCTATCGCCGAGCCGCCTCCACCCGCCCAGCCTCCCTCCCCGCCCCAGCCGCGCACCGTCGCACGGCCCGCCAGGCCGCCGAGTCCACCCGACCGTCCCAGTGATGAGCTGCCCCCGGCTAAAGCCGCTGGTTTCGTGCAGAACTATCTCCGAGCGGCCCAAGGCCCGCGGCCTGATGAGGAGATCTCCTTTTTCGCGGACCACGTTGACTACTTCGATAGCGGACGCGTCCCGCGGAGATTCGTGGCGCAGGACCAGATCAGCTACTACCGCCGCTGGCCAAACCGCGAGTTTACTCTGGTCGGCGCCCCGCAGGTGGTCTCGAGTGACGGCCATCGGGCGACTGTACGTTTCCGCATGCGGTATAAGGTCAGCAACGGGCCAGACCGCGCGAGTGGAATCACGGAAAACGTCCTCCGGCTGCAGCAGGAAGACGACAGACTCAAAATCATCGGCATTCAGGAACGGAAGACCCGCGACTAGCGGCGCGGCGGGGGGCGTTTGTACTGACGCGTCGGAGTCGGTTTACGGCGCGAGACAATTTTTTGCAAAAAACAGCAAAGAACGGGATTTCGCGGTGTTAGCTGTTAGCGTAAAGCCCTCGTTCCCTCCTCTCTATGAATACTGACCCGTCCTGCTCCTGTGCCGACAAGTATCGCCGCGAACATTCGCTGTCGCTCGACAACCTGATATTCACCCGCCGGCAATTCCTCGAACGGACCGGCATGGGCATGGGTGCGCTTAGCCTCGCCAGCATCCTCGGCGTGGACCTGCGCGCGAACGCCGCACCGACAGGCGGGTCGCTCAATCCGTTGGCCCCGCACAAGCCGCACTTCCCGGCGAAGGCCAAGGCGGTGATTCACATTTTCGCCGAAGGCGGACCGTCGCAGGTCGATACGTGGGATCCGAAGCCGGAGCTGTCGAAGTTCGACGGCAAGACGATCCCCGGTCACGACGGGCTGGCGTTCGGATCGCCGTTTACGTTTACGCCGATGGGCAAATCCGGCATCCCGGTGAGCTCGGTCTTTCCCAAGCTCGGCGAGTGTGTGGACGATATGGCGATCGTGCGTTCGCTGTGGACGGACATTCCCGCGCACGAGGTGGCCCAACGCTTCATGAACACGGGTTCGCTGCAATTGCCGAAGCCGTCGATGGGTTCGTGGGTGGTCTATGGGCTCGGCTCGGAGAATCAAAACATGCCCGGCTTTATCACGCTCGGCGGGCGGCCGGAATGGCGGCAGGCGTCGTTCCTGCCGGGCGTCTTCCAAGGCTGCAACGTGAACTACAGCCCGAAGATGAAGCTCGACGAAGTGCTGCTGAACATCAGCAACCAATTCACCGCGCCGGATCGGCAACGCCGCCAACTCGATCTCGTGCATCAGCTCAATGACATGCACTCGCAGGCGCTGCAAAAGGACGCGCAGCTCGAGGCGCGGATCGAGGCGTTCGAGATGGCGTTCAAGATGCAGACGGAGGCGACCGAGGCGTTCGATATCAACAAGGAGCCGCAAGCGATGCGCGACCTGTACGGCGCGACGGATCTCGGCGCGAAGATGCTCGTGGCCCGGCGGCTCGTGGAGCGCGGCGTGCGTTTCGTGCAGGTCAGCGCGGGGGGCTGGGATCATCACAACAAGCTCGACGAAAACCTGGCGCGGCAAGCCGGCGCGGTCGATGGCCCGGCGGCCGCACTGCTCAAGGATCTCAAACAACGCGGCATGCTCGACTCAACGCTGGTCATCTGGGGCGGCGAATTTGGCCGCACCATCGTGCGCGACCGCAATGGCAACGAGGCCCCCGGTCGCGATCACAACGGCCGCGCGATGGTCGCGTGGATGGCGGGTGGCGGCGTAAAAGGTGGGACGACTTACGGCTCGACGGATGAGTTCGGCGCGCGGGCGGCGGAGAACAAAGTGCACATCCACGACTTCCACGCCACGATCATGGCGCTCCTCGGCTTCGATCACACGAAGCTGACCTTCCGCTACAACGGCCGCGATTTCCGTTTCACGGACAATTTCGGCAACGTCGTCAAAGACCTCATCGCTTAAACCGCCATGCGCTCCCGCTCCCTCCTTTTCGCCGCGCTCGCCGTCACAAGCGTTCCTGCTTTCGCTGCCGCTACCGCGGAACTCACCAAGGAACAAACCGCCTTTTTTGAGAATAAGATCCGCCCGATTTTGGCGGAGAGTTGCTACAAGTGCCACAGCCTCGAAAAGGGCAAATCCAAGGGCGGGCTGACGCTGGACACCAAAGCGGGCGTGCTGAAAGGCGGTGAAATCGGGCCGGCCGTCATCGCGGGCAAGCCACAGGAAAGTCCGCTGATCAAAGCGGTGAGCTATCACGAGAAGGATCTGCAAATGCCACCGGACAAGGATGGCGGCGGCAAGCTCCCGGACACGGCGATCGCCGCCCTCACCGAATGGGTGAAGATGGGCGCGCCCGATCCGCGGACCGAAGATGTCAAAACGAAACTCACCGGCCTGACCGACAAGGCCCGGCATCACTGGGCCTACCTGCCGGTGACCAAGCCCACACCGCCGACGGTCAAGAACAGCGGTTGGCCGCGCACCGCGGTTGATAGTTTCATCCTCGCGAAGATCGAGGAAAAAGGCATGCTCCCGATGCCGGACGCGAACAAGGAAACGCTCCTGCGCCGGGCGACTTACGACCTCACGGGCCTGCCCCCGACGCCGAAAGAGGTCGTGGATTTCGCCAGCGACACTTCACCGCAGGCCTACGCCAAAATTATCGAACGCCTGCTGGCCTCGCCTGCGTACGGCGAACGCTGGGGCCGCTATTGGCTCGATACCGCGCGCTATGCCGACACCGTCGGCGGCGATCGCAACGCGCGGAAATCCGACTACCGTTTTCCCTACGCCTGGACCTATCGCGATTACGTGATTCAGGCGTTTAACGAGGACAAGCCGTACGATCAGTTCATCATCGAGCAGCTCGCCGCGGACAAAATGCCCGGCATGACGCCCGACGATCCGCGGATCGCCGCGCTCGGTTTTCTCACGGTGGGCGAGCGGTTCAACAACGTGAATGATGTGATCAACGATCGCATCGACACCGTGACGAAAGGCTTCCTCGGCCTGACCGTCTCGTGCTCGCGCTGCCACGATCATAAATTCGATCCGATCCCCACGAAGGATTACTACGCGCTGCACGGCGTCTTCGCGAGCACCTTGGAACCCGCGGAAAAGCCGATCATCGCCATGCCAGCGCTTGATCAGGTAACGGATTATCACGCCAAGCTCGACGCTCTTGAGCAGGAAAATCGCGACATCTATTTCCGCATTCTCGGCGAACACACGGCGAAGTTTCGCGCGAATCCTATCGCCTACCTGATGGCCAGTCGGCGGAAAAAAGACAGGCAAACCGAGGAAGAGCAGAAGGCGCGGTTTGCGCTAATCACCGAGTTCAAACTCGACACCGAGTTGTTGTCGGAGGTGGGACGCACGGTGCGCTCGAACGATCCTATTTTCGCGCCGTTCCGCGCGCTGATGGAGCTTGAGCCGACGGATTTCCCGGTCAAAGCGCAGGCCATTCTCGCCGAGTTTGCCACCGGCAAAGGCCAAAAGCGTCAACCGCTGAATCCGCTGGTGCTGGCGGCTTTCAAGGACGCGAAGCTGCTGTCGATTGAGGAAGTAGCGGACATTTACAAAAAGCTCTTTGCCTCGGTCGAACCTCGCGCCAAAGAATTCCTCACTGCAGCAGCGGCGGCCAAGACGCTGCCGGTGCCGGGCTTCGATCCAGCACTCGTCCAGTTGTTGGAAAAGCCGTTTAAAATCGAGGCCGGCGGCAGTCTGGACACGGCACAGTTGCGCGAAACCACCGGGCGCTGGCCGAACCAGATGCTGAACCGCGCGCCGTTTACGTTCACGAAAATCAACGAGTTGACCCTCACCAATCCTGGCGCACCCATTCGCGCCATGGTCATGGTGGACGCGGCAAAGCCTAAAGACTCAGCCGTCTTCATCCGCGGCCAGGCGGAAACGAAGGGCGATGTCGTTCCGCGCCGTTTCCTAGAGGTCTTGGCACCAGACAACAAGCCTTTTGCCAAAGACTCCAGCGGTCGCCTCGACCTCGCTCACTGCATTGCCAACAAGGCCAACCCGCTCACCGCACGCGTGCTCGTGAACAAGGTATGGATGCACCATTTTGGCGAGGGCTTCGTCCGCACGCCGGACGATCTCGGCACGCAAAGCGAACCGCCTTCTCACCCCGAGTTACTGGATTTCCTCGCCAGCTATTTCATGGAAAAGGGCTGGTCGATCAAGCAACTGCACCGCTTGATCATGCTCTCCCGCGTCTACCAGGAGAGCAGCAATACCAACGCGCAATACGAGCAGATCGACCCGCAAAACCGCCTGCTCTGGCGCGCGAATATCCGCCGGCTCGACTTCGAGTCCATGCGCGATTCGCTGCTTCTTTTCACCAACAAACTCGACCGCAGCATCGGCGGCCAACCGGTTAATCTCACCGACGAGCCGTATAGCTATCGTCGCTCCGTATATGGATATATCGACCGCGGCAACCTGCCCGAATTGATGCAAAGCTTCGACTTCAGCGACCCGGACATGCCGAACAGCAAACGCTCCACGACCATCGTCCCGCAGCAGGCACTCTTTCTCATGAACAGCCCGATGGCCGTGGATGTCGCCCGCCGCGTCGCCGCTCGTCCGGAGATCGCTGGAGCGAGCGATGATCTCGCGCGCATCATTGGTCTTTATCGTGTGATTTTTCAGCGCAATCCCAAGCCGCCCGAAATCCAAATGGCCCTGGCGTTCGTCACTGGCGAAAACAAGGCGCAGGTGCAAGTCGTAGCCGCACCGGTGGATGCAAAGGTGACCGAAAAGGTCGCCGCCAAACGCGCGGAGATGAAAAAGAATCGTGATGGGACCAAGGCGATTCAGAACGAAGGTGATGTCGTCGAACGCAAGCCGCTGACGCCGTGGGAGACCTACGCGCAAGCGTTGCTCTTCTCGAACGAAGCGGCCTACGTGAACTGACGGGAAGCTGTCGCTTGCGCCCGGGAGGGGAATCCCCTTTTCTTCCCGCCCTATGCTCCGCATCCAAGCTTTCCAAGGTCTCCGCCCCGCGCCCGAACTCGTCGCCGAAGTCGCCTGCGTTCCGTACGACGTCGTCAATCGCGAGGAATCCGCGGCCTTGGCGGCCGGCAAGCCCCACTCGTTGCTTCACGTCGATCGCGCCGAGATAGACCTGCCCGCTGAGACCAATCCATACAGCGACGCGGTCTATGCCAAGGCGCACGAGAGTTTTCTCGCCCTGCAGAAGAACGGCGCGCTCCTCCGCGAAACCGAGCCCTGCCTTTACCTCTACCAGCAGCGCATGGGCAGCCACGTCCAGACCGGCCTCGCCGCCGTCTGCCACATCGAGGACTACGAGCGGGACATCATCAAAAAGCATGAGAAGACCCGGCCGGATAAAGAGGATGACCGCACGCGCCTGATCGGCACGATCAGCGCGGACACCGGCCCGGTCTTCCTGACGTATCGCGATTCGGAAGTGATCGATGCATTGGCTGCCGGCGTTCTAAAAACCGCGCCGCTTTACGACTTCCCGGCACCGGACGGCATTCAGCACACCGTTTGGCGCGTGGCGGGCGGGGAGGCTTTTGTCGAAGCGTTTCGCGGTGTGCCCGTCGCGTATGTAGCCGACGGTCATCACCGGACCGCCAGCGCGTGCCGGGTCGGCCGCGAGCGCCGCGAAGCTAACCCCGCTCACACCGGTCGCGAGGACTACAACTGGTTTCTGTGCGTGCTCTTTCCCGCCAGCCAGCTCCAGATTCTGCCCTACAATCGCGCGGTGAAGGACCTTAACGGTGACACCAAGGAGAGCTTCCTCGACGCCGTTGGTCGCGCATTTCTGTTCAAGGCTGGCGGCTCACCCATTCCTTCACGTCCCGGCGACATCCGCATGTACTTCGAAAACGCCTGGCATGGTCTCCAGTGGCGGTCCGAGGCAGACGCGGATCCCATCTCCCAACTTGACGTAAGCGCGCTGCAAGACCGCCTCCTTGGTCCGATTCTGGGGATCGAAGATCCCCGCACGAGCAAACGCATCGACTTCATCGGCGGCATCCGCGGCCCCGAAGAGCTGGTCAAACTGGTGGATTCCGGAAAAGCCGCGGTCGCCTTCTCGATGTTCCCAACAACCGTTGAACAGCTCATGGCGATCGCTGACGCCAATCAGATCATGCCTCCGAAAAGCACGTGGTTTGAACCGAAGCTACGCTCCGGCCTTTTCATCCACACATTTTAAGCGGGCTACCGCGGAATTTCGCAGCGGCCCAGCCGCACCACTTCGTCCAATCCTTCGCATACGCCGCGAATTTCCATCGTTTGACCCTTTTGGATCCGGGCCAACGGATTGTCCCCGTCCTTCATGACTACCAGGGTTGCGCCGAAGGACGTTTTCTCCTCCCGGAAGCGGTATTCGCTCGCTGGAAAAGCGCACTGCACCCAGCCTCCGCTATTTCCGCCGGCCAGATAGATGTGGAAGAATTTTGTATCCGCCGGGTCCTGCCGATACCCGCCGACCACGCCGCGCACGGTAAGCTTCTGGCCTTTGTAAGTTTTATCTGCGCGCGCCCGGTCGCCGGCGTAAGCGAGGAGCAGGGTCTCAGCGGGCACCACGCTTCCAGCGTCTGGTCGAGCCACTGGAATGTGACTGTTTTGTAGCTTCTCAATCGCCGTCCGAACGGCCACGGCGTCATCCAGTTTGCCTGCCACGGTCATCGACTTTTTCAGTTCCACGAGTTTCGGCATCGCTTCGGCCACGATTTGCGCGACCAACTCATGCATCTTCGCGAGCTGCTGCGCCTGCAGGGTGCGCAACGCTTTTGGCTCGGTGGCAAAATTGCGCTCAGTGAGCACGTGCTCCTGCGTAACCCGTTGCCTTTCGGCACGCACTGCCAGAGCGCCTTCCAGGTCGGCGGATTTTTGCAAAGCGTTCTGCAACTCGCCAAGCATGTCCGTGTATTTGCCGAGCACATCGCGTCGGACGCTGGCGATCTTTTCCTCGCACTTCAGCACCTCAGTCTCACCAAGGTTGACGCTGCCTGCTGCCGGATTTTGCGCGGTCAGCGGCAGGGCAGCCAACGAAAGCAGCAATCCGAACAGGAGGAGGAAGCGGGTGGAATTCATGCGGGCGGAAGACATCGCATAGCCGGTCACTTTTGTCCGGTCACGACTTTGCGAAAGCCATCCACGTAGCCATCGACGAACCCGCGTTGCCAGCGTTCCGTCCGGGCGGGATCCGCGGCGGCCTGCTCGCGGGCCAGCGGCGCGACATCCTCGGCTTTGGGCACTTTGGCTTCGCGCGTCGCCTGGGTCAGCGCCAGCGCGTAACCCACGTCGTAACCATCCTCGAACGGCCGCGTTTCCACCGGGGCCTGTCGCACTACCGGCGGCGGCTGAATGCGCGTGGCCGCAGGTTTGTCGTCACAGGCAGCGACAGTCAACGCCCCCAGCGTGGCCAATACGCGCGTCTTCACGGCACCACCTCCTCGGCTGGCTCACCTGCCCAGTCGCGCGATTTCTCATCAAAGCGCATCGCTACGCGCCAGCTCCGTGAACGCGTCTGCCCATTTGATTCAGTGACATCTCCGCGCAACGTGACCACCGCACGCGACGGGGCCTGCATCTCCACTTGGGCCGTCGCGTATTTTCCAAACGCGACCACACTCCCTCGGGGCAGAGCCCCGTTGCGCACCACGTCGCGCGCCCGCCAGTAAGCTCCCGGTGCGGTGTAGGCGTGCTGGTTGGTTTCCCGCCAGCCCTCCAGCGTGATCGGCCCAAACATCCGCACCAAGATCGCGAGCACGAGCAGCACACCGAGCACGATGGCTGGTTTGATCCAGGGGTTCGCATGCCGTCGCACGACCACGAGGTCCGTGACCGGCTGCCACTGGTCCATCCCTTCGCGCCAGTAGAGAGTTTCCAGCGCGATCAGCCCCGAGTTCAGCATGTGGTCGATCTGGAGGATCGTATAAGGACCACGCTGCTCCCCGTGAAGATGCACATAGAAAACCTCGGGAGAAATCATCGGACGGTGAGCAAAAAACGGTTCGTGAAACTCCACGAAACCACCGCGACTGACAAGCAACTCTGCAACTCCCCGGGGTCGGGGCGACCGGAAGCGCGCCGCCGACTTGGCTCTCGGCGATTAAGACTGCCCGGGCAGGGTCATCTCGAAAACCGTCTCCGCCTCGTCGCCACCCTGACCGGGTCGCGGTTCGAGATTGAGCGTGCGGTAGGCGTGCTCGAGCGCCGCGGAGTTGTTACGGAGTTCGGGGAAAACGGCGATCAGGCGCTGCTTGATCCAGCGCCGCGCTAGGCCGTGCTCGACCGGGTGGATGACCGGTTCGCTGCGGAAGGCGCGCTTGATGAGGTTGAAGATGCCGGGTTTCATGTTGCGGAAGTAACGCCGTAACGGCGGATTTGTTTGGGAAAAAAATGCAGCAGCCCAGTTCAGCCTCTCATCCACCGCCCGAAATTGGCGGCCAAAAAGACGCCGTTGAGCAACGCAAAAACAACGATCGGGCGGTGCGGTGAAAGGCGATTTTCCGCAACCACGCGCGCCTCGCGCAACGCGTAAGTCACGCACGCAGCAGCTACGGCCCACGCGGCGAAATTTGTCCATGGCGGCTCGAACAACGCCGGCGCACCCGCTTGATTCGCGGACCAGAACCAAAAGCCCCGAACCTTTGCGGCGACCGGCTCCAGGTTCAAATCGGTTAGCAAAGCTAGACCCCCGACAGCGAGTGCCAGTGGCACCTGACCAACGCGCGGATTCAGGCGCAGCACGAGTTGGCGCGCGCCGATGAGCAGCGCATACCAAAGCAGCGGCAGACCGAGCGGGACCGGGCCAAGCTTCAGCCCAAGTTGCGCGGAGTAACGGATGGGGCCGAGCGGAAAGCTGCTCCACGCGCTCACCGCTCCGAGGAGTGCAGAGCCGCTCAATATGATCAACGCCCAGCGGCGCGCAGTCGAAAGGCCCTCAGTCTCCGCCACCCAGAGATGGATATTAGCAGCCGCCAACGTGATCCAGATGATATCTCCGCCCCCGATCAACCACTCCAGCGCGGCTCGCAGATCGCCGTTGGTGACCGTGGTCGAGAGCACGCCGTCGCCGATCCCCCAACTCCAAACGACCGCGATCAAAGCCGTCCAGACCAGAAAAAAAATCCACAACCCCGCAGCCACCGGCTCCAACCAGCGGCTCAGCAGCGAAGCACGCGCCGGTTTTACACTCATCTCTTGTCGGGGCGACATACCCCCATGCTCCTGGGAAAAAGCGGCGTCCGTCGCGGGCCTTTGAAGATTTCCTACTTTGCGGCTCGCCTACGCCGTCGGCTCCGCTCCAGACAACTCGTTATCGCGCAGTTTAAGGCTCGCGATAGCCCCGCGAACTTCGCGGCTCAGGTTGGCCAGCATCTCACGCGTGATTTCCATCTGCTCGCCCTTGAATTGTGCCCATTCCGCCGCTGTCTTCTGGAGGCGCTCGTAAGATTGGGTAATGTAAGCGCGGGCCGGATCGGTGAGGTGCGGGCTCTCCAGCTTCATCTCGAAGCAGCGCTGGGCTTCGGCCAGCTCAGAGAGGAGGATTTTTTCCGAAGGCACGCGGCGCAGATTCTTCGCCAGACCGACGAAGTTCAGCGTCCAGATGATCCATTTCGTCGGGTCAAACTGCCAGGGCTTCACGCCGTTGCGGTAATCGTGCTGAAACTCGTGGTGATAGTTGTGGTAGCCCTCGCCGAAGGTGAAAATCGCCGTGATCCATGAATCCCGCGCGCTGCAGCGGGAGGAGTAGGGCCGCTTGCCGATGTAGTGGCAGAGCGAATTGATGCAGAAAGTGCAGTGCTGGAGAAAGACGACGCGCAACACGCCGGCGATGAGAAAAGCGCCGAGCGCCGCCGACCAACCGTCCCACGCGTAGCCGATCATGGCCGGAAGGATGAAGGCGACGAACACGCCGATCCACTGCACATATTCGTGCTGCCACATGACGAGCTTGTCCTTCTTCAGGTCGCTCACGTTTTCGTAAGTCAGCGGCGGGCGGAGCTTGAACATGAGCCAGCCGACGTGGGCGTGGAAAAGGCCCTTCGAGATGTCGTAGGGATCGTCGTCGTGATCCACATGCTTGTGATGGATGCGGTGCTCGCAGCTCCACATCAGCGCGGAGTTTTCAAAAGCCCCGGCGCCAAAGATCAGCGTGAAGAGTTTCACTGACCAGTGCCCCTGAAAGGCGAGATGCGAAAACATCCGGTGATAGCCGAGCGTGATGGAGAAACCGCAGGCGGCGAGCATGACGAAGAAGAGCGCGATCTGAAACCAGTCGAGGCCGAATTTCCAGATATAGAGGGGGACGGCGGTCAGAGAGAGAAAGAGGGTACCGATGAGAAAGGAGCTCGTGACCCAGTTGACGCGCTGGAAGGGGATGTTTTTGAACATAGTGGCGGAATTTGAAGCGAAGAGGAGTAGGGGTTTAGCAAGTGCCGTGCAACCCGAATTTAGGCCGGGCGGTCCCCTTACCCCGGCCCGGGACAGAGGAGCAACAATTCCATTGCCGCACCGGACCCGCGTCCCTAGCTTCCGCCGATGTCATTTAAGGATTTTGGTCTTCACGAAGCAGTCGTCCGCGGGGTCGAGAGCATGGGGTATTCGGACCCGACCCCGATTCAGCTTCGGGCCTTTCCGATCATTCTCAGCGGACGCGACATGATGGGCTCTGCGCAGACCGGCACGGGCAAGACCGCGGCGTTTGGTCTGCCCATCCTCTCTAAACTGGAAACCCACGGGAAAATGCGGGCGCTCATCCTCGAGCCGACACGGGAGCTGGCCGCACAGGTGGAGACGGCATTCCGGGATTTCGCGCGGTTTATGGATCTCACCGTCGGCCTCGTGTATGGCGGCGTGGGTTATGGCAAACAGCGGGAGTTTCTCGCCAAAGGCGTGGATGTGCTCGTGGCCACGCCGGGCCGGTTGCTCGATTTCCTGGAAGACGGCACGGCCGATCTCAGGGACATCCAGTACCTCGTGCTCGATGAGGTGGATCGCATGCTCGACATGGGCTTCCTCCCGCAGGTTCGCCGGATCGTGGACCGGCTGCCGAAGAATCGGCAAACGCTCTTTTTCTCCGCCACCCTCCCGCCCGAGCTGGAGACGATGACCAAGTGGCTACTCACGGATCCCGAGCAGGTGGAAATCGGCCAGCGCCGCTCGCCTGCAGAGACGGTGACCCACGCGCTTTATCCGGTGGCAAAGGATCAGAAGTTTGCGCTGCTCATCGCGCTTCTGGAACACACGAAATTCGACAGCGCGATCATCTTCACCAGCACGAAAGTCATGGCCGACCGCGTGGCGCATCAGCTCAAAGATCTGAAACACTCTGTCGCCGTGCTCCACTCGAACCGCACGCAAAGCGAACGCGAGGATGCGCTGGCTGGCTTCAAGAGCGGCAAATATGAGGTGATGGTCGCCACGGACATCGCCGCGCGCGGGCTGGACATCGCCGGCGTCTCGCACGTCATAAACTACGATGTGCCGCAGCATCCCGAGGATTACGTGCACCGCATCGGGCGGACTGGGCGCGCACTCCAGGTGGGCGACGCGGCGACAATTTTCACCGCGGAAGAGATGGATCAGGTGCGCTCGATTGAGCGGTTCATCGGCACCTCGATCAAGCGGGTGAAACTCGACGGCTTCGACTACCTCTACACCGCGCTTTTCAACGAAGCGGCAATTCCGCAAGGCGGCGTGGGCAAAGGCGTGCGCACGGCAAAGGGCTACAGCTTCGGCGCGCGGAAGCGGCGGTAGCAGACCGCAGACGCGGGTGCGGTCTTGCCAAACGCGAGCGCGCCGCTTTTCTTTGGCCCATGACTCGTGACGTTCTCGAAACTGCCGTGCGGGAAGGCATCCCGTTTCGCATCTCCATGGCCGACGGAAAGGAATATGTCGTGAAAGAGGAATTCAAAATCGCGCTCGGCCTGTCGCGGGTGGTGGTGATGGATGAGCGAGATCTGCCTCATGTGCTGCCGCTGCTGACGATGACGGGCGTGAGCTATTTGCCGAAAGACGATGTCCCCGCCCAACCGTAAGGCCGTCCGGATCGGCATCGGTGGACCGGTGGGCTCGGGAAAAACCATGCTGGTCCTGCGGCTTTGCCAGTGGTTGCGCGGCGAGCTTTCCCTCGCGGTGGTGACGAATGACATCTACACGCGGGAGGACGCGGAGTTTCTCGTCCGCAACGACGCACTGGCGGCGGATCGCGTGATCGGCGTGGAGACGGGCGGCTGCCCGCACACGGCGATTCGGGATGACACCTCGATGAATGTGGCCGCGATTGAGGAGTTGGAGCGGCGTCATCCAGATGCGCAGGTCATTCTCGTGGAAAGCGGTGGCGACAACCTGAGCGCGACGTTTTCACCGGAACTGGTCGAGGCGTTCATCTACGTGATCGATGTGGCCGAAGGGGACAAGATTCCGCGCAAGGGCGGGCCGGCCATCCGACACAGCGATTTGCTGCTGATCAACAAAACGGAGCTGGCGCCGTACGTGGGCGCGGACCTGGGGGTGATGGCGCGGGATGCGAAGTTGATGCGGGGGGAGCGGCCGGTGATCTTCGCGGATCTGCGCTCAGAGAAAGGCAAGGACGAGGTGCTGGGGTGGCTGCGGCGGGAGGTGCTCTTTGGGATGGGGAGGGCGACATGAAGGCGGGCACCGTCATAAATGCGACAGCAACCAAAGCATTGGCTCGCCGCATCAGTTCGGGATTTCCCGCCTTTGCAGTCGTGATCCACGCCCTTGCGACGTTGGCATCCCTTGTCGCAGGTAAAAGCCGATCACTACCCAAGCCTCAAAGCTGACCGTCTCGCCCAATGCTGAACGGGCATCTCGATCTCATCTGCGCGGCGCGCGCGGACGGCACGACCTTTATCCGAACACAGTCGTTTGCCGCGCCGATCCACCTGAGTAAGCCGCATCTCGACGAGGGCGTGCTGGTGGTGAATGTGGTCAATCCGACGGCCGGATTGCTGGCGGGAGATCGCATCCGCATGCGGGTAGTGGTCGAAAATGATGCGCGTGTGCTACTGACCGCGCCCAGCGCGAGCCGGGCGCACCGGGTTGTGGAGGGTGATGCGCGGGTGGAGCAGGAGTTTCTCGTGGCGAAGAATGCTTGGCTGGAAAGTTGGCCGGAGCTTTTTATTCCGCAGGGCGGGGCCTGCTACCGTCAACGGACGGTGGCGCGGGTGGAGGAAGGCGGCGGGCTACTGCTGATCGAAATGATCGCCCCGGGGCGGACGGCAGCTGGCGAAGTGTTTGCCTTCGGGGAGCTGGATTGGGAAACGGAGCTTTTTCTCGGCGCGGAAAAGATCGCTCGCGAGCGCTACATGCTGACGCCGGCGAGCCCGACGTTGGCGGCGCTGCGCGCGCGTTTTCCCGAGGCGTATTACGCAAGCTGCCTGGTCGTCTCGCCCGATCTCACTGAGAATTCCCCGTGCTGGGCGGCGATTCACGCGCTGCACGAGGATGCGGCCTGGGTGGGCGTGAGCGCGCTGGCGCACGGGGGCTGGGCGGTGCGGGTGGTGGCAGAGGGGAGCGTGGTTTTGCGAAAGAAAATCGCGGCGGTGCGGCGGGAGATCTACGCGGCGCTGGGGGAACGGGAACCGGGACTGCGGCGGGACTAAGCGCCGGGGAGCGCGCTCGTTCCGAGCGCTGGCGAAGGCGTTCCGCCTTCGCGGACTTTGAGAGGCTTTGAACGGAAAATGGCGCGCGGTCACTCCACGCGCGGTTGGAAGTGCGTTTCGGCAGGATGCCGAAACCAACGCGCTGGAAGCGCGCGCTCCCCGGAGTCGGCGAGACGCGCTCCCTGGCGTCGTAGCTTCTACTCCGCCGGGCGACGGAGGGCGGGGATGTTGCCGAGCCAGGTGGAGATGAGGCAGCCGGCTGCTCCGATGGCGAAGAAGGCATCGGCGAGGTTTTTGTCGAGGAGCGGGACGTGGCCGGCGAGGAGTTGGAGAAATGCGCCGAGGAGGGTGATGGCGGCGACGGTGCCGAAGAGCCAGGTGCCGAAGCGGGAGCCGTTGGTGAAGGTCATCGAGAGCGGGAAGGACGCGGCGATGAGGCCGAGGCCGAGGGTGATGACCGGCCCGGCGGCCAGGCCCGCCCCGAGGGCCAGGATAGCGAGACCGGCGAGCAGTCCGCCGCCGACGATGACGGCCTCGCGTTTCTCCGCGGGGCGGAGGGCGTAGCGGGCGAAGGAGTCGAAGAGCAGGAAGAAATTGCCGAACGGTTTCGCGACCCAAACCCAGAGCACAAAGAGCATGTAGAGCGCGACGAGAATGAAACCGCCGGGAATATAGCGCGCCACTTTCGCCCCGAAGTAGAGGCCGATGATGACCGCCCAGCGCGAGCCGACGCTGAGGCGCTGCATGAAAAAGCAGTAGCTCAAATAAGCGCGGTAGATCCGCGAGCGAGCGCGGAAGCTGGTCAGCAAGCCCTCGCGGGCAGACTCGAAGTCGGGGTCGAGGCGGAGGGCTTCCCGGAAGTGCGTTTCGGCGGCGACGCGTTCGCCGCGCTGGAGAGCGGTCCAGCCGGCGTTGGCGTGGGTGAAAGAGTCCTCGGGATCGCGGGCGAGCATGCCGGCGAGGTGCGCGGCGTTTTCACCTAGCTTGTTTTGCAGGCGGAGGGCGGAGGCGAGTTGGTTGGCGGCGGCGGAGTTATCGGCGTCGAGGGCGAGGGCCTGGCGGGCGGACTCCTCGGCGAGCGGCCACTGCTCCATTTGCAGGTGCGCCTGGGCTTCGGCGGTGAAGGCGCCGACGTGCGTGGGCTCCAGACCGCGGGCCGTGCGGGCAGCGGTGAGACCTTCCTTGGGGCGATTCAGCGTGGAGAGGATGTAGCTGCGGAGGACGTGGTGGTCGGCGTCGTTGGGCTCGTTAGCGATGGCGCTGTCGATGGTGACCAGGGCGTCGCGCTGGCGCTGGGGGAGGTAGAGCTGGCAGGCGGCGAGCTGGTGGAGCGTGAAAGCGTCGTTCGGCTCCTGCGCGAGGGCTTCCTTGAAGGCGCTCTCGGCATCAGCGTAGCGGCCGAGGTCTTTGAGTTGGAGGCCGCGCATGATCTGCGGCGGCAGGCTGAAAGCGTCGCTCATGGGAAAATCCGAAATCCGAAATCCGAAATCCGAAACAATGTCGAAAGATCGGAAACTCCGAAAAACAGGTGAGGCACGCGGCTTTCCAATTTCACTATTTCAAGCCTTTCGGATTTGTTTCGGATTGCCCCATGTCCCGCTGGCGTCTCGCTTCGCTCGGCTTCGATATTCGGATTTCGGATTTTCATTTCTTGATGCCTAGAAATTCCAGCACGTCGTCGTAGAAGCCGCTTTGATTGGAATAGATGGCGTAGTTTTTCGCGCTTTCGAACCACGCTTTCGTCGAGGGCTTCACGTCTTTCGCGGACTTCAGCAGGTCGTCGGTGCCGAGGGGAATGACGCGGTTCTCGGACATGGCGCGGGCGAGGGAGCGCTCGATAGCGATGTCGAAGACGGCTTTCAAATCCGCGCCGGAAAAGTCGCGGGTCTTCTTCGCGACGGCAGCGACGTCGAGGCGATCCATCGGCTTGTCCCTGGCCATGACTTCGATGATCGAGCGCCGTGCAGTCTCGTCAGGCGGCGGGACGAAAAGGATGCGGTCGAAGCGACCGGGGCGCCGAAAAGCGGGGTCGAGATGCCACGGGGCGTTGGTCGCGCCGAGGATGAGGAGGCCGTCGTTGTCACCGACGTTGCCGTCCATCTCGGCAAGGAATTGGTTGATGAGCGTGCGGCCGGCGCTGCGCTTGAGGTCATTGCGGTCCGCGGCGAGGGCATCCACTTCGTCGAAAAAGAGGACGGCCGGCGCGTGGGTGCGGGCGAGGTCGAAAAGCTGATGGAGGTTCTTTTCGGAGTTGCCGAGGTAGAGGTCGAGGATCTGGTGGATGCCGATGGAAAGGAAGTTTGCCTTGATCTCCCCGGCGGTGGCGCGGCTGAGCAGCGTCTTACCGCAGCCCGGCGGGCCGTAGAGGAGCACACCGCCACCGATCTTCTTGCCGTAGGCCTTGAAAAGCGCGGGGTTTTTGAGCGGGTGAATGATCTTCATCCGAATCTCCTCTTTGACCGACTCCATGCCGCCGATGTCGGCAAAGGTGAGCTTCGGGCGCTCGATGTCGCCCACGCCGACGGCAGGCTTTTCCTCCTCATCGTCCTCCGGGGTCCAGCCTTGGGCGGTGACTTTCTCAGGCTCTTCTTTCGCTGGTTCTTCCTTAGGCGCGCAGCCGGCGAGTTCTTTCTCCAAACCCGCATCGCGCACCGTGGGATCCAGTCCGAGAGCTTGCTCATAACTATCGCATGCGGCGGCGCGGTTGCCTTCACCCGCATGAAGTCGGGCGAGCAGCAGGTGCGCAGGCGCAAAAGCGGGGTGCTCGGCGATAAGCGCCTCGGTGCGGACCACGGCCTCACTGGTTTTGCCGGTGAGATGGAGCACGCGGGCAATGCCCACTTTCGCCTCGGGCCGCGCGGGATCGAGCCGGAGGATGCGCTCGAAAACCGACCGCGCTTCATCGAGGGACCACTCGTCGAGGCAGGATTGCGCAAGGAGCAGGAGTAGCGGGAGATTGTCGGGCGAAACGGCGACGGCCTGGCGAAGAGGGTCGAGTTTGGACATGGCGAGAGGGTGGAAAGTGCGGCGGAAAAGGGAAAGTGGAATTTGCTGACCGGCGTCGGGCCGGCGAAGGTGCCATCGGCTTCCAAGGATCCCATCGACACTTTGACCTCACAAATTCTTCGCTGGCACACCCGCTGCTAATCTCAGTCTCAGCCCTGAAACGCCTAAACCTATTTTCCATGAACTTTCTCGTTGTTGACGATAACCGGCTCTTAAACCGCTTCCTGACTACTTACCTCCGCGGAAAAGGCCATGTGGCTTCATCGCTCACCGACAGCACTAAGGTTGAATCCTGGTTGGACTTAAATCCATGCGACGGCCTGATCCTCGACATCGGCATGCCGAAAATCGACGGGCTGACGCTGATCTCCCAAGTGCGGACGAAGCATCCCAATCTGCCGATCGTGATGTTCACCGGGCTAGGCTACGACGAGGACGCGATGCAGGCGGCGCGCAAGGCAGGGGCGAACGGCTACGTGAGCAAGGGGCTCGGCCCGTCAGAAATTTATTCGGCGCTTATGCGGGTGTTGTCGGCTCAAACGAACAAGTCGACTGCGGAAGTCGCGCAATAAGCTCAACCCCGGGGCGCTTCCGCCAACTCGGCTAGGCGCTTTTTCAAAAGGACGGCCTCCCACTGACCGCTGGCATTGGGTTTGTCGAGGTAACCGTAATTCAGCACCGAACCGGCTTGGGCCAGTAAAAGGCGGGAGATTTTTCCGTAGCGTCCCATGCCCATCACACTCAACGGGACAGGCTGCGGTCGGGTGAAAAGGGTGAGTAGTTGCGCGAGGGCGGCAGGGGTTTCAGCAAGGGCCGCGATTTTACAAATGTCGGCTCCGGCGGCCCGGGCACGACGAACGATCTGCTGAAGTCGAGCGGGGGACGGCATCGTTTTAAAATGGTGATCGGAAACGATGACACGCACGCCCCGGGCTTGGGCTTCACCAATGACACCGGTCAACTTTTCAACGGAGCGCAACTCGATATCCAGCAGAGTGGCGAAAGGCAGGAACTGCGCGAATAGCTCACGGCGGCGCGGAGAACTGAGGCGATTTGCGCCCCCTTCCGCCGGGTGTCGGACGGTAAAAAGCAGTGGCACGCGGAACCGTGGAAGAGCTTTGAGCAGTGGAGACAGGTCACTGGCGAAGGCATCCACACGAATTTCCAAGAAATCCACCTCGCCCGCTCGTATTCTGACCGCGCGGCGGAGCGCGCCCGGCGAGTGCACTGCGCCGACAACTTGTGCTTTGCTACGCAAATCTCTCGAATTCTTTATCCCGCTCATATTGTGTCGAGCGCTCAGCCAATTCCGATGCTCGGTCGAAAACAAGAACTCAATCTCCAAACCCTCCTGATCGCCGACGGCATCCTGCTCGTTGTGTCATTTTGGATCGCGCATTCACTGCGCTACTTTGGTGCTAACTGGTTTTTGTTCGATCAGCCGATTGGCCCGTTCAAAGATTTTCAGTGGCTGCTATTTGTGATCATGCCCTTCGGGCCGATCAGCCTCGAACTACAGGGGTTTTACGCGAGTCCGCTGCAAAAGCCGGGGGGTAAATCTCTCACGCAGATTGGACGGGCGTTTTTTTGGCTCGGTCTGACCATCGCTGCTGCGGCGTATTTCCTAAAACTCGACGTGCCAAGCCGCGCGGTAATGCCTCTGTTTATCGTCATCTCTGTGAGCCTGCTCCTGCTGCGTGAACGGCTGACCGTGGCGCGGTTTCGTACTCGGGCAAAACGGGAGGATTTGCGCGAGAGCCTTATCCTTGTCGGCACACCCGCGGACATCCACCAACTGCGCCGGACGTTCACGGCTGAGCAGATTATGGAGATGGAGATCGTTGCCGAGTTTGATCTCGAAACCCGGCCCGTCACCGACCTCGTCGAGGCGTTGCACAAGTATTCGGTCAGCCGCGTGATTTTCGCCGGCGGACACAGTCATTTGCATCGGCTGGAAGAGGGTATCGCGGCCTGCGAAATCGAAGGGGTAGAAGCGTGGGTGGTCGCCGATTTCATCCGCACGGCGATCGCACGGCCGGACTTCGACGTCTTCGGCACCCGTCCGATGCTCGTCTTTCGCACAACCCCGGATGTCTCGTGGGCGCTGATGGTCAAAGACCTGACCGACCGCCTCGGTGCCGCGCTAGGATTATTGGTGCTCTCGTGGGTATTCGTCCTGGTCGCTGTCGGCATCAGGCTGACCTCGCCCGGCCCTGTCATCTTCCGACAAAAACGCGCGGGTAAAAACGGAAAGCCGTTCACGATGTATAAATTTCGCTCGATGCACACTGACGCGGAAATGCGCCAGGCAGAGTTGGTGGCTTACAACCAGATGCAGGGCCCGGTTTTCAAAATCGACAAAGACCCGCGGGTCACGGCTTTCGGAAAGTTCCTGCGGAAGACGAGCATCGATGAATTTCCCCAACTGCTCAACGTGCTCAAAGGCCAGATGAGCCTCGTCGGCCCTCGCCCTCTGCCCATCTACGAAGTCGAACAATTCGAAAGCGTCGCCCAGCGCCGGCGACTTTCCATGAAGCCAGGACTCACCTGTCTCTGGCAAGTCAGCGGGCGCAACGACATCAAAAGCTTCGATGAATGGGTGAAGCTCGACCTGCGTTACATCGACCAGTGGTCGCTATGGCTCGACTTCAAAATCCTGCTCAAAACCGTGCCCATCGTCTTCTTCGGTTTCGGTGCACGGTGACTGAGAGGTTTGACCCGCGGGCCGCATCTCTCTCACTCTCCCGTTTCGCATGGAAATCCGCAAAGCCCTCATTACCGCTGCTGGCAAAGGCCAGCGCACCTTGCCGCTGCAATCGCTCGTTGACCGCGACGGTGTGACCAAAACGGCTCTGGCGATCATTGTCGAAGAGGTGCTCCGCGCAGGCATCGAAACCATCGGCGTAGTCATCAGCCCCGGCGATGAGGCCGCCTACCGCACCGCCGCAGGCATCCACGCCGGCCGACTTGTCTTCATCGAGCAGCACTCGCCACTCGGTTATGCGCACGCCATCCACAGCGCGGCGAACTTCTGCGGCGGGGATCCGTTTCTTCTTCTGGTCGGCGATCACCTCTACCTCAGCAATGCGGCCAAAGGATGTGCCCGGCAGCTCGTTGAGTTGGCGAGTGCGGAAAAGTGTGCGGTTTCAGCAGTGCAATCCACGCACGAAAGTCAGCTCCCATTTTACGGCGCAGTCGGCGGCACGCTCACGGATGCCGCGCGGCGGCTCTATCAGGTCGATACCGTCTTGGAAAAACCGACGCCGACCGAAGCCGAGCAGAAGATTGACGTGCCGGGTCTACGCGCTGGCTACTATTTGTGCTTCTTCGGCATGCATGTCCTCACTCCCACTTTGCAGCGGCTGCTCGCCACGGCCTTTGCCAAAAACGCGGGCCAGGAGCGAAGCGTGAATTTCCGCACGGTCCTCGCCGAGCTTGCCAGCCACGAGCGCTATCTCGCCGCGGAACTCGACGGACGGCGCTACGATTTCGGCGTGAAATACGGTTTGCTCACCGCGCAGCTCGCGCTCGCGTTGGACGGCACGGATCGCGACGAAGTGCTCCGCGGCATCGTGGAACTGATGGCGACGAAGCTGGCGAGATAAGTGCCCATGTCTCTCGGCCTGCTCGATCTAATTACTTCGCCGGACGCCGATGTCCGCGACCGCTCGCTGGATGAAGTCTGTGCGGCAGCTTCGCTCGGAGAACTTCTCGCCGAGGGTGCGGCGCTCGATGCCTTTCGGCGCACTTCGGCTAATCTTTACGAGCGGGTGCGGGCGCTGTTTTTTCTTTACGCGATCCACCGCTTTCATCTGCCTGCGAAGGCGGAGCTCACAACGAGCGGACTCATCCCCTTCCCAGGCTACGAGCATCTGCTCGAGCGGCGCTTCGAAGAGGCCATTGAAGTGTTCACGCGCAAGCAAAACACTGACGGTCCCAGCGACGCGCTCAGTTCGGCGCTCGCGGCGGCGTATCACCGGCTCGCCTTCCAAACGCTCGCCGATCAAGTGCGGCGCAGCGTCCGGACGGTTCGTGGGAACCAGTGGATGTTTCGGATGGGCCATCCGAACGACCAGCCGCTGCGGCTTCGCCCGGAATTGTTGCGCGCAGACGCGGAGGGGCTTTACCCGATCCTGCGCGAGCGCACACCGGTGCGGATGGACCTCACCCACTCGGCGTGGAGCGACATCTTTTTTCTCGGCATGGATTTTCCGGAAGGCGCGAAAGTGCTGAACATCTCCGTCGATCTCGGCGTGCACGGACGCGACGCCGAGCCGCAGCCGCCGGTCAGCGCGTGGCTGCGCGTGATCGACCAGCCGGTGCTGCGTCTTGTCTCCGTCGATCTCGGCGCGAGCGCGGAGATTTCTTCGCTCGGTGAGGTGTTTGATTTTGCGAAGGACTATCTCGGCTTGCTTAAAGCCGCGGTCATCGCCAGCGGGCTGGTGCCACCGGGGATCGAGGGCTCGGGCCAATCGCTCGCGGACTTGCTTGCGCTGATGCTGGGCCCAGGGCGCGGGCTGGAGTTGGTCTCAAGCGTCAACGACATCCCAAAGGGCTCGCGCCTCGCCGTTTCCACGAACCTGCTCGCCGCGCTCATCGGCGTGCTGATGCGCGCGACCGGCCAGGCGGAGTCGCTCACCGGGCCGCTGTGCGAAAGCGAACGGCGGTTGGTCCTCGCGCGGGCCTTGCTCGGCGAATGGCTCGGGGGCAGTGGCGGCGGTTGGCAGGACTCGGGCGGAGTGTGGCCGGGGATCAAGCTCATCGAAGGCGTGGCGTCACAGGCTGGCGATCCTGAATACGGCATTTCCCGCGGGCGCTTGATGCCGCAACATCACGTTTTCACGCGCGAGGAAATTCCGGATTCGGCGCGCCAAGCGTTGCAGGATTCGCTGGTCGTCGTGCATGGCGGCATGGCCCAAAACGTCGGGCCGATTTTGGAAATGGTGACGGAGAAATATCTCCTGCGCTCGGCCGCTGAATGGCATGGGAGGCAGGAGGCGCTGGGCTTTCTCGATGAGATCCTCAACGCGCTGCGTGGAGGCGATATTGCGCAGGTCGGCGACGCGACGACCCGCAATTTTGATGGGCCGATCCAGACCATCATTCCATGGGCCTCGACGTATTATACCGAGCGGCTGATCGCGCAGGTGCGCACGGAATTTGGCGAGGATTTCCTCGGCTTTTGGATGCTCGGTGGGATGAGCGGCGGCGGCATGGGCTTCATGTTCACGCCCGCGCGGAAGGCTGCGGCGCAGCAGCGGCTCGGCGAGATCATGCGCGCGGTGAAGAAGGAGCTTTCTGCCTCGCTGCCTTTCGCGATGGAGCCGGTGGTTTATGATTTCCGCATCAATGAAAACGGCACTTTTGCCGATCTGCTGCCCGGCCAGACGGCGCTGATGCCCAAGGGCTACTACTTGCTCCGCGCGCCCGCACTGCTTCGCCGGGATTTGAAATCGCTCGCTGCTGCGGATCGCGCCGAGCTGGATAAGTTTGCTGCCGCCTGCCGCACTCAGCCCGAGCTCCGCGGCGTCGTGCAGGAGCTTTTCGATGCGCTCCTCCCGCGTGGTCGCGAGGATCAGGCGGGCGCGTTATCGCTCGAAGAGTTGCTCGCGGAGAACGGCTTCGACCCCGAGGCTCACGCCCAAATCCGCGCCGACATGAAAACGGGCCGCATCGGACTCGCGCAGAATCGGCTGCCTGCGAATACCTTGATCGAAGACGTGCACGCGAGGGATGTCGTCGATAGCCGGGTCACGCGGAATGCGGAGCGCGGGTTGGAAGCTTTGCGCCGAGGGGAAGCGGCGGTCGTGACCTTGGCAGCGGGCGCGGCGAGCCGCTGGACGCAAGGCGCCGGGGTGGTGAAGTCGCTGCATCCTTTCTGCAAACTGGGCGGAAAACATCGGACTTTTCTGGAAACCCACCTCGCGAAATCGCGGCAAATTTCGCGGCTTGTAGGAACGGCGGTGCCGCACATTTTCACGACGAGCTACCTCACCCATGGCCCGATCTCGGCGATCCTTGCGGCGCGCGAAAATTATGGCTACGAGGGGCCGCTGCGGCTTTCCCGCGGGAAGAGCGTGGGGCTGCGGCTGGTGCCGACGGCGCGCGATCTGCGCTTCGCTTGGGAAGAGATGCCGCAGCAGATGCTCGACGAGCAGCAGCAAAAAGTCCGCGAGTCGCTGCGCACCGCGCTGTTGCGTTGGGCGGAGAGTACCGGCGAAGCGACGGACTATCGCGACAATCTCCCGCTGCAATGCCTGCACCCGGTCGGACATTTCTACGAAATCCCAAATCTGCTCCGCAACGGCACTCTCGCCGCTCTTCTGCGCGAGCGCCCGCAGCTCAAGACGCTCCTGCTCCACAATATCGACACCGTCGGCGCAAATCTCGATCCAGCCTTGCTCGGACAACATTTGGAAAGTCAGGCGACACTTAGCTTCGAAGTTATTACCCGACGACTCGAAGATCGCGGCGGCGGGCTGGCGCGGGTGGATGGTCGAGTCCGTCTGGTCGAGGGCCTGGCCGTGCCGCGGGAAGAACTGGAGTTTGGGCTGACCTATTACAACACGATGACGACGTGGATTGACATCGACGGGCTGCTCGCCGCGTTTGGGCTGACGCGCAGCCAACTCGATGACGAGCCGCGCGTGACCGCCGCGATTCGTGCGCTGGCGGCGAAAGTGCCAACTTACATCACCCTCAAGGACGTGAAAAAACGCTGGGGGCACGGACAGGAAGACATTTTTCCGGTCGCGCAGTTTGAGAAGTTGTGGAGCGATCTCACGGCGCTGCCGGAAATCGCCAGCCAGTTCCTCGTCGTGCCGCGGTTGCGCGGTCAGCAACTCAAGGAACAGGCGCAACTCGATGGCTGGTTGCGCGACGGATCGGCGGCCTACGTCGAGGCGCGGTGCGATTTTGCTTAGCGGAGGCATCGACAAGCGGCGTGCGGGCGTTCACTTTGCGCGCCCATGTTTAAGCGCACGACTTCTTCGCCCATCTCCGTCGTCACCGGCGGAGCCGGTTTCCTCGGCTCGCATTTGACTGACCGCTTGCTCGCGGAAGGTCATCGCGTCATCGCGATCGACAACTTTCTGACTGGCTCCACCGCAAACATCGAGCACCTCGCGGGTAACGAAAACTACCGCTTCATCAAGCACGACGTTTCCAACTTCATCTTCCTGCCGGATGACGTGGACTATATCTTCCACTTCGCCTCGCCAGCCTCGCCGATCGACTACTTGGAACATCCGATTCCGACGCTCAAAGTCGGATCGCTCGGTACGCACAACGCTCTGGGTTTGGCCAAGGACAAAGGCGCCGCGTTTTTGCTCGCGAGCACCAGCGAATGCTACGGCGACCCGCTCGTGCATCCGCAACGCGAAGACTACTGGGGCAATGTGAATCCCATCGGGCCGCGCGGCGTTTACGATGAGGCCAAGCGCTTCGCCGAGGCGATGACCATGGGCTACCATCGGTTTCACAAGATGAACACGCACATCGTCCGGATCTTTAATACCTACGGTCCGAGGATGCGGCTGCGCGACGGGCGCGTGGTGCCGGCTTTCATCGGGCAGGCGCTGGAAAGCACGCCGCTGACGATCTTCGGCGACGGCTCGCAGACGCGGTCGTTCTGTTACTGCTCGGATTTGATCGACGGTATCTTCCGACTTTCGCAGTCGGATTTTCACGAACCGGTGAACATCGGCAACCCGCGCGAGATGACGATCAAACAATTTGCCGAGGAGATTATCCGCATCACCGGGACCACGGCATCGATCGAATATCGCCCGCTGCCCGTGGACGATCCGAAGGTGCGCCAACCGGACATCACGCGGGCGAAAAGTGTGCTGGGCTGGGAGCCACGCGTGGACTTCGACGAAGGAATCAGGAAAACGATTGATTACTTCCGAACCCGCATAAAATAAGGGATTCGCAGCCCCCGCGTTTTTTTTCTTCCCAACCCCCTGACAAATCTCCAACAAGAACCGCCTCCCCTGCCGAATAGAAAAAGCAGCTAAGAAAACCCTCCCATGAAAATTCTCACTCTCTCCGTCTGCGCCGCTCTCGCGTGCGCCTTTCACGCGACCGCCCAAGTGCCCGTTGGTCCGGGAGCGGTCAAACTCGGTAAAGTTTCCCCGGCGATTGTAAAGACGCCGGATTATACCCTCAAAATTGGGCCGGAAAAGCGTTCGAAAGTCGGCGATTGGCTGGAAATCGAAGTGGAGTTTGAAACCAAGGCCGAGGAGATCGACGAGCTCACGTTTGCCTACACAGTGCAGTTCGAGAACAGGCTGTTGGACGGTTCAGTTACCCACGTCAACATCCCGAAAGGCCGCGAACATTTCTCAGTTATGTATATCTCCCCCCGAGCTCTGGAAAAACTCACCGGCGGCAAGGCGGTCAGCGCGGGCAGTATCCAGAATGTTTGGGTTGTCGTATCCAAGCAGGGTCAGGTGCTTGACCAGGCTGCCATGAAGAACGTAGCCATCCCGAACGCTCCACACATTAACGGCCTGATTCTCAACAAGATGGAAACTCCGTTCGCGCCGCTCTTCTTTGACCGTTACGAGGCGATCAAGCCGAAGTAAGCGCCTACGCCGGAGCTTTCATGGCCGCACCTACCCGCATCCTGAGTCTCAATCTGGGCAACCAGACCGTCGGGCTCGCTGAATTCAAACTTGGACCAACCGGGGGACTGGTTCTTTCGTCCCACCAGACGCGCGAATTGCTCGCGGATCCGTCGGCCGATTCTACCCGCCTGGCCCAGACGAAGCTCGTCCTCGACGAAATGGTGCAAGGCGCTGGTCTTAAAAAAAGTAAGATCAACTACGCGGTTTCGGCGCAATCCGTCTTTACTCGCTTCGTTAAGCTGCCCTCCGTTGGCGAGGAGCAAGTGGATCAGATTGTCACCTTCGAGGCGCAGCAAAATGTGCCCTACCCAATCGACGAAGTTGTCTGGGCCTATCAACTCGTGGATAGCGGCGACCCGGCGCAGGTCGAAGTCGTCATCGTGGCGATCAAGTCGGATCTGCTCGATGACATCAACAGCACCGTCGAAGAGGCCAACCTTAAAACGAGCCTCGTCGATGTTGCTCCGATGGCGCTCTATAACGCTTATCGCTATAACTATAGCGACGTGGACGGTTGCTCTCTGATCATCGACATCGGCGCGCGGACCACGAATCTCATTTTAATCGAGCCGCACAAAGTCTTCAGCCGGTCGATCCCGAACGGCGGCAGCGGTATCACGCAAGCCATCGCGCGGGATTTCAACGAACCCTTTGGCGCGGCGGAGGAGCGGAAAAAGCGCGACGGTTTTGTCAGTCTGGGTGGTGCCTATGCCGAGCCCGAAGACCCCGATACTGCGCGGGTTTCCAAGATGATCCGCAACTCGATGACCCGCCTGCATGCGGAAATCGCGCGGTCGATTGGCTTTTACCGTTCCCAACAGAGTGGCGCCCCACCGCAGCGGATTTACCTCGCAGGTGGGAGTGTCACGTTGCCCTACATGCGGGAGTTCTTTCAGGAAAAATTCCAGCTCCCAGTCGAGTTCTTTAACCCGCTGCGCAATGTCGCTGTCGGCAACGGGCTGGACCTTGATGAGATAGGCAGAAACGCGCACCGCATGGGCGAACTGGTCGGGCTCGCGCTGCGCGGCACCAGCAACTGTCCGATGGAGCTCAACCTCCGCCCGGTTAGCGTGGAAAAACGCCACCAACTTGCCGAACGCCGTCCCTTCATCCTGCTCGCCGGCGTTTGCACCCTTCTCGCTTTGACCGGTTGGTGGCTCTATTTCAGCCACGCAGCCGCGGTGACGACTCAGGTTACCGAGGCTCTTACCCCGCAAGTGGAGTCGCTCAAGAGTTTCGAGACCCGCATGAACAAAGCGCGGGCCGACATCAAGGCGCAGCAGGAAACCGTCGCGCCGCTCATCGCCGCTGTCGAAGATCGCGGCTATTGGGTGAAGATCATTGAGGACATCAATGTCCGGCTGCCCAAGGATTTGGTCTGGATCACCTCTTTCGAAGTCCAAGCACCGGATAAAACGAATGCTACGGAGGTAAACGCACTTGGCCCTGGAGGCAAAGGTAAGGGCGCGACTCCTGCGGCAACTCCGACGCTGCTTATTAAAGGACTTTGGCTTTTCAATGACCGCGAGGCCACGGTCGTCGATGACTTTGTCGCCAAGCTCAAGGAATCGACCCTCTACGAAACGGTCATTGATCCCACCAAGGGCTATATTCGCTCGTCCGCGAACGAAACCGAATGGGCGTTTGAATTCGCCATTCCTCTCGTCTTGAAAACTCCGCCTTCCACCCTGGCCGCCCCCACCAGCCTTAAATGAACTGGATCAAACAGAACCAATTCCTTGCCGGGTTTTTCGCCGTGATGATCGTCGGTGTAGGGGCACTCGGCTTTCTGCTTTTCTCGGCCATGGGCACTGCGGAGGAAGCCGCCAGCAGTTACGCCCAGACCTCGAGCGAACTCGCGCGGCTACAGAATCTGCCACTTTCGCCGAACCAGAAAAACCTTGATGCGCTGGTCGCCCAAAAGAAGGACGCAGTTGAGGCCATCGAAGCCTTTCAGGCCACGCTCACGACGAAAAGCTTTCCACTCGAGCCGATGACGCCGGAGGGGTTTCAGGACAAGCTCAAGGCGACGAAAAATACCGTGGTGGAGAAGGCTGTTGGAGCCTCCAAGCTGCCAGACAAGTTCTTCCTTGGGTTCGATGTTTATGAGACCCGCCCGCCTGATCCTGCCGCTGCCGGCCCACTCGGACGCCAACTCAAAGCTATTGAATGGATTGTTAACCAACTGACCGAAGCGCGGGTCACCGAGGTGAAAAGTATTAAACGCGATCCCTTGCCGGAAGAGTCCGGCAAACCTGCTCCCACAGCTGGCAGCGGGAAAAATAGCGAAAAACCTCTTTTGACCACTCACGGGCTGGAACTCACTTTGCAAAGCCGCCAAGGTTCGCTGGCCGCTTTTTTAAATGCTCTGGTTGGCCCGAAGGCACCGCAGTTTTACAGCCTACGCAGCATTCGTTTGAAGAATCAGAATGAAAAAGGTCCGCCACGCGCGGTCGCCCCTGTTATTGGTAGTGACCCTGCGCCAGTCGCGGCACCGGTTGGGGCGGCCGGCACCACTCCAGGCGAACCTCCGAAGGCAGTTTCCAGTTATATTGTCGGCGAAGAGCAGCTTGAAGCCGTTCTCCAGATCGACATCGTGAACTTCGCCGCTCCGGCCACCGCCACCCCCGCGAAATAGCCTTATGGACTGGATTAAGAAACACTACGACCAGTTTGCCCTCGCTCTCGTGGCGCTCATTTTGTTGGCGCTCTCCATCATGCTCGTTTTGAAAGCAAAAGGGTTTGGAGAAGGTTTTACGGCGGCTACGGCGACGATGGTCACGCGTGATAAAGTCCCGCCGGTCTCCCTCGAACTCATCGATGAAGCAAACAAGACGCTGCAAAACCCGCCGCAGTGGGCCGAGGCGGAATCTCAAGTTCAAGGCACGGAGAAAAAGCGCGGGTCACCCTTTGTTTCTGACCTTTACGTGATCAGCAAGGATACTGGCACACCCAAAAAACCGAGCGGCGAGTCGTTTTACGTGGACAGCCTGACTGGCAAACCGATTCCAAACCTCTGGTTCATTAATGCTCGCCTTCCTCTTCTCGAACCCAATGTCCGGGATCAGGATCCCGATAAAGATGGCTTTTTGAACGAAGACGAATGGCGCGGCGGCACTGACCCAAATAACAAGGACTCGCATCCGCCTTACCACACGAAGCTCTTTGTTAAACAGTTCATTCGAGTTCCCTTCCGTTTGCTTTTCAACAGTTATGACGGCGATCCCAAAAAGGATAAGCCTGAGAAATTTGAGTTTGGAATCAATACCATCGATCTCCGGCAGCCGAGCGAATTTCTTAAGATTGGTGAATTTGTAAAAAACACGAAGTTCAAGATCGAGAAGTTTGACTATAAGACCCAAAAAAACCCCAACACTGGAGAGGATGAGGACGTCTCTGAACTCACGCTCATAAACACGGAAACCCAACAGCCCGTAATCCTTATTCTCAACCGCGTGACAGATTCTCCCGACTACTTCATGCGTTTTCTCTACGAATGGCCTAGCCCGCCTATCGAATTCACAGTTAAAAAACTTCAGGACTTCGTCCTCAAGCCCGCGGTTACAGAGAAATACAAACTCATTGACAGCAAAGAAGGCAGCGGCCTAATACAGGGGCCCGACGGCAAACAGATCGAAATCGTGCCTAAACCGCCGAAAAAAAACTAACAACGCCGTCGTCCCCCCAAGGATTTCCAAGCTGCGTTCAAGCAAGCGGGACGCATCCTTTTTACCTAAACACTCCCAACCTACACACCTGCACCCATGACCAAACCCCCACTCGCCACCACGATTTCGTCGCTGCTGGTCGTTTCCATGATCCTCACCCCGACGCTGAGCTTTGCGGCGGATGTGCAACGCACGGCGGAAAATGAGGAGATCCGCCGCCAGAACTATGAAGTGCGTGGTCAGCAGATGATTGAAAACGGCGATCGCGCCATGAAGGTGCGGGATTACGAGAAAGCCACGGCTTACTACAAGCAGGCCTGCGACTTTATCCCCAACGCGGCGCGCACGCAGACGGCCTACAACCGCGCGCTCGACAGTTTTTGCAAAGCCAGTTGTTTGCTCGCCGAGCAGCGCATCGCTGAAGGCCGGTATGTCGATGCTGAGAACACGCTACGCATCGTCCTCGATGACCGCTATAACCCGCGCTACAAACAGGCCGTCAAGATCCTCGCGAATCTCGAAGAACCCGGCTACTACAACAAGACCATCGGGCCACAGTTCCGCGCGAATGTGGAGAAGGTGAAGCAGCTCTTTATCGAGGCTCAGGGCCTTTACGATAGCGGACGCTTCAATCTCGCGTTCAAGCGCTGTGAACAGATCCTGAACATCGACCCCTACAACAAGGCGGCCCGCAACTTTCAGGAAAAAATCGACCGCGCCAAGAGTGATTACGACATCACTGCTTACAACGAAACCCGGGCACGGGCAGTGCAGCGGGTGGACGCCGCGTGGGCCAATCCAGTCCGGAAATTCAACCTCGATCCGAACGCCACCGTCGTTGAGCAGCCACAGAAAGAGGGCGGCAACATCGCCAAAATCCAGCGCAAATTGGAGCGGACGATCATTCCGAAGCTCGAGTTCAAGGAAGCCACCATCCGCGAGGCGGTGGACTACCTAAAACGCAAAAGCATAGAACTGGACCCGGATGAGCCGAAAACCGGCGTCAACATCGTTTTGAAACTGGATGGCGCTGGAGCGGGTGTCTCAGTGCCTGACGCCGCCGTGGCTGCTCCCGCCGTCTCCGCGATTCCTGGCCTAGATGCTCCGGCTCCTGCTCCCACGGCTGCCCCAGCTTTTGCCGCCCCAGCCGCTTCCGGCGACACCCGCATCACAGTTTCCCTGAACAGTATTCCTCTGATTGAGGCCCTGCGTTATGTAACCGGTCTAGCCAATCTCAAGTTCAAGGTTGAGCCCTTCGCTGTCTATGTCGTACCGGCGAGTACGAATACCGATGTGTTGATCACCAAAGAATGGAAGGTTCGTCCGGATTTGATCCCGCGTGCCGCGGCTGGTGGAGCCGCTGGCGCAGCCGCTTTGGGCGCGCCCGCTTTCGGAGCCGCCGGTGGAGGTCCCGATGCGACCCGTGGTGGATCCGGCATCGCCGACCGAGAATCGGCCAAAAACTGGCTCATCTCCCAAGGCGTCGAATTCGCCGGGCCTGCATCAGCGATTTACATCGTCAGCACCAGCCGTCTGATTGTTCGCAACACTCAGGACCAGCTCGATCTCATCGACACGATCATCAATTCCAGCACCGGTGGCGGGCCCACTCAGGTGGAGATCGAAGCAAAGTTCGTCGAAATCTCGCAAAACAATATCAAGGAGTTGAGCTTTGACTGGCTGCTCGGGCAGTTCAATGCCCCGGCCAACAAGAACGTGTTCTTCGGCGGCGGCACGTCAGGCACTTCACCTGGCGTCAATCCTCTCGACTATCCTTTCGTCGCACCCGGCAATACTCCAGTCGGCCAGTTTCCGCTGACCGGCGGTAATCGCAGCGGCACCACTGCAATCAGCGCCAACGCGATTGATGCCCTGCTCTTCGGAACAACTGGCAACAGTCTGCTGGCGCCTGCTATCGGCGCGGTCTCCGGCGTCTTTACCGATCCGCAGTTCCAGCTCGTCATTCGCGCTCTCAATCAGAAAAAGGGCGTCGATCTCCTCTCCGCACCGCGCGTCACGACCAAGAGCGGCCAACGCGCCGTCATTGAGGTCATCCGGGAGTTCAAATTCCCGACCGAGTTCGATCCACCTCAAATCCCGCAGAGCGTCGGCAGCACCATCATCGACACTATCGGGGGCGTCGGCGGTGGACTGTCCTCAAATAGCGGTTCGTTCCCCGTTACTCCGACAACCCCAACCGCTTTCGATGTCCGCAACACCGGCGTAACCTTGGAAGTTGAACCCGTCGTCGGACCCGACGGCTATACCATTGATCTCAACCTCGTGCCACAGGTGGTCGAATTTGAGGGCTTCATTAACTACGGCAGCCCGATCCAGACGACCTCGACGAACATCCTCGGCCAACAGGTCGTGAATGTCATCACGCCGAACGTCATCAACCAGCCGATCTTCAGCACCCGCAAGGTCACGACCAGCGTGAGCATTTTCGACGGCAACACCGTCGTCCTTGGCGGCTTGATGCGTGAGGACGTGCAGAAGGTGGAAGACAAAGTTCCGCTCCTCGGGGACATCCCGATCATCGGACGCCTCTTCCGCTCAAGCGTCGATCAGCATCTTAAGCGCAACCTCGTCATCTTCGTCAGCGCCCGCCTAATGAATCCCGCCGGTGAACCCGTGCGGCTGGATGATGAGAAGGAAGAAGTCATCGAAGTCCTGGCTCCACCAGATCTTGGGATTTCCGACCTGCCGTTCATGCCGAAATAACGGGGCCTGTGCCCGTACTCGGCGTCACCGGAGGAATTGCCACCGGCAAATCGTCGTTCACCCGCTGTTTCTTGCGCTGTTTTCCGGCCGAGCTATTCGATGCCGACGGATGTGCGCATGATTTGCTGGCGAATGACCCCGATGTTCAACAGGCGATATATCAGACATTCGGCCCTGCGGCCTGCGACCCGTCGGGAAAGCCCGATCGCCAGCGGCTCCGTGAACTGGTTTTCGAAGACGACGCCCGACGTCGCCTGCTCGAAGCCATTCTCCACCCGGTTATCCGCGCCCGGTGGAGTGCACGGGCCGATGAAGCCAACCGCGCCGGCAGTTGGCTGCTCGTCGATCTTCCGCTGCTTTTTGAAACGCAGGCCGAAGCTCGGTTCGACCGCATTATCGTCGTCGCCTGCTCCGCGGATACGCAGCAGCGGCGGCTGCGGGAAAAGCGCGGCCTGAGCTCGGAACTCGCCGAAAAAATCCTGCGCGCTCAACTCGACCTCGGGACGAAAACCAAACTAGCTCATCATGTCATCTGGAACGACTCCACCCCTTCCTGCCTCGAACGACAGGCCGGACTCCTCGCCGACTGGCTCCGCGGAAACCGCTGAATCTGCGGCGCCTATCGCAGACCCGGCCCTGCCCGCCCAACTCTGGATCGCCGAACTCCATGCGGAGCCGCTTGCCGCGCTCCTGGCCCGAGCCGAAGCCATGCACCTGCGGCCCAATCCCGACCGCACCCGACATCACATCGTCTTTGACCTCCTTAAAGCCTACGCGCAGCGCGGCGTCGAACTGTTCGCCGACGGCGTCCTTGAGCTTTCTCCGCAAGGCAGCGGGTTCCTGCGCTGGCCGTGCTACAACTTCCGCTCCCTGCCGCAGGACGTTTACGTCCCGACCGCCGCCGAGCGCCAGTTCGGGCTGCGCAACGGCAACCGTCTCACGGCCCGCATTCGACCGCCTCGCGATCGCGAGAAATACATGACGCTGGAGCGAGTCCTGAAAATTGAGGACATCCCGGCGGAATCCTGGGTTCCAACGAAGGAATTCGACCAACTCACCGCGCTTCATCCGACCGAGCGGATCATCCTCGAAAACCAGAAGAGCACCTCCATCACCGGTCGGGCCATCGACCTCATCGCTCCGCTCGGGCGCGGCCAACGCGGGCTCATCGTGGCGCCGCCCCGCACCGGCAAGACTATTCTGCTCAAGGACATCGCCCAGTCGATCATCGTCAATTCACCCGAGACCCACGTCATCCTGCTCCTGGTCGATGAGCGGCCCGAGGAAGTCACCGACTTCCGTCGCAGCGTGAACTGCGAGATTTATTCCTCCACCTTCGACGAGAGCCCCCAGCGCCACACGGCCATCGCGGAGCTGGTCAGCGAGCGGGCGAAACGGCTCGTCGAGCTGCGGCGGCACGTCGTCATCCTGCTCGATTCCATCACTCGCCTCTCCCGCGGCTACAATAACCTTCAGGGCGGCGGCGGACGCAGCCGCACCATGTCCGGCGGCGTTGATTCCAAGGCACTGGTGAAGCCGAAGAAGTTTTTCAGCAGCGCGCGCAACACCGAGGAAGGCGGCAGCCTCACCGTCCTCGCCACCGCGCTCATTGAGACAAACAGCCGCATGGACGACCTCATTTTCGAGGAGTACAAAGGCACCGGAAATATGGAAATCCGCCTCGACCGTGGCCTCAGCGACAAGCGCGTCTTTCCTGCAATCAATTTCCTCCAGTCCGCCACCCGTCGTGACGAGCTGCTTTACCATCCGCAGGAGTTTGACCGCATCAGCGTCCTCCGCCGCCAGCTCGCCGTCCTCCCCACGCTCGAGGCCACCGAAGTCCTCGTCCACGCCTTGCGCGCCACCAAAAACAACGCCGAACTCCTTCTCACCGGTCTCCGCGGTTAAGCCATGCAGCCACTCATTGATACACCCAACGCTCTCGCTGGCCTCCTTCCACTCCTCGCCCCCCTGTCGCGCATCCCGATCGACACGGAGGCCGACTCGCTGCACTGCTATTTTGAAAAGCTTTGCCTCATCCAGATCAGCGTCCCCGGACAGGATCTGCTCATCGATCCGCTCGCTGCCATGGATCTTGCGCCACTTTTTGCCGCCTTCGAAGGCAAAGAACTCATCATCCACGGCGCGGATTACGATCTGCGGCTGCTTCGCCGCGTGGGCTTCAACGGGCCGACATCCGTTTTCGACACGATGCTCGCGGCGCGCCTCACTGGCGTCGAACAGTTCAGCCTGGCTGCGCTCATCCTGAAATACTTCGGCGAGACCATTGCCAAAGCCTCGCAAAAGGCCAACTGGGCGCTTCGCCCCTTGCCCGCGCAGATGAGCGACTACGCCGTGAAGGACACCCATTACCTCGCTGAGATCGCCTCGAACCTCGAAGCCGACCTCATTCGCCTCGACCGCGTTGAGTGGTTTCGGCAGTCCTGCGAGAAGGCCATCGCCGCGTCGGCCATCACGAAAGAACGCGACCCCGACGAAGTGTGGCGCATCTCCGGCAGCCACGAACTGCGCGGCCGCCCCGGGGCCGTGCTGCGCGCCCTCTGGCATTGGCGCGACCAGGAAGCTGCCGCGGTGGACAAACCGGCTTTTCACATCCTCCACAACGAGCAACTCCTGCGGGCCGCCGCGGACTTCGATGCCGGCAAGGAAGTAAGCTTCCATCACCTGCACGGGCCGCGGAAGCGTCGCTTCTACGACGCCGCTGCCCAAGGCCTCGCCCTTCCCGAAAGCGAATGGCCCTTCCGCGAACGGAAACCGCGCCCGCGCTCGACCCCGGATTTCGACCGCAAGCTCAAGGATCTCAAGACGCGTCGCGACAAGCTCGCCGCCGATCTCCAGCTCGACCCCTCGCTCATCGCGCCGAAGACCATCCTGGAAAATCTTGCCGCGGGAAATCCGGACATCTTCCCCCGGATGATGCCCTGGCAGCGGACCCTGCTCGGCGTTTAAACCCCAGTTGCCCTAAGCAAACGCTACCCTCCTCGGCGGCTCCGCCGATCGAGGGTTTACGATTCCGGCGTGGCCACCGGCTTGGTCTGCATCTCGTCGATGCGCTGTTGTTCCTGGCGCGCAGCCGCCTCTTGATCTGCGGTCTGGCCGTTGCGCTTCCAAGCGCCGTTGTAGAGCGAAGCGGTGTAAGGACCGGCCCCGGGTGTGGGGGAGTAGAGGTCCCGGCGCGTGACATTGATATCAGAACGCCCGAACGGCTGGCGCGGTGCCCACACTTCGCGATGGACAGTGCCGTCGTTCGAGTAATCGGCCGAGTACCTCGAGGCCCACAGCGGTCTTGAGGTGGATGAAGTCGTGCAGGCAGCGAGCAAAAGGGACGTGGCAACGAGGGGGAAGAGCAGTTTCACGGCGCGCACGGAAACAGATTCGCCAAATGCTGTCAACCTGGCGCGGTCGGTAAAATGCCGTTGCCGAAATAAGTCCACCCGCTACGCTCAGCGCCCTTTTCTGATGATCATTGTTACCAAATCCGACGCCACTGAGGAGCAGCTCCAGCATCTGCTCGACCGCATCAAAGAGGCGGGCCTGCGCGCTGAAGTCTCGCGCGGCGCACTCCGCACCGTCATCGGCGTTATCGGGCCCGAGGACGCCATCCGCGAGATGCCCCTCGCCGCCATTCCCGGTGTCGAAAGCGTCACCCCGGTGCTCAAGCCCTACAAACTCGTCGCCCGCGAATTCCGCGGCCAGACCGGCGTCGTCAAAATCGGCGACGTTCCCGTCGGCGGCAACGACGTCGTCATCATGTCCGGCCCGTGTTCCGTGGAGAGCCGCGAGCAACTCATCGGCATCGGGCGCGAGATCAGCAAAGCCGGCGCGCGCATTCTCCGCGGCGGCGCGTTTAAGCCGCGCACCTCGCCGTACAGCTTCCAGGGACTTGGCGTGGAAGGCCTGAAACTCCTCGCGGCGGCCCGCGCCGAGACGGGTCTCCCGGTCATCACCGAAGTCATGGACACGCGCGACCTCGATATCATCGAGAAATACGCCGACTGCCTCCAGGTCGGCGCGCGCAACATGCAGAACTTCGCCCTTCTCAAGGAAGTCGGCCGTTCCCGCCTCCCCGTCATGCTCAAGCGCGGGATGAGCGCCACGATAAAAGACCTCCTCATGTCCGCCGAGTACATCCTCAGCGAAGGCAACCTCAACGTCCTGCTCTGCGAGCGCGGCATCCGCACCTTCGAGACCTACACGCGCAACACCCTCGACCTCAATGCCGTCCCCGTCCTCCAGGCCGAGACGCACCTCCCCATCGTCGTCGATCCCACCCACGGCATCGGCCTGCGCGAGCACGTCACCAGCATGGCCCTCGCCGCGGTGGCCTGCGGGGCCGACGCCATCATGTGCGAAGTCCACGACAGCCCCGAGCACGCCAAGAGCGACGGCGAACAAGCGCTGCTCCCGCACGAATTTGCGGACCTCGTCGTGCGGCTGAGAAAGGTCGCTGAAGCCGTCGGGCGCGGCGTTTAGACCGGGAGTGCGTCGTCCGCAGCCATTTTGGGGACCATACGGAAATCAGCGTCCAAGATGGATTCGAGCGCTTGCATCGCTTGGGTGAGCGCGGCGCGTAGGGCGAGAGCCGCGGGCGGCGAGGAGGGATCGAGAGGTTCAGCGAAGATTTTCTCGTAGCGCCGGGAGAGCGGGCGCTGGGGATCGGTGCGGCCACACTGGGCGAGCAGCCTTTCGAGGTCAGCGACCCGGCTTTGCACCTCACGGATGCGGGCCAGCGCCTGCTCGGGGGCGATCGCGCCGGTGGCGATGCGCTGGAGCTGCTGGCACTCGAAGCGCCGGCACCGCTCGGGCCGCGCCGCGTAGATGCCGCACTGGCCCCCGCACCACGCGGGGCAAGGCTGGAGGATGTAGTGCGCGCCTTTCTTCCGCTTGAGCTTCAGCCCGAGGGCGGCGAGCGCTTTCGCCGAGTCCGCGGGCTGGAGGCGGACGGTGTGAAAGAGGACGCCATTGCAGCACAGCCCGCAGGCGCGGCAGAGGTCCCCGGCGCTGGGGGTGGCATCCATGCCTTACGCGGCGGGGAGCTCGAGGAGGGGGAGGCCGGCGTTTTGCTCGGTGAAGTAACGCTGGGTCCACGAGCTGGGAAAGAGGACGCCGGGCAGGCCGGCGCTGTCGTGGGCGAGGCGGCAGCCGGTGGGGATTTTAAGCGGCTTCAAATCGGTGCCGGGGGGGAGCCAGCGGAAGCATTCCCAACTGGCGGTTTCGAGGGTGCTGGGCGCGCCGTATTCGGCTTCGAGGCGATATTGCACGACTTCGAATTGCAGCGGGCCGACGGCGGCGAGAAGCGGGACTTTTTGCACGGAATCCCGCAACTCAAAGACCTGGACGACGCCTTCCTGGAGGAGTTGCTCCACGCCTTGGCGGAATTGTTTGAATTTGCCGGGGTTCGGGTTTTGCAGAAAGGCGAAGCACTCGGGCGGGAAGCGGGGAATCTCGTCGTAACGGATGCTAGGGTCTTCGGTGAGGGTGTCGCCGATGCCGAACTCGCTGTGCCCGACGAGGCCGATGACGTCGCCGGCGTAGGCTTCGTCCACGGTCTCGCGTTCCTGGGCGAAAAGCTTGTGCGCGCTGGAGAGACGGACGCGTTTGCCGGTGCGCTGGTGGATGACGAACATGTCGCGCTCGAATTTTCCGGAGCAAATGCGGAGGAAGCCGATGCGATCGCGGTGGCGCGGGTCCATGTTGGCCTGGATTTTGAAGACGAAGCCGCTGAATGGGGCGTCGAGGGGGACGGTGGTCGCCGGATCGGTGGCGGCATTGCGCCGGGGCTGCGGCGGGAGGCTTCGGGCGAGGAAGGAATCGAGGAGAAGCTGGACGCCGAAGTTGTTCGAGGCGCTGCCGAAGAAGACGGGAGTCTGGGTGCCGGCATGAACTTTGACTTCGTCGTAATCGACGCCAGCGCCGTCGAGCATTTCGAGCTCTTCAAGGGCGCGGGCGTAGTCGTCGGCGTCGAGCTTTTCACGGACGACGGGGTCTTCCAGCGAGCTGACGGAGACGGGGGCGCGGTAGGCACCCTGGGGCGTGCGCTCGAAAAGGTGGACCTGGCGTTTCTGCCGCTCATAGACGCCGCGGAAGGTGGGGCCGCTGCCGAGGGGCCAGTTCAGGGGAAAGGCGCCGATGCCGAGGACGCTTTCGAGTTCGTCGAGCAGGGCGAGCGGCTCGCGGGTCGGGCGGTCGCACTTGTTCATGAAGGTGAAGATGGGGACGCCCCGGCGGCGGCAGACCTCGAAGAGCTTGCGGGTCTGGGGTTCGATGCCTTTGGCGGCGTCGATGACCATGACCACGGCATCGACGGCGGTGAGGACGCGGTAGGTGTCTTCGGAGAAGTCCTTGTGGCCGGGGGTGTCGAGAAGATTGATGCGGTAGCCGGCGTAGTCGAACTGGAGGACGGTGGAGGAGACGGAAATGCCGCGCTGGCGTTCGAGTTCCATCCAGTCGGAGGTGGCCTGGCGGGCGTTTTTTCGCGAAGTAACGCTGCCGGCGAGCTGCACGGCGCCGCCGTAGAGGAGGAGTTTCTCGGTCAGCGTGGTCTTGCCGGCATCCGGGTGGGAGATGATGGCGAAAGTGCGGCGACGCTGGATTTCTGCAAACATGAGAAAGGCGCGGAGTGTCCGGCAAATCCTACGGAGGCGCAAGCGGTTGCGCAGGGGGCGGCATCGCATTTGCTAATCTCATCGGCAGAAATCCCGAACTGTCTTTTCCACCCATGCCCACGCTCCGAATCAAGCTCCCGAATCAGTTGGAAATGACGCAGAACCTGTCCGGGGAGCGGATTACAATCGGTCGCCGACCGGATAACATGGTGCAGATCATGGATCGCTCGGTCTCCGGGCATCACGCCGAGCTGATTGCGGAGGATGGGCACTACCGGCTGCACGATCTGGAGTCCACGAACCTGACTTTTGTCGAAGGCGAGCCGGTTTCGGACTACCACATTCACCACGCGTGCAAGCTGTCGTTTGGCACCGTGGAATGCTTCTTTGACCCGATGGCGTCCTCGGCCATCGAGACCTTGCTGACCCGGGAGCAGCTCGAAAAGGACACGGCTTTTCTCCGCGCGGAGAACGCCGAACTCCAGGCCAAACTTGTAGCTCAGCAACGCCGGGTGGATATGCTGTCCAGTGCGCGATTAGTCACGGGACGGACGGATTCTACGCCCTCCGTGGCCGCGCAGGACGCGCTCCGTGCCGTGACCAGCGAGCGCGATGATCTGCGCCACTCAAACGCGGGGCTCAAGCTGGAGTTTTCCAATCTCCACGAGGAACTGGCCGCCACGATGAGGGAGCGCGACGAAGCCCGCCAGGCTCTCGAGCACGTGCAAATGGAGAAGGTGTCGCTCGCGCGCGAGCTTCAAGAACTCCGCGGCTCCCGCATCAAGCCGGTGCCGCCGATGAACGGCGCACCAGTGCGGGCGGTGCCTCGGCCAGGCGCGCTGACTTCGCGCGACCCTTCCTCGGCCCTGACCGCGCTGGACCCGAACGCCACGCAAAAAGTCACCCTCCCCCCGGCTCCCGCCTTTCAACCCATCGCTGCACTACTCACCCCACTCCGCGCCGCGCTGGATCGCGTCAGCGGGGTTCCGGAGGATGACACGTCGCGGCTGGAGCTGATGACCCTTTCCGCGCAGTTGGTGGAATCGACATGGCCGTTGGCCGATCATCCCATCGCGCGTGTCGCGAACTCCCTGGAGGCGCTGTTCACAGAGTTGCTGACCCGGGCGGAACCCTTCAACACCGCCAATTCCCGCACCATTATTCAGGCGCTCGATCTCCTTTCGCGCTTGGTGGAACCACGGCACGTCGAGCGGGCGAAAACACTTCCCCCAGCCAGCGTCCTGGCGATGGACGAGGATGCTGAGGTGCTCGCAAGGCTCGTTGCCTCGTTGGAAACGGCCCACCTCGAAACGACGAGTTGTAGCGATGCGGGAGCGGTCCTCACCGAGGCGAGCGGGCGCAGTTACGACCTCGTGCTCCTAGATTACGACCAGCCTGGAGCCGCCCTCTGCGCCCAACTGCGTGATCAGGTGGGCTATCAGAAAACACCAATCATTTTCCTCACCGGGGAGAATAACTCAGGTCAACGCCCACCAGCTGGACTGAACGGCGGCAGCGATTTCCTCGCTAAGCCGGTCAGCCCCGCGGAACTGGCCGTGAAAGCGCAAACATGGATTTTGAAGAACCAGTTTGGCCTGTTGTGACGACCCAGCCCCAACTTTTGATCGGGATGTCAACTTTTTCGTTGAGCGAAAATTGAAATTACTGTAACAGCGCCCGCCATCACTGTTCGCCATTCGTTCTCCGCCATGCACAAATCGTCCTTTCTCGCCTTCGCCCTCGGTCTCACGCTCGCCGCCTGCACGGGATCGAAACCGAAAACCACTTGGCAAAAAGTGACCGATACCCGACCCGACAAAGTGGCTTCCGGTGAGGATCCCAGCCAGGCTTACGTCGAAAAACTCCAGAAGATTTTGGCCGAAGATAAAGTCGATCATCGCGTGGTCACCTTCCAGTATCGCTACGAGACCCGACTGCGCGACGAGGCAGTGGGCACCGGGACCGCCGTGATCTATAAAGACAATTCTGACCCCGCCAACCCTTGGTGGCTGATGAGCAACCGGCTGCACAAACCCGTCTGGCTGCCTGGCCAAGACCTGGATAAACAGGTGTCCTTTTATCTCCGCCGCACCGCTCAGGTCATTGAGCACCGTGACTACGTCGGTGGCGAACTGCTCGGTCCAAAAACCATGATCGCTAAGGCCAAACCTGTCGTCCGGCCCGGCGAGCCCGCCGTCACCCAGATTGCCAAAGCCCAAGCAGTCCGTGCCGCTGCGCCAACCGTCGCCCAGAGTGCGCCGCGGCCGTTCGCCCGCCCAGCGCGATTTGCCCCCGCTGGTCAGGACGTGCAAATCCCGTTCACCGCGCCGGCCGGTGGTGGTTACGAGACACTTTTCCGCCGCGCCCACGGAACGACCTACGATCCTTCCAGCCCGGTTGATCGGCAGAAGATGGAAGTGATCAAGGCTGGCTGAGGCTTCCTCGCCGCCGCTCGGCGTGCCTTGAAATCTTTGCCTGCGGCACACTTGCCGCCTTCGGGGGCCGCATGCATTGTCCGCGCCGCATGCAGACCATCGTCATCGGCCATCGGAATCCTGACATGGATTCCATCTGCTCAGCGCTCGCCTACGCCGAGCTGAAACGCCTCACCGGCCAGGAAAACGTCGTCGCCGGTCGGGCTGGCAACACGAACGAACGGATCGACTTCGTTTTGCGCAAATTCGGGGTCGAGCCGCCGGTGCTGATCAACGACCTTTCACCGCGCGTCGCCGACGTCATGCAGCCGCAGGTCATTTCTGTGCGCGCGGATTCGCCGGTCTATGACGCCCTCCAGCTTATCGACAAAAAGCAAATGCGCGGCCTCCCCGTGGTCGATGACGCCGGACGCTGCCTCGGCCTGCTCAGCGCTTTTAAAGTTAGTCATCACCTTTTTCCCCCACGCGAAGAAGCCACCAGCGCCCGCGTTATCACCGCCTCACTGGCCGACATCGTCACTACGTTCGGCGGCGCGCTCGTCACCGGCTCACTAAGTTCTGAGCCCGCGGAGCAGCTTCTCGTCGTTGGCGCCATGGCCCACGACTCCTTTGCCCAGCGGCTGGCCCGCTACCGGGAAAAACACGTCGTCCTTTTCGTCGGCGATCGGCCACGGATTCAAAAAATGGCGATTGCTGCACGCGTCCACGCCATCGTCGTCACCGGCGAACTACCGATCGATGAGGAAACACGCGCGGCGGCCCGCAGCGCCAACGTGACCATCGTCGCCTCGCCGCACGACACCGCCACCAGCGTGCTCCTCGCCCGCGGAGCCGTTCGGGTCGGGCGTATGATCGAAAGTGATTTCCTGAGCTTCCACGCAGACACCCTCCTCGACGACGCCCGCCACCTCGCCGCGCAAAGCGCCGCGTTCGTCTTCCCGGTCCTCGACGAACACGGCACCCTCACCGGCATCCTTTCCAAGTCCGACTTCCTCAAGGAAATCCCCCGCCAGCTCATCCTCGTCGATCACAACGAACTCGCTCAAGCAGTACGCGGCGCGGACAAAGTCCCCATCATCGAAATCCTCGACCACCACAAGCTCGGCGGCTTCTCCAGCGATACGCCGATCCTTTTTTGGAACAACCCCGTCGGCTCCACCAGCACCATCGTCACCCTCTGTTATCAGCAGCTAGGCATTCCGGTTCCTGCACCCATCGCCGGCCTGCTCATGTCCGGCATCGTCTCGGACACCTTGAACCTCACCTCGCCCACGACCACGCCTGTCGATTGCGATGTCCTCAATCGCCTTTCAAAAATCGCCAGCGTCAATCCCGACGAGCTCGCCGCCGAGATTTTCAGCGTCGGCTCCCCGCTGCTCACGATGACGGCCGAGCAAGCCATCAATGCGGACTCGAAACCCTACGAAGAAGCCGGTCATCGGTTCACGGTCGCGCAAATCGAGGAACTGACCTTCGCTCACTTCGATGAAAAGCGTGACGCTCTCCTCGACGCGCTTGAAGCCGTTCGAGCTCGTGACGGTCTGCTTTTCGCCTGCCTCCTCGTCACCGACATCAACGATCAGGCTTCACTCCTCCTCGTGCGCGGTGCCGAGGATTTTCTGCGCACCATCGACTACCCCCAGCGCAGCGCACACATCTGGAAACTCGCGGGGGTCGTCTCCCGTAAAAAGCAGCTCCTCCCCTACCTGCTCCATTGTCTTGCACAAATGCAGGCCGCGTCGCGCTAGCGATAAACGCCCCGCTTCAGCGCGTCGGCGATTCCGCCGCGGTTCTGCATCAATGCCTTCATACTCCAATGAATATGCCCCGGCGCTGAGGTGCCTCGGCGCGTAAGCTCGATCTGCCTCGTAATTTCCGCCGCCGGTCGCCCTGCTCCGATGCGATCCGTGGCGATGCCTGGCCAGATCGGTTTGCCCGCGGTGCTTTGCGCCCGCCACCAGTCGAGCAGCACCGGGAAGCTCTGCTTGGCCGGCTCGCATGACCAGTAGAGCTGCGGCGCGAGGTAATCGCACCAGCCCTCAGCCAGCCATTTCCGGGAGTCCGCGAAAAGCTGTGCATAGCTGTCGAGCTGCGCCTCGATGGTCGCCGGCACTCCCGGCCGCCAAATTCCGAACGGGCTGATCCCCACTTTCACCGACGGCTTCGCGCCTTTTACGGCGCGATACATTTCTTCCACAAAACGATTGATGTTGTCCCGGCGCCAGTCCGCTTTGCTCAAGCCGCTGTGCGCCCCGTACTGCGTCCACGTCACGTCGTCGGGAAAGTCGGCGCCGCCTTTCGGGTAAGGGTAAAAGTAGTCGTCGATATGCAGGCCATCGATGTCGTAGCGCCGCACGATATCAAGGAAAACTTCGATCACGTACCGCCGCGCTTCCGGAATGCCAGGGTCGATCCATTTCTGTCCGGCGTACGCCCGCACCCATTCCGGATGCGTGCGCGTGACGTGCCCTCCCGCTGCCGGCGCCGCCGACCCCGTCCCCGCACGAAAAGGATTCACCCAGGCATGAAGTTCTATCCTCCGTGCATGCGCCTCGCGGATGGCAAACTCCAACGGATCGTAGCCCGGCGAAACGCCCTGTTTGCCGCTGAGAAAAGCCGACCACGGCTCCTGCTTGGCGTTGTAGAGCGCATCGCTCGCCGGGCGCACCTGCAGCATAATCGCGTTCAGTTTCAAGTCCGCAGCCCGATCCAGAATCTCCCGCAATTCGGCCTGCTGCGCCGGGGCCGAAAGGCCCGGTTTCGACGGCCAGTCAATATTGTGCACCGTGGCCACCCACGCCGCGCGAAACTCCTGCGCCGCCTTTAACGGCAGCGCTGTGAATGCCAACGAACAGAGGATGAGCAGCCGAAAGAAAAGCATCTTCATACGTGTTAAGGAGCGTTGACTCTAACGGTCGCCCGTCGAATTTCCATCCCCCATGCCCGTCGCCACGCTCTCGCCCGTCTTCGCGTGGTTTCGCGGGAAATACGGCGAACCCACGCCTGCGCAAAGCGCCGCCTGGCCGCTGCTCGCCAGCGGCGCGAATCTGCTCATCGCCTCGCCCACCGGCACGGGGAAAACCTTTGCCGCCTTTCTCGGCATTCTCGATCAGCTCGCGCAACTGCACGCCCGCGGCGCACTGCTCGAGACGATCCACTGCGTCTATGTCTCGCCGCTCCGCGCGCTGAGCTACGACCTTGAAAAAAACCTGCGTGAGCCGCTGCGCGAGTTATTTGGCGAGAAGCCGCCTATCCGCGTCGAGTTGCGCAGCGGTGACACGACTTCGAGTGAACGCACCCGGCAATTCACCAAACCGCCGCACATCCTGCTGACCACGCCGGAAAGCCTGTGCGTGCTCCTCAGCCAGGCGCGCTGGCTGCCGCACCTGGCGCAGGTGCGCTGGGTCATCGTCGATGAAATCCACGCGCTCGCCGACAATAAGCGCGGCGCGCATCTCGCGCTGAGCGTCGAGCGCCTCGACCAACTCACGGAGGGACGCGCTCCCGCGCGTTCCCCATCTCTTCCTGACACGCGTCATACGCTTCAAAATGGGGACGCGCGGGAGCGCGTCCCTCCGATCCAGCGCATCGGCCTTTCCGCGACCGTCGCCCCGCTCGCCGAAGTTGCTCACTTTCTTACGGGCACCAACGGACAGTGCGAAATCATCGACGTCTCGACCAAGAAACGCATTGAGCTGCGCGTTTACACGCCGCTGCGCAAGAACCCGTACCCCGAGGCTGGCTTCACCGGCCAGCGACTGATCCGCGAACTCGGCGAGCTGATCAAAAAGCACACGACCACACTTATCTTTTGCAACGTCCGCAGTGGCGCGGAAGCGGTCACTTTTTGGCTGCGCGAGAATTTTCCCGATCTCGCCGAGGTCATCGAGTGCCACCACGCCTCGCTCGATCGCGACGTACGCCGCGAAGTCGAGGACCGCCTGAAACGTGGCGAACTGCGCGCCGTAGTCTGCTCGACCAGCCTCGAGCTCGGCATCGACATCGGCTCGGTTGACCTCGTCGTCATGATGTCCACGCCGAAAGGCGTGAGCAAAGCGCTCCAGCGCGCGGGCCGCGCCGGGCACAACATCCACTCCATCTCGCGCGGCGTGCTCATGGCGACGAACGTCAGCGATCTCGTCGAAGCCTGCGCCACCACGCTGCTCGCCCGCACGCGTCATCTCGAGGAAGTGCGCGTGCCGCACGCGCCGCTCGATGTGCTCGCGCAGCACCTCGTGAGCATGGGCTGCACGCAACGCTGGACGCGCGCCGCAGCGCTCGCGCTCGTGCGGCGGGCGTGGTCCTTTCGCGATCTTGATGAAATCGAGTTCAACGACGTGCTCGACTACCTCGCGGGCGGCGGCGAATCGCTCCGCCGGCAATACACGGAAGTCTTCGGCAAAATTGTGCTTGATGCTGATGGCTTCGAGACCCGCGAGGGTCGGGTGCGGCGCGAGTTTCTGCAAAACGTCGGCGTCATCCCGAGCGTCGGGCAGGTGCGGGTGCGGACGAAAAGCCGCGCGCTCGGCTCAGTCGAAGAAAGCTTCATTCGCTTCATCCGCTTGGGCGATGTCTTCATGATGTCCGGCCGGCCGGTGCGACTCGACCGCGTGACCACGATGGAAGCGTGGGTCACGCCTGCGCTTGGAGCGATCCCAACCGTGCCACGCTGGAACGCGAGCAAGATGGCCCTCTCAAATCGCGTCTGTCAGGAGATCATCGCCTTCCGCAGCGAACTGCGGGAGCAATTGCCGCACGCATCGCCTGATGCGCTCATTTCAAAAGAAGCGTGTCATCCTGAGCGGAGCGCCAGCAGTGGGCGCAGGCGGGCTGGCGCGGAGTCGAAGGACCCCGGCGGTCCGAACCCGGCCTCCGCAGCGACGATTCAGAGCACGCAATCGGACCACCAAGGTTCTTCGACTCCAATCCGCCGATCATACCACCTCCGCTCCGCTTCGGATGACCCTGCTGGAAATTCTCTAACTAAGTGGATCGCCACGCGCCTCGACTGCGACCGGACCAACGCCGGGATCATCGCGCGTATTCACGAAGCGCAGCACGCGCTCTCCGATATCCCCACCGACGATTTCCTCCTCGTCGAAGAATTCATCGAAGGTCCCGAGCAACCGCTTCCGCCGATGGGCGAAGACCGCGCGCGGAGTGGCCGGTCGAAACGCCAAGCCCAGAGCGCGCCGCCCGGCCCGTGCGCGCACCACTACTTTTTCCACTCCCTCATTGGTCGTGCGGCCAACGACGCCCTCTCCCGCGTGATCACCTACCGCCTGAGCCAACTCCGCGGCGGCAACGCGATCGCCACGCCGCACGACTACGGCTTCGTCCTCACCGTCGCGCCGCGCCAGGGTTTTCGCGAAGATGAACTGGTTGCGCTGCTCAACCAGCGGGACTTTGAAACTCACCTGCACACAGCGCTCGGTCAGTCCGAGATGCTCAAGTATCACTTCCGCAACGCCGCGCAGACCGGGCTGATGGTCTATCGCAATTTTTTCGATCAGCGAAAACCGTTGCGCAAACTCGCATGGTCCACCGAGGTCATCTTCAACGTGCTCCAGCAGCACGAGCCCGATCATGTGCTGCTGCGCGAGGCGCGGCGCGACATGCTGCACACCTTTCTGGATGCTGAAGGCGCGCTGCTCTTCCTCCATCGCCAGGCGACGAAGCCGGTACGCCTGCGCCGCGTCGAGCGCGTGCCGCCGCTCTCGTTTGCAATGTATGCGACGAAGATCAAAGAGGCGCTGCTCGTGGAAGATCCTTACGAAGTGCAGGAGCGCCTTTTCAATCACTGGTGGAGCGAAATCGAAAATGCAGCGGCACAAGTTTGAGCTCTCACCCGGCGTCTGGCTCGACGCGCGTCGCGCGGTCTGGCTCGCCGAATATCGCACGCTCGCCGTGGCCGATCTGCATCTCGGCTACGCCTGGGCGCATCGCGCGACTGGGCAGATGCTGCCGATTGGCGTCCACGATGACACGCTCGACCGGCTTGCCGTGCTCATCGCGGACTATGCACCTGAGCGCGTCGCGCTGCTCGGCGACATCGTGCATCAGGCGGTTCCGGTTGCTCCGCTTGAAGCCGAGCTCATGCGCCTGCAAAACGAAATCGGTGCGACCACCGCACTGCACTGGCTCGCGGGAAACCACGATCGGCGGCTGGGCAAAATGCTTACGAAACTCGGCGGCAACATCGTGCTGGAACGCGAACTCGCACTGGGCCCACATCGCCTCGCGCACGGCGATGCTTGCACCGAAAACGAAGCGCCCGCCTGTCTCGCAGCGGTTCGCGCAGAGGGCGGGCGCTGGTTCATCGGGCATGAGCATCCCGCGATTTCGCTGGGCGACGGTGTGGCCACCCGCGTGCGCTGTCCGTGCTTTTTCGTAGCGCCCGAACTCGTGGTGCTGCCGGCGTTTTCGAGCTGGGCGGCGGGCGTGACCCTGCGCTCCGGCGAAGGCATGAGTGCGTTGACCCGGGCTGCGCCGTTCACGCATCGTGTAGCGATCACCGCGGGGAAACTGCTCCCGCTGCCGTGGTGAGGATGCGAACCTATTTCACCGCAGGCTCAGCCGGGCCAGCCTTAAGCAGGCGCAGCAGCGCGCTATCGGTGGTCAAGACGAGGGTGGTCTCGTTTACAAAGACGGTGCGGTAGGTTTCGAGGGTGCGGGTGAAGGCGTAGAACTCGCGGGCCTCGGGGGTCTGGCCGTAGGCGGCGGCGTAAATGGCCGTGGCTTCGGCGTCGGCCTTGCCTTGGACTTCCTGCACTTTGCGATAGGCCTCGGATTCGATTTGCTGCATGTCGCGCTCGCGTTTGCCGAGAATCTCCGCGGCCTCACCCTCGCCCTCGGAACGAAAGCGGGAGGCGATCTGCTGGCGCTCGCTCATCATGCGTCCGTAGATCTTCGCGGCGACGGCGGGATTGTAATTCACCCGCTTGAAACGCACGTCGAGCAGCTCAATGCCGTCCTCCAAAAGCGTCGGTTTGGCGGCGTCCAGAATCTCCGCCTCAAGCTCGGCGCGCCCGGAGCGAATCTCCGGCAGCGTGATGGTCAGGCCGGCGTCCCCGCTGAACGGGTCCATGACGGGTTTGCGATCCTTGTCCGTGCGAATGAGCTCCACCAGCCGATGCCGCGCCACGGAGCTGCGCGTTTCGCTGCCGAGGATGTTGGTGATGCGGTCCCGCGCGCGGCGCTCGTCACCCATGCGGATGAAGTATTGCTGCGCATCGACGATCCGCCAGCGGGCGAAGGCATCCACGTTGATGTAGAGCTTGTCTTCCGTCGGCATGTCGGCCGTCGGGCCGTCCCATTCGAGGATGCGTTTTTCGATGCGGTTGACCTTTTGGATGAACGGCACTTTCCAGTGCAGTCCGGCCTCGGTCACGGGAGTGCCGACCGGTCGGCCAAATTGAGTAAGGATGACCTGCTCGGTCATGGGCACGGTGTAAGCCGAGCCGAAAACCAAGAGGGTCACACCGAGGAGGAGCGGGAGAAAAAGGGCGCGGTTCATTTGGTTTTCTGTTCGAGCTGAAGGAGCGGGAAAATCTGGCTGCTTTTTTCGTCGAGGATGATTTTGCGGGAAAGCTGTGGCAGCACTTCCTGCATGGTCTCGAGGTAAAGGCGCTGGCGCGTGACCTCAGGTGCTTTCACGTATTCAGCGAGCGTGGCGTTAAAGCGTTCGGCGTCCCCTTTCGCTTCGTTCACGCGTTTGGCGGCGTAGCCTTCGGCGGCGCTTACCTTGCGCAGCGCTTCGCCGCGGGCGCGGGGCACGACCTTGTTGTATTCGCCGTTGGCGAGGTTGATGGCTTGCTGCTTTTCTTGCTGCGCTTGGTTCACCTCGCTGAAAGAAGCCTGCACCGCCTTCGGCGGGTGCACGTTCTGCAGTTGGACCTGCATGACTGCCAGGCCGAGCCCGTAGCGTTTGACGAGCGTCTGCAAACGGGTGCGTGCTTCGGTTTCGATTTCCTGGCGTCCGATCGTCAGCACCTCGTCGATGGTGCGGTCGCCGATCACCTCCCGCATCACGGCTTCGCCGGCATCGCGCAAGGTCCACTCGGGTTCGTAAACGTGGAATTTGAACTGTTTCGGATCTTCGATGCGGTACTGCACGATCCACTCCACGAGGGCCATGTTCAGGTCGCCGGTGACGATGTTGCGCTCGGCCTCCGGATCGTCGGGAAACTGGTTTCGGTTCGTCGCACCTTTAGTACTAAAGCCAAAATCCAGCGTGAGCCGGCGTTGCGCGGGCACTACGTCGATGACCTCGATCCCGAGGGGCAGCTTGAAGCGCAACCCTGGCTGGACCAACTCGACAAAGCGGCCAAAGCGCGTGAGCACGCCGATGGAATCCGCTGGCACACTGGTGAACCCGGTGAGAACGAACCACAGCACGAGTACGGCGAAAACGGCGGGCACGACGATACGGCTGAGATGAACCGGCATTTGAGGAGTGACGTTTTTCATGGCGATTGGGCGGGCACTCTACGCGGGAACTGGGGAAAGCGAGAGCGCATTCGATGGCGCAGAGCGACCTCCAGATTCCGTCATCCTGAGGAGAGCGGAGGCTTTGCGGAGCGAAGTCGAAAGCCGAGTCAGCGAGACGCCGGTAGGGACGGTGGAGGCGGCAAACCTCAGTGGTCCGAACAAGCGCACAGCTTTAATGAACCGCCGGGGTCTTTCGACTCCGCGCCCAAAGCGGCGCTCCGCTCAAGACGACGGAATTTTTTGAGCTCCGCCTCAGATCGCGAAGTCGTTGTACTCCGGTTTCACTGCCTCGGTCGGCGGAAACAGCATGCCGGCGGCGACGGTGTGATTGGTGCCCTGCTCGATCAGAATGAACGAGCCGGTGAGCCGGTTGAAACCGTAGCCATCAAACACGATCGGCTTGGCCGTGCGGAGGCGGATCTCGCCGATGTCATTCATCGCGAGCTGAACCGGCGCGGGCTCATGCTCGAAGGTTCGGATGTCGATCCGGTTTTCGATGTTCGAAACCATGGCCTGCACCGTCTGCGTGCCGTGCTTGAGGAAAAACTTGCCGCCGCCGGTCAGCGGGCGTTGCTGCATCCAGCAGACCCGGGCGCGCAGTTCGGTGCCCATGCCGGGAAGGTTTTCGAGGCCGATGATCATATCGCCGCGGCTCACGTCCACGTTGTCTTCGAGGCAGAGCGTCACGGACTGCGGGGAGAAGGCTTCGTCGAGTTCGCCGTCGAGTGTCCAGATGCTCTTCACCGTGCTTTTCAACCCGCTCGGCAGCACCATCACGCGCTCACCTTTGCGGACAATGCCGCCGGCGATCTGGCCGCTCAGGCCGCGGAAATCGTGGAGCGCATGATCGGTCGGATTGTTCGGCCGATTGACCCACTGCACGGGCATGCGGAAGGCGGTAAGATTCCAGTCGCTGGCGATGTGGACGGTCTCGAGATGACTGAGCAAGCCGGGGCCCTGATACCACGGGGTCTTGGCCGACGGCCCGACGACGTTGTCCCCGGTCAGCGCGCTGATTGGCACGAAGCGCACGTCCTTGGCCACGTCGAGCTTCGGCAGGAAGCCTTCGATGGCGTCGCGGATTTCGAGAAAGCGCTCTTCGCTCCAGCCGACGAGATCCATCTTGTTCACCGCCACGACGAGATGCGGAATACCGAGCAGCGCGGCGATGCAGGTATGCCGGCGGGTTTGCTCGATGACGCCGTTGCGGGCATCGACGAGGATGACCGAGAGATTCGCCGTGCTCGCGCCCGTAACCATGTTGCGCGTGTACTGAATGTGCCCCGGCGTGTCCGCGACGATAAACTTCCGCCGCAGCGTGGCGAAGTAGCGGTAGGCCACGTCAATGGTGATCCCCTGCTCGCGCTCGGCGCGCAGGCCGTCGGTGAGATTGGCGAGATTGATCTGCCCGCCGCCGGTGATGTCGGCGGAGCGTTCCAGCGCCTCGATCTGGTCTTCCATCAGCGACTTCGTGTCGTAAAGCAGCCGCCCGATGAGGGTGGACTTGCCGTCATCGACAGAACCGCAGGTGTTGAAACGAAGGAGTTCGACCGGGTGCGATGCGCTCATCAGAAGTAGCCTTGTTTTTTACGGTCTTCCATCGCCGCCTCGCTCGATTTGTCGTCGGCGCGGGAGCCACGTTCGGTCACGCGGGCGGCGGCGATTTCGGCGATAATGTCATCGACGGTGTTCGCGGGACTTTCAACGAGCCCGGTGCTGATGATGTCGCCGATGGTGCGGACGCGGACGGTGAGTTCGCGCACCTCTTCCTTGTCTTTCGGCGGCAGGATGTCGCTGACCGGGAGCCACTGGCCCGCGCGGCGGACGGCCTGGCGCTGGTGGGAGAAATAGATCGTCGGCACTTCAAGATTCTCGCGCTTGATGTATTCCCAAACGTCCATCTCGGTCCAATTCGAGAGCGGGAAAACGCGCATGTTTTCGCCGGGATTCACGCGGGCGTTGTAGAGGTTCCAGATTTCGGGGCGCTGATTCTTCGGGTCCCACTGGCCAAAGGCGTCGCGGAAACTAAAGAAGCGCTCCTTGGCTCGTGCCTTTTCCTCGTCGCGCCGCGCGCCGCCGATGGCGCAGTCGAAGCGGAACTCCTCCAGCGCCGCGAGCAGCGTGGGGATTTGCAGCCGGTTGCGGCTGATCTCACCGGGATTCGGAATGGCGATGCCGTCGGCGATAGCGTCCTCGACTTTGCGGATGATGAGCTTCCCGCCGAGTTCCGCAGCGCGCTTGTCGCGAAAGACATTCAGCTCCGGGAAATGATGACCGGTGTCCACATTGAGGAACGGCATCGGAATGTCTGAGGGTCGAAACGCTTTCTCCGCAAGCCGCAGGAGGCAGATCGAATCCTTGCCGCCCGAAAAAAGCAGGGCCGGCCGCTCGAACTCAGCCGCCACTTCGCGCATCACGTGGATGGCTTCGGTTTCGAGATAATCGAGGTGATCGAGTTGGTAGCAGCTCATCGCGGGTTGCAGCAGCAGGGGCTTTTTTTGACCGCAGAGGTGCAGAGGTTTTTGAGAGAAACGCAGAGGCTGGCGGTAAAAGCATCCCTTTGCGGTCCTCTCCAAATCCTCTGCGCCTCTGCGGTAAGATCAGCGTTCACTTGGTAAAAAAGGCATTACGCTTTCACCGCCGCCCCGCCCCACGCCGCGTGCAGACCGCACTCGCGCTTTTCATCCGCCTTCGCCGGGTCGAAATAGTCCCACTCGTTGGGCAGCGCGTGCTCCTGGCAGTAGGCGTGCATGTCGCGGTCGGTCCAGCGGAAGACGGGGCTGATCTTGAGCGACCCGAAATTTCCGTCCGCGCTGACGATGTCCAGCCCGGCGCGATTCGGGTTCTGGACTTCGCGCAGTCCAGTGATCCAGATCGTCGGAGCCAACTCGCGCATGCCACGCTGGAAAGGCTCCAATTTCATCACGGTGCTAAAGGCCTTAATGCGGTCCTCGTTCTCGGGCGTTGGCTCGGGTGCTCCCCCGTGCACCGCGTCGTAGTGCGCGGTCGTCATCTTCGGGACGAACGCCCTGATGTTGAGCTTGAGCAGCGCTTTCACCTCCTCGGCGTGGCGATAAGTCGCGGGCTTGTTGTAGCCATGATCCACCCACAGCACCGGCATGTCCGGCTGGACTTGCGTGGCGAGGTGCAAAACGACCGCCTCATACGGCCGGAAATTCGTGGAGACGATCGCCCGTCCTCCTGCCTGCGCGACGGCCCAGCGAACGATCTCCAGCGGAGTTTTTTCGCGGAGTTCGGCATTGGCTTGGGCGATCTGTTCAGCGGTCATGCGGTTCGGTCGGGATTTTGGAAGGGCGGAGACGAAAGCAGATTTCCCCAGCATTGGCTACGGGCAAAATGCACCTGCCCGTGACATAACACCCTGAAGCGAACCGACGCGGCGCACGGGAAAGTGGATTGTCGGATGGATGGATGATTGGATACGGCAGGTGGTCGCTCCGCAGCCCAGCCCATCTCCAATTTTCTACCCTGCACCGTGCGCGCCGCTATCGAAGACTTCATTATCTACCTCGCCACGGAGCGCGGGCTGTCGGTGAACTACCAGCTCTCCACGCGACTTTCGCTGGAAGGCTTTGCGCACTGGCTGGAGCGGCGGAAACTCGTGGCGGCGATGGGCCAGGCCGCGCTCGACGCCCTGCTCCAAGCCGGGGCAGAGCCGCCGGAAGTCGAGATCATCCTCGCCGGGCTCATCCCGGACGACATCAGCGCCTTTCTGGCCCACAAAAAGCGGCTCGGTCTCTCCGCGGCATCCATCAAACTCGTGGTCGTCGCGCTAAAAATCTTCTTTCGCTGGCTCCACGCCCGGCAGCGCATCCCGCGGGACATCGGCGAAAACCTGCCTCTCCCGCGCACCGAGCGCTATTTGCCGGAGACGCTCAACGAATTGCAAACCGACCAACTCCTCGAAGGCATTTCTATCACCGCCCCACGGGGTTTTCGCGATCGCGCAATCCTCGAGTTGCTCTACGCGAGCGGCCTGCGGGTTTCCGAGTTGGTCAATGCGAAGCTGGAGTTCGTCGACTTGGAAAACCGCCTGATCCGGGTAGTCGGCAAGGGCAACAAAACGCGCCTCGTCCCCGTAGGCCAGAAAGCCTGCGACGCCATCGCGCAATACCTGGCCAAGGAGCGGCCCGATTTGGTGAAGAAGCGCACCGGCAGCGAAATCTTCCTCTCCAACCGTGGCACGAAGCTGACCACCGTCCGCATCTGGCAGATCGTGAAAAACGCCGCGCGTCTCGCCGGGCTGGATGTGAACGTCTATCCGCATCTGCTCCGCCATAGCTTCGCCACGCATTTGCTCGGCCACGGCGCGGACCTGCGCATCATTCAGGAAATGCTGGGCCACGCCGACATCTCGACCACGCAAATTTACACGCACGTCGATCAGCAGCGGCTCAAAGCCGTGCATCACCGCTTCCACCCGCGGGCAAAGTAGCACCTTCGCGCGCATCGCTGGCGGCGAACTTCCGCAGCGCCGAAGTGAGCTGCGCGAAAGACTGGCTCAACGTGATGGCCGCGGCCGGCATCGCTTCGATCCGGCCGGCACGAGCGGTTTCCTCAAGCTGCCGAGCGGCGGCGTAAGCGGGTGGGGCGTGAAATTCGCCGACCAACCCTTTGAGTCCGTGCGCTGCTTGCTCGACGACGCACAGGTCACCCTTTTCCACCCCTTCACGCAGCAGCGTGAGCAACCGCGGAGCATCTACTTCCAGGCAAAGCTGAACCATTTCGCCCAGCATCGCGCGGTTGCCTCCGACACTTTCGAGGAGAGCTGTGGCATTGAACGGCTCATCCTTCGGTTCCGGCAACGGTGCGGCCTTCTCGATCGGGCGCTGGGGCGCGTGACGTTTCGGGAACAGCAGGTCCGGAATGACGGACGCCATCTCGGCGACGAGTTCCTCGCGGCGCATCGGCTTCGCCACATAGCCATCCATGCCCGCGGCAATGCATTCCTCGCGGTATCCTTTTAACACATTCGCGGTCATGGCGATGATCGGCGTGTACCGACCCATCTCGCGCTCGCGCTGGCGAATCGCCGCTGTGGCCTCGAAGCCGCCCATTCGCGGCATCTGCGAATCCATGAGCACCACATCGAAATTCCCTGATGTATAGGCTTCGACAGCTTCCACGCCATCGTGCGCCACGGTCACATCGTGCCCCCACGATTCCAGGTTTACCACAGCGAGGCGTTGGTTCACGGCGTTGTCTTCGGCGAGCAAAATGTGCAGCGGGCGCTGTAGCGGCACCTGCCCAGCCATCGGCACATGGCGCGGACGGCGTTCGCCGGAACCGAGGACGTCCACGATGGTATCCATGAGCAGCGATTGCTTGATCGGCTTCGCCAAATGCGCGCGGACGCCGAGCGCCCGACACCGCGCTATATCCTCAGGGCGATTTGATGAGGTGAGCATGATGATGCGCGTGGCCTGCAACGCCGGGTCGCCTTTGATTCGCTCGACCAGACCAAAGCCGTCCACGTCCGGCATCATCATATCGGTCACGACGAGCGCGATGGGCTTCCCGTCACGGCTCGCAGCATCGAGCGCGGCAAGACCGGCCGCGGCGGAATCTGCGAGCACTACTTCCATGCGCCAACTGGTGAAAAGCTCGCGCAGAATCAGGCGGTTCGTCGCGTTGTCATCGACGGCGAGCACGCGCAAATTTTCAAGCTCCGGCACTGCTTCGCCAGCCCTCTGCGCCTCCACGCCGAAGCGCGCTGTGAAGGAAAATACGCTCCCCTTTCCCACCTCGCTCTCCACCCCGAGTTCACCGCCCATCATGCCCACGAGTTGGCTGGTGATCGCCAGTCCGAGCCCAGTGCCGCCGAAGCGCCGCGTGGTCGATACATCGGCCTGAGAAAAGGCGGAGAAAATTTTCTCCTTTGCCCCCACCGGAATGCCCACCCCGGTATCCCGCACCGCAAAACGCAACGCGGTCTCGCCATCACTTCCAGCCGCTTTTTCCACGAGCACCGACACTTCACCCTGATCGGTAAATTTGAGCGCGTTGCCCACTAGATTCACGATGATCTGACGCAAACGGTGCGGGTCACCCAGCAGTGCGTCCGGCACGTCGGGGCGGATCTGCAAGGCGAGTTCCAGGCCCTTCGCGCTCGCGCGCACCCCGAGCGTTTGCATGGTATCGCCGAGGGTGTCGCGCAGATCGAAAGACGCACGCTCCAGCTCCAACCGTCCGGCTTCAATCTTCGAGAAATCGAGGATGTCGTTGAGCAATTCAAGGAGCACCTCGGCGGAGCCTTTGACCATGTCGAGATACTCGCGCTGCGCTTCGGTCAGTTCGGTGTTTAGCGCGAGTTCTGTCATGCCGATGATGCCATTCATCGGCGTGCGAATTTCGTGACTCATCACCGCGAGAAAGTCGCGCTTAGCCCGGTTGGCCCCATCGGCCTCAAAGGCGAGACGCTGCGCTTCGTCCGTCTTGCGCTGCAGCTTCTCGTTCGCTTCCAGCATCGCGAGATTGCTTTCGACGAGTTTTTGCCGGTCCTGCCGCTGGGCGACAATCATTTGCTGGAGCGCCTTGGCGAGGTTGCCGATCTCATCCTCCCGAGCGCCAACATTTACCCGTGCATCGATGTCGTGCGCCTCAATGGCGCGAGCGGTGGCCGCGAGCGAACCCAGTGGGCGGGTGATGTCGCGCATCAGCCGCAGACTGAGCAACGTCACGAGAATCAAGCCGAGTGCGCCAAGCGCGAGCGAATTTCTGATCTTGCGTTCCAAGCCCGCCACGCGCGCTCGGATGAGCGCATCAAGTTCGTTACCCGCGCGGTCTGCCAGATCGTAATCGGCGGCCAGGCGCGAGATCATCGCTTGGGCAAAGGGTGCTGGCTCCATTTGCAAGACGCCGGTTGCGAGCACCTGGCCCAGCGGGTCCACATCTGAAACGCGGGTGACATCGGGAAGTTCGAGCTGCGCCCCGGCACCGGGAGCTCCCGCCATGGCCTTGGTCAGCGAAGCATTGGCCTGACTGCGCACGTATTCGATGAGACCAGCGATCCGGCGGAGTTCATTCAATGCCTCCGGCGAAAGCCGCGTGCCGGGCGGGGTGGCGGCGATCACGGCCCAGGCCTGCGCTATCTGTTCGGCGTGCTGAGGCAGCTTCGTGCTGAACAAATCCATGAAGTAAAAGCTGCCCAGCGCAGGATCCAGCGTGAGATCGGACCGGTCCGCAACCTCGCCAAGCAGGGCGAGCGCCTCGCGAATCACCACAGTGTGCGAAGCGCTCTCTATCGGAGTAGCGGCAAGCAGCGCACGGCAGTGTTCGGCCAGCAAAGGCCATTGGCCTTCGAGCCCGAGCGCCTGGCGGTAGCGCGCATCCATTGCACCAAGCGCCGCGAGATCTTCACGAACGCTGGCGGTGGCCTTATCCAAATCCACACGCAGCGACTCCGCGCCCGCCGCAACTGCAGCGGCCAGACCGCGTCGGTGTTGCAGATCGCGGAGCAGGGTGAGCAGCGGGCGGCTGTACTCCACGCCGATCAATTCCTTCTTCGCCCCAGCCAGGCCGAGGTTTTGGACCGAGGAAATGAGCGCGCCAGTGACCAAGAGCAGCGGCACCAAAAAGACCGCGCCGAGCAGGGCGAGTTTCTGCCAGACGAGGAGGTTCTTCATCGGGGGAAGCGCCGGCGCGGGACCTCAGGCGCGGGCGAGTTCCGTAGCGACCGTGGCCAGGCGCTCCCGGACACCGGGCGGGAGCGGACGGTGGAACACCGCGAGCAGCAGACTAGGCCGCGTGAAAAGACTGAGTGCCGTCGTTTCGCCGTGGAGGGCGAGATTTTGCCAGCCACCAAAGGTTGTCGCGTCCGCTACGAATCCCGCCGCTTTCTCGAACTGCAGAACGGCGAAGCGCAGCCCGGAAAGATCGAAGCTTTCGGGCCAGAGACCAGCGGCAACATGCGCTTCACCCTGCGCGATGGCACAACCTTGAACGCCTGGGAGCGCCGCGGCGTGACGGCACACCGCGGCGAGATCGAGAGATTCGTCCGTCATGAAAAGCGACTGGAGCGCGTTGTAGCTCGCAGAAGTCAAAAACACCGCGGGCGGTGGGGGAGACTCGTCCGTTGCGGGCGGTTCAACGGGCGTAGCCGGAGCCGTCTCGACAAGCGTCACCGGCGTCGGGACGGTGGCGAAAATGGGCGGCGGTTGGACGAGGATGGGGCGGACCGGAGGCGGAGGATGGACAAACAATACCGCTGGCATAACCGGCGGAATGGCGGCAGCCGTCGCCGAGCGTTGCTCCGTGGATGCGAGATCTTTCACCGGCGAGGTCTCGCTTTCCGCCACGACATCCGGCGGCGCTATGTTCACGGTCGGAGGGACATAAACTGGCGGAGTCGGCGCTTCCGCGAAAACCAATCGCACTTCCGGTAAGAGCGCAGGCTCCGCAGATTGCGCAGCTGAGTCTGGCGCGTCCGCGGCAGGCGTCTGGGCGGCGACTCCCGCAGCGTCGGGCATCGCGAAAGGCGGCTCATGGGCCGATTTGGAATGCAGCTCATTGGCCGCCGCAGGCGCGCACGGTTGGTCCTCAGCATGGGCGAGAAATTCAGCCAACGCGACTTGCGCATCGGCGGCTTCCAGCGATTCCGCATCCACAGGTTCCGCCATCGCGACTGGGGCGGGCGGGGGAGAGCCAGGGAGGTTTGCGGAAATTTCCGGGATGGGTGACGGTGCCGCCACGTTCTCCGTGTTCGTGGGGAGCGGTTCGGCAATGATCACCTGCGGAGAACTCGGAGATATCGGCGCGAGATGGAGCTCAATATTTTCACCATCAGCCGTCTTAGCCATCTCCTGCGGCGGCGGGTTCGGTGCTATGATCAGCGGCTTTGCCGGCGATACCATCGGTCGCCCGCGAAGCTGGCCGATCTGCTCGACGAGCTTTTGCAGCGGCAACCGAACTTCGATGTCATCTTCCGCCGTAATTTCGCGGCTAAAAACGCCTGGGCAAAGCGCGGCGATCTTGGACAACGGCACGGCGGCGCGGCCGCGAGCGATGTCGGCTGAGAGGTCGTCGATGGAAAACCGCAATTCCCGTTGGCCGTCGATCAGGCCAGACTGCAGCAGTTGCGTGGGAATTCGCGAGAGCACATCGCCGAGCGTGATGACGATCTCCTGCCGCTCGCCGTTGGCCGGCTTTCGTCCGCCCGAAAGACTGCTGCGCAGCGGGGCGTGATTGCCAGCGCGTGGCACATATTCTTTCGGCTGGAGGAATACGCTCGGATCGTTCTTCTCCGCAGGATCGGCCACTCCGTCCTTCTCCCCCTCTCCCATCTTTTCGTCGCTCGGCTTCGGTTTGAAAAGGTGGTCGAGAAATCCCATGAATCGCTAGTGGTCGTCCGAGGTGCTCCTCAGAACTTCCTCCAACGTCGTAATACCCTCCTTAGCTTTGTCAATCCCGACCATCCGCAGCGTCTTCATGCCCTCGCTAATGGCTTGATTCTTAATCACCGCGGCGGAGGCGCGCTTGATGATCAGCCGGCGGATCTGTTCGGAAACCGGCAGCACTTCAATCACCGCGGCGCGACCTATGTAGCCCCGGCGTTTGCAGCGGTCGCAGCCCGCACCGTGGTAAAAGGTCACGCCCTCGTCTTCGATGCCGAGCCGTTGAAAGAGCTCCTTTTCGGGATGAAATTCTTCGCGGCAATTCGGGCAGATTTTGCGGACAAGACGCTGAGCGCAGGTCAGCAGGACGGAGGATGAAATGAGGAACGGCTCGATGCCCATATCGTCGAGACGCGAGATCGCGCCGGCGGCGTCGTTCGTGTGCAAAGTGGAGAGCACTTGGTGACCAGTGAGGGCCGCTTTCACGGCGATGTCGGCGGTTTCGTTATCGCGAATTTCACCGATCATCACGATATCCGGATCCTGACGGAGGATGGAGCGCAGGGCGTCGGCAAAGCTCAAACCGATATCCGCTTTCACCGCGACTTGGTTGATGCCCTGAAGCTGGTACTCGATCGGGTCCTCAACGGTGACGATGTTGTATTCCGGGCTGTTTAGCTCGCTGAGCACAGAATACAGCGTGGTCGTCTTTCCAGAGCCGGTCGGGCCGGTGACGAGGATCATGCCGTGTGGGGCGTCGATGGCTTTTTTGAAAACGCCGAGCGTGTATTCGTCCATGCCGAGCGCATCGACGGACGCGGAGAGCGCGCCTTTGTCGAGCAGACGGATAACGATCTTTTCGCCATACACGGTGGGGAGAATCGAGATACGCAGATCGACTTCCTTGCCCGAGACGCGGATGCGGAAACGTCCGTCCTGCGGCAGGCGGCGCTCGGCGATGTCCAGGCCAGCAAGGATTTTCACGCGCGAGGCGATGGGCATTTGCAGCGCCTTTGGCGGCGAACTCGCTTCAATGAGCGAACCGTCCACGCGGTAGCGCAGCTTGAACTGCTTCTCAAATGGTTCGAGGTGAATGTCCGAGGCTTTTTCCTTCAGCGCTTGGACGAGGATAAGGTTGACGATTTTGACGACGGGCGCGTCTTCGCTTTCCACGGCGAGCCGGTCGAGATCGATCTCCTCGCGATTGATCTTCACCTCCTCGACATTGTCCGCCTGGGTCTGGGCGTCTTTCAGCACCTGATCCATTTGAGCGCTCGCGCTGCCTACGCCGCTCAACGCTTCGGTCACGCTGCGCTCGGTCGTGATCATCGGCACGATTTCGAGCTTGGTGCGCTGGCGTAGATCGTCGAGCGCGAGCACGTTCAGCGGGTCGGCCATCGCCACGAAAAGCTTGTTCCCGAGGCGGCAAACGGGCGCGAGCTTGTACTGGCGGGCCATTTCCTTCGGCACGAGATCGGCGATCTCTTCCGGCACGCGGACTTTCGAAAGATTGATCGGCGGCACGTCGAGGCAGCGCCCCATGGAAATAACCATGTCCTGCTCCGTGACGTACTGTTTGTCGGTCAGCAGCTTAAGTAGTCGGCCACCTTGCTTTTTCTGCAGATCCATGGCTTCTGCGAGTTGGCTGGGGAGGAGGAGGCCGTCCTCAATGAGGACATCTGCAATGCGTTCGCCGAAGGATTTGATGCTCATTTTCCGGTTTTGTAAGTCTCGTTCAGCACGCGCAAAATTGAACTCGGCGAGGCGAGGTGCCACTGCACGTTGTAGTCGAGGAGCTGTTGCACGGCTTCCTTGCCGAGCGCGTCAAAGGGATTGGCCATTGCGATCATCACCGTGCGGCTCATCATGTCGAAGGGGACGATCAGACGACCAATCGTCAGGCTCTCCGGAAGCATGCGAACGATCGACCGGTCTATGTCGTAGTAGTCGAGCGGCGCAAAGGCGAACTTTGAGCGGTCAAGGATGCCGCCGAGGATGTAATCGGTCTCGTATGACCCGCGGCGACAGATTTCGTCGACGAGCGAAAGGGCCGGGATGTTGGGCCCGAGATCCTTGTTTTTCTTGTGCACGCGCTCAAGCGCTGCGACCACGATCTCCTCAGTCACGAGCCGGTGCTGCATGAGAAATTTTGCCAGCGCCTCATTGCCATCGTCGCCCGAAGCGAGATTGACCGCGACCGCATTGTCCTGCCGCGCAGTCGCCGGACTGCCATCGGCGCGCAGGGTGGCGGGGGTGGTCATCAGCGTGCCGGTTTCCGAAGAAACGATACGGAAATCCAAGTCGATGCCGCTGGGTGGAGCAATCGTTCCAGGAGTCACTTGGGGTTTGAGCTGGCCGCTCTTTTGCAGCTTTTCCTCCACCTCGCTCAGCGCCGCGACGACCTCCATATTGTCCGGCGACTTCTGCAGAATGCCTTCGTATTCGAGCATCGCCGCCGAATACTGCCCCAGCTCCACGTAGGTGTCTGCCAGTTTGCGCGCAACCGCGAGCGCTTCCTCCTGCTTACCCACGCGCTGGTAGGCATCTTTCAAAATCTCCATCGACTGGCAGTCTTGCGGATTGGCCTGCGTAATGACCTCGAACATCTCGATGGTCTGCGAGATTTGCTCCTGCTCTTCGGAGGAAACTGTAGGCGGGCTGGCGGCAAGGTGCATAGGCAGCGGTGGGTTTAGCTAAAAGCATGCCTCGGTATCTGGAGCGTCTTAAAATTGCGGGTTTACATCTGAGCCACACCCTTGTGCTACCGACCCGGAAAAAACGCGTTGCATGCTTCCGACCGCGCGCTTATACGGCTCGCGTGAAACTTTCCCAGCACTGGTGGCACATCTAATGACGGGCCTGCGCCCGGCGTGATTCGTACGCCAGCGCAGTCGTCGCCATCCGCGCGCCGCACTTCCTCCGCCCGACGAATCCCCGCAAGGATCGCCGGGCTTTTTATTTCCCAAATCCCACCGCCATGAATCTCCCATCACTCAAGTACAACGCCGACGGTCTAATCCCCGCGATCGTTCAGGACGCCACCTCACACCGCGTGCTGATGATGGCGTGGATGAACGCGTCCGCGCTTGAAGCGACGCTCCGCACCGGCGCGATGAACTACTGGAGTCGCTCGCGGCAGAAATTCTGGCTCAAGGGAGAGACCAGCGGGCACACCCAAAAGGTGGTCCGTTGGGCCGCGGACTGCGACGCCGACACGCTCCTCTTTGAAGTCGAGCAGAAGGGCGGTGCGTGCCACACGGGCTACGAGAGCTGCTTCTTCCAGACGTTCACGCCGGACGGAACGCCAGTGGAAATCAGCGAGCAAAAGCTTTTCGATCCGGCGCAAACCTACGCTGCCCAATAAATGGACACCCCTTTGAAACCGTCGCCCGCGGAGTTCCGCGAGCTGGCGAAACGCGGGAACACGATTCCCGTTTATACCGAGCTCATCGCCGACGCCGAGTCGCCGGTCTCCGCCTTCCAGAAGATCGACGACGGCGGTTACTCGTTCCTTTTCGAGTCCGTCGAGAAAAGCGACCAGGCCGGACGCTACTCGTTTGTGGGCGCGCAACCGCGGCTCACGTTTGAAAGCCGCGGGCGGACGATTCGCATCGTGGAAGACGGCACCGCCCGCGAGTTCCAGACCGCGCGCGATCCGCTGCACGAACTCGAGGCGCTGATGCAGCGCTTCACCTTCGTCCCCTCGCCAGCCTTGGAGGAATCACGGTTCGCAGGCGGGGCTGTGGGCTATCTCGGCTACGACATGGTGCGCTTTTTCGAGCCGACCATCGCCGCACCGCCGCCGGATCAGCTCGGCCTGCCGGAGAGCTTTTTCTTCCTCGCGGAAACCGTGCTCATCTTCGACCACCGCACCCGCCGCCTGCGGATCGTCGCGAATGCCTTCGTCGAAAAGGACCCCGATGCCGCCTACGCCGTCGCCGCCGAAAAGATCGCCGCACTCGCCGCGAAGCTAAACCAGCCCACGCATCTCCCGCCCATCTATGTCGATCGCGAGCCCACGCCGCTCACGCCCACGGCCAACACCACCCGCGACGAATACCTGCAGATGGTCCGCGACGGCATGGAATACATCCGCGCCGGCGACATCTTTCAGTTCGTGCCGTCGCAGCGGTTCGAAACGGACTACACCGGCGACCCGCTCACGCTCTACCGCGCGCTGCGTTTCGTGAACCCGTCGCCCTACATGTTCTGCATGAAATTCGCTGGCCAGTTTGCGCTCGTCGGCAGTTCGCCCGAGGTCCACGTCCGGGCGATCAATGGGCGCATCGACATCCGCCCCATCGCCGGGACGCGGCCGCGTGGGAAGGACGAAGCGGAAGATGAAGCGAATGCTGCCGAGTTGCTCGCCGATCCGAAGGAACGCGCCGAGCACCTCATGCTCGTCGATCTCGCGCGCAACGACGTCGGTCGTGCCGCCGAGTTTGGCAGCGTGCAGGTCAGCGACTTCATGACCGTCGAAAAATACAGTCACGTCATGCACATCGTCTCCAACGTCCACGGCACCCTCCGCCCCGACCGCACCGCCTACGACGTGATGCGCGCCACTTTCCCCGCCGGCACCGTCAGCGGCTCGCCGAAAGTGCGCGCCATGCAGATCATCAACCAACTCGAGAAAAGCAAACGCGGCGTCTATGCCGGCGCCGTCGGCTACTTCGGCTTCGACGGCCACAGCGACTCCTGCATCGCCCTCCGCACCGTTGTGTTGAAAGACGGCAAGGCCTTTGTCCAAGCAGGCGCCGGCATCGTCGCCGACTCGTCGCCCGAGTCCGAGCATCAGGAGTGCGTGAACAAAGCCATGGGCATGATGGCCGCCATTGCCCGTGCGAAACAGATCCAGTGACCCCGACCTATGCTCCTCGTCATCGATAACTACGACTCCTTCACCTACAATTTGGTGCAGTATTTCGGGGAACTCGGCGCCGATCCGCTGGTGAAGCGGAACGACGAAATCACCCCCGACGAAATCGCCGCGCTCAAACCCGAGCGCATCGTCATTTCGCCTGGCCCGTGCACACCAAATGAGGCCGGCATCAGTTGCGAAGTGATCCGCCGCTTTGGCCCAACCATCCCTTTGCTCGGCGTTTGCCTCGGGCACCAATCCATCGGCCAGGTCTATGGCGGCAACGTCGTGCGCGCCGACCGGCTGATGCACGGAAAAACCTCCCCGATCGAGCATCACAGCACCGGCGTATTTGCCGGCTTGCCAAACCCGTTCGACGCCACGCGCTACCACTCGCTCCTCGTCCAACGCTCCACTTTTCCTGCCGTACTCGAGATCACCGCGGACACGGCCGAGGGGGAAATCATGGGCCTGCGCCACCGCGAGTTTCCGATCCACGGCGTTCAGTTCCATCCCGAGTCCATTCTGACGCTCGAAGGCAAACGCCTCCTGCAAAACTTCCTCGCGCTTTAACCGCGGCCCGCACTTCGCGCTTGCACGAGGCGCCGCCGCGGGGTGAAACGGCAGGGCGTGTCTTCAAAGCGTTGCTCTCCCCGACTGCGGCCATGAATTATTCCGGCGCGCCCCGACGCCTTCGCGGCACCGTGGAGATGTGGGATGACGAGAAAGGCTTCGGGTTTATTACTGCGGAGGAAGGTGGACCGGATGTCTTCCTCCACATCGCGGCGCTCAGCGACACCACCGTTCGCCCTGCCATCGGGCAACCGATCACTTATTGCCTGACCACTGATAAAACTGGGAGACCGCGGGCCGCCTATGCGCGGGTGGAAGCCGTCGGACAAACCATCGGATCCACGGTTCGGGCTGGACCGAAGGCCCCACGCCGCTCGGGATCTGGCCGTCGGTTTTGGCCTCCCCTCGTCGCCATTACCGCGCTCGGGGGCATGGCCGGAGCCGCGCAGTCTGGCCTGCTTGCGTGGTGGGTTCCTGCCATTTACAGCGCCGCCAGCTTCGCCACGTTTCTCGCCTACGCCTGGGATAAAGTGCGGGCGATCGACGGTGAATGGCGCGTCTCGGAAGGCACTCTCCACTGGCTGGAATTTTTTGGCGGTTGGCCCGGTGCGCTAATTGCCCAACAGTTCTTCCGGCATAAAACTTCCAAGGCGGACTACCAAATCACTTTCTGGCTAATCGTTGCCGCGCATGTTGGATCGTGGCTGTGGTGGGTGTTTGGACGAGGGAAAATCTGAACCCCCGGTTTTCCGCCGAGGCCCGCACCAGAATGATCGGTCGCCAAGTGGCGCTACGGCTTCGTCTTTTCCGCGGCGCGGGCGGCGTCGTACTCGGCCCAAAAACTTTCGGCGGTTTGCGTCAGGCGTTTGTAGGAGATGCGCTTCAGGCCCGGATGCTGGCGGAGAAACTCGAGATCTTTACACTGCGCGGGAAGGATAACGCCCTCCAACGTGGGGATCTCAAGGAGGGGTCGCAAATCCGTGAGCGCGGCGCAGCCTTCGAGGGTTAGCTCGCGGAGCGGTGATTCCGCGAGCGGGCCCAAGTCGGAGACGCCCGTGCCATTGAGCGAGAGCGTCTGGAGCGGCAGGCCGCGCAAAGGCCCGAGGTCTTTCACTCCACGGCAGCCATTCAGGTTGAGTTGCTCGATTTTCGATCCACGGAGCGGTCCCAGATCGCGGATGCGGGTCTGGGAAAGGCGTAGGGTTTTGAGCGGTAGGCCGACGAGCGGGGTGAGATCGGTGATGGGCGTGCCGTCGAGATTCAGCGTTTCGAGCGGCATGCCCGCGAGGGGAGTCAGATCAAGGACGACGGTGCGGCCGAGAGAAAGAGAGTGGAGGCGCTGGCCCTTGAGCCCGGCGATATCGGTAATCTTGGTGTCGTCGAGGACGAGGCCCGAAACCGGTAAACCGCGGAGGCGCGCGAGGTCGGGGAGCGGGACTTTGGAAAAATCGACCCGGAGCGTTCCATCGACATTCGTTTCAAAGCGCTGCTGGCGCATCCCACGTCGATCGAAAGTGTCGCGCCAGACTTTTACGAAGCGCTGTTTGTCCGGCCCGAGCGCCGCCTCCACGCTCGCCGCCGCACTACGCCGACCTTGCGCCATGAGTGCGCCGTAGAGTTCGCCGAGGAGCGCGGGTTTGATCTGCTCATCCGTACCAACGCCGGCGAGAATCCGGCGCGTGAGATCGAGATTGGTCTGGGCAGGCTTGAGCTGCGGATCCAGTCGAAGCGCGTCTTCGTAGGCATCAATCGCTTCGTCGAGTCGCAATTCCGCCTGCAGGATGTTGCCGCGAATATTGTGGTAGGCCGCTTCGTTGGGCACCTGCTGGATGGCGTAGTCGATCTTGTCGAGGGCTTCGCCAAAGCGCTTATCGTTTTCCAATTCGCGCGCTTGCTCGGCAAAGGTCGGCGCGGTGCCGCGCAGTTCGGCCAGCCGGGCGGAAGCCAGCTTTTCGCTTTTCAAAGCCGCGCGCGCACTGGCTTGCGCACGGTCGCGTTCCTGACGCACGCGAAGGAAAAATCCGACGACGAGGAGGTTGAAGATCAGGAAGAAAACAGCGAACAGAGCAACCTCCCCTTTGTGCCGTCCGGCCCACAGCGCGAAGTGCTTCAGTAAACTCGCCCGCTCGGCTTTGGGGGCGAATCCGCCCTGGCAGGCAGTGATGTCATCCTGCAAATCCTCGACGCTCTGGTAACGATCCGCCGGGTCGAGGGCGAGCGCCTTCATCACGACGGCAGAGAGGCCATCGGGAATGCGCTGGCCGGGGCAATGAGCCAGCGCAAAAATTTCGGCCGCGAGGTCAGCTTTCTTCCGGCGCGAGGATTTAGGCGGCTGATTATGGACGGACGGGTGGACGATGTTGCAGCTGAGGATTTTCTCAACAATCTCATTTACGTCGGCACCTTCGATCGGCGGTCGAAGGGTCAGAATGTTGTAAAGGATCTGCCCGAGCACATAGAGATCGGAACGACCGTCGATCTTGTCGAGTTCGCCCCGAGCCTGTTCGGGAGAGATGTAGGGCGGAGTGCCGACGATGAGCCCATGCATCGTTTCAAAGCCGCGCAGGTGATCGGGTTTGGCGCTCATCGCGGCCGGGTCGGGCACACCTTCGGTCCGGTTCTCGCGCCTCCCCCCCGTGATGTTTTTCGCCAGGCCCCAGTCCATGACGAGCACCTCGCCGAAAGAGCCGATCATGATGTTTTCGGGCTTCAGATCGCGGTGGACCACGCTCTTCGAGTGAGCGAAGGCAACGGCATCGCAGACCTTTTGGAAAATAGTCAGGAGCGCGCTGAGCGGGTATTTCTCGATGATCTTCGAGCGGCCTCCACGGATGCCACGAAGGACGTCGTCCAACGTCGTCCCCTTGACGAATTTCATGGTGTAAAACATCTCGCCCTGTTCATCGATCCCGAGTTCGTAAACGGGGACGATATTAGGGTGGTCTAGCTGGCCGGTGATTTGCGCTTCGTCGATGAAGCGCAGCGCATTCTCCCGGGAGAACTGATGCTTCGAGTTCATCACCTTCATCGCGACCGTGCGGCGGATGCGCAGATCGCGCGCCTGGAGAATCACGCCCATGCCACCGCGGTTGATCGTGGTGATGACCTTATACTTTCTCCCCTCGATCAAATCGCGCACCGCGCCGAGGCCGAGGTCTTCGTCCCAAAGCGCTTCCGCGAGCTGCTTGGCGGCCGATTCGCGCAGCCGGATAATCAGCCGGGCCGCGCCCACCTGCACTTCCTGGTCGAGCCGCACGCGCGTAGGGAGCTGGACTTGCACGCCTTCGATGAAGACGCCGTTGCTCGATCCCAAATCTTCGATGACCAGCTCGAAGGCGGTGAACGTCAGCCGGGCGTGGTGGCGGGAAACGTTCTCCGCATCGACGAAAATGGGGCACGAAGAGTCGCGCCCGATGAGATATTCGCCATGCTCGATGGAATACTTCGCCAACTCATTTCCGCCGACAAAGACATCGACCTCCGCCTGCAAAACTTCAGGCACCGCGCCGGAGCCATCGGCGTCAGGTTCAGGCTTCACGGTAAAGCGAGTTCGCGGGCTTCATCGGAACGCGGCGCGACAAAAGCCGCCCTGGGAGCCCTACATCGCCGGCAGTGGCGCGAGAGGATCCACGGCAGGCGCCGGAGTCGGCAAACCGGCAGGCGGCAAGCCCGGTGTTGCGCCCATATCGGGGGGTGGCAGCGTTCCAACGCCGCCGCTGGGCGGGAGGACATCGGTCACGGAGAGCAGCTCTTCGGCGGCTTTATCCGTCTTCACCGGTGGCGGGACAAAATAGCTTTTGCGCGGCGAATACATCGCCGAATACGGCGTGCTCGTCTGGCAACCAGCGAGGCAGAGAGTGGTCGTGGCGAAGGCCAGAGCAAGGGGGAGAAAGGGGCGGGACATAATTTCGTGTAGGGGATGGAAACAGGCAGCGTCAATATCCACGGCGGACAAACTTGCAAGAACTATGGCCGGACCCGAGTGAGCTCGAAAGTGCCGCGGTCATAACTGGAGTCGTAAGTAGCGTTCAGGCGATCGCCCACGCGGCGCGCGGTGTAGCGGTAGGTGCCGCCAAAGACCGCCGGAAGCTCGTGCGTGCCGCGAAATTCAGTGGGCGAGCCGGGAACCGGTTTGAGGGTCATGGAGTAGCTACTGGCGAAGATGAGCCAATTGGCGTGAAAGTCTGCGCGGAGGTCGGTGCGCGTTCCGGGTTTGACCGCAGATTTCTCCGGGGAGCAGTTGGTGGCGACCCGAACCTCGGCCAACACGGCACGCAGCCGACCGCCCTCCGCGGCACCATTTTTTCCACGGTGTTTGGCGCTCGTCCAGCGACCGTCCCAGCGCGTCGGCCCATTCGGCCCCGCCGCCTTTTCCGCCGCCCGCCATTTGGCGTCAAAGGATGAGCACGCCCCACTCGCGACGATCGCCATCGAAAGGATTAGCCGGGCGATCACAGCTTGGAAACGCAGCCTCATTTCCTTGGCAAGGACTTCAGAAACAGGCGCATCGCCGCTTCGTCGCCACGCTGCATGATCATGAAACAATGTTCTCCTTGCCGCCGGATCGCCGCGACCCAGTCCTCCTGCTCCCACACCTGCCAGTCGCCATCCGGCGGGAGCTGCACGTTGAAGTCGGCGGCGTAGAACTCGAAGACGATCGAGGCGTGCTGCTCGATGACAAACTGGGCAATGGCTTTGCCGTCCTGCCTAAAGACACGCGCACCTACCGCGGGCACGGTCGCAAACTCGGGGAGCGTCTCGTAGCCTTCGTAGCCGCGGATCATGAACCAGTCGCCCAGCTCCGCCGTGGTCGTGCTCACTGCATCAAATTCCGAGCCCGTCATTCTCGCCGTCGTCTCGACCATCTTTTCGACCGCCTCCCGCCCCGTGAAGCGCGTCATACTTTCCATGACGAAGAAAGCGATGACCCCGAGAAAAAGCAGGACGCCGACGGCTGCAGCGAGCACTGCCGGGCTGCTAAGGTAGCCACGCCATCCGCCCCTGCCGTGGCCGTTGGCTTCGTTCAATGCGCCCAGTTTCGTGCGCAGATCCTCCGGCGGGATGATGTAATGAATGGCCTCGGCAATCTGCGTGTCGAATTCCAACTGATCGCGCAGCCGGCGGCTCAAATCCGCATCGCCTTCTGCCACCCGCAGGGCTTTCTGGACGCGTCCATCCGGTTCGCGGCCCTCGCGGTGGCAGCGGAGGACACTTTCTGCTTCGGTCGTATTCATCGTTTGGTGGAATCGTGCTTCCGCGCGGCGTGGAGGGAATCCGCGAGGAGCCCACGGGCCGCACCAAGAGTTTCGGCCAGCGTCTCGACGTTCATTTTCAAAAGCTCGGCGATCTCCGCGATGGTAAAAAAATCGAGGTAGAATAGGGCGAGCGCACTGCGTTCCGGCTCCGGCAGGGTGTGAAAACGCTGGGCCAGGAGAAAGGCCTCGATCTTAAGAACGCGCGGCTTTTCCCCCGACGTGGAATCCGTGCGAACGAGTCGCGGGGCCGCGGGCGGGGCGGACTCATTGTTTTTCAGGCAACGCTCCCGGATGCGCTGGACGAGCCAGGCTTGGCGACCAGTCTCGTGGCGTACTTGAGCGATCTGCGCTTCGACCTCGGCGAGGGTTTCGGCCATCACCTGCTCCGCTTGCTTGATGCTGCCGGTGAGCAACAAAGCAAAGCGGTAAAACTCGGCGAGCGTGGAATTGGGAACGGGGGAGGTTTGCAACGGCGGCGAGGATAAGTGGGCTCCGCGCGCAGGCTCAAGCGAGAAGGCAGCGCGGATGATTGGATTATTGGATGGGTGGATGAACGCGGCGCTTCCCCCGTTCTCCATTCATCCCACTATCCAAACGCCACCCGCCTCGCGTTGACTTGCCCATCGCCCCTCCTTATCTTTGCCCCTTTCCAAAAAAACCGCCTTCTTGAAACACGTCCTTTTCGTTTGCACCGGTAACATTTGCCGCAGCCCGATGGCTGAGGGTTTGTTCCGAGATGCAGTCAAAAATCTCCCGACCATCGGTGTCGCTTCCGCGGGCGTCGCCACCGGTTTCGGCCAGCCGCCGAGCGCGCATGCGGTGGAAGTGCTGAAGCCTTGGGGAATCGACATTACCCGACAGCGCAGTCAGCCCGTGACCGATGAACTGGTCGAACAGGCCACGCACATCTTTGTCATGACCCGCAGCCATCTCGACGCCATCTGCATGGGGTTCCCCGAAGCGGCGGAAAAGACTTTTCTGATCCGCGAATTCGACGCCGCAGCCGTCCAGCGCGGTCATCTCGATGTGCCCGACCCCATCGGCCTCGGGCTCGATGCCTACCTCGAAACCCGCGACACCATTAAACGCGCCTTACCCAACCTCCTTAAATTTCTCGAACCTACCGCACCCATGACCACGCCGCAGTCGATCACCGCTTCGCCCACGTCCCCCTCCACCCGCACTCTGCGCATCGCCCTCGCCGGTGATCATGGCGGAGTGGAATTGAAACAAGCCGTCCACGCGCATCTGACCAAGAAAGGCCATGTCGTCACGGACTTCGGCGCGTTTTCGCATGACTCCGTGGACTACCCGGACTTCGCGGAAACTGTCGCGCACCACGTCATTGCCGGGGAGTCGGATTTCGGCATCCTCTTTTGCAAAAGTGGCATCGGCATGAGCATTGCCGCGAACCGCTTTCCGCAGATCCGCGCGGCGCTCGTCGCCGACGCCGCAGACGCGGCGGTGACGCGCCAGCACAACAACTCGAACGTGCTCTGTCTGGCCTCCAATCACGTCGAGCCCAGCGCCGCGCCGAACATCGTGGAAGCCTTTCTCAACACGGCCTTTGAAGGGGGACGCCACGAGCGTCGCGTGGAGAAACTGGACCACCTCGGGACGTCCAACGCCGCGCATCCTTCACTGGAAGAGAGTGATCCTCAAATTTTCGAGGCCATCGAAGCCGAGAAACTGCGGCAGTATGAAAACATCGAGCTCATTGCGAGCGAGAACTTCACCAGCCGCGCGGTCATGGAAGCCCAAGGCTCCTGCCTGACGAACAAGTATGCCGAAGGTTATCCCGGCAAACGCTGGTATGGCGGCTGCGAGCACGTTGACGTGGTGGAGCAACTGGCGATCGATCGCGCGTGCCAGCTTTTCGGCGCGAAGTTCGCCAACGTCCAACCGCACTCCGGATCGCAGGCCAACGCTGCCGTTTATTTCAGCGTGCTGCAACCCGGCGACAAGGTGCTCGGCATGAACCTCGCCCACGGGGGGCACCTCACGCACGGCAACCCGGCCAATTTCTCGGGCCGCTTCTACCAGTTCTGCCAGTACGGGGTTAGCCAGAGGGACGAGCGCATCGACTACGATGAACTCGCCGAGGTCGCCAAGCGCGAGCAACCAAAAATGATCACCGCTGGGGCCAGCGCTTATCCGCGCATCATCGACTTTCAGCGGATGAGCGAAATCGCGAAGAGTGTCGGCGCCTACCTGTTTGTCGATATGGCGCATATCGCCGGCCTCGTCGCCGCAGGGTTGCATCCCAATCCCGTGCCCGTGGCTGACTTCGTCACGACGACCACGCACAAAAGCCTGCGCGGTCCGCGCGGGGGCATGATCCTTACGAACAGCGAGGAGCTGTTCAAAAAGATCCAAAGCCAGGTCTTCCCAGGCATCCAAGGCGGCCCACTCGAACACGTCATCGCGGCCAAAGCGGTGTGCTTCCAGGAGGCGCTTCAGCCGGGTTTCAAAACTTATGCGCAGCAGGTCGTGAATAACGCCAAGGCGCTCGCCGCCGGGCTGATGAAAAACGGCTACCGCATCACCAGCGGCGGCACCGACAACCACCTCATGCTCGTGGATCTGCGCCCGCACGGCCTCAACGGCAAAATCGCCAGCGAGACCCTCGACCACGCCGGCATCACCGTGAATAAGAACGGTATTCCGTTCGATACCGAGAAGATCACCTTGGGCGGCGGCATCCGCGTGGGCACTCCTGCGGTGACCACGCGCGGCATGAAGGAAGAGGAGATGATGGAAATCGCCGACCTCGTGCACCGCGCCCTGTCGCACAAAGACCGCCCCGAGGAGCTGGCAAAAATCCGCACCGAAGTCCGCGCCCTCACCTCTCGCTATCCACTGCCGGCCTAAAGTCAGAATGGGCTGATTCGCCGCTTCGCGCCCAATAATTGGCGCCTGAATCTTGGAGGATTGATTGGCGCGGTCAGTTCACCGTAGCCCGAAGAAACCGCATGCCCGCCAGAAAACCTGCCAGCCCGACAACGCGCCTGAAAGAGGTGTCCGTGATGGCCCTCATTGAGGACGCGTTTGGGCATGTGCTTTTCGTCAAGCAAACGGCCGGACAGCGGCTTTGGACATTTCCAGGCGGGAAGGTGAAAGAGCACGAGTCACTGGAACATGCCCTGCGCCGTGAACTGGTGGAAGAACTCGGCCTGAAGTTGAAATTTTTTACGCTGCTCGACGTTTATGACCGTCCCGAAAAGGCCGCGATCAGCGTGCTCTTCCGAGTGTCGTTGGAGACGGGCACGTTCCAGCCCCGCGCCGTGGAGATCGAAGCGGTCGCCTTCCGCGAAAGACTCCCCTCCCGCACCACGCCGTCCGCCAAATACTTCTGGCGTCGAGCCCATCGAAACGGCCGCTAAGGAAGAACGAAGTAGCGGTCAGGCGGAAAATGTTCCTCATCGTCCTCGCGTTACTCAATGAGCCCAACCTCGCATAACATCGCGATCTTGCGGCTGATCGCGTCGGTTATTCTGGTCGGGCTGGTCGCCGCGGTGCTTTTCCTCACCGGGGTGTGGACATCGACCCATTTCGCGCAAAAGCGCGCCCTGGCCGAAGCGAAAGCCTACCCGGCGCTCATCGGCCCTTTGCTCGAAGCCTACCGGCAGAAACATGGCGCGTATCCGACCTGCCTCGATCAACTCCCGACCAAGCCGGCGCTCCCGCTGCTCCTGCGCGCCCCGTACAGCTATCGCTCAGACGGCACCAGCTACTCCTTCAGCTTCCTCGTGCCGGGTTTCGGGCTCGATACTTGGGATTACGACAGCATCACGAGAAGGTGGCACACCTCTTAAAGAGGTCACGCTTCAAACAGTCCCGGCTCGGGTTCCACGCCAAGGCCAGGAACCGCACTCGGACTGAGGATCCCGCGGGAGAACTGCCAGCCACGGAAAGGATCGTCGGCAATCAGCCAGGCCCCGTCGAGGTCGGCGTAACTGGTGCGCTGGGCGATGACCGCGCCAGCGGCGATCAACGCGCTGCTTTCGAGCATGCAACCGACCATCATCGTTTTGCGCAGGACTTTTCCCCGAAGCACCATGCGCCGCGCGGGAGTGAGGCCTCCGCACTTCACAAGTTTGATATTGAAGCCGTCGTAGAGGGGAGCGACGCGAGGCACGTCTTCCTCGGTGACGCAGCTTTCGTCGGCCATGAGCGGGAGCAAAGCGTGGGCGCGGGGGAGTTCGTCGTCCCGCCCCGGCGGATAGGGCTGCTCGATAAATTCCACACGCAAGGCGGCCAATTGTTTCGAAAGCTGGCGTAAATCGACCGCGCCCCACGCGCCGTTCGCGTCCACGGCGATGACCGCCGCCGAGTGATCGCGCATGCGCTGCACACTTTTGAGGTCGGCGGCGGCGTCCGACTTGAGCTTGATCCGCGGGAAAGTAGCGACTTCGCCAATTTTCTCCGCCAACTCTTCTTCGCTCGAAAGACCAATCGTGCAAAAAGTCGTGACCGGCGCTGCGCGGCGCCCCCACATGAGTTCGCTCACCGTCACACCGCGTTTGCGCGCGAGCCAATCCCACAACGCCAGGTCGAGGGCGCAAAGCGCGGCGCGCGAAGGGGCGACCAGTTCCCAAAGCCGAGCCCACGAGGCCTCAACGCCGGCGACGGTTTGTAAATCGAGGGTCTCGAGAAAACCGCGGGCGGCCTCGATTTTGTCCATCACGCCGGCCCACGTCTCTTCGTAAAACGCATTGGGCGAAGCTTCGCCGTAGCCGCAAAAACCGTCCCGCTCGACGCGGACGAAGACGTTTTTCACCTCAGTCCGCGAACCGCGGCTGATGCGGAAAGCATGGCGAGGGTGCAGTTCACGGCTGACGCAGGTGAGCTTCATGAGCAGAAAAGGCCGGAAAAAATCACGGATCAGGGGATTCGATCTTTCCGGTAGAGGGATTTCTGAAACGCTATCCGGGAATATTGCATGTCTGACAGTCCAATTTTTATCCGCTCCATCGGCTCCTCCGTCGAGGGTCTGGGCATCCCCACCTGCGCGAACTTCGACCTCATCGCCGCCCCCGCTCCGGCAGGGACCACGCTCCTCATCGGCGGCACGCACGGCAACGAACCGGCTACCGTCCTTTTGCTGGAGACGTTTTTGCAAAGCTCGGCGTGGGCGGAATTGCGGGCGTTTCCCCTGATGGTCTTACCGCTCGTAAATCCTGATGGCTACAAGCGCAGCACGCGTTACAACGCGCGCGGCGTGGATTTGAATCGCAACTGCGATTTCAACTGGCACGCGGAGAGCGAAGAACCGCCGGGCGCTGGCCCGTGGTCGGAGCCGGAGACGCGGGCCTTGCGCGATTTCATTGCCGCGTGGCGCCCGGCAAAAATCGTGAGCTTGCATTGGGCGCTGGCCGAAATCGACGCGGATGGTGCGCAATCCAGCGGACTCGCCCAAGCAATGTGGGAAGCATTGGATGAAAAAGCGCGCGGCCCATACCGGCTGCGGGTGACCGAACTCGGGCGTGGTCAGCGCCGCCTCCAGCAAACCTACGACAATTGTCCGGGCTCACTCGGCCAGTGGTGCGGTTACGGGCTCACTTATCTGGACGGTTCCGCGCCTGCGATGATCACCCTCGAGCTGCCTTACGATCCTTACGCCACCAGTCGCCCGGAGGAATTGCCGGCCGATCACCTCGATGAGCTGCGCCTCCTCTGGCAGAAAGATTCCGCTGGCTATCTCCAAGCCGTCAAACCCGGCATTCACGCGATGTTGTCTGCCGCCTGCCGCTATCAAAATCCTGCCTGAAACCCGATGGTCGAAGTCCACATCCAGTATCTCGGGGACCTGCGCTGTGACGCCAAACACGGCCCATCCCAATCCACCCTCGTCACCGATGCGCCGGTCGATAATCACGGACGCGGCGAATCCTTTTCCCCAACCGACCTTGTGGCCACCGCGCTCGGCACGTGCATCGTCACGACGATGGGCATTTTTGCGGCGCGCCACGGCATCGATCTACGCGGGACAAAAATCACCGTGCAGAAGGAAATGACCTCGGTGCCGACCCGGCGCATCGCGCGGCTAGCGAGCGAACTTTTTCTCCCGCTTCCGCCTTCGCATCCACAGCGTGAGACGCTGGAGCGCATCGCCTACACCTGCCCGGTGCATCAGAGCCTCCATCCGGATGTGAACGCCCCGATTAGCTTCATTTGGGGCGGCAAGTAAGTGCTTTTCGCCGCTCGGCTTGCCGAAACAAAACGCACCGCTATAACCCACCGACATGCCCAACTTGCGTGAGCCCGCCGGATTCAAAAAAGGCCGCCGTCTCGACGAACTCGAACACAAATCCCTGGAGGAGGTGGACTACAAGCCGCGCCTCAAGGAATTGCAGCTGCGACTGCTCGAACTGACGCGCACCCTCAGCGAGGCCAAGCGCGCATTGATTATCGTCTTCGAGGGCCCGGACGCCGCGGGCAAAGGCGGATCGATCAAGCGCATCGTCGAGCGGCTCGATCCGCGGTTGCTGCGTGTCCATTCGGTGGTCCGACCGACGGCGGAAGAGTATCAGCACCAGTATCTGTGGCGGTTTTGGAACAAGTTGCCGCCGTATGGCCAGACGGTAATTTTCGACCGCTCGTGGTATGGCCGCGTCCTCGTCGAGCGTGTCGAAGGCTTCGCGAGCGACAAGGAGTGGAAGCGGGCTTACGACGAGATCACTGGCTTCGAGCGACTCCTCACGGACGATGGTGCGGTTTTGGTGAAGTGTTATCTGCACATCTCGAAAGACGAGCAGCTCCTGCGGTTCAAGCGCCGTGAAGCCGATCCCTACAAGCACTGGAAGATCAACGACGAGGACTGGCGCAATCGGCGCAAATGGGACGAGCACAACACCGCCGCGGAGGACATGTTTGAGCGCACCAGTACCGAGAATGCCCCATGGACGATCGTGGCCGCGAATTACAAATGGTATGCGCGAGTGAAGGTGGTGAAAACCGTCGTCGAAGCGCTGGAGCGTGCGGGTTTGAAACGCGCCGACTAGATGATTGCCTCCCGTTTGCGCGGCTGCGCCGTGCTCCTTGCCACGGTTCTCCTCCTTTCGGGTTGCGACCGACTCTTTGAAAAGGGGCGCAGCGATCAAACGGCAGCCGCCGAGAAAAAGGCTGCCGCAGGCGATTTCCGCGCGGCGCGGCAACTTTACGAGGCATCGGTGGACGGCACCGCAACTACGGCCGGCACCCATTACCGGCTGGCCCTGCTCTGCGGAGACAAACTCAAGGATCCGCTGGGCGCGATGTATCATCTCGATCGCTACCTCGATTTTGCCCCGAGCGGCCCTCACGCCCGCGACGCGAAAAACCTGGTCAAGGATTACGAGAACCGACTGCTCGTCCAGCTCAGCAAAGGCGCGCCGACCACGCAGAACGAAGCGCTCCAGCTCAAGAACGAGAACCGCATGCTGGTGGAAAAGATCGCCGTTCTCAACGCCAGGAAAGCCGTGAACCCGACACCCCCCGCGATCAAAGGCGAGCCGCAGAAAAAACCTGTTCCTCCCGGTTCGCGCACCTACACCGTGAAGGGCGGTGACACTTTGGCGAAAATTTCCCGGCAGTTTTACAAGACTTCAGCCCGCGCGCAGGACATTCAGGACGCCAACTTCAACCAGCTCGGCGGCACCGTGAAAATCAAGCCGGGTATGGAGCTGATCATCCCGAAATAGCGCCGTCAGCCGCCTAATGGCGCACTTCAGGTTTACGCGGATAGCACAAAATGAAAACGCTGCGGGGGATGGTGGCCTGATTCGATATTAGATGTAATCACAATGTAGTCATTGCACCTAATTCCGAACCCGTTAAGGTCGCGGCAATTCAAAGCTTCAATCTCTGCGGGGAACGCTGCTCCCCACGAGCCACATGATCCCCCCATCTTTCAGCCATAGACTTAGCTTAAGGCCTTCAAGGTGCCGCTCTCTTCGTTGGCGGAGACAGGGAGGCTTCAGCCTTGTGGAAGTCATTCTAAGCATCGGAATCATCGCTTTCGCTTTCGTTGCCATTCTGGGTTTGCTGCCCGCAGGCTTAGGGGTGTTTCGCCAAGCGGTGGACAACACATTGGGTTCACAAATCGTCCAGCGCCTCGTCAATGAAGCCCAGCAAACTGATTTTCCCACGCTCATCGCCTCGCCAGCCACGCTGCGTTACTTCGACGATCAGGGCAACGAAGTGCAAGCGATTAAAGACTCCATTTACACGGCACAAGTTACCGTGATTGCGCCAACCACGCTGCCGAACACCAGCACGCCCGCCACGCAAAGCCTGGCCACGGTCACCGTGAAACTGGCCCACAATCCGGGACAAAAACCGGACCCTTTCGCGTCGGCCAGCAAGACGGCTTTCAACACCTACACTGCGCTGATCGCGAAAAACCAATAACGTCACCATGCGTCCCCCCTCTCTCCGCCGCGGTTTCACTTTGGTCGAGTTGATGGTTTCGGTGAGTCTGATCGCCCTGGTCGCGCTCATCTTGGTGGGGATCACCAACTCCACGGCCGCGACGTGGCGAAATACTACAGGCCGGGTGGAACAATTTCGGGGAGCGAATACCGCGTTTGAAGCCATTTCCCGCCGCCTCAGCCAGGCGACGCTGAACACCTACTGGGATTACAACAACCCGACCAACCCCACGAAATATCTCCGGCAGTCGGACCTGCGCTTCATCACCGGGCGCACCGAAACGCTCGCCGCAACGTCCAGCCCACGGCGGCCCACGCACTCCGTCTTCTTCCAAGCGCCGCTGGGCTTCGTCGATGACACCACCAATTTCAGCGGCTTGGACAATCTACTGAACACGTGGGGCTACTACGTCGAATTCAACTCCGACAAAGAGACGCGTCCTACGTTTCTCTCCGAACAGGTAGTCCCGCTCCGCTGGCGCTATCGATTGATGGAACTTATGCAGGCTTCCAATTCGCTTTCGATCTACAACTTCACTTCCGGCAAGCCGACTTACACCGGCAAAGACTGGTTCACTGGAGCTCTCAAACCGCCGACCTCGCTAGCGGTCCCCCTGCCCTATCACGTCCTCGCGGAAAATGTCGTCGCGTTGGTCTTCCTGCCAAAGCTGGCCAAAAGGGAGGAGACGACTACAGGGAAAGTTCTCTCCCCGGATTACACTTACGATTCGACCTTGACCAAGACTGACCCCGTCATTAACCCGAAAAGCCAGTTACCGCCCATCGTCCAGGTCACTCTCGTAGCCATCGACGAAATCTCCGCCGACCGCGCGGCCAATGGCTCCTCGCCGCCCGCATTCAACGCATCGCTGGACTCACTTTTCACCGACTCGACGAAACTGGAGGCCGATCTCGCGTCCCTTCAGGACACCCTTACCAACCAGAAAATCGGGTACCGCGTTTTTACGAACAGCGTCAGCATTCGCGGCGCAAAATGGAGCACCAAATAGCCTCGCATGAAAACCCGTCACTCCTCCTCAACCGCCGGCGTCGCCCTCGTCATTGTGCTGTCATTTCTCGTGCTGATCTCAGCGATCACGCTCGGCTTTTTCTCCTCCGTCTCCACGGAGCTTGCGTCCTCAAAGGCCGTTTCTAATTCCGCCCTGACGCGTCAATTGGCCGACTCTGCGGTGAATGTGGTCATGTCGCAGTTCGTCGATGCCACGAAAGCGCAAGCCGGCGGCGATGCCGTCGCATGGACCTCGCAGCCCGGCATGATTCGGACCTTTGAAACCTCGGGCGCGCCGCGCGACTTCTTTAAGTTGTATTCCTCGGACGCGATGACCGTAGGCGGAGCCGGTTTTAACGCCGCAGCGGAAGTGCCGCCGGCCGATTGGAATTCCCCGAATAACTCTGAGCTATATACCGATCTCAACGCCCCGATCGCCAACACCAACGGCGAACTCGTGTATCCCATCGTCGATCCTTCCGCCGACGGTAGCGCCTCACCGGGGCGACCAAATGATGGCTTCAAAGTGAGCGGCTTTTCGATCTCCTCCTCGCCCGGATTTGCGGCTGGCCAAGACGAATCCGCGGTTAACAACCGCGCACCCATGCCGGTGAAGTGGATTTACGTGCTCAAAGACGGGGCGCTCAAAGCGGGCACCGTGTCTGGCAACAAGGTGAATGTCTCCGGTGCCACGGCGACCAATCCTATCGTCGGGCGGATTTCTTTCTGGGCTGACGACGAGACGGCAAAGGTGAATATCAACACGGCATCGGAAGGGACGTATTGGGATGTGCCGCGCACTTTCTCGATGGAGGATTTCGGCCAGGGCGTTAATTACGGCCTGGCTCTCGCTCAGCCGGTGCAGAAGGAGTATCAGCGATATCCCGGTCACCCCGCGACCACTTCGTTGAGTGCGGTCTTCGGATCTTTGCTTCCAGTATCTGCTCCTTATCCCGCTAATCCGAAAGCAGCGGACTCCGCCAAACTCGATCCCTACTACAATCTCATTCCCCGGATCGGAGCGGCGAACAGTGGTGGCGGTGGTGGGTCGAAGGGCGGTTCATTTCAAGTCGCGAGTGGGACTGCCGTCTTCACCCCGGATGCTGAGCGGCTTTACGCGTCGGTCGATGAACTCATGTTCAGCCCGAAGTTAACAGGGGGGGCTCGAATCCCGAATACCTCCAACGACAAAAGCCCGAAAACGATCACCAAAGGCGTGATCGAAAAAGCCGGCTTTTTCATCACCGCCAATAGCAACGCTCCGGAGACGACCCTCTTCAACACGCCGCGCGTCGCTGTTTGGCCGGTGATGTCCACCACGAGCACGAACAAAGGTACAGCCTACGACTCGCTGCTGGCCTTCTGTTCGACGATCGGGGGCAAGGAGTATTACTTCACCCGCAATCCGCTCACCGGCGCGCGAAGGCCGGACCTCGATTTCCCGATCGGCGGTCGCAACGTGCGACTCTATGAGTACCTCCAAAAACTCACGAGCACTGACATCCCAGGCTTCGGTGGCAATTTTCTTGGCAAGTATGGGCCAGGGCCCCTCGGGGCGACCGACCGCGATCAAATCCTCACTTCGATCTGCGACTACATTCGCTGCACCAACCTTCAGGATCAGAGCACTGGCGCAAAACCATACACCCCGCTTTTTTCCAATGGTCAACCGCTGGGCGCAGGCGAGGTCGTCCCGCTCAGAATCGGTACGACTCAAGGCTATGGCCGTTTCTACAGTGTGACTTCTGCCAATCTGCTTTTCTATGGCACCGCGCAAAGTGCGGGGAAAACGACAAAGATGCGCGCAGTCTTCTTCCTCGGATTCACCACGCCGATGCAGGGGCTGGCTTGTATGCGTAGCGGGCTAAAATACAAAGTCATGAGAGGCTTGGACGGGCTGCAGGTTAAAGGTTCGGACGGGAAGGACAAGGACCTCAAATTCCGCGCTGGTGGGACGAACTATATGGATACCTCCGACCTAAGCCTCTTCCACGGCCGCTCGGTTGGCGGGACGGAGAGTCCGTGGCAGGCCATTCAGGGTAAACCTTTCGCCAATTCCGACGCCGGCGGCGACGCTCCGAACAAATATCCGTTTTTCTCCTTCGAAGACGTGGACGTCACCGGTCTCACGGAGCTAGCGCTCACAGCGAAGCAGAACATCCCCGAGATAGTCGTCGAAGTTCGCACGCGGGACGGCGACCAACTGATTCAGACGCTGAATTTTGCGTTTCCGCCAGGGAACTTCAAAGTCCCGGGGGTAGCTGGCGGGGTGGCGACCGCAACCTTTGGGTCGCGGACCGGCGGACAATACGACCGCCTCGTCGATTCATCTGACACCGTAGTTTCCCTCCAGGTCGCGGGTGGCTTTGGCAATGATCCGAGAAACGAGGTCGATGGGACGGCTGGCGATGTGCGGATGACCGCCTGCCTCTTTACTGCCCCGTCAGGTCGTTTCCGCGCCGACAAAGAATACAAAAATTCCAAAGTGCAGTTTGCCCACTGCCTAGTGCAGTCCGTCGGCGAGCCATTCAATGGTGCGAAGTATGGAAAACTCGCCCCTGTGACGACCTATGTGCAGACCAATAGTATCGCCCGACAGCCGGATGTTCCGAGCCGCGCTCTCACCGGCGTGACCCGCATGGACGGCAGCGCTGGCGACTGGGACACGGGGTTCGGGGACCAAAAGGATGGCGCTTACATCAACAAACCCGATGAGGGTGACACCGCGCTCCAAGATAATGCCGGAGGAGCTACTCGCCTGCCTTACATGCTCGGCTACGGCCAAGGCTTTGCCTCGGCGACGAACACCTACTTTTCGCCCAATCGGCTCATCCCCTCGCCGCTCATGTTTGGGTCCATCCCGACTGGGGTCCAGCGGCTGCAGCCTTGGCAAACGTTGCTTTTCCATCCCCGCCCGGAGGACGCCTTCCATCCGGGCAAATCGGGCGGCTCACCGAAAGATCATTTGATTGCTGATCTGTTTTGGATGCCGGTCGTGGAGCCCTACGCCATCAGCCAGCCGTTCGCCACCGCGGGCAAGATCAACCTGAATTATCAGATCATGCCTTTCACCTACATCAACCGCTCGACCGGACTGCATGCGGCGATGAAGTCCACCAAGTTCGCGGCCATCCCAGTGGTCGATAGCAGTGTCTACAAGCCGCTCGATAAATCGGGCGCCACTCCGACCGCTCCCAATCGGCGGCGCACGATCGACATGCCGAAGACGCTCGCGGACTTCGATACGAAGTTCAAAGACTCCGACAACAAGAAGAACATTTTCAAATCCGCCTCCGAGATCTGTGAGATGAATCTGGTCCCGCCAGAGGTTGGCTCGTCGGCAGGCATGGGGGCTTTTTGGACGAACAACAAACTGACCGGTGACAACCTGCGCGAGAAGCCTTACGCCGATCTTTATTCGCGGCTGACGACGAAATCGAACACCTACACCGTCCACGTCCGCGTGCAGGCGCTGAAGAAAGCGCCCGGCAGCCCAGCCGGCGAGTGGGTGGCGGCGAAGGACAAAGTGGTGGGCGAATACCGCGGGGCTTCGATCATCGAACGCTACATCGATCTCAACGATCCTAATCTTCCGGACTTCGCCGCCAAATTTGTCAGCGACCCGAACGACGCTTCGCTGAACATAGATCAGTATTACAAGATGCGGGTCGTCAGCACGAAGCGGTTCGCGCCTTAAAGACGGGCCGGTTCTGGCTGAAGGAGGTGTTGCTCGAAACGCGCGAGTTCGGCGCGGACGCCATCGGGGGCCATGAGGAGGGAGGTGCCGACGAGCATGGAGTGAAAGCCAAGTTCGTCGCGCAAGCGTGAGACCATCTCCGGTGAGACGCCGCTTTCGGCAATCTTCAGCGCGCCCGCGGGCAGCCGGGCGGCAAGGGCAAATTGGTCGTATTTTATACTCAGGTCGCGTTTGCCGCCGAACGCGCGGAGGAGCTTGGAGCCGAGGTAGCGGAGCGAGCCGCCGCTGGATTTGAAGACGCGGCTGTTGATGCCGCAGAGGCGCGGGTTGGCGGGCAACTTGGCAAGTTCGTCGTCGGTGTGGATTTCAAAAAGGACGGCGAGGCCGAGACTATGTGCGAGCTGAGATAGTTCATGCAGGCCGGTGGGCGTCAGAATATTGGCCATGAGCAGGACCGCATCGGCGCCGTGGGCGCGGGCCTGCCAGACCTGATACGGCTCGAAGATGAAATCCTTCCGCAGCAGCGGCTTCGTCGTGAGAGCGCCGACGGTGTCGAGCCGATCGATGCTCATGCCGAAGTCCTCGCTGTTCGTGAGCACCGAGATGGCGCGGACAGCGGGGCTTTGCTCGTAGGCTGCGGCGGTGTCGGCAACGTCGTTGTTGCGCATCGCGCCCATCGAAGGCGAGGTGCGTTTGATCTCGGCGATGAGGCCGAAGCTGCTGGCCACCGCGCGTTCGAAATCCCGCACGGGCCGGGCGTCCCGGGCCCGCTTTTCTACGTCGGCCAAGGGCTCGCGCCGTTGCGTCTCGGCGAGTTCCGCCTGCACCCGCGCGACGATCGGCGTGATGATGAAGCGCGGCGGCAGCGGTTCGAGAAACATGGGCGCCTAATGTGCGGCGCACGCCCGGCGCGTCAAGGCTGGCGCACGATCAGACGCCGGGCTCGGCGAGCGCTGGTTCGGGTTCGTTCTCGATCTCCGGTTTTGGTTCCGGAGCGGTCTTGTGTTTCCGGCCGAGGCGCATGAGCACGGTGTAGAAAACGGGGGTGAGGAAGAGGCCGAAGATGGTCACGCCGATCATGCCGCTAAAGACGGCGACGCCCATGGCGCGCCGCATTTCAGCCCCGGCACCCTCGCTGTTCACGAGCGGCCAGACGCCCGCGATGAAGGCGATCGAGGTCATGAGAATCGGGCGCAGGCGGAGGCGGCAGGCTTCGAGGGCGGCGGCGATGGGGTCGAGGCCGGCGTGCTCTTTCTCGCGGGCAAACTCGACGATGAGGATGGCGTTTTTACAGGCGAGGCCGACGAGCACGATGAGGCCGATCTGGGTGAAGATGTTGTTGTCGCCCTTGTCCAGCCACACGCCAACGAGCGCGCTGAGGAGGCACATCGGAACGATGAGGATGATGGCGAGGGGGAGGCGCAAGCTTTCGTAGTTCGCGGCGAGCACGAGGAAGACAAGGAGGATGCAGAGCGGGAAAATGAGCACCGCGGTATTGCCGGCGAGGATCTTCTGGTAGGTCAGGTCGGTCCACTCCCACTTCATGCCTTTGGGCAGCGTCTCGTTGGCGATTTTCGCAATGATCGCCTCGGCTTGGCCGGAGCTGAAGCCGGGGGCCGGGCCGCCGTTGATCTCCGCACTCGGATATGTGTTGTAATGCATCACACGGTCGGGGCCGAAGCTGTCCTGCACATTCAGCAGCGAGCCGATGGGAACCATGGTGCCGGCAGCGTTGCGGACCTGGAGTTTGCGAATGTCTTCCGCGCTGCGGCGGAACTGGCCGTCGGCCTGGACGACGACCTGGTAGGTGCGGCCAAAGCGGTTGAAGTCATTCACGTAAAGTGAGCCGAGGTAGATCTGCAGCGTGCCGAAAAGCTCCTGCAAATTGACGCCCTGCGCCTTGGCCTTTTCGCGGTCGGCGTCGGCGAAAAGCTGAGGGACGTTGACCTGGAAACCGGAGAAGACGCCCGAGAGTTCGGGCGTCTGATAGGCCTTTTGAATGACGGCTTGGGTGGCTTTGTAGAGCTCGGTGTAGCCAAGGCTGGCGCGATCCTCGATCTGCATTTTGAAGCCGCCGATGGCGCTCATGCCGTTCACCGGCGGCGGCGGAAACACGGCGACGAAAGCCGAGTTGATCTGTTTCCCAAACTCCTCCTGCAGTGCGCCGACGATAGCCAGCGAGCTCAGGTCGGGGGTCTTGCGCTGATCGAAAGGCTTGAGCCCGACGAAGACGATACCCGCGTTCGAGCTGTTCGTGAATCCGTTCACGGAAAGCCCGGGAAAGCCGATGGCGTCTTGCACGCCGGGGTGCTTGAGCATGATGTCGCACATCTGGCGGAGCACGGCTTCGGAGCGCTCGAGGGACGCGCCGTCGGGGAGCTGGGCGAAGGCGACGAGATACTGTTTGTCCTGCACGGGGATGAAGCCCTCGGGCACGGCGTCGAAGGTTTTCTTCGTCAGGAAGATCAGCCCGAGGTAGAGCACGAGGGCGATAGCGCTGTAACGGATCGTCTTCTTAACCGCCCACCCGTAACCGGACGCGCCGCGGTCGAAGACGCGGTTGAAGCCGCGGAAAAACCAGCCGAACAGGAAATCCATGAGTCGTGCGAGCGCGTCCTTTTTCGCGCCATGCGGCTGGAGCAGGAGGGCGCTGAGCGCGGGAGAGAGGGTGAGCGAATTGAACGCCGAGATGACCGTCGAGATGGCGATGGTGATGGCGAACTGTTTGTAAAACTGCCCGGTCAGTCCGCTGATGAAGGCGGTCGGGATGAAGACCGCGCAGAGCACGAGCGCGGTGGCGATGATCGGGCCGCTGACCTCGCGCATGGCCTGGCGGGTGGCGGCGACGGGATCGAGGCCGAGGGCAATGTTTCGCTCGACGTTTTCGACGACGACGATGGCGTCATCGACGACGATGCCGATGGCGAGGACGAGACCGAAGAGGGAGAGCGCATTGATCGAAAACCCGAGCGCGTGCATGACCGCGAAGGTGCCGATGAGGGAGACGGGTACGGCGCAGAGCGGGATGATCGAGGCCCGCCACGTCTGGAGGAAAAGGATGACGACGAGGACGACGAGGAGGATGGCCTCGAGGAGCGTGTGGACGACGGCTTTGATGCTGTCGCGGACGAAGACCGTGGGGTCATAGACGATGCTGTAGTCGATGCCTTGCGGGAAACCCTCCTTCAGCTCGGCCATGGCTTTGCGAACGTTGTCGGAAAGCTCGATGGCGTTGGACCCGGGTCGCTGGAAAATGGGGATGGCGACGGCGGTCTTGTTGTTGAGCAGGCTGCGGAGGGAGTAGTCGCTCGCGCCGAGTTCGATACGGGCGACATCGCGGAGATAGACTGGCGCGCCGAACTCGCCGCTTTTAATGATGATTTTGCCAAACTCCTCCTCGCTGGTGAGTCGGCCTTTGGCGTTGATCGTAAGCGTGAGATCGGCGGGATTCTTCAACGGTGGCTGACCGACGCTGCCGGCGGCGACCTGCGCATTTTGCTCTTGGATGGCCGCCACGATGTCCGTCGCGGCGATGCCGCGGGCGGCGACTTTTTCGGGGTCGAGCCAGACGCGCATCGAGTAGTCGCCGGAGCCGAAGAGCTGGACCTGGCCGACGCCGGGAATGCGGGCGAGAACATCCTTGACCTGGATGGTGCCGTAGTTGCGCAAATAGACGTCGTCGTAGCGGCCGTCGGGCGAGAAAAGGTGTACGACCATCGTCAGGTCGGGCGAGCTCTTCAGCGCAGTCACGCCGAGGCGGCGGACTTCCTCGGGGAGCTTCGGCAGCGCCTGGGTGATGCGGCTTTGCACGGCGACCTGGGCCTTGTCCAAATCCGTGCCGAGCTGGAAGGTAACGGTGAGCGTGAGGACGCCGTCGGTGGTGCCCTGCGAGGCGACGTAAAGGCTGCGCTCGATGCCGTTGATGGCCTCCTCAAGCGGCGAGGCAACGGTGGTGGCGAGCACGTCCGGCGAAGCGCCGGGATAGATCGCGCGAACGACAATTGTCGGCGGCGCGACTTCGGGATACTCGCTGACCGGGAGGACCTGGAGCGAGATCGCGCCAACGATGGTGATGAGAATGGAAAGCACCGCCGCGAAGATGGGGCGGCTGATGAAGTACTGGCTGAAATTCATACCCTGGAAAGATTACCGCCGCCCGCTCAGCGCGTCGCCGTTTTTGCCGCGTGCTCGGCGGCCGTTTGCGGGCTCACCGGGGCTCCTGGCCGGACCATTTGCAGGCCGGTGGTGATGACTTGGTCGGTGGCGGCAAGGCCGCTGGTGATGACGCGCAGGCCCTCGAACATCGGCCCAAGCGTCACCTTCTTGTACTCCGCAATGTTGTTCGCGCCGACGGTCATGACGTAGCGGTCGCTCTGGTCGGTGCCGATGACTTTCTCGTCCACGAGCAGCGCCTCGTAGGGTGCAGCCGCCGGGATGCGGACCCGGGCAAAGAGGCCGGGAACCAAGACGCCGTCAGGATTGGGGAAGAGCGCACGGACGACGATGCTGCCAGTGGCGGCGTCGAGGCGATTGTCGAAGCTTTCGATGAAGCCCCGATGGGCATGGCCACTCTCGCCGTCGATCTGAAGTTCAGCCGGCACCTTGCCGGTCGCAGGATCAGCAAGCTTCCTTTCGCGGACGAGGCGCTGATATTTGAGGAAGCGCGCTTCATCGACCGAGGCGTAAAGATAGACGGAATCGACGCTCACGACCGTGGTCAGCAGCGTGGTGAAACCGGCGACACCGCTGACGTAATTGCCGGCGGTGAGGATCGGGCGGCTGACGCGGCCGTCGATAGGCGAGCGGACTTGGGTGTAGTCCAGGTCGAGTTTCGTCGTGTCGCGCGAAGCCTCGGCGGAGAGGAGGGCAGCTTGGGCGGAGGCAAAGGCGCTGCGGCGGGTGTCGGCTTCCTCGGTGGAAATGGCTTTGGTTTTTGCCAGGTCTTCGCCGCGGCGCGCTTCGCGTTCAGCGATCTCGGCTTTGGCGCGGGCCTGAGCCACGTTGGCTTGGGCTCGCTGGTATTCCGCCTGATTCCAGCGGGGGTCGATGACGAAAAGGACGTCGCCCTTTTTCACGAGCTGACCGGCCTGGAATTTCACTTCCAGCAAATGACCGGTGATCCGCGGGCGGATTTCAACGGACTCGACGGCATCGACGCGGGCGGTGAATTCATCCCACTCGGAGACGGTTTTTTGAACGGGAGCGGCGACTGTGACGACAGGCGTAGGCATGCCCTGCGCTCCACCCTGCGGGGCGCGGTTGCAGGCGGTAAAGAGCATGGTGGCGAGACCCGTAAGGAGCGTGATGCGTTTCATAGATGTGGGACGGAGCGGAGATGGACCGCGGTTCAGGCAGCAGCGGATTTCGGCTTCCGGGGGGAACGCACAGGTGAAAAGAGCACGGTTTTTTTCGGTGCAGCGGTCACGCCGAGTTGCCGCAGGACGATGCGGTCAAGATCGCGGAGCATTTCCGGCTCGTTGAGGATCTTCGCGTGGAGGATCTGCCCGAGCACGCAGGCGGCGACATCCTCCGCGGCTTCGCGCGCATCGCGCTTGGGCATAAGTTTCGCGCGCATCGCGTCGCCAATTGCTTGCACGACATACGTCATGCTGCGCTCGATCATCTCGGCCGATTTTTGGCGGAGCTTTTCGTCTCGCGTGCTCAACTCCGAGCCGACGTTCGAGAAAGGACAGCCGCAGACGTGACCATAGCGGCGATAAAGTTCCATCTGCTTTTCGTAGATCTCATCGCACCAGCGCTGGAAGCGTTCGAGGGGCGGAATCGACGGCGCAAAGACAGCTTCGAAGAGCGGCTGCACTTCCAGCCAGTGGGCCTCGTAAGCGGCCGCAGCAAGGTCGGCTTTGGACGGGAAGAAATGATAGAAAGTTCCCTTGCCCACATCCGCCCGCGCGCAGATCTCCTCGACGCCGACCGCGCCGTAGCTGCTCGACCAAATGAGGTCGAGCGCAGCGGCGAGCAGGCGTTCCTTGGCGTCGGTAGTGCGAGGCATTGTCGAAAGAAGTGCGTTATCTTCCGTCAATTGACCGTTCGGTCAAGCGGGCATCCCGACTCGGCCGACGGTTGGCTCGCCAATCACCAACCCGGGAAAATTCCAATCGCGTCACGGTCAATATCCCATTTAACTCGTTCCATGATTCAAAAGTTCCTCCTTCTCGTTCTGCTCAGCACGATGGCTTCCGCTCCGCTTCGCGCGGGGGATTTCCAAGGCACCGCCGGCCTCCAACTTTATAGTCTCCGGGACCAGTTCAAAACCGACGTGCCCGGAACGCTGGACAAGGTGAAGGCCTGGGGCATCAAGGAAGTAGAGACGGCCGGGACCTATGGGCTACCGCCGGAAAAATTTCGCGAGTTGCTCGAAACCCGCGGGCTGAAGGCGGTGAGTGCCCATTTTCCCTACGAGCGACTGGTGAAAGAAATCGATGCGGTCGTTACCGAAGCCAAGGCGCTGGGCGTGCAGTACGTGGCTTGCGCGTGGATCCCGCACACGCCGGCAGAGTTCAATGAAGAGGTCACGCGCCGGGCGGCCGCAGATTTCAACAAGGCTGGCGAAGTACTGGCGAAAGCAGGCATCAAGTTTGCCTACCACGCGCACGGGTATGAGTTCGCGCCGTTTGCCGGCGGCACCTACTTCGACCTGCTGGTGAAGGAGACGAAGCCCGAGTTCGTGAATTTCGAAATGGACGTTTTCTGGGTCGCGCATCCGGGAAAAAATCCGGCGGAACTGCTGACGAAATACCCGGACCGCTGGCTGCTCATGCACCTGAAGGACATCCGCAAAGGCGCGAAGACGGGCATCTTTACCGGCAAAGCCGCGCTGACCGATGACGTCGTGCTCGGCACGGGTCAGGTTGATTGGCCTTCGGTCCTGCGCGCCGCAGCGAAGTCGAGCGTGAAGCACTATTTCATCGAAGACGAATCGCCGACCGTCGAAGCTCAGATCCCCGAGAGCCTGAAGTATCTTCAGACGCTGAAGTAACGGCTAAGCATTCAGCTGGAAACGGTCTTCGCGCAGTTGCGCGCTCCATTTGCCGAGAAAAGCAAACCGGGCCTGGAGCGCGGCGAGGTCGTCGAGCACGGTCGTGGGGTCGGCGGCCCAAGCGCCATCGAGGGCGCGGAGTTCGGAAAGGGCGGTATTGTGTGCTTCGGTGACGCGGTGGAGGGCGAGATCGAGGATTGAGCGCAGGGCGAATTTTTCCCCCGCGAGCAGCGCGCGCTGGAGCGCGCTGGCGGCGGTGGCTTCTTTTTCGCGGAAGCGCGTGAGGCTGCTGCGTAGGGTGGCGAGTTCCATGAAAAGATCGCCAAGCGCAGGAGGGATCGACGCTGTGACCGAGGTGCGACCCGGCGCAGTGAGGTCGAGGAGATGGCGTAAACGGGCCGCAGGTTCACGGAGAACGGTATGCGCGGAGTTAAGTGCGGCAAAGCGGGCGTCACCGCCGCCGGGCGCATCCGGGTGTTGCTGCGCGGCGGCGCGCTGAAAACTCTCGCGCAGCGTTTCAGCGTCGAGCCACGGGCGGCGCGGTTGGGCGAGCGCGGCAAAGTGGTCGGTCATTTCCGAGCAGTCCGCGATGTCCTCGGTTTTGGGGCAAGGGAAATTTCCCGCCGTGTACACAAATGCACTTGGCCCGCGCGGCAGGGCTTTGCTATGGACGTGCGTTTCCCCGCCTATGATCCGCCCCGTTTTTCTTCATGCGCTTGCCCTCGGGCTCGCATTCACCTTTTCCGCCTGCGAGAAACCGACGGCGAGCAAGGAAGTGATCTTTGGGGCGGTGCACGAAAACGTGCATGCACTGGAGAAGAAAGACGTGGCCACGGTGATGGCGACGATCCACCCTAAAAGCCCGGTGTTTGCTGGAACGAAAGACGCGATTGAGCAGATGTTTGAAAGCGTGGATCTGAAATACACGTTGAGCGATCTGCGCATTGAAAGCGCCACGCCGGAGGAGGTGAAGGTCGGCTTTGTGCAGCGCACGGAAAAAATCGGCGGCACGGGACAGTTTGCGAACAACGTCGTTGAGGGCATTCACACCCTGCGCCTGGATGGCAAGCGGTGGAAAATCTACAAAACGCTGCAAACGAAGATCACCGACTTTAACGGCAAACCCCTTTTCGCGCCCGACGCGCCACCGCCGACCTCGCCCATCCCCCCGGCGGACAAATGGCCGCCGCCGCCCGCTGCTCCCGGCAAGCCTTCCCCGATGACGCCGCTACCGATCCCGACTGGGGTGAAGTGAGGCGGTTATGAAAACACGAAGGGCCTGCGCCCGGAAAAGCCCGTTGCCGCGGCACAGCTTTTGCAATACCTAGAAGCCAATCACCACACACCATGGCACTCATCCGTTTTGTATTCTGGGGCTCTATCTTCGTTGCCTGCACTTTCGCGTTCACCGTCGTCTTCGAGCACGGGCCAATGAATTTCATGGAGGACGCCAAAAAGGAGAAGATTCGGCTTACCGAGTTGTTTGGCAAAAAGGTGGATCGCAAAGCGGATGGTAGCGACAAACTGACTCCGGCTCTGCACTAGACGGAGCAGGCGCCTCAACAATTCGCGCCGAGCGACGGGATTTTTGGCCTCAGGGAGACAGAGGCATTGTCAAAGATGAATCTGGGATGCTAGTGTCCGCGTCCCCAGATTTATGCCCATTCAAACCGAAAAAGAACTCCCCGACAACGCGCGCACCCTGTGGCTCAAAGCCCGCAGCGCGGTCGAGCTCCGCAACCACGGCTACGCCATTTCGTTGATTCAGGCGGTGCTCAAGGACAACCCCGGCTTTCTCGACGGACGCAAACTTCTCCGCAAAGTGGAAATCCTCTCAACCAAGGGCAAAAAGGCGTTTCTCTCCGGCCTTTCGACCGCTTCACTGCGCGGCGCGAGCGTGATCAAAAAAGACCCGAAGGCCGCGATGGAATTGGCCGAGAAGAGTCTCGAAACCGACCCGACCAATCCGCAGATCAACCATTTGCTGAAAGAAGCCGCGAAAGCCGCTGGGTTCATCGAAGTTGCCGCCTTCGCGCTGGAAACGATCGTCGAAGCGGATGCCAAGGACACGAAGACGATGCACGAGCTCGGCGAGCTGTACCTTTCGATGGGCAAGCCGGATGACGCGGTCGCGATCTACTCGAAGATCGCCGAGATAAACCCCGCCGACCTCAAGGCGGTCAAGAACAGCAAGGACGCAGCGGCGACGGCTTCCATGAAAAGCGGCGGCTGGGATAACGCCCAAAGTTACCGCGACATCATGAAGAACAAGGGCGAGGCCGAGTCGCTCGAGCAGCAGAGCCGCGTGGTCAAGAGCGCCGACATGATCGACGACCAGCTCAACGAGCTTTACCCGCAGTGGGAAGCGGCGCAGGACAATGTGGATCTCACCCGCCGGATCGCCAAACTCTGGGAAGATCGTTTTGAGCAGAAACAGGACAGCGAGAGCCTTGAGGCAGCGCTTTCCTACTATCATCACACCAACGGCCTCGTAAGCGGTAGCGATCCCGCCGTGGCTCGCAAACTCAGCGATCTTCAGCTCAAGCAGCTCGACCTGCATATCAAGCAACTCGAGGACTGGTTTGCCTCCGGTGGCGACCAGCACGAAGACGCGGCGACCTACGTTGCCGAGCTCGACGCGCTCAAAGTGCAGAAGGCCGAGTTGCTCATTGCCGAGGCCCGCAAGCGCGTGGAGCGCAACCCGACTGATCTCCAGTTCCGCTTCGAACTCGGCGAGCAGCTTGTCGTCGCCAAGCAATACACGGAGGCCATCGCTGAATTGCAAAAAGCACGGCAGAACCCCAATGCCCGCCTCAAAGCCATGAACCTCCTCGGCCAGTGCTACACGGAAAAAGGCATGCTCGATCTCGCGGTAAAGCAGTTCCAAGACTGCGCAAGCGAGATCCTCGCGATGGACAACACCAAAAAGGAAGTGCTCTACAAGCTCGGCCTCGTCTTCGAAAAAATGTCCGGTACAAGCAAAGCCGCCGGAGACGAGGCCAAGGGCAAAGAGCTCGCCAGCAAATCGCTCGAGTGCTTCAAGCAGATTTACGAAGTCGATTACGGCTACATGGATGTCGCCAAGCGTGTAGAAGAATCCTACGGGTCGTAAAACGGGCGCGTTAGCGTTCAAGACGAGCGCGCACAACTTGCCACCGCTCCCATCCCGCACCACCGTGGCGGTCTTTTGATTCTCAAGCCCCGCACTCACGCCTGACCGCATGCCTTGGTTCACCTTTCGGTTCGACAATTTCGCCTACTCGTTCCTCAGCGTCCTTCTCGAAGGCGTCCCCTTTCTCCTCCTCGGCTCGCTGATTTCGGGGCTGGTCGATGTCTTCGTTTCGCCAGCGCGAATCCAGAGTTTGCTGCCGAAAAACCGTGCCGCTGCGATCGGCGTGAGCGGTCTGCTCGGGCTCATCTTTCCGATGTGCGAATGCGGCAGCGTCATCGTGATTCGCCGCTTCCTCAAAAAAGGCCTGCCGCTCTCCTCCGCGGTGACCTACATGCTCGCCGCGCCCATCGTCAGCCCGCTGGTGGCGATCAGCACTTTCGCCGCGTTCAAAGGACAGAACCCGATGGTGATGACATCCCTTCGTCTCAGCATCGGCTACCTCATCGCGTGCGCGGTTGGCTTCATCGTCCTCCGCCTCCCCGCCGCGGCCATCTTGCGCGGCGAACCCAGCGCTGTGCGCAAACGCGCCGGGCTCAGCGTCTCAACCGCGCCCGCCGAGGCCTCGCCGGATTTTGCCACCCTCGCCGCCGCCTCCAGCCTGCCGAAAAAACTCCTGCTCGCCATTCAATCTGCGACCGCTGATTTCCTCGACGTAGCCTTCTACCTCATCATCGGCACCGCCGTCGCCAGCGTCTTCAATACCGCGGTCAACCAGGAAGTCATCCTGCCACTCGCCACCGATCCGCTCCTCGCCATCATCTCGATGATGGGCCTCGCCGCCATCCTCGCGCTCTGCAGCACGACCGACGCCTTCATCGCCGCCAGTTTCACCACTTTCCCGTTTGCCTCGAAGCTGGCCTTCCTCCTCTTCGGGCCGGTCTTCGACCTCAAGCTCTTCTGGCTCTACGGCGTTCTTTTCAAACGCCGTTTCATCGTCGCGCTCGGTCTCGGCCTTTTCATTGTCATCGCGCTCATCTCCTGGCGCGTTTCCGCGATGCAGTTCTAAATCCCCGCTGCTGCTTGCCGCGCCGCCGTTCGCGCGTAACCTGCCACCGCCATGAACAAGCTTTTCTCCCGCTGGCTGCCGTGCCTCACGCTCGCCGCGTGGAGCGCCGTGTTGCTTTATTTCTATTTCAGCGGGCGCATCACCGCCTTCTTGCATCCTACCTTCCGGCCCTACGTCGTCATCGCCGGATTCGTCCTCGCGGCGATGGCCCTTGTCTTCCTCGCCTTTCCCGCGGACGCCGACTGCTGCTCTTCCGCCGAATGCGGCCACGGTTTATCCCGCCTCGCCGCCGGTAAAATCCTCACCTTTCTCGTCCTGCTCCTGCCCGTCACCGCGGCCGCCATGTTTTCGCCGGACGGCTTTGGCAAGGAGACGATCCTGAACCGCGGAATCATCATGGACGCCAGCGCCCTGCGCCCGCGCGGTGCGGACAAAATGCCGCCCTCCGCACCCGAGCTGCCGCTACCGGTCAACGAGAACTTTCCCAGCGCTGTGGCCCCCGCTCCCGCCGCCGGAACAGCAGCGGCCGCACCGCCGGATTATCTCCAGCGCACGCCGGACGGCCGAATCGTCGCTGAGGTCCTCGATCTCCTCTACGCCGCGCAGGACAATGCGCTCCGGGCGGACTTCGAGGGTAAAGCCATCGAATTGGTGGGCCAGTTGATGCCTGATACCGGGAACAACGGCAGCGGCAAGCGCTTCAAAGCGGTCCGCATGTTTATGACCTGCTGCGCCGCCGACGCCCGCCCCGTGGCCACCCTCGTGGAGTGCGACACCCTCCCCGATCTGCCGGAAATGACGTGGATCAAAATCACCGGCACGGCCACGTTCCCCATCGAAAACGGACGTCGCCTCGCCGTCCTGAAGGCCGAGAAAATCGAGAAAAGCAGCCCGCCGGAAGAGTCGATGCTGTTCTAGGCGGCCGCCTGCACGGCACGCCGCCGTGGCGAAAAAAGCAGCCGCAGACTGTTCAGCACGACGATCAGCGTGCTCCCCTCGTGGCCGAGGACGCCGAGGGTGAGCGGGATTTTTTGGAGCAGCGCGCACGTCACCAGCACCCCGATGACGCCGAGCGAGATCGTGAGATTCTGGCGGATGATCGTCCGTGCTCGCCGACTCAGTTCGTACGCCGACAGGAAATTTTCCAGCCGGTCATTCATGAGCACCACTTCCGCCTGCTCCAGGGCCGCGTCACTTCCGCGCGCGCCCATGGCCACGCCCACATGCGCCGCAGCGATACTCGGGGCGTCGTTCACACCGTCGCCGATCATCGCCACCAGTTCGCCGTCTTTGGCGAAGTCCTCGATGATTTGAAGCTTCTGCTCCGGCTTCAGCTCAGCGCGCACGTCGTCGAGACCGAGCTGCGCTTTGAGAAAGTCCGCCGCACTCTTCTTGTCACCCGTGAGCACCACACAGCGCAGCCCTCGCTGGTGAAGTTGGTCGATCAACGCCCGCGACTCCGGCCGCAAATCGTCACGGAGGAGGATGCGACCGATCGCCGTGCCCCACGCCACCCAGACCTCCGAAACGCCAAACGAAGTCTCCGGCACCGCGGTCACTTCCGCTTCCGCCCGCCCTTGCAAAACCCATTTCCGCCGCCCGAGCTGCACCGCCTCCCCGCCGTAGCACGCGCGACTGCCCATGCCGGTCACCGCTTCGTAGTCGGTCACGTCCAGCGGTGAAAGCCGCTCGCGCTTGCCGTAGCGGGTGACGGCGCGGGCGAGTGGGTGATTCGAAAGGCGGTCGAGTGAATAGGCCAGTTCCGCAATCTCGCGCTCGCGGCCCGGCGGGAAGCTTTCCACTTTCTCCACGCGCAAATCCCCGGTCGTCAGCGTGCCCGTTTTGTCCATTGCCACGATCTTCACCTCGGCGAGTTGCTCCACCGCCGCGCCACCGCGAAAAAGCACGCCGCGCCGCGCTCCCCAGGCGATCGCCGCGAGGATCGCCGACGGAATCGACAGCACCAGCGCGCAGGGCGACGCGACCACGAGGAGCGTCATCGCGTAATAAAATGCGCTGACTTCGCCGGCCGCGGAAACGAAGGCGCGATGCCCGAGCACCAGCCACCAGACAAAGAACATGACCAGCGTGAGCCCGAGCACGGCGTAGGTGTAGCGGGTGCCAAATTTGTCCGTGAAGCGCTGCGCCGGAGCCTTGTTGCGCTGCGCATTTTGAATGAGGTGGATGATCTTCTGCAGCGCGCTCTCCTGCGCCGGCCGAGTCACCACCGCTTCGACCACGCCCCAGAGATTCAGCGTCCCCGCGAGCAGCGCATCGCCCACGCCTTTCTCCACCGGCGAGGCCTCGCCCGTGAGGTTTGCCTCGTCGGCCGCGGTCTCGCCTTTTACGACCTCCGCATCCACGGGAAACTGCTCGCCCGGCTTGATCCGCAGGCGCATGCCCATCCGCAACTCCGCCACCGGGACGACTTGCTCAGTCTCGGCCGCATCCACGACCGTCGCCGTTTTGGGCGCAGCGTCGATGAGCGAGCTGATCTCCTTTTGCGTCCGCTGCATGGCGTAATGTTCGAGCGCCCCGGATAGCGAAAACAGGAAGAGCAGCCCGGCGCCTTCCGCCCACTCGCCGATCGCGGCGGCCCCGGCGGCCACCGCGAGCATCAGAAAATGCACATCGATTTCCCGCTCCCGCAACTTCTCCCAAACTTCCTGCACGGTGAACCACGCGCCCGCCAGATACGCTCCGGCAAAAAGCGCGACCGCGACCCCGAGCTGCGTTTCCGCCAGCCACCAACCGGCCACGGCCAGCACCAGGCACAGCGCGCTCGCGGCGAGCTGGAGCCGCCACTCGCCGGCGTGCTCGTGATCGTGCCCGTGGACTTCCACCTCCCGCGTGGCCATCCGCGGAAGCCAGCCGCGGCGCGGGGTGTGATCGTGATCGGCGTGGTCGGCGTGATCGTGCATGCACGCCTTGCTTCGCACTGCGCGGGCCGATTGTCAGCCCGCGAAACACCGCGCGCTTTCTTTCGCAGGGCCCACAGGCATAGTCGCGGCGTGATCATCTACTTCGTCGAAACCGAACCCGAGGAGCAGGAATTCTTCGGCGGCGCGTTGTCCGCCCACGACGTGCGGTTCGTCGCCACGCTCGATGAGGTCGCCGAAGACGCGGAGATCCTCGCGCCGTTCATCAACGTCAAGATCGGCCCCCCCTTCCTGGGCGCGCACCCCAACCTGCGCTTCATCACCACCCGCTCCACGGCCACCGATCACCTCGACCTGCCGGCCTGCAGGGCGCACGGCGTCTGCGTCGCCCACGTCCCCTTTCATGCCGAGGGCACCGTCGCAGAGCACACCTTTGCCCTGCTGCTCGCGCTCGCCCGGCGGCTGCGCGAGGTCATGCTCGCGCCGAAAGGCGGGCGCTTTTCCTACGAGGCGACGCGCGGCTTTGAGCTGGAAGGAAAGACCCTCGGCATCGTCGGCATGGGGCACATCGGGCGGCGCGTGGCCTCGCTGGCCCAGGCGTTTCAAATGCAGGTGCTGGCCTACGACCTCGCCGAGCCGCACGCCGTCGCCACCGCGCTGGGCTTCACCTTCGTCCCGCTCGCCGAACTCCTCGCCCGCTCGGACGTCATCTCCCTCCACGCGCCGCTCACGCCCACCACCTACCACCTCCTGAATCACCAGACCCTCGCCCAATGTCGCCGCGGCGTGATCATCATCAATACCGCCCGCGGCTCCCTCATCGAAACCCTCGCCCTGCGCGAGGCACTCGACTCCGGCCAGGTCGGCGGCGCCGGGCTCGATGTCCTCCAGGACGAACGCGTCCTGCGCGCGCCGGCCGCCAATATCATCGCCGCCGACATCATCGCCCACCTGCGTTCCGACGCCCTCGCTCACGAAGCCCGCGACGCCGATCGCATCCGCGAACTCGAAGAACTCATGCTCGGCGACGCCGTCCTGGCGCGCCCCAACGTCGTCTGCACCCCGCACGTCGCCTTCAACAGCATCGAAGCCGTCGCCCGCCTCCAGCAGATCACCGCGGAAAACATCGCCGCCTTTGCCGCCGGCCGGCCCGTGAATCTCGTCGGCTGATCAGCGCGACGCCACCGTCGCCGCTGCGCTCGCCGTCTTGGAAAGATGCCGGTCGAGGTATTGCGCCGCGTTCAGCGCCGCGCGGCCAAATTCGGAATATTTGCCCAGCTCCTCGGACAGCTGGCGCAGAATCGGCAGCGCCTCGGGGCGCTCGGTATCGGCCAGCGCCTGGATCGCCGAGAGGCGAAAGATCGCGCTGGTGCGAGCTTCACGCGCCCACTTCGGCAGCATGTCGAGCGCGATCTCCGGGTAAAACCGCGCGATCCCGTAGAGCGCATAATGCCGCGTGCTGTCGTCGCCATTAGCCAGCTCGCCCTTCCAGTATTCCCACTCCATCGCCGGCGTGATCCCGTAGTAGCGCAGCGCCGTCGCGTGCCCCAGCGGATCGATCATCGCCTCGATCTTCAACTGCGGATCGATGGTCATCGCCAGCTCGTCGTCCTTGAACCCCACCTCCCGCAGCGCCGCCAGCGCCGCGATGATGTCCGCCGTCTCCGCGCGGAAAGCCTTGTTGTCAAAGCGGCTCGGCAACTGCCCGCCGCCCGAAGTGAACTTCGACACCGCGCTCAGCGGCAGATTCTCCGTCGCCGCCAGCACCGCCGTCTGGATCGCCCCCGGCGTGAACTCCGCGTGATCCCGCACATAGCTCAGCAGCGGCTCCAGCCGCGGCGCCGTCACCGGCGAAAAGCGATACGTCCCCTCCCCGATGCGGTTGCCCGAACGCAGCGCCGCCGTCTGGAGCGCCAGCTCGCCCGCCTGGCCCGCCGCCAGCGTCAGCAGATCATCGCGCACCACGATCACCGAATTCCGGTCATTCTCGAAAATCATCCCCGCCGGCACCCGCACCGCCAGCGCCGTCGGGCCGCCATTGGTGATCACCGCCCGCAGCTTCTCCCGGCCATTGCCTTTCAGCTCCGCCTTGAAAACCCCCGCGCGCAGCCCCGCCGCCAGCGCCATCTCCTCCGGCGGAATCGCCGCCACATACACCGTCGGCTGCCCCGAGCCCGCCTGATGCCCCGACGCCGACGCCGAGGCCGCCACGGCCAGCGCCACCACCATCGCTTCCTTCAGCGACGGCGAGGGAAACGCGAGCCCCGACTTACTCTTCGCCGCGAGAAAAGAAACACCCCCGAGCGCGAGAGCGGGGAGCAGCAGAGCGCAAAGCGTTTTGGTCTTCATAGATTTCCCTCCATGGAAAGCAGCCCTCCTGCCAGTCCCGTGGATACTTTCACCAATGCCACCACCCCGGAGGGACGGGCTCCAGCCCGTCCCCAAATGTCGAGGATTTCAAAAAGATGCTGGAGCTGCTGGCCGAGGTCGGAGCCGTCGGGGCGGGTGCGGGTGCGGACGAAGGCGGTGAAGGTCTCGGGGTCGAAGATGCCATTGTCCTCGGCGAAGAGGCAGAAGAGGAGGCGGACGAGAAGGCGCTCGAGCTCGTGGCCGCCGCGCGGGTTCTCCGCGCTCGCGCCAAAGCCGCCGGCGCGCAGCTCATCGTGGAGCTGGCACATGCGGGCGTAGGCTTTTTCGTTGGCCTCGTCCTCCGGTTTGTAGCGGACGCGGGTCTGCCCGAGCATGAAGGCGAAGTGCCGGACGTGCTTCGGGAACTCGGCGAGGGTGAAGTGGTGCTTCTCGATCTGCCGCCCGGCGAAGAGCGGGAGGTCGAGCTGGTCGTCGGGTTCGAGGTCGTAGAGGACGAAGCGGGCGAAGTCGGAGACGAGGACGTAGCGGGGAATTACGTCCCAGCGATCCTCGCGGGTGAGGTCCTCAATGTAGGTATGGGCTTGGGCGACCGCGAGGTCGAGGTCCTCGCCGCGGCTCTTGTGCTCGACGAGGAGACGGCCTTTCCACAGCAAGTCGATACGGGAGGTGTTGCCGTGGAGGTTGCGGACGTTTTCCTCGAACGAGGCGACGGAGGCGCGGCGCAGGCCGAAGACTTGGAAGAATTCGTTCCAGAAGGTCTGCTTGTGCCCGCTCTCGGAGGTGGCGTTTTGGTTTAGCGGGTCGCGGGAGAAGCGGAGGGCGCGGGCGCGGACTTCATTCCAGGAGAGGTGGGGCATCGCGCGGGGTGTCATGGCCCGGCGGGGCGTTTGGATTCAAGACAAAGTTTCTCGTTACCAAGTCCGCGCAGGGGTGGAGGAACTCTGCTTCTCCAAGGCTCCCAGCACCCCTTTCCCCTTGCCCGCGAAAATCCCTTCCGATACACGACTCCCTATGGGGCCAGCTTTGCCGGTCAGAACGCAAAAACCCCTCTCCACTCATCGGTTCACCTTTTTCTCAGCCACCGCCGCATCCCTCGCCTTCCAACTACCACCACCATGAAAAAAGTCCTCTTCGTCTGCATCCACAACAGCGCTCGCAGCCAGATGGCCGAGGCGTTTCTCAACGAGATCTGCCCGGAGCATTACGAGGCGCACAGCGCCGGGCTGGAGCCGGGTACGCTCAATCCGCTCGTGGTCGAAGCCATGCAGGAGGTGGGCATCGATATCTCGGCCAACGGGACCAAGAGCGTCTTCGACTTCTTCCGCAGCGGACGCCTTTTCTCCCACGTCATCACCGTCTGCGATGGCGCGAGCGCGGAACGGTGCCCGATCTTTCCGGGAGTCACTACGCGCCTCCACTGGAGTTTTCCCGACCCCTCGGCACTGACCGGCTCGCACGAGCAGCGCATGGTAGGGGTTCGCGAGATTCGGGACACCATCAAGCAGCAGCTTCAGGAGTGGTGCGACGCCAACTGCCCCGCCCACGCCGTGGCCTGAGCAAGCGCCTCCGCGAACTGCCCTGCGCGCAGCGCGCTGCTCCTGGCCAGCACCGCCACCGTCCTCCTCCTCCACCGCCGCCGCCGCTAGCGCGGGAGACCTTCCGCTCGACCCTGCACACCCAGCCAAGCCACCACCATGAAACGACCGCCGAATCGGTTTGCGCCGATTTTCGGCCCCATGACTGTCAGCGCGCGGAGGAGATATGTGGCGGTACTGCGGCGTCACGCAGACGTGCAGCGAGGCCCTCCACTTGCCTCCGGAATGGACCTGCGGGGAGTGCTTCAATCCACGCGGCCGCGGCGGCCTCATTACGGCTGCGCCATGACGCGATCAACACATGGAGCATCTCGCTGCGCAGCTGATCGTCGGGGAAACGGGAAAGCCACGTTCCAACGGCCGGTGGATCAGTCTGGGCCCAACGTCCGACAACGGTGCGCGCGGCGTTTGCTTGGGCTTGGGGAGACTCGAAATCCACGGCCACCAGCGCGGCGGCTTCAGCAGGCTGCTTTTGGACGAGGTTTTGCACGATTCGATCCAGCATCGATTCGCGAAGGGCGCCACTCGGCTCGGCCCGCGCCCACTGGGCCGCACCGGCCGGATCGGAGCGCGTCCACCCCTCCAGCACTTCACCGAGGAATTGTTCCTTGGCGGCGGAGTTCGGAAACGTATCCAGAAACCCGAGCGCACCGGCGGGATCGACGGACGCAAGATGGGTGGCGAGTTCAGAAAGCAAAGGGAGCCGGTCCTCGGGGACTTCGAGTTCGAGCACCAAGGCCATGGCCTCGACTAGTTCCGCGTGGCTCCAGAGCGATTCATCTCCAGCCACCGCCGCTACGCCGAGTCGGCCAGCCAGCACGGCCACCAGCTTCGCGGCCAGTTCCGGGTGTGTCTTGTGCCATTGTCTGAAGGCTGCTTCCAACCTGTCCAAACGTTCAGGCTGCCCCCGTAAGACCTGGGTAATTCCCACTGGAAGGGTGATATGCGGCAGGGCCGAAGGAGAGCCATGACTCCAACGTTCCTCCTCTGCACCCGAAGGTGAGTGCGTGGGATCCCTGGTCTCTGCACGAGACAACGGCCCCGAGCCGGAGGACTCTATCACCGGCCACGACACCGGGGGTAAAGCAGGGTCCGGGGATGGGCGGAAGCTCAGCAGGGCAGCGGTGATGCCGGCGAGGGCGACACCTCCCCACAGCATCTGCGGTTTGCTCATCGTTAAATTCACAGCCTATCGATAGCTGGTTTGGAAACAAGGAAGCCGGGAACCTGTTGTCAGGCCCCCAGCTTACTTGACTTATCAGTTCTGCGTTACTGTTTCAGCAGTCTCCAGCGCACGGCGTCGCTGTTATCGTCGCTCCAGCTTTGCACCGCCGTACCGTCGGTGGTTCCGCCCCCGTTGACCTTCAGACGCTTGGTGATGTCGTGCTGAGGGATAATCTCGTAAGTGCCATCGGCTTGAAGTTCCAGCTTCCAACGTTGGGCGTTGGTGTCGTTGTCGCCCCAGATCTGCACCTTGGTCCCATCGACGCTGCTGCTTCCATTGACGTCCAGGCGCATGCCGGTCGCATGCTGCGGTGTCAGCTCATACACTCCCGCTCCCTGGTCTTCCAGTTTCCAGCGCTGGTTGTTCCCGTTGACGTCGCTCGAAAGCTGGACTGCGGTGCCGCTGGCGATTGCTGAGGCGGTCACGTCGAGACGTTTGCCTGCGGCGCCCTTTGGCTCCAACTCGTAGATCGCGCCGCTTTCGATACCTGCATCGTAGGGCGCGAGCACGGACCCAGGAATAACTTCACTCGGTAGCGTCTGGGCCTGGCCTGGCTTGGCCCATCCCACAGCCAGGTTATCGCCACCGTTACCTTCCTTATGGAGCGCCTCGATGTAGTATCTCTGGCCTGCGACCAGGCTGATCGGCACAGACTTCTGGTTTGCTTCCCTGGTCCACTCCCGCGACGAGGTCCAACTGTTGACCGTAGCGATCGGGGTGGTGCCCTTGTTGGCCACTGTGCTGTCGGTCGACAACCACAACTGGCAGTTGTCGTCGCCGGAGATCCAGAAGACGTATGCGCCTGAAGCCGGTGCGACCAAGTAACCACGCACTCGCGTGCCGTAATTATCCGCCGCGTCGAGTGGCGCTTCGAAGCTCGTCAGGGTATCGATGAGGTTGGGGGTGGTGCTCAGAGGAATGGCCGCGACCGAGGTCCCAGTGACCCCCGTCCAGACCTCGCGGCTGATCGTTCCGGTGGAACCGGCAGCGGCTTTGAAGTAGCCGCTCTTCACCACACCCGGAATCGGGTCACCAAACGTCGCGTTATCGAAGACAATCGTGCCCGTAACCCCGTAGCGGTAGAAGAAGCTCCCGTTTGCGCCATAGGCCACATCCACGGGCTGAGTGAAGGTATAACTCCCACCCTCATTGGCGGCGAACGTGTAGTTCGCTGGGCCGGAGTTGATCGTATAAACCGCCGTGGCGATGGCGCTGTCGTTCCATCCCGCCTGGAAACCTCGCGCTTTAAGCGTGGTGGAGGTACTGAGATTGATCGCACCGGTGTAGAGTTGGGAGGAACTCGTCGGATCACTGCCATTGGTCGTATAGCGAATGGTTGCTCCGCTTGTCGTGGTCGAGATCGTCACGTTCTGCGCGCTCGTGTAGGTCCCACCCGTCGGGCTGAACGAGGGCGTGGCGACGGTCGCGACGACGCCTACTCGGAACAAAGCGGAGGCTGGCAACTCAGTGCGGGCGATGCCTGGACCTATGTATTCTACGCGCAAGGAGTCCCCGCCCCCGTTTTCGTAGAACTTCAGGGTGAAGGCATGACGGCCGGCCTTGAGCCCGATGTTCACGCTATCGGTGTTCCAGCGCGCACCGTGCGGCGACTCATCCGAGGCAACCGTGGTGCTGCCGATCTGCAGTTTATTCCCGTCGTCCGAGTTTGTGTAGAACGTGTAGGTGCCGTCCGTCGGGACATTGATATAGCCGGTGTAGACCAAGCCATAGTTGTTCCCGTCACTGTCCGCATTCTGGCCCGGCACCGCACTCAGGGTGCTTGTCCAAGTCCCAGAAGAGACCCGATTGGCGGGAGTCAGCCCATTGGTGTCGTTGAGGCCTGCAGTGAACTGATGGAAGTCGTAGTTCACACCAGCCACGGCGTTTGCCGGGTTCTCCGGGTCGCGCAACGTGGGGTTAGGATCCACGGGCGCGGATTTCGCGTCGATTTGTTGCAGGTAGGCGATGAGGTTCGCCCGATCCGTGGCACTCACGCTCAGCACACGGCGATGCGGATTGGCATTAGCCAGATCCGTGGAAGTAGAGACGACAGCATCATCAATGCTGAACCCGCCGGTGGTAGCATCGATGACGATCGTGTTGCTCGCGCCGCTATTGAGCGCCACGCCCTCCCATCGGGTATGTCGCCATTCCCCGTTCGTCGCGGCCCCGTTGACCACCCGTGTGTAGGTCGTGCCGTTGACAATGACGGTCAGCGTCCCCGAACCTTGGTGGCGGAGCTCGACCGCCCCGGTTCCGCCCGTCCCGCCGTTCACATTGCTGAGCGTGATCGTGCCGTCGTTCAGCTCCACCATGGCACCGTGAACCGCGCTGTCCGCGTTAATGTCGATGAACCCTGGGACGACTGCTCCTCCGGCCACCAAGCCACTTTCCGCCTGGTAGACGGTGCCGCCAGCAACAACAAATACGTCGTCCAGCGTCCGGGCTGACCCGTCGTGGAAGTAAGGAGCTGTGTTCCACGCCCCCAACAGCGTTGGCGTGTCGATTCCTGTCAGGGTCTCGTTGATCCGCTTGCCGGAGCTGGTCCGCAGCGTCCCGACGTTGCGGAGGGTGATGTTTTCGGTGGTCGACTCGGTGAATTTGGTCCCGCTATGGCAGCTCGCGCAGTTCTGGGCGGTGAAGACCGCCTGGCCCGCGGTGGCCGCAGCAGTCATTGTCCCATCGGTGTTACGGAATGGGCTGCTTGGCAAATGCGAGTTGTCCAGGCTGGACACGTACGCCGCCAAGTTGTCGAGGTCGGCGCTCACGCCCGCCTTGGGCGCACCCAGCGGCGTGCTAACCGTGGTGCCGTTGATCAGGCCGGTGCCCCCGAAGTGGTCGCGGATGTCGTTCTCAAAGTCGTGGATCTCGTCAAAGTTGGCCGTCCAGTGGACATTTCCGTGGCCCATTCCGGCCCGGCCGCGAAGGTCGACCGTGTTGCGCAGACCCTCGCCACGCTGGGTGAAGTCCCACACCCGGCCGTCCTGCATCCCGTCGACGTGGCAACTGGCGCAAGAGATGTAGCTCTCGCGGCTCATGCGGTCCTTGTCCGCCGTGTCCTTGAGCGCCGCGTTGTAGAACGACCGCTTGCCCGCCAGCACGCTGGCGGGCAGCTTTTCGGTCGCGGACGTGGACGTCGTGACCGGCGCTAAGAAACGCGACCCATTGGCGAAGAACGCAGTCATATTGTGGACCGTGGCGTTACGATCCATGAAGTTTTGCGAGAAAACCTTGCCCGTGGTGCGGTCCAGCGCCAGGCCCTGAGGGGCGAGGCCGACCGGGATGCGCGACGTGGTCATCTTGGCCCCGCCGGCGCGAATCGACAGATCGTCATAGACCACCATCTCGTTATTGCCCTGGAGCGCGACGAACGCGTAGTCGCCCAGTGGCGAGAAGATCACGCCCGTTGGCGAGTCGCTGTTATCCACATCCAGGCGGTTGCTGTCCCAGCTGTCGACATTCGGCTCCGAGGCCGAAGACATCTGAATGCGACCGACCATCGAGCGGCTGGTGTGGTCCGGCGTGAGCGGGCCGTTGATCCCGGTCCCGAGATTGAAGAAATCACCACGCTGAGTGTTGTGTTTCACAGCGGTATACCACGCCCAAGCTCCGTCCGGGCTGATCGCGATTCCGCCGACGTAGTTCGGGACGCCCTTGCCGTTGGACGAACCGTCCGCCCCGCGAGCCCCGCGGTCGCGGGCCAGAGCGATCGTGCGGGTGAGGGCGAGGGACGTGCCGGACGAAACGTCCCAAACCTGGCCGTAATTTTCGGTGGAGATAAATCGCGTGACCAACACCCGCGATCCGTCGCCAGTGACCGCGATCGCACGCGGCGTCGGGCCCAGCGGTAAGCTCCCGGTCTCGGCCCGGGTGCCAGTCGCGTACCGCTTGAGCACGCCCGACCCAGTCAAAGTAACGAACGCGTTGGCCCCGTCGGGGCTCACCGCGACCGCGACCGGTGCCGTGCCGTAACCGGTGTTGATGCTTCCCACCAGCCCGCCGCTGCCGCTGATCACGGCGACTCGGTCGGCGTCGTGGCAAGCCACCCACGCGTTACCCGACCCGTCGATCGCGACCCCGCGCGGGTCAACGCGACCAACGGAGATGCCCAGAAGGGAGGCTAAGTTATACTCCGCGGTTTTGGCGTTCGTATCAGCGTTTAGCACCGCCACCGTATCGGAGTCGGGGTTAACCACCCATACCCGGCGATTGGTCTGGTCGACGGCAATCGTCGAGGAGTTGGTCGGGCGATTGGTCGGTGGCGGCGCGACGACGGTTACGGTCAGGGTCTTGCTGACCACCGACGTCGTGCCATCGGGCTTGGTGTCCCGGACCTGGACCTTGGCCTCGTAGTGTCCGGCGCTCGGGTAGGTGCGGCTCGCGGTGGACGACGACCCCCACGCGGTGGCCCCGGTCCCGTCGCCGAAGCTGAACCGGTACTGGAGTGCGTTGGACTCGGGGTCGGAGGCTGAGGCCGTGAACGTGACGTTCCCGCCAGGGGCGATCGACGGCGTCGCGCTGTGCGTGAAGCTGTTGATGACAGGAGAGCGGTTGCCGCCGGCCAGACTGCCGCCGGTCGAGAATTGAAACGTGTAGGCCTCGATCCCGTTGCCGGACGCGTCCTTGATCCCGCCGGCGGGGATCACCACCTCGTAGGTGGTGTTGGCCGTCAGGTAATTGCGGGGCGTGATCGTAAGAATGTCGTCGTGCGAGAATGAGGTGTAGCAGTCAACCGGGCTGCCGCCGATCGGGCGGAGAATCACGGAGTCGCCATTCACGATCGTGTACGACTCGAGGGTCTCGTGGATCACGAGGCTGATCGGAGCGCCCAAAGGAAAGTTGGTCTGGCCGGGCCGGGGGACGTGATACCCGACATATGGGGCCTTGGTATCGGGCGCCGCCTGATGAGCCCAGACCCCGAGGGCGTCTTTCCCGGTGTGGCTGTAAGCACCGGTGACCAGCAGGTTGCCCAGAGGCATCATATACTGGCTCGTGTCGATCTCCCCGGCGACGCTGCCGGCCGGGCGGTTGTTGCCCGTGTGGTCGAACTGAAGCACCTGCCTAAATGTGTCCATGTCGACCTTGGCACCCTGGGTGAAGATGAAGTTATCCTGAGCCTGGACGTAGGGGACGCTGGTATCGCCACGGAACGCGGGGTTACCCGAATTGTTGATCGTGGTGACCAACCGCAGGTCGGTCGGGTCGCTGATATCAACCACCTCGATCTTGTCCTGCCCGTTCTGGGCCAGGATGAGATAGTTCTGCCAGATCGATGGGAGATAGGCACCGATCGGGCCGGTTAGCTTGTCGAGCAACGTGGGCGGGCGGGCGGGGGTCTCGAAGATCGGCGAGATGTCATAGGAGAGGATGCCCAGGTCCGAGTCGTCGGAGATGACGAACATGTAGTTACCGAGGAGGATGGTATATCCTGCGACGCCATGTTCGGCATAGGCGTTGCCCTGCCACAGCAGGGCGTCGCCGCGGTAGATCCTGCTTGGGTAGCTCCCATTTAGCCCGGCGTATTGGACCCAATCGAAGTTGACCGACCAAGGGTAGAACATGCGGTGACCGCTATTGTTGGCGCCAACCTCGGCGAAATCGTCGATGTATGTATTGGTGCCGACGCCACTCCGCTTAATAAATGACTCGTGGACGAGGCCACCAACGACATAGTCGCCAACCTTGGTGTGGGCGTGGTTGCCCACATCCATGAATGGCGGCAACCCTCCTCCCGGCGTGACGTCGGTGAGCGACGAGATTGAATTGGTATTAGTCCATCGCCAGTTCTTGCGGTCGCCGGAGGCAACGGTGTTGGTGTAGAGGTTGCCGTTGTGATAGACGATGTTGGTGATGCGACTTTGGCCGACGTTGCGGTAGAGAAGCTGTCCTGGAGTGAACGTCTGGCGGGGAAAGCCCGTCGGTACGGGCGGCACCTCCGCCAGGGCTGTCGTTCCGATCGGGAAGCCGGGCACGAGTGCGAGCACGGCGGCAGCGGCCAGGCTGCGCAACCAGCGTCGTCCCGCAAGGTGCGTTTTCTGAAGGGTCAGGCAGGCCAATTGGGTCGGTTCCAAGGCAGGGTAGTGCATGGGGATAGTGAGGCTGAGGGGTTGGTTTTGGGGGGCGCCTTGACTGGGGGAGGCGTGCTTCTTCGTTATTCTTTCGGCTACTCAGCCTGCAAGAATATTTTGCAAGGTTCATCGGGAGTTGCCGCTTCAGATATCGCCCGCTGAAACACTCAGACGAATGGTCAACCCGATCTAAGTTTTTACGGGCGTCCCGAGTTTAAACAGCTGTGAATCTAAACTACCGCTTTCGCATTCAGCGCTTGGGCACGGAACTGGGCCGCCGCTTTCAGTTGAAGGTCGGCTTGGTTGATGACGAGGACGTGGAATTCGTTCCGGCGTATCAGACCGCTTTCGCCCAGCATTTTGCTTTGGAGCCCAATCATCCGGCCGAAGTGGACGCGCACTTGGAACTCAGTGCGCTCCTGGAGTGGCTCAAGGCGGGCGGTCGCCGAATCAGCTAGGTGTTGAGCTGGCTGAACATAGCGAACCAGAGGCCGGGGCCCTGCTCACACGCAGAAGCCCGATCATTTCTGATCGGGCTTTGGGGCGAAACTTTTGGACGTAATGATAATTTCAGGTAACTCCCAAGCTCGCAGAATAGAGTTTAGCAGCAGGTGTGCCACCGCCTCTGGGCTCACTGAATATTTCTACAAACTGCCCGTCCATTAGATGGCGGTAGCAGTTTGATTCTGCGGAACTCGACACTAAATCGAGGGAGGTTCGATTCCTCAACCGCCACCGTTTTCAGGCGATCTCGCGCATCGCGAACCAACGATGCGCCCAGCTTCGGGTTTCTGCACTCAGGGGTCGAAACTAACCAAGTCGCCCAGCGCGGCTCAACCACGTCGCCCCAGCGGGTCTGCTGCAGGCCGCTAGGTCAGACTGGCGATGCGGAGGAGCGTTAAAACGGGTTCGCCAGCAGCGCGCGATGCGGCCAGATCGATATCAAACTCGGCCACCCAATCATTGGCGCCAGCGGGATCGACCAGCATCTGCTGCACGCGCCAGTGACGTTGATCGGTGCTGGGCGTGACGTAAGTGTGGCGCAGGTTGCGCGCTTCGGGATCGAGGCGGAGGGAATCGTGCTCGACGTGGTAGGCATCCAGCGCGGCGCGGAGTCGGGACGCGGTCCAGGGTTCGTCTTCCGATGAATGGAGGGCAGCGAGGGCGGCCTCAAAGTCGCCGCTGACGAGAGCGCGGAGGAAGCTGAAAATGCCCAGCCGAATCGCCGCCGTGAAGGCTTTGGGATCGCGGGTGATGTCGCGTGCCGCTTCCTCGGCGCCGGGCGGACGCACTTCAGGGGCCTCGCCGCGCGGAACGTAGTCTGGATTGCGCATCCTTTCCCACTCCTCCAGCAAACTGCTGTCGATCTGCCGGAGCATGGTGGCGAGATAAAGTTCCATCTCGTGCAGCGCGTCGTTCTTCGCCGCGTCGGGGACGGTCTGCGCCAGCACTTTATAGACGCCGGAGAGATGCCGCAGGAGCAGGCCTTCGGCGCGCTGGAGTTCGTAGATTTTGATGTAATCGGCAAATGAGCGGAACTCCTCGAACATCTCCCGCGCGATCGACTTCGGCCGCACATTTTCCACCCCCACCCACGGGTGCCGCGCGGCGAACGCGTTAAAGGTCGAGTAGATGAAATCGCGGTTTGGCTTGGGGTATTCGAGCTTCTCCAGTTCTTCCATCCGCTGGTTGTATTCGATGCCCTGGATCTTCATCTCGGCGATGGCCTGGCCCTTCACCTTGTCGAGTTGCTTGCGAAGGATGAGGTCGGGATCTTCGAGGATCGATTCGACGAGCGTGAGCACCACGAGCGCGTAGTCCGGAGCGGCGGGGTCCATGAGCGGGAGGGTGTCGTGGAGGTAAAGCGACAGCGTCTGGTTCATCGAGAAGTCCTCCTGCAGCGCCACGTTCACTCGAAGCTTCGCCCCCTCCACGGTCTGCGGGATAAACTCGATAATCTGGCGCTCGACCAGCGCGCGGAAGAGTTGCCAGCCACGTCGCGTCAGCGCTTTTTTGGCCTTGGGCGTTTCGTGGCAGCCCGCGATGAGTTGCTGCATCGCCCGACAGCCATCCGTCGGGCGGCTGAGCACATTCAGGAGCATTCCGTGAGTGATTTGAAACTGACTGGTGAGCCGCTCGGGCGGGGCCGTGATCAGGCGTGTGAAAGTCTTTTCATCCCAATTCACGAAGTTCCGTTCCGGCGGTTTGCGCTTCACAAATTTTTTGCCCCCGCCCGCTTGCTTTTGCTCGAGCTGCAGATTCTCGATGGCATGCGCCGGGGCCTGCGCGACCACCCAGCCCACATCGTCAAATCCCTTCCGTCCCGCACGCCCGCTGATCTGATGAAAGTCGCGGGCGCTCAAAATGCCGGTCTTTTGACCGCTGTATTTGCAGAGCTGGGTGAAGAGCACCGTGCGAATCGGCACATTGATCCCCACGCCGAGGGTGTCCGTCCCGCAGATCACTTTGAGCAGGCCGCGCTGCGCGAGTTGCTCCACGAGCACGCGGTACTTGGGCAGCAATCCGGCATGATGCAGGCCGATCCCGTGCCGCAGCCATTTCTTGATCTCCGGCCCGTACGGACTGCTGAACTTAAACCCTTCGAGCGCGTGCGCGATCCGCTCTTTCTCGTCGCGCGTGCACACGTTCGTGCTCATGAAGTCCTGCGCACTCTGCGCCGCCTCCGCCTGCGTGAAATGGACGACATAAACTGGTCCTTTGCCGCCCGTCACCAACGCTTCCAAAGTCTGCGGCAGCGGCTTCTCCGCGTAGGAAAACTCCAGCGGCACCGGCCGATCTTGCGACGCCACAGTGGTCGTCTCTCGGCCCGTCAGCCGCGTCAGTTCCTCCTCAAAAAAAGCCGTCTCGCCCAGCGTCGCGGACATCAGCAGGAACCGCGACTGCGGCAACGCGAGCAACGGTACCTGCCAGGCGGTGCCGCGTTCGCGATCGGCGTAGTAATGAAACTCGTCCATCACCACATCCTGCACCGCGGCTTCGGCACCTTTGCGCAGCGCGATGTTCGCGAGAATTTCCGCGGTGCAGCAGAGGATCGGAGCGTCGCGATTCACCGAGGCGTCGCCGGTGCTCAGGCCAACATTTTCCGGCCCGAATTCCCGGCACAGCGCGAGCCATTTTTCATTCACCAGCGCCTTGATCGGACAGGTATAAACCGAGCGCCGTCCGCGAGCTAGGCTTTGGAAATGCAGGGCTGTCGCGACCAGCGATTTCCCCGAACCGGTGGGCGTGTTGAGGATGACATTCTTGTCGTCGAAGATCTCCAGAATCGCGGCCTCTTGCGCCGGGTAGAGCTGCAACTTACGCCCTTCCACATATTCGAGGAACCGCCCCAACAACGCGCCAATGTCGATCATTCGATCAGCGGTTGAGGGCATGGAAAGCGAAGTCACGAGCCGCCAACTTTAGCCATCGGCCAGCGGCTCAAGAAGCGCTAACCACAGACGTTTAGCCGACTTTTTCCCTGGTTCGCTCGAGTTGGGTCAAGAGTCGCGGCTAATGCGGTCGAACGCGTTTCCCCGCCATCTGCGGCGACCCCGCTGCAAAATGAGGAGTGTCGAAAAGCCAGCCAGGAGCATCGTGAACGCGCCTGGCTCGGGGATGACTGCGAGTACGCCTGTCGCCTCGTTGAAAACCCAAAATTTCCCGCCGACCGTCCCCTGCCACAGATCACCCTGATTAACTAGGCTTCCATTGTACGTCCCCGCCAGCGTGACGGAACTGGCAGTGCCGCTTTGGGTGGAAAAATCGAACAAGTTCCAGCTCTGCGTGCCATAAGTCCCGGCGAGGTTGAGCTTGATGCTCCCCCCGTAGGTCAGGGCGCCACCTGCATTCAGAAACCCGTTGGAAGGGCCAGCGGCGATCTCGAGCTGCAAGCTCCGGCCTGAGAGATTGAAGGCCCCGGACGTCTGCAGAGCGGCTCCGGCATTGATACTCAGGTCCATACTCCCGTTGATCGAACCCGAGCCAGTCAAGAGGAGCGTGCCCTCCGTTACGCTGGTTGTTCCGGTGTAGGTATTGGCTCCCGAGAGGCTGACCGTGCCGGGGGTACTTTTTACCAGCGTCGCCCCAGCCCCGCCGAGAATGGCGCTGACCGTCCCACTGCGCAGGTCAAAGATCGTCGAATTGAGAACCCCGGTCGAGCCGCTGAGATTTCCGCTAACCAAGGTCACCGCACTGACCGTGTCGCTAAAACCGCCGATATCCACGGTGCCGCCGGAAACCTGCAACGGGCTCAAACCGATGACATTTCCGTTGGCATAGACCAGCGTTCCCGAGCGGACATCAGTCAGCCCGGTATAGCTGTTGTTCCGATTGCTCAGCGTCAGCTTCCCCGCGCCCGTTTTGATGAGTCCACCGCTGCCGACGAGCGCCGCACTGATCGCGGTATCCTTCGCCCCGCCGATGGTCAGGGTGAAGCCTCCATTGGTGATCGTGACACCGCTAAAGCTGAGATTCCCCGTCGCTGCCACCCAGCTTTCGTCCGCTCCCAGCGTTAGTCTCTGCACGCGGAAGACCTGCTCATTCACTCCATTGTTCAAAATGCCGCCGCCACCTACCGTGAGGGTAAATGCCCCGCCGACGGTAAAAGCCGCGGCTCCGGCATCGAAGACGATACTGTGGGTGGCGGAGTCCGCAGAAAGCATCGGGTTAGCGCTGCTCCCAACGATGGCGGCAAATACGAGATCATCCACGATCCCACCGGGCGCATCGTGCCTATTGCCCCAGTTCTGCTTCGCGTTAAAATCCCCGACGTTACTCCCATTGCCTCCCCCGTCCCACACATACGTCGCGGCGGGCACCGCCACCGGGGCGATGACCAACCACGCGAGGGCCAGAACCGCTAGCATCGACTGCCTGACGGGCCCCAATAAGCTGTGCCGGGGGGCGTTGACAGACAGTTTGGCGGACTTCATTGATCAGTGTTTTGTGTATCTCCGTTGGTAGAATCGGGTAGTTCACCGGTGGAATTGCTTAAGGGTTAACCCGTATTGCGGGGATGCGATTAGCACGCGTAATGCCACGGCGGGTTTGCGGGTAGGCGAAAGCTCCTCCTTCCATTTCTCACTTCCGCCAAGCCAACGACTCTCAGTCCGACTGGCCGCCGCGCGATCTCGTGGACTCAGCGAGATGTTGAAGCGGCGGAGCACCTCGCCGCATTGGTATTGGTGTACGCTGAAATGGGCTGACTTTTCACAAAGTCAGCCCATTCGTCGCAAAGCCGCGACGCAAATTGAGACTTTAAAAACCGAAGGCAAACGAGATTGCCGAGCGGTGGTGGTGGCGCCGTTGCGGGCGGCAGCGGTCGTCGTCGTAGTTCCGGTAACGCGGGGAATAGGATTCGCGGTAGTACACCGGGCGCTCCTCGCAATGGCGGGGCGCGGGGCGGCAGACTTCGCGATAAATGGGACGGCCGCAGCGATCGTAGCCGACGAAGACTTCGTCCCGATGACGGGCGCTGGCACTGGGCGCGAAGGCTGCGAAAGCGGTGATGGCGAGGGTGGCAATGAGGAGTTTTTTCATAGTGCAAGAATCGACGCGGCCCGCTCGAAACTATTCATTGGGCTTTCAGAAAATCTGCGCGAAACATCTGCGGCAGTGCATCTCTGGCGTTGTCACCGGAGTCGTTGTGCGGTTTGCTCCGACGCATGAAACCTTCCGACAAAGTCCTCGCGGCGCTGAATGAGCAGGTGGGCATGGAACTCGCCGCGTCCATCAAGTACGACGCCATGGGCGCACATTTCGCGACGGAGGGACTGCCTCGGCTCGCGACCTATTTTTTCAAGCAAGCCACCGAGGAGCGCGACCACGCGCACCGTTTTATGAAGTTCATCCTCGATACCGGCGGACGCGTCGAGATTCCGGGGATCCCCAAGCCTCCGCATCATTTCAAGTTTGCCAAGGACGCGGTGAAACTCGCGCTGGATGGCGAGAACGACGTGACGACCGCGATTCACCACCTCATGGACCTCGCGACCAGCGAGAAGGATTACTCGACGGCGAACTTCCTCCAGTGGTTCATCGGTGAACAAGTCGAGGAAGTCGCGACCATGGATCAGCTTCTCAAAGTCGTCGAACGCGCCGGTGAAAGCGGGTTGCTGCTCGTGGAGGATTTCGTCGCCAATGGTGGCGGTGGCGCCTTCGCCGGCAAAGCCAACGGGGAGGACTGACCGATGAGCGATCAATCCGTTAAAACGAACCGTGCCGTCGAAGTGCTACGCATCCCGAGCGGGGAGCAGATTAATCTTCCCGCCGATACGCCGGTCATCATCACCCAGGCGCTGGGCGGCAGTTTCACGCTGTTGGTGCCGACGCAGCCGGGTCTCTATCGCCTCACCGGTTCCGATGCGGACGCCATCGGCCATGAATCCACCGTCGCCGCCACGCCGGATGCGGTGGATGGCCAAGTAGCGGAATCCGCAGTGTGGGATGTCTTGAAGAGCTGCTACGATCCAGAGATCCCGGTGAACATCGTCGATCTGGGTCTCATCTACGCCTGCGAGCTCGCGCACGAACCTGAAGGCAGCCGGGTCAACGTCAAGATGACGCTCACGGCGCCGGGCTGCGGGATGGGACCGGTGCTCGCCCGCGAGGCGGAGGAAAAAATTCTCGCCCTCGATGGCGTCGCCGCCGCGAGCGTGGAAGTCGTCTGGGATCCTCCATGGTCGCCAGACCGCATCTCGCAGCAAGGCCGCGAAAAGCTCGGCATGGAGTAACTTCGCGGGGGCTCGGCCAGAAGGCGCTTGCGCTGACGCTGGTGGCTCACGCCTGTTGCCGTAGCGCCACGGGAGGTGAAAAGACGAACGCCGGAAACCGGTTGAAAAACAGGTTTCGGCCTCTATTGAGATCGGTTCGCATTCGCCACGCTGTTGAAAAAAACTGTCCTTCCCCCTAACCAAGACTCCGCGCCCCCGGCCAAAGAGGACGTCGCCTGGCGAGGCATCAATGGCACTTGGAAGCCGCTGCACGGCAGCTTTTTTCACGGTGGCCTAAGCGTGGAATGGCATGACTTTCACGTCGATAAGACGATGGATTGGGGGCGCAGTTTTCATCCTGGCAGCTTGGAAATTTGCCTGAATTTTTCCGGCGCGGCACGACTTGCGGATGGCACGGCCGAGCGTTCCCTCGGGCCGCATCAGCTTGCACTCTACACCACGCAGGGCGGGCGCACGCGGGCTTGGCGCGAAGCGGGTTCGTTGCACCGCTTTCTCACCTTGGAGCTGTCGCGGGAATTTTTGATGACGCATTTTGCCACGATGCTCGACCGGCTGAAATTGCCGGTGCGCCGCTTCATCGAAGGCGGCGCGAGGGTGCCGCCCTATCTCGAAATCCTCGCCCTGCCCGCCGCGCTCCTGGCCTCGCGTGTTCAGTTCGTGGAGCCGCCGGTGCCCGCACCGGCGCGCGAGACCTGGTATCTGGGACGCGTGCTCGAAATTCTTGCGCAGACGCTTTTCCCCGAGGAAGACCCGGATGAGCTTTTCTGCCAACGGCATCAGCGCAGCAATCGCGAGCGCATCGAACGCGTGCGCTTTCTCGTCGAGCGGGATTTGGAGAATCCGCCGACGCTCGAAATGCTCGCCGAAGAGGTGGGGTGCAGCACGTTTTATCTCAGCCGGGTCTTTGCTCAGGAGACCGGTGCCAGCATTCCCAAATTTCTCCGGCTGAAACGCATCGAGAAAGCCGCGGAGCTGATCCGCACCGGGAAGATGAACGTGACCGAGGCCGCGATGACGGTGGGTTACGCCAGCCTGAGCGCGTTCAACAAGGCCTTCGTCGAACAGATGGGCTGCTGCCCTGGGTTGTATCCGAATGTCATGATCCCGGGGCGCCGCAAGACGCCTTCCGTCTAACTCTACGCGCCGAATTTCGCGACCCACTTATCGCGCGATTCCACGATTTCCTCCCGCGTGCGGCGTGGACTCATTTCGAAAACGAAGAGTGTTTCCTTCGGTAAAAATGCCAGGAGTTTTTCATACTCCACATCGCCGGCAAAAGGCGCCATGTGATCGCGGCCCGGCCACACCGTGTCGTGGAGATGGCACCCGATGAGGCGCGGCGAAACCGTCTGCATCCATTCGACGTGATCGAGAAACCCGAGGTTGTGCTTCACCTGCACATGCCCAAAATCGTGCCAGTAGCCGACGTGCGGGACATTGAATTCGTTAAGCACCTCGATCATCTCCCGCTCGCTCGGTATTTCCTCAAAGCTGTGTCGGCTCTCGACACCGAGTTTTACACCTTTTTTCTCCGCATGCTCGGCGATCTTTGCCAGGCACTCGCGGGCCCGCTGGAGGTAGGCCGGTGCCTGCTCCTCGCGCTTGCGAATGCACTCCAACTTTTCCTTCACAAAACCGCGCGAACTGCCGAGGCCGACCTCGCACAGGCGGACGAGTTTTTCCGTGTAATCCTCCAGCGGCGTGCGCCCGAGGTGCAAGACGACGAACTCCGCGCCCAGCCGAGCGGCGAAGTCGATCGTCTGGAAAGAATGCTTGAGCGCGCGTTCGCGTTCGCGGGCGTCGGGCGCGGAAAATTTGTAGCAGTCCGGCGAGGCGCGGGTGATCTCGATGGGAAGCGGGCAAAAATTGTGCAGGCTGGAAAACTTCACTTTGCCGGCCTCGTACATCTTCAAGACGCCGTCCATCAGCGAAAGGCGGATGCCGTGGCCGAGTTCGATGCGGTCAAAGCCCATGTCGAGGAGTTCACGGCACATGACTTCGCCATCGGTGTGGCGTCCGGAGTTCCAGCAGGTCGAAATTGAAAGCACGGCGCAGTGTATCGGCGACGCCGCTCGCCGGGCAAGAGTCTGTGCGCGGCGCGTTCGGAGTTGAGCATGCACCGAAGCCGCCGATGATGTCCGCACCCCATGTCTGCGCCCGAGAAAGCCGATCCAAAAATCAAACTCCGCGATGTCCCGCACAAGCCGGGCGTGTATCTCATGCGCGATCGGTTCAACCGCGTCATCTACGTGGGCAAAGCCCGCGATCTGCGCAAACGGGTCAGCCAATATTTCATGCCGAGCCGAGCGATGCGCGCCGATATCAAGACGCGCGCCCTCCTCGACAGCATCTGGGATTTCGAGTGGCACCTGGCCGGCAGCGAACCGGAGGCGATGCTCCTGGAAGGCCGGCTGATCAAGGAATTCCGCCCGCGCTACAACGTCAGCTTCCGCGACGATAAACGCTTCCTGATGGTGAAAGCGGACATGGCCGACGAGTGGCCGCGCTTCCGTCTCTCGCGCTTTAAGAAGGACGACAAGGCTCGCTACTTCGGCCCCTACGCCCACGCCGGTGCGCTCCGGCAGACGCTCGCGTTTATGCGAAAAAAATTCGGCGTTCTGACCTTTGGCCGCGGCACACCGAACGCGCGCGAGCTGAAATCCTCGACCTATCAGGTGCCGATGAAACTCGCCGACATCACCGCTGAGCAATACCGCGAGCGGGTCGAGCAGGCCTGCGAGTTTCTGGCTGGGCAGTCGAAGGAACTGCTCCAGCTCCTCGAAGACGAGATGAAGAAGGCTGCCGTGGCTCTCGATTTCGAGCGCGCGGCGGAGATGCGCAACATGCTCGATGACCTGCGCAAGACGACCAAGCCCGTCGCCCGCTTCACCCGCGATCAGCGCCACCGCCTCGGCATTACCCGCACCATCGATCCCGAGACCGATCTCGCCGCCCTCGGTGAAGCTCTCTCGCTCGGCGCGCCCCCGCGCCGGATGGAGTGCTTCGATATTTCAAACATCAGCACCACCCACATCGTCGCCAGCATGGTCTGCTTCGTGAACGGCCGGCCGGCGAACCATCTCTACCGCCGCTTCCGTATCCGCACTGTCGATGGCCAGGACGATTTCGCAAGTATGGCCGAGGTCGTGCGCCGCCGTTATTCGCGCGTGCTGCGCGACGCCACCACGGCCTCTTCCCGCTCGCCGGCAGCGGCCGAGGAAGGCGAAACGGTCGTCGATTATTCGTCCGACTACTCGCAGGAGAAGCTGCCCGATGCCGTCGCCCGCGTCGCCGAAGAGCCGGAAAGTGGTGGCGTTCCCCGGCTGCCCCATTTGGTCATCGTCGATGGCGGCAAAGGCCAGCTTTCGTCCGCCTGTCGGGAGCTTCAACGCCTCGGTTTGCACGACTTGCCGATCATCGGTCTGGCGAAGGAATTCGAGGAGATTCATCGCCCAGGCCGTCCCCTGCCGCTCCTCCTCCCGCACGATAGTGGTGCGCTGAAAATGCTGCAGCGCATTCGGGATGAAGCGCACCGCTTTGCCAACGGCTACCATCAACTTTTGATGAAACGCCGCATCGCCGAAAGCCTGCTCGACGACTGCCCCGGCGTGTCCCAGCACCGGAAACAAATTCTCCTCCAAAACTTTGGTAGCGTGGCCCGCCTGCGGCGCGCCACCGTCGAAGAAATCGCCGCCACGGAAGGCATTGGCCAGCGCCTCGCTGAGCAAGTAGCCGCCTTTCTCGCCGAGCGAGCGTAGCTTTACTGCCGCACCCAATCCACCGCCCACGAACACAGCGCCGCGGTGTTCGCCACATGCTGCCGCTCGCCATTCGCGGCATAGATGCCATAGCCTTGGCCGTAGGCCGCCCCGTTCATCACGCAAATATCCGTGCGATTCTCCGCAATCTGCCGCGCCGCCTTGGCCGCGACATCCGCCGGAGTGCCGTCGAGTTCGTATTTCCAACCCACGATTTTGGCATTGGGAAAAAGTCCGCGCAGTTCGCTGATTACCTTGTTTGACGGCACGAGCTGCAGCGTTACCGCACCGGCGCGACTAGAGATTTTTCGCTGCCCATCGCGTGCCCAGAAGATCTTAAAATCCGCCAGCGCAGCGGCGTGAAAGACTGCGCCGACGCCCTGCCGGGCCTGCACGGAGGCGAGCTGCGTATGCAGATCTTCATTGGTCGAAAAAGTCACGACCGCCGCCGGCGCGGCGCACTCTTTGGTCGTGGCCGCCGCACCTTTGAAGCAAGTGACCTCATGCCCCATCGCCGCCAGCGCGCGCGCCAGTCGGCTGCCCATTTGCCCGGTGGAAAAATTGGTGATCCGCCGCACTTCGTCGATCGGTTCGTAGCTCGGCCCGCAGGTGACGATGATGCGCATGGAATGGATTGGATTGTTGGACGAATGGAATCGTGGCGAAGATGCAGGCCACCTACGCCGCCCGCGCAACTATCCATCCATCCACTCATCCAGCAATCCCCTTCCCATGAACCGTCCGACCGCCATCGCCGCCATCCGCACCGCCTGCAACACACTCTCCGCCGGTGTCACGAGCATCCACCCGCTCCTCCCCGACCTCACCGATGAGCCGACCAAAGCCGAAATAGTGAAAGCGCTTTTCGAGCTGACCAAGAACGTCGAGGTCGTGAAAAAACAGATCATGCGCCTCGAAAAACGCGACGACAGCGCGTTGCTGTGAACGCCGGGTGGAGCACGCGACCCGCGTGCTGTCTGCGGCGACTCGCCGCAGACGCGGAGTGCGCGTCGAGTTCGCAAATTGCGAACGGAACACGACGCGCTTCGTTAGGGTTCCCGGCGGGTCGCCGGAAACAGCACGCGCGTCGCGTGCTCCAGTTGGATGCACGGACTACAGTTTCGCGACTCGGCCGAGTGCGGCGACTGTCCAGATGAGCGGATAAAGCCGCTCGTAGTACCAGAGCTTCGCGAAATAAAAGCCGATGGGTGCCGGTTCACGCCACGCACCACATTCCACCCGTGCGACCAGCCAGCGCACAACGGCATCGACAGACGCAACTTCTGCGGTACCGGCGAGCGCTTCGATGGCGAGCGCCGTTTCTTCGACCGATGCCGGACCACCACGCACACCGCTCCAGCCGCCGTCCTCGTTTTGCGCCGCGACTAGCCAGCGCACGCCGGCGCGCAGCATTTCGTCGGGAAGCGCGATGCCGCGGTCGCGCAACTCACGCAGGGCGAGGACGACTTTGGCGGTGCCGTAGAGCGGGTTTTCGTCGTCGGGCGCGTGCTCGTTGCCAAACCACAACGGCAGCCACGAGCCATCGCGGCGCTGGGCTTTGGCGAGAAAGGTCAGCGCACGTGCGATCCCGCGCGCCGCGGTTTCTTTCAGCGGCTCGTCCAACTGCGGCAGCCACGCGCTCCACGCGCGCAAAGTGTGCGCAGTAAGATCTGGCGAACTGCGGTCGAAAGGCAGCGCGCCCCAGCCGCGGCAGAAAGTCGGGATGCCGCCGTCGCTATTTTGCAGGCCGAGCAGCCAGCGCACGCCGGCAGTTCCGGCCGCGCGCGTTTCGCCATCTACGGTGCCGAGGGCGAGCAGGGCGAGGAGCGCGCCGGGCGTGTCGTCGGCGTCAGGCACGCCGCCGGGGAGATCGGTCCAGGCCCAACCGCCGGGCGCGGCGTGGGTGTAGGGATGCTCGGTGCGATATTGCTGGCCGAGCAGCCAGGCGCGGAGGGTTTGCTTTTGCTCCGGCGAAAGGGCGTCGGGTCGATGCGCGAGCGCCTGGATGGCGAGCGTCGTCACCCAGGTCGCGAGATTCGTGTCGATCGCCCAGCTCCCATCAGCCCGCACCGAGGCGCGTAAAAACTCCGCCCCTTTTTGCGTCACGGGATGCTCCGCGAGACCCATCGACGCCAGGCTCATGGTCACGAAGCTGGTCAGCGGAGTGGCTTCGAGGAAGCCGCCGTTTTCCGGCTGGATGGACTCCAGCACGCGGAGCGTTTTTACCCGCGTTTGATCGCGGAGGAAGTGGGCGAGCGGATTCCGCGTCGGGCGGTGATGATGGATCGTCTGCCCGATGGCGATCAGGGCCGGCAGCGCGTAGCTCACGACCGGCAGCCGCAGCGCGCCGAAAAGCTGATGCGGCAACGCCGCCAACTCAAACGGCAGTGGCAGAACATGCTCCCACCCAATCCGCCCGCCGAGCGCCAGCGTCATCAGAATTGGCACGGAGAAGGTGCGGTCCTTGCCGTAGCGCTGCTGAATGGCGGCGACCAAACCCGGAGGAACGCGCTCCTGCGTGTCCCCATTTTCCACGCCGGAGTCAGGGACGCGCAGGAGCACGTCCCTCCGCAGCCACGCCTCCGCGCGGAAGGTCACTCCGGTAAACTCCTCGTCGGCTCTGGCCGCACCAAACGCCGCCCAGCACAGTGCGGTCGTGCTGATGTTGCTTTTGCTTTTCACGGTATCGCCCCAGCCGCCGTCCGCGTTCTGGTTCTCCGCCAGCCAACGCAACCCGCCATCGATCAACTTCCGATCATCCTCGCAGCCCACTTGCGAAAGCGCGACCAACGCTGTCGCTGTGGAAAGCGCACTGCTCGAAAGCTCTCCCACCCAATGCCCGGCCGGCGTGAGTTCCGCGAGCAAGGCATCCGTCGCGGCCCGGAGCGCTCCGTCGATCACCGTACGCCCTTCCACTTACGCGAGCTTGTCCTGCTCTCGCTTCTTCGCCGGCAGAATCGCGCAAGCGTCTTTGCAGCCAAAGACTCGGCTGAAAATCAGCCGATTTCGGCTGACCCACTGGTAGATGATTTCCGCGACCTGAATCACCCCGGGTATCCACAGGAACAACGCCACGGGCACGAACACCGGCAGCCGCATCCCGACGAAGCGAATCGCGCGGGCTCCACGATAGATCTTCCCGTCCGGCGTCACGCAATGAATCGCCTCGAGCAAGTCCTCGCGGGTGAGCTGCGGCGCAATTTCCTGCGCCCGCGGGTCGCTCAGCGGAATCAGCGCAAGCGCACCACGCCAATCCAGCCAGCTGAGCGCTTTCATCTGGAAAACGCACATCGGGCACTCGCCATCGTAGAGCACACTATGCTTGGTCATGGCCGCAAACTAGCCGGTGCGCTCAGTCGGCGCCACCCGCATCGTGCGGCCCGCCTCGCGAAAGCTGCCGACGCCATAAGGAGACTTGCGCAATTCCGGGCGATTCATTAGCAAGGCTGGCATGGATATCGAAACGATGGTTCGCGCGGTGCAAAAGGAACTTGGACTCTACGTGGACGGTAAAGCTGGACCGAACACTTGGGGCGCCATTCACAAAAAGATCGTCCCGGCGAGAACAGGAGGCGGCGGCGGAAACACCCGACCGCCGACCCCGGGTGGGACTACCGGCGTGGATGCGCGCAGCGAATCGGTGATCGCCACGCTGCATCCGCAGGTGCGAGCCTATGCTCGCTCGCTCGTGCTCAAGGCCAAGGCGGCAGGCATCACAATCAAGGTCATCAGCGGGCTGCGCACTTACGCGGAGCAGGAGGCACTTTATGCGAAAGGCCGGACCAAGCCCGGACCGAAGGTCACCAATGCCCGCGGCGGCTATTCCAATCACAATTTTGGCATCGCCTTCGATGTGGGGGTATTCGACGGCAGCCGCTACATTCCCGAATCGCCACGCTACAAAGCGGTCGGCGCGCTCGGCCTGGAACTCGGGCTCGAATGGGGCGGCAACTGGAAAACCATGCGCGACGAACCGCACTTCCAACTCCGACCGCACTGGGCATCGGATGAGACCGAGAAAGACTTGCTCGCTGGCTTGCGGACTCGAAAAGACGCCGGCCGGGACTTGTACGCCTAAACCCCAAACAAAGGATCACCCCATGAAAAAACTACTCCTCACCCTGGCCATCGTCTTTGCCATCCCGAGTTGGGCGGTGGCCGGGTTTCGCGGCAGCGTTGAATTTTCTGCCGAAGAGCGCGCGGCGCACGCGCGGCACGTCGGAACGATTACCAAGGTCGCGCGCAACTATCTCGAAGACATCTGGAGCCAACATCTGGCGTTTTATCGACGGCACCGTGTCTCGAAGTTTTACGGCGATCGCAATCTCGCTCTGAACACGCGCGACAAACGGATCGCTGCTCTGCGTGCAGCGGGCGCGCCAACTTCGCTGGTCGATCAATTGCAGCCAACGAGTTGCGTGGGCCTGACGATGAACGCGCTGGCGGCGGGCTTTCGGAGCCCGAAGGATCCGGCGCTGGAACGGGCTTGGCAGAAGATCGCCACCTACGCCCGCGCCAATGACCTGGATGGGAGCGCCGTGCTCGACGCGCTGCAAAAGCTCGGCTGGCGGATCGCCTATTGGAATCCCAGCCCGCAGGACAACGCCAAATGGGACCAGCAAGATGGCAACCGGAAGAGCAAGGGCTGGCACGCGTATCGTTATTCCACGGTCATGAACAAGGGGACCTATTATTTTAACAGGGTGGACGACAAGACGCTGCTGGTGGGTTTCGGAACCACGGTGCCCGCCGAGTTTCGGCGGCAGACGTTTTTCGTCGGGGTCGCGCACACCGGCTACCACGTTTTTCCCGGCTTCGTCGGCGAGGTCATCGAGGCGCATTCCACGCGGCCGCTGGCTTCGATCAGCAACCTCGAAAAGAGCCCGTTCAACCCGCTGGCCACCGGCGGCGCGCCGCGCTGGACGCCATCGGAGCAGTATCGCTCCGGCCTTGTCGCGCTGCCGCCGAAGTAAAGGCGCACCTTTTGCGGCCAGCTAGATGCTGAGATGGCCGAGCGCGAGCAGGCCGTAAAAGGTGTATTCGGCGTCGAGGTGGTCGTCCGCCCAATGACCGTGAAAGCCACCGGAAGCGTCCCAAAGCGTGTCGATAAAATCGAGGCAACGCTCGCGCAATGGCGCGGGCAGCTCGACCTCAAGACAGGCTAGCGCGTGCAGCGTGGTGGCGGTGGAAAGCAGATCGGGCATCGGCGCTTGGGGCATCGCCAGGAAGCCGCCTTCCGGATGCGCCTGTGCAAGCAGCCATTCGCAGACGCCGGCATTCACCGGCACGCCGAGTTGATGCAAAAGCGTCACCGCGGCCGCGGTCGCGTTGGTCGAGCCGACGCGTAAGCCGCGCGCATTGGCCCATGCACCGTCCGGCGTTTCGAGAAATTTCAAGCACTGCACCATGCGCAGCGGGTCGGGAAGTGCGCGCTGCAAATCCTGATACGCGCCGAGCGCGACGAAGCAGCCGTAGGCATTGCCGTGCTCGGCGGCGGGGTCGCCGTCGTAGCCACCGTCGCCGGAGCGATACGCCTCCACTCGCGCGAGGATTGTGTCGGCGAGGTTCGGCGTTTCGTTTTCAAAACCGACGGCCGACCAGCAGCGGGCGAGCGCGCCAAGGTGGACAAAATCGAGACCCGCGCCGTCGCCAAAAGTGCGGAGCCAGGAGGGCAGTTGCGAGTGGCGGGTGTCGACCGCAACTTGCAGCGCTTGGAGACCAGCGAGCGCGAAAATGGTGTAATACAAATCGGGCCGGCCATCGCGATCCCCCGCTCCGCCGACGACAGTGAATTGCCGCTCGAAGAACGCGCGCACCAGTTCCGTTGAGTCGCTGAGGAGCTTCGGCGCAAGGCGGGCGACCTGGAGCATTTCGAGGCGCAGGCTACGGGTGGAATGGGAAGGGTTCACGGATTGGCGCGGTTTGAGCGGCGGCGGAAAGGTGTCTCACGCCAAGCCGCCAAGGCGCAAAGGAATGTTCCATGACCCCGGCCTTGGCGTCTTTGTCCACATAGCTATGTCATCCTGAGCGAAGCGGAGGCGGAAAGGCGGGCGCAGCGGAGTCGAAGTACCCCGGCGGTTCATTGACGTGCTGCGCTTGACCGAACCGCCGGGGTTCTGCGACTGCGTGATACTCCGCTCAGGATGACACGCTGTTCTGCATGGGCGCAGGCTCCGCTTTCGCGCGCAGCGCCCAAAGCTTCGCGACGAGGCACGCCGCGAGCGTGGCCCACGGCACGAGCAGCCACGGGCCCCAGATGCCAATGTGCGGCTGGATGAGGAGGCCTTTGTCCCACGGCATCTCGGAGCCAGAAATGGTGTCGTAAAAGACGAACAGGCCAACGGTCGAAGCAGCCATAACGGCGACCGACCACCGCGCGGAGAGCAGCAGGAGGAAGGGCGGAAGCCAGAGCAGGTATTGCACGCCAAAGCCGGGCGCGCCGACGAGGAAAATGAGAAAAGCCAGCGCGACGGTGGAAAAAAGCTCCACCGCCGGGAGCTTGCGCCGCCGCCAGGCGAGCGTGAGCACGGCGCCGATGATGACGATCTTTAAAACGAGGATGACCGCGCTTTGCGCCCCGCTGTACGGCGGCGAAGCGGAGTGCAGCTCCGGCTGACCGGAGAGCCGGAGCAGAAAGGTGAAACCCCACCAGCCCCAGATGCTATTCTGGCCCAGGACGTGGGTAAGGAAGGTGCCAGGAATGAGGAGCAGCGGCGTGATCCAGCCGCCGAGGGTCGTCAACACGGCCGTCACGGAGAAGAGCGGGGCGCGACGCCTGTGCAGCCAGTAGAAAAAGAAGATCGGCGCGATGAGCAGCGGGATCACTTTCACCTGCGCCGTGAGGCCGAGTAACAAACCGCAAAGGCCAGGACGCCCGGCCAGACAGGCGGCGGCGGTGAGGGCGAGGCCGAGCGCGATGAACGCGTCGAAATTGCCGTGGTAGCCCGTGATCATGAAGGACACCGGGCTCGCTGCAAAAATCGCGAGCGCCCACCACGGCGGACGGCCGGTTTTCCGCCGCACCCATAGCAACGTAAGCACAAGCACGAAGTCCGCGGCCACGCCCGGCAGTCGGATCATCCGCGCCACGGCGCGTCCGGAGCCGCCGGACCATTGCGAGACGAAGCCGATATATTCCGTGAGCAGGGCCGGGTGATTGTAAATCGGCACTTCGTGATAAACCGCTGGCAGACCGCGCTCGGCGACGATGCGCCCGTATTGTGCAAAGAAGGCCACGTCGGCCGTGCCGATCGTTGTCCACGCGCAATAGACCTTCGCAACCGTGGCAAGGAGGGCGATAGCAAGGATCAGGAGTTCGGGTTTCTTCATTGGGCGAGTTGGGAGCAAAAGCGCGTGCCATGCCGCGGCCGTTCAGGCACGTTGCGCCCAGTGCATAAAAAGCTCCTCCTCTTTGACATCGACGGCACGCTGCTGACCTCCGGCGGCGCGGGCGAACGCGCGTTGCGCCTCGGTTTTCGCGACCGCTTTGGCATCGATGACGATCTTTCCACCGTGGAAATCGCCGGGCGCACGGACTCGGGCATCGTGCGCCGGATGCTCGCCGCACACGGGCTACCACAGACGCCGGAAAACATCGCCGCCTTTTTCGACGGCTACCTGCACCATCTCGCCCGCGAAATCCCGCGTACGCCGGGCGGTTTGCTCCCCGGCATCCTCCCGCTGCTCGACGCGCTGAAACCGCGCGCCGACATCGTGCTCGCGCTGCTCACCGGCAATCTCGAGCGTGGGGCGGAGATCAAGCTGCGGCACTACGGCGTGTGGCACTACTTCGAGTTTGGCGCCTACGCCGACGATCATCACGACCGCGACGAACTCGGCCATTTCGCCAAAGCCCGCGCGCTCGCTCACCACGGCATCGACTTCCCATCCGAGCGCATTTTCGTCATCGGTGACACCCCGCACGACATCACGTGCGCCCGCGCCATCGGAGCGAAAGCCATCGCCATCGCGACCGGCAGATTTACCCGCGCCGACCTCACGCCTCACGCGCCGGATTACCTTTTCGACGATCTTGGCAATGTAGAGGCGGTTCTTCGGATATTTGGTTAGCCGAGCAGGCGGATTGAAATTTTATCTTGTCGTACTCCGGGCACCGGAACAGCCTTCCACTCGCCATGAAACCCGTTCAAACACTCCAAGTGATTGCTGCTCTGGCGGCGCTCACCTCGACCGCGCCAGCCGCGATCGTCCAGTTCGACATCTCGCCACTATCTTTCGGCGACAACACCATCGGTCTCAGCGGCCCAAACGAAGCGCCCAGCAACGGCAGCCCGGCCACGGGAAACGAAATCGGGGCGGGAATTTTTCTCGATGACAGCAATGGGCAACTGACCCTGAACTTTGCCTACGGCAGCGCCTTCGGGTTTGTGGATTTGATCGGGAATTACACCGACTCGCACATCCACATAGGGGCCGACAACGTGCCCGGCGGCGTCGTTGCGGGGATCAATTCGCGGCACACGGCCTCGGGCACGAAGTCGGGCTCTTACAGCGGGTTCGTAACATTGTCTCCGGCCCAGCAGGCGGACCTCCTGAACAACCTTCATTATCTAAACATCCACTCCTCCGCCGTCGGCACCGGGGAGATTCGCGGGCAGATTGTTGTCGTGCCCGAGCCCGGGTCGGCGGTTCTGCTTTTGTCCGGGGCTGCTGCCGCTCTGGGCCTGCGACGCCGCCGGGCGCAATCCTGATCTTCCGGCACCGGAAGTATTTCGGCGCGGCGCTTTCGCGAACGCCGCGCCGTTCTTTTGGCCATCGATCCCGACTGGCGGAAGCGGGGGAGGCTCGACGGCGGGGGCAAGCCCGCGTTCATTTCTAACGTCATGAGCACGCATCGGGTCACTCACGAAAACAGTCTGCGCAGGTTTTCGCCTTTTGGGCTCGGGGAGGTGAAACCGCAGCACTTTCGCGATATGGCGCGGATCGTTTGGCAGAATCGGGACAATCTCGGCTACGCGTGGCAGGTGCTGGGCAAGGGCGTATGCGACGGTTGCGCGCTGGGTGTAGCGGGGTTGCACGATTGGACGGTGAAGGGGCCCCACCTGTGTATGACGCGGCTGAATCTGCTGCGGCTGAATACGATGCCCGCGCTCAATCCCACGCTGCTCGCCGACCTCGGGCGCGTGCGGCAATTGAGCAATGCGCAGCTCCGCGAGCTGGGCCGGCTGGCGCATCCGATGGTGCGCGAACGCGGGGCGCGAGGGTTTCGACGAATCGCGTGGGATGAAGCGTTGGAAAGGATCGCACGGCGGTTGCGGGCGAGCGATCCGCGGCGGTTCGCGTTTTTCGTTACGTCGCGCGGGGTGACGAACGAGGTCTATTACATGGCGCAAAAGGTGGCGCGTTTTCTGGGCACAAACCACATCGACAACGCCGCGCGGCTTTGCCACTCGCCGAGCGGCGCGGCGATGAAGGCGACGCTCGGCGTGGCCGCGAGCACCTGCTCTTACAAAGACTGGTATGGCACGGATTTGGTGATCTTTTTCGGTTCGAATCCGGCGAACGATCAGCCGGTAGCGATGAAGTATCTTTACGAAGCGAAGAAGCTGGGGACCAAAGTCGTGCTGGTGAATCCGCTGCTGGAGCCGGGGATGAAAAAATACTGGGTGCCGTCAAATGCGGACAGCGCGCTCTTCGGCACGGAGATCGCGGATTGGTGGTTCCCGGTGGCGCAGGGCGGGGACATCGCGCTGCTTTACAGCGTATTGCGGGTGCTGATCGTGAATGGCTGGGTGAACGAGCGTTTTCTCGCCGAGCACAGTGCGGGCTGGAGCGAGTTGAAGGCGGCGGTGCTCGTGCAAAATCCGGCGATGCTCGCCGAGCGGGCGGGACTGGCGTGGGAGGCGATTGAGGAGTTCGCCGAGCTGATCCACCGGGCGAAAAACGCGGTGCTCGTCTGGAGCATGGGGATCACCCAGCACCCTTTTGGCGGCGATGCAGTGCAGATGATCCTGAACCTCGCGCTGACCCAGGGCTGGCTGGGCCGGGACAAGTGCGGGGTGATGCCGATACGCGGGCATTCCAGCGTGCAGGGTTGCGCGGAGATGGGCGCGTATGCAACGGCGTTGCCGGGTGGAAAGGCGGTGACGCCGGAGAACTGTGCGGCGTTGGCGGAGCAGTATGGCTTTCCCATCCCGGACTGGCCGGGGCTGACGGCCACGGAGATGGTCGAGGCGTGCGCGCGGGGGGAACTTGACACGCTCTACTGCGTGGGCGGAAACTTTCTCCGCACGCTGCCGGAACCGGACTACGTGGCGCGAGCGCTGGAGCGCGTGCCGCTGCGGGTGCACCAGGACATCATCCTGACCGACCAGATGTTTTTGGAAGCGGGTGAGGAGGTCATCCTGCTACCCGCGAAGACGCGCTACGAGCAGGACGACGGCGGCACCGAGACGAGCACCGAACGGCGCGTGATGTTCACACCCGAGCTGCCGCGGCCCGTCGGCGAGGCGCGCGCGGAGTGGAAAATCCTCCGCGAACTTGCCGCACGCACATACCCCGAACGCGCTCATCTGCTCGGCTGCGAGACGGGCTGGGCGATGCGTGAGGAAATCGCGCGGGTGGTGCCGTTTTACGACGGCGTGCAACATTTGCGGAAGACCGGCGACGCCTTTCAATACGGCGGCCCGCACCTCTGCGTCGGCGGCGTCTGCGACACGCCAGACGGGCGCGCCCAGCTCCGCGCCGTGCCGCTCCCGGCGGCGCGCGAAGCCGGCGTCTTTCATGTGAGCACGCGGCGGGGAAAACAGTTCAACACGCTCATCTACGCCGAGACCGACCCGCTCACCGGCGCGGAGCGCGACGCCGTTTTCATCAGCGCCGAAGACGCTGCGCGGCTGCATCTGAAGCAGGACGACCGCATCGCGCTGGTCAACGACCTCGGCCGCTACGAAGGCCGCGTCTTCCTCGCCACCATCGCGCCCGGCAATCTGCAAATCATGTGGCCCGAGGGGAACACAATCATCCGCCGCGGCGTTGTGGACGCGGCCGGCGGCGTGCCGGATTACAATGCGATGGTCACAGTCGAAACGTTGGTGTAGCGCGCCACGTTCAGCTACTCACCGCCGATGTCCGCCACCGCTCCCATCCGCTTGGTGCGCTTTGCCAATAGCCGGGCGGTCGGGGAGCGGGAGGATGTGGTGGCGGTGGAGGAGCCGTTAGAGATTCGAGTGGCCGGGCGGAGTATCGCGGTGGTGATGCGGACGCCGGGGCACGACCGGGAGCTGACGGCGGGATTTTTGCTGACCGAGGGCGTCATCAAATCGCGGGACGATTTGTATGACATCACGAAGTGCGCGGGAGCGGAGGGTGCGGGGAAAGGGAATGCGGTGGAGGTGATTTTGGCGCGGCCGGAGGCGGTCGATTTTGAGAAGCTGACGCGACATGTGTTCACTTCGTCGAGTTGCGGGATTTGCAGCCAGGCGTCGATCGAGGCGGTGCTGCGGGTGCGGAAGCGGTTGGTCGATCGGGTGCGGGTGGAAGCGCGGACGCTGCTCGCGCTGCCGGCGGCGCTGGCGAGCAGGCAGGCGGCCTTTCAGACGACGGGCGGACTGCATGCGTGCGCGCTTTTCACCCGCGACGGCGAACTGCTCGCGGTGCGCGAAGACGTGGGGCGGCACAACGCGCTGGATAAGCTCATCGGCTGGGCGCTGCTCGCGGGGCGGACGCCGCTGCGTGGCCACATCGCACTGCTGAGCGGGCGGGCGTCTTTCGAGATGATGCAGAAGGCGCACGCGGCCGGGATTCCGGTGGTAGCGGCAATCTCCGCACCGTCGAGCCTGGCGGTGGAACTAGCGCGAGCCTGCGGCCAGACGCTGGCCGGTTTCGTGCGCGGGCGTGGGATGAATATCTATGCCGGCGCGCAGCGGATCACGACGCGCGAAAAGCCCGTTACGAAACGATCGTCTTCTCCTCGGAAAGCTTGATCACGCGGCCCTCAGGGTCACGGAAATTGGTGTAGGGCCCGACGGTCGTGACGATGATGCCCCGGCGGCGCAGTTCGGCGAGCACGGCCTCGCGGTTCTTCATCGAAACGTAGAGGTGAAAGTAGCTGATCATCTCGCCGTGCTCACATTTCCGAACGGTGAGTGGGATCCCGCCGAGTTCCATCTCGCAATAGCGATCGGTGCGCTCGCTGACGACATTAGCGCTGAGCAAATCGACATAAAAGTCGCGCACCTCTTTCCACCGGTTGGTGAAAATGGTGACGGAATAGCAGGAGGTATTGGCAGCGACTGCGCGGATGACCCCGTCATCTGGATCTGCGTCGGTGTCTGGTTCCGTAGCGAGGCTGGTGAGGTTGATCATGGAACTCACATTTAGCAGCGGGCGTGCCCCGATTATGGAATTTATGGTTTTTGCTTTTTAGCCATCTCATCTCCGGAATTGCGCCGCGCGTTACCGACCGAAATCTCTGTGTTTTATTCTTCGCCGACGAACGGATTCGTCCGCCGCTCGATCCCGATCTTGGTCGCAGGGCCGTGGCCGGAGAGGACTGTGATGTCGTCGCCAAGCGGAAAGATTTTTTCGCGGATGCCGGCAAAGAGCAGCTCGGAGTCGCCGCCAGGCAGATCAGTGCGGCCCACGCCGCCAGCGAAGAGCACGTCACCACCAAAAAAGATGCCCTCGCCTTTTTCCAAAAAACACAGGCTGCCGGGACAGTGGCCGGGGACGTGCAGGACTTGGAAAGTAAGACCCTCGATCGCGAGCTCTGGACTCTCAGCGATATGAAAGCCGGGCGCGATCGGTTCAATTTCCCAGCCAAAGCCGAATTTCTGAAAGAAATCCGGCTCCGTGACCATCGCCTCACCGTCCACATGGTAGCCCACGCGGCAGCCGTGCTCGCGCTGGATGCGCGCGGCGTCCCAAACGTGGTCAATGTGGCCATGGGTAAGGAGGAGCGTCTTTACTACGTAGCCGCGCGCGGTGAGCCAAGCGGCGGCGTCCTGCGGGGCGTCGATGAGGATGCCGTGATCGCGGAGAAAGAAGCAGTTCGTGTCAAAGATTCCGCCGGTGAAAGTGTCGAGATTCATGGAGTCGGCGGGCACTGGAGCGCGAGCAGGCAGCGACGGCAAGCCGCCGCTGCTCCGATGCCCAAGTGAGGTTTGCGCTTTGCGCGAATTCTGTCAGCTTTCTCCGCTTTGCGTCTCACGCCCCACCATTTGTGATGAAATTACTCCGTTTTCTCTCCCTTTCCCTGGCCTCGCTTCTGGCCATTTCCTCCAACGGACTGGGAGCTGGCGAACCAGATCCCGCGCAGATCGAAATCTCGGTGGGACGGTTGCTGGAACAGGGACATTACAGCCGGAAAAAACTGGATGAGAAAGTCGCCCCAACCTTTCTCAAGAACTACCTCGAAGGGCTCGACTACAATCATCTCTACTTCACGCAAAAAGACGTCGATAGCTTTACGTCAAAGTATGGCAGCACGCTGAGCAATGACGTGCTTCTCGGCAATACCGAGCCGGCTTTTACGATCTTCAACGTGTATAAAAAGCGAGTCGAGGATCGCATCGCCAAAAACAAGAAACTGCTCGAGCAGAAGTTCGACTTCACGAGCGACCGCGGCGTGCAAATCAATCGCCAAAAAGCCGGCTGGCCGAAGGATGAAGCGGAGGCCGACCAACTCTGGCGCGATCGCATTGAAGGCGAACTGCTTCAGGAGACGCTGAACAAGCATGCCATCAATCCGCCGGTGAAAACGCTGACGCGGCGCTACGATCAGGTGCTGCGTTATCTGCACGAGCAAACCAAGGAAGACATCATCAAGGGCTTCCTCACCATCCTCGCCCAAACTTACGATCCGCACTCCGAGTACATGAGCCGCTCGGAGTTGGAAAATTTCCAAATCAATATGCGGCTCGCGCTGGTCGGCATCGGTGCAGTGCTCCACTCAGACGAAGGTTACGCCAAGATTGCCGAGCTGGTGACCGGCGGTCCCGCAGCGAAGGACGGCCGCCTTAAGGTCGGCGACCGCGTTTCCGCGGTGGCTCAGGGTGAAAAGGAATTTGTCGATGCTGTGGACATGAAGCTCGACAAGGTTGTGGAGATGATTCGCGGGAAAAAGGACACCGTTGTCCGTCTCCAAGTCATTCCCGTGAACGCCGCTGACCCGTCGGTGCGCAAGATCATCGAAATCAAGCGGGATGAAATCAAACTCAAGGAGCAGGAAGCGCGGGCGGAGATCATTGAGCGGCCGGGCCCGGACGGCAACCCGATGCGCCTCGGCTGGGTCGTGCTGCCCTCCTTTTACGCCGATATGGAACACAGCGGAGCGGCCGGCGCGAAGAGCACCACCAAGGACGTGCTTACGCTCATCAACCGGCTCAAGGCAGAGAACATCCAGGGCCTCGTCATGGATCTGCGGCGCAATGGGGGTGGGTCACTGGAGGAAGCGGTCAATCTCACTGGGCTCTTCATCAAAAAGGGCCCGGTCGTGCAGGCCAAGGACGCCAGCGGCAATCCGCACGTATCGAAGGATCGCGATCCCTCCGTGGCTTGGGATGGTCCGCTCGTGGTCGTCTGCAATCGGCTCAGCGCTAGCGCGAGCGAGATTTTCGCGGCGGCGATTCAGGACTACGGGCGCGGCGTCGTCGTCGGCGACACCAGCACCTTTGGCAAAGGCACCGTGCAGACGATGTTGGAAATTGGACGTATCATGCCTTTCCTAGGCAGCGGCAACAACGAGGCCGGCGCGCTCAAACTCACCATCCAGAAATTCTACCGCGTAGCCGGCGGCTCTACGCAGCTCAAAGGCGTCGAGTCCGACGTGAAACTTCCGTCGATTTTCGACCAGGTGGAAATCGGCGAAGGCTCGCTGAAAGGCCCTCTGCCTTACGACACCGTGGCGCCTGTGGATTTTGAGAAATGGGAGCGCCCGCTTTACAAAAACGAACTGCGCGCCCGCTCTTCGCTGCGTGTGAATGCCGATCCGGAATTCCGCTTCATCATGGAAGATCTCGACGCGGCCAAAAAGCGCGCTGCGGAGAACAAGCTGTCGCTCAACGAAAAAGCGCGCCGTGCGGAGATCGACCAGGAGAAGACGAAAAAAGAAGCCCGGACCGCCACCCGCGATAAAATCAAGCGGCCGGAAGCCAAGGTTTATACGCTCTCTCTCGACAACGTCACCAAGCCGGAACTCCAACTGGCGATCAACGAGAAGAAGAAATCCGAGACTGCCGAGAAAAAAGAGGACAAAGCTGAAAACAAACCGGCGTTGAAGGATGAAGACGAAAGCTTGGAAGATGACGCTGAGGCCGATGCGAAAACGGCAGGCATCGATGCGATCAAGAACGAGGCACTGAACATTCTTGGCGACCTCATTGAGCTGAATCGCGTCCCCAAGTCCGCGACCGCGAGCACACTCAAATAGCGTTCGTCAGCCGCGGCCAAATTTTGCGCGGATCTTCAGCCCGCCGTTTGTCCCGATCTCTACCTCTCGCAGCGGAAGACCACCCGGTGAAAGAGTGCCGAGCGGAAAAACGCGGCCTTCGAGTTTGTCGAGCTGCGGGCGAATGAAGCTGCCGGCGATTTTGGTAATCATCGCGTCGCCGCCGAGGGTAAGACCGGAAAGCCGAGCATTGAGATGCTCATCCACCGCCAGTTCGCCACTGAGCGTGAGATCGGCACTCATGACGAACATCTTCGCCGTCACTGTGCACCGAAATGACAGCGCCTGCGGGCCGCGCTCGGTGAATTCCAGTTTCGTCCGCTTGATTTCCACGCCCTGCTTTTCCGCCGCCGCCGAAGCCAAGCCCCGGAGCAGCGCCTCCAAATCCGCCAGTGCCGCCCCGAGCGAAACGCTGCCGCTTTCTGCGCTCACCAAAACCAGGGTGCCATCCTCCGCCGAACCCGCAAAACCCAGGGCCGCGCGCTCCGCCCGAACCTCGACCTGCAACGGCGTCCCCTCAAATTTGAGCGGCGCACCGCTGATTTCCAAGCGTTCCACTCGGACCGTCGGCGTCTCCGCCCCGGCGGAAACCGGGCGGCGAAAATCGCGCGTAAACTGCGCTCCGGTCACGTCTACCCGCAGCCGCGTCAGCGCGTCGAGCGCCGCGCCTTCCACGCACACCGCGTTCACGGTCACACCGCGAGCAGCAAACCCTCCAGCTAACGCGGCGGAAAGCTCAGCGGGTGTAGCGGGGTTTTTTGCAGAGGCGAGCGGGAGCATGCGGCGAACGTCCGGGGCGCATCGCGGGGCGTCAAGCTTTGGCCAACCCGGTTTGACGCCTTGCTTCCGCGCCGCTACGGTCCGCGCCTCATGCCGCTCAAGCTCTACGTCAAAATTTGGTGCCCGTGGTGCGTCCGCGCCCAGCAATGGCTCGACACCCGCGGCTTCCGCTATGAGTTGCTCGACGTCGAAAAAAACCGCGCGGATTACGACGAAATGATCCGCCTCTCCGGTCAGCGGCTCACCCCGACACTCGTCACCACCGGCGGCGCGGTGCTCCCGGACTTCGGCCCTGAGGAGCTTGAGAGTTTCCTGAAAAAACACAGCATCTCGCCGTGACGGCCACCGCTCTTCACCTTCATCTCGGCACCGTCATTCGCCTCGGCGACCTGCCTTCCTGGAGCCTCGGCTCGAGGTTGCTGGTCATTTTTGGAATCGTGGCCCTCAGCCTCAGTCTACGAACCATGCCCTCCGCGGTCCTGCGCAAGGTCGGCGCGCTTGGCATCCTCGCTACTTCCTTTCTCATCGGTTGGCTGCTAAGCGACGGCAACATCGCCGTCGGAATTTTTTGCGCGTCGAGCTGGCTCCTCCTGCCGTGGCTCGAAATCCTCACGCGGGTCCGCAAGCTCACCCTCCCGCTGGAAAAAAATCTCCGCCACAAAGCGCCGCCGCGCTCCGAGGCTTTTCCCGCACTCGAAGAAATCACCTCTGAGATCGAAGGCGAAGGGTTCGAGCACGTGGAGGACGCTGGTTGGGACTGGCAGCAATACGCGCAGTTCTTCCGCCTCTTCTACAAACCTGCCGACCGGGCCCAGTCCGCCATTTGCCTCATCGATCAACACGATGTCGCCTTTTACTATCTCAGCATTTCCTCGCGGGCGAAGGATGGCACGATCTGGACGACGTGGAATTACCCGTTCAGCTACAGCCTGAAACTGGTGCCCCAATGGCGCGTCAATCGTCTGCGTGGCGACCAGACTTTTCTCCAGATGTACGAAAGTCACCGCCACTTTCTCGACATGAACCGCGTGCGTCTCGCGGACCTCGCCGAGCTCGATCCTGAGACCATCCAGCAAGACATTCAGACCGATCTGCGGGCCCAAATCACCCACAACATTGCCGCCGGCATCCTCACGCAAAACGCCACCGGCGAAATCCGCTATTCGTGGCGCGGCATGTTTTTCATCTGGATGCAGTTTCTGCGTGATCTGGTGCGGCTCTCGTAGAAAGGACGAGAGCCTCGCGCAAAGGACGCAATGGCCGCCAAGGATTCGGAGGAAAGCCTGCGATCATGCCGACCTTTGCGTCCGCAGCGTTCTTGGCGCGAGGCATCATGGGACAGGTGGCCACACAGAAAAAGCCGGTGGTCGCACCCTCCGCGCTCTGCTAAATCGTCGGGATGAAAAGCGCGTTGCCCCCTCTTGCCGTGTGGATTCTCGCGGTCGCGGTCGCCTCAGCGCAATTGCCCGCACCCAATCCGCCCCGCGGCTGGAAGACCACGGAGGGCCAATCCTTCCAAGCCACGCTCCTCGAGTTTGACGGCACTAACGTGATCTTGCGCATGCCGAATGGCGCGCGCACGCAGGGGCTTGCCAGCAAGCTGAGCGCGGAGGATCAGGCGTGGCTCGTCGAGTGGCAAAAAAAGCAGCCGATCAAAGTGGTCATGCCAGACGTGGTCGGAGTGGACGCGGCAAATATCAAGACCGAGGTCGTCAGCGAAGACGATGCTGGTGAGAAGTACGTGTATCGCACCGCGCATTTCGAGTTCGAGTCGCCGGGTAAATTCAATCAGACGCTGCTCCGCGAAGTCGCGCGCAACTTCGAGGCGACCTACGAGCTAGTCAAAGCACTGCCTTGGGGCATCGAGCCGAAACCGGCGCAAGGCGCGTATTTCCAAGCGCGACTTTTCAAATCGCAGGAAGCCTACGCCGCCGCCGGTGGCCCGCCGAACAGCGGCGGCGTTTACATGGGCGGAAAGGGAATTTTTTACGTCCCGCTGGAGAACATCGGCGTGAAGACCGTCGGCAAAAGTTACGCGAAGGACGACGACTTTCGCTACGACACGCTGGTCCACGAACTGACCCACGCGATGATGCATTTCTGGCTGGGCTCGCTCCCGATGTGGGTCGTGGAAGGCACCGCCGAATACACGAGCACCCTCCCGTTGAAGACCGGGAAATTTCGCGTTTCTGGGGCCAAGAACGCGCTCAAGGACCACCTCGATTTTTTGAAGACCCGCGTGGTCGGCGGAGTGCCCGAACCGTATCCGCTCGAGCAGCTGTTCAAAGTCACCAACGCGGAGTGGTCCAACATCCTCGCCGAACGGCCCGAAATGTCGCGCCGGCTCTATTTCACCTCCTACTTGCTGGTCTATTACTTCATGCACCTCGACGGGGCCGGCGACGCGCAGCGCTTCGTGCGTTACTTTCGCGAACTCGGCGAACTGCGGAAAAAGAACCCGCGCCTTGATGAGTCCGCGTCCCTTTCTGCTTTGACCATCCTCCTCGATGGCCGATCCGAAGCCGACCTGATGAAACAAATCCGCTCCGCTTACGCGAAGCTCGGCATCCGGCTATGACCGCTCCTGAACCGCAAACCTTTCGGGCCACCGGGCGGCTGATCGACTTCATGCGCCAGGCCGATGAGCCGGGCCTCATCAACCTTGCCGCCGGCGTGCCCGGCCTGGATGCGCTGCCTGCCGCGGAGCTGACTGCGGCTTTTGCTCGCGGAGCGGAAAAGGAGGGCGCGAAACTGTTTGCCTATCACCACCCCGAGGGCGACCGCGCGCTGCGCGAGCATCTCGCCGCGCGCCTGAATGCGCGCGGCGCGGACCTGCGCGGTGAGCAGCTCGTGACCGTCACCGGCTGCACCCAAGGCCTCCAGCTTTTGCTGTCCGTGCTCGTGCAACCCGGCGACATCGTGGCCGTGGAAGCGCCCGCCTATTACGGCCTGCTCGAACTGCTCAGCGTGGCGGGCGTGCGCGTGCTGTCGCTGCCGGTCGCAGGCGGCGACGGCATCGACCCCGCGCAGGTGGAGCCACTGCTCGCGCGCTGGAAACCGCGCTGCCTCATCGTCTGCACCGCGCTCTCGAATCCTTCCGGTGCGACCATCCCGGAAGCGAACCGCGAACACCTCGTCGAGATTTGCCGCACCCACGGCGTCCGCCTCATCGAGGACGACATCTACGGCGAGCTCGTGGACGGGAGCCCGCCGAAAACCATGCTTGCGTGGGACGACGGCTCGACCGTGAGCTACGTCAGCAGCTTTTCGAAATCCGTCTCCCCCGGCCTCCGCGTCGGCGTCTGCGTGCCCGGTTCGCTGCACGAAGACTACGCCGCGCGCAAATGCCAGCAGGACCTCCACAGCTCCGTCATCTCCGAAGTCAGCCTCCGTGAGTTCTTGGAAAGCGGCGCCCTCGATCCGCATCTCGCTGGCCTCCGCGTCCGCAACCACCACCGCCGGACGCTCGCGCTCGAAGCCATCGCCCACGGCTTCCCCGCGGGCACACACATCGACCCACCGCGCGGCGGCTACATGCTTTGGGCGGAAATGCCCCGCGTCATCGACCTCGCCGCTGTGCGCGAAGCCGCCCGCGCCGAGCGTATCGTCTTCGCCAGCGGCGCCGTCTTTTTCACCCAGCCGCCGGAGAAAACCTACCTCCGCCTGAACTGCGCCAAAGCGACCGAAGCCGAACTCGTCCACGGCCTCACCACCCTCGGCGCGATTCTCTCAGAGGGTGTCTAAAAAGGCTGTTGGAAGGATTCTGGAGGAAGCAGGAAAGCAGGAAAACAGGAAGGGATGGGGCCTCAAGGCAGTGAATTTCCTGTCTTCCTGTTTTCCTGCTTCACTTTTTAGACGCCCTCTCAGTGAGCTGACCTGCTTTCCGCCCAATCCTCGCCGAAGATTCCGTCGCGGATTGGGTTGTTTGCTCTAGATTCCGCCCGCATGCCCGCTATCCGTCCCCCTTTCATTCGCTTCGTCGCTGTAGTTTTTGCCTCAGTCGCGTCAGCTTGGGCGGTCGATACGTCGGCTATCGACTTCAATCGCGACGTGCGTCCGATTCTTTCGGACAACTGCTTTAAGTGCCACGGTTTCGACCCCGGCACCCGCGAGGCTGGTCGGCGCCTCGACACCCGCGAAGGGGCACTCGCGGACATCGACGGTATTCGGGCCGTCGTTCCGGGAGACCCCACCGGGAGCGACCTTTCAGAGCGCGTCCATTCCACCGACAAAGACGAGCAAATGCCGCCGCCGAAGAGTGGCAAAAAGCTCACGCCCGCGCAGATCGCCATCCTCGACCAGTGGATTAAAGAAGGGGCGCCGTACGCGGTGCATTGGGCCTTCGTGAAGCCAGTCCAGGCGCCGCCCCCGAAAGCCGGGAATCCCATCGACGCCTTCATCCGCGCCCGGCTGGAAAAGGAAACCCTTCCGCCTTCCGCTGAGGCGGACAAATCTACACTCATCCGCCGCCTCTCGCTCGATCTCACCGGGCTGCCGCCGACCCCGGAAGAAGCGGACGCCTTTGTCCAGGACGCCGCACCCGACGCGTATGAAAAGCTCGTGGATCGGCTCATGGCCTCGCCGCGTTACGGCGAGCGTTGGGCGCGCCGCTGGCTCGATCTCGCGCGCTATGCCGACACAAATGGCTACGAGAAGGACCGCGAACGTTCGATCTGGCCGTATCGCGATTGGGTGATCAAAGCGCTTAACGCCGGGATGCCGTTCGACCAGTTTACCATCGAGCAAATCGCGGGCGACCTCCTGCCCAACGCCACGCGCGACCAGCGCATCGCGACCGGCTTCCACCGCAACACCATGCTCAACGAGGAAGGGGGCATCGATCCGCTGGAATATCGCTTCCTCGCCATGGTCGATCGCGTCGCGACCACCGGCACCACCTGGCTCGGCTTGACCACGGGCTGCGCGCAGTGCCACACCCACAAATACGACCCGATCACCCACCGCGAGTATTTCCAGCTCATGGCCTGCCTCAACAACGCGGACGAGCCTGACCTCGACCTTCCGTCGTCCGACGTCGGCGCGCAGGAAAAGGCCCGCGCCCAAAAGCTGGCGGAACGGCTTGCGGAATTGCCGGGCAAATGGCCGGTGGATGGAGCGGTCCTGGGTGAAACGCGCTCCGAGGAGGAACGGCGGGCGGCCGCGCTGGAAGAAAAATTCGCGGCGTGGCTGCTGCGCGAGCGGGAGCGCAGCGTTGTCTGGCAGACGTTGCGCCCGGTGGAGGCCAAGTCGAATTCACCACTCCTCGCCGTGCAAAACGATGCGTCGATTTTCGCCAGCGGCGACTTCACCAAAAGCGACACCTACGAACTGAAATTCACCAACGTTCCCCGCGGCATCACCGCCGTGCGGCTCGAGGTCTTGTCGGACGACCGTCTGCCCGGCCACGGGCCCGGGGTGACTTATTACGAAGGTCCGAAGGGCGACTTTTTCCTCGTGGAATTCCAACTTGGAGCGGACGAGAAGCCGGTAAAATTCGCGCGCGCTTCGCACAGCTTTGCCGGCAATTCGGGGGGCGAGAAGAACCCCGTTTCGGCGGCGCTGGCCATTGATGGCGACGCCCAGACCGGCTGGAGCGCAAATGGCCGCCAGGGTCTGGCAGACGAGGCGGTCTTCGTTCTCGCTGCGCCTCTCGCCGAATCGCAGACGCTGTCGCTGAAAATGGTGTTTGCACGCTACTACCCGAGCTCGCTGGGGCGCTTCCGCATTTCGGTGACCACTGATCCGCGCGCCACCGAAGCGCGGGAAATGTCGGAGGACGCGGAGAAGCTGCTGCTGCTCGCCGACGCCGAACTCACCCCTGAGCAACGGGCCCGATTACGCGAAGAGTTTCTCCTCTCCACCTCCGAACTCGCCGCCGCGCGCAAGGAAATCGACGCACTCCGCAAGCCGTCGCAACACCCCACCACCCTCGTCCTGCGCGAGCGTCCGCCGGAGAATCCGCGCCCCACTTTCCTCCACCAACGTGGCGAATGGCTGCAGCCCAAGGAACGCGTTGAGCCCGGCGCGCTCGCCGTGCTGAATCCCTGGCCCGCCGAGGCGCCGCGCAATCGCCTCGGCTTTGCGCGCTGGCTCGTTTCGCCGGAAAACCCGCTTACCGCTCGCGTCGTCATGAATCGCGAATGGTCGGCCTTTTTCGGCCATGGCCTGGTCCGCACGATCGGCGATTTCGGCTTTCAAGGGGATGCACCCACGCATCCCGAATTGCTCGATTGGCTCGCCGTGGAATTCGTGCAACGCGGCTGGTCGATCAAACAGATGCACAAACTCATGGTCATGAGCGCCACTTACCGGCAGTCGTCCGCGACCACTCCCGAGCGACTCTCCAGAGACCCGGACAACCGGCTCCTCGCCCGCGGTCCACGCTTCCGTCTCGAGGCCGAGATAGTGCGCGACTCCGCCCTGCTCGCCAGCGGTCTGCTCGTGGACAAAGTCGGGGGTCGCAGCGTCCGCCCACCGCAGCCCGACGGCGTGACCGAAGCCGCTTTCGGCTCGCCAAAATGGAACGCCGACAGCGGGGAAAATCGCCATCGTCGCAGCCTCTACACCTTCGCCAAACGCACCGCCCCGTTTGCGCTCTACAACACCTTCGACGCGCCGACCGGTGAAGCCTGCCTCGCCCGCCGCGATGTCTCGAACACTCCGCTCCAAGCCCTTGCCCTGCTCAACGACGTCGTCTTCCTCGAAGCCGCCCAGGCGCTCGGCAAAGCGCTCGCCGCCCAGCCCGGCTCCACCACCGACCGCATTCGCACCGCGTTCCGCCGCACGCTTACCCGCCCGCCCACGGATGACGAGATCGCGCTCCTCACAAAATTCTTCGAGACCCAGCGGACTCACTTCGCAACGACTGAAACCGAAGCCAAAAAACTCGCCGCAAGCGGCGACGGTGAACTCGCCGACCGCGCCGCCTGGACCGCCCTCGCCCGCGCCCTCCTCAACCTCGACGAAGCCATCACCCGGAGCTAAGTCAGCGGCGGAAGCGTTTTGCCTCGAAGGAGGCGCCAGGCTCGTGCAGAGCTTCGCGTTCGCCCGGCTGGAGGTAGGACCTCCGCTTGGGGCAACGCATCACCCATGTTTGAACAAGCCTTTCGCAACATCGACGACGTCCTCCGCAAGGAAGCCGGCTGCACTACCGAGCTGGACTACACTGAGCAGACCTCCTGGCTGCTTTTCCTGAAGTACCTCGACGGCCTGGAGCGCGACAAAGCCGACGAAGCTGCGCTCAGTGGGAAGAAATACACCTTCATCCTCGACGCCCCTTATCGCTGGGAAAGCTGGGCTGCGCCGAAGGGCCAGGACGGCAAGCTCGACCACCACTCCGCCCTCACCGGCGACGACTTGCGCGACTTCGTGAGCGGGAAGCTTTTCCCGTATCTGCACGGCTTCACCCAGCGCGCCACCGGGCCGGACACCATCGAATACAAGATCGGGCAGATCTTCGGGGAGATTAAGAACAAGATCACCAGCGGCTACAATCTGCGCGAGATCATCGACCACATCGACGCCCTGCGCTTCCGTTCGCAGACGGAAAAGCACGAGCTCTCCCACCTCTACGAGGCCAAGATCAAGAACATGGGCAACGCCGGGCGCAACGGCGGCGAGTATTACACCCCGCGGCCGCTCATCCGCGCCATCGTCCGCGTGCTCCAGCCGCGGATCGGCGAGAAGATCTACGACGGCGCCGTCGGCTCGGCGGGCTTCCTCTGCGAAGCCTTCGAGTATCTCCGGAGCGGCTTGGAGGGCGCCGCGCCGTCGGCGCCGGGCATCGACGGCGCGATGCCCTCCAGCCGCAAGCTCACGACGAAGGACCTCACCACACTCCAGACCTGCACCTTTTACGGGAAGGAAAAGAAGTCCCTCGCCTACGTCATCGCGATCATGAACATGATCCTGCACGGGATCGAGACGCCGAACATCGTCCACACCAATACCCTCAGCGAAAACCTCGCCGACATTCAGGAAAAGGACCGCTTCGACGTCGTCCTCGCCAACCCGCCCTTCGGCGGCAAGGAGCGCCCCGAGGTGCAGCAAAACTTCGGCATCAAAACCGGCGAGACCGCGTTCCTCTTTCTCCAGCACTTCATCAAGATCCTCCGCGCCGGCGGTCGGGCGGGCATCGTGATCAAAAACACCTTCCTCTCCAATACCGACAACGCCTCGGTGAGCCTGCGCCGGCTGCTGCTCGAGAGCGCACAGCTCCACACCGTGCTCGACTGCCCCGGCGGCACCTTCCAGGGCGCGGGCGTGAAGACCGTCGTCCTCTTCTTTGAGAAAGGCGCGCCGACGCGCAAGACGTGGTTCTACCAACTCGACCCCGGCCGCAACCTCGGCAAAACCAACCCGCTCAACGATGCCGATCTCACGGAGTTCGTGGAGCTGCAAAAGACCTTCGCCGATTCGCCCAAGAGCTGGAGCGTGGACGCCGCGACCCTCGACCCGAAGACTTGGGACCTCTCGGTGAAGAACCCGAACGGCGGCGAGGAAATCGCCCACCGCAGCCCGGCGGCGATCATGGACGAAATCTCACGCGGAGACGCGGAGAGCGCGGAGATTTTGGAAAGGATCAAGGCCCTGCTATGACCCTTTCTTCCTCCGCGTCCTCCGCGCCTCCGCGTGAGAAAAAACTGCATTGTCTATCCGCGTGCCACGGCGGGGAGATGGTCTCACGCGGAGACGCGGAGAACGCGGAGGGCCTGAGGAATATCCGGGCGCTGTTATGAGGCCGATCCCGCTCTCTGTCCTGATGAGCGCCAACGGCGCGCCCCCACGCCAGCCCAGGGCACCGCCCTGGGAACGACGATTCGCCGCAGTATCAGGGCTGAAAGCCCGAGACAATCGGTGCGCGTTTGTGTCGGGCTTTCAGCCCTCGCGGTTGTTTGGATCGGGGACCCAGAGCGTTGCCCTGGGCTGGCTTGGGGCCGGGGCTTTGCCCCTCACGGCGACGCAGCGATGACGAACGGATGGCCGATTAAGACGCTCGGTGAAGTCCTGCAACGGACGGAGACGATCAACCCGCTCCAATCTCCCGAAGCGGAGTTCGACTACATCGACGTGTCGAGCGTCTCCAACGCGACGTTCACGATTGAGGAGACGCAACGCCTCAAAGGAAAGGACGCGCCGAGCCGAGCGCGGAAGCTGGTGCGGGCGAATGACATCATCTTCGCAACGATTCGCCCCACGTTGCGGCGGATCGCCGTTGTTCCCGATCACCTCGATCAGCAAGTCTGCAGCACCGGCTACTTCGTTCTTCGGGCGAAGCCTGAAGTCGATCATCGCTTCGTCTTTTACTCGCTGTTCACCGAGGAGTTTAGCGGCCAAATGGAAAGCCTCCAGAAAGGCGCGAGCTATCCTGCGGTGACGGACGGAGACGTGCGGGATCAGCCGATCCCACTCCCGCCGCTCGCCGAACAGCAGCGGATCGTCGGCCTGCTCGACGAAGCGTTTGCGGGCCTCGCCACCGCCCAAGCCCACGCCGAAAAGAACCTCCATAACGCCCGCGCCATCTTCGAAAGCCACCTCCAATCCGTCTTCACCCAGCGCGGCCCGGGGTGGGTGGAGAAGAGCTTGGGCGAAACCTGCGAAATGTACCAGCCGAAGACCATCGGCACGAAAGACCTCGTTGCAGACGGGCCATACCCCGTCTTCGGCGCAAACGGAGTGATTGGGCGTTACGACAAGTTCAACCACGAAGAGCCGCAACTTCTCGTCACCTGCCGCGGAGCAACCTGCGGTGCGGTAAATGTCTCCGAGCCGAAGTCTTGGATTACCGGAAACGCGATGGTCGTTCGCCCAAAGGATCACGCTCTCGATCTTCAGTTTCTCGAATTCGTCTTCCGCGGAGGAATCGACATCTCGACGGCCATCACCGGCGCGGCTCAACCGCAAATCACGAGAACCAATCTTTCTCCGCTGCTGATTCGCTTTCCAAAACCCGTCCCCGAGCAACAGCGTATCGCGGCCAAGTTTGAGAGCCTGACAGAAGAAACCCAACGCCTCGCCACCCTCTACACGCGGAAGCTCGCGGCGCTGGAGGCGCTCAAGAAGTCGCTGCTCCACCAGGCCTTCACAGGCCAGCTCTGAGGAACGAAGGCCGAACGGATGGCTCACGCGGAGGCGCGGAGAACGCGGAGAAAAGAAGGGGCAATCCTCTTCCCCCTCCGCGTCTCCGCGTGAGCCTCTCTCCACCGCTTGACTCATAACTTTACTCACGCTTGACTAATTCGCGTGAGTTACGAGCCGCAATTCGCCATCACCCCAGGCCTGCTGGCGCAGGTCGAGACGGTGGCGGCGTTGCGGGAACGCATTCTGGGAGCGGCGGTCGAGCTGTCGTGGATTCCCGCTCTGCATAAGGATACCCGCACGCGCAACGTCCACGCCTCCACCGCGATCGAGGGCAATCCGCTGACGCTAGAGCAGGTGCGGGCGCTGGAAGAAGGCCGCGAACCCGCCGCCTCCGATGTGCGCTCCCGGCGCGAGGTGCTGAACTACTTTGCCGGCCTCCGCTACGTGGAAAAACACGCGGCCAAAAAGACGATCCGACATGAGGATCTCTTTGAACTGCACCGCATCCTCGCCGGAGAGGTGATGGATCAGGGCGAGGCTGGCCGGTATCGCAGCATCGCCGTCCGGGTGGGCCGCTACGTACCGCCCGCGCCGGCCGATGTCTCCGGACTGATGTTCGAGCTATTGGAGTGGTGGAATCAAAAGTCGGACGGCCTATCGCCCGTGCTCAGCTCGGCGATCCTGCATCATCGCTTCGAAACGATTCACCCTTTCGCCGACGGCAACGGACGGACGGGCCGAGCGCTGGCCTTGTGGGAGCTTTACCGGCGGGGCTTCGACACGCATCACATCTTCTCCGTGGATGAATTCTATTGGGAAGATCGCCCGCGCTATTACGCCGCGCTGGATGCGGGTCGCCGGAAGGGCGACGACCTCACGAGCTGGCTGGAATACTCCGCCGAAGGGTTGCGCCAGACGCTCGAACGCGTGTGGCTGCGCGTGCAGACCTTCAACGTGAAATCGCCGGAGAAGCTGGTGCTGCGGCCCAGGCAGGAGCGGCTGCTGCATCTGCTGCGCGATCACGGGAGCATGGCGCCGAGCGAACTGTGGGCGGCGCTCGCGGTCTCCAAACAAGGCGCGATGGACCTGCTGCGTCCTTTGCTGGAAGCCGGCTTGGTGGAAAAGATCGGCGGCAAGAAAACGGGACGCTACGCATTGCACCGCCATGAATAAGAAGACTCACGCGGAGGCGCGGAGAACGCGGAGGAATTCTAAATGAAGGAGTTGGACGAGATCACCGGCGCGATCATTGATGCGGCGATGAAGATTCATCGGGAACTCGGTCCCGGATTGCTGGAAGCGGTTTATGAGATCGTGCTGGCGCGGGCCTTGGTGCGTCGCGGTCTGGCGGTTGAGCGGCAAAAGCCCGTTTGCTTTGAATATGACGGGATGACTTTCGAGGAAGGGTTCCGTGTCGATCTTCTGGTCGAAGGAAAGGTCGTCGTGGAATTGAAGTCCGTGGAAAAGATTTCGCCGGTGCATGGGAAGCAAGTGCTGACCTATCTCCGCCTGATGAAGCTGCCGGTCGGGCTCTTGCTCAACTTTGGCGCTGCGACGCTCAAAGAAGGTCTCCAGCGCGTCGTCAACAACCTCGATTTCTCCGCGTCTCCGCGCCTCCGCGTGAATCAACCTCCCATCCTATGAACGAGGCGGAAACCAGAGCGGAGCACATCGACCCGGCACTGAAGGCGGCGGGTTGGGGTGTCGTGGAAGGGAGCCGGGTGGCGCGGGAATACCCGATCACGCTCGGGCGGATCGAGGGGCATGGGAAACGCGGGCGGGCGGACAGCGCGGATTACGTGCTGATTTATCGCAATCACAAGCTGGCGGTGATCGAGGCGAAGGCTTGGGACAAGCAGCTGACGGAGGGCGTGGGGCAGGCGAAGAAGTATGCGGGCAAGCTGGCGGTGCGCTTTACCTACGCGACGAATGGGCAGGGCATCTATGGGATCGATATGGACGCGGGAACGGAGGGCGCGGTGTCGGCGTGGCCGACGCCGGAGGAGCTGTGGGCGCGGACCTTTGCGGTGGAGAATGCGTGGCGGGACCGGTTCGCGGCGGTGCCGTTTGAGGATCGCGGGGGATACTTTGCGGGGCGGTATTACCAGGACATCGCAGTGGAGCGGGTGCTGGAGGGGATCGCCGACGGGAGGCAGCGCCTCCTGCTGACGCTGGCCACGGGGACGGGGAAGACGTTCATTGCGTTCCAGCTTGCGTGGAAGCTTTTCCAAAGCCGTTGGAACCTGAGCCGCGAGCCGACCCGCCGCCCGCGCATTCTGTTCCTCGCGGATCGGAACATTCTTGCGAACCAGGCTTACAACGCGTTCTCGGCTTTTCCGGAGGATGCGCTGGTGCGGATCGCGCCGGATGAAATTCGCAGGAAGGGCAAGGTGCCGACGAACGGCAGCCTGTTCTTCACCATCTTCCAGACCTTCATGTCGGGGCCGCCGAAGGATGGGGAGCCGTCGCCGTCGTTTGGCGAATACCCGCCGGACTTTTTCGACTTCATCGTGATCGACGAGTGTCATCGCGGCGGGGCGCGGGATGAGAGCAACTGGCGCGGGATTCTGGAATACTTCGTGCCCGCGGTGCAGCTCGGGCTGACGGCGACGCCGAAGCGGCGGGACAACGTGGATACCTATGCGTATTTCGGCGAGCCGGTCTTCATCTACTCGCTGAAAGAAGGGATCAACGATGGCTTCCTGACGCCGTTCAAGGTGCGGCAGATTTCGACGACGCTGGATACTTACACCTACACGCCGGACGATCAGATTGTGGAAGGCGAGGTGGACGCGGGGCGGGTGTATGAGGAGCCGGATTTCAACCGGAAGATCGTCATTGAGGAGCGGGAACGGAAGCGGGTGGAGCTGCTGATGGGGATGATCGATCAGCGGGAGAAGACGTTGGTCTTCTGCGCCTCGCAGGCGCATGCGCTGCTGATCCGCGACCTGATCAACCAGGCGAAGACGAGCAAGGATCCAAACTATTGCCACCGGGTGACGGCGGACGACGGGGCACTCGGTGAGCAGCATCTGCGGGATTTTCAGGACAATGAGAAGTCCATCCCAACGGTGCTGACGACTTCGCAGAAGCTTTCTACGGGCGTGGACGCCCGCAACGTGCGGAACATCGTCCTGCTGCGGCCGGTGAATTCGATGATCGAGTTTAAGCAGATCATCGGGCGCGGGACGCGGCTGTATGAGGGGAAGGCGTATTTCACGATCTACGATTTCGTAAAAGCGCATGCCCATTTCCGCGACCCGCAGTGGGACGGTGAACCGGAACTGGAGACTTGCGAGAAATGCGGTGGCAATCCGTGCGTCTGCGAGGTGATGCCGCCAAAGCCTTGCGAGGTGTGCGGCCTCAGCCCGTGCGATTGCCCGGAGGAGTCATGCGACGTATGCGGGAAGACGCCCTGCACATGCGCACGCCGGACGAAGGTGAAAGTAAAGCTCGCCGACGGGAAGGAGCGCTCCATCCAGCATATGACGGCGACGACCTTCTGGCATCCCGATGGCACGCCGATGTCGGCGGCGCAATTCATGGAGGCGCTCTACGGCAAGCTGCCGGAGTTTTTCCAGGATGAAGCGGAACTGCGGACGCTCTGGAGCGCGCCAGAGACTCGATCGAAGCTGCTTGAGGGGCTGACGGAAAAAGGCTTCGGCCACGAACAGCTCGCGGAGATGCAGCGGATGATCGACGCGGAGAAAAGCGACCTCTTCGACGTGCTGGCCTACGTCGCTTACCTGCTCCCGCCACTCACCCGCGACGAACGGGCGGCGCGGGCGAAGGTCGCGATCAGCACGGAGTTCAACCCGCCGCAGCAGGTCTTCCTGGATTTTGTGCTTTCGCACTACGTAACGGTCGGTGTGGAGGAGCTCGATGCGGCCAAGCTCACGCCGCTCCTGCGTTTGAAATATCATGCCATCGCGGATGCCATCGCGGAATTGGGTCAGCCCGAGGAGATCGGCAAGGTCTTCGCCGGCTTTCAAAAATATCTCTACCGCGAACGGGTGGCGTGACCTGCAAACGATCATTGAGGGATCGCTGCGAGCGAGATTCGACAACTCCCCGGCGCGGCGTAGGATAGCCGCCGCAACGACCGCCCCATGTCTTCCTTTCACGAACACTGCCAGCACGTCACCCGCCGCCATTTCTTGCGCGATTGCGGGGTGGGCTTGGGCAAAATGGCGCTCGCCGGGCTGCTGACGGAGGCGCTTTCGCCCGCGGCTCGCGCCGCGCAGGCCCTCGCTGCCAAGGCTCCGCCTTTTCCGGCGAAGGCGAAGAGGGTGATTCACCTCTTCATGGCCGGGGCGCCGAGCCAGCTTGATCTTTTCGACTACAAGCCGGAGCTCGCGAAGCTGGAGGGCAAGCCGCTACCGCCGTCGGTGATTGGTGGGCAAAGGTATGCGTTTATCCGGCCGGATGCGGCGGTGCTGGGACCGCAGTTCAAGTTTGCGCGTCACGGGCAGAGTGGTGCGGAGATCTCAGAGATGCTGCCGCACCTGGCCAAAATTGTGGACGACATCTGCCTCATCAAGTCGGTGAGCACCGATCAGTTCAACCACGCGCCGGCGCAGCTTTTCTTTAACACCGGTTTCCAACAACCGGGCCGACCGTGCCTCGGTTCCTGGGCGCTCTATGGGCTCGGGGCGGAGTCGCAGGAGTTGCCCGCGTTTGCGGTGATGAGCACGGGCGCGGGGATTAGCGGCGGCGCGGCGAATTGGTCGAGCGGTTTTATGCCGACGCTCTACAACGGCGTGCGCCTGCGCACCGCGGGCGACGCGATCCTCGATGTCTCCAGCCCGGCCGGGATCGACGCGCGCCTCCAGCGCGACACGCTCGATCTCATCGGCACGCTCAACCAGCAACGGCAGCAACGCGACGGCGACCCCGAGATCGCCACGCGGCTGGCGAACTACGAGATGGCCTTTAAGCTCCAGACTTCGGCCCCCGAGTTGATGGACCTGAAAACCGAAAGCAAGGAGACCCTGGAACTTTACGGCTGCGATCCTGACAAGCCGTCCTTTGCCCGCGCCTGTCTGCTCGCGCGGCGGATGATTGAGCGCGGCGTGCGCTTTGTGAACATCTACCACGAAGGCTGGGATGCCCACTCTGACGTGGCTGGCAATTCCCGCGACAACTGCGGCAAGACCGACCGCGCCAGCGCCGCGCTGGTCACCGATTTGAAGCAACGCGGTTTGCTCGACGACACGCTGGTCATCTGGGGCGGCGAATTTGGCCGCACGCCGATGGTCGAGACAAACCCCGCGCTCGGCCGGGCGATGGGGCGCGATCATCATCCGCAGGCTTTCACCATGTGGATGGCCGGTGGGGGCATCCGCCCTGGCCTGACTTACGGCGCGACCGACGACCTGGGCTTCCACGTCGTCGAAAACCCACTCCACGTGCACGACATTCAGGCGACGATCCTGCACCTCCTCGGCTTCGATCACGAACGGCTGACCTACCGCTTCCAAGGCCGCGATTTCCGGCTGACTGATGTCCATGGCAAAGTCGCCAAAGCCCTGCTCGCTTGATTGCTGGAATATCGAACGCCGGGAATTAACTTCTGTCTGCTTCCTCCCACACCCCATCCCCGTGAAAATTCGCTTCCTCGCCCTCCTCACTGCCACGCTGGCCGCCCTCGCGCTGGCTGGTCAATCCGCTGACAAACCTAAATCCATGCCTGCTCCCGAACCTGCTCCCGGTCTTGAACGTGCCGTCGTTGGCGGCGGTTGTTTTTGGTGCGTCGAAGCCGTCTTCGAGCGACTCGACGGGGTGAAAAACGTGGTCTCCGGTTATGCTGGCGGACGCACGGAAAACCCGACCTACGAGCAAGTCTGCACCCACACCACCGGCCACGCCGAGGTGGTGGCGGTGGACTTTGATCCGGCCAAGATCAGCTACGAAAAGGTGCTCGATATTTTCTGGCACGCCCACGATCCGACGACCAAAGACCGCCAGGGCAACGATATCGGCGACAGCTACCGCTCGGTCATTCTTTACCGCGGCGACGCCCAGAAAGCGGCGGCGGAGAAGTCGCTGGCCGCGGAGCAGAAGAACTGGAAGAACCCCATCGTCACGCAGTTGGCTCCGCTCACCGTTTTCTACAAGGCCGAGGTCAGCCACCAGGATTACTACCGGCTGAATGGGAATCGGAACCCGTATTGCCAGGCCGTCATCCGTCCGAAAATGGACAAGCTGGAAAGCAAAGGAATCATTCCGAAGCAGTAAATCTTCAGGTGGGCTGTTGGCAGGCTTGCGAGCCGCTGCTCATCTCCCGCAAAGTGCTCACATGCCCACTGTTCTCACCAGCACCGAAAGACGCGCCCTGAAAGTCCGTTCGCAACGGCTCGAACCCATCGTGAAGCTCGGTCACGCGGGGATGAGCGACGCGTTTATCCAGAGCCTCGATACCGCGCTTACCCAGCACGGTTTGGTAAAGATGAAGTTCACCGACTTCCAAGAGGAGCGGAAGACGATGGTGCCGGAGATCGCGGAGAAGACCGGCAGTGCGCTGGTCATGCAGGTCGGGAATGTGGCGGTCTTTTTCCGAGCGAAGCCGGACGCGGCTTAGGCGGGAAAAACAGGCGGCTTTCCCTCGCCGGACGGCGGGCTAGTGTGGCTGCATGTCTTCCCGCATCCCGTCCGCCGCCGTCGTTTTATTCTGCCTCAGCACCGCCGCTTTTGCGGGCCACTGGCCGGCGTGGCGCGGGCCGGAGGGCAACGGGACGACCGCCGAGACCGCGCTGCCGCTGGAATGGAGCGCGACGAAAAACGTCCGCTGGATGATCCCGCTGCCGGAGCCGGGCAACTCCACACCCATCGTCTGGGGCGACCGCGTTTTTCTCACGCAAGCCGTGGGCGAACGGCGACTGGTCATGGCCTTCGACCGAAAGGACGGCAAGCTGCTTTGGGAAGCCGGGCCGGCGTGGAAACAAAAGGAGCCGACGCACCCGACGAATCCGCTCTGCTCGGCGTCGCCGGCGACCGACGGGGAGCGGATCGTGGCGTCGTTCGGCAGCGCCGGATTGTATGCCTTCGACTTGGCGGGCAAAGAGCTGTGGCGTGCGGATTTGGGCAAAGTGGATCACGAATGGGGCTACGCCATTTCGCCGGTGCTCCACGGCGGGCTCTGCTTTCTGGCGCAAGGCGCGGGCAGCAACCGCTGGCTCGCGGCCTTTGACAAGGTGACGGGCCAGGAAGTCTGGCGGGTGACGCCGCCACCGGTCGAAGCAACGGAGCGGACCGACGGCTTCGCCGGAAAGAGCGACGGGATGGTCGGCTCGTGGAGCACGCCCATCGTCGTCAAAGCCGGCGGGCGCGATGAACTGGTGATGACGTGGCCGGAAAAAATGGCGGCCTATGACCCGGCAACGGGCCGCGAACTCTGGCGCGCGGGCGGCATGAACCCCCTGCTTTACACCTCGCCGATGGCCGGGGAGGGCCTCGTCATCGGCAGCGGCGGCTACGGCGGCACGACCATTGCCGTGCGGCCCGGCGGCTCCGGCGATGTAACCGAGCAGCGGCTCTGGCAAAAGGTCCGCGACAAGCAGCGCATCGGCTCCGGAGTGCTGACCGGCGGCCATCTCTACATTTTGAACACTCCCGGCACCGCCCAGTGCATCGACCTCGCGACGGGTGCCCAGATCTGGGAAGAGCGCGTGGGGACAGCGGGAAAAACCCAGTCGTGGTCCTCGATGGTGCTCAGCGGCGAGCGCATCTACGTGCTCAATCAAAACAGCGACACGGTGGTGCTCAGGGCCAGTCCGAAGTTTGAACTGCTCGGAGTCAACGCGCTGGGCGACGGCCTGACGAACGCTTCGCCCGTGGTCAGCGACGGCGAGTTTTTCCTCCGCACGCACCGGCACCTATGGTGCATCAGCGCCCCGAAATAAGGTATTCTTTCAGTGGAGGCGCGGGCCGCTCCAAGGCCGCGAGCCTGTATGATGCTCGAAGTGACGCGGTCACGCCAAACCCCGATGGAGTCCGCCCTTGGGCTTCCCGCTGGTCGCAAATTCCCTTCGCGCCCGGCATACCGGCACGCTAGAAAGCGCAATGCAGAAAAAACCATTTACCGAACTCGGCCTCTCGCCCGAGTTGCTCAAAGCGGTTGCCAAGATGGGCTTTGAGGAGGCGTCGCCGATCCAGTCCGAGACCATTCCCACGCTCCTCGCCGGCAAAGACGTCGTCGGCCTCTCCCAGACTGGCTCTGGCAAGACCGCGGCCTTTGCGCTCCCCGCCATCGAGGCCGTGGACGCGAGTCTCCGCGCCCCGCAGATTCTCATTCTTTGCCCCACCCGCGAGCTAGCCATGCAGGTCGCCGAGGAGGTGGCGAAACTGGCGATGTTTAAAAAGGGCGTGCGCGAGCTGCCGATCTACGGCGGCCAGAGCTACGACCGCCAGCTCCGCGGCTTGCGCGAGGGCGCGCAGATCATCATCGGCACACCGGGCCGGGTCATGGATCATCTCGAGCGCAAGACGCTCAAGCTCGACCAGCTCAAGATGGTCATCCTCGACGAGGCCGACCGCATGTTGGACATGGGTTTCCGCGAGGACATCGAGACGGTGCTGAAACAGGCGCCCGCCGAACGGCAGACGGTTTTCTTTTCCGCGACGATGCCGCCGATGATTCGCTCGCTGATCAAAAACTACACGCGCGATCCGGTGAACGTCCGCATCGAGGCGCAGGAGATGGTCGTACCCGCCATCGACCAGGTTTATTACGAGATCGACCGCCGCTCGAAACTCGAGGTGCTCTGCCGGCTGATCGATCTTCAGGACATCAAATACGGCATCATTTTCTGCGGAACGAAAATGATGTGCGACGAACTCGCCGACCATCTGAAGGCCCGCGGCTACAGCTCCGACAAACTGCACGGCGACATTTCGCAGCAGATGCGCGAGCGCGTGGTGGCGAAGTTTCGCAAACGCGGCTTCGAGTTCCTCGTGGCCACCGACGTGGCGGCGCGCGGGCTGGACGTGGACGACATCGAAGTCGTCTTCAACTACGACCTGCCGCAGGACGCCGAGGACTACGTTCACCGCATAGGCCGCACCGGGCGCGCGGGGAAAACGGGACGCGCGATCACTTTCGTCTCGGGGCGCGAGATTTGGAAAATGCAGCAAATCATCCGCTTCACGAAAGGGAAGGTGCGCCGCGAGAAAGTGCCGTCGGCGGAAGAAGTGGAGGAGAAGCGCACCAACGCCTTTCTCGAAACGCTGCGTGAGACGCTGGAGAAGGGCGACTACAAGCGCCAGGACGCGACGATCGACCAACTGCTCAACGCGGGTCATGCCGCCACGGATATCGCCAGCGCGCTCATCCACCTGCTCGGCGGCGACAAACCTGCGCCCGTCCAGATCGTCGAAGAACAGCCTGCGCGCCGCGAATACCGCGAGCCCCGCGGCGACCGCGGCTTTGAGTCCCGCACCCCGCGCGAATACCCGAAATACGACCCGACCTCCCGCCCCATCGAGCGCCGCGAACCGCCCAGCCGCGATCAGGAACCCACCGCTTTCCGCTCGGGCAAACAGGCCTTCCGCAAACCGACCGGTGAGTCCCGGCCCATCTCCCCTGTCTCCCACGAGACCGGCATGGTGCGCCTGAGCTTCAATCTCGGCCACGACCAGCAGGTCGCGCCCGGCGATTTTGTCGGCGTCATCGCCGGCACCACTCGGCTGCCCAAGGAAGTCGTGGGCCGCATCGACATCGGCGAGCGCCAGACCTTTGTCGATGTGAGCAATGAGAGCGCGTCCTTCATTTTAAAAAAACTCAACGGCATCAAATTCAAAGGCCACAAACTCGCGGTCACCGTGGCGCGGTAGCTACTCCTCGTCCCCTCCTGGCGTTAGTCGTTCATGGAAAAGGTGCGTGTCGAGAGGGATGCGGGAGCGGAGCGGTTCACGTCCCGCCTCCGCGGTGGTCAGTCTTCGGCGCGGTCGCCGGCCGGGCACATGTTCACGAGCTTCGGATCGAACTGGCCGAGGACTTCGACCAGGTCGGTCGTCGCCTTGCGGCACGCCGAGGTAGATGAGGTCTTGGTTGTTCATCAATGTGGTTCGTTTTGAAAAATGGGACGCAGCGCGCGGACACACTCCGAGTGCGCAGCGGTGTTCGTTCTTTTCTGTTGTATCAAGAGTGACTCCGCCGACGCCCTGTGGAGGCCGTCACATGGTAGTCATGCAAGCGGCACGAGCTTTTCACAATCGCCGCCTTCCATCAGTCGCGGGCGCATTGAAAGACTCGCGGCCCGATGAAACCCAACATCCTATCCACCACCATTGGAGCCTTTATCCTCGCTGCCGCGGCCATGCTGCCGGCCTCGGCCAAGTCTCCGCACTCCATTTCCATCGCGCCGATCAACTCGGTCGCGGCGGGTTCCTTCCTCACCAGCGCGGCCGAGATCGGCGCGCACGATCCAGGCACGCAGCGACTCTTCGTTGTGAACGCGCAGGCCGCGCAGATCGACGTGATCGACATCGCCAATCCCGCCGCACCCGTGCTGCGCAACGATCTTTCCATCGACGTGACGCCCTACGGCCCGGTGGCGAACAGCGTCGCCGTGCGCGATGGGCTGATCGCCGTGGCCATCGAGGCCGCCGACAAGACCCAGCCGGGCAAGGTCGTCTTCTTCAACACCAGCCTGCAATTCATCTCCGTCGTGGACGTGGGTGCGCAGCCCGACATGCTCACCTTCACGCCGAATGGCCGCTATGTTCTCGTCGCAAATGAGGGCGAGCCGAGCCCCGATTACACCGTGGACCCGGAAGGCTCCGTGAGCATCATCGACCTCTCTGCCGGCGCGGCCGCGGCGACGGTGCAGACGGCGGGCTTCACCGCGTTCAACGGGGCGAGCCGCGCGGACCTCTTCAACGGCACGGGCGCGGGCCCGAAGCCGGCGGTCCGTATCTTTGGGCCGGACGCCACCGTGGCGCAGGACATCGAGCCGGAATACATCACCGTCTCGCACGACTCGAAGACGGCATGGGTGACGCTCCAGGAAAACAACGCGCTCGCCATCATCGACATCGCCTCGGCGACGGTGACTTCGATTAACGGCCTCGGTGTCAAAGACCACAGCCTCGCCAGCAACGGCTTCGGCTCGAGTAATGCGCTCGACGCGAGCGACCGCGACGGCATCCCCGTGGCGAACGCCGGTCGCATCAACATCCGCAACTGGCCGGTCCAGGGCTTCTTCCTTCCCGATGGCATCGCGTCGTTCAAAGTCGGCAATGAGACTTATCTCGTGCTGGCAAACGAAGGCGACACGCGCGACTGGCCCGGATACTCCGAGGAGACGCGCATCGGCAGCATGGCGCTCGATCCGGCGGTCTTCCCGCCAGCGGTGGCGACGGACCTCAAGAAGTCCTCGAATCTCGGCCGACTCAAGGCCACGAAGGCGCAGGGCGACACCGCCGGCAACAATATCTACAAAGAGATCTACACCATCGGCGCGCGCTCCTTTTCCATCCGCTCGACGACGGGCGCGCTGCTGTGGGACAGCGGCGATCAGTTCGAGCAGATCACCGCGGCGCAGAACCCGGCGTTCTTCAACTCGAACCACGAGATCAACAAATTCGACGACCGCAGCGACGACAAAGGGCCGGAGCCCGAAGGCGTCGCGGTCGGCAAGGCGTTCGGCCGCACGTATGCCTTCATCGGCTTGGAGCGGATCGGCGGCGTGATGGTCTATGATGTGACCACTCCGGCGGCGCCGGAGTTCGTGCAGTATGTGAACAACCGCGACTTCACGCAGCCGACGAACACGCCCGCCGCGGGCGACCTCGGCCCCGAGGGGCTGCTCTTCATCGCCGAGGAAAACAGTCCGAACGGCAAACCACTGCTGGTCGTGTCGAACGAAGTGAGCGGGACGACGACGATCTACGAGATCAGCAAAGTGAAGTAAGCCGGCACTCGATCGGTTGGTAAAAAGGCCGGGCGCTCTTGCGAGTGCCCGGCCTTTCCGTTGTTCCCGACTCGCAGGGCACCCTCCACAGCAGACATAGGTAGTGCGCGAAGCAGCGCCGCGGCGAATAGAACTCCGTCCCAAGCGCGCCGAACTCGGCGGCTAAGACCGGGTCGCGACGATACACGACCGGCGCCTTCAGTCATTCGAGCAGCGGCGGGTTGCTTTCGCGGAGCGGCGGCAGCGCCTGGCGCCGGGCGCGGGGAGGGCAGGGCGGTCAGTGCCGCTTCTCCACGGCCGCACATTCGCGCTTCACGAGGCCGGAGATGCGGTGGCGGACGAGATAGACCTGCGCGACGCTCACCCCCAGTTCGGCGGCGACTTTGGAAACGGGCCATTGCTTCATCACCAGACAGTCGAAGATCTGGTAGTGCTTCGCATCGACCTTGCGCTTTACGCGCTCCAGCGCGGCGGCGAGGACGTTGCGCTGCCACTCCTCTTCCCAAGTTGCATCGAGGTCGAATCCATCTGGGACGCGGTCAATCGTCGCCGTCGCGCGGCGGCTGTCGTCGCGGGCCGGACGCTGTTTCTCGGCGGGCGCGCGTTTGCGAAACTGGTCGGCGATGCGCCAGCGCGTGATGTGCAGCAGCCAGCCTTTGAACGAGCCGGCCTCGCGCTCGTACTTCGTGATGTTCTTCGCCACGGTGATGACCGTCTCCTGCACCACGTCCTGCGCTTCGGCGTCCGTCAGCCCACCCTTCCTCGCCACGCCATAGATGAGCCGCCAGTAGGTGTCGAAAAACTCCTGCCACTTCCGCTGATCGCCGAGATCCGTCAGCCGCTCGACGAGACTGCGGCGTGTGGCCGTGAGCCGTCCGTCTTTGGTCGGGGAGCCGGGGCGTTTCATCAGCGGCTAGGCTAGCAAAGCGATCGGCTCCGGCTGCAGCCAAAAATTCTTCCCGCGAATTCTGAAAGATTCGCGCGCGGTCCGCGTATTCCGCGCAAGACCTAATCTACACCATGAAACTGCGCATCCTCCTCCCGGCCGTCGCGGCCTTCACTTTCACCTCGCTGGCCGCTGCCGCCGACAAACCGGCGGTCACTTTGCATTGCGCGCGACCGCTGGAACCGGCCAGCACTTTCGAACTGCGTTTCCCCGAAGCGATGGTCGCCGCCGAGCAGATCGGCCAGCCCGCACAGCCGTCGCCGGTCGTCTTCCGTCCGGCGGTCAAGGGCCGCTTCACCTGGCTGAGCCAGCGCAGCGGAACCCTCACGCCGGACGCACCGCTCGCGCTGAGCACAACCTACCTGCTCACGTTGGAACCCGGACTGGCGAAGGCTGACGGCAAGCCCCTCGGCGCGACTTTTCGGGAGACGGTAAAAACCCCGCCCTTTGAACTCAAAGGCTGGAACTCCGTCGGCGCACGCTCGGAGCAGGACGCCGCGGCGGAGCCCAAGTTTTCGCTGCTCTTCAACGCCAACGTTGAGGTCGCGGGTGCCGGGCGGTTCTGCAAGTTTGTGAACCAAGCCGGCGACGAGGTCGCGGCTCGCGTGGAAAGGCCCGATCCGGCCAAACATCCCGAGCAGTATTTCCCCAACTGGCGCAGCAAGGACAGCTCGCTGCTGACGTGGACCGAGCGCTTTCAGGAAACGCGGGTGGGCCAGGCACCGCCAGCCGCACAGGCGCGTGGCAACCAGCTCTGGGTCACGCCCGTGCAGCCTTTGCCGGCAGGAGATAAATGGCGGTTGGTCATCGCGGCAGGGTTGCCGGCGACAGAAGGCAACTTGCGGCTGCTCGAACCGGCCGAGGCGAAGATCGGGAAAGTCCGCCCGTTTGAGATCACCGCAGCGGAGGCGACAAATTACATCAACGGCGGGCGCTGGCTGAAGGTGCGTTCTTCTAAAGTGCTGGCAAAGGAAGTAACCGCGGGCAATCTCGCGCGCTGGGTGCGGGTGGAACCGGAACCGAAAGGGCTCAAGGCCGAAGTGGACGGTGCGGAGTTGGGTTTCACCGGAGAGTTCGAGTTGGATCGCGAGTACCGCGTCACCGTCGAGGCCGGGTTGCCGGCGGCGGAGCCGTTCGTGTTAGCGGGGCGGTTCAGCAAAACGGTGCAATTCAGCCAAGTGCCGCCGCGCGTGTACTTCGAGGAGTTTGCCACGCAGCAGATGAGCGGTGGGGCGCGCCAGTTTCATCTACTCGCGGTCAATGCGCCACGCCTCCGCGTGAGCGCGCGGGTGTTTCCGGCGGAGTCGGCGTCCTTCGCGCTCAAGGCCTATCAGCACTACCTCTCCTGGCGGAGCAGTAAGGAGCCCTACGCCAGGGTCGATCCCGAGAAACTGCCGGGGCAGGTCGTTTGGCAGAAAGAGTACGAGGTGAAAGGCGCAGTCGATGAGCAGCAGGGAATCGCGCTGGATTGGAACGAAATCCTCGGCGAAGGCCGCGGCGGCATCGTGCTGCTGACTGCCGAGCAAACCGGCGAACCCGGGAAGCCCAACACGCGGCCCGGCGCGCAGGCCATCGTGCAGGTGACCGATCTCGGGGTGGTCTGGAAGCACTCGAAGGGCGAAACTTTCGCCCACGTCTTTTCGCTGAAAACTGGCAAGGCCATCGCGGGCGCGACGCTCAGCCTGCTCGATGCGGAAAACACCACCCTCGACCTGGTGGAGACCGACGCCGCGGGCATGGCCCGGCTGGAGACGCCGAAGGAAGGCCAGTGGCTGCTCGCCGAGCATGGCGCGGATTTGCATCTCGTCGCCTTTCGCGAGCAGCGTGAATCCCTTTCGCTCCGGCGGCTCGGCATCGAGCAGGTCTTCGAGGACGACGAGGAAACCGCCGAAGACGGTCGGCGGCAGGTCATGCTTTTCACCGAGCGTCCGGTCTATAAGCCCGGCGAGACCGTGCATTTGAAAGGCATCGCGCGCGACTGGAGCGAGGAGGACGCTGGCATCCCTGCGGGGGCAAAGGTGACGGTGCGCGCGATTGATCCGCGCGAACGGCGCATCCTAAACCGCACGGTGACACTGTCGGACACGGGCTCGTTTGCTGAAGATCTCGCGCTCCCGGCTGGGACGCTGGGCACGTATCAGATCGAGGTGCGGTTCGCCGACACGGGTGCGGACGCGGAGCCCATCGCCACGCACTCGATCGAGGTGCAGGAGTACACGCCAAACGCTTTTGAGATCAAAATCGCGCAGGTCGCAGCGACGGTCGGCGACGCCAAGCTCGAACTGCCGATCACGGCAAAATACTACATGGGCAAGGCGCTCTCGAAAGCCCAGCTCACTTGGTCGCTGGAGGCCAGCGACAACGGCTTCTCGCCGGCCGGATTCGCGACGTTCGAGTTTTGCGATGCCATCAGTGACTATTCCCTGAACGAGCAACTCGACCGGCGTTCGCATTTCTCCGATGAGGGTAAGGCCGACCTCGATGTCGAAGGCAGAGCGCGCATTGAGACCGCCATTCCGCTCAATGCCAAAGCGCCGCAGCCGCGCACGGCGCATCTGCTTTGCGAGATCACCGACCTGAATCAGCAGACGGTTTCCGAGGCGTCGGACTTCACCATCCATAGCTCGGATTTCTACCTCGGCGTGCGGCGTCCGAGCGGCATGGTGCAGGCGGGCGCGGTGCTGCCGGTCGAAGTCGTGGCGGTGCGGACCGATGGCACGCCGCTGCCTGAACCCGTCACCGCCACGGTGCGGCTCACCCGCATCGACTGGCAGACGAACCGCGTCGAGACGGCGGGCAATGGCTCCGAATATCGCAACCAGCCACGCTACGAACTCATTTCGCTAGCAACGGTGAAGACGAGGGCCGCGGTGAAGGTAGGCGGCAAATGGGAGCTAACACCGAGTGGAGAAAGCGCACCGCTGATTGTCGGCAAGGCCGGCCAGTATCTCCTGGAAGCGGTCAGTAAAGACGCCGCGGGTCGCGATGTGCTGACGGCGACGGCCTTCAGCGTCTATGGCGAGGGCGAGACGGCGTGGAACTACCGCAATCAGTTTCAAATCGAACTCGTCGCCGACAGGGCGGAATACCGCAGCGGGCAGACGGCGAAGATTTTGGTTAAGACGCCCATCTCCGGCGAAGCGCTGGTGACCGTGGAGCGGGAGAAAGTGCTGCGCTCGTTCGTGGTCACGCTCAACGGCAATGCGCCGACCGTGGAGGTGCCACTGGAAGCCGGCGACGCGCCCAATGTCTATGTCTCGGTAATGCTCCTGCGCGGTGCGGCGGACAGTCCGCGCAAGATCAAAGCACCGGAATATCGCGTGGGCTACTGCGCGCTGAAGGTCGCGCGGGCCGATGCCAAACTGAGCGTATATGTGCAACCGGAAGCGCCGGATTACCGGCCCGGCGACGAAGTCCGCGTCGGGGGGCAGGTGCTCGATTTCGAGGGCCGGCCGGTGGCGAATGCCGAGGTCACGCTCTACGCCGTGGATGAAGGCGTGCTCAGCCTGATGGGCTACGAGACGCCCAACACGCTCGCCTTTTTCAACGCGGAACGCGCGCTCGCCGTGAGTACCGGGCTGACCCTGCCGACGCTGCTCAGCGAAGACCCGGACGAGCGCTCGTTTGGAAACAAGGGCTATCTCATCGGCGGCGGCGGCGAGGACGGTGAGGCGCTGCGGAAAAACTTTGTCGCCTGCGCGTTTTGGAACGGCACGCTGCGGACGGATGCAGAGGGGCGTATCGCGGCGAAGTTCACCGCGCCGGACAGCCTCACGCGCTACCGCGTGATCGCGGTCGTGCAGACGGCAAAGAACCAGTTTGGCAGCACGGAGTCGGCCTTTGCGGTGAACAAGCCGGCAATGCTAGAACCAGCGCTCCCGCGCTTCGCGAATGTCGGCGACAAGCTGATCTTGCGCGGGGTGCTGCACAACACGACTGACCGCGACGGCGACGTGGAAGTGGCGCTGGAGCTGGATTCGACGGCGACGGCGGAAAGCACAACGCGGCTGGTGAAGCTGCCCGCGCGCGGTTCGCTAGCGGTGGATTTTCCGGTCGAGTTTCAAAACGCGGGTGAGGCGAAGTGGAAGTGGACGGCCCACTTCACAGCGGGCGGTGGGTTTGCCTATCGCGATGCCGTGCAGACCACGCTGCGCGTCGGCTATCCCGTGCCACTGTTGCGCGAGCTGCGTCTCAGCCACACGGATGCGGCGGAGTCCGATTTGCTCGCCGGGATCAATCCGGTGTTGCGCGAGGGCCGCGGGATCGTGCGCGTGCGGCTGACCAATTCGCGGATGCTGGAGATGCGCGAGTCGGTTGAGCAGTTGCTGCATTATCCTTACGGCTGCGTGGAGCAGACGACTTCCAGCACGCTGCCGTGGGTGACGATGCGCGGCTTCCGCGCGGTGCTGCCTGCACTGAAAAAAACGGACGACGAAATCACCCAGGCGGTGAACCGCGGCATCGACCGGCTGTTCTCGATGCAGACCAGTTCGGGCGGGCTGGCGTATTGGCCGGGGCAAAGTGAGCCGCTCTTCTGGGGCAGCGCGTATGGCGGCTTCGGGCTGGCCACGGCCCGGCGCGCGGGCTTTGCGGTGCCCGAGGAGGAGTTTGCGCGGCTGTGCAAATACTTGAGCGAGCAACTGCGCGGCACCGGTGCGGATGGCACCGATCCGCATCACGGCGGGCAGGGCGGTTCGGATCGCTGCCTGGCGCTTTACACGCTGGCGCTGGCGGGCAAGGCGGAGCCGGCTTATCACGAGCTGCTTTTTAAAAAGCGCGCGGCGCTGAGTTCGGAAAATCGCGCGCTCCTGGCGCTGGCGATCATTGAGGCCAAAGGCCCGGCGGCAATGGTCGCGGTGCTGCTCGATCCGCAGCAGGAGGCGAAGGTGCCGGAGGACGATGCCTTTTGGAGCACGTCGCGCGACTCGGCGATGCGGCTGCTCGCGTGGACGCGGCATCAGCCGGATGCGCCCGTCATCGATGCGTTGGTCACGGAGCTGCTCGGTCGCCGGGCGGGCGGGCACTGGGGCACGACGCAGGGCAATAGCTGGTCGCTGCTCGCGCTGAGCGAAACGTTGCCGCGCGCAGAAAAGCTCGGCACCGTCATTCACGGGGCGGTGGCGCTCGGCGAAAAGCGGACGGCTTTCACCCTCGGGGAAGGTGCGCCGCTTAGCAGCGCGGATTTTGCGCTCGGGGCGGACGCCGCTTCGAAGCCGCTTCAGCTCTTGAATCCAGGGCGGGATCGGGTTTATGCCGAGGTCGAGATCGAGTCGCGTCCGCGCACATTGGCGGCGGTGCGGCAGGATCAGGGTTACGCAATTTCGCGGACCTACACGAAAGTCGAAGACGACGGCACGCTGGCGGAGCTGAAGGAGCCGCGCGTCGGGGATCGGGTGCTGGTGACGTTGAATCTCGAAGTGCGGCGGCGGGCGAGTTACGTGGTGGTGGACGATCCACTGCCGGCGGTCTTCGAAGCGATCAATCCGGTCTTCAAATCGCAGGAGACACGCGCGGGTGAGGCGCTCGGCACCGAGTGGGTCAGCGATTTCAAGGAACTGCGCGAGGACCGTGCGCTGTTCTTCGCGGACGCCATTTATCCGGGGCAATACACGATCCGCTATCTCGCCCGGGTGCGCGCGGCGGGGACGGCGACGGCTCCGGCGGCGAAGATCGAGGAGATGTATCATCCCGAGCGCTTCGGGATGACGGAGACGCTGCAACTGACGAGTCTGCCGCTGAAATGAAAACCGAACGTCACAAGGGTTGTCATCCTGAGCGAAGCGGAGGCGGAGACGCGGGCGCAGCGCAGTCGAAAGCCGAGTCCGCGAGGCGCCGTCGGGCTCGGCGGCAGGCTGCAAACCCCTTGGAGTCTCCAGCGACGCCGCCGGTAGCTTGCGGGGTCCTTCGACTCCATTCCCGCCCGCCTTCGCCCATCGGGAACTCCGCTCAGGATGACACACTTTGGAAAACGGCTCGTCGCTGGTTGGTCCGCTCTGGAATTTCCGCCGCTGTGCTGCTCGCCACGGCCTGGATGGCCATGAAGTTTGTGCCCGTGCCGGCGGGGCTGCTGCGGGCGCGGGCGGAGAGTTTGGAATTCACGGACCGGCACGGGGCGACGCTGCGGGAGACGCGGGTGGAGGAGCGGTTTGCGCGCGACGTGCCGCTGGCGGATGCGCCGGTGAACCTCGTGCGGGCGATGCTCGCGGCGGAGGACAAGCGCTTCTTCGAGCATCGCGGCGTGGATGTGCTGGCGCTGGCGCGGGCCGCGGCGGGGAATGTGCGCGGCAGGCGCGTGACGTCGGGCGCTTCGACGATCACGCAGCAACTCGTAAAGCTGGCGGAGCCGCGTCCGCGGACTTGGCGGACGAAGGTCATCGAGGCGGCACAGGCGCTGCGGCTGGAGCAGTTGTGGACGAAGGAGCAGATCCTCGGGGCCTATTTGAACCGGCTGGATTTCGGTAATCTGAACACGGGCTGCGCCGCGGCCGCGGGCTACTACTTTGGCAAACCACTGGCCGACCTGAGCGACGCGGAGGCGGCGTTTCTCGCCGGGCTGCCAAAGAATCCGACGCGGCTGAATCCGCACGCCATTTTCACCGCGGCGAAACGCCGCCAGGAAACGGTGCTGCGGCGGATGCGCGAGAATGGCTGGCTGACCGCGGCGCAAACCGACCGCGCGCTGCAGGAGACGCTGCGCCTCCAGCCGCCGCGGCGGCTTTTTCGCGCGCCGCATTTCGTCGATCTCGCGTGGCGTGCAGTGGCGGCAGGCGCGGGGCCGGAGATCGTGACGACGCTCGATCTCGATCTGAACCGTTTCGTCGAGGACACGGTGCGCGAGCGGCTGGCGAAGCTGCGTGAGCAGAATGTGAGTAACGCCGCGGTCGTCGTGCTCGATAACCGCAGCGGCGAGGTGCTGGCGCTGGTCGGCTCGGAGAACTATTTCGCGCCCGACTCCGGGCAGGTGAATGGCGCAACGGCGCGGCGTTCGGCGGGCTCGACACTCAAGCCTTTCACCTACCTGCTGGCCCTGGAGCGCGGGGCCACGCCCGCCAGTGTGGTCGCGGATGTGCCGGCGGTTTTCGCCACGTCCACGGGCCTGTATCGCCCGGAGAACTACAGCCGACGCTGTCTCGGGCCGGTGCGCTACCGGGCGGCGCTGGCGACTTCGCTGAATATCCCGGCGGTGAAAGTACTGGCGTCGCTCGGCGGGGCGGCGGCGCTGCAGGAGCGTTTGCGCGGGTGGGGGCTGACGACGCTGGAGGAGCCGGCGGAGCGGTATGGGCTGGGGCTGACGATCGGGAATGCGGAGACGCGGCTGGTCGAGCTGACGAATGCCTATGCGACGCTGGCGCGGCTTGGGGAGTGGAAGCCCTGGCGGGTTGTGCGGGAGGAAAACGTTTCACGTTCCGCTTCCAACGCTCAACCTCCCACGGCGGAAACGCGGGCGGCTTGTTGGCTGATCGCGGAGATGCTGAGCGACAATGCGGCGCGGACGCCAGCCTTCGGCATGAACTCAGCGCTGCGGTTTGATTTTCCCGTGGCGTGCAAGACGGGGACGAGCACGGATTTTCGCGACAACTGGGCGCTCGGCTACACGCCGGAATTCACAGTCGGCGTATGGGTGGGAAACTTCGATGGCTCGCCCATGCTCGAGGTTTCGGGGGTGACGGGGGCGGCGCCGATCATGCATGCGGTTTTCGAGCGGCTGCACGCGCGGTTTGGCACATCGTGGTATGCCCAGCCGGCGGAGATCGTGGAATGCGCGGTGCATCCGCTGACGGGCAAGCGGCTGGCGCAGCCGCGGCCCGACGCAGTCCGGGAGAAGTTTTTCCGTGACCACCTGCAGCCGCTGGAGTCGCCGGAAGACTACGCGGAAGACGGTCGGGTAAAACTCGGCGTGGAGTATATCGCGTGGAGCGAAAGTGCGGAAAACACGCTGGCGGCGCAGGCCATGGTTGAGGCCGGGGCGGCGGCGCTGCGGGTGGTTGCGCCGGTGGCGGGGACGGTGTTTTTGGTCGATCCCGATCTGCCATCAAGCCGGCGGGTGCCGTTGGAAGCGGTGGGCGCAGACGGGGTGCGCTGGGAGAGTGCTTCGTTGGAAGTCGGCGTGGAAGGCGAGCGGGCTTTTGCTTTCGCCAAGCAGGGCGAACACCGGCTCACGCTGCGCGATGCAGCGACGGGGCGCAGTGCGGAGACGTGGATTCGCGTGAAGTCGCTGTGAGCGACGTGTAACTTCGCGCGCGGGAGCGCGGGGCCGGCGCGCAGGAGCGCTTGGCTCCGAGTTATGAGCCGACTGCAACTACGAGAACGACAGGTTTTTCACCCCGGCGGCGGCGGCGGCGTTGAGGACGTCGATGATGCGCTCGTGCTTGGTTTCGGGATTCGGGCGAATGATGACGGGGTCCTCGCCACCAAATTGCTCAATGGCATTTTTCAGCCAGTCCTGAAGGGGCTTGAGGGCCTTGTCAGCGGGGGTGCCGAAGGAGGTGTTGTTCATGGTCACCTGGCCCTCGGCGGAGATATCGATAAGGATGGGGACCTTCTCAGGTTTCGTTCCTACCGCCCCGCTAGGCAGCCTGATGTTGAGTTCCTGCTCATTCACCTGCTGGCCAGCGCTGGCCATGAAGAAGAGCATGAGCACGAATACAACATCGACCATCGGGGCGATTTGAAAGCCCATGTCACCGTCTTCGGAACTTACGGAACCGCCCATGTTAGTTGAAAGTTACAGGTTGAGGTGAATGCGACATCGTAGAAATTAGCCCGCCGGTGCAGGCGCGGAACCATCGTCTTTATCGACGACAGAAAAGGTGACTTTGCCCACGCCCGCCTTGCCTGCTACCGCCATGACGGAACGCAGGTATTCATAACGCACATTGCGATCTGCGCGGATGAGAATGCGTGTTTCAGGGTTTGCCTGCACTGCGGCGGTGAGGATACCCGCGATTTGATCGGCCTGCGTGTATCCTTGGTCACCGACTTCGAGGCTGCCGCTGTTGCTGAGAGTCGTCCAGAGGACATTGACGATCACCTCGCCGCTTTTGTTTTTGTCGCGCGCGCTGGCGTCTTTAGCCACGGGCAGGATCACGCCCTCGCTGACTTGAAGGATTTCCGAGGTGCTGATCGACATGAAAAAGACGAGCAGGACGAGCAGGATGTCGATCATCGGAGCGATCTGAAATTCCGGGTCTTCCTCTGGCACCAGGCGCGTGGCCTTGCGGGCTAGCTGGGAGTGAGTCGCGCGGGCCATCGGAAGAAAATCAAGCCGACCAGTCGAGGGTCGCGCCGCAGTGCTCGCAGGGGTTCACGCCAGCGGTGATCGAACCGTTGCAGACCGGGCAGGCGGTGGTCAGGGCCATCGAAACTTTGCGCGCGCCGCCGGTGAAACCGTTCTGAGCACCAGCGTCAAAATTTTCGCCGATCTGGACGCCAGCCAGCTCATCATACGGGATGTCAAGGAGGAGGTTGTTCACGACGTCGTCGGCGTGAACGATGCACATCTGGGAGGTGTTGCGGAAGACGTAGTAGGCGACGAAGGCCGGGATCGCGATGAAGAGGCCGCTGGCCGTGGCGAGGAGCACCTCACCGATCTTGCCGGCGAGCGCACCGGGATCTTTCATGCCGCTGGTCCCGAGGACGGCAAAGGCGCCCATCATGCCGATAACGGTGCCGAGCAGTCCGATCATCGGACTGACGACGCCGATGACGGAGAGGTAGCTGTTGCGGGTGCGAAGGACAGTGGCTTCGCGGAGACCGTGTTCGGCGCAGGCGTTTTCGACGGCTTCTTTGCCGCGACCAAGGCGGGTGAGGCCGGCCTTGAGGACGTTGGCGAGGTAGTTCTTGTTCGCCGCGCAGGTGGCCCAAGCTTCCTGATAGTTGCCGGAGGCGATGTTCTGCTGGAGAGCGTCGATGAGCGGAGGCGGAGCGAGCTTATCTTTCCGCAGGGACATGATGTTCTGGATGATAAAGGTGACCATGGTCACCGAGGTGCCGACGATCGCGATCCAGATCGCGATGATCAGCGGGCCGCCATCCATGATCAGGTCGATGACGCTATGCTGGGCGGGCCCCGCTGCTTCCTCCTGGGCGAGAGCGGCGGCGGAACCGACGCCAAAAGTGGCGAGGGTGAGCGCGAGTGGAAGGATGCGGCGGAGTGGGGCGGGGATCATGGATTGAAAATATTGAGAGGAAGGCGGATTATCGGCGGTCCGATTATGGAACGGCCAAATCCTTGTGCTTGCTGCGGAGAAGATCGGCGCGCTCCTGGGCGACACCGACGGCGGCGCGATCATGGTAGAAAAGGGTGACGGTGCGCAAATAGTCTTCGAGCGCGCCGTTGAAATTTCCTTCCGCTTCCTTGACCTGACCGCTGACGAGAAACGCCTGACTGAAGGCGAGCGCATTCGCCCCGCTCACGCTTTTCTCCTTCAAAGCCGCCTCGGTGACGGTCGTGAGCTTCTGTTTGGCGAGGTCGAAATTCTTTTTCGAGGCGGCGATGCGCGCCGCGAGCACATCCGCCTGGAGCGTGCCGCCCGCAGGATAGGCCTTCACGAAAGCCGCGTAGTTCGCCTCCGCCCGAGGAGTGTCATTGAGCGCGAGGTCGATATCCACCAGCATCCCGGAAGCCTGCTGCGCCCAGCTCGCCGGCATGCCGCGAAACTTGTCCACGACCGGTTTCATGAGCGTCCGGGCCTTGGCGTAATCCTTGGCTTGGTAGGCTTGGAAAGCCTGGCCGAACTCCGCCGGCGGATTCATCCGCACTTCCTTGATCTGGGCGAGCGGAAGGCCCAACCGGCCTTCGCCGACGAGGAATTCAAGCGTCTGGCCGCTGGCCGACATCCCGACCACGCGCACTTGGCGCGCGGTGCCCTGCGCGTCGATGATGACGTCCTGCGCGGCGGCCCCGCAAGCGAGCAGGAAAGCGGTTCCCGCGGCAAAAAGGAGTTGCTGATATTGGGAGGGGAAACGTAGGGTCATCGACTCGGCGGGCGGCAAGCTAGTGACGCGCCCGAGCGAAATCAACTCCCAAACTCATCCTCATGGTTACCCATTTTTTCCGTCGCTATCAGCAACCGTTGCTGATCGTTTTCACGCTGCTCATCATCATCAGCTTCGTGGGCTTTTTCAACGGAGGTTTTCTCGCTGAGGGAATGGGCGGCCATCCCGCGACGATCTACGGACGCCCGGTCACGCAAGTCGAGATGCAGCGCCAAGGCCGGAAGTTTGAACTTGCTCGCGACCTCGGCTTGCAGGAGCTGCTCGTGACTCTTGCCGGTCGTGCGCAGTCGTTGGATGAAGCCATCGAAAACTTCACTTGGAACAGCCTGGTCCTACAGCACGAGGCCGATCATCTCGGCGTCGCGACAACCGATGCGGAAGTCCTCAGCGCGATCCAAACCATGCCGGTTTTTCAAACGAACGGGGCGTTCGATAAATCGAAGTACGCGATGATCTTTGAGCGCTTCTTTCAACCCCGTGGCTTTGGCAAAGACCAGCTTGAAGAGCTCGTCCGGGATCAAATCCGCGTGGGCAAGGTGAAGTCTCTGCTCGGCTCGACGACAGCGGCCGCACCCAGCCAGGTTCGGATGGCTTACGACCAGCAGTATCAGAAATATGAATCGTCGGTCGTGCGTCTGGCGCTCGCCGATTTCCTCGCCACGGCTACCGCGCCCGAGGAGGACTTGCAGAAGCTCTTTGAGACACGCAAAGCGCAACTGAAGTCCGAGGAAAAACGCACGGTGCGCGTGGCGGCTTTTGTCCTGCCAACGACGGACAAGCCGCTGGAGGGCAAAGAGCGCGCCGACGCCCTGGCCAAGCTCGGCCCCGCGGCGGAGGAGTTTTCCATCGCCATGACCGAGAAGGATGCGGACTTCGCCGCGGCGGCGACCAAGGCCGGCATCAAAGCCGAGGAGACCCCCGAGTTCACCCGGCTTGCGCCTCCGCCCACGCTGGCCGGCGCACCCGCCGTGGCCGCGGCGGCCTTCAAGCTGACCAAACAGGAACCAGTCAGCGATGTCATCACCACCGACCGCGGCTATTATGTCATCCAACTCTCCGCAATCACCGAAGCTCGCCCGCTCACCTTTGAGGAAGCCAAACTGCAACTCACCGAACAGCTGAAGCGCGAGCGCGCCCAGGAAGCGCTCGCCCTTAAAGGCGCGGAAATCCGCACGAAGATCGAGGCCGCGCTCAAGGAAGGAAAATCCTTTACCGAGGCCGCCACCGCCGCCGGAGTGAAGGCGGAAACTTTTCCGGTCTTTTCCCGGGGTGAGCCCACCCGCGACCAACCGGACATTGCCGAGGTCATGACGGCGGTCAGCGATCTCAAGCCCGGCCAAATGAGTTCTTTCCTGACCACGGGCAATGGCGGCGTCCTCGTGCATCTGGACAAACTTCCGCCCATCGACGACGCGAAATTTGCCACCGACAAAACGGTGATTGCCGACAGCTTCCAGCGTTTCACTAGCGAGGTGCTCTTTGCGGAATGGCTTAAGTTGCGCCGCGCCGGTGCCCGCATCAGCACGCAACGCGGCTGAGCCATGGAGACGCCGACCGAGGTCGAAGAACTCTTCGACGACGCCAACGGCGATCTCGCGCTTGGCAACTTGGACGCGGCAGTGGAAAAGTATCGCCGCTGCACCGAGCTCGCGCCGGAATTCTTCGACGGCTGGCACGCGCTTGGGATGGCGCTCATGAAGCTCGGCCGCTATCCCGACGCCATCGAAGCGGGCAAAAGGACGGTCGAGATGCGTCCGAACGATCAGCTCGCCTGGTCCAGCTTATCGCTCTTCTACGTGCGCGCCGGGATGATCGCCGAAGCTGAGTCCGCCGGCGCGAAAGCAAAGATCCTCGGCTGGGGTGGGAAGATCAGGAAATAGGGTTTCTGGTTTCTGGTTTCTGGTTTACGCAAACAAGCGCATCTCAGTATCGCTATGACTATCGTCCGATTTGAAGACATCGAAGCTTGGCAGATCGGACGTGAACTCGTCCGTGCCATCTATCGCGTCTCCAAACGTGGAGAGTTCGCCCGCGACTTCGCCTTGCGCGACCAGATTCGCCGCGCGGTCGTTTCCGTGACCTCGAACATCGCCGAAGGGTTTGAGCGCGGCGGCAACCGGGAGTTCATCCAGGCGCTTTCCGTGGCCAAAGGCTCCGCCGGCGAAGTTCGCTCCCAGCTCTACGTGGCGCTGGACGAAGAATACGTGAGCCAACCGGAGTTCGACGAACTCTGTGCCCTGGCCCTGCGGACCAGCCGACTGATCGCCGGGTTTATGACGTTCCTGCAAAAGACCGAAATCCGCGGCCCAAAATTTCAGGAAGAGCGACGCCCGCTTCGCGCGTCCAACCAGAAACCTTAAACCAGAAACCAGAAACCTTGCCCTCCTTTTTCATCACCACCGCCATCGATTACACCAACGGCGCGCCGCACATCGGGCATGCTTACGAAAAGGTGCTTGCCGATGTCCTCGCCCGTTATCACCGACTCAAGGGCGACGACGTCTTCTATCTCACCGGCGTGGATCAGCACGGGCAGAAGGTCCAGCAGAGTGCGGAGAAGCAGGGCGTCGCGCCGCAGGAGTTTGTCGATGGCATCACTGCGAAATTCCGCGCGTTGTGGGAGAAGCTCGATGTCCGCTACGACGGCTGGGCCGCCACCACCGACCAGCTTCACAAGGATTGCGTCCGCGCGAATCTCCAGATGCTCTGGGATGACCGAGACCCGGCCACCGGCCAAAGCCGCTGGATCTACAAAAAGAGCGAGGGCGGCTACTATAGCGTGCGGCAGGAGCAATTCCTGACCGACAAAGAGCGCGGCGCGGACGGCGAGTTCGGCCCCGAGTGGCAGCCCGTCGAGTTTCGCGAAGAGGAGAACTTCTACTTCCGGCTGACGCAGGACCGCACGACCGGCCTGCCTGGTTTCGACCCGAAGCAATGGCTCCTCGACTTCATCGACCAGCGCAGCGCCGCGGGTCGGCCTTTCGTCATCCCCGACTTCCGCGTCGCCGAGCTGCGCAACGCCGTCGAGAAACTCGAGGGCGACCTTTGCATCTCCCGCCCCGCCGCGCGCCTCCAGTGGGGCATCCCCTTCCCCGAGAGCTTCGGCGCGGGCTTCGTCACCTACGTTTGGTTCGACGCGCTCGTGAACTACATCAGCTTCGTCCCCGGCCACGATCCCTACGGAGGGTCGCGCGGGAGCGCGTCCCAAACCTCCGCGGGCGACATCGCCACCGAGGGCGACGGACGCGCAGGAGCGCATCCCTCCGAGTTTCTGCATTGGTGGCCCGCGCTCCACGTCATCGGCAAAGACATCATGATCCCCGCGCACGGCGTCTATTGGCCCATCATGCTGAAGGCGCTCGGCTTCACCGATGCCGAGATGCCCACGCTGCTCGTCCACGGCTGGTGGAACATCAAAGGCAAGGGCGGCGAGAGCGAAAAGATGAGCAAGAGCCTCGGCAACGTCGTCGATCCCGACGTGCTCGCGGACAAATACGGCGCCGAAGCCGTCCGCTATTATTTGATGAGCGACATCGCCACCGGCAAAGACGCCGACTTCAGCGAAGAACGCCTCATCCAGCGCTATAACACCGACCTCGCGAACAGCCTCGGGAACTTGCTGAACCGGACGCTGAATATGGCGGGGAAGTATCGGGAGGGAAAACTCAGCCGCGACCGCGCAAGCGACGACCCCGTTTTCAAAAAGATCATCGCCGACCAGAAGCTTGGTGAAGACGAGGGGCGCATGCTTCTCCCAGAGGATTGGCAAAAGGCTTCGCTCATCGGGCTCCGGTTGAATCAGACGATTTTGGCCAACATCCGCTACGAAGGACATTATAACGACGCTGCAATCAGCGCGGCCATGGTTGAAGTGTGGCAGCTGGTGGCGGATAGCAATGGATTCGTTGAAAGCTCAGCCCCTTGGAAGCTCGCCAAAGACCCCGCCCAAGCCGAAAAGCTCGACGCCGTCCTCTACCACCTTGCCGAGTCCCTCCGCATCATCGCCATCCTCCTCTCGCCAGTCTTGCCGAAGGCGGCCCACGGGATTTTCGATCAGCTCAACTGGAAGATGGAGCTTTCGCCGAAGGCGTCCCACCCGGAGGGATGCGCTCCCGCGCGTGCCACTTCTCCGGGGAGCGACGCGTCATCCAAGGAAGATGGGGAACGCGCAGGAGCGCGTCCCTCCGAAGCACGTTTCCGCCTCGCCGATGCCGCTTGGGGCGGGTTGCCCGACGGGCACCAACTCGGCGCGCCGACCCCGCTCTTCCCCCGCATCGAGCTCCCCAAAGAGTAGTTTCAGAGCCCCAAAGCCTCTCCTAGACATCCGAGCACCCCACCCGGACGCCCGAGACCCCCACCGGATCCCCCGAAACGCTCTTCTACTTCCCTTTTCTCCCCAAACGCACAAACCCGCCAGTCCAGCAGCGCAAGCGCACCGGACGGCGGGTTTGGGAAAGAGGCGCGGGAGGCGCGCGGGCTTAGCTCGCGGGACTGTCGGAGAACGGTGCGGGCTCGACCGGGACGGGCGGGGTCTGCGGCGGCGGAATCTGCACGACTTGGAAGTTCGCCGTGGTCTGCTGGAGGAGCTGGGCCAGGCGGACGACGCCGGACGGGGTCATGGCGATGCGGGTGTGGATGGGCATGACGGACACGCCGGGGCGATCCGCCACGATGCCGGAGGTGAAATCGAGATACACTTCCTCGGCGCCAACGCTGACGAGCGCGTGGTTGGCGTAACGGGCGGTGAAGTTTTCGTATTTAAGCTGCAGAGATTGCTGGGGATTTTGCGGTTGATTGGACATAGGGCCGCTTGGTCTAGCAGCCCGGCGGCTGTTTGCAACCGCACAGAGAGCGGTGGCGGATTTTATTTTCGCGCGAGGATTGCCTAACAAACCCGCCTGCTCTTGCTTACCGAAGTCGTGGCTCCCCCCTTCCGCTCCGCCCTCGCGCTCTGCGCTGCTCTGGCGCACCCGGGGACGGCGCCGGCGGATGAGGGGATCGCGTTTTACGAGAAGCGGGTGCGGCCCGTTTTTGCGGAGCACTGTGCGAAGTGCCATGCGGCGGACGCGGAGAAGATCAAGGGCGGGCTGTTGCTGGATACGCGCGAGGGCTGGTTGCAGGGCGGGGATTCCGGCCCGGCGCTGGTCCCGGGCGACCCGGAGAACAGTTTGCTCATCAAGGCCGTGCGGCACACGGACAAGGATTTGCGGATGCCGACGAAGGACAAGCGGCTGCCGGACACGGTCATCGCCGATCTGGTGAAGTGGGTGCAGATGGGTGCGCCGGCACCCGTGGGGGAGAAGGGCGAGGGGCGAAAGGTGAAAAGCGAAGTAGCGGCGATCGACTACGACAAGGCGCGGCAGCAGTGGGCGTATCGCAAGCCGGTCCCGCCGCCGCTGCCGACAATCAGCAATCCGCCATCCGCAATCAGCAATCCCATCGACCGCTTTCTCCACGCGAAGCTGCAAGAAAAGGGTCTCACCTTCGCCCCGCCCGCCGACCCGCGGACGCTCATTCGCCGCATTACCTATGACCTCACCGGCCTGCCGCCGACGCCGGAGGAAGTAGAGGCGTTCCTCCGCGAAACAATCAGCAATCGGCAATCCGCAATCAGCAATCTCCTCGACCGCCTGCTCGCTTCGCCGCACTACGGGGAGCAATGGGGCCGGCATTGGCTCGACACCGTGCGCTATGCGGATTCGCTCGACTCGCGCGGGAGCGGCAAGGAGGGCGACATCCTCGACGCCTGGCGCTACCGCGACTGGGTGGTGAACGCTTTCAACCGCGACCTGCCGTATGACGAATTCGTCACGCATCAGATCGCCGGCGACATCCTCGCCGCGCGCGAGTGGGACGCGGCGAAAGTGACCGCGACCGGCCTGTATGCGATCGGCAACTGGGGCAACGGCGACGCGGACAAGGAGAAGGTTTACACCGACATCGTGGACGACCAGATCGACGTCACCAGCCGCACATTCCTCGGCCTCACGCTGGCCTGCGCGCGTTGCCACGATCACAAATTCGACCCGCTCACGGCGCGCGATTACTACGGGATGGCGGGCATCTTTTTCAGCAGCCGCATCCTCGCGAAATTTCAAGGCAAAGGCGACGGCGAGAAGCTCGCGCGCTGGCCGCTGCTCTCGCCCGCGCAGATGGCAGAACGCGCCGCGGCGCAAAAGCGGATCGCGGAGATCGATGCGCAACTCGCCGGCGATCTCGCGCCGTTGACCGAGGTGAAGCGCGACATTTTCGAGAAGGCCGGCTTGCACGCGTGGAGCCCGAAAGGCGCGGACAACCCGTCGCTGGTCATCAATACGACGGACGCGGAGCAGAGCTTCCTGACGATCAAGCTGCCGGCGAAAGCGGTGGCGCTGCACCCGGGGCCAAAGACCGCCGCGACGGTGGCGTGGAAGAGTCCGCTCACCGGTACGGTGCGCATCAGTGCGCGCTTGCGCGACGTCGATCCGAATTGCGGCGACGGCATTACGTGGGAAGTCCGCCGCGCTGGCGAAAAGCTTGGCGAAGGGAAGATGGACAACGGCGGTGTGGTGGATTTTGCCGAGCGCGACGTGTCCGTGAAAGCCGGCGAACTCGTACAACTGCTCCTTCGCCCGCGCGGCGAATACACCTGCGATTCGACGCAAACGGATTTCCTCATCCGCGGCCCGGACGGCACGCAGTGGGATCTCCGCGACACGCTCGTGCACGGGGCGCAGCAGGGGCACGACGGCGTCTGGTGGGTCTGCGCCGGCGAAGGCGCGCACCTCGGCGGCGAGGAGCCAAACCGCCTGGCGCTCGAGGAGGAAAAGAAGGCACTCAACGCGAAGATCGCCAACGCGGATTTCGCCCAGGGCTTGCAGGAAGGCGGCATCCCGGCCACCGGCTACGAAGGTTTCCACGACGCTCGCCTGCACGCGCGCGGCCGTTATGACCGGCTCGGCGAGGCCGTCCCGCGGAGCTTCCCCACGCTCTTGACCAGCGCGCAACCCACCATCGCCGCGGGCAGTGGCCGCCTTGAACTCGCCCGCTGGATCGCCGGTGCCGACAACCCGCTGACCGCGCGCGTCATGGTGAACCGCATCTGGCAGCATCACTTCGGCGAGGGCATCGTGCGGACGGCGAACAACTTCGGCAAACTTGGAACGCCGCCAACGCACCCCGAGTTGCTCGACTGGCTGGCTGTGGAGTTTGTGAAAAGCGGTTGGAGTGTGAAGGCGCTGCATCGGCTCATCCTCGGCAGTGCCGCCTATCAGCAATCCTCCTCGCGCACCGCGACCGCGCGCCAGGCCGATGCGGACAATCAGCTTTTCAGCCGCCAAAACCGCCGCCGCCTGAGCGCGGAAGAACTGCGCGACTCCCTCCTCGCCGCGAGTGGCACCCTCGACCGCGCCACCGCCGGCCCTTCGCTCCGCGATCTAACCGCACCACGCCGCACGCTCTACGTGACCACGATCCGCAGCGACCGGGCCACGTATCAAATGCTCTTCGACGGCGCCGATCCGAACGCCATTGTCGAGAAGCGGACCGACAGCGTCGTCGCCCCGCAAGCGCTCTGGCTGCTCAACCACCCTTTCGCCCTCGCCCAGACCAAAGCACTCGCCGCCCGCCTCCTTCGCGAGACCCCCGACGACGACACCGTGCGCCTTGAGTGGCTCTACGCCCGCCTCTTCACCCGCCCACCGACCACCGAGGAAAAGTCCATCGCCCTCGCCGCCCTCGCCCTCGCCCGCAGCGAAAACGCCGCGCCCGCCGCCTGGGAGCAACTCTGCCAGGTGCTGCTTTGCGCGAACGAGTTCGTGTACCTCGACTGACCCCGCATGAATCCCCCATCCACACTCTCCCGCCGCCAAATGTTGCGACGTTTCGCCAGCGCCTTCGGCTCGCTGGGGCTAGCTGGAATGCTCGGCGAGGAATTCATTGCCCGGGCCGCCGCGGGGGAGGCGGCGAATCCGCTCGCGCTCAAGCCGACGATGTTTCCGGCGAAAGCGAAGCGGGTGATTTTTTTGTTCATGTCCGGCGGGCCGTCGCACGTCGATCTCTTTGATCCGAAACCGCGGCTGATCACCGACCAGGGCAAACCCCTGCCTTTCGCCAAGCCGAAGCTCGAGCGGATGAAAACGGGCAACCTGCTCGCTTCGCCGTGGCAGTTTAAAAAGCATGGCGCGGCGGGCATCGAAGTCAGTGAGTTGTTGCCGAATATTGCCGGCTGCGTGGACGACCTCTGCGTGATCCGCTCGATGGTCGCGGACAACATCAATCACAACGGCGCCTGCCTGCAGATGAACACCGGTGAGCAGGCGTTCTCACGGCCGAGTATGGGGTCATGGCTGCTCTACGGCCTCGGCTCGGAGAATCAGGATTTGCCGGGCTTCGTCGTGCTCAGCCCCGCGCAACCGGCGCAAGGCGCGCCGCTCTGGGGCTCAAGTTTTCTGCCCGCGGCGTATCAGGGCACGCTGGTTAGCGACTTGAAAAAGCCCGTTGCCAATCTCGGCAATACGCGTTTTTCCACCGCCCAGCAGCGTGCCCAGCTCGATGCGCTCGCGCAGCTCAACCAACTCCACGCCGCACAACGCGAGGAAGACAGCCGGTTGAGCGCGCGCATCGAATCCTTCGAGTTGGCCTTTCGCATGCAGGCGCAGGCCCCAGAGGCCTTCGATGTGGAGCGCGAGTCGCCCGAGACGAAGAAACTCTACGGGCTCGACGATCCTGTGACCGAAATTTTCGGCCGCCAATGCCTGATGGCCCGACGCTTGAGCGAGCGCGGCGTGCGCATGGTGCAGGTCTATCACACGACCACTTCGAAGCGAACGAGCTGCCAGCTTTGGGATCAGCATAGCGGTTTGAAATCTGAGCTGCCGGCGAACTGCGCGGCCGTGGACAAGCCGATCGCCGGGTTGTTGCGCGACTTGAAAGCACGCGGACTTTTGCAAGACACGCTCGTCGTTTGGGGTGGAGAGTTTGGTCGTACGCCGACCGCGGAGGGCGACAATGGGCGCGAACACCATCCGTTCGGCTTCACCATGTGGCTCGCGGGTGGCGGGGTGAGGGGCGGCCTCGTGCACGGCGCGACCGATGAGTTTGGTTGGAACGCCACGGAGAGCCCGGTCCACGTCCACGACCTGCACGCCACGATCCTGCATCAGCTCGGGCTCGATCACGAAAAGCTCACCTATCGCTACAGCGGACGCGATTTCCGGCTGACCGATGTGAGCGGGAGAGTGGTGCGCGAAATCCTCGCGTAAGCTGCGGGCTCTGCGCTAATCCGCGCCGCATGCACATCGAACGGATCACCGAGCTCTTTCACGAAAACTTCGCCGCGTTCGGCGAACTCGGTGCCTCGGTGAGCGTCTGGCAGGGCGGGCGCGAAGTCCTTTCGCTCGCCGGCGGATGGAAGGACCGCGCGAAAACTGAGCCGTGGACGGCGGAAACGCCGGTGCTGTTTTGGTCGGCGACGAAAGGGCTGAGCGCGGCGTGCCTGCTCCACGCCTGCCAGGCGCACGGCGTGGCCCCGATCACGCCTGTCGCGGAAGTTTGGCCGGAGTTTTCCCAAGCCGGAAAAGGGCGCGTGACGATCGCGGAGATGCTCTCGCACCAAGCCGGGCTCGCCGCTCTTTCGCAGACGGCAGAGGCGCAGGATCACGCGGCGGTCGCCAACGCCTTGGCGGCGCAGGAGCCGAATTGGCCGCTCGGCGAAGTGCACGGCTATCATCCGCGCACTTTCGGCTACCTCGTGGATGAAACGCTGCGGCGGATCACCGGCGGAGTGACGCTCCGCGAATATTGGCGCGCGGAGTTCGCCGAACCGCTCGCCCTCGACGTCTGGATCGGCATGCCGCCGGAACGCGTGGCGGAAGCTTCGTCCATTTTTCCGGCCAAGTCCGCGCCGCCGAAGGGCGACCCGTTCTACACTGCTTTCATGACGCCCGGTTCGCTGACGGCGCGGGCTTTCGCCTCCCCGCATGGGCTGCATAGCGTGGCTTCGATGAATACGCCGGAAGCGCGCGGTGCGTCATTCGGGGCGTTCGGCGGCGTCGGCACGGCGCGCGGGCTGGCGAAGTTTTACGCGCTGCTCGCGGGCGACGGAACGCTCGACGGGCAGCGCTTACTTGAGCCCGCTACGCTCGATTGGATGACGACTACGCTCACCCAAGGCCTGGACCGCGTGCTGCAAGTGGAGACGGCGTTTTCTGCCGGCTTCATGCGCGATCCGGTAGATGCCGAGGGCATAAAGCTGCGGACTCACTTCGGTCCGTCGCCGCGAGCCTTTGGCCATCCGGGCGCGGGCGGCAGCCATGCGTTCGCCGATCCGCATACGGGCCTAGCTTTCGCCTACGTGATGAACCAGATGGAGCCCGGCGTTTTCCCCGGTCCAAAGTGCCTCCGCCTTGTCGAAGCGCTATACGAGTGAAATCGCGTGTCATCCCGAGCGGAGCGCAGCGCAGTCGAGGGACCTTGGCGGTTCAATAACGTTGAGAGCTTAACGGACCGCCGAGGTCCCTCGACTGCATTTCGGTCGCTTCGCTCCCTGCATTTCGCTCGGGATGACACGTTCGTGAGTTAGTCCTGATGCCGAAGCGTTACACGCCAATGACCGTGACCACAATGTTCCGCCGGTGCGCTGCACGGCGGTGCTCGAAGAGGAAGATGCCCTGCCAGGTCCCGAGTTGCATTCGGCCGAGCGCGATCGGGATTACTTCGCTGGTCCGCGTGAGCACCATGCGGAGGTGCGAAGGCATATCGTCGGGGCCTTCCGCGGTGTGGACGAAGTAGTCTTCGTCCTCGGGACACAGCCGCTCGAAAAACGCGTGTAGATCGGTGCGGGCTGATGGATCGGCATTCTCGTAAATGACCAGCGAAGCACTGGTGTGCTGGACGAAAACAGTGACCGTCCCCGTCTGCACTCCGCTGGCGCGAACCAGGCTAGCGACTTCCTCAGTGATTTCGTGGGTGCCTTTTCCACGAGTGCCGACGGTGAAAGTGTGCGTTTGCGCGATCATGTGCGACTTCCTGCCATCCCGAAACGAAAGCGGCCAGCCTGCACTTGCGCACAGGCTGGCCGAGACAATTTCGTATGGCGGTGGCGTTAGTCGCTACGGCGTCCACCCATCAGTAGCGGGACAAGATGCCAGAGCATATAGGCCAAGGACGTGATGAAGGCAGCGACATAGGTCCAGCCGGCGGCATCAAGCACTTTGCGGACACCGGCGGCTTCCTCGTCGGTGCCGATGAAACCCATTTCGCCAAGGACGACTTTAGCGCGCGCTGAGGCGTCAAACTCCACGGGCAGAGTCACGAGATTAAAGAGCATGATGACGCCCCAAGCGGCGGACATGATCCACGCTGCAGTGTAACCATTGATCGCGCCGGAGAAGAGGCCGAGCAACGGCAGCCACATGACGATCTGGCTGGCAAAATTTGTCGCCGTGACCGAAGCCATGCGCCAGCCGAGTGGCCCGTAAGCCTGCTGATGCTGGATGGCGTGCCCGCACTCGTGCGCGGCGACACCAAAAGCGGCCAGAGAGTTGCCTTGGAAGTTCTGCGTCGAAAGGACGAGCCGCTTGTGGGTCGGATCGTAGTGGTCTCCGAGCAAGCCCTCCTGCGCGACGATCTCGACGTCACGAATGCCCGCGCGTTGGAGAATGGCTTGCGCGACTTCTGCGCCGGTGGCGCGCGAGGAGGCAGGCACCTGGCTGTAGCGGTTGTAAACGCTCTTCACGCGATACGACGCCCACAGCGAGATGAGCATGGTGCCGACAAAAAGAAGGATGGCTAAAAACATGATTTTGGTTGGTAGGTGATACGTCTGCCGCGGGGTGATCGGTTGCCTGTTCGCATGGGCATGAACAGCGATCTTCGCGGCGGGAAATCAGACCGCCAAGAGCCCAAAATGTTCATTCGCTTTCGGGCTTTCCCCAGCCGCCTCGAAGGTGAATCTTCCCCGCCCCTGCCATGCCCGACCCGATTGCCAGCGCTACCGAACTCACCGTCCGCTACGGACCACACACCGTGCTCGACCGCGCGACCATCGCGATTGAGGAGGGCGAGCGCATCGGCCTCGTAGGGCGCAATGGCTGCGGGAAATCGACCTTCCTGCGCATCGCCGCGGGTGAGTTGCAGCCGGACGCAGGCAAGTTCACGCGTCGTCGCGAGTTGCTGACGGGCTGGCTGCCGCAGGCCTTCGCCTTGGAAGAAGACGCGACCGTTTTTGCCAATATCGAAGCCGGTGCGGCCCGTATCCTCGCGCTGCTCGCGGAATACGAGAACACGCCCGGCGAAAGCCCGCGCAGTTCTGTGCTGCTCGATGAGATCAATCACTTCGACGGCTGGGACCTTGATCGGCGGATCGAAAGCCTCGCCACCAATCTGCACGCGCCGGCGCGCGACCGCCTCGTCTCCACGCTGAGCGGCGGGGAAAAGCGGCGCGTCGCGCTGTGCCGCGCGCTCGTGGCGCGACCGGACTTTCTCATTCTCGACGAGCCGACAAACCACCTCGACACCGAAAGCATTGAGTGGCTGGAGGACTTTCTCTCGCGCTATCCCGGCGCGTGTCTCTTCGTCACGCACGACCGCTATTTCCTCGACCGTATCGCCACGCGCAACGTCGAGCTGACGCGCGGCGGTTTCCTCTCCTACCAGGGCGGCTACAACGACTTTCTCCTCGCCAAGGCCACGCGCACGGCGACCGAGGAGGAGCAGGAGCGGAAGCGGCAGAAATTCCTGAAGCACGAGCTGGAGTGGGTGCGCAAAGGCCCGCGCGCACGGCGGACCAAGAGCGTGGACCGCATCGAGCGCTATTTTGAGGAAGCGGGAAAAGAAGGGCCCGAGCAGGAGCTGGACGTGGAGATGATCATCCCGCCCGCGGCGAAGTCTTCCAACCGCGTGATCACGCTCACCGGCGTCGGCATGGAACTGGGCGGACGCGTGCTTTTCGACGACGTGAATCTCGACCTGCCCATCGGCCAGCGGCTCGGCATCGTCGGGCGCAACGGCGTCGGTAAATCGACGCTGCTCAAGATCATCATGGGCGAACTCGAACCGACGACGGGCAAGGTCGAAATAGGCGCGCGGACGCAGGTCAATTACATCGACCAAAACCGGCTGGTGCTCGACGAGGACAAGACCGTCTGGGAGGAAGTCGGCGAAGGCAGCGAGCATCTGCGGCTGGGCGACGAAACGATTTCGCTGCGCGCCTACCTGCGACGGTTTCTTTTCACCGACGACCGGATCAATTCAAAAATCCGCCTGCTCAGCGGCGGCGAACGCAGCCGCGTCATCCTCGCGAAAGTCCTCAAGCGCGGCGGCAACGTCCTCATCCTCGACGAACCAACCAACGACCTCGATCTCGCTACTTTGCGTCTGCTCGAAGAGGCGCTCGTGTTCTTCAAAGGCAGCCTCATCGTGGTCAGCCACGACCGCTATTTCCTGAACCGCGTCTGCACCCACACGCTGGCTTTTGAGGGCGATGGCGTGGTCACGATGAATGCGGGCGCCTATGACTACTATTTGGAAAAACGCGCCGCCCGCGTAGCCGTGCCCCCCCCGGTCGCCGTGCCGAAAGCCGCGCCCGCGGCCAAGACAGAGAAAGCGCGCAAACTCAGCTACAAGGAGACGCGCGAACTGGAGACCATCGAGGCCGACATCCTCGCTGCGGAGGAGAAAGTCGCACTCATGGAAAAAGCGCTCGCCGCTCCCGATTTCTTCGCCAAGCACGGGCACGACTGGGAGCAGCTCGAAGCCCAGCTGGACGCGGCCAAGGCCCGCGTGCCCAAGCTCTACGCACGCTGGGAAGAACTGGGGCAGATCAAGGCGGCGGCCGGGTAGCGCGGGCCTCCGGCCCGCTGGTTTCGGCATCCTGCCGAAACGAACTACCTGACGGTCATTCCCAGTATGACGCGCTGGCGCGGGCGAAAGTTGAGGAAAGTCCGTCGCCGCAGGATGCGGCGACCAACGGGCCGGAGGCCCGCGCTCCCCGGAGTTTGCCGCGCGCGCTCCGCTCTACTTCGCCGCAAGCGCGGCTTCGATCGCCTGTGTGAGCTCCGGCGATTCCGGCGCCACTTTCGAGTCGTAACGCGCGATGATCTTCCCATCGCGCCCGATGAGAAACTTCCCGAAGTTCCATTTCACCGGCCCAGGCACCGGGGATTCCGGGCCCGTCAGTGCGGTGTAGAGCGGGCTCTGGCCGTCGCCTTTGACGGTTACTTTGTCGAACATCGGAAAAGTAACATCGAACTTCGAGGAGCAGAACTGCTTGATCTCCTCATTGGTGCCCGGTTCCTGCCCGCCAAAATCGTTGCTCGGAAAGCCTAAGACGACCAATCCCTGATCCTTGTATTTCCGCCAGACGGCTTCGAGCCCGGTATATTGCGAAGTGTAACCGCATTTCGACGCCACGTTCACGACGAGCAACGGCTTGCCCGCGTAGGTTTTCAGCGTGGTGTCCTTCCCGTCGATGTCTTTGAGCGGGATGGTATAAAGCTTCGCGTCGTCGGCAAAAAGGGAGGCGGACATGAGCAGGATGCAGCAGGTGGTGAGGAGCAGGCAGAGAGATTTCATAAAGGCAAATCAGCGCTTGGCATCGGCTTCGCGCAGGGAGAGCGAGGACCAGGATTGAAACTGCATCTTGTCCTGTTTCAACGGGCCGACTTTCGCCGTCGGCGCGTCCGGCAGGCCAGCGGAAAGAATGCTCCCCTTCATCGCCTGCACCGCGCCAGCATCGGCGGGAATGACCGCGGGGCCGCTGGCAATTTCCGGTAGCCGTTCCGGATAAACCGTTTTGCTTGGGGGCGCTGCATGCGTGGATATTTCGGGCGCTTTGGAAGCCGTGTTGTTGCTAGCAAGGAGGAGCGGTGGCGCGGGCACGTATTTCCGCAATTTCGGAAGTTTCGTCGCGACGATACTCACCGGCGTGCCCACCGGCAGATGATCGAAAATCTCGATGATGTCGCGCGAACGCATGCGGATGCAGCCGTAGCTGACCGGTTGGCCAATGCGCTTTTCCTCCGTGGTGCCGTGGATGTAAATCCCGCGAGCCTTGGCGTTGCGATTCTGCTCGTCCTCGCCGTCCAGCCAAAGGATGCGGGTGACGATGGGATCCCGCCCTTCCGCATTGACCGCCAATACTTCACCCGTGGCGCAGCGCTTTTTGATAACGGTGCCGCTCACCAGGTCGTCGCCCACTTTGTCGCAGATGCGCAAGTTGCCGAGCGGCGTCTTGTAGCTGTTAAAGGAATCGCCGAGGCCGAATTTGGAGGTCGAGATCGGGTATTTCACGATCCAGCCGCCGTCGCGCAGCACCACTAGTTTCTGGTCGGCGACGCTGACGATGACCTGAATGGGGTGCGGAATGACTTCCTGCGCTGGCGCGGAGACGGTGGCGAGGCCCGCGAATGCGGCAGGGAAGAGGATCGAGAGGACGAGTTTTCTCAGCACGGGCGCAGACTGAAACGCTTTCCCCGCTGCGTGGCAACCCTCGAATCCGAAGTCTCCGTATCGAACTTCACAGGCCTGCCCCCGGCACGAGCACGCAGCGGAAACCAAAGATCACGTCGCGCTCCGAACGATCGACCGCATTGCGGTAGGAGGAGCGGAGTTCGGCGGGGGTCGCGGTGCCCCAGGAGCCGCCCCGCAGCACGCCCCAGTCGCGCGCCCCGGTCGCGCCGCCTTTGTAGCTGTCCTGGCACCATTGCCAGACGTTGCCACACATGTCGAAAAGGCCGACGCGATTCGCGGCGAACGCGCCCACCGGCGAAGTCTGCGCGAAGCCGTCATGATAGCCGGGAATAGACGCGCCGCGTTTCATCGGGCCGTCGGCGAAATTGCCCGCGCCCGCTGGCGGCGGCCACTGCCGGCCCCACGGGTAGTCGCGAATCTTGCTGTCGCGTTGCTCCGGCGTCGCGCCGCCCTCCTCGGGCAAGCCCGCGGCGGCGCTCCACTCCAGATCGCTCGGCAGGCGGTAGCTCTGGCCTTCCTCGAGCCGCTCTGCGTTGCGCTCTTTGGAGGTCAGCCAGGCGCAAAAAGCGGTGGCATCTTCCCAACTCACGCGCACCACCGGATGGGTGCCGTCCTGCGGGAAATCAGCCACCGACCGAGCGCGCGCCGTCGCCGCACAAAACGCGTCGAAATCCTGCACCCGCACCGGCCACACGCCTACGAGCACCTCGCCGACCGGCACGAATTTCATGCCGAGGCTGTTTTCCCACGGCTGCCCGCGCGTGGGCCCGGCGCGCTTCACAAAACGCGCGGGCAAAAAGGTCTGCTTTCCCGGTTCGACGAGGCCGGTGACTTCGAGATTTTTGAAACCGGCGAGTCGCAATTCGTAGCTCACCTCACCCGGCTCCAAATCCTCGACCGGCAGCGGCGTCCGCCCTTGCTCGACACCCTTGACGAGCACCGTGGCACCACTTGGCGAGCTGGTGATTTTCACGCTGCCGTGAGGAAAATCGAAGGCCGCTTCATTCGGCTTCGCTCGCTCGACCGTCACTGTGCGCCGCTGCTCTGGCCATCGGCGGTATTTCGCGGTGATCTCGTGCGAGCCTTCGGCGAGCGCGAGTTCCACCGGCGCGACGCCCGCCTTTTTCCCAGCGACGAAAATCTCCGCGCCCGGCGGCATGCTCGTGACCGTCACGCTGCCCGACGCAAACTCGATCTCGGTAGGCGTCGTCTCATTGCGGCGGATTTCCAAGGGCGCGCTTTGCTCGCGTCCTTCGCGCCGCATCCGCAGCTCGTAATCCCCGGTCGGCAGGTCGGCGAGCGTGACCGGCGTCGTTCCTTTGCGCACGACCGTCTCGCCTTGTCGCAGCTCAAATTCCGCGCCTGGCGGCAGGGACGAAAGCTGGACCGATCCCCGGCTGCGCTTGAGCTGAAGCCGCGCCGGACGGGCCTCGGCTTTGGCTGGGACATCGAATTTAAGATCCACCGGCTCGTAGCCCTTGAGCATCACGTGGGCGGAATGCATGCCCGTTTTCAAATCCGAAAACTGCGCAGGTGCGGGGCGCATCCGCCCATCGACCACCACCATCGCGCCCGGCGGCTCCGTCTCAATTCGCACGCCGCCCCGTTCCGTCCCGAGCGGTAGAAATTGCCAGCCCGCGCCCACCGCCAGCAACGCGCCAACGCCCGCAAAGACCGGCCAGCGTCGCCGCGCCCGCTCCGCCAGCGGTCGCCCGTCGCGTAGCCGCCCGAGATCCTCGTGCATCTCCTCCGCCGTGGCGTAGCGCGCCGCTGGGTTGTTCGCACAGGCCCGCAGCAGCACTTCATTGAGCTGCATGAGCACGGCTTTGTCCGGCAGCTCGGCGAGCCGCGTATTCACCGCGGGATAATCCATGCGGTCCTTCCCCATGGCGATTTCGTAGAGCACTTTTCCCAAGCTATAGAGGTCCGCCTGCGCGCTGCCGTGCCCCTCCGGCGGCACGTAGCCCTCGGTACCCACGAAAGACCCCTGCCCGGTCGCCGCGACCAGCCCGATGTCCGCGATTTTCGGCACGCCGCCGACGAAAATGATGTTCGCGGGTTTGATGTCGCGATGCACCAGTCCCTGCGCGTGCAAGGCGGCCAGCGCCTTCGAGAGCGACAGGCCGATGGTCACACACTCATCCGCCAGCAGCCGCGAACGGCGCGAAAGCTCGCTCTTCAGCGTCTTCGGCACGTAGGCCACGGGGTCGATCCGCCCACTGCCGAGATGGTCATCCGCCAGCTCCATGACGTAGTAGAAAAAGTGCCCGTCCTCCTCGCGCCCGACGTGCAGGATGTCCACGAAGCCCGCATCCCCGCGCGAGATCGGCTCGAACTTCGACATCCCCTCAAACTCGCGCAGAAACGCCTTGTCGCTCTCGAAGGTGCGCCGGTCCACGATCTTCACCGCCCGCCACGTCCCCGTCAGCGATTTCGCCAGCCAGATTTCCCCGTACGAACCGCGCCCGATGGCCCGGACCATTTCGTGATTCGGGATGCGCGGCGCGCGGGATTTCGTCTCAGTTTCGGACATGCCGCCGCCGAGCGTATCGCCTTCGCGCGGTGGGCACAAACGGGGAGTTCAAAAGGCCACACCCAGCGTTTATCGAACCACTTTTCCCGCGAGGAAGCCCTTGACGCTCGTCCGCCACCGCCCGGCTGAGCGGACGGCGAGGAAGGCGTGGCCGGCCTCGGGAAAAACTTGGAATGTCCCCCGCTCGCCGAGCGCCCCGGCGATGCGGCGGGCGTGGCCAAGCCCGACGAGATCATCCTGCGCGCCTTGCAGGAGCAATGTAGGACAGCGGACGCTCCGGGCGTACTCCACGGGGTTGTGAGCAAAGCCGTTGAAGCCATGCTGCACGCCCGCCCAAAAAACTACCGCCGGGGCGAACGGGATTCGTGGCAGGCCGAGCAGGCCACAGCGATTGCCGATGGTCGTGACCAAGCGATCGAACGGGCATTCGAGGATGAGAGCGTCGGGATGCACCTCGCCGAGATGCACCGCGCGCAGGATCGCTGCCGCGCCCATCGAGGTCCCATAAAGCACCAGCGGCCGGCTCGGCTGCGCAGCGCGCGCGGCTTTGACTGCGGCGGTGACATCGTCGGCTTCGCGCCAGCCGATGGTGGTGATGCCGCCATCCGAACCGCCGATGCCGGCGAAATCGACGAGCCACGTCTCACAGCCGAGGCGGTTGAACTCGGCCGCAGCAACAAGCAGCGTGTCCTTGCTCGCGCCATAGCCGGGAAACATGAGCACGAGCGGGCGGTCTTCGCTCGCAGGAATGCGCCATGTTTCCAGCTTTTGACCGCGCGCGTTGCGGAGATCGGCGGTCGTAAACGCGAGACCGTGCTTGTTCGGCGTGTGGACGTTGGCCATTCGCCGCACGGTCGGCCCGGTGAAAAGGAAGCGCACTTTGCCCCAGGTCGTAAGTTCGCGGATGCGCGTGCTGCGTACTTCGGCGGGCCGGTAGTGCGTCATACCCCAGGCTTCCGCAAAGGTCATCGCGTTGAAGGCCACGAAGATCAGCGCGGCCAGCAGCAACGCGACGAAAACAAGGCGCCGAACTACGGAACGGCGCGGTTTGGCGGATGGTTCAGGCATGATTCTCAGTGAAGCGGGCGTAGCTCGCGGCGTTGGCTTCGAGCTTGGTGCGCAAGGCGGCGTGCGGGTCGGCGGGCGCGGGATGGGCGGTGAGCGCGACCATGAGGGCGACCATGCCGGCAACGTCCTCGACGGAAACAAACTCGCTGGCGATCTGGGTGTCGGGGCCGCAGTTGTGGTAGTTGCCGAGCGCGACGCAGAGGCCGGCGCTGCGGTAGCCGTAGAGTTGGTAGGCGGTCGCCTCGCAGGTGCCGCCGCTCATTAGGCAGCGCTGGACGGGGATGTCGGCCAGTTTCGCGGCGTCCAGGAGTGCGGCGGTCGCGGCGTCATCGAAGATGGCGGTGCGGTCGCCGACGCGGACGATCACGCCTGCGCCCATCTTTGCCGGGCCGCCATTTTCCGAACTCGTCTCGAGCGAGACGACGGTCAGTGCCTTTGATACGCGCCCCGACTTCGCGAGATGGATTGCGCCGACAAAGCCAACTTCCTCGGCCCGTGTGAAAAGCCCGTAAACGTAGGCTTCCGTGCCTGCGCGCTCCAGTTCCTGGAAGAGCGCGACGATGGCGGTGCAGCCAATCAGGTCGTCGCACGCGCGGGAATGAATGCGCCCCTCCTTCACCTCGAAGGCCGGCAAATCCCACATCGCGAACGCCCCGAAATCGCGCACCGGCGGATTCTTCTCCCGATACTCCGCCGGCACGCCGCCGAGGAATTCCTCGCCGACATAGGCCGGGTGATCCATGTGCGCGGCAAAGGCGTACTGCGCCTCACCCATGCCGCGGCGGTAGCAGGCGATGACATTGCCAAAGTCGTCCTGCACGGCAGTAACGTGCGGACACTGCGCGAGCTGGATCAGAATCTCGGCACGCACCGCGTCTTCGTGAAACGGCGCGGTTGGCTGGGCCAGAATAGAGCGGGCAAGATCGAGCAAAGCGGGGTGCGGCATACGGACAGGTCAGCGGAGTGAACGGGCGATGTGCGAGAATCTTTCAATCAATCGCCGATTCCCTTTCAATCCGCGCCCGCATGTCCCGTTGGAAAAAAATCCGCTATCGCCTCGAGTGCCGCGCGCTCGAAGGGCTCGCCTGGTTTTTTCCCCGGCTCTCACGCCGGCATGCGGTGAAGCTGGCGCTGGTGCTCGGCGATCTGGCCTACGCGCTGGACGGGCGCGGGCGCGCGGTGGCGCGGGAGAATCTGGAGTGCGTTTTCGGCGACCGCCTTTGCCCAGCCCGGCGGCGGGCGATGGTGCGGGCGTCGTTTCGTAACTTCGTCCGGACGATGCTCGATCTTTTCTGGGCACCGAATCTGACGCCGGCGAACTGGAGCGACTGGCTGAAGCTGGAGGGCTTTGAAGAATTGCGCGCCCGGCACGCGGAGAGTCCGGGCGGGTCGATCCTATTTTGCGTGCATCAGGGGAACTGGGAATGGGCGAGTCTGGCCTTTGGTTTTATGGGCCTGCCGACGGTGATCGTGGCGGAGAATTTTAAGAATGACCTGCTCACCGCGACGTTTCGGCGGCTGCGCGAGATCAGCGGCCACACGCTGATCCCGCAGGAAAGCTCGATGCTGCGGCTGCTCAGGACGGTGAAACGCGGCGGCTCGACCGGCATGCTGCTCGACTTGAATCTGCGCCCCTCGCAGGCGGCGACGGTCATCGAAGCCTTTGGCCCGGACGGCTTGAAAATGTGCGTGAGTTTTCTCCACGCGCTGCTCGCCCAGCGCGCGGGCACGCTGCTTTTTCCGGTCGAGACGGTGCCGCAAAACGACGGGACGTGCCGTGTGATTGCGCATCCTGCGGTGGCCTGGCCGGAGGGCGCATCGCTCCAGCAGATCGCGCAAGGCTGCTGGGACGCGTTCGAGCCGATGTTGCGGGCGCGGCCGGACCTGTGGCTGTGGCCCTACAAACACTTCCGCTACCGCCCGCGCGAGACCACCCGCCCTTATCCCGCCTACGCCAACGAGTCGGCGAAGTTCGAGAAACTGCTGCGCACCACTGCGACCAGCGAAGCGGTTGACAAACCCGAGTGACGCCCCTTGCATACCCCCTTCCATGAAACGCCTCCTCGCTCTCCTCACCCTCGCTCTCAGCTTCGCCCTACTCGGCGGCTGCGCCACCGGCCCGGCTCGCAGCGGCCCTTACAAGGTGACCGCCTTTAAGCCCAAGAATCCCAATGCCGTGAGCGTGCGGGTTTCCACCTCCACGCAGCATGTTTACGTGATGGAAGGCGACCGCTTGCTCATGGCCGTGCAGGGCTGCGTGGGAACCCAGAAAGACCCGACGCCTGCCGGGCGGTTCACGATCACGCGGAAGGAGAAAAACAAGCGCCGCATCAGCCAGCCAGATGCCGGCTACCCGATGGCTTACTGGGCTGAGTTCAAGTCCGCCTACGGTTTTCACGAAGGCTTTGTGCATCCCTATCCGCGCACCCACGGCTGCATCCGGCTGCACAAGGAAGCCGCAGCTCGGCTCTTCGCCCTCGTGAAAGTCGGCACACCCGTTTACATCGCCAGCAACCAGCCGCAGGACGCGCAATACGGCCACTTCGTCCGCAAACTCGACGAAAGCCGCGACCCCAATCCGCCTCGCGCTCTGCTCATGTCTCCGGCTTGGTTCAAGGATCCCGCCGGACCGCTGCTCGTCGAGGGCTGATCGTTTTCTCAAAGCTCCGCACATGCCGGTCGCTGGCCGCTGGAAATTCTAGCCCAGCGACCGCATAGTTTCCGCGCCATGCCTACGCCCGCCACCACCGCCGCTCCCCAACGCGTCAACCTGCGTACACCCGACGTCATGGCCGCGGTGCAGGCCCAAGTCGAGGGGCACTATCGCAGCGAGATCGTGGAAAAACTTCGCGCCAGCGGGGGCACTTTAACCTGCGAAGGCTTGACCGTGCGGCTGGCGAAACAGTTCGGCTTTTGCTACGGCGTCGAGCGGGCCATCGACCTCGCTTACGCGGCCGCCAAAGTTTTCGCTGGACGGCGGCTCTACATTCTCGGCGACATCATCCACAACCCCGAAGTCAACGAGCAGATCGCCGCCCTCGGCATCCGCAATCTGCTGGGCAAGCACGCCGAAGCTGATGTCAGCGAACTCACCGCGGACGATGTCGTGATCGTTCCCGCGTTTGGCACCGACGTGACCACCCTGGCGCGCATCAAAGACATGGGCTGCCAGATCGTCGATACCACCTGCGGCGATGTGATGAGCGTGTGGAAACGCGTGCGCCAGAACGCTAGCGACGACGTGACGTCGATCATCCACGGCAAGGCTTCGCACGAGGAAACCAAGGCCACGGCTTCACGCGCGGTGGTCGGGGGCAAGGGCCACTACCTTATTGTCCTCACGCTTGCGGAGACCGATTACGTCTGCGAATACATCCGCCGCGGTGGGGATAAGGCGGGGTTTTTGGAGAAGTTTCACGGGGCGCACAGCGAGGGCTTTGATCCTGATCTCCATTTACGCCGCGTCGGTGTGGCCAACCAAACCACGATGATGCGCGGCGAAACCGAGGAAGTGCAGCGACGCATCGAGACCGCAATCAAGGACCGTGACGGCGCGGAGCGTGCGCGGGAAAGTTTCCGCTTTTTCGACACCATCTGCGGCGCGACCCAGGAGCGGCAGGACGCCCTGCGCGACATGATGGCGGCGCCGATGGATCTGCTCATCGTTGTCGGTGGTTACAACAGTTCGAACACCGCGCACTTGGCGGAAATGGGCGAGGCGAAGCTGCCGACCTATTTCATTCGCAACGCCGCGCGGCTGGAGTCCCGCGAACGGATTACCCATTTCGACCAGCACGCGAAACGCGAAGTGACCACCGAGGGCTGGCTCCATGAGCGTCCGTTGATCGTCGGCATCACCGCCGGCGCTAGCTGCCCAAACAACCTGATCGAGGAAACGATCCTCCGCCTTTACGAGCTGCACAACATTCCTGCCGAGCGGCTGCTCCCGCCTTCACTTGAAGCTTCTGCCGGTTAAGGCGCGAGACGCTCGAAGAAAGCGGTGAGGCGCGCCGCCACCGGGCTGAAGGCCAGCCGTTCGCGGGCGAGATCGAGCGCGCGGGCGACGGCTTCGTGCGCATCGTGCGGGTGTTCGAGCAGGCGCGCGGCGAGGTCGAAAAGCTGCTCCGGGGTGCGCCCGTGACCGCAGAGATCAGGGAAAACGAGACGCTCCGTCGTACCGTTTCCGCCGACACACGCAAGGCGGCAGAGCAGCGCATCGCCAGCGACCTGACCGGGCACAGCGCTGGCGTCGAGCTGCCAGACGAGGCGGTGCTGCGCCATAAGCCGCAGGTAGCGTGGATACGGAAAACGCTGCTCGATCACGCGGAGCAGGCCGTCGGGAAACTGCAACCGCGCGAGCATCCGCCGGCCGCGCCAGCCGTCGCCGTTGAAGACGGTTACTGGTTCCTGCATCGGTTCCGCGATCTGACGAATGGCGAGGAGCGCGGCGAGGTGGTTGCGCGAGGGCACGCTGAACTCTCGAGTCCCGATGAAGATGCCGCCGCGATCTTCGGGCGGCAGAGAAAAATCCCAGCGCAGGTCGTCAACGGGATAGGGCATGGGGAAGAACTCTACCCTCCGCGCCCCGGCCCCACGATAGAGCGGTAGCAGGTCGGGCACGGTGGCTATGGCGGCGTCCGCGCGTTGGCAGATTTCCTGGAAAAGCCTGAATTTGTCAGCTTTGCCAAGCAGCGTCGCGACTTGAAACGCGCCGGCTTCCTTCAAGGTCACGGCGACGGTCTTCCCCTCACGGCGTAGCTCAATCAGCGCATTGCGGCAGGCTTTCAAATCGCTCCGCAAGACGAGCAGCACCACTTTCGCCTCCGCCGGGATGGCCTGATCTCGCCGGTAAAACGCGCCCCCCGTGCACGCGGCAAAGGCGTGGAGATTGACCGGCGCATGGGCGGCGTCGTCCGGCGGACCCGCGAAATCGGGGAAACGCTGTTCGGGATCGTTGCCACCGGGATTCAAGACGGCCAAGGACATCATTTGCGCCCGTACTCCACCGGAAAAGACGGTCCGCCGCAATGCGCGACTCGCTTTCGTTCCCGGAAACCCACGTTTTCCCAGCGTTTAGGAAAATATTCGTTGCCAACGATTAGTGAGCGACTCTACCGTTCTGACGTCGTTACAAAGTAAATCTATGATCGAGGTCGAAATCTACGCAGCTGGTGTCCGCCAAGTGGAAAAAATCCTCGAGCTTGACCACGAGTTTGAAGCCGTCGCGGGGCTGCGCTACAAGGTCGATAGCAATCACGACATCGTTTATCTGGACTTCGAAGAACCGACCCTGACCATTCAGGAAATCCGCGCCATCTTTCGCAAACTCGGGCTGGAGCCACGGATTGTTGGCGGGGTGCCGTCCGAGCTGAACCCGAAGAGCAAAACGCAGCCTTTGCGCGTCGCCGGACTGTAGGTCCGCGCGCAGTGGACAAGCGCGGGACGCGCCCTTAGCTTCCGCGCGCTTCGCATGGTCACCGCTCTCGGGCGCATCGCGCTTTCATTAATCCAATATCTCGGCGAGCTGGCGGTACTCGCTTACGAGACTTGCCTGGCGATGGTCATCGCGCCAATCCGCTGGCGGCTGCTCGCACGCCAAATCGTGGAAGTGGGGTGGCGGTCCCAATTGGTGGTGATTGTTACAGGGATGTTCACGGGCGCGGTGCTCACGGCGCAGACCTATTTTCAGTTTGCCTCGCTCGGGATGAAGTCCGCGACCGGTTCGGTAGTGGCAGTGGCGCTTTTCCGCGAACTCGGCCCGACCCTCACCGGTCTGATGGTTGCCGGCCGGGTCGGCGCGGCCATCGCAGCGGAGATCGGCACCATGAAAGTCACCGAGCAGATCGACGCCCTGCGTTCGCACGCCGTGCATCCCATCGACTACCTCGTCGTGCCGCGCGTCCTTGCGCTGGTCCTTTCGATGCCGCTCCTGGTCGCCCAAAGTGTGGGCTTGGGCATCATTTCCAGCTATTTCACCGGTGTCCATCTACTCGGCATTTCAGGCCCGTTTTTCCTGAGCAATCTCTACAGCTACGTCGGCCCGCGCGACATCAAGATGGCGCTCTGCAAGGCATTCTGCTTCGGGGTCGTCATCGCCTTCGTGAGCTGCCACCAGGGACTCAATGCCAAAGAAGGTGCGGTCGGGGTCGGCCGCGCGCCTACCGAAGCCGTGGTCATCAGTTCGTTGGTCATCCTGATCGCCAATTTCTTCCTCACTTTCCTGCTGAACATGCTGTTCCCCTACGGTTCCTGACCGCGCATGATTTCCATCCGCCAACTCACCAAAACGCTCGGCTCCCAGACCGTGCTCCGCGGGGTCGATCTGGAGATCGAAAAGGGGCAGACCTGCGTCATCCTGGGCCGCTCGGGCAGCGGGAAAAGCGTGCTGCTGAAACACCTCATCGGCCTCTTTCAGCCGACTTCTGGTGAGGTCTGGGTGGAGGGCGAAGAGATTACCCATCTCCCGGAGCGCCGGCTTGGCGGCATTCGTAAAAAAGTCGGCATGCTGTTTCAAAGCGGCGCGCTTTTCGACTCGATGAACGTCGGTGAAAACCTCGCATTTCCGCTCCGCGAGGCCGGCCTGAAAAACGAACGCGAAATCCGCGACCGGGTAGCGGAGGCGCTCGAAATGGTCGATCTTGCGGGCGAGGAAAAGAAGATGCCGGAGAAGCTTTCCGGCGGCATGCGCAAGCGCGTGGGCCTGGCCCGCACCATCGTCGGACGGCCCGAGTGCATTTTGTACGACGAGCCAACCACCGGCCTCGATCCCATCGCCACCGATTCCATCAACCACCTGATTCGTCGCTTGCAAAAGCGCCTGCTCGTGACTTCCGTGGTCGTCACCCACGATATGAAAACCGCCTTTACCACGGCCGACCAGGTCGCCTTTCTGCATGAAGGGCGCATCTATTTCCACGGCACTGTGGACGCCCTCCGCGCGGTGCCCGATCCGGTCATCACGGACTTTATCGAAGGTCGCTCCGGCGACGTAAGCTGACCGCCAAACCGCATGAGCACTGAACGCAAGGGTGTCGAACTATACGTCGGGCTGTTTCTGCTCATCGGCTTTGGGGTGATCGCGGCGATGGTTCTGCTTTTCGGTCGGGTCGGGCAGGGATTCCAAAAGGTCTATCCGATCACCGTCGAGTTTCCGAACGCCGGAGGCCTTGTGAAAGGCTGCGACGTGCTCCTTTCCGGAGCGCGCATCGGCACCGTCGTCGAACTGCCGCGCCTCACTGGCAAAGCCTTCGCCGTCGCCGCGCCTATGAAGATCGACGTAGGCGTGAATATCCCCCGCGCCTCGACCTTTCTCATTCGCACCAATGGCATGCTCGGCGACGCCTACGTGGACGTGGTTCCGCCCGTCGTGTTCGATCCCGCAGACGTCATCCAACCCGGCGATACCATCGCTGGCTCGCGCGCGGGGGGCTTGGATGAACTGACCGCCAAGGGCGGCAAAATGATGGACACCCTGAATGAGGAAGTGCTCCGCAAAATCAACATGGAACTGGACGAGATCCAAATCGCCACCCGCAACATCAACGCCAAGCTGCTGAGCGACGAGAACCTCAAGAACCTCCAGGAAACTTTTGCTAATTTGAAAGAGACCAGCGCCGGTTTCGCCACGACTTCCAAGAATCTCGACGCTGTGGTGGCCAAGACCGGCGAGGCCGTGGACTCCGCCAAAGGCACACTCAAAACCGTGGATGGCGCGGCCGGGGACGTGCGCCTGGCTATTGCCGACATCCGCAAAATGACCGATTCCGCCAACGCCCTGGTGAAAAAAGCGGCCAACGGCGACGGCACCCTTGGGACCCTGATCTCCGACAAAGAAGCCGCGGCAGACCTCAAGGCGCTGATCAGTAATCTCCGTCGCTCCGGCGTGCTCTTTTACAAAAACCGCCCGGAGAACGCGCCTGAGCCCGCAGCCACTCCCCCGCCCCGCCCACGCGGGCGCTAAGCCTGTGGCTCGCGGGCGACCATGTTCATGCAACGGGTGATGAGGCCGGTCCAACCGGTTTGATGCGACGCGCCGAGACCGCGGCCGGTTTCGCCGCAGAAGTGCTCGTGGAAAAGTACGTAATCTCGCCAGTGCGGGTCGGTGGCGTGGCGCGAGTCGTCGCCGAAACAGGGGCGCACGCCGTTTTGATCCGGGAGAAAAAGATGGGTTAGTCGGCGGGCGAGTTCGTGGGCCACTTGGGATAGATTCATGAGCTGGCCGGAGCCCGTGGGAAACTCGACCTGCAACGAATCGCCCCAGAAATGGTGGTAGCGCTCCAGTGCCTCGATGAGCAGGTAGTTCATCGGCAACCAAATCGGGCCACGCCAGTTCGAGTTGCCACCAAACATCCCGCTGCGCGACTCACCGGGTTCATAGCCGATGCAATGGTCGTCTCCATCGAGGGCCAAGTGGTAGGGCTTCTCGCCGTAGATGCGCGAGAGTGAGCGGACGCCGTACGGCGAGAGGAATTCCTTTTCATCCAGCACATATTTCAGCACGCGCACGAGCTGCTCGCGGGTGGGGATGGCCAGCAGCCGGCGCTTGTTCATTCCCGACGCGGTGCGCTTTTCGAGAAAGGCGATGTTCTGCGCGAGATCGAAGCGGTTTTTCACAAACCACTTCAGCCGTTTCTTAAAGCCGGGCAGTCGGTCAATGACCTCCTGCTCCAGGATCTCCACTCCGAAAAGCGGCAGCAACCCCACCAGCGAGCGCACCCGCAGTGGCACTTCCTGCCGGCCTTCGATAAGAAGTTGATCGTAGTAAAACCCGTCCGTTTCGTCCCACAGCCCACCGTCACCAACCGCGTTCATCGCGTCCACGATCTGCACGGTGTGTTCGAGAAATTTCGAGGCGATGTCCTCGTAGGTCGGGTTCGTCTGCGCCAGCTCGAGGGCGATGGCCAGCATCGTCTCGCAGTAAAACGCCATCCACGCCGTGCCGTCCGCCTGGGCCAGCGACTGGCCGCTGGGCAGCGGCTGCGAGCGGTCAAAGAGCCCGACGTTATCCAGCCCGAGCAAACCGCCGCCAAAGATGTGCTTTCCCTGCACGTCCTTGCGGTTCACCCACCATGTGAAGTTGATGAGCAGCTTTTGAAACGCGCGCTCCAGAAATTCCGTGTCCCGTGCACCCGGAGCCTCGCTGATCTTATAAACGCGCCAGCAAGCCCAGGCGTGCACCGGCGGGTTCACGTCGCCGAGATTCCATTCGTAAGCCGGGATCGCGCCGCTCGGGTGCATGTACCATTCGCGCAGGAAAAGCAGGAGCTGCTGCTTCGCAAAATCCGGGTCGATCCGGGCCATCGGGATCATGTGAAAAGCGAGATCCCACGCTGCGTACCACGGGTATTCCCACTTGTCCGGCATGGAGATCACGTCGGCGTTGAAAAGGTGGCCCCAATCGCGGTTCCGCCCATCTTCGCGCTCGGCGGGCGGTGCGGGCAAATCCGCGTCTCCGGCCAGCCATTCCTTCACTACGTAGTGGTAAAACTGCTTCGACCACAGCATCCCCGCGTAGGCCTGCCGAACCACGTTGCGCGCCTCGGCTCCGAGCGCAGGAGCATACTTCGTTTCAAAAAACGCCGCCGCCTCGGCGATCCGCTCCTCGAAAATCTCATCAAATTCCGCGAACGGCAGCACCGGCCATTCGCCCGCCGGAGCCAGCCGCAGCCGCAGCACGACCTCCCCGCCCGCGGGAATCTCCAATATGCAATGCGGCGCGGCCTTGGTCCCGTAGCCCTTCGGATTCACCGCATCTCTGCGCCCGTAGACGACCGCCTCGTGAAACGCGTCCTTCACATACGGCGTGGCATTGGCCGATCCAAAGAGCCGCGCGTGATTTGTTTCATTGTCCGTGAAAAGCCACGGCGCATCGCCGTCGAAGGCGAAGCGGAACTCGCCCAGCGTCTCGTGCGTGCCGGTAAGCGTCCGTGCATCGGTCTGCTGGAGCCGCGGCTTGAGCGTGCAGCCCTCGTGCGTGCAGCCCCACGACCACGTGTTGCGAAACCATAGCGTCGGCAGCACATGCAACCGCGCCGCTTCCGGCCCGCGGTTCGCCAACGTGAGACGAATGAGCAGGTCGTCCGGTCCCGCCTTGGCATACTCCACGATCACATCGAAGTAGCGTGACTCGTCGAACACGCCGGTGTCCTCGATCTCAAACTCGCGCTCTTCCCGCGTGCGCCGCGCATTCTCCTCCACCAGCCGCGTGTAGGGAAACTCGGCCTGTGGATATTTGTAGAGCGCCCGCATGTAGGAATGCGTGGGGGTTGAGTCCAGGTAGTGCCACACCTCCTTCGCATCTTCACCGTGATTGCCCTGCGGATTGGTCAGACCAAAGATCCGCTCCTTCAAAATCGGGTCGCGTCCATTCCACAGCGCCACCGCAAAGCACAGACGGCACTGGCGATCGGTAATCCCGAGCAGCCCGTCCTCGCCCCAGCGATACGCCCGGCTGCGGGCGTGATCATGCGGGAAGTAGTTCCAAGCATCGCCATTCGCCGAATAATCTTCCCGCACCGTGCCCCACTGCCGCTCAGAAAGATACGGCCCCCACCGCTTCCAATTCCGCTCCCGCCGGGCATCGTCTTCGAGGCGATAATACTCCGGGCTGTCGTGTTGCGGCATCGCGCGACGCTAGGGAGCAAGGTGCGACAGGTGAACGAAATTCAAACCACATGTCATCCTGAGCGAAGCGGAGGCTTTGCGCAGCGCAGTCGAAGGATCCCGGCGGTTCGATCACGCGCAGCACATAAATGAACCAACGAGATCCTCGACTACGTTCCGTCCACCTTCGCCCGCACGGAATTCCGCTCAGGATGACACGCTATTTTAGCGTCCTAAGGTAAGCGAAAAGATCGCTCACCTGCTCCGGCGTGCAGGCATCCAGCAGCCCTTCAGGCATCAGCGAACGGCGGAGGTATTTCGCATCGCGGATTTCGCCTTTCGGAATGCGCCGGTCTTCGGCACCGGGCGCGCGGACGACGACGGCGTCCTTGTCTTCGCTGACGAAGAGCGCATCGACGAGGTCGCCGCTTTTCAGCTCTACGCGGTAAATGCGGTAGCCGTTCTCCATCGCGGCATTCGGCTGGAGGATGTTGCGCAGGATGCTTTCCGTGCCCATCGCGCCGACGCCGCTGAGGTTTGGGCCGATGTTTCCGCCGGTCGGTCCCATGAGGTGACAGGCCGTGCAGAGCGCGGCGGAGAGTTTTCCTTTGGCGGCGTCGCCGGGCTTCTCCGCGAGATGGCGGAACTTTGCGTATTTCGCGTCGAGCGCGGCGGCTTCGGTGGCGTCGAGGATCGGCGGGAAATCGCTGGTCTTGGTAATCTTTGCGCCGGCTTGCAGCTTGGCCCAATCGCCCGCGGCACTGGTGAAGACGAGCCCGGCGGTGTTCGCGGGCAGGCTGCGGTCGCTGGCGGCGCGGATTTCCTCCGCGGTGCGTTCGCGGTTCCAGATGCGGTGTTCGGCAAACATGCCGGCGGTGCCGCCCGCCGCACTGCTCCAGGCGAGGCGGGCGTTTTCGATTTTTTGCGGCGCGGGGTTGGTGCCGGTGGCGTCGAGCTCGCCGTCGATATAGAGCTTCCAGATGCCCGCCGCGTCGCGCGTGGCGGCGACGTGCGTCCAGAGCCCGGGCATCGCCGGCTTCTTCGCCACCGCGACATCGCCGGCGGCGAAGCCATAGACGCGGAATTTCCCGCCGTAGAAGTTGAGGTCGATCTGGCCGGGCGCGCCGAGAATGCTGTCGGCGTTGCCGATCTTGCGGCCTTGCGGATCGAGCAGCAGCCAGGTCTCGATGGTGCAGGGGCCGTCGAGCGTCAGGGCGGTTTGCGTCCACGCTTCCTCGCTGCCGTTGAGCGTGAGGACGGGGCGGAAAAGCGTGCCGAGTTCCTGCATGAGCGCGGCGAGATCGACGTCGCCGGGGAGCACAGCTTGGAGTTTATCGACGGTCGGGCCGTCGAGTTCGGTCTTCGCCAGCGCGCCGGACTTGAGCGCGGCGACGACGGCTTGCGCGCCGGCTTTGGAAGCGGCGAGACGGCCGAGCACGTTGCGCCGCTGGCTGGCGGTGAGTTGCGGGAAAATCCCGAGGACACGCGCCGGTGCGTCAGCGGCGCGCGAGGCAGCGAGGGTGGTAAGCGCTTCGTCGCGCACGGCGGCGTCTGGCGCGGTCGTGGCGAGTTTGGCGAAAAGTTCCGCCTGTCCACTGTTCATCTCCGCGAGCGCGCGGAGGGCGGGGAGAGCGACAGAAGGCTCAAAGTCTTTAACGATCAAAACAAGTTGCCGTTCGACCCCCATAAGTTGGAAGGAGCCAGCCAGACGAATGCCAAGGGGAATTCCCGAGAGATCACTTCCAGCGAAAAGGCGCATCGCTGCATCGGTCAGAATGGGCGTGAGCTCGGCAGCGTCGAGCTTGGTGCGGACGGCGAGGAGTGCGTCGAGAGCTGCGACGCGGGTCTGCGGGTTGGAAAGAACGGCGCGCAGCGCCTCGCCCACGCCGGGCTCGCCGGGGAATTGCGCGAGCCGCAGCACTTCCTCCTGCCCCGGCGCGCGCATGAGCTTCGGCAAAAGCTGCGCGACCCGCGCCGCGCTCGCCTTCGACTCCAGCGCGAGCGTGGCGAGCAGGCGGGATTCGACGGGGAGTTTCTTCGCGTCGTCGGATTCGAGAAACTTGGCGACGAAGTCGGGACGTTTTTCGAGGAACATCCGCACTAGGTAACGCTCGAACTCGCGTTCATAAGCTTCGCGGACTTTGATCGGTTTGCCCTTCTGCGTAGATGGCGCGAGCGGCTCGGCCAGCGGAGAAAGCGAGGGAGCAAGGAGGCTGAGAAAAGCTTCCTGCAATCCCTTAAACGCAACTTCCGAATTCGATGATACTTCGCACAGTTCGATGTACTGCGCCGTAGAACGAATGGCTTGTGAACGGACCTCGGAAACCGTGTCGGCCGCAAGCGTCTTTAACGCGCTAAGGGACTGAACAACGCCCTTTCCATCAACTACACTTGGTCTGTTCGTGGAGAGGAAACGAGCTGCTTCTCGGCGCAGGTTTGCCGACTTTGCTGAAAACAGCGGATGCATTGCACTAAACTCGAGCGCGCTATTGCCGTGTTGTGGTTGCTTTCCCGATTCTTCCAGAGTCCAAAGCGCTTGAATCCGTCGGGCTTCGCTCGCCTTCTCGTCGCTGACCACTGCGCGCAGTTTCTCCAGAACCGAATCGCCCTTTCGATCGGCCAATGTCTGCCACGCCAGATGACTCTGCGCGAGCGATGGGCCGCCGAGCTTGGCCAGCAGTTGATCGCCGGTCAGCTTCGTGAAATCCGGCACCTCGAAGGGCGTCTGCGCGGTCGCTTTCACGCGCCAGATGCGGCCGCGGGTTTTGTCGCGCTCGGGGTGGTTCCGCGGGACCTCGTTGTGGGAGATGATCTTGTTGTACCAATCGACGATGTAGAGGCAGCCATCGGGGCCGGTAGTGATGGCGACGGGCCGGAACCATTCGTCACTCGTGCGGAGGAAATCGACCGGCGCGTCGAGTCGCCAGCGCGGGCCGTCGCGGTGCATGACGATGGTCTGGATGCGGTTCGTGATGGGGTTGGCAATGAGGACGGTCTGCGTCCGGGAGTCAGTCGTCCCGCCGGCGGTGGCTGCAGATGCAGCCTCAGGCGGGACGACTGACTTCCGGAGGAGCGCCGCCCATCCTTCATCGAGCAGCGCGAGGCCGCTCAGGCCGGTGCCGCCCATCGGGATGCCGGGCGTGCCGGGAAACTCGGGCGCGTAGCTTTTCCACTGCCGATCGGAGCATCCGGGGTAGTTGGCGTATTCGTGGAAGGGCATCACGGGGTAGCCGAAGTCGTTGGCCTCTTGGATGAAGGCCTCGCCTTCGCCGTTGAGCACGAGGCCCCAGATGTTGCACGGGCCGTTGCTGGTGATGTCGAAGCCGGAACCGTCGGGGCGGAACTTCGCCATGCGTGTCTGGTCGAACTGCACGGCGTTCTTCTCGTCGCCGGGGCGCGAAACTTTGCCGTAGTTGAACGCGCCCTGCGCCATCCAGATCCAGCCGCCGGGTGCGCGCAGGAACTGATGCGGGAAAAGATGCGAGTCCTGCACGCCGAAGCCGGTGAGGATGACGGTGCGTTTGTCGGCTTTGCCGTCGGCGTCAGTGTCTTCGAGAAAGGCGATGTCGTGGCCGTGCTGGACGTAGCAGCCGTTTTTGTAAGGCAGGACGCCGAGCGGGATGGCGAGGCCCTCAGCGAAGACGCGCGGCTTGCTCGCGAGGCCGGTCGGCGACTTGGGATCGCGGTCGAAGACGAGCACTTTGTCCTTGGCCTTGCTTGCGTAGAGCGCATCGGCGGCGGCGGGGTTTTCGTTGCCATCGACGGGGTATTCGAGAGCGGTCGTGGTCCAGAGCGCGCCCTTTTGGTCGAAGGCGATGGGGACGAATTTGCCGATGCCGTTCGCGGGGTCCTCGCTCGCGACGAGTTCGATTTCAAAACCCGGCGGCAGCGTGAAACTTGCGCGCTGGTCCTCCGGCGTGAGTGGCGAGGCCCTCGCGCCTTTGCCCGGCTCCGGTGCGCCGATGACTTTTTCCGTCGGCGGCAGTTCTTCGATTGTGATGTCCTTGAACTGCACAAGCGCCTTGCCGCCGCCGTGGACTTGCAGGCCGAACTTTCCCGTCTGCACGATCTTCTCGTCAGCCTCGGTGAAGTCCACCGCCTGCACGCCGTTAACCCACGTCTGGATGCGGCGGCCGTCGGCGCGAATGACGTATTCGTTCCAATCGTCCTTCTTGATCACGGGTCGCAGCGCCTTCATGTCCGACTCCGCCATGACCTTGTTGCGCCGCGACTCGTCGTAGATCGCGCCGTACCAGGTTGGTTCGCCCCAGTCGCACTGGTAGCCGATCATCTCGTGATTGTTCGGCACGCGCTGGCTGCGGATTTGGAAGCCGGAATTGATGAAGCCCTCGCGGCCCGTGAGCTTGATCTTGAAGCGCACGATGAAGTTCCCGTAGTCCTTCACGCTCGCGAGGAAATCGTTGTCTTTCACATGCTCGGTCAGCGAACCGCCGGTGATCGCGCCGTCCTCGATGCGCCAGATTTTCGTGTTGCCTTCCCAGCCGTCGAAGGTCTTGCCGTCGAAGAGCGACTTTGTTTTGCCCGCCGGCGGCGGAGGTTCAGCGTGGAGGAGCGTGGTGAAGACGAGGACAGCAACAACGATGAGGCGTTTCATGGGAGGTGGAGTGGGTTGGCAGCGGGAGAACCCGGAGGCTGCCGGTTTCGTTGGGAAAAGTCAGCGGGAGAAAACCGCCCGACGCGCTGTTGATGGCGCCGCTATTTGTTGCCCGGTGGCTTCATCCCGAGCTGGTCGAAGAGGAAGGCGAAGACATCGGCCTGCTGGGCGATCCGCTCGGTGAGCGCGGTGCCCATGCCGTGACCCGAAGCGTCGCTGAGGCGGACGAGGATCGGGTGCGCGGAAGCTGTGGCGGCTTGGAGACGCGCGGTCATCTTGCGGGAATTGGCCGGGTTGACACGGCCGTCGTGTTCGCCGGCGAGCAAAAAGACCGCGGGGTATTTGGTGCCATCTGTCACCCGGTGGTACGGCGAGTAGGCGTGCAGTGCCCGAAACTGCGCCGGGTCTTTGACCGTGCCAAATTCCGTGACGTTGAAGGCGCCGTTGGGATCGAGTTCGACGCGCAGCATGTCCAAGACGCCGACGTGCACGACCACAGCGCGGGCGAGTTCAGGGTGCTGCGTCAGGAAGGCGCCCATGAGCAGGCCGCCATTGCTGCTGCCCTCGACAGCGAGTTTGTCCGGCCGCGTGTAGCCGCGCTCAATGAGATGTCGGGCGCACGCCGCGAAGTCGTCGAAGACGGTCTGCTTGCGAGTGAGATTACCAGCCAGGTGCCACTCTTCGCCGTACTCACCACCACCACGGAGATTCGCGATGACCATGACGCCGCCGCGGTCAAACCAGAGGCGGTCATCGAAGTCGAACCGTGGCCGCAGGTTGATCCCGTAACCGCCGTAGCCGGTGAGCAGCGTAGGGTTGGAGCCATCGAGCTTCGTATCTTTGCGCCGCAGGATATTCACCGGCACTTTCACGCCATCCTTGCTGACCGCAAACTCGCGCACCGCCTCGATGTCGCTGAAATCCACGGGCGAAGTATTGAAGAGCGCGGTCTTTTTCAGCGCGCCCGTCGCGGGGTCGTCAAGAAACCATCTGGCCGGGACGGTGAAGGTCGTCACGCGAAAAAGGATCCGGTTGTCGTCTGGGTGATCCTCAAGCGCAAGAAGCTGGCCGATACCGGCCGCGACCGGCAACGCGAACTCGTGTCCATTTTTCCCATCGAGATCAAACCGCCGGAGGCTCGAAGGCCCGCCGAGAAGATCCGCCACAAATATATAGGCCGCCGTGGGGGCGATGCGCTCAATCACTGCGTCGCTCTCCGGGACGATCAGTTCGGCCTCCGGCAGTGACCTGGAGCCATCCAGCGGCAGGCGCAAAATTTTCCCGCGCGGCGCATTCTTGACCGACCGCAGATAAAGCGTAGCCCCGTCGCAACCCGCGGCCACTTCCTTGACCCCATCTTCAAAGCGCGTGATCTGCCGCCACTCGGCACGGTCGCCCGCCTGGAGATCGCGCGCGTAATGGGCGTATTCGCCTCCGTCGCCATTGGCCACGGTCGCGATCAGCCAGCGATCGTCGCGGGAAGTGCTTAGCTCGATTTCGGCAATGCGCGGAAAATCGCGCCCAGCGGAATAAACGTCGGTGCTCTCGGGCGTGCCGAGTTTATGGAAATAGATCTGCTGGAAAAAGTTGAGGTCGTCCTTTGGTCTTTCGCCAGCGTGCGGATAGCGCGTGTAGAAAACCGCCGAGCCGTCCGGCGTAAAGGCCGCGCTGCCGCCGCCGGTCGGATACTGCACGCGGGCGATGCGATCGGGCAGACGCTCGCCCGAGTCGGTCCGGTAGAAATGCAGCGTCCCCTCCTCGCTCCCGTTCTCCGAAAGACAGACGGCGAGGAGCTTCCCGTCCGGCGACGGCACGAACCAATCCATGGCCACCTGGCCTTTGGGTTCGATCTCGTTCGGATCGAGTACCACCTTTTCCGACGCGAGATCGTCGGCGGAAGCGAGGACGACGAGGAGGCGCTGCTGTTTGGGTGGCTGAAACTTGAGCGCAAAAAGTCGGCCGGGGCGCGAGACCAGTCCGCTGTGCGACGGGGTGACTTTGGCGTAAAGCTCCGTGAGATGTTTTTCGATCCCAGCGCGGTCGGGCAGAGCGTCGAGGTAAGACCGGGTGTAGCGGTTTTGCGCTTCGGTCCACGCTTTCACCGCGGGCGCGCCGGTCTCTTCAAGCCAGCGGTAATCGTCCACCACTTTGACGCCGTGATATTCGTCGGTGACCGGCTTCTTCTCGGTGGAAGGAGGTGCGGCGACAGCGAGCGACGGTGAGAATGCAGACATGACGAGAAAGGCGAAGGCCGAAAGGTGGGATTTCAGGAGGGCGGTGAAACGCGGACGAAAGTTGGAAGCGGACATCAGGCCGGGAAGAACACCTCAACCGCCGCTTTTGTTCACCACATTTCCGCGAGTCATCACCGAACCACGCGCATTTCGATTCCGCCCCCCCCATCCAAAGAAAAAGGCTACCCCGAACTTCGAGGCAGCCTTTTCGAGAGGATTCGCGAGGCGGTTAAGCCAGGGAATGCGCGGCTTCCACCACGGATTGAGCGGTGATGCCGAGGACTTCCATGACGATGTTGCCGGGCGCGCTCAGGCCGAAGCGGTCGATGCCGATGACCTTGCCGTCGAGGCCCACGTATTTCCACCAGAGGGCGGTGACGCCGGCTTCGATAGCGACACGAGCGCGGCACGAGGGCGGGAGCACTTCGTCTTTGTAGCTCTGTGGCTGCGCATCGAAGCGGTGGAAGCTCGGCACGCTGACGACGCGGACGCCTTCGCCGAGCGTTTTGGCAGCGGCGACGGCGTGCTGCACTTCACTGCCGGCGGCGAGGAGGATGGTCTTTAGGGGGCCGGTTTCCTTGACCAGAATGTAGCCGCCTTTGAAGACGCCCTCGCGGCGCACCTGGGCGCTGGCTTCATTGAGCATCGGCACCGCTTGGCGGGTGAGCGCGAGGAGCGTCGGGCCGTTCCAGCGCTGGAGCGCAGCGGCGAAAGCGCCGGCGGTTTCCTCGGGATCGGCAGGGCGAATGACATCGAGATTCGGGATGACGCGCAGCCCGCTGACGGTCTCGACCGGTTGATGCGTGGGGCCGTCTTCGCCGACGCCGACGGAGTCGTGGGTGAAGATGTAAACCGTGCCAAGGCCGGAGAGCGCGGCGAGGCGGATCGACGCGCGGCAGTAATCGGCGAAGACCAGGAAAGTCGCGCCGCTCGGGCGGAAGAGATGGTCGTAGGCGATGCCGTTCATGATGCCGCACATGCCGTGTTCGCGGATGCCGAAACGGATGTTGCGTCCGCCGTGGTTCGAGGCGTTGAAGTCCGTGCTCGAGTTGATGTAGTTGAGCGTCGAGCCGTAAAGATCGGCACTGCCGCCGATGAGATTAGGCACAGCCTCCGCGACGGGTTGGAGGACGTCGCTACCGGCTTTGCGCGTGGCAATTTTGGCGTCAGCGGGAAACTCGGGGATGCGCGCGAGGAGATCGGCGGGGATTTCGTGGTTGAGCGCGGCGTTGAGTTCCTTGGCGAGCGCGGGATTGGCGGTTTGCCAGCTCGCAAAGGTCGCTTTCCACGCGTCGTATTTCGCCCCGAGCGCCTTGCCGTGTCCGATGAAATAAGCACGCGTTTCTTCACTGACGAAGAAGTGTTCGTTCTCGGGCAGACCAAGGCCCGCGCGGGCGGCGGCAATGAACTTCGCGCCACCTTCACCGTGCGCCTTGGCGGTGCCAGCAACTTCGGAAATACCTTTACCAATGAGCGTGCGGGCGATGATCAACTGCGGCTTGCCGGTGGCGGCTTTGGCTTTCTCAAAAGCGCTGAGGAAAGCGGTCATATCGTTGCCGTCCACCGTCTGCACGCCCCACTCGATGGCTTCAAAACGTTTCGCCGCGTTTTCGCTCTGCGACTCGGCGGCCATGGCGTCGAGCGTCACGTCGTTGGAGTCGTAGATGAGGATGAGGTTATCGAGTTTGAAGTGGCCGGCGAAGGCGACGGCTTCCATGGCCACGCCTTCCTGCATGCAGCCGTCGCCAGCTAGGGCAACGATGTGATTGTCGAAAACGGTGTGCGCGGTGGTGTTGTATTTCGCGGCTGCCATTTTCTGAGAGACCGCGAAACCGACGGCGTTGGCGATCCCCTGGCCGAGCGGGCCGGTGGTGGCTTCCACGCCGGCCGTTTCAAAGGACTCCGGATGCCCCGGCGTGTGCGAGCGCAGGGCGCGGAATTTCTTTACCTGGTCGTGATCGACCGAGGCGTAACCGCTGAGATGCAGCCAGCCGTAAAGGAACATGGACCCGTGGCCCGCGCTGAGGATGAAGCGGTCGCGATTCAGCCATTTTGGATCGGCGGGGTGGTGCGAGAGGGCGTGTCCATAAAGGACCGCGCCGATCTCCGCGCAACCGAGCGGCAGGCCAAGGTGGCCGGAGTTGCAGGCGTGGACGGCGTCCATGGCGAGGCCGCGGGCTTCATTGGCCGCGCGGGAAAGAGCATCGAGATTCATAGTCGTGTTTTATTTTAAGAGCGCGCGAGGCTAGGGGCTGCGAGTGCCAAGTCAAGGCTCAGGGCAGCTTTGCCCGCCAGACAAAATCGGGGTCCACGAAAAACGCGAAAGGACACGAAAATGGAGCATGCTTTTTTCGTGTCGCTTCGTGTCTTTCGTGGACGTTCCCTTTTCCATTCGTGGAAACCACCGCCGCCATTCTCCTCCGCCGCACCAAGCTCTCCGAGACCAGCTGGATCGTGACGTGGTTTACTGCGGCGCAGGGCAAGGTGAAGACCGTGGCGAAAGGGGCACGGCAGCCGAAGAGCAAGTTCGCCGGCGTGCTCGACCTGTTTTTTGACTGCGAAATCCAGTACGCGCGCAGCCGGAAGAGCGAGTTGCATCAACTGCGCGAAGTCGAGTTGCGCGAGACGCATGCGGGGATGCGGCTTGATTACGGGCGAGTGGCGCTCGGCGCGTATTTTGTGGAGCTCGTCGAGCTCGTGACCGAGCCGAATCATCCTGCGCCGGAACTCTACGACCTACTCAAGCGCGCTCTCGGATTTCTCAACCTCCAGCCAGCCTCGCTCCGCGCCCTGCTGCATTATGAAAGCGAACTCGTGCGCCTGTTGGGCATCCAAGGCCAGGTCGGAGTGACTCCCGCGGTAGCGATTGGCCGTGCCTATCAACGGCTACCCCGGGAAAGGGCCGCTCTGCTGAAAACGCTGAAGTAATCGCGCTATTTTTTTGCCGCGCGCTGCTTCCACTGGTCCGACCGGGTGTCGATGTAGGTCTGGACGTTGCGCCGGTAACTGGCGAGTTCTCCAGCGGTGAGGTTTTTTTCGTCGATCACTCTCACGTGCTTTGTCTCCACGAGGAAATTCGTGCCGGCGAGCTGCAGGAGCACCTTGGTCTGCGACTCCTTGAACATGATCACGGGGAAGGTATCGCCCTTGTCCATCATCCACTGCGCGCCGTCGGCGAGATCCACGGGAATGTTATCGATGAGCATCGCGTAAAGAGCGAAGCGCTTTTTCTCCGCAGCTTTCCCAGCGGGCATCTTGATCTTGGCTGGGGCGTTTCCCTTCTCTGCCGCCGGGACCGGTGCAGGAGCGATGAGCAGGGCAGTGGCGAGGATGCTGAGGAATTTCACGCGCTGGAGATTTTGGGCGGCTTTAGCGGAAATGCAACGCGCGGGAACGGGGCGGCGACGGCTTCCCCGAACGCCCGGTCAGGGCGGAAATTTCGCTTTGCTTTCGTCGAAAGCTACCTAGAGTTCGCCCTGCAAAACACCTAAGCACAGCCTCGGAGTTGGGGAGATTGTCAGTTGAGTAAATCAGTGACGACTTGAAACCGATAACCGGGAACCGTCACCGAAAGCGCGCTCGGGAAACAACTGATAACAGACCAAATGGGTAACAAACTCTATGTCGGCAACCTGTCGTTCAATACGACGGAAACCGATCTCCAGGATCACTTCGCGCAGGCTGGCGCGGTCAAGGAAGTCATGCTTGTGCAGGACAAATTCACTGGCAAATCCCGCGGCTTCGCCTTCGTCACGATGGAGAGCGACGCTGATGCGGCCAATGCCATTACCAAATTCCATGGGGCCAACTTTGATGGTCGCGCCCTTACGGTGAACGAAGCGCGTCCCCGCGAAGATCGTCCGCCCGGCGGTGGCGGCGGCGGTTATGGTGGCGGCGGCGGTGGTCGTGGTGGTTACGGCGGCGGTGGTGGTGGTGGCGGCGGACGTCCTAGCGGCGGCGGCGGTGGTCGCGGCGGCTACGGCGGTGGTGGTGGAGGCCGTGGGGGCGGTGGCGGTGGTGGTGGTGGCGATCGCGGCGGACGCTACTAGGCGCCCAACCGATATCTCGCAGATTATTTAGCAACGCGGCCCGGAGGAAACTCCGGGCCGCGTTTGTTTTGCACCAAGGGCGCCCTATTTCGGCGTCCGGCGCTGGATGAAGGGAAACCAGCTTTTCTTCGGTTCAGGCGTTGCCGGAGCCGGAGTGGCTTTGGGTTTTGGTGCGGTCTTGCGCTGCGGCGGCGTGGTGTTGGGCGCGGTGCCGAAGACGCGGACCGGCGTGCCGATTTCCGCGATGTTATAGAAAAGCGCTGCCTTGGCCGGCGGAAGGCGGATGCAGCCGTGTGAGGCCGGGTAGCCCGGCAAATAGCCGGCATGCATCCCCGTGGCCCCATCGAAGCGCAGGAAATGGTGCATCGGTGCGGCGATGAACCGGCCACCCGACGGCACGCGCATCCCGCTGTCCGCCCCGGCGACCACGGTGCGCCCAGCCCCATCGACGATTTGTCCGTAGAGCGTGGAAAGATGATCCTCGTCCTTCTCCGTGACTAAAAAATTGCCGGTCCGTGTGCGGTGGCCAGGACGTCCGCTGGAAATTGGCGTCTCATAGACCACGCCGCCATCGTGCAACAGGTAGGCTTTTTGCGCACTGAGATCGATCTCGATAGCCACGTCCGGTCCCGCGGCACGCGCGACAAAGCCAGTGGCCAAAGTGAGGATGAGAAAAATGCGGAACACGCCGACGACGATACGCACGCGGTATGCCGCGCGCCGTGACAAACTCCGCCCGCCCCGTTACAAACCGCGCGTGCCTGACCACCTGCCCGACGGCGTGACCGTCATCGACCATCCGCTCGTCCAAGTGAAGCTCACCCAGCTCCGCGACGTGCAAGCCGGCTCACGCGTCTTTCGTGCGCGGCTCAATGAACTCTCGATGCTGATGGTCGTGGAAGCGACGCGCGATCTCGCCACGCGCCCAAAGGCGATCCTCACGCCGCTCGCGCCGTACGAAGGTCGCATGCTCGCCCGGCCGGTCATTGTCGCCCCGATTCTGCGCGCCGGGTTGGGCCTTGTGGAAGGCATGCTCAGTCTGCTGCCCGACGTGAGCGTAGCCCACATCGGCATGTTTCGAAACGAGGTCACCCACCGCCCGGAGAGCTATTATTTTAAGGCTCCAGCGCACCTTGCGGAAGCCGACGTGCTGCTCGTCGATCCCATGCTCGCCACCGGCGGGAGCGCCACCGGAGCGGTCACCCAGTTGAAGGAGGCGGGCGCCCAATCCATCCGCTTCGTATGTATCGTGAGTTGCTCAGCGGGCCTCTCCCAATTGCGCGGTGCGCATCCGGACGTGCCGATTTTTACCGCGGCCGTTGATCCTGAACTGAACGACAGCGCCTACATTGTCCCGGGCCTGGGCGACGCCGGTGACCGATATTTCGGTACGCTGTAGCGTCTGCGGCGGGGCAACGCCTATTTCTTCTCCGCCCGCGCCTTCGTGTAATAGTCGCGGAGGCCATCGGCCACGGCATCGGCGTACTCGCGGTAAATGCTTTTCCGCGGCACGCCGCCGAAAGTGAACTCGCCCTCGTACTCGCCCGCCTGGACCCGCGCCCACACGGATTCACTGTTCATCACGTAGGGTTCGAGAAAGAGGACCGGCGCGTGGTAGAGGCGGTTCGCGAGGAGGTTGCGCGCCCACACGTAGGCACTGCCGGCAAGGCGCACGGCGTTGCCGGTGGTGTATTCATAGGGCGGCAATCGCGTGGCGTCTGCAAGCGCATTGGCGACCTGCTCGGAGGCGGCTGCTTCTTCGACAGAGGAGCGGTTGAGGAGCTTCATCAGCAGCTCGAAACGCTGGTCGTCAAAACGCAATTCGCCCGCGGAGTAGCAGCCGTTCACGAGCAGGTGGAGATGATTGCGCGGGACAAACTCCGGCTTGAGCGGATCGCCCCAGGCCTCGGCGTTGAAGTGAATGCAGAGCACCAGATCGGGTTTGATGCGTTCATTAACCAGCGAGGCGCGGGCCCGGATTTCGGCGATGCGGTAGAAGAGTAGTTCGCTCTGCGCCTGCACGGTTTGGCCGCGGAGGGGATCGTTCGCACCGTCGTGGTTTTCGCGGGGGGCCTCGATGCCGAGCCGCGCCAACTCCGCGCGGGCGGCATCGCGCAGGGTATCGGGGCGGGCCGCGGTAGTGGGTTCGAGTGCCTCGCGGATGTTGACCACCTCGGCCCCCAAGGCGCGCAGCCGCGGGGCGAGCAGTTGCGCAACGCGCAGCGTCATCTCGCCTTCGACGACTGGGCGCGATTCGCCGATTTGGAAAAAACGCTCCTCCATTTTCGCCCACGCGCCGCCAAGATGCCCCGGATCGAGCGCGATCTTCACCCCTGCGAGCGGTTGATCCGCGGGCGCGATTGGGAGTTGCGCGGCAGGCTTCCAAGTGCGCGGCACGGCCTTCGCGGCCGCGTCGTCTTGCGCAAAACGCAGCCGGAAATCCGCGGGCGGCGTGAGCGTGGTTTTGATGACCGCCGCATCGTCTGCGACGTCGATCAGTCCTTTGGCTGCGCCTCCCGGCGCGTAGATGGTATCGAGCAGACGGGTAAATTCCGCGCGCGTGATCGTCTCTTGAAACGCCTCAAGCTGCGCCCAGTCCGGTGGCCCCGCCAGCGGGCTGAGCCGCTGCGCGGTGGCCGAAAAGACAAGCGCACCCAGGGCCAGACTGGCGGTGAGGAAAGAGCGAAAGGACATCACGCCGCGACCATTTCATAAAACTGCCAGGCGCAACAGCGCTGGCATCGCCGGAACTACAGAACCGGCACTGGCACGGGCGCAGCCTTCGGGGCACGCGGCCGGCCGCGCTGGAGAAAGTCCGTGTCACTTGGTTTTACCCACGCGCCGCCGCCCTGATATTCCACCCCGAGCGAGCCGTTCTGGATGCGCACGAGCTTGACCTCCGAACCGGCTTTCACGAGCGCCTTACCTACTTCTCTGCCCCCCACGACCGCAGGAAACTCCACCGCCTTCAGCAGATGAACCGTGCGCGGCCAGGAGTCTGGATCGGAGGCGAGCGTTTGGAATAGAATGGCCGGGTCCATGGGCGGCGTTTCCGTGCTGCTCTCCGCCGTGGTTTCGCCCGAGGCCGCACCAACGAAGCGGGCCAGCGTCTTTTTGACGAGGGGCAGTCGCTCATCCACCGCGTCGCGCACGGCGGGCACTTTCCAGTAGCTCCCGGCCGCGACGACCACCAGCAACGCCAGGAGCACCAGCAGACGCGTCGCGCCCGCACCATCATTCCACGAGGATCTCTTTTTCATCAGGATGTTGCCAATATCGAAACGACCCGCGGCGGGTCACGCAAAAAAACCTTCGCGCCACATCCCACTGCGCGAATTCCTTTGGACGGCGGAGACTGCGTGCGTAGTTTCGCGCCCGCTTTTCTTTATGGCTATCTCGTTTGCGAACCGTTCCAACGCCGACCTCCTCGACCAAAACTACGCGCTCTGGCGCCAGGACCCGGCTTCGGTGGACACGGTCTGGGCCGCGTTCTTCGAGGGCTTCGAGCTGGGTTCCGTGCAGGCGAAAAATGGAGCCGCTCCCGCGTCGAACGGCGCGGCGCCGGTGAGCGAAGAAACCCCGCTTCAAACCCGCGTGGACGGCCTCGTCTATGCCTATCGCACCCTCGGTCACACCATCGCCAACCTTGATCCGCTGGCCGACGAACGGCCCTCGAATCCGCTGCTGAGTCTGCGGGAATTGGGCTTCGAGGAGAAGGATCTCGAACTCACCGTCGGCACGAAATATTTGCTCGGCGGGCAGCGGATGAAACTCCGCGAGATGATCGCGGTCCTCGAGAAAATATACTGCGGACCAATCGGCGCGGAGTTCATGCACATCCAGAACCCGCGCGTGCGAAACTGGCTGCGGGATAAAATCGAGGGCCGCGCGCCCGAGACCGCCGCGCCCGCGGAAGTGCAGCGGCGCATGCTGCGGCAGCTCATGAAGGTGGAGAGCTTCGAGCATTTCCTGCATACGAAATACCAGGGGCAGAAACGCTTTTCTCTCGAGGGCGGCGAGTCGCTCATCACGGCGCTCTACGGCATTCTCGAAAATTGCCCGGTCCGCGGCGTGGAAGAAATCTGCATGGGCATGGCGCATCGCGGTCGCCTCTCGGTCATCGCCGAATTCCTGCGCAAGCCCTACAGCTTCATGTTCGCGGAATTCTCCGAGAACTATCAGCCCAAGACCGTGGCCGGCGATGGCGACGTAAAATACCACCTCGGCTACCTCACCACGCGGAAGCTGGATGATGGCAACGAAGTCGAGGTACGGCTTTCCGCCAATCCGAGCCACCTCGAAGCGGTGAACCCCGTGGTCATGGGCATGGCGCGGGCGCGGCAGCGCATCCGCAAGGACATCGAGGAGCGGAAGAAAGTCGTCGCCGTCCTCATCCACGGCGACGCCGCTTTCGCCGGCCAGGGCATCGTGGCGGAAACGCTGAACATGTCGCAGCTCCAAGGCTACCGCATCGGCGGGACGATCCACCTCATCGTCAATAACCAGATCGGCTTTACCACGCTGCCGGCCGACGCCCGCTCCACGCAGTATTGCACGGACGTGGCGAAGATGATCGAAGCGCCGATCTTCCATGTGAATGGCGACAACCCGCTAGCCGTCCGCTGGGTCTCCGAGCTGGCCTTCGAGTTCCGTCAGACCTTTAAACGCGACGTCGTCATCGACATCTATGGCTACCGCCGTTACGGGCACAACGAAGCGGACGATCCCGTCTCCACGCAGCCCACGATGTATGCCGATATCAGCACGCACCCGAGCGTCGGCACGCAGTTTAAAAAGCGGCTCATCGATGCGGGCGTGATTACCGCGGAAGCGGCGGCCACTTTGCAAAAGGAGATGGACGATCGGCACGAGCAAGCCCTGGCCATCGTCAAGGCCGCGGAAACCGACCAGACGATCAACAGCTTCACCGGCTCGACCGCCGAGCCGCAACCGGCTTACTCGCACGCGCCGGTGGACACCGCGGTCTCGAAAGAAAATCTCGCGAAGATCGTCAAGGCGCTGACCAGCGTGCCCGAAGGCTTCGCCATCCAGCCGAAGCTGAAAAGCTTCCTCCTCGAGAAACGCGCCAAGGCCTGGGCCAACGGCGGTCCCTTCGACTGGGCGTACGCCGAGGCGCTCGCGATGGGTTCGCTCCTTCTCGAAGGCATCCCCGTCCGCCTCAGCGGCCAGGACTGCCGGCGCGGCACCTTCAGCCAGCGGAATAGCTACCTCTACGACCAGCAAACCCGCGAACGCTGGTGCCCGCTCAAGCACATCAGCCCCGACCAGGCGCGGCTCTGCATCTACAACTCCCTGCTCAGCGAGGCCGGCGTCCTCGGCTTCGACTACGGCTATTCGCTCAACTACCCCGACCTGCTCTGCATGTGGGAAGCGCAGTTCGGCGACTTCGCCAACGGCGCGCAGGTCATCATCGATCAGTTCATCGCCTCTGCGGAAAGCAAATGGCAGCGCCCGAGCGGCCTCACCCTGCTCCTCCCGCACGGCTACGAAGGCCAGGGTCCCGAGCACTCCTCCGCGCGGCTCGAGCGTTTCCTCCAGCTCTGCGCCGAGGACAACATCCAGGTCTGCAACCTCACCACGCCCGCCCAGTATTTCCACGTCCTGCGGCGGCAAATGAAGCGCGCCTTCAAAAAGCCGCTCGTCATCATGACGCCCAAGTCGATGCTCCGGCTCGAAGCGGCTGCGTCCAAGGTCGAGGACTTCACCCACGACCGCTTCCGCGAAGTGCTCGGCAGTCCCCTGCTCGACAAACCGGAGAAGATCAAACGCGTCATCTTCTCCAGCGGCAAAGTCTATTACGACCTCCTGAAATTCCGGGACGAAAACCAAATCACCAGCGCCGCCCTCGTTCGCGTCGAACAGCTTTACCCGCTCGACGAAGCCCAGATCAAAGCCCAGCTCGCCCTTTACCCGAACGCCAAAGCCTACATCTGGTGCCAGGAAGAATCCCAAAACATGGGCGCGTGGAGTTTCATCGGCTGGCAACTGCGCCGCCTGCTCGATACCTACGTCTGGTATGCCGGCCGCGCCGCCAGCGCCAGCCCCGCCGTGGGCTCCCTCGGCCTCCACAAACGCGAACAAAAGCTGATCATCCAGGACGCTTTTACTCTTGGCTGAAATCTGAAATCGTCACCCTTCCATGTCTCTCGAAATTAAAATCCCTGCGGTCGGAGAATCCATCACCAGCGGGCTGCTCTCGGTCTGGCACAAAAATGACGGCGACGCCGTGGCCGCGGGCGAGGCGCTCTTTACGCTGGAGACGGACAAGGTTTCGACCGAGATCGTGGCGGAAAAGGCAGGCGTGCTGAAGATCACGGCCGCGGCCGGCAGCGAGGTGAAGATCGGCGAGACCGTGGGCACGATCGAGGAAGGCGGAGCTGGGGGTTCGCCCGCGCCGCCGGTGCAGGTGGCGGATGATAAATCCGAGAACCGCGAATCCAAGACGGGCGTGGAACCGCCCGCTCCGGTGCAGCCGAAGACGCCCTCCACGACCGTGGTCAAAGAGGCAGCGCCGGAAAATTTCGCCGCGCCCGCGGCGCCCAGTATCGCCACCCCGGTGGAGACGGCGAACGTCGCGCTGGCGAAGGTTTCGGAAAACACCGCGCCGGTGGTGGAGGGGCGGACGACGCGGAAGAAGATGTCGCCCCTGCGCCGCAAGATCGCGCAGCAACTCGTCATGGCGCAGCATACCGCGGCCATTCTCACGACGTTCAACGAGTGCGACATGAGCGCAGTGATGGCGTTGCGCGCGAGCCAGCAGGACGCGTTTGTGAAGGAGCACGGGATCAAACTGGGCTTCATGTCGTTTTTCATCAAAGCGGTGGTGAGTGCGCTGAAGGCCTCGCCGACGATCAATGGGCGGATGGATGGCGATGACTTTGTACAGAATCACTATTTCGACATCGGCGTGGCTGTGGGCACGGAGCGGGGGCTGGTCGTTCCGGTGGTGCGGGATGCAGATAGGAAATCGTTTGCGGAGATCGAGCGCGATCTGGCGGCGTATGCGGCCAAGGCGCGCGAGGGGAAGATCAAGATCGAGGATCTGCAGGGCGGCGTCTTCACGCTGAGCAATGGCGGCATCTACGGCTCGCTCCTTTCCACCCCGATCCTGAATCCCCCGCAGAGTGGCATCCTCGGGATGCACAAGATTCAGGAGCGGCCGATCGCCGAAAAAGGCCAGGTGGTGATCCGGCCGATGATGTATCTGGCGCTGAGCTACGATCACCGGGTGGTCGATGGCAAAGAAGCGGTGTCCTTCCTCGTGCGGGTGAAGGAGTGCATCGAGAATCCGGTGCGGCTGATGCTGGATTTATAGGGGTTTTTCATCTGTAATCGGGGCCGTTTCCCAGCCTTGCGCGCAGTTGGTTCGTGGCTTGCTTAAAGGGTCGGGTATTGCTGCTCCAACGTCTGAACTTTTCCCATGACCCCTGAATTGACGATCAATCTGCTCCGCGCGCTCTTCGTGACGCTGACCGGATGCGTGGGGCTGATGATCGGCGATGACATGCTCGGCTCCACCCTGGCGGGCGTCGCGGCGGGCACGGTTTTCGGTCTGATCATCGTGCTCGGGGACAAGATGGTGAAGGGCATCTCCCTGCGGATTTTCTCCTCGGCGACGTTTGGCCTGCTCGTCGGCTTCATCTTCGCCCGGCTGTTGCTGTCCTCGAAGATCCTCGCGGTGGCCTCGCCCCAGACGCAATGGGTCGTGGGGCTGATCATCTACGCCACGTTCAGCTACCTCGGCATGATGCTGGCCATCCGTAGCAACCGCGACGAGTTCGCGCTGATCATCCCGTATGTGCGCTTTCGCCAGGCGACGGTGCAGGACGCACCGCTGCTCATCGACTCGAATATCATCATCGACGGGCGGATCGCCGGCATCTGCGCCACGGGCTTTCTAAGCGGAGCGCTCGTCGTCCCGCGCTTCGTGCTCGATGAACTCCAACGCCTCGCGGACTCCGGCGACATGCTGAAACGCGAACGTGGGCGAGCCGCTCTCGACCGCCTCTCCCAGATGCAGCGCGACCCCGCGCTGACCGTGACCATTCACGAGAGCGAAAACGACGAGCGCATCCCGGTGGACACGAAGCTCGTGCAACTCGCCCAACTTCTCGACGCGCGCCTGCTGACCAACGACAGCAACCTCTGCGCGATTGCCCGCCTCCAAAACGTCGCCGTCCTGAATCTGCACGATCTCTCCCGCGCCCTCCGCCCCACGCTCGCCGCGGGAGAACAACTCGAACTCGCCCTAGTCAAAGAAGGGCGCGATGCGCATCAGGCCGTCGGCTATTTGCCCGACGGCACCATGGTCGTGGTCAACCACGCCCGTTCGCACATCGGCAAAACGGTGCCAATCGTCGTCGCAAGCACCTTGCAGACAACCGCCGGCCGGCTTTTCTTCGCCGAACTGGCCCGCGCCGCGTAAGGGGACCCGCGTCCCCCATTCCACCCGACGCCACGCACTTTTCCCGACGACCGCATCTTCGGTACACGAAAGAGCCGCTTCTTGTGGGGGAGAAGCGGCTCGAGTCTTTAACCTTTCGCCAGTGCCCGCCCGGTTTCATTCCCGGCACTCACGAGGGATTCGAGTGTTAAACCGCGCCGGTTAGAGCTTGGCCTCGAACTCGACGAGACGCTGGAGCGCTTCGAGGAAATCCTTAAACGCCGGAGCCGGGAGCATGATCGTGTCACGCCGGCCACCCACATCTTCAGTAATCTTCAAGAAACGCCCACGCTGGTTCTCTTTGAGGTCGAGAAAGAAGATTTTCCGATCGTTGGCGACCTTTTCGGACGCGATAGGATCAGACCCCATTCTCTCTCCAGGATTATCATTCATCATATACTTTGCTGTCTGGTTTGCGCCCCACCCAAACCTGGGCGGGCGATAAGGGGGCAGACCGTAGGCAAAAAGCTTCGTCGCGCAATAGTTACGTTCAGTAATTCTCGTTACTTACGGTACCTAAACTTTTCGCGCCGTTGCGCACCTGTAGGGGAAGCTGCCAGCTTCCCCGAGCCGCGGCGAAGAACTCCAGGAAGTTGATCGCTTCCCCTACAGCCCGCCGCCTTACCCCCGCAACCCAACCGCCCGGCGCACCCGTTCCATGACTTGCTCCGCCAGCGCACCCGCCCGCGCGGCTCCCGCGACGAGCACACCTTCCACGTATCCGGGATCGGCTTCCAATTCCGCCCGCCGAGCCCGGAGCGGGCCGAAGTATTCCCAAATCACGCCGAACAGCCGTTTTTTGAAATCGCCGTAGCCCGTCCCGCCCGCACGGAAATCTGCCTCCATTTGCGCCACCTCCGCCTCGCTCGCAAAGAGCCGATACAGCGCCACGATCGGCGAGCTGGCCGGATCCTTCGGCTCTTCCACGGGCGTCGAGTCGGTAACGATGCCCATGATCTTCTTCCGCAGGGCCTTTTCCTCGGGGAACAGCTCGATCGTGTTCCCGTAGCTCTTGCTCATCTTCTGCCCGTCCAGCCCGGGGATGGTCTGCATACTCGGCAAAATGCTCGCCTCCGGCACGGTAAAGATCGGGCCGTAGAGCGCGTTCATCTTGTGCGCCAGATCGCGCGTCACCTCGACGTGCTGCTTCTGGTCGCGGCCTACCGGCACGACGTTTGAATCGTAAATCAGAATATCCGCCGCCATCAGCACCGGATAGGCGAAAAGCCCGTGCGACGGCGTCTTCTCCTTCGCCACGTGATCCTTGTAGGCATGGCAATTCTCCAGCATCGGCATCGGCGTCTGGCAGCTCAGCAACCACGCCAGCTCCGTGTGCTGCGGCACGTCGCTCTGGCGGAAAAGCACCGCCTTCGCCGGGTCCAAGCCGCAGGCCAGAAAATCCAGCGCCACCCCGCGAACATACTCCCGCAGCTTCCCCGGATCGAAAACCGTCGTCAGCGCGTGGTAGTCCGCAATGAAGTAAAACGCCTCCCCCCGCTCCTGCCACTCGATCGCCGGGCGCATCATCCCAAAGTAATTGCCGATGTGCGGCTGGCCGGTCGGCTTGATGCCGGAGAGGATGCGGGGCGTGGGCATGGATAGCTGGATGGTGGATGAACGGAGTGCTCCGAAACGGGCGCGCACCTTCCCCGAGCCCGCGCGGGGCGTCAAGACGGGTGCGATCCGCCGGCGGCGGGGACGCGCTGTCGGGGAGGCTGCCAGCTTCCCCTACAGCGCCGGCGGCGGCGCATACAGCCACACGTCATCGAGCTGCTTCCGCTCCCCGAGCTTTGGGTCGATCACCCCACCATCATCCGTACGGTTTTTCCCCACGCCGTAGAGGAGAAAAGTCCCGCCTTCCTTGCGGCGATAGATCAGCGGCATCTTGGAGTAAGTATCCACCGGCACCGCCGGGAGGAACTCCGGTACCAGCTCGGCGAGCATCTCCGGGAAGCCGCCCCGCGCCAACCTGTAGCGCTCTAGAGCGATGGCCACGCGTGTCTCGTCAAGCTGGGTTTGCAGCACGACGTATCGGTCGATTACGGCGGAAAAAACACCCAGCGACATCCGGTTAAGGAAAAAATAATACTGATCGAGCCAACCAGTCATTTGTGACGGGTCCGACGGGGCGGGCAGGTCAGGATCGTAGCGGGTGCTGTCGGCATTCACTCGGCTCACCATTTCATCAAAGTAGCGATTCCCTTGGAGCTGATTATCGCGATAGACGCGTTGCGGGAGCAGAAAGAGAAACGTCATCTCGGAGCCTCCCCATACTCCAGGTCCCCCGGAGAAAAGCCCGCCCCGTTTCCACGGGGAGGTTTTAATAAGCAACTCATACATCCAATTGGCTCCCGCGTGCTCCGACTCAAAAGCCAATTTGAAGTCCTGCCACACCGCCAGCTTTGCCAAATTCTGATCAATCCGTATCAGTTCCGCATCCTCCCAGGCATGAGTATTAAGTCCATCGCCCACTGCGTTTAGCAGGGGATTTAGTGCCGAAATCCGAACCAACCCGGCAATTAAGGTGGGTTCTCCCAAAAGGGCCCGATAAGCCTGAAGACCATCTTGAAAATCCGCGTAAGCCGCCGGCGAATCATGAAGAACCAGATGCGTGCGCATCCGCAACGTGAACAGTTTTCCGGCATCCGTGAACGTGCCTAAATGCGGCAGGGCCAGCGCGAACCCCTTCCCCAAATCCAGTTCAAAGTTCGTTCGCGGGCGCTGCGGCCATTCCCGCCAAACTGCGGCGCGTAGTGCTCCAGCCCACGCAGCACATCGCGCGGCGGTGAATCCGTGGTCTCGGTGATCCATCCCGCGTCTTTGCAATACGTCTGCCACGCTTTCCAGTCGATCCGCTCACCCTTCACCGCATCGCCAAATCCGGGCCGTTTCCCATTCACCTGCGGCAACTCCATCGGCCGCTGCACGCCGCCCGCAAAGATCGCCCGGAACATCGGCAGTGCGGCGAAGTTTTCCGCGTCGGGGATTTCCGGCGGAGCGAATTCGGTCAGTGTCAGCTTCACCCCGCGGGCCCGCGCCTCGGCGGCGTAGCGCTGCCAGCGGACCTCCGCGCGCCAGTTCGCGAAAAGATGCACGCCCACGGCAAAGCCGATGATCCCGAGAAAGATCGTCGTCAGCGGATGCGCGCGGAACCAGGCGGAAAGGCGGTGCATCACAAGAGCCTAGCGACCTGCCACCCGCCGCCAAGCCTCGGCCTGCGGTGGACTGCCGGGGGTCACTTTTTCGGATAACGCCAGACCCAGTCAGCCTGCTCTTTGGCGCTCTTTTTCGGTTCGATGACGCCGCCATCGTCGCGTAGGTCGAGCCCTACGGAGTGGAGGATGAAGCTGCCGTCGTCGGTGCGCTGGTAGCGGTATGGTTCGCCACTGACAACCTCGGCCGGCACGGCGGCGATAAACGCGGGAGTCAGTTCGGAAAGGGTCTGGGGAAAAGTCCCACGAGCGAGACGGAACCGCTCCAGCGCGCACGCGAGGCGGACTTGGTCGGAGACCGTTGCCGCGCGGACGTAGGTCCTTTCCACATTCTCCACCGCCGGGGCGACGACGGCGAAAAAGCTGTAGTAGATCCGCTTTGGCAGGCTGCTGAGATCTTCGAGCGCCGAGGCCGGGGAATGCCCGCCGCGGTAGCGGCGTTTCTCTACATCGACCCGGGCCAACATCGCATCGAAGAAACGATTCAAACGCACCTTGTTTTGGTAAAACCAGCCGGCTGGGAACGCTCGGAATCCATACTTGCCGAGGTCCGCATTATTTTGAAACACCCCGTCGAGCTGACCCGGATCTTTGATCACCAGATCAGTAATCAAATTGCCGGCGCCTCGCTCGCTATTCAAAGCGAAGACATAATCCTTCAGCCAATCGAGTCCGGCGAAATCTGCCTCGATCTTCCGTAGCTCAGGCTCCGCCCACTGCCGGCCGGCGAGCCCGCCCCACACCGCACTCTCCAAGTGCCCCACCATCGCCAGGCGCACCAACCCGGCAATCAGCGTCGGCTCGCTTTGCGTGACCGTGGACAGGCGCAGGCCATCGCGGAAAGCCTCATAGGCGGCGGCACTTTCGCCACGCGCGAGGTGGGCGGAAACGCTGAGCGCCAGCAGGCGCGAGGCGCTCATCAGTTGAGCGAGATGTGGCAACTCGGCGTTAAATGCCCTCTCCCAACGCACCGGGAACCGGCAATGCGGGCGGGTGCCAGCCTCGCGCAGTTGCGCGAGCGGCGCGGCAAAGTTCTCCAGCACTTTCAACACATCCGCGGCGGTGTCGCCCGTCTCGGCCGCAAGGAGTTTGTGCTCCACAAAATACTTCCGCCACGCCGCTAGGTCGATCCGCTGCTGGCGGACGGGGTCATCGAACTTGGGTCGCGGACTGGTCTGCGATTCCGGCAGCAGAAAAGGGGTGGGGTGCGGCTGCTTCGCCTCGGCCGCTTGAAACACCGCGTCGAAAATCGGGATGCTGGCGAAGTTCTGCGCGTCCGGCACCACCGGTGGAATGAACTCCGCAAACTCCAGCTTCACGCCCCGTGCTTTCGCCCCGGTTTCGTAAGCCCGCCAAGCGGCGCGCCCGCGGTACTTCTCCACGGTCAGAAAAGCAACCAGCAGCGTGACCAGCGCGATTGCGAGAAAAAGCAGGACGCGAAGCGCGCGCATCCAAAACGGTTTCCGCGCAGGGCGACCGACGGGATCAGTTGGGGAGTTCGAGAGTGCGGAGGAGGTCATGGGAGTTGTGGAAAGTCAGCAACGGACCGGGGCCAGAATGGTCGGGAACGACCGCCTGCAACGCCGGCCGCCGCGGACTCGGCTCGGTCACCAAAAACTGATCCGCCGCGAAAAGCGCCCAAAGTGCCGCAAGTGCCGCCCAGGCCCGCGGCGAAGGCCAGAGCCACTCCCGCCAACTCCCCGCTGGCACCGTTGCCAGGGCCGCGCTTTCGCACACGCGCAAGATTTTCGCCCGCAGCTCAGCTGGCGGCTGCCGAAAGTTTTGGCGGGCAAGTTTTTGCTCGAAGTCGTTCATCGGAGTTCTTCGTAAAGAGGACGCAGGTGCGCCTGGAGTTTGTCTATGGCGTAGCGATAGCGGCTCGCCGCGGTATTCGCCGGGATGCCGAGAGTGTCGGCAATTTCCGCGAAGGTCATTTGCTCCCAGAGCTTGAGATGCACGACTGCACGCTGCTCCTCCGGCAATCCGGCGAGGGCGCACGCGACGGCTTCGCGGAAATTATCTTCATCAGGATCGGCGCCCGGCGCAAAAAGCTGAGTCAACTCGGCCGCGGCGCGGGTCAGCGCTTGTTCGTGACTGGCTCGGCGACGATAGCCGTCGATCGCCTGCCGATGCGCCAGCCGAAACAGAAACGAGCGCGGTGCGTTAACCCCATCCAGCAGCCCGGGACGCGTGGCAATTTTCAGAAAAACCTCCTGCAAAGCATCCCGCGTATCGGCCTCACTCCGCGTAACGTTCAGCAGAAAGGCGAACAGCGCCGAAGCGTGGTCGTCGTAAAGCTGCTCGAGGTCGGGGGGCATTTCCGGTTTAAGGGAAAGACGCGGGCGAGGCGGAATTTGTCTATGGAAGTGCAAGATGGGATCCCCGGGTCCGCAATTGCTATTGGGGATAACGCCAAACCCAATCCTGTTGTTTTGCAGCGCTTACCTTCGGGTCAATGATGCCGCCATCGTCGTGCAGGTCGGTGCCGACGGAGTAGAGGACAAAGCTGCCATCGTCGGCTCGGCGATAGCAGTAGGGTTCGCCGTTCACGATCTCGGCGGGGATGGCGAACATGAATTCTGGCGCCAGTTCGGAGAGCGCATGGGGAAAGGCTCCGCGGGCCAGCTGGAAGCGCTCCAGCGCGCAGGCGAGGCCGGTGTGATCGGTGAAGGTGGCGGTTTGCACGAATCTCTGGTGCGCTTCCTCGAAATGGGGGGCCGAGAGCATGAACAGCAGGTGCCGGATCTTTGTGGGCATGTCCTTGATGTGCTCGGGCGACGAAGGAACTGCACGTCCGCTGAACCAGCGCCGCTGCGCGGGATCGAAACGCGTGAGCATCTCATCGAAATGCCGGTTCGAGCGCAGTTTGCTGCGATAGTGCCAGCCGGTCGGATAGAGCCAGAGAGTCCATTCGTCTGCCGACGCCTTGTCTGGACTAGACCCTTGTGCCACGCGCACGACATGCGCGAGGAGACGCCGGCCTTCAATGACGTTATCCATAGCCGAGTTCGTCCCGCCGCGTTCGATGCCCAAGGCAAAAAGATAGGCGCTCAGCCAATCCAGTTGAGCAAGGCCCGTCGCGATTTTCTGGAGTTCAGGGTCCGCCCAGGCATGGCCCGCCAGACCGTCCCAGACGGCGTTTTCGAGAATCCTAGCGCACGAGATGCGCACCAGCCCCGCGATGAGCGACGGCTCTTCGCGGGTCACGGTCACAAGGTGCAAGCCGGCTTGAACGTCGTCGCCGGCCGCGGTGCTGTCGCCTAGCGCGAGATGCGCGGAGGCCCGCAGCGCATAAATTTTCACGGCACTTAGGACCAGCGGCCACTGCGGAAGCGCGGCGAATGTAAAGTCCTCCCACTTTACCGGAAATCGGCAGTGCGGGCGGGAGCTGGCTCCTTTAAATTCGGCAAGCGGGTCGGCGTATTTTTCAAGCGCCCGGAGCACGTCCGCCGCCGCGTTCTCGCTCGCGGCGGGAAGGAGTTTGGTTTCGACGAAGTGCCGTTGCCACGCGGCGAGGTCAACGCGCTCCTGCTTCACTGGGTCGGCGAAGGTGGGCATTTTACCGTCTTTATCCGCTGGCAGTTTGAAAGGATCTGGCACGTCCTGCTTCGCGTCGGATGCGCGGAAGGCGTCGTCGAAGATCGTGATGCTGGCGAAGTTCTCGGCGTCGGGGATTTGCGGCGGGATGTAGTCGGCCAAGGCGAGCTTCACGCCGCGCGCTTTCGCCTCCTTCTCGTAAGCCTGCCACGCCGCGCGTCCGCGGATTTTTTCTACTTGGTAGAAGCCAACAACCAGCGCGGGGCCGAGCAGGACGAAGAAGAGCCAGACCTTGAGTAAAGTGGCCGCCAGGGACCTTTTCCGGGGCAGCGGGGGCGGGTTTGAAACCATGGAAAAGTGAATTCCGGTCTGCTTACTGCCCCGCCTACGGAGGAGTGTCGCCTACTTCGGCCCCATATTCAGCGCGGGGGCGCTGGCTTCCTTGTAGCCGGGAGGGACGACGAAGGTCACGGGATCAACCGCATCGTCTTTCACGGAGAGGATCGTGGTGCTGACTTTCTTACCGCCGAGATCCATCTCGGTTTTGAGCTGCATGCCGGGAAAATCCTTCAGCGCGGGCATCATGTTTTTGGTCATCGCCGAAATGCTGCCCGATTGCAGTTTTTCCATTTGGGCGAGGATGGCGGGGAAATTTGGGAAGTCTTTGGCGATCCAGTAGGTGACGTTGACGCCGCCAAAGCTGGTGGTGAAGATTTCGCAGTCAAAGGCGCCGACTTTTTCTTTCTTGCCGGTGGGCGTGAGTTTGGGCGGCTCGCCGCCGGCAGGCTGGCGTTTTTGCATCTGCTCCATCATCGCGCGGGTTTGGGCCGCGGGGACTTTCAAGTAGGTCTTCTGCGCGTGCATCAGGGTGACGATGTCGCCGGTCGCGCCATCGGTGATCATGCTGATTTGCTGCGCGAGATCCGTGCGCGCCTTATCGCCATGGATGCGGATGGTCTGCTCGCCGGACTGTCCGCTGCCCTCGACTTTCTGGACGATGACTAGGTCGGCGCGGAGCAGCGCGGTAGTGAGAAAAAGGGCGGCAAGCAAAGCTTTCATAAACTTGTGGCTGACAGTGAATCGCGGTTCGGTATTGAGCCACGGATGAACACGGACAGACACGGATTTAAGAGTCCAGCCCGCGTTTCATCCGTGTCCATCCGTGGCCAAAAATCTCCTGTTACCCCGGTCAGACTTCTCCGCCCGGGTCAGCAGCACCGAGTTGCTCGCGATACTGCGCGGGCGTTTTGAGGTGCTCGATGTCTTCTCCGGCCTCGACCTTGATTTTAAAGATCCATCCCTCGCCAAAGGGATCGGTGTTGAGCAAAGCGGGGTTGGCGGTGAGCGCATCGTTGACGGCGACCACCGTGCCGGACACCGGCGCGTAAATATCACTCGCCGCTTTCACGGACTCGACGACACAAATCTGCTGTCCAGCATTCGCCTCCGCGCCGACCTTAGGCAGCTCCACGTAAACAACGTCCGTCAGCTCCGCCTGCGCATGGTCGGTGATGCCAACCGTGCCGCTGCTGCCGTCGAGGCGGAGCCATTCGTGGGTCGGGGCGTAGTGGAGGTCGTCAGGTACGTTCATAGCGTGTGGAAATGGGTGAAGCCCGGTCAGTTGACGGAAGGAGCGGACCGATGCAGCGGCTTTTTCTCAATGATCGCGGGAAAGCGCTTTCCCCGGATTTCGATTTCGATCTGCTCATTGATCCGCGCAAACTCGGTCGGGATGTAGGCCATGCCGATGCCCGTTTTCAGCGTTGGCGAAAGCGATCCGCTGCTCGTCTCCGCGATCTTTTGGTCACCTTTGAAAATCGCGTAATGCGAGCGCGGCGGCGGGCACGGGCCAGTCATCCTGAAAGGGACGAGTCGCCTTTTTACGCCGCTCCGCTTTTGCTCAGTCAGCTTCGCGCGACCAATGAACTCGGGCTTTTGCAAATCGACGAAGATGCCAAGGCCTGCTTCGAGCGGGGTCGTGTCCGCGGCGAGGTCGGAGCCGTTCAGGGGATAGCACATCTCCAAACGCAGGGTGTCGCGGGCGCCCAAGCCGCAGGGCTTGATGGAAAATTCCGCGCCTTTGCGCAGGATGTCGGTCCACGATTTTACAGCCCGCTCCGCCGGGCAAAAAACTTCGAAGCCGTCCTCGCCGGTGTAACCCGTGCGGGCGATGAAGTAAGTGAGGCCGTCGATCTCTACCGCAAGGATTTCATTGCGGGCAGGCCGCGAGTATTGGCCGCTAAAAAATGCATCGAAAAGCTGCGCCGATTTGGGCCCCTGCACCGCGAAACCAGCGTACCGGACGCTCTGGTTTTCCAAGCTCACACCCGCCTCGCGATGCGCATCCATCCAGGCAAAATCCTCGTCGATCTTCGAGGCATTCACGACCAGCAGATAGCGCGCGTCGGCGATGCGATAGAGGATCAGGTCATCGATCACCCCGCCGTCCTCGTTGAGCAGAAAAGTGTATTGGCACTCCCCCACCGCGAGTCGGTCCACGTTGTTAGTCAGCAACCGGTTTAGCCACGCCGCGGCACCCTCGCCTTCGGCAAAAAACTGGCCCATGTGCGAGATGTCAAACACGCCCAGATTGCCCCGCACGGCGTGGTGTTCGTCGATGATTCCGGTGTATTGCACGGGCATGGACCAGCCGCCAAAATCCACCATCTTTGCGCCGAGACGGATGTGCTCGGCGTGCAGCGGCGTTTGTTTGAGAGCGGTATCGGCGGACACGGAAGACTGAGCGTAGAATTTGGCGGCAGCGTGTCAATGCGGGGTGCGGCGACATGCGTTCAATTCGCCGATTGCAATTCAAAGAGACACGTCCAGAGTCCCGGCTCGCTTTGAAAAAACCATGAAGTGGATCGACCGCGCCGAAGCCCGCTTCGGCCATCTCGCCATCACCCATCTGCTCCACGGGATCGCGCTGCTCTGCGCGATGAGCTTCATCCTCTACAAGGTGAACCCGCAGTTTTTCACCCTGCTGGCGCTCGATCCGCAACTCGTGATGCAGGGTCAGGTGTGGCGGCTTGTCACCTACGTGCTGGTGCCGAATATCTTTTCGCTGCTGCCTTTTCCTGAATGGCTCAACGCAGCTTTTTTCGTCCTTTTCATGATTTGGATGGGCAATGGCCTGGAGTCGGCCTGGGGCGCCTTTCGACTAAATCTTTTTTGCCTCGTGACTATGCTGGGCATCACCGTCGCCGCGTTCCTCTTCGGCGCGAGCTACTCGCAGTTCATGTTCACGCAGGTGCTCTTTTTCGCCTTTGCTCGCTTTTATCCGGATCAGGAAATCAGCCTTTATTTTGTCCTCGCGGTGAAAGTGAAATGGGTGGCGTGGTTCAGTGCCGCGTGGCTGGCTTTTCAGTTCACCTTCGCCGGCAATTCCTTTCGCGGCGCACTACTGGCCTCGCTCGCCAGCTACTTCCTCTTTTTCGGCCGAGAAATCTGGCAGGAAGCCCGGACGCGCCGTGAGGTCGCCTCTCGGCGCCAGCGTTTTGACAAAGCGGCGGCGTTGCCGGAGGACTTTGCATTGCACCGCTGCGAGGTCTGCGGAAGGACGGAAAACAGCGCCCCCGAACTGGAGTTCCGCGTCGCTAAAGACGGTCACGAATACTGCACTGAACACCTTCCGAAATCCGTTCCGACCGCCGCGCAAGGCTGAAGGAAACTGGCCTACTCCGCCTTGGATATCGGCGTTGGTAGCGACGCGACTCGCGCGGGCGCGGGGGTGACTTCCACGGTCACAAGGCAGATATCGTCTGCCGGAGTCGCAGGCCGGATAAAAGCGAGCACGGCATCGACCACCGTCTGGCTCAGTTCACGGCTCGGCCTCGCGAGCTGCCTGGCGATGAGAGCCCGCAACCGGTCGAGGCCAAACTCCTCGCCGGCGCCGTTGTAGGCGTCGTGTACGCCGTCGGTGAAAAGCAGGAAAATGTCGCCCGCTTGAATCAGCCGCGTCCACTGGTCATAGGCCGCGCGCGGGAAAAGGCCGAGCGCCGGGTTTGCGCGAAGGTTATCGAAAAGCGGCGTGACGGTGCCGCGCACGCGGTCGGCCACAAAGGGCGAAGGATGCCCGGCCGAAGCATAACTGGCCGTGGCCGTGGCCGTGTCGATGACGATGTAAAACGCCGAAACAAAGATCGTCTCATCGCTCGCGCGCACGATCTCATGGAAATGTTCGTTCAGTCGCGCGAGGAACTGCGCCGGATCGGCCGTGGTGCCAGCGAGATTTTGCAGCAACGCACGAAGAATGGCCGTGACGAGCGCCGAGCGCGCGCCGTGGCCCATGACGTCGGCGATGAATATTCCCGCGCGATGATCGGAGAGTTTCAGCACGTCGAAAAAGTCGCCGCCGACGGAACTCGCAGGCCGATAAACGTGGTGAAACTCCAGGCCGACTTTCGCCCCGAGTGCCCCGCTGGGCACCTTCGGATAGGCCCGGGGCATGAGCGCCTGCTGGAATTCGCGGGCCATTTGGAGGTCAGCGTCGATGGCCGCCGTCTTCGCCGCCAAGTCGGTTTCGAGGCGCTCTGAGTAGGTTAGGACACGCCCGGCCATGTATTCAAACTCGTGAGCCAGATCCTGCAATTCATCACCCGTGCGAATGCGCCGGATCGGCTCCAAGGCAGGCAGCAGTCGCAGCTCGGGGGCGGTATCCCCAAGCTTCGCCGTGGCCCCCACCGCGCGGGCCGCCGTGCGCAGCGCCTCGAGTGGAGCAATGATCTTTTTCCCGGCGAGCCAGTAGCCAAGGAACGCCGAAGCTAGAATCAGCAACGTGCCCACGCCGCCGACGAGCCACACCTGCCGTCGCGCGGGAGAGAAAACGATTTCGGCGGAGTTGAAAACCAGCACTTTCATCGGAGTAAGGCCCGTGACTCCCAAGTCGTCCCCAAGAGCATCGTTCAATCGAAGTGGTGCGAAACCAGCCAGGGCCAGCGTCCCGTCGTTCAGTGATCCGAGGAGCCAGCCGGTGCGCTTCTGCTGAAGCTTAGCCACGGTGGCCGCAGGCAGGCGGTGTCTTAGCGGTTCGATACTGGGACCGGTGAGTTGCGCCAGGATGCGTCCGTCCGTGAGCACGACCTGATGTCCCGCCGCATCGCCGGACCGCGTGGGCGCGGTCGAGGAAAGCAACGGGGAAGCGTTGATCACGCCTTTGATCACGCCCACCGGCGGGGCTTCAGGTTTCCGCCAATCACGTATCGGGACCGCCACGTCCACGGAATAGACGCGCGCACTTTCATCGTAGTGAATGCCCTCGACGTAAACGTGGCGCCAGCGCTGCTTGAAGGCGCGCTGCCACCACGCCTCATCGGCCTGCCAGAAATCTGAGGTCTTGCTCGTGGCGGCCACGAGCTGTCCGCGGGCATCCGTAACCAGCAGCTCGACGAAAAGCGGATGCATCGTCTGAAACGCGCGCAACCCGCCAGCGATCTCATTCTGTAAAAAACCGCGCACCGGTTCCGCATCCGCCGTAAGCCCAGGCCAGGCCTCCTCGGTCGTTGCGATATGCTGGCGGAATCCCACGTCGTCCAACCGCGGATTGGCTGCCCCGGCCGCCGCTACCCGGGCCGGAATTTCGGAAAGCGCCACCCAGTCATCGAGGCTGGCGAGTTGTGCGCTGACCACGAGGCTGAGGCTGTGCGCGAGATCCTCGGCCCGGCTTTGCAAAAGTCTGCCCTGCGCCCGCTGGTAGTAGCGATACCCCAGCGTCTCCGCGATAACTAGCGCCAACCCCAACGGCAGCACCGCCGCCAACAACAGGATGCCGAGGAACTTTGTGCGGATGCGCAGTTTCATGGGGGAACCGAAAACTATGTCCGCAGCCATCGCCAGCCAGCCGCAGCACGGACCTATCTCAACGGCACTTTGACCAGAATGCAACAAGGCGCCCGATCAAAATTGAGCGCTCGCGGTCGGGGATAGCCGAGGATGTGCATGATGGCGCCTTGCACGTTGCGCACGTCATTGCCACCCTCCTGCCAGGTCATGCGGCCTCTCGAAATTTTGCCCAATCCCACCACTATTCCGGTGCTGCACTTACTTCATGAACTCGCGCTGAGCTGTGACCGTCTGGCGTAAACTTGCTCCCTGGCCGGTCTTTGAGCATGAGGTGCTGCAGAGCGTCGCGGCGTTTTTGGCGGAGCCAAGGACCCGCGAACAGCTTCACGAGTTGGATGCCACTGGCGAGTATCCCCAGGAGATCCGCAAGGAATTGCATCGCCTAGGACTGAGCCGGCTGTTCACCGGACGGGGGGACGCTGGACTAGGGCCCACGATCGTGCATCTGGCGGCCTTGGCGACGCTGACGGCGCAGGCCAGCGGGAGCCTTGCGATCACCGTCGGGGTCAATGGACTGGCTCTGCTGCCGCTCTATCACGAAGCCACGGAAGCGCAGTTGGCGTGGGCGTTTGATCGGGTGGAAGCTGGTGCATACTCGTCGCTCCTGCTCACTGAGCGCGGCAACGGTTCCAATCTGCTGCGCAATCAGGTTTCCGCGGAAGCGGGCAGCTGGTCGCCGGATGCCGGATTCCTGGCCGGAACCGAGCACCGAACCCACTACCGGGTGAACGGTGAAAAATACCTCATCAACGGGGCGACCTATCACGAGTTGCTCATCACCTTCGTCCGCACCAGTGGCCGCCCACCCTCGGACGCGAACGAGCTGCTCAAAGCGCGCAAAGATTTCTCCATGCTGATGGTGGAACGCGACGCGTCCATCGAGCCGCTGCCTCGCTGGAAAACGCTGCCTGCTCCCGCAGCCGACATCTCGGGCGTGCAGTTTTCCGGAACGGTGGTGCCGATGGCGAATCGCCTGGGAGAGGAAGGCGCAGGGTTTTCGCTCGTCCAGAAAACCTTGATGATCTCCCGCGGCGGCATTGGGGCGCTGGCCTCGGGGTGCGCGTCGCGCGCGGCGTCCCTGGCCGAGCAGCGAGCCAACGAAAGAAACATTTACGGGCAGCCGATTGCCCGGCTGGGCGCAATCGCCGAGGGCGTTTTGCGCATCAAAGCGCTCGATCTGCTGATCGCAAGCATGAGCCTCAAAGCGACGGCGATGACAAACGCCTGCGGCGTGGGTGCGGCGCACTACACGGGCGCGGCGAAGTATGCCTGCTGCCTGCTGGCGGAAGAACTGGTCGTGGAGGGGCGCCTGATCCACGGCGGGTATGCGTTGCTCAGGGAGCAACCCTATACAGCGCTCATCGGCGACGTGCTTCTCTACGGAATCTTTGATGGGACTTCGCACCTAATGCTCGATCAACTGCAATGGCGTCTGACCCAAGCGGCCGTTCTTCCCTCTTCTTCGACGGATCTACTCGGGCCAGCGAGAGCGATCTTCTCGCAGCCGCCGCGCAATCTGATCCGCATGCTGCGCGAGCGCCGGTCCGCCGTCCTGGTTCCCGTGCCGGATTATCTGCGTCAGCTCGACCAGATCCCGGGAGCGATGCCACTGGAACCAATCGCCGCGCTTTGTGAAGAGCTCTTCGCCTTCACCCGGGAATGCCGGAGGCAGGGTCGTTGGGACGGTGATCAGGGACTGCGATTCGCCGCCGGCCATGCCTTCGCGCTGATCGAGACCTGGGTGTCGCTAGTGGAATTCTGCGACAGGACGCGGAGAAGCGCATTGGGCATGCGCGCTGTGGATGACTCCGCAGGAGAGATAGATCAGCCTTACCACTTTGCTTTCAGCTGGTTCGGATTGAAGTCAGCAGCGGCCGTGCGTGCGGCCAGTTTGCAAGCTGGCGCCGTCGTATTCGGAAAACTGGAAGCCGTGGAAAGTCGGCTCGCGGCGCTCTTCTCGGAAGCTCGGAAACAACACTTGCCGGCACCGCTGGAAGCCGATTAACCGCAAACTTTGAAAGTGACCACGTGAACGCAATCAACGTCAGCTCAATCGTAAAAGAACAGGTGGCGCAGACCTGTGCCGTCCCCGTAAACGATGTGAAAGAGGAGACCAACTTGATCGAATACGGCTTGGATTCCGTCCGCAGCATGGACCTGATCGTGGCGCTCGAAACGCAGTTCGACATCGACATTGGCGACGCGAACATCGCCGACCTCCGAACGGTCGGCGACGTCATCCAAATCATCGAGCGCACCCTCAATCGCTAACGAATGCACCGGTACAAAAGCCTGAGCGAGATGCTCGCCGCGGTTGCTGACCAGGCGGGGAAACACGCGGGCTATCGGTTTGTGGACACGGGAGAAAGTCCGTTGGTTCCTTTCTGCGTACTGGCTTTGGAGGCGAGGCAGGCCGCCGCCTGGCTGCAGAAGCAGGGATTGCGGAAAGGCGAGCGGGTTATCGTTATCCTGCCGACAAGCCGCGATTTTGCCGCGGCTTTTTATGGTGCCGTTCTGTGCGGCGCGGTGCCCTGCGTACTGCCTCCGCCCACGCTCGGCGTAGCCACGGATGGCGTGGAACGAATCCAAAAGGTCGCGGAACGAATTGGTGCCCAGCGGCTGATCGCCCGCGGGGAGAATCTCACCGCCTGGCTCCCGTCTCTCCCCACCGTGCAGGGCCATGCCGTGGAAGGCTTGGCTTCAGGTGATGAAAAGGAATGGAAGCCCGTCACCGTACTCGCGTCTGATCTCGCCTACATCCAGGCCACCTCCGGCTCCACGGGCACTCCAAAATGCGTGGCGCTCACGCATTCTAATCTCCTTTCCAATCTCGAGCAGATCGGACGCGCCTTGCGCTTCACCGAACGCGACGTGCTGGTCGGCTGGCTACCTCTCTTCCATGACATGGGGCTGATTGGCTGTTTTTTGCTGACCGCCTATTGGCAATTCACCGGAGTCCTGATGTCGCCCTACCGCTTCTTGCGGAATCCGCTCTCCTTTCTGAAAGCCATTAGCACCCATGGCGGAACCGCCTCAGGAAACCCGACGTTCGCCTATGCGCTCATGACCAAGCGGGTGCGGGATGAGGATCTCGCCGGCCTGAACCTCTCCACTTGGAACAAGGCCCTTTGTGGCTCGGAGCCTGTCTCGCAGGAGACGCTGGAAGGTTTTTCCGAAAAATTCCGATCCTGCGGTTTTCCACCTCACAGCTTCGTCCCATGCTATGGACTCGCCGAGGCTTCCCTGGCGGTCACGATGCACGCCCTTGGCGAACCGTTGTCTTCGGAATGGATTGACCGCACTGCGCTGGCCAATGGCTTTGCGGAACCGCAGGCCACGGCGGACGAACGAAAGGGCCTGCGCATTACCAACTGCGGCGCTCCAGTGGAAGGGTCCGGGGTGGAAGTGAGAACGGAAACCGGAGCGCTCCAACCGGAAGGTGCCATCGGACATATCTGGGTCGCGGGGCCGTCGGTGATGCAGGGCTACTGCCCCGCCGAGTCCCCCTCCGCTTCGATCCTACGGGATGGCTGGCTGAATACTGGCGACCTTGGATACCTCCGAAACGGAAAGCTCTTCGTTACCGGACGGCACAAAGATCTGATCATCATCCGCGGTCAGAAATGGCGGCCCACAGACTTCGAGCTGGCCGCGGCTGAAGTATCGCTGGGCCGCGTCGTCGCCTTCGGAGTGGAGCAAGCCGAGACTGGCACTGAAGGACTTTGCGTCCTGTGCGAAGAGCCGCGCAGCTCGGATCCAGAGCGGAAGGAACTCTTGGACCGCGTGCATCGGCACGTCACCACGAAAACAGGAGTTATCCCCACTTACGTCCGCTTTGTCCCTCGAAACTCGCTTCCCCACACCACGAGCGGAAAACCGCAAAGGAGCCAGGCGAAGCAAATGTTTTTAACGGAGATGCTCTGAACGCCCAACGGTAGGACTTTTTGGATGCGGCAAAAGCCTCCTGTATTTGCTCCCATACAGAGGCGCGGATGGGGGGGGATTCGAACCCCCGTTACCTTGCGGTAAACACGCTTTCCAGGCGTGCGCAATCGACCACTCTGCCACCCATCCTTTTCGCCTCACGTTATCTCGAGAGGGCTGCGAGCAGCACCCGGGATTCGGCGGGAGCGGAATAGTGCCGCGAAAATGCTCCGCGGCAAGTGAGATGTTCAGGAAGCCCGGGCGCGCCGCGTCAACGACACTAGAGGATCTTCACCGCGCCTGCTTGTCACACACGATCCAGCAAGGTGCGACACGCGCTGCGACATGTCCCAGTTTCACGCTTCGGAAAAAAAGTCCCAACATACTTAACTGTAATGGTTTAGATTTATCCGGGTTCCCCGGTCCAACCCGTGCTATTCGGCTCGGCCCGCACTTCTTTTTCCCGCACTCAATCCACTTACACACTATGGCTAAAATTCTCGGCATCGATCTCGGCACCACCAATTCTTGCATGTCCGTCATGGATGGTGGCGAGCCTATCGTCCTTGAAAATTCAGAAGGCGCGCGGACCACGCCAAGCGTTGTGGCTTTCACCAAGGCTGGCGAGCGGGTGGTCGGCCAAGCCGCGAAACGGCAGGCCGTGACGAATCCGACGAACACGATTTTTTCAGTGAAGCGGTTCATGGGACGGAAGTTCGACGAAGTGCAAAACGAACTCCATCGCGTGCCCTACAAAGTGGTGAAGGCGGCGAACGGCGACGCCCATATTTCCGTGACGGTGAACGGCGAAACGAAGACCTACTCGCCGCCAGAAATCAGCGCGATGATCCTCGCGAAACTCAAGTCCGACGCGGAAGCGAAGCTCGGTGAGACCATTACCCAGGCAGTCATCACGGTGCCCGCGTATTTCAACGACTCGCAACGCACTGCGACCAAGGACGCCGGCAAAATCGCGGGCCTTGAGGTGCTCCGCATCGTCAACGAACCGACGGCCGCGTCTCTCGCTTACGGCCTCGATAAGAAGGCTGATGAAAAGATCGCCGTCTATGATCTCGGCGGGGGCACATTCGACATCTCGGTGCTGGAAATCGGCGACGGCGTTTTCGAGGTGAAAGCCACGAACGGCGACACCCATCTCGGCGGCGACGACTGGGATAACGCGGTGATGGATTGGATTTTCGCGGAGTTCAAAAGTGAGTCCGGCATCGACCTGACGAAGCAGCCTGACGCCGTCCAGCGCATCAAGGAAGAGGCCGAGAAGGCCAAGATCGCGCTCTCCAGTTCGCAGGAATACGAGATCAATCTGCCTTTTGTCACCGCCGATCAGACCGGTCCGAAGCACATCCAGAAAAAGCTCACCCGCTCGAAGCTGGAACAGCTCACCGACAAGCTTTTCGAGCGCACCATCGGCCCGGTGAAGGCCTGTCTCAAAGACGCTGGTCTGAGCGAGAAAGATGTGAACGAGCTCGTGCTCGTCGGCGGCATGACCCGTATGCCCCGGGTCGTCGAGACCGCCCGCAAACTCGTCGGCAAGGAGCCGCACAAGGGCGTCAATCCGGATGAAGTCGTGGCTATTGGCGCGGCTATCCAGGGCGGCGTACTGAAGGGCGACGTAAAAGACGTGCTCCTGCTCGACGTCACGCCGCTCACCCTGGCTATCGAAACGGCGGGCGGCGTCGCCACGGCGATGATCCCGCGCAACACCACCATCCCGACCCGCAAATCGCAGATCTTTTCCACCTACAGCGACAGCCAGCCCGGCGTGGAAATCAAAGTCCTGCAAGGTGAACGCCCGCTCAGCCGCGACAACAAGAATCTTGGGACCTTCCACCTCGATGGCATCCCGCCAGCACCGCGCGGCGTTCCTCAGATCGAAGTCACCTTCGACATCGACGCCAACGGCATCCTTCACGTCTCCGCCAAAGATCTCGGCACCGGCAAGGAGCAGAAAATCTCCATCACCGGTTCCAGCGGCCTGACCAAAGAGGAGGTCGAAAAAATGCAGCGCGACGCCGAAGCCCACGCCGAGGAAGACAAGAAGGCCAAGGAAGACATCGAGATTCGCAACAACGCCGACAACCTTGCCTACCAATGCGAGAAGCAGATCAAGGATCTCGGCGACAAGATCCCGGGTGACAAGAAGACCGAGATCGAAGCGAAGATCACGGCTGTCCGCGAAGCTCTCAAAGGCAGCGACATCGACGCCATTAAGGCTTCCTACGACGCTCTCCAAACTGCGTTTCAAAGCGTCAGTGAAGACCTCTACAAGAACGCCGCCGCCAGTGCTGGCGGTGCCGGTCCTGAAGCCGGTGCGCAAGCGTCCGGCGACCCCGAAGCCAGCTCCGCGAAAAAGCCCGACGGCGATGTCGTCGATGCCGAGTTCGAGGTCGTGGACGAGGACAAGAAGAAGTAAGCAACCCGCCTCGCTCCTTATGCGCCTCTTCGGACTCACTCTCTGTCTCCTCGTCTCCGCATTTGGCTCGCGTGCCGAATCCATCGAAGACCGCGTGGCGTCGCTTGAGCGGCAGGTAAAGACGCTCGAGGAAGCTCTGCGCATGCAAGGCGGAAAGGCCATGCTGACCGACACCGACGACGCCGAGGCAAGGTTCACCGCGCCACTCGCCGAATAACTATTCAATCCCTTTACCGATTTCGCCGAAGTTAGCCGCCAGTTGGCTAACCCTGACCGGAAGCTAACACCCGGCGTTTCGTTAGAAACCAAAACCAACAACCAATAAACTAGAAAGTAGCTACCAATATGGCAGTCAACATTCGACCCCTCGCAGACCGGGTCCTCGTCAAGCCTCTCGAGGCCGGTGAAGTCAAAAAAGGCGGGATCATCATCCCCGACGCCCACAAAGAAAAACCGCAGGAAGGCAAAGTGGTCGCCCTCGGCACCGGCAAGCGGGACGACGACGGCAAGCTCATCGAGTTCACCGTCAAGAAGGGCGACACCGTCCTGATTAGCAAATACGGCGGAACCGAAGTCAAAATCGACGGCGAAACCCACCTCATCATGCGCGAAGACGACATCCTCGGCATCATCGGATAACCAAACTTGGAAAACGGATTAAAGCAGGAAAACAGGAAAACAGGAAAAGGCAGGAAATACTGCCGGTAACTGTCTCTCCATCCTTTCTTGTCTTTCTGTTTTCCTGCTTAAACAACCAACTACCTACTTACTAACTATCATGGCAGCTAAACAACTCCTCTTCGACGAAGCCGCCCGCCAGGGTCTCCTGCGTGGTGTCGAAAAACTCGCGAAAGCGGTTAAGGCAACCCTCGGGCCATCCGGCCGCAACGTCATCCTCGACAAGAAATTCGGCAGCCCGACCATCACCAAAGACGGTGTGACCGTGGCCAAGGAAATCGAGCTCGAAGATCCGTATGAAAACATGGGTGCGCAGCTCGTTCGCGAAGTCGCGAGCAAGACCAGCGACATCGCCGGCGACGGCACCACCACCGCGACCGTTCTCGCTGAAGCCATCTACAAAGAAGGTCTCAAGAACGTCACCGCCGGCGCGAACCCAACCTCGCTCCAGCGTGGCATCAACAAGGCTGTCGAGGCGCTCGTCGCTGAGATCGCTCGCATCTCCAAGAAGGTGAAGGACCGCACGGAAATCGCGCAGGTCGCGACCGTCTCCGCTAACTGGGACACCACGATCGGCGAGATCATCGCCGACGCGATGGACAAGGTCGGCAAGGACGGCACCATCACCGTGGAAGAAGCCAAGTCGATCGAAACCAGCCTCGACGTCGTCGAAGGTATGCAGTTCGACAAAGGCTACCTCTCGCCGTACTTCGTGACCAATGCGGAGTCGATGGAGACGATCCTCGACAACCCGTACATCCTCATTCACGAGAAGAAAATCAGCTCCCTCAAGGATCTGCTCCCCGTGCTCGAGAAGACCGCGAAGACCGGCAAGCCGCTCCTCATCATCGCTGAAGACGTCGAAGGCGAAGCGCTCGCGACTCTCGTGGTGAACAAGCTCCGTGGCACCATCCAGGTCGCAGCCGTCAAGGCCCCCGGCTTTGGCGACCGCCGCAAAGCCATGATGGAAGACATCGCCATCCTCACCGGTGGCCGCTGCATCACCGAAGACCTCGGGCTCAAGCTGGAGAACATCACCCTCGAAGACCTCGGCCGCACCAAGCGCGTCACCATCGACAAAGAGAACACCACCATCGTCGAAGGTGCCGGCAAGCAGGCTGACATCCAGGGCCGCGTTTCGCAGATTCGTCGGCAGATCGAGGAAACGACCAGCGATTACGACAAGGAGAAGCTCCAGGAGCGCCTTGCCAAGCTCGCCGGCGGTGTCGCCGTCATCAATGTCGGCGCCTCGACTGAGACCGAGATGAAGGAGAAGAAAGCCCGCGTCGAAGACGCCCTCCACGCCACCCGTGCGGCCGTGGAAGAAGGCATCGTCCCGGGTGGCGGCGTCGCCCTCATCCGTGCGCAGAAGGTGCTCGACACCCTCAAGCTCGAAGGTGACGAAGCGATCGGTCTCCAGATCGTGAAGCGCGCCATCGAAGCCCCGCTCCGCACCCTCGCCGACAATGCCGGCCAGGAAGGCGCGCTCATCGTCGCCGAAGTCAAGAAGCGCAAAGGCAACGAAGGCTACAATGTGGCTACCGACACCTACGAAGACCTCATCAAGGCCGGCGTCGTTGACCCCGCCAAAGTGACTCGCAGCGCGCTACAGCACGCGGCGTCGATCTCCGGTCTGCTCCTGACCACCGAGGCGATCATCACCGAGAAGCCCGAGCCCAAGGCGGCCCCGGCCGGTGACCCGCACGGTCACGGCGGCGGCGGCGGCATGGGCGGCATGGACTACTAAGCAGCCGCTTAGCTAGCATCCGCTAACCATTAACGACCGCCGGGTTCCGCAAGGAGCCCGGCGGTTTTTTTTGCGCGGAAGTTGCAGGAAAGCTGGTTTGAAAATTATATTGTCAGATTCACCCAGATCACTCAGTTTTCCACGAACATTCAACTTGGAGATTCCCCCCTATGATTTCTCACGGAGTAAAATGCAGTCACTGCCGCGGCAATATGAGCGCGCCGAAACCTGTCACAGAAGGTCCTCGCGCAGGCCAGACCCGAACTTTCTGCATCAAATGCGGTCACATCGAGTATCAGCTGCCACCCGGCTCTATGCCGATGCCTCGGACGGCTCAGGTTATTCGGCCAGCACAAGACGAAGCGGACGAAACGGTATAGGAAGCTGCGCCAGCTAATTTGGCCTCACCATGAACGCCCTCACAAAAAAGCGAGTCTGCCAAATTGGTTTGAGGAATCACTTGCCGCCTGCCGGGATGACGCCATAGTCGCCCCTCGCGAAAAGTGAGTGCCGTCATTTCGCGACGATGCCGTTAATTCTCGGGGCGTAGCTTAGCTTGGTAGAGCGCCTGGTTTGGGACCAGGAGGTCGCGAGTTCGAATCTCGCCGCCCCGATTTTACGGCGCAGTGTGGGCGACCTAGGTCCAGCCGCCGGTGAGTCGTCCCATCCCCTTCCGCAGAAATTGCGCGAGCGTGGGGCGCGCGAGAATCATCTCGCCGCGCTGGAACCGGCTCAGATCTTCGCCGAGCGCCGCGGCGTTGCGGTAGCGCGCGGCAGGATCGTTGCGCAAAGCCTTGTGCGTGATGGTTTCCAGATCCGCATCGAGGTGCGGTGCGTGCGTGCGCAAAGGAGCGGGCTCATGCACCGGCAAACGCTGGAGATCGGTGAAAAGGCTGCCGCTGGAAATGAACGGGCGGTGCCCAGTGAGCATTTGGTAAAGGATCGCACCGAGCGCATAGACGTCCGCGCGCTCGTCGGTTTCCCGGCTCGCATTCGCCTGCTCGGGGGCCATGTATTCCACCGTGCCGAGCACCTGCTCGTCGAAGGAGAGCGCGTGCTCTTCCACTGCGCCGCGGATTTTTCCGAGCCCGAAATCTGTGACCACCGGCTCGCCGTTCGCGCGAATGAGGATATTTCCTGGCTTCAAGTCGCGGTGCAAAATGCCGTGCCCGTGGGCGTGGTGGATCGCAGCGCAGACCTGAATCAGGATCGAAAGACTTTGCTGCACGGGCAGTGTGCCGGGACCGGCGGCGGGACGCGGACGAGCAACGGTCGCAGATTCGTCGGACGAAACCGGAATGCCGGGCCGCTGACGGGCTACGCGAGCGATCGTCGAAGGCAAATCCGGATCAAGTCCGGCGACCTCGGTAGATTGGGCGCTGGAATCGCCAACGCTGGAAAGCACTGCGGAGAGCGTGGGCCCCTCGACAAACTCCATGGCGATAAAGGTAACGCCGTCGTGAAAACCGATTTCGCGAATGCCGCAGACGTTACGATGGGCGAGTCGCTGCATGATCTCCGCTTCGCGTTTCAGCCGTCGTAACGAATGCTCAGAAGCGTCGCTGCCCCCGCGGAGAATTTTGATAGCGGTGAGCTGGCCGGAATTGTCGCGCGCCCGCCAAACTTCGGCCATGCCGCCGCGCCCCACGATTTCGATGAGGTGATAGCGTCCAAGAATACGATCCTGAGAGGTCAGCGCGAGGTCGTGAATCTCTGCGTACGGCTGGGCCCCGGCGAAATCAGGGCGGTCCACGGCGAGCACCGCAAGCGGCGGCTCTGTGCCCCGCCGTGGGAGCACGTGGCGGTAACGAAATCGAAAGGTCGCCGTTTCTGGCGAGGTTGCGACGTTCGGCCCGACAAGGACCGTGCGCCCGCGCAAATCGGCGGGCAAGGGCTGGCCGTCCGCGGGCACCGGCGGATCGGGGGTTTCGGCCGTGGCGTCGGCGACTTGCCAGTTGCCCGGCAACTCCGCGAGCGCCGCGGTGAGCGTGGCCCCCGTGATGAGCACCTCCCCAGGGCGGGCGGAGCGTGTGAGCCGCTCGGCAAGAGTAATCGCGGGACCAAACGCGGTAAAACTGCGTTGCCCCCCTCTGCCGGTGTAGCCTAGGACCATATCGCCGGTGTGAACGGCCACGCTGCACTCGGGCAGCAGTTTGCCCTGGGCATGGAAGTCCTCGCGCCGCTCGCGGAGAAAGGCGAGTTGATCGCACGCGGCGCGAATGGCCTTCCACGCGTGGTCGCGGGCCGCGCGCGGGGCGCCAAACAGTGCGGTGACGCTCGTGCCGGCGTGGCCATCGGCCGTGCCGTTGTGGATCTCGATGGCCCGGGCGGTTTCCTCGAGAAATGCGTCTATCGTCTCTTGCACTTCCTCGGGGGTGAAAGCCTCGCTCATCGCCACGAAATCACGCAGGTCGGCAAAGCTCACACTCACACGACGCCGCTCCGGCGTTGGTGTGGACGAGGATTCGGGTGCGGCTTGGTCGGACACGGCGCTCAAACTAGCGAAGGCCGCACCGCCTGTAAACGCATGCGCCCGCGCTACTTTTTCGGGAGCCCTTGCACCGCCTTCAGCACATCCTCGGCCTGCTTGTCGGTCGAGGCGCTGAGCTGATTCCAAACGCATTTCCCATCGCGAATGAGGAACGACTGCCGTTTGGAAATACCGAGCAGCGTGGGCACCCCGAACGCCTTCGCTACCGCATTGTCGCTGTCGGCGATGAGGGTGTGTGGCAGGTTATATTTTTCGGCGAACTTCTTCTGCGCCTCGGGCTTGTCTCCGCTCACGCCGAGCACCTGCACACCAGCCTTCTGCAAGTCGCCCCAACTGTCGCGAATGCTGCACGCTTCCTTGGTGCAGCCGGGGGTATCCGCCTTGGGGTAGAAATAAACAAGCGTCACTCCCTTGGCATATACGTCTTTGAAATTCACCGTTTTTCCGTCCTGATCGACCGCGCCAATTACTGGGGCGGCGCTACCGACCGCGAGAGGATCGGCTTGGGCAAAAGAAGTAAGGCCAACAAAGGCAAGGAGAGCGGAAAACGAGATGAGTTTCATGGCTCGGAAGATTCGTAGTTTGGAGGGTTTTGGATGCAGTGGAGTAATCTCTGGGCGCTCACGACCTTAGCGGAAGCCAGGCGAGGACGCGTTGGATTTGCGCGTCCCAGTAGCCCCATTCGTGGCCGCCGGGGCTTTCTTCGCAGGTCGCTGGAACACCCAGTTTTTCGAGTTGGTGTTGAAAGGCGCGCTGCTCGGTGACGAGCCGATCCTCGGTGCCGCACGCGAGAAAAAGGGCGGGCCGCGGGCTGGCCGAGGCCACGAGTCTTTGTGCGAGGTAAAAGAGATCGGCATCTGTTTTTTCGCACTGCAGCTCGGGGCCGAAGATGCCGACGTATTCCTCTTTGTTCACGAGCGCGTCTTCCCGGCCCGCCTCGCGCAAGCGCCGCACGAGATCCAGCGCGCCGGAGAGACTGGCGGCCGCGGCAAATTTTTCCGGGCAGCCCAGCCCCAGCCTCAACGCGCCGTAGCCGCCCATGGAAAGTCCGGCGACGAAGCGATCCGTACGCTCGTTCGAGAGCGGGAAAAATTGCTCGCACAGCGCGGGCAATTCCTCGCTCACGAAGGTCCAGTATTTCGGCCCACTGGCCATGTCTTGGTAAAAGCTGCGCGCTACCGCTGGCATGACCACGGCGATGTTTCGCTCCGCGGCGTAGCGCTCGATCGACGTGCGGCGCATCCAGATCGTGTGGTCGTCAGAAAGACCGTGCAGCAGATAAAGCGTGGGATATTTCTCCCGCCGTGCTCCACCGGTCAGCCCGATCTGCCGCGTGGTCGTCTGTGGGATTAGGACGTGCGCGGCGCAAGTAAGCCCCAGGGCTTCGGAAAAAAAATGGAAATCGAGAAACGCCACGTGGTGGTGTGGACGTCAATCGAGACGCGCCTTCGAGTAGCCGAAGAAGCCGCGTTTTTTGATCATCTCTGCGACTTCCTTCGGCACCATCAGCTCCCACGTCTCGTCGTGCGCGGCGATGCGCTTGAGCACGTCGCGCGAGAAGATGGAGAGGTATTCGGGTTTGTAGTTGTCGAGCTGCACAAAACTGCGGCGCTCGGTGAGGTAGCCGTAGAGCTTGCGCAGTTCGGGAGCGACTTCGAGATTTTCCACAGTGGTCAGGATGTCGCTTTCGTGCGGGCGCAATGGATAGACAAAGACCTTCAGCTCGTTTTTGAAAAGCCGCCCGAAGCTCTCCAAAATTCCCCCAGGCAGCTGCGTGTAGTATTTCTCGTCGAAAAGCTCAATGAGGCTGGCCGCGCCCATGACGATGCCGATGCGCTCTTTCGTCCGCCACGCTAGATACGCGGCGAGGCGGTAATACTCGAAGTAATCCGAAATCAGGACGTGCATGCCGCATGACGCGAGAAGGTCGGCGCGGGCGAGGAAGTCGCGGCGGTCCACCTCGGCGCCGCCGGCGAGGAGATTGCGCATGGTGATCTCCATGAGCGGGAGGACGGTTTTCCCGGCGACAGCAGGATCGGCGGAAAATTTTTCCAGCGCAGCGTGCATCATGTCGATATTCACGTGGGTGACCGGACGGAAGCTGCCGCGCTCCACCAGGATGGCCTTTTTATAAAGCACCTCGGACGGCTGGAGCACCTGACGATCCGGCCCAAACATGGCCGCCCCGCTCAGACCGAGTTGAACGAGCTTCATGGACATGATGCGGTTGTCCACGTAGCGGAATTCGATGCCTTTGAAGTCGATGAGATCGATCTCGATGCGCCCCGTGGTCAGCTTATCGAGCAGGCTTTCCATGAGCTTTTCGGGCTCGTGGTGGAGGAAGAATGCGCCGTAGAGTAGGTTCACGCCGGTGATGCCGAGCGCCTCCTGCTGGAGCCCGGCTTCATTGTCCTGCATGCGGACGTGAAGGATGATTTGCGAGGGTTCGTCGCGCGGATGCGCTTGAAATTTCACGCCCATCCAGCCGTGGCATTCGTTGCCGCCTTTGTAGCTGCGCGCGACCACGGTGTCGGCAAAGGCGAAGAACGAGGTGGTGTCGCCCCGGGCCTCGCCGAGGCGCTCGACGTTGAGCTGGAACTCGTGGTCGAGCATGGCTTGGAGCCGCTGCCGCGAGACGTAGCGCTCGGTGTCGCCGTAGATGGCGTCGCTGACCTGCATGTCGTACGCGGAGATGCTCTTCGCGATGGTACCCGCCGCCCCGCCGACGCGGAAAAACCAGCGCACCACTTCCTGACCCGCGCCGATCTCCGCGAGGGTGCCGTAAAAGCGCGAATCGAGATTGATCTTCAGCGCTTTGGCGTGCGTGTCCATCGCGCCGTCCGGGTTTGGTGTCGTCATGGGGCGCGAGGTAAGCAGGCGGACGGCGACGCGGCGAGCGTGGAGTAGCTCGCAGTGCGGGATTACCGCAGCCGCGCTGAAGCCGTCAGTGTCGCTTGCCGATCATTGCCTTCGCTTTTCCGCGGCGCTCCGCTAAGCCAGCGCCATGTTTGCCAAAATTCATCGCGCGGTCTTGGCCGCCGTCCTTTTTGCTCAAGCCACCGCCGCGCAATTGCCGGTGGTGGAAAGAGTCGATGGGCAGGGCAGTTTCGCGATAGAAGACGCGGCACTCGTGGGGCTGAGTGGGCTGGTTTGGCAGGCGGGCGATGCGTTTTTTGCCGTCTCGGACCGGCTGAAGGCGCTGGTGCCCATGACGCTGAAAATCGATCCAGACAACGGGCGGATCTCGGCGGGGACAATCGGCAGGCCGGTGCCAGTATCGATCGGGGCGAGCGATTTCGAGGGCTTGGCCTACGTCGCAGCAGCCAAGGCGTTTTACATCAGCGCGGAGCAGGGTGCGACGGTCGTGCGGTTCGTCCCCGGCGAGGCGAAGGCCACGCGGCTGCCGGTCCCGACGATTTACACCAAGGCGCGGAAAAATCTCAGCCTCGAGGCGCTGACCTGGAATGATACGGCAAAGCAATTTTGGCTCAGCAACGAAGAGACGCTCACGCCCGACGGCCCCGTGGCCAGCGCCGCCGAAGGATCGCTCGTGCGACTTCAGCGCCTCGATGCCCGCTTTCGTCCGACCGCGCAATTTGCCTGGCGCACCGAACCCGCCGGGATGCGTTTTCACGGGGCCGGCAGCGGCGTGCCGGATCTGTGCCTGCTGCCAGATGGTCGCCTGCTCGTGCTGGAGCGCGGCTTCGGCGCCTTCGGCCTGCAAGCCCGCATCTTCCTCGCCGATTTCAGCAACGCCACGAACATCGCCAAGCTTCCCGCCCTCGCCGGGGCCGAGTTCACGCCCGCGCGCAAAATCCTTCTCTTCGAGCAAGCCACCGGTTTCGTAAACTACGAAGGCATCACCCTCGGCCCGCCACTCGCCGACGGCACCCGCAGCCTCATCCTCGTCGCCGATAGCGGCAGCGAAGCCACACACCACTTTCTGCCGCTCAAAATCAACCTCGGCGCCGCCGCTCGACCGGCCAAAAAGTAGCCAAAGCTCCTGCGCCCCGACAGCTACACCTGTAAGCGCGACAAGCGGAAGGTCTCCTCCACGTCTTCGCATCCGCAACCTCGCTCTCGTGGAAGAGCTAGCGTGGCACTCGGAAGACAAATAGCAGCTTCGTGTCCGCGACCCTCGCCACCGCCGATGAACTTGATCTACCTCCCGTGAAATGACGATGAATCCTCCTCGAAGACGTGTGCGCCCTCCGCGGCTCGGAGGCAAAACTCAGCTTCCAAAACAAGGGCGCAACCAAGCAGGAGCTTGGTCGAGATGGGGTTGGCGCGAAACCTACGGGGCCTTTGCCTCGCCCTCAAGACCACGCCACGCCGCATCCCGAAACTCGGAGCCGACCGTCGCGTAAAAATTGGAGAATCCTCGTTTGGAGTGCGTTTTGTCGCGCACGGAGCCGCGAACGCGGTCATTCACCAGCAGGGTGAGTTCATCGCCCACGGCGCGCAGTTCCATTTTGTATTCGTCCCCGGCACTCAGCCGATTGGGCAGGACATAGCTGCCCAAGACGACAACCTTCCCCTGACCGCGGATCTGGGTCCTGACACGGATGCTCGCAGTCTGTCCATCGCCTGCGACCAAGGCGAAGTAGTTATTTGATTCGAGGTCATCGCGAATGATCAGCCAAGGCTCCACGTCGTGGCGGAAGCGGTAGCGCGCCCGCATGGCGACATCTTTATGCCGCTTCTGACCGTGCAGCCCCACCCATTTCACAACTCGCACCCAGCCATTGTCTAAGAACTCCAGATGTTCCCGTTCCTTGGTGCCCTTCGGATTGAGTTCCAGCGGCTCCCAGCCATCCCAACCAACCACCAGCCGGAAGCCCAGCGACCCCTCGCGATACGTGAGCGAATCTACCCTCCGGTTCGACGAAAGAAATTCCGCCTGAGTGAGCCCGGCGAATGAACCGCCTCGGCGAATCACCATTCCATCTGCGGGCTCACACATCTCCCAAACATTCCCCGCGAAATCGAAAAGCCCCAGCTGAGTCGCCGGAAAACTTCCCGCCGGAGCCGTCTCTGGAAAGGCATCGCGATATCTCTCCATGGCGGTCTGGCCATTCCAAATTTCGTGCCCTAAAGACTCCTTGCCGCTGAAGTTCCCCGCTCCTGCGCGAGGTGGCCAGGTTTTCCCCCAAGGAAAGGCGTTGGTGATTTTTAGGGATTTTTCCATCGGCGTTTTGGTCGCGTCTTCCAGTGTCCCGATGCCCGCTGCGCAACTCCACTCGTGGTCCGTCGGCAGGCGATAGCTTTCATTGGTGCGGAGCCGCCCGGCTTTTTGCTCCCGTTCAGTCAGCCACAGGGCAAAAGCCTGCGCATCGGCCCAATCAACGTTGACCGCGGGATGCGTCGGCCCTTGCGGGAAATTTGGCCGTGCCCACTGGCGCTTGGTTTCGGCAGCGAAGACCTCGTAATCCTGCACCCGCGTCTCCCAAATACTGAAGAGGACTCTCTGCCCACTGCTCGGACCGCCGGTGATCGGCACCGGGACGAACGTCATACCCAGGGAGTTCACAAAAGGCAGATCTTGGGTCGCCGCCGCGATGGTGCGCTCAACAATGAGGGAAGACGGCTTTAGCCACTGCGCGGCAAGTTGTTCGCGTTTGGCTGTGATCTCAAGGGCTTCGCCGGAACGCTGATACTGCGTGAGCAATAACAGGTTTTTCGTCAGGATCGCGTCGTAGCGGGTCAGGACAGTCCTAGCTTTACTGAGGCGGTCGGCTTGGAGGCCGGCCAAGCCCTGACGGTAAGCAGAGCGCAGGAATTTCAATTCCATGGACACGCCGGCCTCATCCGACGCGGGCACCTCAGCACTGCCCGCGACCCGCTGAATCTCACCGCTGAAGGCGGCCGCATCGTCGCGGCGGCCGGCGCTCCCGGCGGCGGTGTGTTTCTGTTTGAGTCTCGCAAGGTACTGGCTCTTCAAGTCGCTCAGCCCTTTCTCAAAAGGGGCATTTACCTCCGCAGCAAATGCGGCTTGCCACTGCGGCTCCTGCTCCGCCAACCATTTGCCGGTCGGGCTCAGCGGCTTGGCGGAATCTTTGGGTGCGGTCATCGCCGCCGCCGCTTGGGCCGCCTGTTCGGCGTCGTAAGATTTCCAAAATTCCGCCGCCGGATTGGTGCTCCCTTTCGCGGTGACGCCGCCCCACTTGGAGCTAATAAATTTCAGGTTCAGCTTGCGCAGCAGCTCCAGGTTTTGCGGATTTTCCGGCAGGACCAGATCCTCCAGCGTGGTCATTCCCGCGAGCGGGGCCAGGTCGATCTTCTGCGTGTTCCGGTCGAGCACAAGCGTCACCAGCTTCAAATCCCGCAGGGGCGAAAGGTCGGTAACGCCCGTGTTCGAAAGTGTCAGTTTGCGCAGGGGCAAATCTTTAAGGGGCGCAAGGTCGCTGACCGGCAGACCATCCAGGGAGAGCGTGCGCAGGGGCAGACCGCGCAAGGGGCCCAACTCCGTGATGGGGTTTCCGTGCGCGGTCAGTTCACTCACCGGCAGGCCCGCCAGTGGATCCAGGTTGGCGATATCGCGATCGCCGATATTGATCGAGATGGTGCCGTCCGGAATGGCTGTGATCCCGATGGCTTCCCAGCCTTTCTGCCCCAGAAGGCGCTTCACGGCGTCTTCGACCGAGATGCGTGGGATCGGTGCCGGGACCGGCGGCACCGGCGTTGGTAAAGCCGGCTTCGGTAAAGCCGGCGTGGGCAAAGCCGGCGTCGCGAGGCTTGGCTTGGGTTGAACTGGTGCGATCGGGTCTGATTTCGCCGACGTGATCGGTGAAGAACCCGCACCCAACCACCTGGGCTTCGCCCAAAAAATTGTGCCCGCGGCCAGGACGGTGAGCGCGGCCATGATCGCGCCATACGGCAGCGATTTCGTGGGCGCGGGCACCGCAGCCGGTGGGGCTTGTGCGTGAATCGGCAGCGTCGGCGGCGGTGGTGGTGTGCGCGCGGTCTCCACGTCGGCCCTCATCTCAATCGTGCTCTGATAGCGATGATCGGGGGCCTGCTGCATGGCTTTGAGCACGATATGGTCGATACGCGCGTCGCAGCCGATGCGCTGCGAGGGCGGCGTGAACGCGCCCTGTGGCGCCTCGCGGCAGAGCATTTCGTAGAGCATCACGCCGAGGCTGTAGATGTCGGCGCGGTGATCCACGTTCATGCCGCGCATCTGCTCCGGAGCCATGTAGCCGGGTGTGCCCATGACCAGGCCCGTCAGCGTGCTACCACTGGTCTCCGCGGTCGTTTCGACGAGCCGCGCGAGGCCGAAGTCGGCGACCTTCACCCGGCTCTCGGTGTCGATCATGACGTTGGCCGGTTTGATGTCGCGGTGGACAATCCCTTTGCCGTGCGCATAGGCCAGCGCGACGCAGACCTGCTCGACGACAAAAAGCGCCTGCTCAGGGTTGAGGCCGACTTGGCGGATGATGTCATTCAGGTTTGCGCCCTCAACGAATTCCATGGCGAAAAACAATTGCCCTTCGCTGGTCTGCCCGAAGTCGTGGACAGCAATGATGTGTGGGTGATTGAGCTTCGCCAGCGCGCGGGCCTCGCGGCGAAAGCGGTGGGCGAAGTCGTCATTCACGCTGACTTCGAGCGGCAGCAGCTTGAGGGCGACGAACCGGTCGAGCGCGATCTGCCGCGCCTTATAGACTGCACCCATGCCGCCGTGTCCGAGCAGGGAGAGGACTTCGTAGTTCGGAAAAAGCGCCGCGACTTCCTCGGGCGGCGGCGGCGTCCAGCCATGTGCGCCGCCCGCGCTCGACATTTTTACCGAGTTTAGGCCGCGCGCGAAAAGCTCGCCTGGATCCAGATTGCGGATGGCCGTCGGCAACGGGGGATCGGGCTGCGCTGGTGATGTCTCGTCCGGCTCCGCCATGCCGCATGCGTAGCGCAGTCCGCGGGGTTGTCACGTCTCGTGTCACGGCGGAGTGCCTTCCTATTTCGCCACGCACGCGGATTGAAATGCGGGCGTGGCTTTCCATACTCCCGCCCGTGTCCGCCACCCTGACTTCACTCCGCATCCGCAATCTCGCGCTCGTCGAGGAGTTGGCGTGGACGCTCGCGCCCGGGTTCACCGCGGTGACGGGTGAGACGGGGTCCGGCAAGTCGATCATCGTCGGCGCGCTTCAGCTCATCCTCGGCGAGCGGGCGGAGAAGGCGCTCATCCGCACCGGGGCAGAGAGCTGCACGGTCGAGGCGGTATTCGCGGTCAAAGACGTCGCTGAGCTGAACGCGCGGCTCGAAGAACAAGGCGTGGAGCCGTGTGAAGACGCGGGGCTAATTTTAAAGCGGGTCTTTTCCACCGCCGGCACGAACCGCCAGTTCATCAACGGCAGCCCCACCACCCTCGCTGTGCTCAAACTGCTCGGCGACGGCCTCGTCGATCTCCACGGGCCGCACGATCACCAGTCGCTCCTCTCGGACGCGAAGCAGCTCGCCCTGCTCGACGCCTTCGCCGGAGCCGAGCCGCTGCACGCGAAATACGCCGACCTTTTCGCCAAACTAAACGCGGCCACGACCGAGCACACCGCGCTCTCGACGAGCGAAGCCGCGCTGGAACGCGAGGTCGATCTGCTCCGCCACCAGACGCACGAGATCGAGTCTGCCCAGCTCCGCGCCGACGAGGAGGAAGACCTGACCGCTCGTTACACCGTCGCCGCCAATGGCCGGCGCCTCCTCGAGCTAACGACGCAAATCCTCGGCCGCCTCACGGAAGCCGACGACGCCGTGCTCACCCGCCTGGGCGAGATCGGCCGCCTCGTCCGCGATCTCGAACGCACCGATCCCGCCGCGGCGCGCTTCACCGAATCCCACCTCCGCGCCGCCACCGAACTCGACGACCTCGCCCAGTCGCTCCAAGGCTACGCCGAGGAAATGGACCTTGATCCCGAGCGCCTCGCGCAGATGGAAGAACGCGTCTCCCTTCTCGAAACGCTCAAGCGCAAATACGGCGGCAGCGTCGCCGCGGTCATTGAGTTTGGGGACGCCGCCGCCGAGCGCCTGCGGAAGATCGAGTCGCGCGGCGAAGAACTGGCCCGGCTCGAAAAAGAAATCGCCACCGCCCGCGCTGCTCTCCTCGAAGCGGGCGCCAAACTCGGCGCGAAACGCAAAGCCGCTGCGCCCAAACTCGCCGCCAGCATCACCGCCCACCTCCGCGACCTCGGCTTCAAAAAGGCCGAGTTTGCCGCCGCCCTCAACCCGCTCGAAAAGCCCGGCGCACACGGCCTCGAAAGCGTCGCCTTCCTTTTCGCTCCCAACCCGGGCGAACCCCCCAAGCCGCTCAAAGCCATCGCCAGTAGCGGGGAAATCTCCCGCGTCATGCTCGCCGTGAAGTCGTCCCTCGCCGCCCAGGACACCATCTCGCTCCTCGTCTTCGACGAGATCGATGCCAACGTCGGCGGCGAAATCGCCCACGCGGTCGGCGCGAAAATGAAGTCCCTCGCCACCGCCCATCAAGTCCTCTGCATCAGCCACCTCCCCCAGGTCGCTGCCCTCGCCGACACGCAATTTGTGGTCACAAAGGAGTTCACCAAGGACCGCACCGTTTCGCATCTGGAACACGTCGAGGGCCCCGCTCGCATCGCGGAAATCGCTCGCATGCTCGGCGGCAAAAGCGACTCCGCCCTAGCCCACGCTAAAACGCTCCTCGGGCGGAAATGACCCAATTTAGCCCCCGGATACATCCGCTCGCCCGGCGCACTTCGTTTCATGGGCACCATGAAAACATTTCTTTCCCTCGCCTTCGCCCTCGCTGTGTTCGCCACTCTCACGGCGTGCGACGACAAGCCGCGCACAGTGGGCGAGAAAATTGAAAACAAAGTCGGCGACGCGACCGATTCGCGGCCCGGGGAAAAGGTCCGCGATGCCGCCGAAAACACCAAGGAGGCGGTGAAGGACACCGCGCGCGACGTCAAGGACGCGGTCAAGAATCCGTAACGGTTGCCGCGACGGGTTCCCGGGGCCCGCGCTCGCGGTTCCAAGCACCGCAGGCGGCACCAAAAAGCGCGTAGGTGGCGCGAACTTCCGCGAGCGAGATCCGGGGTAGATCAAGCGGACTCTCGCGCCGCCGCGTCCCTCCTCTTGGGGGACCGCGTTTTTCGTTGTGGGCGCACAGCGGCAGCGCCAAGCTCCTCGCGCCACTCCCGGCAACCCATGCCTTTCCGCAGGAGCTCGCGACTTCCACCCTTCCCCACATGGCCGCGGTACAGCTTGGCTTTCGCGGCTGAGGAGTAGGCGCTGGCGCGATGTATTACCCGCAGCTCCGGTCCAATCTCGCAAAGGGCTTCGTCGAGGCGGTCCTCTCGGTGCCGTACGTGCAGATCGTGCAGCCGAGCCATTTCCTGATCGCCGCGGTCTCGACCCAGTATTTTCAAGTCTCCAGCGGGTTCTTCGGCGTAATCGTCGCGCTGCCGGCGTGGATGAACGTCGTGCAGCTCTTCTTCGTGCCGGCGCTCGATGGCCGGATCTCGGCGCGCCGGCTCAGCCTCGGCGCGCAGCTTCTCGACCTGCTCGTCTGGGCCTTTGTCGTCGTCTCGCTCCAGTGGGTACCGCCACTCTCCGGCCCTGCGGGCATCTACTTTCTGGTCGTTTTTGCGCTCTCGAATACCGGCCGCGCCGTGAACCGCGTGGCCTGGCCTGCGTGGATCAAAGAGTACGTGCCCGAAAAAGTGCGCAGCAACTATTTCGCGCGCCGAACGGCCGCCGTGAAGGTGGTGGAAATCGGCATTATGGCGGTCGTCGTCCCCGCGCTAGGCGCCTACACCACAGTCGCCACCTACCATCACTTTCTCGCGGTGGGCGTATTCCTGAAGGCATTCTGCTGGGTGCTGCAGGCGACGATCCGCATGCCACCGGTGCCGCCGACGCCGCCCCCAGCCGCGGCCAACCGACTCTTCCTGCCGTCGCGCTGGAAGGCGCTCTTCATCGAAGGCGGCGCCTTCACCACTGTGGCCGTGGTCACTTCCCTCCAAGCCGCACTCGACCAATTCAGCGCCGCCTTCTCACACGTCTATCTCTTCAGCGTCTTCAAACTCGATGCGGCCACCGCCGGGGTGTTCGCCCTCATCGGCACGGCGGCCACGGTGCTCAGCCTCCCCTTTTGGGGGCGTTACATCGGGAAATTTGGCATGGGCCATGTGCTCGGGATCTGCGCGGTGCTGGGCGGTCTCGATCGGGTCGCGTGGGCGATGCTCGATCCTTCGGACGTGGTCTGGCTCTACCTCCTCGCAGCGTGGCACGGGCTCTTCGGCGCGGGCTATGGACTTGCGTTGATCACGCTCCGCCTGCGGTTGCTCCCGCATCGGAGGAAGGAGTCGTTGCTTAGCTTCGAACTGGCACTGAGTTCGATTCTCCTCGGGGCTGCACCGATGCTCTTTGGCCTAATTCTCGACTGGTCCGGGGGCGCAGTCGCTGTTTATCGATCTGGTTTCCTCGTGAGTGCCATCGGCTCGATCTCGGCGGGAGCGTTCTTCCTCCTGAAGAGCGGCGCTTGGGATAATCCAGCCCCTGCTCGCGGTGCGAAATAGCAGCGCGGGCGTGCAGGCGGCGCTCGATGTCGCTAAAGGCGAGACGATTGGCACCACTCACAGCAGTGGCTTGAAAACAGAAGACCCCCACCTCGGCACCGGCGGGCAACGGGGCGGCAATTAGACCCAAACGCTCGGCGAGAAGATCGAAAACAAAATCGGCGACGGGCGCGACGTGAAGAATGCGTCACGAAAGAGCCGGTGGGCCGCGAGAGTCAGCGAGCCGCCTTGGCCCGCCGACGCCGGGTGCCAAGCATCAAGCCGAAACCCGTCGCGAACAGCACTCCTCCAGCAGGTTCAGGGGCGATCGCCAGGGTGATATCGCGGCCGCTGTCGGTAAATTTTAGTTCTGCCGCGTAGCCAAAGACGGTGCCGGTGAACTGCGCGGGATCGAGTGATCCGACGATTGCGTTGCTCGTGTCGAAGAGCACATATTCCCCACCTGCGAATCCAGCGGCCTCGGCAAACGTGAAATCATCCAAGCCGAGCGAGCCGATGCTCAGATGGCCGGCGGTGAGGACGACCTGGTCGCTGGCAGGCACACCGAGTTCAAAGACGAACTGCTCCGCGGCCGCGATATCAAGATCGCCGGTAAAAATCAGCGTGCCGGGGCTGTTGCCTGGCGCCAGCGTCCCTAGGATTGTCGTATCGCCATCGATGGTCCCGCTGCCGCCCAGCGTCGCCCCCGAAGCCACCGTGAATGACCCAGTGCTGCCGAAGTCCAAATCCCACTCCGCATCTCCGGTGACTACGCCCGTGATTTGGAGGATCATGGATGTGCACCCCGCCTGCGGCTGGATTCGTAACGTCCCCTCTGCATGGACGTCCCCCAGCGTCACCTCCTGCCCGGAAATGTGAACGGCGCTCCCTCCGGTAACGATGCTCCCCACGAAAACTTTCGGAGCGTCGAGCGTAATGTCCCCGGAGGAAAGCGCTCCGGTGGTATTGAGAATACGGTTGGCGGCAATCCCAAAACCGCCCGCCGCGGTCAGGGTGATCGCGCCGCCGTGCCCGCCAGCGGAGGTGGCGAAGAGGTCGGATTCCATAGTAATTCCATCCATCAGTCCGGTGCCGGTGGATTCGATCAGGATTGAGCCGGCGTCGCCCGTGAGCCCGAACGCGGAGACATCGACGCCGCCGATTGCCACGGTGGAAACAACCACCGCGCCAGTCGCGCTTAAGACCACATCGCCCCCGTTGCCTTCATTACTGAACGCCCACAACTCCGCGGTTTGGATGCCGCCGCCCGCGTGGATGGAAATGCCGCCCGCGTTTGCCTCGGAATAATTTACAACCCCACCCCCATTGGAGGCGATGGTCGCCGCTGAAGCGTTCACATCCCCGGCTGTCGCGGTGAGGGCGATGTCTCCAGAATGAAAGCCGAGGCCGGGAGAACCTCTGCTGCCGGAAAGGATCTGGCCGGTGACGGCGATCCCTGCCCCACCCGCCGCCTTTAGGGTGATGGCGCCTCCATGCCCTCCTGCGGACAGGGCAAAGAGGTCGGACTGAAGGCTGATCCCATCGGTCAGTCCAGTGCCGGTGGATTCGATCAGGATCGAGCCGGCGTCGCCTGTGAGCCCGAACGCGGAGACATCGACGCCGCCGATCGCCACCGTGGAAACAACGACCGCGTCAGTCGCGCCCAAGACCACCGCGCCCCCGTTGCCTTCATTGCTGAACGCCCACAACTCCGCGGTTTGGATGCCGCCGCCCGCGTGGATGGAAATGCCGCCCGCGTTTGCCTCGGAATAATTTACAACCCCACCCCCATTGGAGGCGATGGTCGCCGCTGAGGCATTCACATCCCCGGCTGTCGCGGTGAGGGTGATATCTCCGGAATGAAAGCCGAGGCCGGGAGAGCCTCTGCTGCCGGTATAAATTGGGCTCCCCACCACGATCCCCGCTCCCCCCGCTGCCGTCAGCGTGATCGCCCCGCCGTCCCCCGCAAAAGATGTAGCCAGCAACGACGCTGCCGTAGAGATCCCGTCCGTCACCCCCATCCCTTGCGCCGTCAGCGTAATCGAACCGGCGTTACCGGTCGTACCGAAGGCCGACACGTCCACATAGGTCGCGAGTGCTTCCACCGAAGTGCCTGCCGTCATCGTCACTGACCCGCCCTGGCCGTCGCTAAAGGCGAATACATCCCCCGTCCGCACCTTGCCACCGGCCATCAGCGTGATGTCTCCGGCGTGGGCAGCACTCCCATTCACACCTCCCGCTTCCACCGTCGCTCCGAATGTATCCACGCCACCGGTCAGCGCCTCGATCAGAACATTCCCGGCACGATCCCCCAACGCCGCCGTGCCATTGCTGCTGCTGGCCACGGTGCCGTTCACCACGATCCCCGTCCCGCCTGCCGCCCGCAGGGTGATCGCCCCGCCGACCGTCTCAACGGTCGGCGTAAGAGAGATTCCACCGCCCGCTTCCAGCGTAATCCCGCCTACCCCGTGCGAGGCGATGCCTCCTGTGCTCACGGCGAGATTGTTCGCCGCATGGATGAGCAGATCGAACGTCGTGGGCGTGTCGATGGCCTGCTGGATAGTGATGTCGCCGACTTGGCTATTCGCTCCACTGGTGCCGGTGGCAATGCTCACATTTTCCCCGCTCCAGAGGGAGGTGATGCTCGCCGGGGTGAGCACAGCGCTGTCGCCCGTCGTCGTGAAGATGGGACCGGCGCTGACGTTGGTTTCCGTACCAGCGGTGATGGTGAGAATGTTGCCCGCGAACGAGGGCGTAATCTTCAGGAGGGCGAGGGCGGCGACCGCCACGAGAGAGAGCGTCTTCATGGTAAAATGCGGAGATATCGGAACGCGGAAAATCGGTCGGGAAATACTTGCCCCGCCGCTCGCTCGCAAGACCAATCAGGACCAGCGCGATCAATGATGCCTGCTCGCATAAATCCAACCGCGAGGTGAAAGACGCGACGAAATAAGCCGTCGGGCCGCGTGCGTCAGCGACCCGGTTCGGCCCGCCGAAGCCGGTTGCCAAGGACCAGGCCGAGACCGATCGTGAGCAACGCTCCTCCAGTAGGTTCAGGGGCGATCGCCAAGGTGATATCGCGACCGCTGTCGGTGAGTCTCAGTTCTGCCGCATAGCCAAAAACGGTGCCACTGAACTGCCCGGGATCGAGCGCACCAAAGATCGCGTTGTTTGTGTCGAAGAGCACGTATTCGCCGCCCACAAAGCCGTCGGCCTCGAAAAACGTAAAATCATCCAGCCCGAGCGAGCCGATATCCAATTGGCCGGCGTTCAGGATCACCCGATCGCTGGTCGGCATCCCCAGTTCGAAGACAAACTCCTCCGCCGCGGAAATATCCACATCGCCGATGAAAGTGATTGTCCCGGGGCTGTTGCCAGGAGCGAGCGTGCCAAAGATCGTCGTGTCCCCCTCGATCATCCCGCTGCCGCCGAGCGTTGCGCCGGAAGCCACGGTGAAACTTCCACCGCTGCCGAAGTCGAAGTCCAGCACCACATCGCCGGTGATTTCCCCGGTCACTTCGAGCTGCATCGAGGTCTCGCCGATTTGCGGGTGAATGCTCAGCGTGCCATCCGCCTGCACGTCACCGAGCGTGACGTCTTGTGCGGAGATTTCGATCAGGCTGGTGCCGGTGATGATGTTCCCCACGGAGACGCTCGGCGCATCGAGGATGACGTCGCCGGAAGAGAGCAGGCCTAGGGTGTTGATCGTGCCAATGCTGATCCCGCCGACGGCTTGGGAGGTCACCGAAACGTCGCCGCCATGGCCGTAAGTGCTGCTCGTGATCAGCGAGCGATTGGCCGGGATAGTCACGGTGCCAGCGGCTTCGATGGTGATCTTGCCGGAGGAACCGGAGGAACTCGGGTGATCGGCACCCGAGGTATAAAGCGCGTAGAAGCCATAAGCCATCGCCACCGGCCCAGTTGAGGCGGTGATGGTGATATCTGCTCCAGATTGCTTGTAGCTCGAGGTCGCAATGTCGCCCACGGTGATCCCGGCAGTGCCATTTGAGGTGAGGTTCACGGTGCCACCCAAACCGTTATACGCGTAGGCATCAACGTTCTGGACAGTGAGTCCGCTTGATCCCACGCCTGCTGCATTGAGCGTGACTGCACCCGCATCTTTTCCATCCATCCCACTCCCCGTTGACACGGAAGAAACCTCGATGCCCGCCCCACTGCTGTGCAACTGGACGGTGCCACCGTTGCTGGATTGAAGGTAACCCGCATCGCTCGCGTCGATTCGGGTTACAGCGATCGCCCCACTGGCCTCAATGGTGATGCTTCCCGCTGTCCCGCTTGAGCCCAGGATCGATGTCAGGAGCCCCGAACCATTCGCCGTGCCGGTGATGTACACGGCTCCCGCGCTCGCGGCGAGGATGATGTCTCCGCCGCCGCCCCCGTAGCTGCGGGTATCGATCTGATGAGTCACCGTAATCCCGGCCGTGCCGTGAGAAGTCAGGGTTGCCGTCCCGCCATGGCCTTCGTTGGAAAAGGCCTGAAGCTGGCCGACTTGAATCCCGGTCGCGCCCGTGCCGCCCGCGGTCAGCGTCACCGCGCCAGCATTGCCAAAACCGTTCCACGTCGATGTATCGACGTGGTTTAAGGCAACCCCTGCGCCCGTGCTGTGCAGCGCAGCCGTACCGCCGTCGGCCGCAAAGCTCGAAGCGCGGATGAGGGTGGTCGCGCTGGTCGTAATGGCCCCGGTGGCATTCATCGTGATGTTCCCCCCATTACCGACAAAGAGGATGGCACCCGTCGAAATCATGCTGCCCGTTACACTCACCCCGCCGGCCAGCGCGGTGAGCGTGATGTCTCCGCCCGCGACACCGGCGTCCAGCGTCGTGATATTGCCCCCGATCGTCAGCCCGCCTGCACCCGCCGCGGAAACCGCCACCGCGCCGCCCGCAGTTTCCAACGCCGGAGTCACCGTCGCGGCGCCCCCACCTTCTAAAGAAATACCGCCAGCACCGTGCGACGCAATGCCGCCCGCGGTTACGAACAGGTTGTTGGTCGCCTGAATGAGCAGGTCAAACGCTGTGGTCGTATCGATGGCCTGTTGGATGGAGATATTCCCCGCTTCCGTGTTCGCCCCGCCGGTCGCCGTGGCGACGGAGACATCACCCAAGCTCCACAGACCGGTGATCGTATCGGGCTGGAGAAAGGCCCCATCTTCGGTGGTGGTGAAGGCGGGGCCCGCGGTGACATTCGTGTCGGCTCCGGCGGTGATGGTGAGGTTGTTGCCCGCCTGAGCAGGCGAAACCTTGAATAGGGTAAAGGCGGCCAGCGCCGCCAGAGAGAGCGTTTTTTTCATGCGTCTTCGTCAGCCGAGTTAATCGCTCCAGCCGGCCAACTCTCGTGGGGAACCTGCGAGCGCGTCCGAATAGTGCGACGGGCGGGCGTAATAGGCACCGGGGCAGGGATAGGCAAGGTTGATCGCGCTAATCTCACGGACACACAACTTGGACCGTAACGCTTGCCGCCCCGCCGCGGAAACGTAGCGTGGTGATTCATGCCCCGGCGCACGCTCTTCCTTACGCTCCTCTTCGTCGCGCTGACTGCGCGGGGGGATGAGGCGCCGTCGGCGAAAGTGGTCGAGCGCTACCGGCAAATGCTCGAAAAAAATCCGGGCGAAGGCACAGCGCTGGACCGGCTGTGGAAGGCGTATCTCGATCAAAGTCAGACCGCGCAACTGCTGGATGAATACAAGGCTGGCGGCACCTTTTCCTCCGAACTGATCCTCGGTCATCTGTTGAAAAAGGCCGCGCGCACGGAGGAGGCGCTGGTCGCGTTTGAGCGCGCTGCCAAGCTCGACGAAACGAACCCACTCGCCCCGCTGGCCGCGGCCCGTTTGCGCCGTGAACTCGACCAGCACCGCGAAGCTGCCGAAGCTTACGAACAAGCCATCGCCCTGCTTCCGCAAGATGACGCCCGGCTGCCGGAAACGCTGCTCCAGCTCGGCTCGACCTGGCTTTCCGCTGGCAATGCCACGAAAGCCGCGGAAGCATGGGAGCGCACCGTCGCGCTGAATCCAACTGACCTCGATCTGCGCCGCCGCCTCGCCGAAACCTACGCGCAGAATCGCCTCACTGAGCGCGCCGTAGCGCACCTCGAATACCTTGAAAAAAATGCCCCGCCCGCCGAACGCGCGCTGGCTCTGCAACAGCTCGCTCGGCTGCAACAGGGCGCGGGCAATCAGGACGCCGCCATTGCTGCGCTGGAAAAAGCGCTCGCGCTGACCGCGCCGGGCAACTGGCTGCGCGCCGAGCTGAGTTCGCAGCTCATCCGCCTGCACCAGCGCTACCACCGGACTGCGGAATTGGAGGAGCGCTGGAAAAAATTCGCCGCCGACAATCCGCGCGACTTGGGCGCGCGTCTGCAGCTGGTCGATCTCTACGAACGCCTCGGCGAACTCGAAGCGCAGCGCACCTGGCTCGCCGCGGCCATCCAACTCGCGCCGAAGAACGCCGATTACCGGCTAAAATTCGCTCGCCTGCTCACGCAGATGGATCAGCCAGATGCCGCCGCCGAGCTTTACGACAAGCTGCTCGCCGAGCAGCCAGCGAACACGGATTTCGTCTTCGAGCGCGCTCGACTCGATCTCCGGCGCGACGCCACGCCCGCCGCCCGCCAGCGCATCGCCGCCCTCCTTGTCGCGAAGAAAAATGACGAAACCGTGCGCGCTCGGGCGCTCGAGTTTTACCAACAGTTCCGGCTTTTCGATCTCGTCGAGGAGCGGCTCAATGCCGATGCTGCGAACGGCGACGAAGAAGCCGTGAATGCGCTTGCGAATTTCCTTTTTAGCCAGCGCCGTGAGGCGGACGCAAAGCGAACACTTCAGCGCCTCATCATCCCCACCGCTCCCCCGGCCAAGCGCGCTGCCGCCCACTTCCGCCTCGCGCAGATTTTCAAGGCGCAGAACGATCTCACCGCAACCGCCGCAGAACTAAATGCCGCGGCTGCATTGCAGCCGGATTCGCGCGAATTCCAGATCGCCCTCGGCGACCTGCACAGCACCCTCGCCGACTATGCCGCCGCCCAAGCGGCCTTCGCCAAGGCCGTGCAATTCAGCCAAACCGACACCCAGCGAGAGCAGGCGGATCAGAAATTTTTCGACAGCCTGCGCAACGCGCCGTCCGCCGCCGCCGTCCGGCAGCCAAGTCTGAGCGTTCCCGCTCTCAGCCTACCTCTGCCACCGGAGCCGAATCTTGCCGCAACCAATGCCCCACTTGATCGGCAATTCGCGACTCTCGAACGCGAGGCTGCGGTTGCAGGGAGCGAAGCCGGCTTGTTGCGGCTCGCGCGCTGGCGACTGTGGAATCGCGAGCAGAAGGCCGCGCTAGCAGCCGCGGACAAGGCGCTCGCCCTCAATCCGAAATCTGCCGCGGCCCACGAAATCCGCGTCAAGATCCAAACGGCCGCCGGTCCCTCGCCGGTCGCCGTTTTCGACCTCCTCCGTCTCGCGGAAATTGATCCGGCGAATCGCGATACCTACCAGCGCCGGGCCGGCCAACTCGAACTCCAGGCCGGCCGCATCCCCGAGGCGCTCGCCATTTTCGACCGGCTCGCCAAAGCCAGCCCCGGCAACCTCGAAGCGCTCACCGACCTCGCGCTAACCCAGCAACGCGCCGAGCGCTGGACGGACGCGCTCGCGAGTTGGCGGCAGGTCTATGCGCTCAGCCCAGTCTCGCGAAAGAAGGAATCCTTCGCCCCCCTCCTCCTCACCCTCGAACGTCTCGGCCTGCACCAGCAATCAGCCGAGTTGCAGCTCAAGGCCATCGAAACCGAAGCCGACCAGCGGCAACAGTTCGCGCTCTTCAGCGACCTTCTCGCGCACTGCGGAAAACATGGGCTGCTCGACTGGCTGCGCGCGCAATTCGAGCAACGTCGAAAGATTCGCGCGGACGACTATTTCACGGAGATGGCGCTTGGCCGGATTTTAAAAGTGGCGGGCGATCGCGCTGCGGCCTTCGAGGTCCTGGCCGACGCCTCCTTCGCTGCGGAAAACCCCGCAGAAGCGCTACCTGAGCTGATCCGCGAGGCGGAGGATCTCCGCAAACTGGACGCCGCGGTGCAGTTGCAGGAGCGCTTGTTGCGCATCGTCCCTCAAGAGCGAGCGGAAGGATTTGAGAAGCTCGCGCAGTTGCAGGAGCGCAACTTTGACATTGATGGCGCAGCCCGCACTTGGGAGCGATTGCTGGGTCGGTTCCCGCGCGACACGGCGGCGCTGGGCAAAGCGATCGATTTTCAGCTTCAGTGGGGCACGCCACCGCGCGCCATTGAGCTCCTGCGCAAAGCGCGCGCCCTTGATCCGGCCGACCTTCGGACGCTTGCGACACTTGCCAATCTTGCTCTCGATGCGGGCGAAACGAAGGAGGCCGAAGCCTGTCTCGAGCAAATCCTTCGCCGCACCGCGCCCGGCAAGTCGGGCGATCCGTTGCGTTTTCCCGCAAGCCGCCCAACGGAATCCGGGCGGCTCCAGACGAGTTATCTCTCGACGGTCGGTCAACGCCAGGGCCGTCCCACACCTGCCGCGTTACGCGCGCTCCGCAGCTTTTGGGTGGACACGCCAAAGGACGGAACGAGCGAACAGGAGCAGCGGCTCAATGCCATCCGCCAGCTCGCACAGATCGTCGCGGGGAAAACCGATCCTGAAGCGCTGACCGTGTGGACCCGCCGCTGGCTGGCCGTGCCGGATGCGCCGAGCGAAACGCTGTGGGCGCTGTTTTTTGCCGGCGCGGGCGGCGCGACGCTGGATAAAATCGATGCGCTTCTCGTCGCGAATCCGAGCGACGAGAAAATTCCGCAGGCCTTCATCTGGCTCGCGTTGCAGACGCAGGAGTTCGCCCGCTTGAGCGCATGGTTGCGCGATCGACGGCGCACGCCGAGTGAGCGCGATTACCTCTCCGTGGCGCTGGAACAATATTTCGAGCAAAGCGGCGGGAGGATTGATCCCGCACTCATCGAAAAGCTCTACCCACCAGGCGCGCACGGCCGACTTTGGCAGGCCGCCACGCTCTTTGCGGGGCGCAATCGATTTCGCGAAGCGGCGCAACTCGGACGGCGCTTCTTCGACAGCGCCGCCAGCCAGCGCGGAACGTGCGGACAGGAACTCGCGCGCTGGTATCTGTTCAGCGGCGATGTCGGGCAGGCGCAGACAATTCTTCGCGAAACCATCAAAGTGCCCGCAGATTCCTTCGCCTCACCAGTCTGCGATGCGTTGCGCGACTATTGGCTGCTGCTCCCGGTGGCCGCCCGCCCGGCGTTTGTGGAGGCTTATCTCGCCGGTCTCGACGAAAAGGTGAATCCCGTTCACAAGCTGGCTTCGACGGCCTTGCTCCGCGGTTTGACCGGGGATGAAAAAGCCGTACGCGAGGCGCTCGATAAGATCATCGAGCTGTGTCCGCTGATTGGCGTCGAATACGACGACACCGGCAATTCCGCCTCGCGCCGCTGGCGTTTTCTGCTCCAGGCCGGCACGCAGCTCCAATCGTGGCGGCTGGAAAAACTGACGATGTATTTGTGGGACAAAGCGCTGAACGATCCGGCGTTCGTGCAACTCCAGAGCGAGCAAGCGCAAGGCGTGGTCCGCGATCTTCGCCAGCAGCTCTGCGCGCTCCACATCGCCTTTGACGCCCCGTCGGAGTCGCCGCAGTGGATTGAAGCCTACACCCGCCTTTCGCCGCACGATGGCCTCACGCCGCTGGCGGCCACGCTCAGCGGCTTGCACGCGAATGTCGCCGCCGTGGCGATTTGCCGGCAAATCTGGGAGCGCAATCTCGGCGAACCCGAGGCACTGCGCGCCTTGCTCAATGCCTGCCGGGCCGCGGGCGACGAAGACACCGCCGAAGAAGCGCTCTGGACCAGCCTCGGCGCGGGTGCCCAGCGGCTGAATGATGTGGCGCGGCGTGAGTTCGTCATCCAACTCGCCGACCTGCTCGACCGCAAAGGAGAAAACGAGCAGGCGCGCACGGTCGTCGGCGAAACGCTCGACAACGCTCCGAACGACTTGCGGCTTCTTCTGCGTCTCGCGCAACTCAACGAACGCGCGGGTCGCGCCGCGGATGCGGAGACCGTTTACCGACGGCTGCTCGCGCTCGATCCCGGCAATGTTGCCGGTCGCCTAGCCCTTGCGGGGATTTTGGAAAAAGACGCGCGGTTGACCGAGGCGATCGCTCTTTTCTCGAAGAACAACGGGCCGGAAGGCGACGCGCGCCTCGCGCTGTTGCTCGTGAAAAACCGGCAACCGGAAGACGCCATCACCGCGTTGGAGCGCATCCCGCCGGCACAACAAGTCTCCGCGGCGCTCAGTGTGGCTGGCGCGCTGGCGGCCGCGGAGGAGCGCAAGCTGGCCCGCAGCGTGATCCAAAGCGCGCTCAGCCGGAGCACCGATCCGCGGGTGAGTTTTCCGCTCCAAGTGAAGCTCCTCGAATTGCTCACGCCCGAGGATGGCGCGGCTGCCGCCCTGCGCGAGTTGCGCCGCCTGCGGCAGCACGTCGGCGAAGGTAACGCGGCGCTGCTTGGCGATTATCTCGATGTTGCGGCCAAGCAATCCGCGCGGCTCAAGGTGGAAAAGGATTTCGTACGCGAGCTTGCCGCGTTATGGGCGGACGGCGCGGGGCCAGTACCAGCCGGGGTGATGATCCTCTGCGCTCAACTCGAATCCGGCGAGCTTAAGGCCGCCGAAGTCACTCTCGTGCACATCCTCACCCGCAGCGACGCATCCGAAGCCGCGCTGCTCCGTGTGGCTGACGCGCTCGAAGCCGCTAAGCTTTCGGATCCATTCGCTCGCGTCCTGACCCGGCTCGTCGAAATCAATCCCGCGGACGAACAGCCAGCGCTGCGACTGGTCCGCGCGCTGCATCACCTCGGACGCCCGGAGGCCGCCCGCTCTGCCCTCGAACCGCTCGTCGCGCGTGCTGCGGTGAGCGACGACCTCGCCGGGAAAGTCGGTCGCGCCTGCGCTGAACTCGGTGACGTCACCCGCGCACTCCATCTTTATGCCGGCGCCGTGCGCCGCGACCCTTTAGCACGCAACTCCGAAGTCTTCATCGAAGCTGCACGACTGCAAATCGCCGCCCGGGATTTTGCAGCGGCCAAAAGGACGCTGCGCGCCGCCTTTGCCAATCCGGCTAACCGGCGCTACGACGCGATCATCGACTGGCTGGTCGCGGCCGAGAAAATGGAGCGCTTTGACGCTGCCGCCGCCGAGTTCGGCCTGACTGCACCACGACTGCTCGCTCTGCGCCGGGCGATTTTTGCCTACTTTGACCGCGGCAGTCAGGCCGTCCACGCCCTGGCGCTTTTCGAGGCGCACCCAGAAATTTGGAAGCCGGGCATGGCCGCGCGCCTGCGCGAAATGGCGCGCAGTCAGGCGGGCTTTGAGCCGGTCGCTCTGCTCCTGGAAAAAATCCTCGCTCAAACCGGTGAGACCCCGGACCTCTCGCTCGCCCTGGCGCAGATTTACGCGGACGGAGCGGCGGCAGCCCTGGCGTCTGGCCAGCCCGACGCAGCCCTGGCGCATCTCCGCAAAGCTCGTGAACGCCGGCCGGACATGGCCGATTTCACCTTCCGCCTGAGCGCGCTCCAAGCCGAGCAGGGTGACCGCCGCGGCGCGATCCAGACGCTCCAAGGCTTTCTCGCACTGGCCCACGATCCGGGCGAAATCGCGCAGGCTCGCGAACTCCTTGCGAGGCTGCGGGCCGGAGGTTGATCGCGAGCCAGATTCGCGGACGCGGTGGCAAATTTTTACTGCCCCCTTTTGCCGTCGGAATTAGACAGGCTGGCTAAATCCCCGCAGCCAATTCGGGAGAAACGAAACCCGCCAACTTCCCCGCGACGTTAGTTTTACTCTGGCCCAAAAAATTTTTACGGTGCGAAAAAACGGGTGGCATGACCGGTGCTAAACGGGTGCTCGTTCGCATGAAAGTGCGAGCGGGGAAAAAATCCAAATAGGGGAGCAGCTCGACTGGAGGGTTATAGTTTAACGGACCGGGGGGAACCGTTAGGCAGGGCCAGTCGAGCTGCATTTCCCGGAGGTCGGCAGCCAGGGATCAAAGAAGACCCGCACCCGACCTTACTGCGTGGCGAAGCGCGAGTGAACCTCGCAGCAGTAGGGGAAGCTGACAGCTTCCCCTACTGCTGCCCGGTGCCTCCCAAGGAGACGGGCGACGTGAAGCTACATTTCCTTTTCCAACCGCTCGCTCAGCCACTGCTTGATCATGCTTTGGTAGTTCAGATACCGCGAGCGGGCGATGCGCTTGATGCGGGCGAGGAGGCGTGGATCGAAGCGCAGCGTAATGGTTGTGGATTCGCGCGTGTCGGCCTTGAGCAGCGAGCCGTTCATTAGGCGCACTTCGAGGCGCGATTCAGCCCAGAATTTTGCCTCCGCTTCCTCGCTTTCAAAACGCGGCACGTCGGCCCAGGTGGTGATGACTTTCATGGATCGCTCAGTAGCCGAGTTCGGAGTTTTTGCGGTCGTAAAAATTGACCTCCTCGGGCGTCATGTCGCGCGAGAGGATCGAGCGGTAGCGCTTTCCGTCCGTCCAAAAGACCGTAAAAATGCCGCGGTCGTTGATCGACTTGCCGAGGTTGAAGTAGCGCGCTTTTTCTTCGTCGGCCACGCTGTCGGGCAGGAGGCGGAGGCTGAAGGGGTCTTCAAAGGATTCTTCAATCTCCTTCGGCGTGAGTTTGCGGAGGTCAAAGGGGGCGTCGAGCCAGTCAAAGTCCATGGCAGTTTATGGGGCGCGCTGGATGAGTTCGATTTCGTAGCCTTCCGGCGCGTCGATAAAAGCGATGACGCTGCCGGAGCCGGTGGGCGTGGGGCCGTCGGAGAGCGGGTAGCCTTTCGCGGCGGCCTGCTGGGCAAAGGCGTCGAGGTCATCGACCTCGAAGGCGAGATGCGTAATGTCGTGACCGACATTCACCGGACCACTGCCGTCGAACTTACAGATCTCGATCTCTTGCTCGCTGCCGGGAGCCTTGAAAAACACCAGCTCCGAACCGCGCGGCGATTTGTGCCGACGCGTTTCCTCGAGCCCGAGCACCTCTTTGTAGAAGTGCGCCGTTTTTTCCAGGTCGGTCACGCGATAGCGAGTGTGGAGAAGCCGGGTCAGCATGCGGAAAATTCGATTTCAGATTTCAGATTTGGGATTTAGCCTCATCGCCCTTCGATTGGCGACAGCTATTCCAATCTGAAATCCTAAATCTGTAATCTGAAATCATTCCATGATCGCACTTGGCATCGATAGCGGCACGCAAAGTACAAAGACGATCGCGCTCGATCTCGAGTCCGGTGAAATCCTGGCCGCGGCGTCTGAAAGCTACGGGCTCATCGCGGGGCTTCCACCGGGACATCTCGAACAGGAACCCCAGACCTGGAGTGATGCGGTGGACACCACCGTGCAGGCGGTTTTGCAAAAGCTCGGCAAGCGCAAAGACGAGGTGAAAGCCATCGGCGTGAGCGGGCAGCAGCACGGCTTTGTGGCGCTCGACAAAAAGAACCGCGTGATCCGCCCGGCAAAACTCTGGTGCGACACCTCGACGGTGGAGCAGTGCAAACAGTTCGAAGACGAGTTTGGCGATGCCGCCGGGCTTATCAAGCTGGCCGGCAACGCGATGCTGCCGGGCTACACCGCGCCAAAAATCCTGTGGCTGAAGAAACACGAGCCGAAGAATTACAAAGCGTTGACCACCGTGCTCCTGCCGCACGATTACCTGAATTTTTACCTCACCGGCGAGCGCGGCATGGAGTTTGGCGACGCCTCGGGCACCGGCCTCCTGGATGTCCGCGAAAAGAAATGGTGCGAGCCGCTGATCGAATTCATTGACCCCGATCTCGCCGACGCCCTCCCGCCGCTCGCCAGTTCGCGCCGCGCCTTTGGACTCCTGCGCGAAAACTTGCGCGAAGCGTGGGGCCTTTCGAAAGGCGAAGTGACGGTGAGCGCGGGCGGCGGCGACAACATGATGGGCGCGATCGGCACGGGCAACGTGCAGCCCGGCGTGGTCACCGTGAGCCTCGGCACGAGCGGCACGGTGTACGCCTTTGCGGACAAACCCGTGGTCGATCCGCAGGGCGAGATCGCCGCCTTTTGCGACAGCACGGACCGCTGGCTGCCCCTCGCTTGCACCATGAATGTCACCGTAGCAACAGAAGCGGTGCGCAAGATGTTCGGCTGGTCGCACGAGCAACTGGAAAGCAACGTCGCCGGCGCGCCCGCCGGAGCTGACGGCCTGCTCTTCCTCCCCTACCTGAATGGCGAGCGCACCCCGAACCTCCCGAACGGCACGGCCGTCATTCACGGCTTGAAGACGGACAACATGACGCCCGCCCACCTCGCCCGCGCGACGATGGAAGGCGTCACCCTCGGCCTCGCCTATGGGCTGAACCGCTTCCGCGAGCTCGGCATTGCGCCCACGGAAATTCGTCTCACCGGCGGCGGCAGCAAGAGCGCCATTTGGCGGCAGCTCGCCGCGGATATTTTCGGCGTGCCCACGATCTGCCTGGAATCCTCGGAGGGCGCCGCCCTCGGGGCCGCGCTCCAGGCCGCCTACGCCAGCCAGGCCGCCCACGGCCAGCCCGTAACCTACCGCGACCTCTGCGGCCGCATCGTGAAACTCGACGAAGCCACGCGCGCCAAACCCCACGTCGAACACAAAGAACTCTACGCCGACCTCCTTACCCGTCAGGGCGACCTCACCCGGCGCATGCACGCGGCGGGGTATCTTTAAGTCAACGCCTCCCTTTAGCTCACCAGCCTAAAGTCATGAAACTCGCCGACATCCCACAGCTGCAGAACGCAACCAACAAGGAAAAGCTCAAGGTCATTGACTACCTGTGGACTTCACTTCTCGCCGAAGCCAATGCTTCGCCCAGCGGTTTGGCCGCGTTCGAGCGCGAGATTGCTGATCACGAAAGTCCGTTCCTAGCCCTTTCGCTCGCGGACTTTAAGCGCCGAGATGCAAGTCAGCGAAGCCAATGAGCGATCAACATCCGCACTCCTTGCGCATCGAGATTGATCGGCCTCGACTCAAAAAATACCTGCGGCTGAAGTCGTTTCCTGCGCTGTTAGTGCCGATTGTTGTTTTCGGCGCACTGATCGGATTTTCAAGCATCTCAAAACGCGCCGATGGCAGCAAAATCGCCCGCGAAGAAGTGGTGTTTCTCATCGCCAAATCTTTTGCCGAAGGTGCTGGGGTAGGTGTCGGGCTGACGCTGCTGATTTATTTTCCGTTCGCCCACCCCCTCGCAGATCGACGGGCAGACACTCTGGATGTCTCAGTCGAAGGCTCCTTCCTCCGCCTGCGCCAACACACGATAATTAAGACGGATCGAAAGCTGCATTTTCGCTCCATCGTGGATTACGCAACGACTCAAAGTTTTTTGATGCGTTGGTGCGAAGTTCAGGCACTCCAGATGACGACCACAGCAGGGGGGCAAAACCCACCAATACTTATCCCCGGGGTGATGGACTGTTTGAAGATCCGCGACCTTTTGGCCGAGATCGACAGCCAGCGGGAACACCAATGAAACTCGTCCTCGCCGCCACCGGTGCCAGCGGGGCGATCTACCTCCAGCGGTTGCTCGCGCAGATCGACTGCGCAGCGCATGAGGTGCATCTCGTTTTGAGCGGTTACGCGAAGCAGGTCATCGCCGAGGAAATCGGCGCGCTCACCGTGCCGGAGAGCGTGCGGCAGCATGGTGACAAGACGATGAACGTGCCCTTCGTCAGCGGCTCCGCGCGGTTCGACGCGATGGTCGTCTGTCCGTGCTCGATGGGCACGCTGGGGCGGATCGCGGCCGGGACCAGCGATTCCACGCTGCTGCGCGCGGCGGACGTTTTTTTGAAAGAACGCCGCAAGCTCATCCTCGTCCCGCGCGAGACGCCATGGAACCTCATCCACGCGCGCAACGTCGTCACGCTGCTGGAAGCGGGCGCGATCGTCGTGCCGGCGTCACCCGGTTTCTACAGCCGCCCGCAAACCATCGAGCAGGTCGCCGACACCGTCGTCGCCCGTATCCTCGACCAACTCGATCTACCGGTGCCGCACGCCTTTCGCTGGGCGGAAAACGAATGACCCCAGCGCGGCAGGCCGACTGGATGGGGGCCATCGGTGCATGGATCGTCCGGCTCTGGCTTTGGACCATCCGCTTCGAGACCGTCGATCACGCTGGCGTCCTGGCCACGCCGCCGGAAAAGCCGCTCCTCTGGTGCTTCTGGCACAACCGGCTCTTCGTCATGGCCCCAATGTTCGAGCGGTTCTTCCCCGGCCGGCCCGGCGCGGCCCTGGCAAGTGCGAGCCGCGATGGCGCGATCATCGCCGCCCTCATGGAACGCTTCGGCATCCGCGCCATCCGCGGCTCCAGCTCGCGGCGCGGGGTGGCCGCGCTGATCGAAATGCGCCGCGCCATCGAGAACGGCGAGATCACCGCGCTCACGCCCGACGGCCCCCGCGGCCCGCGCTACCGCATCAATCCCGGCGTCATCAAACTCGCCCAACTCACCGGCGGCACCATCCTGCCCATCCACGTCAGCTACTCGCGTTACTGGCGGCTGAAGAGCTGGGACGGGTTCATGATCCCGAAACCCTTCGCCACCATCCGCATCACCTTCGCCCCGCTGCATCACGTCTCGCCGACAACCGACGAAGCCGCCTTCGAGGCCGAGCGCGTGCGCTTCGAGACCGTCCTGCGCGCGCCGGACGCAGCGGAGGAAAAGGCGCAAGCCTAGAGGCCAATCACCAACGCCGCCCGCGCCCGCGCCTTTGCCCTTTAGCCTTTGGTTTTTAGTCTTTAGCCTTTTCCCATGCAGCTCATCGACGGCAAAGCCATCGCCCAGAAATCCCACGCCGAATCCCGCCGCGCCGTCGCCGAGTTGAAAGCCCGCGGCGTCACCCCCGGGCTCGCCGTGGTCCTCGTCGGCACCGATCCCGCCTCCCAGGCTTACGTCCGATCAAAAGACAAGATGTGCCACGACCTCGGCATGCACTCGGTGAAGCATGAACTCCCCGCCACCACCGCCCAGGCCGACCTTATCGCCCTCGTCCAGACGCTCAATGCCGACCCCGCCATCCACGGCATCCTCGTCCAATCGCCCCCGCCGCCGCACATCGACGAGCGCGCCGTCATTGAAGCCATCGACCCGCGCAAAGACGTGGACGGCTTCCACCCGCTCAACGTCGCCAAACTCACCCTTGGCGACCCTGACGGCTTCGTCCCCTGCACCCCGCTCGGCTGCCAGCGCCTGCTCCTCGAAAGCGGCATCGAGACCGCCGGCGCCCACGTCGTCGTCCTCGGCCGCTCCATGATCGTGGGCAAACCGATGGCCCTCCTGCTCATGAACAAAGGCCCCGGCGGCGACGCCACCGTCACCGTGGCCCATTCGCGCACCCGGAACCTCGCGGAAGTCTGCCGCGGGGCCGATATCCTCATCGCCGCTATCGGCCGCCCCGAGTTTGTCCGTGCCGACTTTGTGAAAGACGGCGCCGTGGTCATCGACGTGGGCATCAACCGCGTGGACGACCCCACCGTGCCCAAAGGCTACCGCCTCACCGGCGACGTCGCCTTCGCCGAAGTCGCCCCCAAATGCCGCGCCATCACCCCCGTCCCCGGCGGCGTCGGCCCCATGACCATCGCCATGCTCATGGCCAACACCATCGCCAGCGCCCGCCGCTTCGCGGAGCTCGCGTAGGATAAACTCACGCGCCGTCCTGTGATAACGAAGCTGCAATTCGATGCTGGTTCTCGGAAACGGGGAAAAGGTTCGACATCTCCTGTCAAGATCCCCAAACACCCCGCTGTTCGCTCACCACAGTTGTTTCTCAAACTTATGCGCCTCCCTGCATGCACCCCCTCCCAAAGGATGACCCATACCCTTTGCACCCTGCTCCTAGCCGCGCTGGCGGCAGGGCTTACGCTCCGAGCGAAGGCGCAGCTTTACGTCTTGGAGGAGTCAGGCGGAAACAGGTTGGGGGCTTACAACGTCGGCACGGGAACGGCGGTCAATGCGAACCTCATTCCCGGGCTGTCGGGCCCACAGGCTTTTTACATCGCGGACGGCGTTCTCTATATCTCCACTTATGTGACCGGCACCGGGACTGTCGCCACCTACAACGCAACGACAGGTGCGCTGCTCAATGCAAACTTCCTTCCTGGGGTAGGGCTCGTGCAAAGCATCCTCGTTTCGGGGAACGACCTTTTTGTCTCAAGTTGGGGGCCAAATGGGGTATCGCGATACAATGCGACGACGGGGGCCGTGGTGAATGCAAGCTTCATCACCGGATTGGGCCGTCCTCAGGGCTTGGAAATGGTCGGGAACGACCTCCTTGTGGCTGACTATTTTTCAAACGTTGTGGGGCGTTACAATGCGGCAACCGGAGCCGTAGTGAACGCGAGCTTCATCACCGGTCTAAACAGACCTGTGGACATCGAATACTCAGGAAGCGACCTCTTTGTTTCCAACTACCTCGACATCAGTAACAGTGTAGGACGCTACGATGCAACAACAGGCTCGGTGATCGATGCGAGCTTCATAAGCGGAATACTCGGCGCATATGGTCTTGAGACCTCAGGGAATGACCTTTATGCGGTATCAACCCAAAACGGCAGTGTAGGTCGCTACAATGCGACGACGGGGACAGCCATCAATGCGAATTTCATCACAGGCCTGAGCGGTCCGGCAAACATCTTCATAGTTCCAGAGCCGGGGAGCATTGGGCTGGGCCTGTTCGGTGGGTTGGCGCTACTGGTACGGCGGCGAGGGAATTGAGCGCCGCCGCGCGCCACACTGTGTTCCTCGTAACCAAGCTCCTGCTTGGTCACGCCATTGGCTTGGAAGCTCTGCTTCCCTGCTAACGTGCTCCCAACTAGAGCTTGGGAGCGAGGAGATTTCGCACCACGATCAACCCCGATGGCTGCAGTGCGTCAAGGTTTCTGCAGTCAGCGCGAAACCGCAGCCACAATCCCGATGACGATGAGGAGCAGCACCAGACCGAGGAGAATCCAGACGAGCTTGGAGGTCCGGTATTTGATGTGCGGCGTCTGGGCGATGGCGGCTTGGTATTCGTCGGAGAAAACCATCGCGCCTTTCTTGGAGAAGACGAGATAGAGAATGTAGCCGTTGATCAGGGTTCCGATGGGAAATCCCAGCAGCCCCACGCCGGCCAGGATGCCGGTCGGTATCCGCGCCCATCTCCTCAGCCGGCACAGGCCGGTGCCCACGAGGATTTGGACCGCGCTCAAGACGAAAAGGAAAACGGCGACAAAAATGGCTTCGGGGCCGGTTGCTTTCGTCGCTCCGGGAATCGCGGCGGCGATGCCCGCCACAAACACGGCGATGGCGCCGAGATAGTAGAGAATGCCAATCGATTTCACCGAGGCCTCGTGCTTGATGTGGGTTTTCCGCAATTCCTCGGCGGCTGGCGTGGCGATGGGTTGGCCAGCGGTGATCCGCTGGAGGATCTGCGGTTTGCAGGCGGAGCAATACTGGGCGTCGGCCAGCGAGAAAATTTCACTCGCCGGGACGCTTCGTCCGCACAGCGCACATGCCGTCGCGTCCACCGTGGAGGTGACCGGTAACGAGGGCGGCGTGCCGGCCCCCAGCGGCTGCCAGCCGGGCATGCCATCGCGCCAAACCAAGGTCTCAGGCGTGATGACGCCTTGCTGGACGAGGCTCTGGAATTCCTGATCTCCCACTGGCCCGGTCCGCGCCTCTCCTTTTGCGTAATACCAATCCATAAGACAGAAACGGCTACTGCGCTGGCTTGGCGGGGAGGACTGGCCTTAAGCCCGGTTGGATTTCCGGCTTTCCGGGAAGCGTAATGTCGCCCGACGCGGCATCGTAAGTCGCACGTTCCTTCGAGGCCGGGACGGCGGTCGCAGGTTTCGCCGGCGGCGCCCCCGGCGCGTCGGTCTTCGGTGCGGGCGTGGCCTTGGGTTTAGGCGGGAGGGGTTTGTCCATGGCCAGCAGCTCGGAGACGGTGACGAATTTGAAGCCTTTCGCGAGCAGGCCGTCGAGGGTCTCGGGCATGGCGTCGATGGTCGATTTGTGGATGTCGTGGGCCAGGATGATGGAGCCGGGGACGGTGCCTTTGAGGATGGCGTTGCGGACGTGGTCGGCGTTGCGGACTTTCCAATCGAGCGGATCGACATCCCAGAGGATGCACTTGTAACCCCAAGTGGCGTGCGCCCAAGCGCGCTGCCGGGCGGTGAAGGCGCCGTAGGGCGGGCGCATGACTTTCGGCGCCACGCCGCAGGCCGCGAGGATGGCTTCGTGGGTCTTCTCGAGCTGCTCGCGGACGCCCGCATCGGACATCGAGGAAAGCTGCGGGTGGGACCACGAGTGGCTGGCGACTTCGTGGCCCTCGGCGACCATCCTTTTCACCATCTCCGGGAACTCCGCCACGCACTGGCCGACCATGAAAAAGGTCGCCGCGACTTTGCGCTGCTTGAGCATGTCGAGCAGGCGCGGGGTGTTCGTGGCGTGCGGGCCGTCGTCGAAGGTGATGGCGATGTATGGGCCTTCGACGTTGCATTGCGAGAAGGTGACCTTCGGCCCAGCGGGGACAGCGGGCGCGGGCGCGGCCGCCGGAGGGGCGGCCGGGGCGGTGGCCGGCGCTGGTGCGGAGGCTTTGGCCGCAGCCGGGGTGGCGGTCGGCACGGGCGCGGTGGCGGCGCTGGCGACCACAGCAAGGCCAAAGAAAAGGACGGGCAGGAGGCGAGTCATGGGACGCCATAGGTAGCGGAATTTTTTTGGGGACGAAAGCTAGGAATGGGTGGCGGGAAAGATTCCGGTTGAGGGCGGGGTAGCGAGTAGGCCTTATTGCTTTGGCCGACCGCAAAATCCCCTTCCCCTTTCCCACGATGACCCCACCCCTTGTTTTTGAGCCGCTTTTTATGGAACGCGTTTGGGGAGGCCGCCGCCTCGAGACGCTATTGGGCAAAAGGCTCCAGCCCGGGGTCCGCGTCGGCGAGTCCTGGGAGATCGTGGATCGCGAAGAGGCGCAAAGTGTCGTCCACGAGGGGCCGCTGCGCGGGTTGACCCTGCATGAGCTTTGGACTGAACAGCGCGAGACGATCTTTGGGCCGGGGCTCGCGGATACGCCGCGCTTCCCGCTGCTCTGCAAAATCCTCGACGCCCAAGACCGCTTGTCCGTGCAGGTGCATCCGCCTACCGAAATTGCGGCGCGCCTCGGCGGCGAGTCGAAGACGGAGGTGTGGTTCATCCTCGATGCGCTGCTCGAAAGCGATCTCTACGCCGGGCTGAAGCGCGGGGTCACGCGTGCAGTTTTTGAGCAGGCGCTGCGCGACGGCCGCGTGGCCGAGCAGATCCACGCCTTCCCGATTCAAGCAGGCGACACCATGTTCATCCCGAGCGGGCGCATCCACGCCATCGGCGCAGGGAATCTGATCATCGAAGTGCAGCAGAACAGCGACACCACCTACCGCGTCTTCGACTGGAACCGCGTTGGCCTCGATGGCGAGCCGCGCAAGCTGCATGTGGCAGAATCGATGGAGTCGATCGACTTCGCTGATGCTGAGCCGCGGCTGTGCGTGCCGCAGGGCGAGACGCTGGTGGAGTGCACAAACTTCCGCGTGGAGCGGTGGGCGCTCGATCAGCCGCGGATGAGCATGGGACAAGGTTTCGCGATCTTTTCCGTGGTCGCTGGCCGCGTCCGCTGCGGGGGGCACGAGTTCAGCCGTGGCGCGTTTTTCCTCCTGCCCGCGAACGCCGAGGATCGCGAGATCGCCCCGCTGGAACCCGGCGCGAGTGTGCTGCGGACGACGGTTCCGGCGCAGGATTGAGCTAAGTCCGCAGGCCGCCCAAGCGGCGACCGGCAGGCCAGCGGCGGAGGACGCGGGCGCTATCGATCTTCCAGGCGTCGTCCTCGTTCACAAGGCTGAAGATGCAGGGGATGACGTCGCCGTCGGCGAGAAAGAGATACGCGGGAATGACGGCGCGCGAGCCGTCGAAACGCACCGCGCCAAACTCCACGCGGCGGGCGCGGCGAAGGCTGGGATACTCGGTGCGCGCGAGGTCGGAGAAAGCCTCGATATTGAAGCGCTCCTGAAAGCCCGTGGAGACCTGGCGATAGGCGCTGGCGTAGTCGTCTTCGCGGAAAGCGGCAATCTGTTTCCAGACAACGGCATAGAGCGCGTTGGGGGAGGCGGTCTCCTGTCGGCGCTCGATCTGACTTTGCAGCAGCACGCCCGCGGTGCAGGTGGCGAAGAGGCCGACGAGGAGGGCGATTTTGGCGGGGCGGTTCATGAGGGCTGGGCCGCCTCGGCGGCGAGGCGGCGGAGGTAGGGAAAAGTGTAAAGCCCGGTGCCGTGACCATCCGCCCACGCAGGCTGAAGCGCATAGCCGCCCACGACCGCGAACCCGCTCAGCACAAAGCTCTGCGGCGTGTAGCTGACCGCCGGGCGGACGACATGGCCAAGCACGTCCGGCTCGCCGCCACAGGCCGCGCAGGGGCAGGCGCGGCGGAGGGCTTCGAGCGGGAGATAGGATTCCGCACCGTCGCTCCAGGCGATAGCGAGTTCGCTACCGAAGGGCTGAATGGTGGTGGGGGTTAGTCGGACGGCCATCGGTCAGTCCAAAGATGGTGAGTCGCCCGCCGGTTTCCAAGCCTTCCCTGTCCGCGTCCCGAAAATCGCGGTGCCCACGCGGACGAGCGTCGCACCCTCCTCCACGGCCACCGCGAAATCGCCGCTCATACCCATGGAAAGCCGCGGCAGCGGGACGCGGAACTCCATCTGCAACTGCTCGCGCAACTCGCGCAGCGCAATGAAGAACGGGCGCGATGTTTCCGCCTCCGGCGAGAATGGCGGGATGGTCATTAACCCCTCGATTTGCAGCCGGGGAAGCGCCAGCAGCGGTTCGAGTTGGGCACGTAGTTTCTCTGGCGAGAAGCCAAACTTGCTCGCCTCGCCAGCGACGTTCACTTCGAGAAGCACGCAGGGAAAAACTCCCATCTCATCCGCGATACGGTCGAGATCGCGGGCCAATTCCAGTGTGTCGATGCCGTGGTATAGCTCGAACCCAGCCGTCAGCGCGTGGCGGATTTTGTTCTTCTGCAAATGCCCGATCAGATGCCAACGCGCCCGCCCCGGCAGGAGCGGGATTTTCGCTCGCGCCTCCTGCACGCGATTTTCTCCAAACACGCTCTGGCCCGCCTGCAGCGCCTCGTGCAGTGTTTCGGGCGGATGCGTCTTCGAGACGGCGATGAGCTCGATGTCCTCGACGTTCCGGCCTGCGCGGGCGGCAGCAAGCGCGATTTGGGCGCGGACGGCGGTCAGCCGGTCAGGCAAGGTAGCATTCGGAGAAATCATGGAATTTGACACAGCCATTAGCAGACCTTACTTCGGCCTTAGAAATTATGTATATCGACATGTTCAAAGTCTTCTGTGATCTCGCCGAGACGGGCAGCTTTTCCAAGGCTGCCATTCTCAATGGGATCACCCAAAGCGCCGTCAGCCAGCAGGTTCGCGCCGTGGAAGACAAGTTCCAAGTGCGGCTTGTCGAGCGCGGTCGGCGGAACTTTGCGCTCACTGCCGAAGGCACCGCCTTTCTCGACGCCAGCCGCGAGATCCTCGCCGTCTATAACACCCTCGACGACCGCCTGCACGAGCTGCGCAACGTGGTCGCCGGCGAGCTGCGCATCGCTTCGATCTACAGCATCGGCCTGCACGAATTGCCGCCAGTTTTGAAAGGCTTCCGGGAGAAATATCCAAGCGTGGAGTTGCACGTCGAATATCGGCGTTCGCAGCAGATTTACGCGCATGTCGCGGACGGCGTCGTCGATTTCGGCCTCGTGGCTTACCCGGCCAAACGCATCGGCCTGCAGGCGGAGATTTTCAGCGAGGATGAACTGGTGGTGATCTGCCACCCCAACCATCCGCTCGCCGCCCGACAACGGATCGCGTTGACTGAGCTGAACGGCGAAAAATTCATCGCCTTCGAGCCCGATCTTCCGACGCGCAAAGTTATCGACCGGCACTTGCGGGATCACGGCGTGGAAATCGAGCACGCCATGGAGTTCGACAACATCGAGACGGTGAAACGCGCCGTCGAGATCGAGAGCGGAGTGTCCATCGTGCCCGGCAATACCGTGCGGCAGGAGGTGGAAAGCGGCGTGCTTTGCGCCATCGGCATCGACGGCCCGCGGATGTCACGCCCGCTCGGCGTGCTGACGAAGCGCAACCGCACCCGCTCGCCGGCGCACAAGGAATTCGTCGAGGCGCTGAAGGCGGGCTTTGCGGTGAATTGATTACGCCTTCGCCGCAATCATGCCGCTCTGGCGCGCGTAGTTGAAGATGCCGCCGGCGTCGATCACGGGGCGGACTTCGCCGAGGGGCTTCAGCTGATAGGTCGTCCCGCCGACGGTCAGCGTGTCAGCGTCGAAGTCGAGCGTGGCGACATCGCCGGTCTGCACCTTGTCGCACAGGCGCTCGGCGGCGTCGTAGGGGTAAAGCTCGCCGGTGGCGACGCAGTTGCGGAAAAAGATGCGGGCGAAACTTTCCGCGACCACGACCTGCACGCCGGCCGCGCCCATGGCGATGGGCGCATGCTCGCGCGAGCTGCCGCAGCCAAAATTTCGCCCGGCGATAACGATCTGATACGGCGTCTTCAAATCGCCCTCGTGGATGAACTTCACCGGATACTGGTCATCCGGCAGGCCGATGAGCGCGAAGCTGCCGAGCTTCTCGTACTCTTCGGCGATGGTCGGCACGAGCGTGAGGTATTGCGCGGGGATTATCTGGTCGGTGTCGATGTTGTCTTTGCAGACGAAGACGGGGCTGGTGATGGTGTTCGGCATAATCGGTATCGGGTTAGTAGCGAAATTTTGGTTTGGGCTCCGCCGATTCCGGCGAGTCCGGCAGCGGCATAGGCACGTCGCTCATGTCAAACAAGGGACCGCCCGGCGTAGGGCGGATGTTGCTCGGCTTCGGGCGGGCATTGGAAAAACGTGGGCGTTTCGTGTTCACTGCGAGCATCGGCGGCGGCGTGGCGGCGGCGGCGGCGACGGGCGGTGCGATTTTCAAGTCGTCGCTGGAGACGTAGCCGCTCAGGCCCGTGGCGGTCATTACGTGGCAGAAGCCCCAGGTGCTTTGGAGCATCGTCACAATCGTTCCCTGCGGCAACGTAGTATCTGGCCCAAAGCTCTGTGCCGGCCCGTACTTGTAAAAGGCCGTCTTCGGCGCAGTCACCATATAGCGCGTGCCGGTTTTCACCGGCGGCGTCGCGCAAGCCGCAAGGAGCGCCAGCGCCAATAAGGCGGGGAGCAGGGCGGAAACGCGGAAGTGGGACATGAGAGACGTGGGACGGGGGCGTCAGGCATGCGACAGGGTTCCTGACCACAGCGTTCAACTCACGTATTCGCGCGGATCGGTGATTTTGCCCGTAAGGGCGCTGGCGGCCACCGTATAGGGGGAGGCGAGAAAGACCTGGCTCTCCTTGTTGCCCATACGACCGGGAAAATTGCGATTCGTCGCCGAAATGCACTTCATCGGCGTATTCAGACGGCCGAAAGTGTCCACCGGCCCGCCGAGACAGGCCGCGCACGAGGCGTTTTCCGTCATCCGCACGCCGGCACTTTCGAGGATCGACCAGACGCTGATTCCGTCCCACATCGTGTCTTTCAGCTCCCGCACGACCTTCGTCGTCGCCGGCACGCCAAAGGTGTCGATCTTCACCGTCTTGCCTTTCACCACCTGCGCGAAGGCAAGGAAATCGCTCGTTTTCCCGCCGGTGCAGGAGCCGATGTAAGCGCGGTCGAGGGTCACGTTCATCTCCTTGGCGAGCTTGCGCTGGCCGGGGTCCGGGTGGCAGGCCACGGTCGGTTCGAGCAGGTCGAGGTCGAAAACCTTGTCGTAGATGAAGGTCTGCTCCGCATCCAACTCGACAGGCTCGAACTCCGCCTTCGTGCCGTTCTCTGCGGTGCGCTCGCGCACGTAGTCCCCGGTCTTTTCGTCGTACGGAAACATCGCGTTCTTCCCGCCCGCCTCGATCGCCATGTTCGCGATGGTCATGCGGTCGTCCATGTTCATCCCGTGGACGCCCGGCCCCTCCCACTGCATCGCGCGATACGTCGCGCCGTCGAAGCCGATGTCGCCGATGACGTGCAGGATCACGTCCTTCGCCATCACGCCGGGACGCATCTGGCCTTCGAGGTAAAAGCGCATCGACTCCGGCACCTTGATGAGCAGCTTGCCCGTGCCGAGGATGAAGCCGGCATCGGTATTGCCGATGCCCGTGGCAAACTGGTTGAAAGCTCCCGCCATACAGGTGTGCGAGTCCGTCCCGAAAAGGATTTCGCCCGGCCGCGTATGCCCCTTCCACGGCAGCGTCGTATGGCAGACCCCCGTGTAGTTTTTGCCATACTGCTGCTTGAGCTGCCCGCGCGAGGCGTCGAAATGCCAGTGCCCATTCGGGTCGTCGATCACGTCGTAGAAATACGGCAGCCCTTGCTCGCGCGCGAAGTCGCGGAGGATGTCCACGTTGCGGTTCGACATCGAGTCCGCGGTGAAAATGTAGTGGTCCGGGATGATGACCAGCTTCTGCCGATCCCAGACCTTCGCGTCCTGCCCAAACTCCCGCTTAAAGACCCCGATGGTGCCCGGCCCGCACACATCGTGCGTCATCAGCACATCCACATTCACCCACACATTATCGCCCGCATTCACATGCGCCTTGCCACTGGCGCGGGCGAGGATTTTTTCGGTCAGAGTCATAAGGGCGACGACTATTCACGCCCTCCCGATGCGAGGCAAACGGAATGTCGGCTCACGCTTCCTGCTGCGCCGGCGCGGTCTTCTCGATGCTCGCCATGAGCAGCACAGATAGATAGTGCTGCGACCCATTCGGCTCCTCGATCGTGACCTGCGGCACGTCATTCGAAGCCGCCAGGACAAAGTCCGGGTGGTCGATCCGGTATTCCCGACCATCGGCCATGCGGATGATGAACGGCTGAAACGGAGTGGCGTGCAGCAACTGGCGAATACGTTCCTTCATGCCGCCGACTATCCTGCACAGGCCGCGCGCGAGGCAAATGGAATGTCCGCCCGGTCGGCGTGCTGATTGAGAGTTGCACAGGGCCGCGGGGCTGCGCGATGCTGCGCGCCCACTTTCCACTAGCAACCCCTCACCTACTCACTCCTCATGGGACGCCAATGGCTCCACGCTAAACGCGAAGTCGCCGGTCTTAAGAAAGGCCAGATGGTCGGCAAGATCGTCAAAGAAATCATGGTCGCCGCGAAGCTCGGCGGCCCCGAGCCGGACGGCAACGCGCGGCTTTTCACCGCCATGGAAAAAGCCCGCCGCGCTTCGGTCACGCGCGATGTCATCGAGCGCGCGGTCAAAAAAGGCGCGGGGATCGGTGACGAAAAGCTGGTCATGGATCACATCGTCTTCGAGGGCTACACGCCGCATAAAGTGCCGGTGATCGTCGAGGTGATGACCGATAACAACAACCGCACTGCCCCAGAAATGCGGCTGCTTTTCAAGCACGGCCAACTCGGCGCGCCGGGCTCAAACAAATTTCTCTTCGACCACGTCGGCCTCGTCGAGGCGCACCACCCGGACCCCGCCACCGATCTCGAAACCGCCGCGATTGAAGCCGGGGCCAATGAAGTCGAGCCGCTGACCCACGAGCAGAACGACGACATCCCCGTCGGCACGGCCGGGGCGCGCTTCATTACCGACCGCGCCGCCACCGCTGCCGCCTCGAAATGGCTCACGCAAAACGGCTGGACGGTCGTCACCAGCGAACTCGGCTACACCGCGAAAAACTTCCCCACCCTCACCGACGAACAGCGCACCGAAGTCGGCGAATTCCTCCACTCCCTCGACGACAACGACGACGTCCACCGCGTCTGGGCCGCGTTGAAGTAGCCGCGCCCCTCTGAGAGGGGGTCCGGAAGTGATTCAGCCACGGACAGCCACCGGAGCCATCCCGGTCGCACGCCGCCCCCGTTCTTCCGCTTCGGGCCGGGACTATTCCTCTTCGAGCACCTTATTTTCGTAAAAGAGCAATGTATTCTCCTCAATAATGGCAAAATGGCAGACGTAGTCGTAACTGAGTCGATACAAAGCTACCTCAGCATTTCCCTCGATTGGTGGATTACCAAATACACCGCCGTCTCTTTCCCTAACTTTTTCGCCCAATGAGTCAGGTGAAAAGATAAGGTTCAATTTTCTCCTCTTTTTGTCCTTGGCTTCAATCTGAGCAACTACCGCTCGAGCCGCATCGCGCAAGGCACGGTTTTCAATTTGAACCGTCGCGATTTCTGTTGAAGAGAGAAGCCGCCGCAGAGGGTGGGACCAGACCAACAGCCCCGCCGACAAAGCAAACACAACCACCGCTGTTGTTCCCATTATGGCGAACGATTTCATAACGCGCCCCTACTAACCGCTGATCGGGTGAAAAGGCACGCTTGGAATTCGGGACTCCCATTCCCGGCGCCCGCCACGCCCATTCCTACGCACGAACTCACACCCCCGACGCTCGCCATGCCGTTTCCCCCGCAGGAACTCGCATCCACGACGCCCGCCATGCTCTTTCCTCCGCAGGAACTCACATCCCGAACGCTCGCCATGCCCTTTCCTCCGCAGGAACTCGCATTCTGAGGATATTTATACACCATTCCTACAGAGGGATGAGCGAATATAGCCATAGTTAACCCCTCCCCACCGGGGAGGCCTGCATAGACCGCAAACGCGCCGAAATGGCTCAAGCTCCGGTCTGCTTGCGCTACCGCCCCGCCCGCCCCCTGCGCCCCATGAGTGCCAGGCCGCCGAGCAGGGTCAGCGCAGCGCTGGCGGGTTCGGGGACGATCGCGAGAGCAGTCGGGCTGGTCAGGCCAGTCACGAAATCCCCATCCAGCAACGTCCCCGTGGACGTCGCGTAATGACGTATCGTGCCGGTGGCGTTGTTCGTCAGGTAAAGATCGTTGCCCTCGATCACCAGTCCGAAGGGATTGGCAAGCCCGCTAATGAAACCCGCATCCACCGCGAGTCCCGTGGCCGTCACATAGTGGCCCACCGTGTTCCCGAGATAATTCGTCACATACAGGTCATTGCCGACCACTTCCAGCTCCGCCGGTCCCGCAAGCCCGCTAATGAAGCTCACATCCACCGCTGCCCCTGTCCCCGCCAAGTAACGCCCGACCCGGTTATTGCCAAAGTCCGCCACGAAAAGATCACTGCCCACCACCTCCAAGCCATACGGATTGCTCAGTCCCGTGACGAGGGTCGGCATCAGCGAAGCTCCCGTCTGAGCATCGTATTTGCCCACTCGGCCCAAGTTGTATTGCGACACGTAGAGGTCATTTCCCGAGACCGTCAAGCCCGTCACCTGGCCTATTCCGGGGAGGAGATCGGCATTGAGGAGCGCCCCCGTGCCCGCATCAAAAGTCTGCACCTTCCCGCTGTTGACCAGGGACACGTAAACCACGCCCCCCGCGATCGTCAGCGCATACGGATTGGTAATCGGCGAGATGAAGCCGGCATTCACCGTCGTCCCCGAGCCCGGGTCATAAGTGCCTACCCGGTTCCCGGTATATTCCGCCACAAAGAGCTGCGCCTGCGCCGCCCACGGGAGGAGAGCGGCGAGGGTAGAAAGAAGGAGGGTCGTCCAGAGGCGAGCGAGTTTGGGGCGGCGTGCGTCAGATGGGATGGTCATAGTGTGTTGGGTGGGGAACGGAAAACTCGACACCCCCTCGCTTTCAGCGGCCCCGTGCGACGCTGAGGGAAACATCATTCCCCCCGGGCTCGGCAAGCCCTATCTGCGTAACGGCCGTTCCGGGCTGCCCACCGCGCGCGCTGTGGCTGAGGCACCGCCTTCCGCTCACGAGGACGAAGCGCGGACGCAAGGTCAGCCAGACGGGCCGTTTCTGGATTTCCTCAATAAGGGCGCGCAATGACCCGCCGCCGCGGGTCAGTGGCACCGGCCGCGCGGTAGATGTTGCCCGGGGAGACACTTTTGATTTCGTAGTTGCGCAGGACGAATTCGGGGTAGAAGCCGTTGCTCGCTGGCTCATAAACCGTCTGGCCGGAAAAGCTGCCGTAGAGCTTGTATTCGTAGTTGTTGTCGCTGCCGATTTTTCCAAGTTCGCGATCCGGCGCGAACTTCCCATGCTCGTTGAGCATGACCATTTGCGCGCTGCTCCATGGCTGCCCCGGTTTGCGCACCCAGCCCCAGAATTTGTAGTCCACTTTGTAGTAGCGTCGCCCGATGTAGTAGTCGCCCGGGGCTTCACCTTGGATGTCGGTGAGCATGGCTTGGCGGCCCGTGCCTACCGAACTGGTGGTGGCACAACCGCCCAGCATAAGCGCGAGGAACAAGAGAGAAAAGAAGCAGCGCAGAAGCATGGGGAGTGGGACTAAGGCAGGGCGATCTTGGCGATGAAGGGAGCAAGCCATTCGGCCAGCGCCGTCTCTTTCAACGACACCGGCTCAGGGATCGAGCCAAATAGTCGCCAACCCTCGGTGTGGCCCGTGGATTCGCCGGCGGCGAGGGTGCGAAGCGGGCCGAGGGACTCCACTTCGAGCATGTGGGCGTCGGAGAAAGTCTCGAAGTTGCAGCCGAAATCGGGGTACGTCGCGCCTTCGTCGAAGGCGATGGTTTTGATGAAGAGCGCGGTGCGCGTGTAATAGCCGACCCAGCCCATGCGATGCTGGAGACCGAGCTTGGTTGGCGAACTGTGCGCGGTCTGACGGAGCGTGATGAATTCGCGACCCCAGCGCCAGCGATCGTCGGCGGTATCGGTATACGGCCAGAGGACCTGGATGCGGTTCGGGAGAAGGTCGCGCGGGTGCTCGCCAAGCGGAGGCCGCGGGATCATCTCCAAGCCGTCCGGTTCCATAACGGTAATACCCCAAGTGGCGAGGGAGACCGGTGCCGTCCCGGTATTCGTGGCCCGATGCGCCAACGTGACTGCGGAGGATTCCGCAGCGAGCGTGATGGTCAGTTCCTTTTTGATGACCCCGGCGAGGTTTTCGAGACGGACACCGTCCGCCAAGATTTCGTGCATCACCGGGACGTTGTCGGGCAGGTAGGTCAGGTCATTCTCCGGCGCGGTCCAGAAGCGATGTCCGCCACGCGGCACAAAATGACTTTCGCCGCTCGCGCCCAATTCCTCGGGGTTGACCTTGAGCACGTTCTTGCCGCCCGGCAGATGCTGATAGGAGAGAATGCGCGGCCCAACGTCGAGCGTGACGATCAATTCGGCGTGATCGTTGGCGATCCGCAGGCAATTCGCCCAGCCGCCAAATTCCGTTTTTTCAATTTTCATCCGTTTGCTTTCGAACCTTCGCCAGGAGCGCCGGCTGCCGCTGGAGTTGCTGGGTCAACGCTTCAATGGCGCGCAGGGTGGGTGGGCTGATGTGGTGTTCCATGCCTTCGACATCGTGATAAATCACCTCGTCGTCCAAACCAAGGAGTTTGAGGAAATCCGTGAGCAGTTGATGCCGCCGGGTGATGTTCAGCGCCAGCGCCTCGCCCGCGGTCGTCAGCGCGAGGCCGCGGTATTTTTCGTATTTCAGCAGCCCTTCGGTATCGAGCCGCTGAATCATATTCGTCACACTGGCCTGGGAGATCTTCAGGCTCTGGGCAATGTCCACCACCCGGGCGTAACCCTTGGTGTTGATGAGTTCCAGGATGCGCTCGAGGTAGTCCTCGACCGCAGCGGATGTGTGGCGCTCCGTCGGCATGGCAGAGCGATACCCGCCGCGCAGAGCCAAGGTCAAGCAGCCCGCCGCGCCGGCCGAATGACGCAAAACAAAAGAAAGTTAGTTTCAACTAACTTTCTTGTTGCCTCCTGATTCCACGCGTGATTTTCTGCCGCCGTGAAAAAACTTCCGCTCGTCGTCCTCGCCGCCCTCGGTCCAGTCGGCTTACTCGCCGGCCCCGTGGCACCGGAGGCGGTGCCTGACAAATCCAGCTACAACCTCTTCCACCCGACGCCCACGGCGCTGCTCCGGGAGATGAGCACAGACCGGCCGGACCAGACGGAATCCGCCTACACCGTGGATGCCGGGCATTTCCAAGTGGAGATGGATTTCGCGAATGCCACCTTTGACACCGACCGCTCTGGCGGCGGCAAGGTCCGGACGCAGGTTTGGAACTTTGGCTCGGTGAATCTGAAAGCCGGGCTGCTGAACAACGTGGACATCCAATTTGTGATCGACCCCTACGTCTCCTCGCGCAGTGAGGACCGCGTGGGCGGGGCGGTGGAAAAGACGTCCGGCTTTGGCGATGTGCAGACGCGTCTGAAGATCAATCTCTGGGGCAATGACGGGGGCCCGACGGCGTTGGCGATCATGCCGTTCGTGAAATGGCCGCTGCCGGAGTCCGGCCTGCGCAACGGACACACCGAGGGAGGTGTCATCATTCCCCTCGCGATCGCGCTCCCCGCGGGTTGGAGTACGACGCTAATGACCGAGTTTGATTTCGTGCGCAGCGAAGATGGCGGCTACGACACGGAGTTTGTGAACTCGATCACCTTCGCCCACGACATCGCAGGGAAACTCGGCGGCTACCTTGAATTCTTCTCCGTTGTCGGCAACGCGCCGGGCTTCGACTGGATCGGCCAAGTCGATGTGGGCTTTACCTACGCAGTAAGCGAAAACGCGGTGCTCGATTTCGGCTGCAACTTCGGCGTCACCAAAGCCGCACCGGACTTCAACCCGTTCGTCGGCTTTTCCGTCCGCTTCTAAACTCCAATCACCGTATGAAACTCACTTCGCTCCTCCACTCCACGTTTCTCGTCGCGCTGACGGCAGCCGCCCTCACGGGGTGCAAACCACCCGTCGCTGATGGTTCGAAAAAGAAGCGCATCGTGACCACGTTCACCATCATCCAAGACATCGCGCAGAACGTCGCAGGCGATGCAGCGACCGTGGAATCCATCACCAAGCCGGGCGCGGAGATTCACGAATACGAACCAACGCCGCAGGACATCGTGAAGGCGCAGTCCGCCGATCTCGTGCTCTGGAACGGGCTGGGGCTGGAGCGCTGGTTCGAGAAGTTTTTCGGCAACCTCAAAAACGTGCCGAGCGTCGTGCTGACCGAGGGTATCGAGCCGATGGGCATTGGCGAAGGCCCGTACACCGGCAAGCCGAACCCGCATAGCTGGATGTCGCCGGCGAACGCGATCCTCTACGTGGAGAACATCCGCAAGGCGCTGGTGAAACTCGACCCACCGAATGCCGCGACCTACGACGCCAACGCCGCGGCTTACACCGCCAAGCTCAAGGCCATCGACGAACCGATCCGCGCCAAGCTCGCGGAAATCCCCGAAGCGCAGCGCTGGCTGGTCAGCAGCGAAGGCGCGTTTTCCTACCTCATCCGCAACTACGGGATGAAGGAACTCTACCTCTGGCCGGTGAATGCCGACGAGGAAGGCACGCCCCAGCAGGTCCGCAAAGTCATGGACGCCGTGCGCGCGAATCAAATCCCGGTCGTCTTTAGCGAAAGCACGATCAGCGACAAACCCATGCAGCAGGTCGCGAAGGAAACCGGCGCGCGCTACGGCGGCGTGCTCTACGTCGATTCGCTGACCGACGAAGCCGGCCCCGCCCCGACCTACCTGAAGCTCCTCGAATACAACGCGCAAAACATCGTGAAAGGCTTCTTCGGCAAGTAGGCTGCGCGAAATGTCCGCGCCCGATTCCACTTCCTTCCCCGCGCTCGACGTTTCCGTCGAGGACGTGACCGTCACCTACAACAACGGCCACATCGCCATCCACGACGCCACCTTTCGTCTCGAAGCCGGCACGATCTGCGCGCTCGTGGGCATCAATGGCAGCGGTAAATCCACGCTCTTCAAGGCGATCATGGGTTTTCTCACGCCCGCCAAAGGCCGCGTGCGCGTGGGCGGCGAGGCGATCCGCACGGCGCAAAAACGCAACTGGGTAGCCTACGTGCCGCAGGCCGAGGAGGTTGATTGGAGCTTCCCCGTGAGCGTCTGGGACGTGGTCCTCATGGGCCGCTACGGCTACATGAATTTCCTCCGCATTCCGCGCGCCGAGGACAAGCGCCTCGCCGAGGAAAGCCTGCGCCGCGTGCAAATGTGGGACTTCCGCGACCGCCAGATCGGCGAGCTGAGCGGCGGGCAAAAGAAGCGCGTCTTCCTCGCTCGCGCCCTCGCACAGCAGGGCCGCGTGATCCTGCTCGATGAGCCCTTCACCGGCGTGGACGTGAAAACCGAGGCGGCGATCATCACGCTCCTGCGCGAGCTGCGCGACTCCGGCCACATCATCCTCGTCTCCACGCACGACCTCGGCTCGGTGCCGGAGTTTTGCGACGAAGCCGTGATCATCAATCGCACCGTGCTCGCCTTTGGCCCAGTCACGGAAGTCTTCACCGAGGCGATCCTCTCGCGCGCCTTTGGCGGCGTGCTGCGGCACTTCCGGTTCGACGAATCGACCGTGCAAAAGCACGACGGCCGCGCCGTCACCCTGCTCACCGACGAGGAACGCCCGCTCGTTTTTGGCAAGGATGGGCATCTCGAGTTCAGTCATCGCGCCGGCCGCGAGGAGATCGTCAAGAAACGCGCCGAAGGGGACGACGATGACTGAACATCTCCTCGTCCCATTCCACTACGACTACATGCTGAAAGCCATGTGGGTCAGCGCGCTGATCGGCGGCGTGTGCGGGTTGCTCTCGTGCTTCGTCACGCTGAAAGGCTGGTCGCTGATGGGCGACGCGCTTTCCCACGCCGTCGTCCCCGGCGTGACCATTGCCTACCTGCTCGGCGCACCGTTTGCCCTCGGCGCGTTCACCTCCGGCCTGCTTGCTGCGCTCGGCATGGGGTTTGTGAAAGGGCGCACCGGGCTGCGAGAGGACGCCGTCATCGGCGTTGTCTTCACCACTTTCTTCGCGCTCGGTGTCCTGCTCATCTCGCTGTTTCCCGCCGGCATCAGCCTGCGCACGATCGTCTTTGGCAACATCCTCGGCATCTCCGATCCCGACGTCCTGCAGGTGGCGATCATTTCTGCCGTCACCCTCCTGGTCCTCGCGCTGAAATGGCGCGACCTCGTGCTCTTCTGCTTCGACCCGCAGCAGGCCCGCACCCTCGGCCTCAATCCGCTCGTGCTCCATTTCACCCTCCTCACGCTCCTCGCCGCGACCGCCGTCGCCTCCCTGCAAACCGTCGGGGCCTGCCTCGTCGTCGCCACGCTGGTCACGCCCGGCGCGACGGCCTACCTGCTCACGGATCGTTTCAGCCGCATGCTCGGCATCGCCGGCGGCATGGGCGTGAGCACGAGCTTCCTCGGCGCTTACGCCAGCTACTTTCTCGATGGCTCGACCGGCGGCTGCATCGTCGTTTTGCAAACGCTCCTCTTCCTGGCCGCCCTCGTCTTCGCCCCGAAGCACGGCCTCCTCGCCAGCCGCGCCAAACGCCGGCTCGCCGCCATGGCATGAACTCCATGCTTCCGGAATGGCTCACGCAAAGGCGCAAAGGCGCAAAGGGACTCCGTCTTTGCGTCTTTGCGCCTTTGCGTGAGGACCCCAAAAAACGCGTCGGTGAGCGTGCAATCGCGCCCGTGGGAGGGAATGCCGCATGAACTGGCTCTCCCCCTTCCAGTTCGAGTTCATGCTCCACGCGTTCGCCATCGGCGCACTTGTCGGCACGGTGTGCGCGATGCTGTCCTGCTTCCTCGTGCTCAAAGGCTGGTCGCTCATGGGCGACGCCATCTCCCACGCCGTGCTCCCCGGCATTGTGCTGGCCTACATCGCCGGCATTCCGCTGCCCGTCGGCGCGTTCTGCTCCGGGCTGCTCTGCGCCGTCAGCACTGGCTTCATCAAAAGCCACAGCCGGGTGAAAGAGGACACCGTCATGGGCGTGGTCTTCACCGGCCTTTTCGCGCTCGGGCTTGTGCTTTTTTCCAAGGTCGAAAGCGACCTGCATCTCAACCACATCCTCTTCGGCAGCCTGCTCGGCATTCCCCGCGTGCAGATCATCCAGACGGCGCTCATTGGCGGCTCCACCCTGCTCATCACTCTCGTCCTCCGCAAAGACCTGCTCCTTTTCTGCTTCGATCCCCTGCACGCGCGCAGTGTCGGGCTCAATACCACGTTGCTGAACTACGCGCTCCTCTCACTCCTCGCCCTGACCATCGTCGCGTCGCTCCAAGCCGTCGGCATCATCCTCGTCGTCGCCATGCTCGTCACGCCTGGCTGCATCGGTTTCCTCCTCGCCGACCGCTTCTCCCGCATGCAGCTCATCGCCGTCGCCAGCGCCGTCTTCTCCAGCCTCACTGGCGTCTATGTGAGCTTCTTCATCAACGGCTCCACCGGCTCCTGCATCGTCCTCGTGCAAGCAGCCCTCTTCCTCCTCGCCCTCGTTTTCGCCCCAAAACGCGGCCTGCTGGCGAACCGCCGCCGCTTCACGTCACCTGCGTTAGCCGCGCCGCAGACGCCTGCTGATTGAAGCCAACCACGGGCACCAGCGCTCGGTGAAGACCGAGCTTTTCCAGCGCGACCGTGGCGAGGACGATCTGGGTGAGGGCGCTCGCGCCGGGGGCTTCGCCGAGGTAGCGCTTGGGGAAAAATGTGTGCGTGGCAGCGGGAAGCGCGGCGGCTTCGGCGCGATCGACGAACCTGCTGTTCGCCGAGGAAACGATCACGTCGGCTGGCTTTGCTGTCTTCATTTCGGCGAGCACTCGCCCCAGCGCTGCCGCGGCGTCGCGCCGGTGGAAAAAGGGCACGCCAGGATGCGTCTCCAACGCCCACTTTCCCTCGCGGCGCAGAACCACCGCCGCGGCCCCTTCGGCGAGCGGGGTGCGAGCGAGTCGCCAGTCGGCGAAGGCTTCGCAGAGGATCCAGTCGCACTCCTCGGCACCGACGACCACGCACTGATCGATGCCACCGAGGGCGAGGAGCTGAGCGCCGAAATGCAGCGCGGAGAGGCCGACTGACGAATCACCAACGAGTGTGTAGCTCGCGCCGTCGATGCCGAGGAGCGCGGCGAGATGGCTGGCGGGCGCGTTATAGACGGTCTCGGGAAAGAGCAGCGGGCTCGCGGCATTTGCGCCTTGTTTCACGATCTGGTCGTAAAACTTCCGCGTGTAGATGACGCCGCCGTTGCTGATCGCGAAGACGACCGCGGTGCGCGCGGCGGTCTCCGGCGTCATGACAAGGCCGGCGTTTTCCAAGGCCGCGAGTCCGGCGATCACGGCAAAATACGAGATCGGGCTGGAGCGGCGCAGCCGGGGATTGCGCCCAACCGCTTCGACGGATTTTAGCGGCACGGGAAAGTAGGAATGCACGCGGCCAGTTTCGGGATTCGTGACGGTCTTCGTTTCGGCGACCTCGCCGTTCGTGATCCGCGCGAAGACTTCCTCCAAGCCCGTCCCCAACGGCGTGACCCAGCCCAAGCCGGCGATGTGCGCACTCATGGGTTTTGTCCACGAAAGGCACGAAAAGACACGAAAGGTAACCCAGCGGTCGGTTCCTTCATTTTCGTGTCCCTTCGTGCCTTTCGTGGACCTCCAAAACCACGGAAGCATTCGTTCCGCCGAAGCCGAAGGAGTTCGAAACCACGCAGCGCACGTTGGCCTCGCGCGCTTCGTTGGCGACGATGTTCAACGCCCAAGTCGGGTCCGCTTCGGTGTAGTTGATGTTCGGCGGGAGGAATTGCCCGCGCAGCGCGAGCACGGAAAAGACCGCCTCGATCGCACCCGCTGCGCCGAGCGAGTGGCCCATCATCGACTTGGTGGAACTCACCGGCACGCGGTCCCCAAAAAGCTCCGCGATGGCCGTGCCTTCCGTCGCGTCGTTGAAGGCCGTGGCCGTGCCGTGCGCGTTGATGTAATCGACCTCGTCCGGCGTGCGTCGCGCATCCGCCAGCGCACGTTCCATGGCCTGCCGTGGGCCGATGCCGCTCGGGTTGGGCTGCGTGAGATGGTGATTGTCGGTCGAGATTCCATAGCCCGTGACTTCGGCGAGAATGGTCGCCCCACGCTCTCTGGCGGATGCCATTTCCTCGAGCGCCAGGATCGCCGCGCCTTCGCCGAGCACGAGTCCGGTGCGGCTTTTGTCGAAAGGTCGGATGCGCTCCGGCGTCGAGGCTTGGAGCGCATCGAAGCCGACAAAAACCATTTCCGAAAGCGCATCGTAACCGCCGCAGACTACGCGCCGATGGAGCCCGGCGCGGATGAGCTGAAAGGCGTGCCCCACCGCGTTCGTCCCCGAGGCGCAAGCATTGGCGATGATCTGGCTCGGGCACGCCCAGCCGCACGCCGCGAGGGCATCGGACACCGCCTTCTGCGGCAGATAATTTGCCAACCACACCGCCCGCTCCCGTGGCTTCACCTTCGCCACCTGCGCGCGAAAAAACTGCTCACCGTAACTCATCCCGCCGCTTGTCGTGCCGATCACGCACAGCTCCGGCACAAACCCCGTATCCTGCGTCTGCGCCTCCCGCGCCGCCGCGATCATCATCAGACTCGCGGGGTGCAGCTTTTTTGACATTCGACATTCGGCATTCGGCATTTTCCCCACCTGTCCCGCCGTCTTGCAGCGCGTTTTGCTCACGTCGAAACCCGTCACTGCCGCTACACAGTCCCGCCCTTCCCGGAGCGCGCGCGCGTTTTCCTCGGCACTCAGACCGAGCGGGCTGACCACCCCCAGCGCGATAATAGCGACGCGGCGGGGGGCGGGGTTTTCGGTCGCGGGCATGAGCGCCGATTTTTTTCGGTGAGCTGCAGGCAATCCGCAACCGGCATTTCTGTTTGGCGACCGCGCGGCTTCCCCGTAAGCACATGCGGATGAAAGACCTCTCGGACATAGAACCGCCAAAGCGCCGACAGAAAGTGCGCGCCCGGTTCCTGTGGTTCCTCGCTGGGGCATCGGTGAACTACTTGCTCATCCGCACACCTTTCAAGTGGCTGCAAACCCACACCGACCTGCCGCTCCTGGGCATTTCAGCGTGCAGCATTGGCGTAGGAGCGACCTTCTTCTTTGTCTGGAATTACTTCATCAATTTCCGCGGCGACAGCCGCAAGCGCGACGCCCTGCCGCGCTATCTCGGCGCGGTGCTCGTGATGTCCGCGCTCTCCACGGGTTTGCTCACTTTCCTCAAGCAGCACGACAACCACATGGCTTTCAGCATCGGCCGTTTCGCGCTCGATTTGGACATCGTCGCCACCCAGTTCTTCCTCAGCGGGCTGAAGTTCGTGCTTTACCACAAGTGGGTCTTCCCTCTGCCGAAGGGCCCCGTGTAGCACTGCTACCAGCCGAGCACGCGTTCCATTTCGGCGCTTAGTTGCTCCGCCATTTTCGCATGCGTCTTGAGGCTGGGATGCGCGTTGGCCCCCAGGCCATCCCCAGGGAGCTGCGGGGGAAACTCGATTGCGTAAATCTTCACGTCACCTGCAGCCCTACGCGCGGTGACAATCGCCCCGTTCCATTGCCGAAGTGCGTCGAGTTTCGCGCCCGGCTCCATCATGGGACCGATGGCCAACCAGACGTGGGCCTGCGGATAGTTGCCCCGGACGAAATCGAGCAACGCGTGGTAGGCGGAGGCCCACGTTTTCTCGGCAGGGGAGCCTTGAAAGAAGTCGTTCGTGCCAAGATTGATCACCACAGCATCCGGCGGTGATGTGAGGCGGAAATTCCAAGCGAGAGCTTTCTCAGAGAACAGCGCGCGGCGGTAAAAGACCGGCATGGCGTCCAGTTCCGCCGTCTCGGTGAGGCGCGAGCCGCTGACGGCGCAGGTGAGCGCTTCTGCGCCGAGCGAACGCGCGGCGATGGCTCCCCAAGTGAGGTAATGATTCTCCGTTGCGGCGGTAAAATGCTCGCGCTCGCTGGCGGCCTCATTGCCGTAGCCGGCGGTGATCGAGTCACCGATGAATTCGATCCGCCGAGCGGCCTTTGGCGCGGCCAACAACGTCCCGCCCGCTTCGAGTTGGAAGCCGAAAAACTGCACCGCGCCGACGATCGGCTCCGTGCGTTTATAGAGCCCAACGGTATGCGCGGCCTTCGCCAAACCGCTCGCAAGCACATGGAGCCGCGGCTCTTTGGTCAGCGTGAGCACCTGCGTCGGCGCGCCATCGACCACGACCTGCACGCGATCCGCACCGCTGGTCGCCAGCCGCGCGCTGATCGTCGTGCCCTCAAATCGAGCGACGATCGCACTCCCGGACCAGTCGAAACGCGGCCCCGCCGGATCCCGTGGATCGAGACGGCCGACGTAATGAAGGCGTTTGTCCGTCGGCGGAATTTGCTGCGGCAGCGTGGCGGGGTCTTGCGCGCACATGACTTGGGCGAAAGTGCCGGCGGCCAGAGCGAGCAGCCGTTTCATCCGCGGAGGATCTAAGCCGCGACGGCCACCCGGCGAAGTTTGCTGATCACTTTTGGCAGAATCTCCAGCGCGGTTTCCACCTCGGCGACCGTATTGAAGCGGCTAAACGAGAAGCGCAGGCTGGCGCGGGCGCGTTCGTCGGAGAGGCCCATCGCCTTGAGTACGTGCGAGGCATGGACCGAGCCGGTGGTGCAAGCGGAACCGCTGGAACAACAAATGTGGTGCTGGTCGAGGAGCATGAGCGCGCCTTCGGAGTCAATGCCCTCGAACGCCAGGTTCGACGTGTTCGGCAGGCGGTGATCGCAGTCACCGTTGACCTGCGCGCCTTCGACCCGCGTGAGCACGCCGTTTTCAAACGCGTCGCGCAGGCCGCGCACGGTCGTCGTCTCGTGCTCCAGGAATTGTCCCGCGAGCTCGCAACCTTTGCCCAGCGCCACGATGCCAGCCACGTTCTGCGTGCCCGCGCGTTTCCCGTTCTCCTGCCCACCGCCGATGAGATACGGCGCGAATTTCGTCCGCCGGTTCACGTAGAGGACGCCGACGCCTTTTGGGCAGTGCAGCTTGTGGTGGAGAGGGAGAGGAAGTTGATCTTCGAGCCGTTCAGCGCGAGCGGAATTTTGCCGACCGCTTGCACGGCATCCGTGTGAAAGAGCGCGCCCTTTTTCCGCACGATCTCGGCGATCTCGGAGACGGGGAAAAGCACGCCGGTTTCGTTATTCGCCCACATCACCGTCACGAGCGCGGTGTCCTCGCGCACCGCTTTCTCCAACTCCGTGAGGTCGATCTGGCCGTGTTCATCGACGCCGAGCCAGGTGATTTCGTGGCCGCGTTTGGCCAGCGTCTCGCAGTGCTTGAGCGTGGCGGAATGCTCCACCCGCGTGGTCACGATGTGCTGCCGGTCGCGGTCCATGAGCAGCGCGGAGTTGATCGCCGCGTTCGTCGATTCCGTCCCGCAACTCGTGAAAAGAATCTCCGCAGGTTCGCAACCGAGCAGCCCCGCAACCCGCTCGCGCGCGAGATCCAGCGCCTTACCCACCTGCTGCCCGAAGCGGTAGCCGCTCGACGGATTCCCATACAACTCGATGAGAAACGGCAGCATCTCTTCGACGACAGCAGGATCGACCCGGGTGGTCGCGTTGTTGTCGAGATAGATGAGTTCGCTGGCTTTCATGGAGGTCGGAAAGGGCGCGCACCTTAGCGCAAGCACCCCAGTGCGCCAACGGAAGTTTGAGTCATACAGACGCCAGGCAGTTCGCCCAAAGGTTGGGGCCTTACTCAACGGCCGGTGACCAGGGCAAAGCGCTGCGCGCGGCGCATGCGATCCTGGCGGCGCGCTCTTTGCGCCGGATGGTTTCTGCCTTCGCCGCGGCGTCACTCAGCCACTCAGCCACTCAGCCACTCAGCCCGCGCCGTTCGGCGCAGGGAGAAAGCTCACCGGCTTCTCATAGATGGCGAGGACGATGCAGCCGGCTTCGCTCACGACACTGTGCTCGGTGCCCGGAGGATTGATGATCAGCGTGCCGGCGGTCGCGGTGCTGTTTTGGTCCCGCTGGGAACCGGCGAGGACGATGATGTGCTCGTAACCGGTGTGCGCGTGGGCGGGCACTTTGCCGTCTTTGCGGAAACGGATGAGCGCGGCGGTGGGGCCGGTGATGCCGTCGCCGTAAAGCCGGTGGATTTCGACGCCGTCTTGAAACGGCTGCCAGGGGATTTCGTCGGGATGCGTCGCGACGCGGAAAAGGTCGGTGATTTCGATGCGCGGATACTGCGGCAGGGGATCGGGTTCCACAAAAAGATTTTCGCTCGAGGACGCGCGCAGCGTTGAGCAAGCGCTCTGCGGCGGATTGAGCAGGAAAACAGAAAAACAGGAAGGCTCTCGGGGGGGTTCCTGGTTTCCTGTTTTCCTGCTTCGCCATTCAGGAAATGGCCGTGATGAAGGCCGTGGAATCCGCAACTGCACCGAAGACGCCGCCCTGCATTTTGATCATCTTGAGGGCGGCAAGGTAGTTGCCGTAATCCGTCGCACCCGTGCAATCGGCGAGCATCAGGCACTCGTAGCCGCGGTCATTCGCTTCGCGCATCGTGGTATGCACGCAGACATCGGTGGTGATGCCGGCGAGGACGATGTTGGCGATGCCTTTGCGCCGCAGCAGCATATCGAGATCGGTGCCGTAGAAGGAACCTTTGCCGGGCTTGTCGATGATCGCTTCGCCGGGCAGCGGATAAAGCTCGGGGATGATGTCCCAGCCGGGTTCTCCGCGGGTGAGGATGCGTCCACACGGCCCAGCGTCGCCGATGCCCGCGCCGATCCGTTGCGAGCGCCAGAGCTTGTTGGCGGGCAGATCGGAAAGGTCGGGCCGGTGGCCTTCGCGGGTGTGCATGACATGGTAGCCAAGCCGTCGCGTGGCGGCGAAAACGCGTTGGATTGGGTCGATGGGCGCGCGGGTGAGCGAAAGGTCGTAACCCATTTTGTCCACATACCCGCCCGGCCCGCAGAAGTCCGTCTGCATGTCGATGACAAGAAAAGCGGTGTTCTCCGGGCGGAGATCACCGTTGTAGGGCCAGGGATAGGGATCAGCTTCGACGTGGCGGGCAGTCATGAAAAATAGCGGTGCGGGTGCGGGCGCTGCCTGGGCTTTGCGACCAAGAAACAAAGCGGCAGACAGCGCCCAATCCCCTAACCGAAGTTCGTTTCTAGAAGAATACCGAAAGGCCGCCGTAGAAAGCCCACGAATCACGCGTCGGCTCGCCGGGTGCGTTGAACTGGTTCATTCCGACGAGGTTCCGGTCGTTGTAGTACTGATACTTGAAGCCGGCATAAACGTTCCAGTTGCCATAGCCCTTGGGCATGCCGGTGAGCGGCAGGCTCGCTTTCAGCCCAGTCTCAAACAGGCCGAAGAATTCGCTGTCGCCATACCATTCGCCGTAGAAGCGCTCGTTCGCCATGAGCACACGACTCGGGGCTGAAACCGTCAGGTTACCGGCATTTTTGAAGGTGTAGGACGGAGCGATGCCAACCTCGAAATAGAAGCTCGAACCGGGATTCGGATGGGAGCCGGATTGCCCCGCTGGGCCAAAGACCGCGAAGGGCACCTGGGCGGCGGTCGCCTTGGCTTCGAGCTCCTGCCAGTAAAGGATGTAGGGCTTCAGCGAAAACGCCCCGAGCAGCTCGCTGTCATTGTAGCTCAGCTTGGTTTCCAAATGATGCGACGTGCCGATGTCGAGGATGTGCATGACGAAAGCCGTGTAAGTCACATCGAGGGTGAAGTTTTTGGCAAAGCCGATCGAGAGACCGGCAATGGGATCCGTCTCGACCCAGTTGGTCTTCGGATCGCTCCCGAAGGGGGCGTTCTCCGAGACCCCGTCCGAGTTGAAGTCGTTCCAAACGCCGCCGATGGCTTTCACGCTATTGATGAACCCGTCGCCTTTGTAGAGATCGACGAACATCAGGAAGAGCGGCTGAATGGTTAGTCCAGAGTTCGTGACGATCATGCCGCGCGGCGTGATGTAGGCGCTGGCAAATTCTGCCTGGAGCAGGAAATGCACATGGCTCTCGGGCGGCGGCTCAATCACCGTTTTGGCAGCCGTGGTCTTTTCCCCGGCGAGGACGGGCAGGGCCAGCGTGGCCAGTGCAGCGGTGGCGAGCAGGGCCGTTCGTGAGCGATGGAATGGATTCAATTTCATGCGGTGTGTTTGAGGTGACGTGGTGGTTGGTTGGCGTGTGTGTGAAACACGCGCGTCGCATTAGCTGCCGCGGTGCCAGCGGCCGTGGAAAAGCGTAAGTCGCTGGCGCGGTGGAGACTCCGCCGCACGGCGGAAACGCGGAACGCTCGTCGGCGTGTTGCGCCTGTTCCGCCGCGCAACACGGGGAGCAACGTCGGCGGATCCGGGTGGAGCACTTGACCCGAGTGCTGGAGCGGGCGACCCGCCCGCTCCACAGAGTTTGCAGGTCACTTTGCAAACCACGCGCCTCTAGATGTTTTCGGCGGGTCGCCGAAACCAGCACTCGGGTCGAATGCTCCACACCGGAAGCCGGCACCCCGGATCTCTACCGCCTACGCCGTGGCTTGGGGGAAGCGGCGGTAGATGCGGCTGCGGTTCACGCCGAGGAGGCGCGCGGCTTCGGCCACGTTGCCGCTGGTCTGCTCCAGCGCGCGCTGGATGAGTGCCTGCTCGGCGTCGTCGAGATTCAGCGGGAGATCCGCGGACGCAACCCTTAGCGCCGGTAGTTCGCGCACCGGAGTAGCGCCGGGCGCGCCGAGAAGCTGCAGATGCTCGCGGCGGATCGGTCCGCCGCCGCTGAGGATCAGCGCGCGCTCGATGGCGTTCTTAAGCTCGCGGACATTGCCTGGAAAAGGATGCGTCTCGAGCACCGCGCGCGCCTCGGGCGTCAGCGTGGGCGACGGACGGCCCATCTCCGCGGCGAAAAGCCCGAGGAAATGCGCGGCCAGCACGGCGATGTCCTCGGGTCGCTCGCGAAGCGGCGGCGTTTCCACGGTGAAGCGTGCGAGGCGGAAGAAAAGGTCCTGCCGGAAGGTGCCGTCGGCGATCTTCGCTGGCAGCGTCGCGTTCGTCGCGGCGAGCACGCGCACATCGACTTTCCGCGGTTGCATCGCGCCGACGGGCGTGACTTCGCCATCTTCCAGCACGCGGAGCAGCTTCGCCTGGAGCGCAGCGGGCATGTCGCCGATTTCATCGAGGAAAAGCGTACCGCCATCCGCCAGCTCGAAGTAGCCCTTGCGGTCCCCGGTGGCGCCGGTGAACGCGCCTTTGACGTGCCCAAAGAAAACCGATTCCGCCAGCTCGCCGGGCACCGCGACGCAGTTCACCGCCACGAATGGCGCCTCGGCGCGCGGGCTGCGGTGGTGGATCGCGCGGGCCACGAGCTCTTTGCCCGTGCCGCTTTCCCCGGTGATGAGCACGCTGGTCCGCCCGAAATGCTGGAGCTTCTCGATGTCCTCGACAATGCGCCCGAGCACTTTGCTGCGCCCGATGAAACCCGCCACACCCCAGCGCTGGGCCTCGCGCGCCGTGAGCGTGGAAAGCTTCTCTTCCGAAACCACGCGCGCGTCCTCCGCAGCGCGTCGGCGGACGACTTCAGCCTCGAGTTCCGCGTTGCGCGCGGCGAGTTCGCGAGTGAGCCGGCTAATGCGTAGATGCGTCTCCACGCGCGAGATGACCTCCTCGGCTTGGAACGGCTTGAGGATGTAATCGACCGCCCCAGCCTGAAAGCCTTGCAGGACATTTTGCGTCTCGCCTTTCGCCGTGATGAAGAGCACCGGGATGTCGCGCAGAGCCGGGTCTTCCTTGAGCGCGCGGCAGGTCTCAAAGCCGTTCAGGCCGGGCATGACGACATCCAGCAGGATCAAGTCGGGCTGCGCGCGCGCCGCGATCTTGAGGCCGGCGTCGCCGCTCGACGCGGCGAAAATCCCGTGGCCGCGCGGCTCCAGCGCGTCGGTCAGCAGGCGGATGTTTGCTGGCGTATCGTCGATGATCAGGACGCGGTCGTGGCTCATGCGGTGGGCTGATTCTGCGGAGCCGCCGGGAGCTGCGCGACGATTTTCTGGATCGTCTCCATGTCGTAGCTCGCGAGGAAACCGCGCAGATGCTCGGCCAGGCGCTCGCCCGCCGGGCCGGTCGCCTCGACTTCGCGCAGGCAGTTTTTCAGCACCGTGGCGCTGTGCAGTTCCGCGGCCATCATCAGCCGCACGGTCAGGTCTTCGGAGAGGACGATGCGCCCGAGATCGAGCACCGGAGCCACGTCGGAGCCAGCGGGCGCGGCCTCGTATTCAAACTCCGCGCCGAGCAGATTGCCCAGCGCGGCGTAGATCCGCTCGGCGCGAAACGGCTTGGCTACGAAGTCATCGCAGCCCGCTTCGAGATACAGCTCGCGCTCGTGCTCCAGCGCCGAGGCGGAGGTGGCGACGACTTTCAAGCCGAGCGCGCCGTAATCGCTGACGATGCGGCGCGTGGCTTCGAGGCCGTCGATCTCCGGCATGCGCATGTCCATGAAGACGACGCTCAGGCGCGAGACGGCCACAGCTTCGAGGGCCTGGCGGCCGTTCTCGGCGAGGATGACTTCGCAGCCGATGGCGGCGAGCATGGTGGAAAGGACTTCGCGATTCTCGCGGATGTCATCGACCACGAGGGCCTGGACTTTGCAGCCCGGCGCGAGGCGTTCGATGCGGCGTTCGCCCGCGCTGACACTGCGTCCAGCGGCGGCGGGCAGGGTGAGCGTAAAGAAGAAATTGGTGCCCGCGCCGGGCTCGGAACGCACGCCGAGGGTGCCGCCCATGAGCTCCACTTGGCGGCGGGCGATGGTCAGGCCGAGTCCAGTGCCGCCGTGGCCGCGCGCGCCGGGGCCTTGCTGGAACGGTTTGAAAATGACCTGCTGCGCGTCCGCCGAAATCCCCGGGCCGGTGTCGCTGACTTCAAAGTGTCGGGCGTCTCCTTCCCCGTGGCTCAAGCGCAGGGTCACGCGTCCGCGCGCGGTGAATTTCACGGCGTTGCCAAGCAGGTTGATGAGCACTTGGCGGAGCTTCCCCTCGTCACCGCGGACGACGGACGGCCCGGTGCCGAGCCCCTCGACGCGCAGACCGAGCTGCTTTTCCTCGCAGGGATGCTGAAACATCGCGGCGAGTTCGCGGAAGAGGCCGGCGAGGTCGAACTCGGTGGGCGTGAGTTCCATGCGCCCGGCGTCGATCTTCGAGAGGTCGAGAATTTCGTTAATCAGGTGCAGCAGATGGTCGGAGCTGCTCGAAATCGTGGCCAACGCGTCCCGCTGGAACGGGTGGAGCGCGGCGTCGCGGAGGAGGATCTGTGCGTAGCCGAGGATGGCGTTCATCGGCGTGCGGATCTCGTGGCTCATGTTTGCGAGGAACTCCGACTTGGCGCGGCTGGCGGCTTCGGCCGCCGCCTCAGCGTTCTTGCGCGTGGCGACTTCGGCGAGGAGGGCGGCGTTTGAGCGGGCCAGTTCTTCGGCACGCCGCGCGTCGCGCCAGAGGTAGGCGGCGAGCAGGCCGGTAAGGAGAAGCCCGACGGCGAGCGCGGAGCGGGATTGCCAGTGAAAAGGCGCAGTACGAAAGGCCGCAACCGGCTCGAAGACGAGCGTCCAGCGCCGCTCGGCGACATCAAGCGGGGTGCTCCATTTTTCGAGCGCGCGACGTTCGCCTTCCTGGCGGTAGATGGTCTTGCCCTCGACGGCGTCGATGATCGAAACGGCGATTCCTTTGTCGCCCGCCGCGCGCAGCGAAGCCTCGACGAGATCGCCGATGCGGAAGACGGCGACAGCAAAGCCGGTCAGTTGCTCCCGGCGCTCAGCGACAGTCTGAGGGGTGCTGCGGTAGAGCGGCTGGAAGACGAGGAAGCCGCGCTGCGAACCCTGCTCCTGCGCGAGGCGGACGGGGGCGGTGGCGGTGGGCAGGCCGGTGTCGCGCGCCTTTACTAGGGCCTCACGCCGGTGCGGTTCGGAGCCGACGTCGAAGCCAAAGGCGGCGACGTTGCGCTGCAGGGTTTCGAGGAAATAAACGGGGAAATACTCCTCTCGCGGGCCGGCTGGGCCGAGGGTGCCGTCCGGCTTTTCCTCGGTGAAATGGAACCCGGGAAAACCGGCGGCGTGCGCCCGCTGCTCCCACGCGGCGCGCTCCGCCCCGGGCACGCGCGGGTCCCACGCGAGGGCTTGCAGCTCGGGCTGGCGGCGGAGTACGTCGGCGACAAAGGCAGCGAATTCCTCGCGGGTGACCTCACCGCGCGCGGCGTAGAGCGAAGCGATGCCGTGGAGCACTTCCAACGAGCGCGTGACCTGGCCGCGCAGGACTTCGGCGCGATCCTTCGCCACCTGCTCGATGGCGTCCTGGAGATCGCGCGTCTCCATGTCGTGTAGGAGCGCCGCGGTGAGCGTGGAAAAAGTGACGCCCAGGAGCAGCACGAGGAGCATCGGCGTCCGGCGTGGGGCGGGGACGGGAGACGCATGCGGCACGTCGGCGCATTCAGCACACGCGATGCCGGGGGCAGGCGGAGAGCCCATTACAGCGGGGGAGCGGGAAAAAATCAAAGTTGAGCCGGCTGCGGCCGACCGTGGACTGGCGAGAACTGCCCAGCACCGGGGCGGCGACTGCGCAGCGTTCGCCAGTTTCGCCGATGGCGAAGGCTGGCCTCGGGGCCAGCCTTCGCAAACACGATGACGGACTTGGGCAGGCTATTCCGCGGCGGGAACGAGGCCACCCTCTGCCACGGTCGCATGCTCGGCTGCGGGAGCCGAAGCGGTGGCAAACTTCGCGCAGGCCACGAGCACTCCCCCGACGACTACGTAGGCGAGGGCCACGCCGGGCGTCTGGTTGATGCCGATCGCTTCGCCGTGCATCAGGCCGAAGAAGGTGAGTACGCCGCCGGTGAAGGAAAACGCGCCCGCTTTCATGAAGTCGCGCTCGACGATGTAAACCGTGATCGAACCGAGGATGACGCCCGCGAGGATCGAGCCGCCGCCGAGGATGGCGAGGCCGCTGTAGAGAATACCGGTTTGGGCCATCGCGGCGATCATCTCGGGAGTGACGTGGTGGATGTTCGCGACGGAGCCGAGGGAATTGTCGATCTGCAGTTTGCCCCAAGCGGCGAGCGAAGGGATGATCGCCATGACCACGGCGGGCGCATGTTTGTGCGGGCTTTCCTGGAAAGCCTGCGAGCCGATGAGCATGCCGATGTAGAGCAGGATCGGCGAGATCGCGACGACTGGGACGAGCGCAGTCATCAGCGAGATGATGCCGAACCACGAGAGCACGATGACCATCACGCCGGTGGCGGCGGAGTAGCCGATGCGGCCGCCCATGGCCTTCCAACCCGGGTGACCGATATAGACGGCGTTGATGTAGGGGTTGCCGAAGAGGCAGCCTATGAGGCTGATCACGCCGTCGGCGGTCAGCACGCGCGTCGTGGGGTAATCGTCGCCGGCGGCGGAGGCGCTGACGACGTTGTCCATGGCCTCGACGAGATCGTAAATGCCGAACGGGATCGCGGTGACAAGGAGCACGCTGAGGAGCGGCCAGTTCAAGCCACTAAAGACGAGACCGAAGACTGGCATCGGTGCGGAGAAACTGAAATTGGCGAACGATTTGTTCAGCGCCTCGAGGTTCATGCCGCCGAAGTTGAAATTAAAGAGATTCGAGCCCCAGGCGATGAGCGTGCCCGCGGCGATGGCGACGAGACCGGCGGGTATGCCGCCGTATTTCACCCCGCCAAACCAGCTCACGATGATGATCGCAAAGCAGACCACGCCGACGAGCGGCGTCATGAACATGCTCAAGACAGGTCCCATCGAGATGAAGGTGATCGCTACGCCCGCGAGCGCGCCGAGCAACGCGGCTTTCGGGGTGATCTTGCGGATGATCGGCGCAAGGAAGCCGCCGCCCATCAGCACGAAGCTCTGGATGAAGACCCACACGAGCCCGGCCTGCCACGCTTTCATCGGATCCCCCGTTGCCAATTTCACCGGCAGCATGATGACCAGCGTGACGATGAACATGTGCGGCACACTGATCCCGGACGGCAGCGCGCAGACATCGTTGCGCCCGGTCTCCCTGGCCAGTTTGTAGCCGAGCCATGCGTAGTAGAACGTGCTCATGCACATCATCAGCCCGGCGGCCGGCAGGATGTTTTTGAAAACCATTTCGGGGGGCATTTTCAGCACGTAGAGCAGCAGGCCGCTGAGCGTGAGCAGGTTGACGAGGATGTTGGTGCCGAAGCCGAAGAAGGCATTCCAGTCTCCGGGCACCCAGATTTTGGGTTTGGTGGTGGTCATTGGTGTGGTGGTGGTTGGTTGGCAGTGAAAAAGTCAGGCGGCCTTGAGCGCGCCGAGGGCGGGGAGGATTTTGTCGGAGTGCGAAACCCAGCCGAAGATGCCGCCCTGCGCCTTGATCATCTTCAGCCCCCACTCGTGAAACTCAGGGAAGTAGCTGCCGACGCAGTCCTCCGGGATGAGGCAGTCATAGCCGCGGTCGTTGGCTTCGCGGACCGTCGTGTTCACGCAGACCTCGGTCGTCACGCCGGTGACGACGAGATATTTGATGTCGCGATGCTGGAGGATCGCGTGGAGATCGGTGGACCAGAAAGCGCCTTTGCCGGGCTTGTCGATCACGGCTTCACCAAACTGCGGATACAGCTCGGGGATGATGTCGTGCCCGGACTGGCCGCGCACGAGAATGCGCCCCATCGGCCCGGAATCGCCGATGGAAGTTTCGCTGCGGCCGCGGATTTTTTTGGCCGGCGGCAGATCCATCAGATCGTCGCGATGGCCTTCGCGGGTGTGGATGACCTGTAGACCGGCCTTCCGCCAGGCGGCCAGCAGCCTGATGTTTGGCTCGATAGTCCGTCGAAGCTGGGAGACGTCGTTGCCGAGCATTTCCCCAAAGCCGCCCGGTTCCAGGAAATCGCGCTGCATGTCGATGATGAGGAGTGCGCACTTTGCAGGCTCAAAGACAAATTCGTAAGGTTCAGCCTCGATGCTGATCGTTGCGGTCATGGCCGCGCCATCAGCCGCCCTCGTGCCAGCACTGTCCACGAGCCTTCAAACGCCTGCCCGCCAGTGTCTTAAAAATTCTGCCTCACTTACTCCGAATCTTGGGTGCCCGCTTTTCCTTGTTGCGGCTGTTGCAAATCGAACACCCGCAACACCAACCGCCAGCGCGTTTCCCTCGTCTGCTCGGCGGAGTTTCTCGCTGACACGTCCGACGTTTCCCATAGCCTCCGCTCATGTCCGAAATTTCCGAGCTGGCGCAAAATGAACATGAAATCCGCAGCGTCCTGCTGGTGGACGATGACAATGAACTCGCGGAGGCGTTGAAGGAACTGCTGGAGTCCCGCAATTTCGTCGTGGCCGTGCAACCCAACGGTGCCGCGGCTTTGCGCGAAGTGCAGTCGGTCGATTTCGACGTGATCATCTGCGACATGCTGATGCCGAAAATGGCCGGCGATATGTTTTACTTCGCGGTGAAGAAGATTAAGCCGGAGTTGGCCGAGCGGTTCATTTTCATTACTGGGCATGCGGACGATCCGGCGGTGGAAGGTTTTCTCAAAAGCCTCGATGCGCTGGTCATTTTCAAGCCCGTGATCATGGAGGAACTCGTACGCATGATCTCGCTGGTGCTAAAGCGCACATGCGGGAAGCCTTAGGGCTGCTCATTGACGCCGGCGGGTTCTGCCGCGAAACTCCGCCCGTTTCGTCCAGGACTGCTTCGCCGCGCTGACGGCAAGAAAAAGGTCGCTGCCACCGTGAGGCGCTCGAAATCCGATTTCGCTGCGCATGGATACTTCACTCAATACTCAACACATCGCCTTTCTCGGCGACTACGTGCCGCGACGCTGCGGCATCGCCACGTTTACGGCCGACATCTGCGAGGCGATCGCTGCGGAGTTTCCGCAGGCGCAGTGCATCGTCGGCTCGGTGAATGATCGGGCGGAGGGCTACGACTATCCGTCGCGAGTGCGCTTCGAGATCGCCGAGCAGGAGCTGGATTCGTATCGGAGGGCGGCGGAGTTTTTGAACCTGAACAATGTCGAGGTCGTCTCCGTGCAGCACGAGTTTGGCATCTACGGCGGGCCGGCGGGCGGGCATCTGCTGGAGTTTTTGCGCGACGTGCGGATGCCGGTGGTGACGACGCTGCACACAGTGTTGCGCGAGCCAAATGACGAGCAGCGCTCGGTGATGAAGCAGCTGGATGCACTCTCGAACCGCTTCATCGTCATGGCGGAGCGCGGGCGGGTGTTGATGGAAACGGTCTATGGCATCGCGCCGGAGAAGATCGACCTGATCCCGCACGGGGTCATCGACATGCCGTTCATGGATTCGAACTTCTACAAGGATTTGTTTCACGTCGAGGGTAAGACGGTGCTGCTGACCTTCGGGCTGCTGTCGCCAAACAAGGGGATCGAATATGTGATCGAGGCGCTGCCGGCGATTTTGGAGCGGCATCCGCAGGTCGTCTATATCGTGCTTGGGGCCACGCATCCGCACCTGCTCGCGCGGGAGGGCGAGGCCTACCGGGAGAAGCTGGAGCGGCTGGCGGTGGAGCGCGGCGTGGCGGAGCAGGTGATCTTCGACAACCGCTTTGTCACCCTGGAGCAGCTGAAGGAATTCATCGGCGCGGCGGACATTTACCTCACGCCGTATCTCAACGAAGCGCAGATCACGTCTGGTACGCTGGCCTACACCTTCGGCGCGGGAAAGGCGCTGATCTCTACGCCCTACTGGCATGCGCAGGAGTTGCTCGCCGAGGAGCGGGGCATTCTGGTGCCCTTCGCCGATTCGGTCGCGATCGCAGATGGCGTGAACCATTTTCTCTCAAACCCAACGCTGATGACGGCGATGCGTAAGCGGGCGTGGAAGGCTGGCCGGGAAATGATTTGGCCCGTGGTGGCGCGGCGCTACATGGAGAGTTTTGAGAAGGCCCGTGCCGGCCTGAGCGTACCGTCCATCGCCACGGCGGCGGCGCGCAAGGTGGAGAACGAGAACTACCCGATGCCGGCGCTGAAGCTCGATCACCTGTTCAAGATGAGCGACCACACCGGCATCTTTCAGCACGCCATCTACAACGTGCCGAACTACCACGAAGCCTATTGCACAGATGACAATGCCCGCGCCTTCATCTTCACCGTGCTAATGCAGGAGATCGGCGGCCCGCAGCCGGAGCTGGACCGGCTGGCCAGCACCTATCTCGCGTTTCTTTGGTATGCTTTCGACGCGAACACCTGCCGCTTTCGAAACTTCATGAGCCACGAACGGAAGTGGTTGGAACTGCACGGCTCGGAGGACAGCCACGCGCGGGCCATGTGGGCGGTCGGGACCGCGCTGGGGCGCTCGCAAAATGAGGGCCATCGCAATCTAAGCGGCCTGCTCTTTCAGCGGGGACTGGCTCCCGTGGCGCGCTTCAGTTCGCCTCGGGCGTGGGCCTTTGCGATCATCGCGATCCACGAATATCTGCGCACCTTCTCCGGCGATCGAGTCGTCAGCCAGACGCGCGACGCGCTGACCAACATGCTCGCGGAACTCTTCCGCGCGAACTCGACGCCCGACTGGCAGTGGTTCGAGCGCATCGCCACGTATGATAATGCCAAGCTTTCCCACGCGATGATTCTGAGCGGGCACTGGACTTCGCAGCCGGAGATTCTGGACATCGGTCTCAGCTCCCTGCGCTGGCTACTCAAGGCACAGACGGCGCAAGGCGGTCATTTTGCACCCATCGGCTGCCACGGCTTTTGGACGCGCGGCGGCGAGCGGGCGCGCTTTGACCAGCAGCCGCTGGAAGCACACGCCATGGTCTCGGCCTGTCTCGAAGCCTACGCGGTCACGCGCGATGAGTTCTGGCATAGGGCGGCGCGGCGGAGCTTCGAGTGGTTCCTCGGCCGCAACGATCTGGGCCAACCGCTTTACGACCCGACCACGGGCGGCTGCCGCGACGCGCTATTACAAGATCACCTCAACCAAAACCAAGGCGCGGAATCGAGCCTCGCCTTCTACCTCTCCTTCGCGGAAATCACCCGCGTCGAAGGAGCGGCAATTACCATCGCCACCTCATGCGCAGCCTGACCCTTCAGCCCACCGGCATCACCTTCCGTCCGGACAATTCGCGGGTGATCATCCGGCCCTTCATCCCCGGCAATCCGGCGCGGATCGTCAATATCATCGGTCGCGCCCTGGCGCTGAGCGAAGCCGAGACCGCCGAGCAGCTTGCCGCCGTGACCGCCGACTTCGGCAGTCGGCATGTCCGCATCGGCGCGATCTGGCGGCAGCAATACGAAAGGGTGAAAGCGCACGTCTTCAGCAGCCGCCCGCTGTCCGAGAACCGCCAGCTCTATATCGGCGCTCTTTTCTCCGGGGAGTATGCATTGGAAGCGGCCGCGCTTTTCAATCCCTCGATCGTCCCGCACCCGGATCAAAGCGGCCTCACCGACGGGGAACTGCGTTTCATCCTCAGTTTGCGCGCAACTGGCGAAGGGCACATCTCGTCCATCGAGTTTCGCACCGGGGTGATCCACGCCAACCATTCGATCACCGTGGAGCCGCCGTCGCGTTTCGTCAGTCCGCCCGAGGTCGCGCGAAATCCGACTTACAAGGAGAGCATTTTTCTCCACAAGCTGATGGAGATGGGCTTTGAAAACGACTGGTCGAACCAGGTCATGGCGTCGCTCGGCGAAGTGTTCACTCTGGAGGAGTTGGAGAAAACCATGCAGCGCGCGATCCGGGGCAAGCAGCCGCTGCCGCGCGAAGTGCAGCGGACCATGGAGTGCATGCGCTGGCTGGCGGAGTCGAACTACGAAATCCATTTCGACCCCGCGGTCGCCGTCTCCGAGCGCATCATTTTCCCCGTCTCGTCGAATGAGAGCAACGGCATGGAAGACACGCGCTTCGTCCGCTTCACTGAGGACGATGGCAGCGTGATGTATTACGCGACCTACACCGCCTACAATGGCCGCGCGATCCTGCCGCAGCTTCTCGAAACGACGGACTTCCTTCATTTCCGCGCCCTCACGCTGAATGGCCGCGCGGTACAAAACAAGGGCATGGCCCTCTTCCCCCGCCGCATCGACGGGCGCTACGCCATGATCTCGCGGCAGGACGACGAAAACCTCTTCCTGATGTTTTCCGACAACCCCCATTTCTGGAGCGACCCGAAGCTTCTGCAACGCCCTGGCCACCCGTGGGAAATGGTCAAAATTGGCAACTGTGGCTCGCCCATCGAGACGGAAGCAGGCTGGCTCGTGCTCACCCACGGCGTCGGCCCGATGCGCAAATACTGTATCGGCGCGATGCTCCTCGACCTCGACGATCCCTTGCGTGTCATCGGCCACCTCAGCGAACCCCTCCTCAGTGCCGTTGGCCCCGAACGCGAAGGCTACGTCCCCAATGTCGTCTATACGTGCGGTGCCTTAATCCACCGCGACCGCCTCATCCTGCCTTATGCGGTAAGCGACACCGCAGCGACCATTGTTACAATGGACCTAAACGAATTGCTCGCGGCGCTTAAGTAATCGTCACCACGCTAAGCCCAGAGATTCCGGTCGAGAGTGCGATATTGGATGGCTTCGCCGACGTGGTCAGCGGCGATGCTCTCGCTGCTAGCGAGGTCTGCGATGGTGCGAGCGACTTTGAGGATGCGGTCGTAAGCGCGGGCACTGAAGTTCAGCTCGGTCATGGCCATTTTCATCATGCCTTCGGCGGCTTCATCGAGGGCGCAGAAATGTTTGATGAGCTTGGCGCTCATGCGGGAATTGGTGCGCGTTTTTCCGTGCGAGGCGAAACGGACGCTCTGGACGATGCGGGCTCTTTCCACGCGCTCGCGGATGGCAGCGGAGGATTCGCCCGGCTCGTTGCTCGACATGTCTCGATACTGCACCGCGGGGACTTCGACATGGATGTCGATGCGGTCGAGGAGCGGGCCGGAGATGCGGTCACGGTAGCGCTGCACGTCGAGCGGCGAGCAACGGCACTCGCGTTTCGGATCGCCGAAGTAGCCGCATTTGCAGGGGTTCATGGCGGCGATGAGCATAAAATCGGCGGGAAAGGTCATCGAGCCGGACGCGCGGGAGATGGTGACACGGGCGTCTTCTAGAGGCTGGCGAAGGACTTCGAGGGTCTGGCGGCGAAACTCGGGTAGTTCATCGAGGAAAAGGACGCCGTTGTGCGCGACACTGATCTCGCCGGGCGTGGGTGTGGCCCCGCCACCGAGCAGACCGACATCGGAAATGGTGTGGTGTGGCGCTCGATACGGACGCGTCGCGACGAAGGAGTGCGCGGGATCGAGCAGCAGGCCGCAGATGCTATGGATCTTCGTGGACTCGATGGCTTCCTCCAAACTCATCGGCGGGATGATCGTCGGGATCCGTTTGGCGATCATCGATTTGCCGGACCCTGGTGGACCGATGAACAGGGCGTTGTGATTCCCGGCGACAGCCACCTCGATCGCCCGTTTGACGTGGTGCTGGCCACGGACTTCCGAAAAATCCACGTCGTAGTTTTGATGCCGGGCGAAGAATTGGGTGATGTCCTCACGGGTCGGCGTGAGCGTTACTTCGCCGGTGAGAAACTCAAAGGCCTCGCGCAGATTGCGCACGCCATAGACGTCGATGCCATCGACCATCGCGGCTTCGCGTGCATTTTCCACCGGCACGACCACAGCCTTTCGCCCGCAGCGGCGCGCTTCCAAAGCGACTGGAAGAACACCTTTCACCGGGCGCACCTGCCCGGTCAGCGCGAGTTCCCCAACGAAGCAGAATTGTTCGACGTTTGGCAATTCCACTTCCGCACCAACCGCGATCATCGCGAGGGCTATAGGAAGATCGAAACTAGGACCCTCTTTTTTAACATCAGCCGGTGCGAGGTTGATCGTCGTGCGCCCACGCGGCCAATGGTAGCCGCTGTTTGAGATTGCCGTTGTGACCCGATCTCTGCTTTCTTTGACTGCGACATCGGGCAAACCGACGACCACGATCACGGGATTGCCGGATGCGCCATTAACTTCGATTTCTACTTCGAAGGCATCCACACCATAAACCGCCGCGGAGTAAACTTTTGCCAACACAGTTGGCAAACTGCCAGAGTGCCCACCAGAAGTAAAAGCTTTGAACGCCCTCTATTGAAGCCTGTCAGAATTTGTAATACTTAATGTCGTTGACTACTCACCATCTGAGATAAAATGCGAGCTTCCAAGCATGAACACCGCTACTTGTAAACACATTGACGATACATTGGCATCCTGAATTGAACAAAACACAACCGACACCCCTCTCAGAGTCGTAACCGATACGTACAGCATCTGCTGATAGAAAGTCTGAGGACACCTTAAATGAACTACAAATCTGGCGAAGATTCCGATTCTGGAATCAAAATTTACCTGCGCGAAATCGGGCAAATCCCCTTGCTGACCATCGAGCAGGAAATCGAACTTGCCGCTAAAATTAAGAAAGGGGACAAGGCTGCTCGCTCGCTCATGATCCGTTCGAACCTGCGCCTCGTGGTGAAGATCGCGCACGATTACGCCAATCTTGGGCTGCCACTGCTTGACCTGATTTCCGAGGGCAACATCGGCTTGATGAAAGCAGTCGAGCGGTTTGATCCCGCCAAAGGTGGGAAGCTTTCCACTTACGCGGCATGGTGGATCAAACAGTCGATTAAGCGTGCTTTGGCTAATCAATCTAAAACGATTCGCCTGCCCGTGCATCTGGTGGATAAAATTTCGAAGATGCGCCGTGTGGCGATGCAAATGAGTGAGGAACTTGGGCGGGAGCCGACCGATGACGAATTGGCGGAAGAAGTCGGCCTCGCAGCGGGAAAAATCTCGCAACTCAAAACGGTTTCCATCCGACCGGCTTCGCTCGATGCTCCAATCAGCGACGATGATTCCACCGAGTTTGGCGAAATCGTCGGTGATCTGGAGGCGCTTACTCCGTTTGAGCAATTGCGCGATCAAAACCTCCGTGACGAAGTTGGCGACCTCCTTGGGGTGCTCGATGAGCGTGAGAAAAAGATCATCTTTTCCCGCTTTGGCTTGGATGGTGGAAAAGCCAAAACGCTCGAGGAAGTTGGCAAGAAATTCGGAGTCACGCGTGAACGCATTCGTCAGCTACAGAATATCGCCCTCATGAAGCTGCGCCGGGCGTTGCAGAAGAAGGAGAAGCCTATTGAACACCTCCTGCCCTCACACGCGGGTGAACTTGACGATTAAGAAATTTTGACAGCTTAAAAGGGCGCGTCCTCAAGACGCGCCCTTTTTGCTGCTTAAATTACCCGCAACTGGATGGTATCGACTCGTTCTTCGCCAGCCAGCATATCGCTGACAATGACCAGATGATCGCCTGGTTTGGCGAGCCCCTGCGTGACAAGTACATTGATCGCAGAGCTGATGGTGCGGTTGGGATTTGTATCAAAAGAGAGGTAGTGCGGAAATGTGCCCCAATTCACCACGAGCTTGCGGCAAATTTCGAAAGTTGGTGAAAACGCGTAGATGGGCGCGTTCGGACGCAGATTGGAGACGTAGTCGGCCATGGTGCCGCGGCGGGTGAAAATGACGATTTTCGCGTCAGGCAACGAGTTCGCGAGCGAGACTGCGGAACGCACGGTTTTCTGCCGGTCATCATCGAGATGCGCCTCTTCGGCGAAGCCCGCACCCCCGCTGCGCTCGATGCGCTCGGAAACTTTGGTCATCACTTCCACGCATTTGACCGGGTATTTGCCCACCGTGGTTTCTCCACTGAGCATGATGGCATCGGCTTGTTCATACACGGCGTTCGCCACGTCGGTGATTTCAGCGCGCGTCGGCACAGGATTGGTAATCATCGATTCGAGCATGTGGGTCGCCACAATGACTGGCACGCCTTTGGCCAGGCAGCGTTTCACGATGCGACGCTGAATGATCGGTAATTCTTCCATCGGACATTCAATCCCGAGATCGCCACGGGCGACCATGATGACATCAGTCGTTTGAATGATGTCGTTGATGTTTTTCACCGCGAGCTGGTCCTCGATTTTCGCCACGATCCGCGCATTGCTGTCGTGCTCCCGGAGCACTTTGCGCAGCACATCCACGTCACTCGGCTCCCGGCAAAAACTGAGCGCCACAAAATCGACGTGCAACTCCGCACCCACGGCCACGTCTGCGAGATCCTTCTCCGTCAACGGGGGAAGATTCACCTTTACCCCGGGCAAATTGATATGACGACGCGAACCCATCACCCCGGGGGTCAAAACCTCGCAACGGATACGATTGCCGTCCTTGGACAGCACCTTCATGTGAATGTTTCCGTTGTCCACCAGCACGGTGTCGCCCACCGAAATATCGTCGATCAGGCCGTCGTAATTCACGTTCACGGAATACTCCTCCACACTGCGCTCGCCGTGGACGGTAAACTCGAAGATATCCCCGAGCTTCAAATCGAGTTTCGTCGGCAGATCGCCAGTGCGGATGGCTGGACCTTGGGTATCCAGGAGAATGCCAACGATCACGCCCATCTCCTTGGAAATCGCGCGAATGCGCGGGACGATCGTGCGCACCCAGTCGTGGGTCGCGTGACTCATATTCAGCCGGAAGATATTGGCCCCGGCGGCGATCATTGCTTGCAAGACATCCGCCGACTCGGTGGCCGGCCCCAGGGTGCAAATGATTTTAGTTTTGCGCATTCGTGAGCCAAGCCCGATCACTCCGCAAAAGGCGAGCGCAAACCTCCTGGAACCATGTGAAACAGGCAGTCTTCGGCTTACTGCACCGGCGCCTTTTTCTTTCTCCGCGGCTTCCAGGCGGAAGTACGAGCGTGCTCCTGCGAACCGGCCGCGAGTTTGAAAACGCTCATCGAACGCGGCGTTAGCGGCACCTCATCGCCTCCGGAGTGAGCCGTCGGACTCCCAAGAAAACCGGCCTCGTCGGCGGTGTCGATGATCCGTTCCCACTTCACGTCGTCCACGCCCGCCAGGAGAAAATTCACCGGCTCGTGATGCGCGTTGAAAAGAAGCATGAAGGTGTCGTCCTTGATCGGCTGGCCGAAGTAGTCGCGGATGTCATCGGCGAAGCCCACGAAAACCACGCCGATGCAGCGGATAAAGCTCTTGTTCCAATGGTCGTCGGTCATCTCCGAGCCATCGGCATTGAACCACAGCACGTCCTTCGCCTCGGTGCCGCGGACTTTGCGGCCTTGGAAAAATTTCGTCCGCCGAAAGACCGGGTGGGCGTCTCGAAACTGGATCAGTTTCGTGGTGAAATCCTGCTGCCGTTGCTGCACCTCGGTGCGCTCCCAAGAGAGCCAGTTGAGCTCATTGTCCTGGCAGTACGTGTTATTGTTGCCGAGCTGCGTGCGGCCGTATTCGTCGCCCCCACAAAGCATCGGCACGCCTTGCGAAAGGAAAAGCGTCGCGAGAAAATTCCGTTGCTGGCGGCGGCGCACGGCATTGATCGCTTCGTCTTCCGTCGGACCCTCGACCCCGAAGTTCCATGAACGCCCGTTGTTATCGCCGTCGCGACTTTCCTCGCCGTTGGCCTCGTTGTGCTTCTCGTTGTAGCTCACGAGATCGTGCAGCGTGAAGCCATCGTGGGCGACGATGAAATTGATGCTGGCATACGGCTTCTTGCCGTCGCGCTGGTAAAGGTCCGAGCTCCCGGTCAGCCGAAAGGCGAATTCCGAGACGTGTTCATCCCCTTTCCAATATCCGCGCACGCAATCGCGGTACTTCCCGTTCCACTCCGTCCAAAGCACGGGGAAATTTCCCACCTGATACCCACCTTCGCCCACGTCCCACGGCTCCGCGATTAGCTTCACCTGCGAGAGCACCGGGTCCTGGTGGATGATGTCGAAGAACGACGACAGCCTGTCCACCGCGTGCAACTCCCGCGCGAGCGCCGAGGCGAGATCGAAGCGGAAGCCATCCACATGCATCTCCAAAACCCAGTAGCGCAGCGAATCCATGACGAGTTGGAGCACCCGCGGGTGCATCATGTTCGGCGTATTGCCGCACCCCGTGTAATCCATGTAGAAGCGCTTGTCCTTGGGCGTGAGCCGGTAGTAGGCCGCGTTATCCACGCCCCGGAAGCAGAGCGTCGGCCCCATATTGTTGCCCTCCGCGGTGTGGTTATAGACCACGTCGAGGATGACCTCGATGCCCGCTGCGTGCAGGTTTTTCACCATCTGCTTGAACTCCGCCACTTGCTCGCCACCGACGCCGCTCGACGAGTAAGCGGCGTGCGGCGCGAAATAGCCGATCGAGTTGTAGCCCCAGTAGTTCGACAGGCCCTTCTTCACCAAGAAGTCGTCGTTTACAAAATGATGCACCGGCAGCAACTCCACCGCCGTGACCCCAAGCTTTTTGAAGTACTCGATGGCAAACTCACTGCCGATCGCCGCATAAGTACCGCGGATGTTTTCTGGAATCTGCGGGCAGAGCTTGGAAAAGCCGCGCACATGGGCCTCGTAAATCACTGAGCGCGCCAGGGGCGTCGCGAGTTGATGGTCGTTCCCCCAGTCAAAGCGATTATCCACCACCACCGACCTCGGCATCCCCATCGCGCTATCGCGCTGATCGATCACCAGGTCAGCGTTCTCGTCCAGGCTCGCTACGTAGCCAAACATCTCTTCACCCCACGCGATCTCGCCCGCGATGGCTTTCGCATAAGGATCGAGCAGGAGCTTCGCTGGGTTAAAGCGATGCCCGTTCGCCGGATCGTATGGTCCATACACGCGGTAGCCATAAAGCTGGCCCGCCTTCATCTCCGGGATGAAGCAGTGCCAAACCTGATCCGTGTGCTCCGTCAGGCGAATACGGACCCGCTCCTTGGGCGAATCCGCACTATCGAAAAGGCAGAGATCAACTCCCGTCGCATTCTCGGAGAACAGCGCGAAATTCACCCCGTTCTCCATCACCGACGCCCCCAGCGGATACGGTAGCCCCTGCCAAATTTGATACTGTTTCATAGATTTTCCCTGATCTGTGGTTGGATTGAAAATTCTTCGCCAGAAACGGATGTCTCGGCTCCGCCGGACGGGCGGAAATGCGGACAGCAGCGCGGCGAGCGCGTGTATTCACCAGACCTCCAAGCCTGCCGCCAGCCCAAAACTTATTTTTCGACGTGGTGCAGCAGCCTCGGGCGCTTAGGGGGAACTCACCCCTTGTTGAGCAGTCCGCTTCAGTCCTTCTTCTGCAAAACCTTCAGCGCTTTCTTGGTGTCTTCGGTGCGAAGAATGAGGAGGCCCTTTTTTGAGCCGGGGCTGGTCGCGAGGTAGGCATACTCGATGTTGATTTTGGCCTTCGATAGCCGAGCAGCGATCTTTCCCAGCGTACCGGGCTTGTTGTTATTCTCGATCATCAGGACCTTGCTTTGCACGGCTAGGACTCCGCGTTCCTCAAAGATTCGCAGCGCCTTGGGCGTATCGCTCAGGACCATCCGCACCACCGAGTGATCGGCAGTGTCCGTGATAGTCAGGGCGAAAATATTGATCTCGGCTCGCGCCAGTTCGGTGCAGACCCTAGCCAGCGTGCCGGGTTTGTTGGCCAGGAAGACGGAGAGTTGTTTGGCGATTTCCATAGTCGTGCGCGTAAAGGTTTCCGCCGCAAGTCTGCGCAGGCGGCGGCGGTCGGCTCAACCCTGCATTTCGCCCCTCACTTGCCGCTTCCCAATGGCGCGCGCGGACCGCTAAGGTCGTCGGCCCATGTCCCAGGAATATCGTGTCAAACTCGAGGTCTTTGAAGGCCCGCTCGACCTGCTGCTTTACCTGATCAAAAAGGACGAAGTGGACATTTACGACATCTCGCTGGAGCGAATCACGGCCCAGTATCTGGAGTTTATGGAGGCCTTCAAGACGCTCGACCTGGAACTGGCCGGGGAGTTCGTCGTCATGGCCGCAAACCTGATCTACCTGAAAAGCCGCGCGCTACTGCCGGTGCATGTGCAACCGCCGGACGAGGAGGCTGAGGAGGAAGACCCGCGCTGGGATCTGATCCGGCAACTCGTCGAGTACAAGAAATTCAAGGACGCGGCCGCGCAGCTTTCGCAACGCGAGATCGAACAGAGCAATCTGTTCTCCCGCCTGCCCGAGGAGACCGACGCCGCGCCCGAACGACCGCTCGGCGATGTAAGCGTTTTCGACCTGATCAACGCCTTCAACGGCATCCTCAAACGCATCGCCGCGAAGAGCGAAGACCTGCGCGAGATTTTCGAAGAGAACTACACCGTCTCCGACAAGATCGACCTGATCATGAAATTGATGGGCTCCGATGTGCCGCTGAAATTCACCGAGCTCTTTGCCAGCGCCGCCTCCCGCACCGAGATCGTCGTCACTTTTCTCGCGCTGCTGGAACTCATCCGGCTCAAACAGGTCCGCTGCGTGCAGGATGAACCTTTCGCGGAAATCGAATTGCGCCGCGCCTAGGTGCGGGAAAGATCGGGCACGAACATGACTTTGAAACAAGTGATCGAGGCGCTGGTTTTTGCGTCGCCGAAGCCTATCACGACGAAGGAGATCGTCGTCGCGCTGAAGGCGGCGGGCGAAGGGACAGAGGATCAGGAGGCGCGGGATTTCGCCACCGTGAAGGACGACGGCGTGCTCGCAGCGCTGGCCGAGGTGCAGGCCGATTTGATGGCGACCGGCCGAGCGTTCCAGCTCGTAGAACGGGTGAACGGCTGGACGCTCGTCAGCGATTCGGCCGGCGCGCAGTGGGTGCGGCAGCTTTATCCCGAGGCCAAACCGACCCGCCTGACTGGGCCGCAGCTTGAGACCCTCGCGATCATCGCCTACCGCCAGCCGGTGACGCGGGCCGATTGTGAAGCCGTTCGCGGTGTCGCCGTGGACGGCGTCGTGCAAGTCCTGCTCGACCGTGGGCTCGTGAAAATCGCCGGTCGCGCCGAAGTCCCGGGTCGCCCGCTGCTTTACTCAACCACGGAGTATTTCCTCCAACATTTCGGCCTGAAAACAACCGACGAACTTCCCAACGCGACGGAACTCAAACGGGTGGTTTTGCCCACCGCACCCAAGGCGGTGGAACCGAAAAAGGACGAACTGCCACTCGCGGAGGCCGCTCCAGAGCCAGCCGTCGAACCCGAGGTAGCGACCGAAGTCCCCGTGCCAGAAATCTCTCCGGAGCCGATTCCCGAACCCGCTGCGCCGCCCGATAACAGCCAACCAGCACATACACCTTCCCATGACCCTTCCTGAGATTCGCAAGAAGATCGATGCGCTCGACGACCAGCTTCTGCGCGTGCTCAACGAGCGCGCGGACCTAGTCCACGAAGTCGGCGTCGTGAAACGTGCCGACGGCACCGAAATCTACGCCCCCGAGCGCGAAGAAAAGCTCCTCCGCGCACTGGCCACCAAAAACGCCGAACTCGGCGGACGCCTGCCGGAAAAAGCCATCCGCGCCATTTATCGCGAGATCATGTCCGCCTCGCTGGCGCTCGAAAAGGATCTCGCCATCGCCTACTTTGGCCCGGAGTCCACGAACACGCATCAAGCCGCCCGCTCGAAATTTGGGGCGAGCGTAAGCTACACCCCTCAGGTCAGCATCGCCGATGTCTTCGACGTGGTCGCCCGCGGCAATGCCGACTACGGCGTCGTGCCGATTGAGAACTCCACCGAAGGCGCGGTGAATCACACGCTCGACGTTTTCATGGATAGCGAACTGCGCATCTGCGCGCAGATCTTGATGAAGATCGAAAACCATCTCGTCGCGAAAATTCCCCGCGATCAGATTCGCAAAATCTATTCGCATCCCCAGGTTTTCGGCCAATGCCGCAACTGGCTTCGGCTGAATCTCCCGGACGTGGATTTGGTCGAAGTCTCCAGCACGCCCCGCGCGGCGGAACTCGCGGCGAACGAGCCCGGCGCCGCCGCGATCACCGGCAAAATGGCGGCGGAATATCACGACTTGGAAATCCTCGCGCCGGCCATTCAGGACATAGCGACTAATACCACCCGCTTCCTCGTCATTGGCCGCACCGCCTCGCCACCGACCGGTGACGACCGCACCGCGATCATGTTCTGCGTGCAGGACAAACCCGGCGCGCTCTTTCACGCGCTGGAGCCATTCAATCGGCTAAAAATTTCGATGAGCAAAATCGAAAGCCGCCCATCGAAGCGCAAGGCCTGGGAGTATTTTTTCTTCGTCGATATCGACGGCCACGCTGGGGAGGAAAACGTGAAAGCGGCCATTGAGGAACTTGAGAAGCACTGCACTTTCGTCAAAATTCTCGGCACCTATCCGAAGACGAGCGCGAGCTGACGCGCCACAAAGCGCCGCTGTAGGGGAAGCTGTCAGCTTCTCCTACAGCGGCGGTCCGGATTTCGCGATAAACGCTGTCAGGAAACCGGTGAAGGCTTGCCTGGCGGGGGTGAGGCCGCGGACGAAGCGGGTGAATGGGGCGATCTGTACGGGGTGAAGCGCGAGGTATCGCACCAGGGCGAGCGGACGTGGACGCTGGGCCGCGAGATCGAACCACTCGGCGAACGGCACGGGCAGCGGTTCGCTCGCCGCATCGCTGATTGCTCGCACAGCCAGGAGCGGCACATCGGCCGCCGCACAGGCAGCGGCGAGGGTTGCGGTTTCCATGTCCACGGCAAGCGCGCCGGTGGTCGCCGCGAGTGCGACTTTGGCAGCGACGGTCTCGGCGGGCTGCGATTGGCTGGTCAGTCCACCGAAGTGGGCCCGCGCGTGGCCCTCCAAAAGATGGCGACTTTTTATCAGCAACGCCGGTGCGGAGAAGTTCTCAGACACCAGAAGATCACCGGTCGCCAATCGCGGATTGAGGCCGCCAGCGAACCCTGTGCTGATGAGCAGTCGCGGATGCCGAAAGGTGAGAACCGAAGCGATATTCTTCGCCGCTGCATCGGGACCGACGCCGGTGTGCCCCACCACTACCTCCACTCCGTTTAGCTGTCCCCGCAGCACTTGCGGTCCCACAGTTTCCACGGACCGCAGAGCGCGACGGAAGTCCTGACTTTCCTGCGGCAGAGCAAAGGTAACGGCGATCATGGGAAGGACGGAAAATGGATGAACGAAATGAACGCCGCGAGCATCCATTGCTGCAGCCATCCATCTCCCCACCAGCTTTCCCGAGAAAATGGGTAGTCAGCCAAAAGCTCGCTCGCTATGTTCCCGCTCCTTCGTCCTTCATCCTCCCTATGATTTTCGACCGTCGCTTCCCCACTGTCGCTCTCGTCTGCTCTGCCGCAGCGCTGGGTACCGGCTCCTCGGGATTTGCTCAGGCTCCCGCCGCCCCAGCCGCTCCGGCCACCCTCGATGCGCAGGCTTTGCAGAAAGGTGAGCAACTTTCCGGCGAAGGAAAACATGCCGAAGCGGCGGCGACTTACGACGATCTGGTGAAAAAGTATCCCACTTCACCGCTTGTTCCTGAGGCGAATTTCCGCGCCGGTTACGCCCACTATAACGCGGGCAACTACGACCTCGCGGTGGCCGCTTTCAAAAACGTCCTCGACGGCAGAGGCGTTCCGCCGGAGCTGGCCGAACTGGCTCTCAGCCTCACCCCCCAAGTCCTCGCCGCCAAGGCCGGACGACTACCGGCAGCCGATCCGACGCGCAATCAGGCGCTCGAAGAAGCGGTCAAGCAATTCGATGTCTATCTCGGAAAGTATCCGAACAGCGACGAGGTCGAGTCCGCGAACTACAGTAAGTCGCTCGCCCTTTACCAACTCGGGAAATACGAGGATGCGGCTAAGACTTTGCGGGCGAATATGCAGCGCTTCGCAACCAGCCCGACGATGCAGGATAGCCAGTATCTCCTCGCGCTAACCCTGGGAACCATCGCCAACGTGGCCATGCAGAAAGCCGCGCCCAACGAGGACAAATCAGCAGAGGTGCAATACGACGACGCCGAAAAACTGCTCCGCGATATCATCACCAAGCGGCAAAATTTGGCGCTGGTGAATGACGCCCAATTTCAAGTCGGCGAACTGCTCCTCGCCCGCGGCGGCTTCACCGGGGACAAGGAAAAGCAGGTGGCAATCTTCGGCAAAGCTCTCGATGCCTACCGCGCCGTGCAAACCAAGGAATACGTCATCCAAGCGCAGCAGCAGCGGGTGGAATACTTCAGGAAAGAAGGGCTCGCAGCAGGCCAAAAAGGCGATCAGGCCACTTTCCAAAAGCTCAAGCGCGTGGTGGATAAAGAGCAGGAAAAACTAGCGGCCTTCAAAGAGCGTGGGGATGAGACGGTGACGGCGAAGATCAAGAGTGGGCAGATTTTCTCCCAACTCGGAAAGCCGGACGAGACGCGCATGGTGATGAATTACATCGACCAAATGGGCCTGGCGGCTGAGCCCGAGCAAAAAAAACTCGTCCTCTATCACATCACTCGCAGCTACGCGCTGCAGAACCTCGCCGAGAAAGCGGTCGAGAAATACAACGCCTTTCAGTCCGCCTACAAAGCCGACCCCACGGCTCAGGATCTCCCGCTCCTCATGGGCGCGATGTATCTCAGCGACTCCAAGATCAAGGATCCAGATCGGGCGATGAAGTATTTTGAGGAGACCGCGCAACTCTATCCAAACAGTAAAGCGGCCTCGGCGGCCGTGCTGATGCAGGCCCAGGCGATGATTCAGCTCAAGCGCTTTGACGAAGCGTTAAAGATTCTGGACGAAACATTGGGAAAAAATCCCGCGAAAGAATTGGCGGTCGATGCCGAGTTTTTCCGCGCATCGGTCTATGCGCAAACCGGCAAGATGGCCGAGGCTTTGGCCGCTTACAAAAAAGTCCGCGACACCTACGCGGGCACACCGCAGGCCGAACAGTCGCACTTTCAAGTCGGTCAACTTCTGAGCGGCAGCGACGCCAAGGCTGCGATTGGCGAGTTGCAGGGTTTCATCACCAAATTCCCCAACAGTCCGCTCCTGCCTGCTGCCACCTTCGCTCTCGCTTCGGCGCAAAACGCCAGCGGTCAGAAAGACGTAGCCGTGGCCACTTTCAAAGATCTCGCCACCAAGTATCCGAAGAGCGAACCCGCGCCCTTCGCTTATTTCGAGCGCGCGAAAATCTTTGCCGCCGACCAGAAATACGATCAGTGCCTCGCCGTGATGCGCGAGTTCATCAGCGCTTACCCGGACAGCGCTGCGCTCTACCAAGCCTACGACTTCGTGGCCCAGATCCACAGCAGCCAAAGCAAAGGCTCGGAGGCGATCGCCACCTACGAGGAGTTTGTCGAAAAGAACCCCAAGGATCCCAATGCCGCCGAAGCTTTTCTCAAACTCGGCACCCTGTGGAAAGCCTACGCCGAAGCCCAAGGCCCATATCTCGCCATCGACGAAACCAAGCGGGCGGAATGGCAGAAGGGCGTCACCAAAAGCACCGCCGCCGCCGAGCGCATTCTCACCGACTTCCCAGACAGCCCAGCGGTCGCCCTCGCGTTAAACCACCTTCTCGAAATCCAGCGGCTACAGCTTGCCGTGAAACTCAAAACGGCCGCCGACGTGGAAAAATACTTTGAGGATCTGTCCACGAAGTTTGCTGCGAAGCCCGGGACCAAGGCCAAAGTCATCTTTACACTAGCTGCTTTCACCTTCGATCAGGATAAAGCCAAGGCCATCCAGCAAATGGCCGGCGCGTATCAGCCTGATCTCAAGTTCGCACCCGAAGATCTCGACCTCTACGGCCTCGCCTTGATCGATGCCAAGAAGCTGGATGAAGCCATCGCGATCTATGAAAAGCTCGCCAAAGACTATCCGCTCCCGCCGAGCGGTGGCGGTTCGCGCGACGTGCAGGAGGCCCAGGCCATTGCTCTCGCCGGACTCGGCAAAGCCCTGCAGGAAAAAGGCGACAAGGAAGGTGGCGGGAAAAAGTTTGCCGAGTTGGAGAAACTCTACAGTTGGTCTGCGAAAATGCTGGAGGTGAACTACGGCCTGGCTCTCGACATGCATGACAAAAAGCAGGACGACGAGGCTATGGAGCGTCTTCGCAAGGTCGCCCTCGCCCAGAAAGCCCCGCCCGAACTGCGCGCCAAATCCATGTTTCTGCTGGCCCGGATTCACGAGGACAACCGTCGCTTCCCCGAGGCGATCGACAACTACGTGAAGGTCTCAGTTTACTACCCAGCCGTCTCGAAAGTCGCCGCCGAGGGCCTCTGGCGCGGTGGCCAGCTCCTTGAAAAGCAGGCGAGTGGCGAAATTCCGATGCCTACCCCCGCTCCCAAAGCACCGCCGAAGCCCGCCGCCGCCAAGTAATTCGCCGCCGCCTTTTTCCTCATGCTGAAACGAACCGTCCTCCTCCTGCTCTGCACTCTCCTCGGGCTCGGCGGGACTGCCTGCAAAAGCGAGAAAACCCAGGCCGAACGGCAGGCGGAAATAGTGAAAGAGTTCCGCGCGCGGCAAAAGCAGATGGCGGCCAAGGCCTACAAGGATCTCACCGAAAAATATCCTGACTCCGAATTTGCCGCCGAGGCCAAACAGCGTCTCGAGGCCCTCGGCCCGATCGCGACACCTGCTCCGAAAAAAAAGTGACGCGACGCGCCCGCGCCGACGCCGTCACCTCCCTTCTGGCCCGCACTTACCCGGACGCGCATTGCGAGTTGGATTACAACAGTCCACTGGAGTTGCTCATCGCAACAATCCTTTCCGCGCAATGCACGGACAAGCGCGTGAACCTCGTCACGCCCGCGCTTTTCCGCACCTGCCGCACCGCCGCCGACTACATCGCGCTGCCCGCCGAACAGCTTGAGGAACTGATCCAGTCCACCGGCTTTTTCCGCGCGAAAGCGAAGAACATCCGCGCTTGCTGCGCCGCCCTTGTCGAACGTCACGAAGGTCAAGTCCCGCGGACCATGGACGAGCTTCACGCTCTCGCTGGCGTTGGACGCAAAACAGCGAATGTCGTCCTCGGCAATGCTTTCGACATCAACGTCGGTGTCGTCGTGGACACCCACGTCCAACGCCTGAGCGGCCGCCTTGGTCTGACCGCCCAGACCACGCCGGAAAAGATCGAGCAGGACCTCATCAAACTCATTGCCCGCGAGCAATGGACCGTCTTCAGCCACTGGCTCATCTGGCACGGTCGCCGCCGTTGCTTCGCCCGGAATCCAGACTGTCCCGCCTGCGAACTCCGCACCCTTTGCCCGAGCGCGGACAAGTTTGTCAGACCATCGAAACTAACCCGGCCAAAAACGTCGGCAGGGACGAAACTTTCCTGATGAAAACTCCATCGTTTCCCAATCAAGACGGTGATAAGAAACCCTTGGTCCCCCGCGAGGATCCGCTCGCACGCGACAGCCGCGGCAAGGCGACCCGCGAAGAAGTCCGTAAGGTCGCGGAGGTGCGCTCCCCACGCGCTTCGCAGCGCAAGCCCTGACGGGCCTGTTACACGATTTGCAACTACGGCTGCCGCCCTGCGCCAGCGACGTAAACGGTGCTGGCTGAGTTGCGCTCGAGGAGCGGATTAGGAAAAGTAACGACGTGAGCGCGGGCGGCGGCGAAGACGCCGCGGAGAACGGTGAGGAACTCATCGTCGGGCGGGTCGTCGGACCAGAGGGCGAAGACGCCGCCGGGGTGAAGGTGCGCAGCGAGGGCATGGAGACCAGCGGGTGAATAGAAGGTGCCGTGGCGGGGGTGGAGGAGGTTGCGGGGGGAGTGGTCGATGTCGAGGAGGATGGCGTGGAAGCGGCGGGCGGGCGCGGCGGGGTCGAAGCCGGTGGTGGAAGCGGCGAGGGCGAAGAAGTCGCCGTGGATGAGGCGGCAGCGCGGATCGGCGGTCAGCACCGGCCCGAGCGGGACTAGTCCGCGCTGGTGCCAGTCGATGACCGCTTCGAGGAAATCGACGACGATCAATTCGCGCACCGCGGGATTTTTCAACGCGGCGACCGCGGTGTAGCCGAGACCGAGGCCACCCACAACGACATCCCACGGGCCGGGCTCGAGCGCAGCGAGCCCCAAGTCGGCGAGGGCGACTTCCACCTCGTGGAAGAGGCTCGACATGAGAAAGTCCTGGCCAAGTTTCACCTCAAAAACTTCCAAGTCATCCAGCGCCGGCACGCGACGGCGGCGCAGGGAGACATCGCCGAGCGGGGTGGATCGGAAATCGAGTTCGGCGAAATCGCGGCTCATCGCAGCGCTTTTAGGCCGAGGGCAGCGGGGCAATCGGATTCGTCTCCGCTTCGTAGTCCACGCCGGGCAAGCCGAAGCCGAAAAGTTTGAGAAACTCGGTGCGGTAGCCGGCGATGTCGGTCAGCGATTCGAGGTTTTCCGTGGTTGCCAGCGGCCAGATTTCCGCCACAGCGGCCTGAATGTCCGGGACCATTTCCCAGTCGTCGATGCGGATGCGGCCGGCCTCGTCCACGTCCGGCACGGGCAGACTGAGGCGGTCGGCGAAAAGGCGGTAAATCTGTTCGATGCAGCCCTCGTGGGTGCCGGCGGCTTTCATCACTTTGTAGAGCATAGAAATATACAGCGGGACGACCGGGATGGCCGAGCTGGCCTGGGTCACCAGCGCTTTGTTCACCGAGACAAAGGCGCGGCCGCCTTTCGCACCGAGCCGCGTTTGCAGCTGCCGGGCGGTGGCTTCGAGGTCTTCCTTCGCGCGGCCGATGGTGCCGTTGCGGTAAATCGCCCACGTCAGGTCTGGCCCGATGTAGCTGTAGGCCACGGTCAGCGCGCCGTCGGCGAGCACGCCTGCGCTCTCCAGCGCGTCGATCCACATTTCCCAATCCTCGCCGCCCATGACCGCCGTGGTATCGGCAATCTCTTGTTCGCTGGCGGGCTCGATCGTGATGTCCGTGACCGCGCCCTTGTCCGTGTTCACCGTCTTCGCGGTGAAGGGCGCACCGATCGGCTTGAGCGTGGAGCTGTGCGTCACGCCAGTCCGCGGATGCGTGCGCCGCGGTGAGGCGAGGCTGTAAATGACGGCATCGACCTGCCCGAGGTCGGCTTTGATCGTAGCGATCACCTGCTCCTTGATTGCCTCGGAAAAGGCGTCGCCGTTGATGCTCTTGGCATAAAGCCCGGCGGCGTGCGCGGCCTTTTCAAAAGCAACCGAGTTGTACCAGCCCGCGCTCGCGGTGCGATCTTCCTCGCCGGCCTTTTCAAAGAACACGCCGAGGGTGGCGGCGCCACCGGCGAACGCCGGGACGATGCGGCTGGCGAGGCCGTAACCCGTGGACGAGCCGATCACCAGAACCCGCCGGGCCACGCCGGAGAGCGCGCCTTTTCCGCGGACATACGCGATCTGTTCAGCGATGTGAGCCGCGCAACCCTCGGGGTGGGCTGTCGTGCAAATGAATCCGCGAATCTTGGGCTTGATGATCATGCCAAAAATTTGGGCGCACGCACTGGGGGCGTAAAGCAATTCCTCGTCGTGAATGACTTGCGAGAGAGTTTGTCCCGCCGCCAAATCGGGCTACAGTCCGCCGCCATTCCGGTCATGCGCCTGATTTTTCTCGTCCCGATTTTACTCCTGTGCGTCAGCGCGCGGCTCTGTGCGCAGGGCGAACCGGCGAGTTCTGCACTCGGTGCGCTAAGGCTGCTGCCGAAGGGCGAGGCCAAACGCCTGGCCCGCATCGAGGCACGCGAGGGAACGCCGGTGCCGGAGCGGTGGCATTTCATCGTGCATGATCCGAAATCTGCCGAGGGCATGCATGAGTATGTCGTCGCCGCCGGGGAGATCGTGGCTTCGCGTGACGTTTCGCAGTTTGTCGAAAGCATCCGCCCGGACGACGTCTTCGGCAGCGATGTCCTGAAGATCAATTCCGACCGCGCCGCCAAGCTGGCCCAGCAATACGCGCACGCCAACAACCTCACCGTGGCCGCGATGCACTACGAGTTGAAGCGCCAGGGTGCCGCCGCCGTGCCGCTATGGACGGTGACGTGTTTCGACGACGCCGGCGTGGAGATCGGTCGAGTGGCCATCAGCGCGGGCAAGGGCAATGTCGTCGCGCATCCCGGTTTCACCATCGAACCGCCGCCGCCCGTTGTGCCGGTTGTGCCCGCAGCGACGCCGGGCTTAGCGGAAAGGCTGCGTCAGCCGGCGGAACTCGCCATTCCGCCAAAAGCCACGCCGATGCCGGTGATGGTCGCGGAGCCAGTCGTCCCACTGGATCCGACGCCGCCGCCGAAAAAGCCCGGTCTTTTTGACCGCATGGGCAATAGCATTCAGAAGGTCTTTACCGGCAAAGAGCGCAAGCCGCCGGCGGAATGACGCTCGCGCAACAGCTCACCCGGTTGCTTGGCAAAAACCGGGTGGCCGCCGACGCAGCGACACTGGCCACGCACGCGACGGACAAATGGTTTGCCAGCAATCCGCCGGAGGTCGTCGTCTTTGCGCAATCGACCGCGGAGGTGAGCAAGCTGCTGAAATTTGCCAACCGTCACCGCATCCCGGTCACGCCGCGTGGCGCGGGCGTGGGCTACGTGGGTGGATGCGTGCCGATGCGCGGCGGGATCGCGCTTTCGCTCGCGCGGATGAACCGGATCAAGGAAATCAATTTTGCCGACGCGGTCGCGGTGGTGGAGCCAGGTGTCATCACCGGCGTGCTTGCGGCGGCGGTGAGAAAGCGCGGCCTTTTCTACCCGCCCGACCCCGCGAGCCGGAAGGAATGTAGCCTCGGCGGGAATATCGCCACCAATGCCGGCGGCCCGCGCTGCCTGAAATACGGCGTGACCCGCCACTACGTGCTCGGCCTCGAAGTCGTGCTCGCCGACGGGCGCATCCTTCGCACCGGCGGGCGCACGCACAAAAACAAAACCGGCTTCGATCTCATCGGACTCTTTGTCGGCAGCGAAGGGCTGCTCGGCGTCGTCACCGAAGCCACGCTGCGTCTGCTCCCGCTTCCGCCCGCGCGCGCCACGCTCTCCGCGAGCTTTCGCACTTTCCGCCAGGCTGCAGACGCTGTGCAGGCCATCTTCGCCGCCGGCTTCCTCCCGTCCGCTTTGGAAATTGCCGACGCCTTCACCCTCGCCGCCGCCGGCGAACATCTGGGGCGCCGACTCGCGCCGCCCGGCAGCGCGCATCTTCTCCTCGATCTCGATGGCCAGCCCGCGAGCGTCGAGTCAGAGGTGGAATCACTCGCCGCGCTGCTTGCGAAACGTAAAGCCATCGGCACGCAGACCGCGCTCGGTGAAGGCGCCTGCGAGGAACTCTGGAACCTACGGCGCGCCTTTTCGCAATCCCTTAAAGCCACCGGCCTCATCAAGCTCAACGAGGACATCGTCGTCCCGCGGGGCCGGCTCACCGATCTCGCTGCCTTCGCCGCAAAGCTGCGCAAAAAACACGGCTATCCCATCGCCTGTTTCGGCCACGCCGGCGACGGCAACATCCACGTCAACATCATGGCCGCCGACTACCACGACGACCCGGCGGTGAAGAAACGCGTCGGCGTCGCGCTCGACGAACTCTTCGCCCAGGTGCTCGCGTGGGGCGGTGTTATCACCGGCGAACACGGTATCGGCCTAGCCAAAGCCCGCTGGTGGCCGCAAGCCACCTCCTCGGTGAGTCGCGAAGTCCACGCTGCGCTCAAGGCCGCGCTCGATGCGCAGGGCATCTTGAATCCGGGAAAGTTTGTCCCCGGCTAGGCGCGCGGGTGCGCGGCGTCGTAGGCCTTTTTCAGCCGCTCGGTGGTCACGTGCGTGTAGATCTGCGTGGTCGAGAGACTGGCGTGGCCGAGCAGGCTTTGCACGCTGCGCAAGTCCGCGCCGGCATCCAACAGGTGCGTGGCAAAGCTGTGCCGCAGCTTGTGCGGGGTGACGTGGACCGGGATGCCCGTGTGCGGCAGATAGCGCTGGATGGCCAGCCAGACATTCGGCGCGCTGATCCGCTTGCGCACCTTGCTGATGAAGAGCGGCCCGGCCTCGACCTTCGCCTCGTGGCGGTAGCGCTGAATCGCCTCCAAGGCGGGCGCGCCCACCGGAACGATGCGCTCCTTCCGCCCCTTGCCGAGCACACGCACGCTTTCAGAAAAAACGTCCACGTCCTTGACGTCGAGCCCGATCAACTCCGCGAGGCGCAGGCCGCTGCTGTAGAAAAGCTCCAGGATGGCGGCATCGCGGGCTGGCATCCAATGTGGAGCCTGCGGCTGCTTTTCCACGCGGAGCGGCGCGGCGAGGAGTTCATCGATCTGCTGCGCATTCAGGAAAACCGGCAGCTTCTTCTCCAGCTTTGGCAGCTGCACCTCCTTGAGCGGATTGGCCGTGAGATCGTGGCGCTGGGCCAGAAACTTAAAGAAAGTGCGCAAGGCCGCGAAGTGCAGCCGGATGGTCGGCCGGGCTAATTGTCTTTTGGCACAATCGAAAAGATAGCGGCGGAAATGATCTGCCGTAAGTAAGCGCCACGCCGGCTCCGGAACTGCCTTGCGAAATTCCGCGAGGGCGTGCCGGTAATTGGCCAAAGTTCGCGGCGATAAGTTGCGTTCGTTCTCCAGCGAGTCGAAAAAGAGATCGGCCAGACGGTCGCGAGTGGGGCGTTTCAAAACGAGATGACGCTAAGATCTCCCGCCCTCACTTGGCGAGCCAACATGCTACCCGGCGATGCGGCGCGCCCGATCAAGCCACGCCGGTTAGTTGAAAAGCTCGGGGAGGGCGACACGCACTCCAGCCACGCTGCCGCAAGCAAGCACGGCCTCGCCTTCCACAACCGAGGATTCGAGATACGCGCCATTCTCAGGTCGGCGATAGACTTCAATCCGGCGCTCCACCGGCAGGACGATCCAGTATTCCTCCACGCCGGCCTCGCCATAGAGAGAAGCGAGGGAACGATCCTCAGCCGCGGAAGTGACGGCGATTTCGATGACCAAGGCGGCAGTGGCGGGGTGGTGTGCGGCAAAGTCTGCCCGGTGTCCACGAACCAAGGTGAGATCTGGCTCGGGCTCGGAGTCGGCCAAAGTGAGAGGCTCCTCTTTGCGCAGCCAGAAGCCCGGCGGCACCTGCGGGCGGAGGAGATCGTAGATGACCGTGGCAATGCCGGAGTGAAGCGGAGACTTGGACATTTTCTCGATGACAATTCCGCGAATGAGTTCCGTGCGGCGTCCGTTGGCATTGAACTCGGGGAACTGATGATACTGCGCCACCTCGACCGGCGAGACGCGGGCGCGGACTTCGGGCAGATCAAGCATCGCGGATGCAGCAGACATGGTTCGGAGATAGCCCCGCATGGAAATACCGTCCAGTGAGAACTGCCCGTCGCCCGCGCCTCTACGGCATCCGCAGGATCAGCCGCACAGCATCCAGCCGGAGATGCGCGGCGGCGAGGACGGTGGTGAGGTCGGTCTGCTGCTGTTCCGTGGCCGCGATTTCGGCGGGGCGGACGTGATCGTTGATTTCGGCGAGATCGCGCAGCCGCTGGAGCTCGTGAGTGAATTGCGCAGACATCGCGGCGGTTGCGGTTTGCACGAGCGCGGTGAGGCGTTCAGCGGCTAGCTCGCGCGTCTTTTCGAGCATCGCGGGGAGCAGTTTCTTTTTCACTGCGCCGCGGTCGAGGAGGCGGAAGACGTCGCCTTTTTCCAGATGCGCGGCGGCCAGCTCGGCATCGGCAGTGAGGTCGGCCAGGGCGTGATCGACGGCGACACGGATTGGCGTCATGGGGAGAAAGCGATCGACGTGGAGCGCGGTGGGCGCGGCGCATTCGGCGATGAAGCAGGCTTCGAGGAGGATAGTTTCGCGCCCACCGTCGCGCCACACGGCGAAGGCGGAATTGCCGGCCTCAGTGCCGAGGAGCCCGTCGAGCGCGCCCCGGATCAGCGGGTGATCCCAGGTGAGAAACCCGAGGTCTTCGCGGCTCAGCGCGCGGGTGCGGTCGAAGGTCATGGACTGACCTTCGGCGGAGAGGCCCGGGAGGGCGTCGGTGGTGAGCGCATCGGGGCGGAAGAGGTAGGTGCGGGGGGCGAGGTCTTCGATGTGGACGCCGAGGTGCTCGAAGAGGCGGAGGGCGAAGGGCTCGAGAGCGGGGTCGCTGTCGAGTGCGCGGATCCCGTCGATGATCGCGGCGGCGCGCTCGACGCGGCAGGAGTTCAGCTCGAGTAGGCGGTCGTGGCCGCGCTCAAGCTTCTTGACCACCCCAGCGCGGCATTCTTTCGATTTCTTTAGGAAGGCGGTAAGCTGGCCCCCGTCGGGTTTCGTCAGCAGCCGGTCCAGTTCCACGCCAAGCGTCCGAACGATCTCGGCCGCGCCGTGGAGGTTGTGTTCAAACGCGTCGAGCGCCTCGTGATACCAGCGCGCGAGGATTTCGTCCGCGGTCCCCGGGAGAAATGGAACGTGGATCTTGATCAGGTCGGTCTGCCCGATGCGGTCCAGACGACCGATGCGCTGCTCGACGAGTTCGGGGTTCTCGGGCAGATCGAAAAGCACGAGGTGATGCGCAAACTGAAAGTTCCGCCCCTCGCTCCCGATCTCCGAGCAGATCAAAATCCGCGCCCCATCCGCTTCGGAAAAGTAGGCCGCGTTGCGATCCCGCTGCAGCAGCGTCAGGCCCTCGTGAAAGACGGCGCACTTCACGTTGATCAGCCGCTGGATTGCCGTGCTGACCTGCTCGGCCAGCGCTCGCGTTTTGCAGATGAGCAGGACTTTCTCCTCGCCCAGCTCCTTCAGCAGCTCGAACAGCCACTTCGTCTTCGCGTCGTCCTCGTCCGTGCCTGTCAGCGGCACGAGCCGGGCGGTGCGCTGCGGGAAACCGGAGAGCGCCGCGCGCGTATTGCGAAACATCACTCGGCCCGTGCCAAAGGCGTCGAGCAGATCGGCGACGAGCAACTCGCGCGCGCTGGCATCGCCCGCGTCGAGCGCCTCGCACCGCGCGCGGATGCGTGGGGATTTCGCGGCGAACAGTTCGGACTCTTTCTTCGTCAGCGGCTTTCCCGCGAGCAGCCGATCCACCGCGCGCGCCACCTCCTCGTAGTGCTCCGCCTCCGCGAGAAACTGCCCGAGGTCCGCGTAACGATCGGGATCGAGCAGCCGCAGGCGAGCGAAGTGCCCTTCCACGCCGAGTTGCTGCGGCGTCGCCGTGAGCAGCAGCAGGCCGGGCGTCGCCGCCGCCAGCGCAGCGACGAGCTGATACTGCGCGCTCGGCTCCGCCGCGCTCCATTCGAGATGGTGCGCCTCATCGACAACCAGCAAGTCCCACCCCGCCGCCAGCACTTGCGCCGCCCGTCTTTCATCCTGGGCGAGCAGCCCCACGCTGCAAATCACCAGCTGGCTGTCGAGGAACGGATTCTCCTCCGCGTCCAGCTTTTCGATCGCCGCGCACCGTTCCTCGTCGAAGATGCTGAAGAGCAGGTTGAACCGCCGCAGCAGCTCCACGAACCACTGATGAATGAGCGGCTCCGGCACTAGGATCAGCACGCGTTCCGCCCGCCCGGTGAGATGCAGCCGGTGCAAAATGAGTCCCGCCTCAATGGTCTTTCCCAGCCCCACTTCATCCGCCAGCAACACCCGCGGTGCGAGCCGGCTCGTGACTTCACCCGCGATGAACATCTGATGCGGAATCAGCGACACCCGCCCGCCGACAAACCCGCGCACCGCCGATTGCCGCGCCGCGCACCGCCGCTCCAACGCTTCCACGCGCAGATTGAACGCCGCCAAGTCATCGACCTGCCCACCGAGCAGCCGCTCCTCCGGCTTGGAAAAGCTGATCTTGTCCGAAAGCTCCGCCTCCGTGATCTCCGCGCCGCCACTCCCATAAACCAGCATCCCCTTTCGTTCCTCTACGCTTTCCACCACCAGCGCGCGCCCGTCGTGCAGCTTGATCCGGTCTCCCTCCTTGAACTCCACCCGCCGCAGCGGAGCCGACTTGAGCGCATACTGCCGCCGCTCGCTCGCCGCTGGAAAGAGCACCTCCACACGTCCGAAGCCGGCTTCGAGGATGATCCCGAGCCCGAGTTCCGGTTCGCTGTCGCTGACCCATCGTTGTCCCGGCAAAGGTTGTTTCGTCATTTTGAAAAAGGGCGTGGAGACTACGCAACCGGCCGCACCCCACAACGGCTTTCTCAGCGCGCCTCTTCCGCTGCGATGATGCCTGCCGCGGCCCCGCGGAGATCCCCCGCGCGGAATTCAGGTAAGGAGCGGAGCTGTTCGTCGTAGCCGTAGTCGATAAACACCGTGCGACAGCCGGCGGCGGCTCCGCAATCGATGTCGCGCCAGCGGTCACCGACCATCCAACTTTGCGCGAGGTCGATGCCCAGTTCGCGCGCCGCGCGCAGGAGCATGCCGGGCGCGGGTTTGCGAAACTCGGACGGCTGGCCCTGCCCGGGGTCGTAGCAAACTTCCACGCGGTCGAGCGGCAGCGCCGCGCACATTTCAGCGTGCATAGCTTCCACTTCTTCGCGCCGCTGGATACCGCGGCCCACGTCCGGCTGATTCGTGGCCACGACGAGGAGAAAGCCTGCCGCCTTCAACTCCACACACGCCTCGACCACGCCCGGTAGCAGCTCAAACTCCCCGACCGACGCCGGCGGATACGGCTTCCCGTCGTGGACCACGGGTCTGTTGATGACCCCATCGCGGTCGAGAAAAACCGCGCGCTTCATCTCCGCGGCGGGTGAAACTTTGAACGGGTGTCATCCTGAGCGGAGCGGAGGCGGAAAGGCGGGCGCAGCGCAGTCGAAGGACCCCGTGGAGTTTCGAGCGATGTCGCCAGCAAGTTCGCGGGGGCCTTCGACTCCGTTCCTTCCCGCAAAGCCGGGAGCGGAACTTCGCTCAGGATGACACTAGTCACTTCACGCTCTCCCACTTCGTCTGCACAACTTTCAACCGCGGGTGCGAGACGAAGAGATGCCAGACCACACCCTGAAAGGCCTCCGAGTGCGGGGTGATATTCGCCGGGTTCACCGTCGGGATGATCACGCACGCATCCGCGACCTGCGCGGTGTAGCCGCCGTCTTTGCCGCAAATGCCGAAGACCGACGCGCCCACGCCCTTCGCCAGCTTCACCGCCTCGACAAGATTCGGACTGACATTCTTTTCGAGGCTGCCGCCGCCGACGGAAAAAATGAGCAGCCCGTCCTTCGCGTTCAGCCGACTACCGCGCAGCCATTCGGCGAAGACCGTGGCCCAGCCTTCGTCGTTTGTGCGCGCAGTGAGTTCGGAGACGTTATCGGTCGGCGCGTAGCACTCAAAGCCACAGATTTTGCGGAAGTCATTCACCGCGTGCGAGGCATTCGCCGCGCTGCCGCCCACGCCGAGAATGAAAAGCCGACCACCGCGCTCACGCACCGCGGCGAGGCCCTCGATGACGCGTTCCAGCAAGGCGGGATCGAGGGCGGCGACGATGTCGCGGGTTTCGGCAAGGTGTTGGGCGGCGTAGCTCATGGCGTGGGGTTTTGGGTGAGGAGAGCTTCGAGTTCGGCGAGGCCGGCATGGGAGCCGTTTTCGTAAAAGCGCTGGAAAACTTCATGCCCGGCCAGCGCGTCTTTGGCAACCAATCCGCGCTGCACATCGGCGAGATCGAAAGCGACACCCGCGGGCCGCTCCGCGAAAACCGACGCGCGAAATGCGCCGAGCCCATAGTCGATATACCGCATCGCCGGGGTGCGGTTGCGCTTGTCGTAGCGGACGATCCGCCCTTCCTCGAACTCCACATTGCTCGTGTCCCACGCCCCGTCGTTTTTGAAAACCGTCATTAGCCCCGGTTGCCCGCTCGTGCGGAACGCGGACCAAACCGCCGCGTAGTCGATCGGCAGATACGAGTCGCCGTAGAGCGTGAAAAACTCCGTGCCGAGCAACGGCAGCGCCTGCCGCAGCGCACCGCCCGTCCCGAGCAGCACCGGCCCGTCGAACGAATAACCCAGCTCCACCCCAAACGCCGAGCCGTCGCCGAACTCCCGCTCGATCATCTCCCCCAGATACCCCACGCACAGCACCACCCGCCGCAGCCCGCGCGCATGCAGCAGCCGCAATTGATGCGCAAGAAACGGCTCGCCCGCGACCGAGACGAGCGCCTTGGGAATCTTTTCTGTGATCGGCCGCAAGCGCGTCGCCAGCCCACCCGCGAGAATCGCCACCGGCATCATGGACAACGAAAGCAGATGGCCACGAAAGACACGAAAGGACACGAAAAAACTCCGGCCTGCGTCCCCTGTTCCGTTCGTGTCTTTTCGTGTTTTTCGTGGACCATTTCTCTTAATCCTGCGCCACAATTTTCGTTCCCTCGAAATCGAACCGAAACCGCACCTCGCGGAGGCCCTGTTCACGCATGGCACGCCGCAGTCGCGTGGTCTGCTCCGAGTAGAACATCAAAAAACCGCCGCCACCCGCGCCGATCAGCTTGCCGCCGAGGGCACCGTTCTCCATCGCGAAGTCGTACCATTCATTAATCTGCGCATTGCTCATCCCGCCCGAGCGTTCCTTTTTCCGCTGCCAATGCACGTCCATCAGCCGCGCAAACTCGCGCAGATTCCCAGATTCCAGCGCATCCTTGCTGTGTACGCCCAGCTCTTTGACGAAGTGCAGATTCTCGATCATCCCCTTGTCCACGCTCTTCGTTTTGTCGTTCTGCTCTTTCAAAATCTTCGACGCCGAACGTGTGTAGCCGGTGAAGAACATCAACAGATTGTCCTGCAAATTGAAGAGCGTCTCCTCCTCGATCTCGACGGGCAGGATTTCCACTTTCCCACTCGGCATGAAATGAAACGATGTGAGCCCGCCGACCGCCGCGATGTACTGGTCTTGTTTGCCGATAGGCTCGTGCAGCTTCTCGAGTTCGATCTGGCACGCTTGCGCGGCGATCTCCGCCGGGCGCACGATATTTTTCTGGTAGGCGTGCAGCGCCTTCAACAGGGCCGTGGTGAAGCTCCCGGACGAGCCGAGCCCGGTGCCAGCGGGGATGTCCGCCATCGATGTGATTTCGAGCGAGCGCCCCTCCATTTGCAAAAGCGCGCAGGCCTCGCGCACGATGGGATGCTCCAACTCGCTCGCGTGGGCCACGCGCTCGACCTTCGAGTATTTCACGATCATCTCCTCCACGAAGGTTTTGTGGACGGTGATATAGACATACTTATCGATCGCCGCGGCGATGAGGAAGCCACCGTGCTCCTCATAATAGGACGGCAAATCGGTCCCGCCGCCGCCGAGCGAAATGCGAAGTGGAGAACGAGTGATAATCATAGGTAGCCGCTGCTCCGGTAGATGGTTTCCACCACGCGCAGCACGGCAAGCCCTTCGCGCAGGCCGGGTCGCGGCGTGCGGCGCTGGCGGATGTCGTCGAGAAACTCGGACATTTCCAAACGCCATGAATCGTCGCTGCGCGGATACTCGAAAATGGTCGTTTCCGGTGGACCCATTTCCGGCAGCATTTTGTAGAAAGCTAGGCGCTCGACGCCGTAACTGCCGCCAAGACCTTCGAGGTGCAGCTTCCCGGTGCGTCCGTAGATCTCGAACGAGAAAAGGTTCTTCCACTCCGTGCAGCTCACCTGCAGCCATGCGGTCTGGCCGGCGGCGGTGCGGAGATTGAGAAAGGCATTGTCGTCCACCGGCATCTGCCAGAACGAGGTCGTGGCGTGTCCCTCCACGCTCGCGAATTCGCCTAGGAACCATTGTGCGAGGTCGATGAGATGCACACCCTGATCGATCAGTTCGCCGCCGCCCGAGAGCTTCGGATCGGAACGCCATTCCTTCTCGTAGCCGAGCCGTCCACCGTGGCCGTAGCGCCCACGGAGAAACATGAGTTCTCCGATTGCGCCGCCATCGATGAGTTCGCGCGCCTTGCGCAGCGCCGGATGAAAGCGGTGGTTGTAGCCGATACGCACGCACACCCCGCGCGCCTCAGCCTCGAGCGCCAGCGTTTCGAGTTCGCTCGCGCGGATCGCGCCGGGCTTTTCGATGAGCACATGCTTGCCCGCCCTCACCGCTTCGAGCGCAAGCGGGGCGAGCGCGTGATTGGCGGTGGCCACGATGATAACTTCTGCGGACGAGCGCAGTGCTTCGCCAAGATCAGTCGTCACCTGGCAGCCGGAAACCAAGGAGGCAAGCTCTTCGGCGCGAGATTGATCGAGATCACACGCCATGACCAATCTTCCGCCCGCGAGCTGCGTCGCGCGTTTCCGGCCGATGAGGCCGCAGCCGACGATGGCGATATCGAGTGGATTCTCCATGCCGTCAAAATTTCACGCCACGATCCTCGGGTACGATCCGCCGCAGGCAGTAAATGTCCGAGTCGGCGAGTTTCGCCCGGTGTTCGTGGAGCTGTGCCCAGGTGTCCCACTGCGCGCTGATGAGCTTGCCGGTGATACCGTCGCTCTCCGCCGAGGCGAGATACGCACAGAGCGCCGCGCCGAGTGCGAGGGGCGTGGCGCCTTCGTCGGCCCACTTTTTATTCTTCGCGAAAAAGGCAGCGCCGACCTTCTCCGGACCGGCGGAGAGCACTTGCTCGACGAGCCGGGTTTGGAGCGCGCCCGGCGCGATGGCGTTCACATCGATGCCGTGCGGCTTCAACTCCTCGGCGAGCGTTTCCATCAGCCGCACGACCGCCGCCTTTGACGCAGCGTAGGCGCTGACATTCGGCATTGGATTGGTCGCGCCACCGCCGGAGATAACGATGATCTTTCCGTGTCCCGCTTTTTTGAAATGCGGAATGAGCGCGCGGCAAGGCAGGAGGGTGCCGTAGAGATTGATTTCGACCGCCCGCATCCATTCACGGAGATCGACTTCTTCCGTTGCGCCCATCGGGCCATACACGCCGGCATTGCTGACCAGCGCATGCACGGCGCCGAATTCGCGGAGCGCAAACTCCGTCATTGCCGCGACCTGCGCCTCGTTGGAAACGTCGCACGCCTGCGCGAGCACGCGTCCGCCGTTGGCGGCCAGTTCATCGCGTGTCTGCCCGAGCAGCGCGGCGTCGCGGGCGCAGATCAGCACGCTCGCGCCGTCCGCCAAGAATTGCGCGGCGATGGCTTTGCCGAGTCCCTGGCTGGCACCGGTGACGATGGCGTGGAGGCCGGAAAGTTTCATGTGGGGCGTCCGACTGATAGGTGCTCGACCGCGCCACACGCGAGCAAAGGCTTTTCCAAAAAGCGGTTTGCATCGACCACGACCCGATGGCGCAGGAGCGGCAGAAACTGCGGCCACGGCGCATCGCGAAATTGCGGCCACTCCGTGCAAACGATCACGGCATCAGCATTGGTGAGCGTCGCGGGCAGATCGCAAAGCTGGACGGCGGCGAGTTCCGGTGGCAATTCGCGCACCGCGGGATCGTGCGCCCGCACATTCGCTCCCGCGGCGAGCAATTGCTGGCACAACTCCACGGTGGCGCTGCGGCGAAGCGTGTCGGTGTTTGGCGTATAGGTCAGGCCGAGCACCGCAAACGTGCGGCCGGATAATTCACCAAAGCGGCTCTGTAGGCGGCGGAAAACCCAGCCGCGATGGAGGTCGTTGCTTTGCTTGATCGCGGGGATCACCGCGAGCGGTTCGCCGAAGCGCGCACTGAGCTTGGTAAGTGTGACAACGTCGCGCGCGAGCGTGCCGCCGGCGAACGGCCCACCCGCGCCGAGATAAGCGCGCGGTCCGATGCGCGGCTCGCTTTTCAAGCCAGCGGAAACCTCCGCCGCGTCCGCGCCGACATGTTCGCAGACGCGGGCGATCTCGTTGATGAAAGTGATCGAAAGCGCGAGGAAGGAATTGAGCGCGTGCTTCACCATCTCCGCCGATTCCGTGCGCATGAAGATGATGCGCTCTGTAAATGGTGCGAACAGTTTTCCGAGCAGTGGCTTCGGAGCGTCGGTGCGCGTGCCGACGACAATGCGGTCGGCCTTCTCGAAGGCTTCAAGCGCGCGACCGAGGCGGAGGTTTTCCGGTGAGCAGGCGAAGTGGAACTGCGGAAACTCACGCTCCAGCTCAGCGCAGGTGCCGACGGGCAGTTGCGAAGAAATGAGCACCACTGCGCCGTCGCGCAATTTGCCGAGCATCCGCCGGAGTGGCTCCAATACTTGCCCCGCGTCAGATTCGTCGGCGTCGTTCACCGGAGTGTCGTAGGTCACCCAGAGGACGTCGGTGTCTCGACAGGAAGCGGCGTCGGTGGAAAAATCGAGCCGCCCCGTAGTGAGATTGGCGGCGATCAGTTCATTGAGGCCGGGTTCGAGGAGCGGGGCTTTTCCGGCGCGCAGCCCGTCAACCAGCGTAGTGTCGAAGTCCAGGCCGGTGACTTGAAAATGCCGGGCACAGCACGCCGCCGTCACGCAGCCGAGGTGCCAGAGACCGAGGACCGTGATTTTCATCGCGGCGTATGGCTCAAGCCCGCGATTCCATCACCCACTTGTTTTCCGCGAGCCATTCCACGGTGCGGATGACGCCCTGCTGAATGCTCAGCTTCGGCTGCCAGCCGGTCGCGCGGATTTTTGCGGTGTCGAGGAAGATGAACGGATTGTCGCCCGCCCAGCCGCGCTCGCCGCCGGTGAAACGCAGCTCGGGCTTCAACCCCAAGCGCTCGCAAATCCAACCGATGGAATTTTTGACGTGGCAATAGTCGAAGGTGCCAAGGTTGTAAATTTGCGTGCAGTGCTTCGCCTCGGCGGCGGTGCCAGCGCGGATGACGTGAAGCACGGCGTCCAGGCAGTCGCCGATGTAGAGGTAGGATTTGCGCTGGGTGCCGTCCCCCAGCACATCGAGGTACTCCGGGTGCGCGAGGAGCTGTTTGTAGAAATCGAAGACGTGTCCGTGGGTGTAGCGTTCGCCAAGGATTGAGACGAAGCGGAAGATGTACGCCTCGCAGCCGAAGCCTTCGCAATAGGCGGCGATCATACCTTCGCCGGCGAGCTTCGACGCGCCGTAGAGTGAGGTCTGCACGGGAAAGGGCGCAGTCTCCGGCGTGGGGATGATCTCGCTCTCGCCATAGACCGAGCCGGTTGAGGAAAAGGCCATGCGCTTGATGCCATTGGCGCGCATGGCCTCGAGCACATTGAAGGTGGCGATGGTGTTTTGCTCGAGGTCCCGGCCGGGATGATTTAGGCCGAAGCGCACGTCGGCATTGGCGGCGAGGTGAAAGACGATGTCGCAGTCGGCCATCGCGCGGGTCAGTGCGGCCGTGTCGAGGTTGTCGCCTTGGATGAATTGGAATGCGGGATTGCCGTTGGCTTTGGCGAGAAAGCGTTCCTGGCCGGTTGAGAGATTGTCCCAAGCCACCACTTCTTCACCATCGGCGAGAAGCCGATCCACAAGGCTGCTGCCAATAAAGCCGGCTCCGCCGGTGACGAAGGCGCGCATTTTACGCACCGGCCGCGACGGGCTCGGAAAAGTCTTTCGCGGATTCCATCGGAGCGTTCCCGGCGGCGCGCGCACGGACGATTTCGGCCATTGGGTCGATGCGTGTGCAGCGCAGCTTGAGGCACACTTTCAACCACGAGAGTGGGTCTCCAAACATGGAAACTTTTTTGCCTTCCTTGAACGACCGCGAGCGGTAGTTCACGGGCAGCTCCATGGGCTTGTAGCCTTTGCGGATGAGCTTCACGAGCAACTCGTAGTCGAAGTCGAAGCGGTTGCACTCGAAGCGCAGGCCGTGCAGGCAGTCGCGGCGGAAGACCTTGAACATGGTGAAGGGATCGCGCAGGCGCTGAAGAAAAAGGACGTTCACGAGCGTGGCGAAAAACAGATGCCCGGCATTGAGTAGAGTGCTGAGCAGCCGCTGGCCGGCAAATTCGCGCATCTTCCACGCGTCGCCGCCGTGGCGCGCGCCGAGGGTGAAAGCCTCGCGGCCGGAGACGAGCGGTTCGAGCAGGGCATCGTAGTCTTCGAGATCGTATTCGAGATCGGCGTCTTGGATGAGAATGAAGTCGCCGCTCGCGTGCGCGAGGCCGGTGCGGACGGCGTGGCCTTTGCCCTGCGGCCGGTCTTCGAGCACAAGCCGCACGCGCGGGTGGTCCTGGTATTTCAGCGCCAGCTCTCGGGTGCCGTCGGTCGAGTTGCTTTCCACAACGACGACTTCGACATCGAGGTTCGGAATGGTTTTCGCGAGGACGGAATCAAGGAGCGGCTGGAAGGTCGCAGCCTCATTGAAAGCGGGGAGCACTACGGAGAGTTTGCGCTTCTCCGGCAGCTCAGTCTTGCGGGCGAATACCATCATGCCGCTGGCCACCACGCGGCGGTATTTTTTGCGCATGCCCTCGGGGAGCAGGCCGGCGACAAAGCGGACGAAAGGCGTGACCACGGGCACGGGGAAGCGCTCGAAGTGCTTGGCCACGTAGTCGAAGGTCAGCACTTTCCAGCCGGGCTGGACGATGACCTGGTTGTAGCCGGTGCGGAATAGCGCGGTCTCCAGCGTCTTTGGCTCAAAGTAGGTGAGGTGCTCGGGTTTGAACTCCATCCAATTCTGCTTGAGCAATTTCGCCGACCACGAGGCGAGCGACGGCGTAGCGATGAAGATCGCGCCACCGGGTTTCAGCAGGCGATGGATTTCACGGAGAAAGGCGAGCGGATCGCGGACGTGCTCGATGACATCGGAGAGCACACAGAGGTCGAACTGGGCGTCCTCAAGCCCGGCCTTTTCGAGTTCGCCGCAGATGATCTCGCCGCGCTGGAGCCGGGCGCGCGCCTGGTCGCAGGCGGCGGGCGCGTATTCCACACCGGTGACGTGAAAGCCCGCGCCTTCGGCTTCCACGAGAAAGTCGCCATCACCGCAGCCAATTTCGAGCAACCGCCCTCCGGCTTCACCGACGTAGCGCTGGATTTCGGAAAGATACTGGCGCGCTGTGGCGCGTTTCATTTCGCGCGTCGAAGCGCGGCCCTCTTCGCTCTCTGCGCCGAGAAAATAGTCGGCGCTGTAAATCGCGGCCAGCTCAGTGTCGCTGGGCTGCGGATTGCTGAACATCAGGCCGCAATCGGCGCAGCGGACGATGCGGTAGCCTTCGTGGGAAAAAGTGTAACGCAAACGCGAGCTAACACAGAGAGGACAATTGGTGCGGGTGTGGGAGCCGTCGTTCATGGGTTCGTGGTGAGGGATGCTCTCACTTCCGGTTTAGCCGGAATTGTGCCAGCGTAAACCTGCGCCTTCAACGCAGGCCGCCGAAGCAAGCATGCCGCTGTCCCCAGCGTGGCTAGAAATCCGCAAAGGGCCACATAGAGCGCCGGCGTCAGAACCCGCGGCCAATACTCGAACTCCACGCGAAAAGTGCCCGCTGCGGGCAGCGCAACACCTTTGAAAATATGGTTCACGCGGAGGATCGGCGCGGGCTTGCCGTTCACGCGCGCCCGGAAAGAGTCGGCAACAAAAGTCTCGTTCAGGACGACAAGACCCGGCCCAGACGCATCGATGGTGAAGGCCGTGGTGTTACTGGTGAAGCGATAGTCGCGAGCGGGGGAGATCGTCCGATCTGCTTGACCGGACGAAAGCGCCGGGACGCCTTGCTCGTTTTCCAAAACAGCGGCAAACGGCCGGCCATCTCCGCCCCGGATCCAGCCGGCCATCTCCCGCACATCGCGATACGACTGGAGTCGATCGGTGAAAAAGGCCCGCGGCCAAGCCGTCTCGCTTTCAAAGACCTCTAGATCCTTCGAGGCAATTCGAGTGAGCCCCGGCGCGAGGTTGCGGGTGCCAGTGGCCGCGCCGAGGTAGTAGCGCACGTTCATCGAATCGTAGAACGCCCGCGTCTCCCGAGCCGTCTCTTTCGTCACCGTCGGCCACCACATCGACATCCAGGGCACACCGCTAGCCTCATACCATTCGGCCAGGGCCTTGCACGTTACGGCATCGACTCCCGCCGGACCTTCCAGACGAGTCACGATGTTGAATCCGGGGCGCAAGATCTCGCCGAAGCCCATCGTGCGCGCCGGGTCGGATTGCCGCGCCCGGACAAACTCCACGGCTGGCGAGCTCGCTTGGAGGTTCGCGCGGACCTGCGGATTCATCACGTAGTCGTCGAAGCGCGTCTGCAGCCACATGCCGTGACGGAAATGGATCGTCGTGAGGCAAAGAAGCGCACCGAGACCGAGAGCCCAGGCTGATCCCTTGCGCAGCGCGAGTCGCCGCACGCACCAAGGCAGCAGCGCCACCGTCGCCAGCAGCGCACCTGCGTAGCCGAGGAAAAATGCGCTGAACTGCACCGGCTTGGGCATGTGCAGCGCGAACTCCAAACGCGTCACCGCCTGCACGGTGCCGAAATACAAAGCGGCGAACAACGCGAGCCAGGCGAGCGTGCGGAGCCAAACGCCGCGCCAGGCTCGATCTGAGCGCAACCGTTCCTCGAAGTTCCGCAAGCCAAATCCCGCGAGCACGATCAACGGCACGATGAGCGTGCAAATGAAGGTGTTATCCACATGAATAATATTGCGGAAGAACGGCAGGCGCTGAATCCAGCCCGGCGGAATGATTCCCAGCACCAACGCCAGCGGCAGCATTACCGCGACCGCGAGGGACCGCGCCGCGCGATCACGTAGCGTTCTCCGGTAGTCGGCGAGCGCCCAGAGCAGGCCGGCGAAGACCAAAAAATTCAATGCGGGCAGGACGTGAAACTCGTCGGCCATCAGCTCGCGACTGAAAAGCTCGTCGAACAATCCGATGAGCAACCCAGCAGGAAGTTGATGGACTTCGGGCATGTCGTAGATCGTGAAACCGCGCCGGAGTGCATCGAGAAAGACCGCCAGCAGCGGCGCGCTCAGCATCACAAAAGCCGCGCATCCCGCCGCCATGCAGCTGAGAGTTTTCCATTTCAGGGACCACGCACCTTCGCTAAAAAGCACCATCAGCCCGCCGGCGGCATTCATCGTCAGCGTTAGCATCGCGGCTTCTTTTCCCGTGCCGCTGTTGAGTTCCAGCCAGTTGGCGCCGATGAGCAGAAGCGCCGCGCGACCGGCGGTGCGGAGGTCCGGTGCCCACGCGGCCTTGAGCCAGCAGAGCAAAATCCAAGGGGAATAACAGATGCTGAAGAATGCCGGATGATTGAAGCGGTAGGAGAAGAAGCCGAGAAATGCCGATGATGCGGCGAGGAGCAGGGCGGCCGGCAGTCGTTGCGTCGTTTTCCACACGAGCAGCCCAATGCCGAAGGCAAATAGCCACTTCGAAACCAGATAGCGTAGATCCCAAGCCCAAGCAGCGCCATCCGCGCAGACGCCGATCCAGAAGAGCGGATCGCCCGGCATTGATTGCCCCTGCCCAAGCAGGGTCAGCCCATTCATCACGTAGCGATTCCACAGCGGCAGTTCATGGTCCCGCAGCACCGCATCTCGCGTAACCATGGAGTAAGGCAAATGCGCCCACGGCGTAGCGTTCACGTCGCTGTTGTTCCATCGCTCGACGGGGCCGACCGGCGCTCCGGGTAGCGTGGGATATTCATCGTAGAGGCAAAGCGCACCGTTATTGGGTGAGACGAAGCTTTTTCCGCAGAAGACCACCGGAAAACAGCTCGCAGCGACAGCCACCGCAGCCACAGCGGCCAGCGCCGTACGAGGATGTGTCCCGATCCAGCTCCCAAGAGTGCGGCCCACACTTTCGGCACGAGCCAGCCAAGGAGCGGCACGGGGACCGAGGAGGCGGCCCGCGAAAACGAAGGTCAGCGCGAGGATCGCGAATTCGAGCAGACTTTCCGGCACCGTCCTTTCCCACGCCGCCGTTAGGCGGATCGGGCGATCCAAGACCATGGGAATCCCGGGCAAAGTCGGGTCGAATTTCCCTCCCGGAAATTCCGCCACGACGGCTCCTTCATCGTCCACGATTCTCGCCCCCTGCAGTTGCTGCGCCGCGCTATCCGGGGAAACCAGTCTGAACGCATTCACAATCCCGCGCGGTAGCGATATCCGGTAGGTTTTCGGGTCTTCGCTGGCGACCACCGAAAAGGTCCGCGTATTCCGTTTGTTCCAACCGGAGTTCGTTTGCAACCACAGCCATTCTTCTCCAGTCACGGACGAAGCGAGGTGCATTTCGAGCACGAAACCGCTGTCCGGCGATCCCAGTGGATGCCAGCGCAGCCACAGCGTCAGGACCGCGGCCAGCAGGCAGGGAAACGTCAGGAGATGAAGGAGCTTTTTCACGACGCAGGAGCGGCGCGAGTTATGCGCAGCCAGAGAATTCCCAGAAGAAGCAGGATCACCCCCACGCCAGCAATCCAGAGCGCCTCGGTCAGGACAGTCGGCCAGTAGGTGAAGCGCACGGAATAATGTCCAGCGCTCGGGATGAAGACGCCGCGAAAAGCGTGATCGACCGTCAGGCATTCCGCCGGCTGCCCGTTGACGAGCACCTCGATATCTCCTGGCGAATTCGTCTCAAGAAGCACGGCCACTCCGGCTGACGGCGCCTCGATTTCGAAGGACGTGCTGTTGTTCGTCAGGCGATAGTTTTTCGCCGGGACGACGGTGCGCGCCGCGGGGGCCACGACCGGTAGCGCCGGGCGCGCGGGATCGGCGGCGGACATCGCGGCAAAGGGCCGGCCATCACCCTGCTCGACGAGCGCCCGCAGTTCCGAGCCGCTGGCGTAGGGCAGCACGGTGTCGGTGAAAAACGCGCGCGGCCAGGCGGTGTCGTTTTGCACCACGGTGAGGTCGTCCCGGCCCAGCATAGTGGTGCCGGGGAGGTCCGGCTGGCCGGGTTTGTCCAGAAAGTGGCGGACATTGAGCAGGTCGAGCCCGCGGCGCACCTTGGGGAGAGCGTCGGGCCAGATCATCACACGCCAGTCCCAGATGCGCGGCAGGCCGAGGATTTTGGTGAGTTCGAGATAGGCCGGATCCATGAGCGCATCCGGTCCGCTGATCGTCTCGAGGCCGAGCATGGTGGTGTAGCCGGGGACGACTTCCCAATCGAGCCCGAGCACCCGGCCGGGCTCGCTGGCAAGTTCGGCGTCCACGCGGGCGAGCGCCGGCGAGGCGAGGTGGCGGAGATCGAGCCGCGGTTTGGGGTTGCGGGTGTAGAGGTCAAACCTCGTCTCGCCCCACATGCCGTGCCGGAAGTGCAACGCGGAAAAGGCGACCAGCGCCACGCCGAGCCAGGCGAGCGCGCCTTCCCGCCGCCGCAGCCCCGCGCGCACCGCCCACGGGAGCAGCGCCAGCGCGGCGAAGAGCGACGCCGTATAACCCCAGAAAAACGGGCTCTTCGCGATGGGCTGGCCCATTTTGATAAAGGTGATCCCGACCCGATGCGACGCCTCGGTCATCCCCAAGAAACTGGCGAAGAGCAGCCCGGTCAGCGCGAGCACCACGGCCCAGTCGCCGGTCCACTCCGCGCGTTCGATCCGCGCCAGGGCCTCCCGCAACCCGCACCCGGCGATGACGAAAAACAGGATGAAAAGCACGCCCGAGAAGGTGTTGTCGAAATGGTAGATCGTTTTGATCATCGGCAGCGCGCCGAGCACCGCCGGCGGCACCACGCCGAAAACAATCGCCGCCGCCGCGACCGCGACGAGCACCGCAGCGAGGAACCACGGCTCGCGCAGCAGCGTGCGCATGCGCACCGCCGCCCAGAGCACCCCGAGGAGGACGAAGAAATTCGTCGAGGGACTGAAAAGAAACTCCATCTTCATCAGCTGGCGCTGGAAAATGTCGTCGAAAAGCCCGATCGCAAGCCCCGGCTGGAGCTGGCAAATTTGCTGACGGTCATAGACCGTGTAGGCCTTGCCGAGCGCGTCGAGGAACGTCATCCAGAGCGGCGCGCTGAGCAGGAGGAAGAGCACCGTGGCCCACGCGAAAAGGCCGAGCCGGGCCGCCCGCCAGCCCACGCTCTCCCGCGCGAACAGCAGGCCTAGTCCGCCCGCGGCGTTGAGGAAAACAAGGAACGCGCTGGCTTCTTTCGCGGTGCCGGAATTGAGCTGCAGCCAGTTGGCGAAAATGAGCAGCCCGGCCCACGGCGCGGCGCGGCGCAGCGTCGGCGCCCGCGCGCCTTCCACCCACGCGACCAGGATCCACGGCGCATAGCACAGCGCAAAAAAGCCCGCGTGGCAGAAGCGGTAGGCAAAGAAGCCCATGAACGGCGCGGACAGGGTGAGCGCCAACGCCACCGGCAAGCTGCCCGCGGTGCGCCAGACGAGCAGCCCGACGGCGAAGGAGTAAGAGAACAGCGCGACGACGTATTTCACATCCCACGACCACGACGCGCCGCCCGCGGCAATGGTCACCCAGTGCAGCGGATCGCCGAGCATCGAGATGCCTTGGCCGAGCAGCGCGACTCCGCCGGACGTGTAGCGGTTCCACAGCGGCAGCTCGTGGTCGGTGAAAATCGCGCGCGCCTGGATGACCGAGACCGGCATATGCCAATAGTGCGTGGCCCCCATGTCCGAACCCATGGCGTTCTCCATGCGCCCGCCCTGCGCTCCCGGCACCGTGGGGAACGACGTGTAGAGGAGCTGCATGCCGTTGTCCGGCGAGACAAAACTTTTGCCCTGAAAAATTACGGGGAAACAAGCGAGCGATACAGCGACCAAGGCCATCGCGAACAACGCCCGGCGCGGCGCACGCGCGAGTGTTGCCGCGAGCGGCTCGAGGATTCTCAACCACGCGGCAAAGCGTCCCCCGAGCAGTATCGAAATCGCCACGCTCACGATGAGCGAACCAATGAAAACCCCAACCAATTGCTCGGGCTGTGGCGGCGGTTCGAGGGTGAGGTCAATGGGGGGCTTTGGTTCGAATTGCAATCCGGTGATGGTCTCGCCCTCCCGCGCACTCAAGTGCAGCGTGCCATCCGCGCGGGCTGGGCCGCCGGGCGAATCGTAACGCCGCAGCGCCGCGGGCGGAATGACCGCGAGCACCTGGCCGGATTCCGCGGTAATCCAGCAGCGCTCCACGCTGACCTCCCCCGCGCGATCGAGCGGCGCAAAGATGAAGGCCAGCAGTCGTCCCGCCGGTATCGTGAAACGCAGGTGCGTAACCTGCCCACCGCCCGCGACGGGCGCGGTAATCGTTGTCTTCGCGCTTAGACCGGCGCCGTCGATGTCCGGAAGAAGCTGCGCCTCACCAGCCACGCTCGACTTCACCACCACCTCAAACACCGCCCGCTCTGGTATTCGCCCGAATGGATTCCACCAAAAGAGCGCGGTCGCGACCGCAGCGAGAATCAGCCCGGGCAGGAGGTGCTGGAAAAGACGCGACGGTTCGCGCGCAGCGGGCGGGAGCGGGGCGTTACGCGTTCGGAGCACAGTGAGCGGGGCGGCGGTAGTAAGGGGTTTCAGCTCCGGGGACTAGAGAAATTGCCGTGCCATGCTGTTGGTGAAGACGGCCCGCGGCTTGCTTAATGATTTTGTCTCATGTCTGAGACGATCTCGACCCCACTCCCCGCCGACGCACTGCGTCTCGCTTCTGAAAGCACCACTGCGGAGCAATCATTCCCCGCTCGGGCAGAGTCTAAAACTCGCAATTCTGCCCTCATCTGGCTGGCCGCGTTCGTTCTTTTCGCTTTCGGCGCATTTGTCCGCATCTATCCGACAGCAGGGTTTACGGGAGTCGGTTTCGACGAGCATCTCTACCAGCGCTACGTTGTCCTGCTCAATGCCAAGGGGCTCAGCGCGTATCCGGCATTCTGCGAATACTTTCTCCACACCCAGGGTCAGCCGGGCACCATCTGCGAACTCCCACCCACGCGCTTTCTCTACATCTACTGCGGCAGCCTCTGGAGTCAGTTTTTCGGCCCCGCCGGCGTGGACCAACCAGGCCCGGCCGCAAATGCCGCGGCGCTCGCCGCACTCAAAGCCGTCGCCTGTCTTTTCGCGATCCTCACGCTCATCCCCTCCGCGCTTCTCGCCCGCCGCTTAAAAGGCGACGGCGCGATGCTCGGCACGCTGGCGCTGATGGCCGTCGCTCCCGTGCAAATCCATCTGGCACAGCATCGGATGATCGATGGCTTCTTCGCCTTTTGGGCACTCATGTGCCTCTGGTTGCTCTGGGAGAATCTTCGCGCTCCAAATCGTGCGGGCTGGCTCACCGCACTCACCGCGTGTCTCGCTGCGATGGTCATGACGAAGGAGAACGCCTTCTTCGTTTACCTCGCGCTCGGCGCACTCATCGGCCTGAACCGCTGGACGAAATGGGGCACAATTACGCCGAAGCTGCTCCTATGCATGATCGCGGGGCCGCTCCTCGGCCTCACCACCCTCATCGTCCTCGCCGGCGGGACCGAAAATTTCATCAACATCTACAAGCTGCTCGTGAGCAAAGCGCAGACGCTCGAGTACGCCATCCGCACCGGCGACGGGCCGTGGTACCGCTACTTCGTGGACTACATGCTGGTCAGTCCTATCGTGCTCATCCTCGCCATCGGCGCGGTCTTCTCCACGCTGCGCGAAAGCCGGCCGCTGCTCTACGTCACCGCCTTCATTGCCGGCAGCTACGTCCTCATGTGCAACGTGAAATACGGCATGAACCTCCGCTACACGACCATTTGGGACATGCCGCTGCGCCTCCTCGCTTACGCCCAGCTCGCGCAACTCACCCTGCGCTGCGGTCCGCGCCAACCGCTGGTCCTTGGCTCACTCATCGCCGGCGTCTGCGCCTACGAGTGGCGACAATACTACATTCTTTTCCACGACCACGCGCTCTACGAACTCGTCGTCGGCGGCCTGCTCTACGCGCTGAAAATGCTGAAGGGCGCGACGCCGATTATTCAGTAGCTTCCGGCATCGGGAGGCGGCTGCGAGTCCCCGTTAAAAACGATCCCGCCCTTCTTTCAGTGAGCCCCGCCCCCTCGCAGCGCCGCGCTAAAAATCGAACTGATCGATATTCTCTTTCGTGAAAATGAAAGGTTGTCCGAGCACGAGGTTATCGCCCTGCACCTCGATCTTCCCGAGCTTGCCGCCATCGTATTCCTTTGCGCCCGGCGTGAGCTTGCCATTCACGAGGTCCGACGCCGCCTTGACCGTGAGATAGCCGAGGTCCTGCACCTTCCAAAGAATCACCGCCTGCGTGACGCCGTCCTTTACGTAAGCGCGGTTCTCGCTCGGCAGCCCAAGCCCGAGCACCTTCACGGAGCCAGCTTTGCCCGCCTGCTTCACCGCCTCCGCCGCACCCGGCACCGCCGGTGAACAGATCGCCATGATGCACTTCAAATTCGGATACGCGCTGAGCAGATTCGTCGCCTCCTGCTGGGCCTTGTCCTTCTGATCGTCGCACGGTTTCGTGTCCACGAGCTTGAGCTTCGGATACTTCGCCGCGAGCCGCACTTCGATGTGCTTGCGCCACTCGTTCATGTTCGCCGCGGTGAGCGTGGCCGTGATGATTGCAAACTCCCCGCCTTCCTCACCCACAAGCCGCGCCGCTTCATCCATCAGCGTGTTGCCAATCCCTTCCGCCGTCGCCTGGTTTACAAAAAATGCGCGCGAATCCGGCGTCGTGTCTGAGTCATACGTCACCACTTTGATCCCCGCCGCCTGCGCCTTCTTCAACGCCGTTGAAAGCCCTTCCTTGTTCTCCGCCGCCGCCGCGATCGCATCCACCCCGAGCGTGATCCAATTCTCCACGATCTCATTCTGCTTCGCCGGATCGGTATTCGTCGGCCCATCGACGATCAACTCCACCCCGAGTTCCTGCGCCGCCGGTTGCGCGCCCTTTTGCACATTGACGAAATACTGATTCCCCTTCGATTTCAGCAGCAGCGCAATCGTCGGCTTCTTTCCGTCACCACCGGGAGCGGAGGCATTATTGATCTTATTGCAGGCCGCAAGAAGGACGGCCGGCAGAAGAAGCAGCTTAAGGAAACATTTCATAGGGCGAGAGAGCAGGGGTCGAGAGGGGCCAAAGTCCTAGCGAATCAATTTGAGAGGGCAACGTCCCGGTCAAAACGACAGGCACCTATTCTTTCCAGAACTCTTCGTCGTTCGCTTCCTGATCGCCCAGCTCGGCCGGCAGACTTTCCTTGCGCCAACTCTCGGGCCGGGGACGCCATTCACCGGGTCCGAGAAAGCTCGCCACCAAATTCTCCAGCGGGATGTCGAGATGTTCGCGCGCGGCAATCGCTCCTGCATCACCGGAATCCGAGCGCAGAACAAACCGGCGAAATTCTTCCGGTGGCGGGCGAATGTCGTTTTGGATCAGATTGAGCAGCACGCGGCTCAGGCTGTAGGCCAGTTCTTGTCCGTCCACCTTCGAAAACGATTCTCCACGCCAGAATTCCTGAATCGTCTCCGCATTCCAATACCCGCGATGCCGCTTGGCCAACTCGGAAGTCAGCGCTGGAGCTGTTCCTCCGGCCAGATCAGACTCGAAAGCCATCGCAAGCGCTTCGTTCAGCCACGGTGGCAGGGGCAGATTCACCAAGAGATCGTGCGTCAACTCATGCGCGAGCGCTCTTCGGTCTTCCTCGTCGCTCGAAGCGTGGGGAAAGGCGATATGATAGTAGCCGTCGCGCAGAAACATCCCGCCTGAGCTGGCGTATTCCCCGTCTGCATAAAAGTGAGAAATGTAGGCGTAGTAATCGTCGTCGTCGGAGAAACGGAGGACGACGTGTTTACCTGGATTCTCCACCCCATCCACTTCACCCACCACGCGCTCGATGCGCCCACGGGCCATTTCGCAAAACGCCAGTAGGGCCTCCCGCGCTTTCGGAGCGAGCTCTGAAAGCAGATGAAAATGTTCCGACTCCGCGACAAAGTATTGTCCACCTAAACGAGCCCGCAAACGCTCGAGCCAGAAACGCGTGAGCTGGACCCACAGCGCATGCAGTTCTTCACGTTTGGCAAAGGCCCGCAGCCAGCCGTTGATCGCACCCCAGTCGGGACGAGGAAACCCGTGGTTTTCCTGAAACCAATCATCGCGATCTGGGAGCGTCGTGGCCATGCTGGGACGGAAGCGAATTCAACAAGGTCTGGCAAGAGTGGTAGCGGTCAAAACATCGATCTAACGGCTGCTTATTTTCGAGTGGCTGGGCGGCCTGCGTCGTGGTGCAGCCGCCTTCATCAGCGCTCCCGCGCAAAGGGCGAGCAGCAGCAGGGCGCCGGTGAGGATGCCTGAAAGTTCGCGCGAGATCGGCATGATGGAAAGAATGCGCGAGAGGCCGTTGGCCAGCACGGCCACGGCGGCGACGCCGAGGAGCGTCCCGTGGACCGAACCGGTGCCGCCGAAGATGCTCGTGCCGCCGAGGACGACAGCGGTGATCGCCGCGAGTTCGTAGCCGGTGCCGGCGTTGGCGCGGGCTTCGGTGACGCGCGAGACGAAGATGACGGCCGCGAGCCCGGCGATGGCGCCGGCTTGCACGTAAGCCAGCGCGAGGTGGCGCGCGACGGGCAGTCCGGCGTAGCGCGCGCCTTCCGGGGCGAAGCCGATCGCGCGGAAGGAGCGTCCGAACGTGGTGCGATGCACGAGCAGCCAGATCCACAGCGCGACGGCGAAAAAGACCCACGCCTGCACGGGCACGCCGAGGGCAAAGCCGTTGCCGAGCGAGAGGAAATTTTTCGGGAAACCGGTGTATGCAGTGGTTCCGCCAGTGAGCGCTTCAGCGAGCCCGCGAAAGAGCGAAAATGTGCCGAGGGTGACAATGAGCGGCGGCAGGCGGAAGCGCGTGATGAGCGTGGCATTCAAGCCACCGCCGAGCGCGCCTGCGACGACCGCCCCGAACGCGGCGAGCCACGGATCAAGCCCCGCGACTTTCCACAGCATGCCGAAGACGACCGCGCACAACCCGAGCAGTGAGCCGACGGAGAGATCGATGCCGCCGGTGAGGATGATCGGCGTAAGCGCCAGCGCGAGCAGGCCGATCTCCACGGATTGGCGGACGATGTTCGCCACATTGGCCGGCGTGCCGAAATTGCGGCCGACGGAGTTGAAGAACAGCACCTCGGCGACGAGCACGAGCAGAAGGATCGTTTCGTGGCGTACGAGCGCGGATTTCCAAGCAGCTCCCCCGGCAGGCGAGACGCTCACGACTGGCGTCTCCGGTTGAATCCATCCGCCATCACCGCGAGCAGGATCACGGCGCCTTGAATCGCCTTTTCCCAATAGGCCTGCACATGGAAGTGCGTGAGCGCGGGGTTGACGTTGGCGAGCAGGAGCAGGCCGGGGACAACGCCCCACAAACGCCCGCGTCCACCCGTAACCGCGACGCCGCCGACCACTGCCGCGGCGATCACTTTGAGTTCAAAACCCTCGCCGCAGGTCGGCTGGACCTGGGGTGATTGCACGACGTTCATCACCGCAGCGAGGCCGACAAGCAGACCCATGAAGACAAACACGCCGAAGGTGACTCGGCGTGGTTCGATGCCGGCGAGACGGGCGGCTTCGGCATCGGAACCGACGGCGTAGATGAAGCGTCCGGCGGCCACGCGCCGAAGAGCCCACGCGGCGAGCGCGACAAGGACGAAGGCGACGACGATGAGCAGCAACTGGCCCGCGGTCTGGCTGAGGCCGAACCACTGCACGCCCGGCGGCAGATTGAGCAGCCGCCCTTGCTGCCAGAGCCTCAGCGCTTCCTGCCAGGTCACCATCGTGGCCAGCGTGACGACGATCGACGGCAGACCGAGCCAAGCGACGAGCACACCATTGAGTGCGCCCATCACCGCGCCCGCACCGAGGGCACCGCCGAGGACGACCACAAGCGGCAGTTTGGCCGCGGCGAGCAATCCAGCGATGACCGCACACAGGCCGAACTGCGAGCCAATCGAGATATCGATCTGCCGCGAGAGCAGCACGCAGGTCATGCCGATGGCAGCGACGAGCGCGGGCATTTGAGAAGCGAGACGCGAAAGCAACGGCTGTGGCGTGTAGAAATGCGGAGCAAAGATCGCAAGCGCGAGGAGCAGCACTCCGAGCACTGCCGCAACGGTCAGTTCGCGCGAATATCGGCCCACTACGCGGGCTCCTTTCCGGTCTGGCCGAGCGCCGCGGCCATGACGTCGTGCGCGTCGGCGCTTCCCGGAAGCTCGGCGACAATCGTGCCGCCGCGCATCACAGCGATGCGGTCGCTCATGCCGAGCACTTCCGGCAGGTCGCTGGAGATGAGCAGGACGGCGAGGCCTTCCTTGGCAAGGCCGCGAATGATTTTGTGGATTTCACCCTTCGCGCCGACATCCACGCCTTGCGTCGGCTCGTCGAGGATGAGCAGCTTCGGCTTCGTCGCGAGCCAGCGGGCCAGGGCGACCTTTTGCTGGTTGCCGCCGCTCAAGCTGCCGCCCGGCGCCTCAGGGCCGGAGGTTTTCACGGCGAGATCGCGGATGAAACTTTCGGTCAGGTTCCGTTCCGCGTCGGGCCGTAGCCAAGCGCCCGGAAAGAGCTGCGGGTGGATAGCCATCGTGGTGTTCTCGGCGATGGACATCTCGAGAATCACGCCATGACGGCGGCGATCTTCGGGAACATAAGCGATGTCGCGCGCGATCGCGTCGCGCGGATCGGCGAGGTGGACGGACTCGCCAGAAAGCTGGATCTCGCCTGCATCGGCGGGCGTGAGGCCAAAGAGAATCCGCGCGAGTTCGGTGCGCCCCGCGCCAACGAGTCCGGCAAGGCCGACGATCTCACCGGCACGCACTTCAAGATCGATGCCGTGTACGCCGCTCGCGGCGCAACCGACGCCGCGTAGGCTGAGCACGACCTCGCCCGGCGCGCTTTCGGACGCCGGATAGATCGCGGCGACTTCACGCCCGACCATCATGCGGATGAGCGCGGTTTCGTTGAGTTCATTGACGCGGTTTGTGCCGACACTTTCGCCGTCGCGGAGGACGGTCACGCGATCGGCGAGCGCGAAGATTTCCTCTAAACGGTGCGAGATATAGATCACGCCCACGCCGCTCGTGCGCAGTTCGCGAACGACGGCGAAAAGCAGATGCTGCTCCTTCTGCGTAAGCGAGGCCGTGGGCTCGTCCATGATCACCATGCGCGCGCCCGAACCGAGCGCGCAGGCGATTTCCACGAGTTGTTGCTCAGGCATGGAAAGCGCCCGCACTTCCGTGTCTGGATCGATGTCCGCGCCGATGCGGTGGAGCAGCTTCGCCGCTTGAGCTCGGCGCTCGGGCCAGCGCACAAGATGCACGGCGGACGTTTTCCCCAGCCGCAACGCAATGTTTTCCGCGACGCTGAGATCGGGGAACAGCGCGGGCTGCTGGTAAATGCAGACGATTCCCAGCGCGTGAGCGCGGGCCGGGGTGAGGTGCTCGACCGTTTCGCCGCCGACTTCCATAGTGCCGGCGTCAGGCGCGTGGGCGCCAGTGATGACCTTGATCAGGGTGGATTTGCCGGCGCCATTTTCCCCGAGCAGTGCGTGCACCTCGCCCGGTTGCAGGTCGAAGGAGACACCCCGCAGCGCCCGCACGGCACCAAATGATTTGGCGACATTCGTGAGCTGAAGAACGGGGGGCATTGAAGGAGCGCTAGAAATTCTTGGCCCGTTGCTTCTTGGTGTCGGCGCGTCGGCGCTTGCCTTCGAGGATGCGCTCTTTCACGCCGCGCGGGCGTTTCGAATTTTGCCTCCGCTTCTTTTCGATCTCCGCACGCTGCGCCGCTCGCTCCTCGCGGCGCGCGCGCTCGATGGCGTCCAGCAGGCGATCCCAAGCGACCTGGCGGTTCCATGACTGCGAGCGGGTGTCCTGCACGGTCACCACAACGCCGGTCGGAACGTGGCGGAGCGTGACAGCGGTGGACACTTTGTTCACATGCTGGCCGCCGGGGCCGGAGCTGCGGGCGAATTTTTCCTCGAAGTCCGCCGCGTCGAGCCGGAGCTGCGCAAGGCGCGCAGCTTTTCGTGCGTGAAAGTCGGACGGGCTGGACATACGAAGGGCGGGCGATGGAAGTCATCATCAAACCCAACCCCGACGCCGTGAGCAAGGAAGCCGCCGGCTTTTTCCGCAAACAGCTCGCCGCAAAACCGGCCAGCATACTCGGCCTGGCCACCGGCGGCACGCCTCTCGGGCTCTACCGCGAGCTGGTGGCGATGGGCGCGCAGCGGCTCGTCGATTTCTCCGCGGCGACGACTTTCAACCTCGATGAGTACGTAGGCCTCGGCCCGGAGCACCCGCAAAGCTACGCCGCCTACATGCGGGAGCATCTCTTCAATCTCGTGGACCTCGACCATCGCCGCACCCATCTCCCCGACGGCCTGGCCGCGGACATCCCCGCGCATTGCGATCAGTATGAAGAGGCGATCCGCGCGGTCGGCGGCATCGATCTGCAACTGCTCGGCATCGGCTCAGACGGTCACATCGGTTTCAACGAACCGGGCTCCGCGCTCGGCTCGCGCACGCGGATCAAGACGCTGACGCGGGAGACGATCCGCGATAATGCCCGCTTTTTTGGTAGCGAGGCGGAGGTGCCGCACCACGTCATCACCATGGGCGTCGGCACGATCATGGAGGCGCGGCACTGCCTCGTGCTGGCGACGGGCGCGGGCAAAGCCGAGGCCGTGGCGGCCATGACGGAGGGCCCGATTACCGCCGAGGTGCCGGCGTCGGCCCTGCAGTTTCATCGCAAATGCACGCTGGTCATCGACGAGGCGGCTGCTGCGAAACTCAAGCGCGGCGAATACTACCGCTGGGTCTATGACCACAAACCCGATTGGCAGCGCGTATGATCCTCGCCAACGCCCGACTCATTCTGCCCGACCGCCTGGTGCGCGGTCATCTGCGCGTGCTCGAAGGAAAGATCGACGCACTCGCGACGCAGACGCTGGAGCCGGTCGCGGGCGAGCCGGTCGTCGATCTGGCAGGGCAGTTCCTCGCGCCTGGGTTCATCGACCTGCACATCCACGGCGCGTTGCGGCGCGACACGATGGAGGCGGACGCAGAGGCTTTTGGCGCGATCTGCCGGCATCACGCGCGCGGGGGGACCACGGCGCTCGCACTGACGACGGTCACGGCGACGAGCGCGAGCATTGAGCGGGTGCTGCGTGCGGCGCAGGCGTATCGCAGGCGGCCGGTCAGCGATGGCGCGCAGTTGCTCGGAATTCACATTGAGGGCCCGTATTTTTCGCGCGAGAAACCAGGCGCGCATCGGCTGGAGCTGATTCGTAATCCGCGGCGCGAGGAGTGGGAGCCGTGGCTGGAAGTCGCCGGCCTGGTCACGCAAATGACCGTCGCCCCCGAACTGCCCGGCGCGCTGGAATTGATCGAAAGCCTAACCCAGCGCGGGATCATCGCCAGCGGCGGGCACAGCGACGCCTGGGACGAGGAGGCCGCTGCCGCCCTCGCCCACGGGATGCGGCAGGCGACCCACACCTTCAACTGCATGTCCTCGGCCCGTCGTCGCGGCCCCTTCCGCGTCGCCGGTCTGCTCGAGTTCGTAATGAGCGAACCGGCCGTGCTTTGCGAACTCATCGCTGACGCCCGCCACGTTTCACCGACGCTGATGCGGCTGCTCTACCGGTCAAAAGGCCCTGACGGCATCGTGCTCGTGACCGACGCCGCGGCAGGCGCTGGACTGGCGGAAGGCGAGGCCTTTCAGCTCGGCGACATCGCGTGCGTGGTCCGCGACGGCGTGAGCCTGACCGAGGATGGCAAAGCCCTGGCCAGCAGCATCGCCGGCATGATCGACCTCGTGCGCAACATGGTGCAGCTCGTTGAGGTCCCGCTCGCTGAAGCCGTGCGCATGGCCACCCTGAACCCCGCACGCGCGCTCGGTATCGAGGCGCACAAAGGCACCCTCGCCATCGGCGCGGATGCCGATCTCGTCAGCTTCACCGACGACTTTCAAGTCACCCACACCTTCATCGCCGGCCGCGACGTGCTGTAGGGGAAGCTGGCAGCTTCCCCGACAGCATGCAGCTAGCGCCGAAAGGGCGTCGCGCAAAGATGACCAAGCCACACGGCAAGGAGCGAGAGCGCCACAGACAGCCCCATATTCGCGCCTGCCGTTGCCCACTTTCCTTCGTGCGCGAGTTCCAGCGTCTGTAGGCTGAACGACGAAAACGTGGTGTAACCTCCTAGCACGCCCACCATCAAAAGCTGCCGCGTGATTGACTGCGGCGAGAGCGCCGCGAGAAAGCCGATGACGAAGGAGCCCGACACATTGACGAAAATCGTGCCGAGATGCGGCGCGCCGAACTTGTCCCCCATCACCGCCGCCAGCCAGAACCGCAGCACCCCACCGAGCGCGCTGCCGAGGGCGACGAGGAGGTAGGAATTCATGCGTGGGTTTAAGTCATCCAATCGCAGGCAGCCGCCGGGTGCAAGGAAACGACCCGCTACGCTCACGGGTGCGTCGCGCTCAGTGGCACGACGCGAAGCTTCAACGGGCCGGTGTAGTCGGAAAAGTTCTGCACCCAAAGCATGGAGCCAAATCTCATTTTTGTTTCCGGCGATTTCACCACTCGCACGCCTACCCATAGTTCGTCAGTCCCCTCACGAGCCGCCTCGACCACGTAATCCCCAGTCAAGCCAGTTGGCGCGCTCCATTTCACTTCGTATTCATCGTCCGTTGCACCCTTCGCAACTGTCCAAGGAATGAAAGAGGCGCGTGCCGGGCCACCATTGATCGAAGCTGGGATCGGAGGCGTTCGCCAACCGGGAAATTGACGGAACACCTGCCCGAGGCCGATGGCATCCGTCGCGGTTTCGCTCACTATGGAAACAGATTCAAATGCACTCTCAGCCATTATCTCAAATGCCACCTCCCCCCGTTCGTTCGCGGTCAGGGACACCGGCCCCCTCGTTGGTGACCCGGCATCATCTCTCAGGAGTAACACCGGCTCACTGGCTGAAACCACAGCCTTGAAGCCCTTTGGCCAGCGAACTTCGGTGCCATCAATGTCCTGCACTAATCGACCGACCAGGCGCACTCCACAGTAAACGATCTCCCCGGCAGAGTGGCCGCGCGTTGTAAGGCGGTGCCTCAAGAAAACCGGGCGACTGGTTGGATTTCGCGGGTCGCTCTCGAAGTATAATTCTGCGCCATCACAAACCCCATCCCCGTCACCATCGTCAGGGAGCAATCCAACGATGAAATGCACATACCAATTCGTCAGGCGGATTTGTCTTTCACGACCAATCACCTTTGCCACTTCCTCCCAATGCCTCGCCACCACCCACCCCAGCGCAACAAAAACCACCGCCACCAGCATCATCATCCCTAGCAGCGCCAGCGCGAGGCGGCGAAAGAAGGAACGGGACGGCGCACTCATGGAGACACACTTAACCTAGCGACCCGGCGTGAGCGGCCCAGCCCTTTCACCCGCGCCCTTCGCCCGGAAATAGGCCGCGTGAAAAAACGAAAGCGCCGCCGGGAAACCGGCGGCGCACTCGGAAGCTGAATGGAATCGTCGAAGAATCAGTAGGCCGCCTGTGCGCCTTTGAGGTTCTTCTTTTGGATCCAGGGCATGAGGCCGCGGAGGCGTTCGCCGGTTTTTTCGATGGGGTGCTTTTCGCCGGCCTTGAGGAGGGCGTTGTATTTTTTGTAGCCGCCTTTGTATTCATTGACCCAGTCCTTGGCGAACTTGCCGTTTTGGATGTCCTTGAGCGCGGCTTTCATGCGCTTCTTCACGCCGGCGTCGATAATCTTGGGGCCGACCAGCACGTCACCCCACTTGGCGGTTTCGGAGATTGAGAAGCGCATGCCGGCGATGCCGCTTTCGTTCATCAAATCGACGATGAGCTTCAACTCGTGGAGGCACTCGAAGTAGGCCATCTCGGGCGAGTAACCGGCTTCGGTCAGCACCTCGAAGCCAGCCTGGACCAGCGCGCTTGCGCCGCCGCAGAGGACGGTCTGTTCGCCGAAAAGATCGGTCTCGGTTTCTTCCTTGAAGCTCGTCTCGATGACACCGCCGCGGGTGCCGCCGACGCCTTTGGCCCAGGCGAGCGCGACCTTTTTGGCCTTCTTGCTGGGGTTTTGGTAGATGGCGATGAGCGCCGGGACGCCTTTGCCCTCGGTAAACTGGCGGCGCACGATGTGGCCGGGACCCTTCGGCGCGACGAGGATCACGTCCACGTCTTTCGGCGGGACGATGGTCTTAAAGTGAATGGCGAAGCCGTGGCTGAAAAGGAGCGTCTTGCCTTTGGTGAGATTCGGCAGGATCGACTTTTCGTAAGCCGCGGGCTGCTTCGTGTCGGGCAGGGCGACGAAGATGACGTCGGCCTTTTTCACCGCCTCACCGGTTTCAAAAACCTCGAAGCCCTTTTCCTTGGCGACCGCGATGGATTTGCTGCCGGGGAGCAGGCCGATGATGACCTTCGCGCCGCTCTCCTTGAGGTTCAGCGCGTGCGCGTGGCCCTGGCTGCCGAAGCCGAGGACGGCGAGGGTTTTGCCTTTGAAGATGGAGAGATCGGCGTCTTTGTCGGTGTAGATTTTGGCGGGCATGGGAGTTGGGTGAAAGGGGTTAGCTGGACTTGCGGGCGAGGGCGACGCGGCCGGTGCGGGTGAGTTCGGTGATGCCAAATTTGCCCATGAGCATGAGAAATTTGTCGATCTTCGACTCGTTGCCGGTGATCTCGATGGCGAGGTTGTTGATCTGCACGTCGATGATTTTCGCGCGGAAAATATCGCCGATCTGCATGACCTCGGCGCGCGTCTCGGAGTTCACGCTGACGCGCATAAGCACCAACTCGCGCTCGACCACTTCGTCGTCGCGGAAGTCTTCGATTTTGATGACGTCGATGAGCTTGTTGAGCTGCTTGGTGACCTGTTCAAGCACGGTATCGTCGCCCCGGACGACGATGGTCATGCGCGAAGTCGTGGGGTCGAGCGTCGGGCCGACGTTGAGCGAGTCGATATTGAAGCCGCGTCCGCTGAACATGCCGGCGATGCGCGTGAGCACGCCGAATTTGTTTTCGACGAGGACAGAAATGGTGTGGCGCATGGTGGTTTTAGACCCGCGCTGAGTCGCGGGAAAGGGCGCGGAGTCTCCGCGGCGTGCCGGAGTGAGTCAAACCGAAATTTGGCCGTGGTCAGGGACTTGGCTGGCGTCCACGAAAAACACGAAAGGACACCAAATCGGAAATTCCTTTTCGTGCCCTTTCGTGCTTTTCGTGGACCTCTCCGTCTGCCGACGATGCTTAACCTAGGCTGGCCGGAGCGAGGTTTTTGTCCTCGAATTCCTTGCACCAGCCTTTGATCTCGGTGTCGTTGAAGATCTTGCCGAGGACGCGGCGGAGGAGGCCTTTGAGATTGGCGTTGTCCACGTCGCGGAGGCTGCGGATGGCTTCCTCTTTGTAGCTTTCGAGCAGGGTGCGGCAGCGTTCGTCGGCGTGCAAATCGAGGTAAAGCGCCTCTATCTCGGCAGGGGCAGCGGTGGAAAGGCGACGCCATTGGGCTTCGAGCGCCAGCTTTTGCGCGGCGCGTGTTTCGGCGAGCGCTGGGTCGGCTCCGGCGGCTTCGAGGGTGGCGCGCTCAAAGGCGGTGGCGAGGAGGAGGCTGGGGCGGAGGCCGGCAATGTCGTTGGTCTCGCCGCTCGCACCAAGATCGTTGAGGTCGTCGCGGATCTGGTAAGCGATGCCGAGCGCTTCGCTGTAAGCGGCGAGGACTTCCTCGTTTTCCTCAAACTGCCCGGCGTAGATCGCGCCAAGGTGAAGAGCGACCGAAAAGGCGGGCGCGGTCTTTTTGCGGAAGATGTCGATGACTTCGGGCGAACTGAGCGGTTGCGGGTGCCGCGCCCAGACGAGCTCCGCGCCCTGTCCGCGGCAGAGTTCGCGTTGGCCTTCGGCGGCGATGCGGAGCATTTCGGCTTTCTGCTCGGCGCTGGCGCGGCAGGTCGCGAGGAGGCGGTAGCCTTCGCCGATGAGCAGGTCGCCGACATTCAGCGCGACGGCCACGCCGTGCTCCTCGTGCAGCGTTCTCTCGCCGTAGCGCTGCGTGTCGTTGTCTTCAATGTCGTCGTGAATGAGCGAGGCTTTGTGGAAGCACTCGATAGCGACGGCGACTTTGCGCAGATCGTCCGGCAGCGCGGCACCGGGTGTGGCGCGGAGCGCTTGGAAACAAGCGACGGTAAGGAACGGACGCCAGCGTTTGCCGGCCCGCGCGAGCCACTGACGGGCAATTTTTTCCGTCTCGCCTGAGGCCGGACCCATGATCGTGTCGAGGTTTAGCGGGGTGAACCAGAAGTCGATTTCGTCGCGGAGCTGGCCGAGGTCGAGGCGACGGGTTTGGTCGTCGCTGGTCAGGTGGATGTAGTCCCAAACCCAGTCGATATCGACGTTGGTGTCGATGCAATCGTCCTGGAGCAGCGGCACGGCGACGCCGGGGATGGCTGCGGCTTCCATGTAAGGAAAGGCGCGCTCCAGCACGCTCAGGCACGAAACGCCGACAATCGCCTCGATCTTCCCGGTCTGGATGAGTGACATGACAATGGCGCTGCCTTCCGCGACGAGCACGGCGTAGCCGAGTCGTTCGGCCTCGGCCTGCAAATCCTGGATGGTGCAAAGTCCGCATTGTTTGCAGAGCAGGCCGAATTCATCGAACGGCGCGGGGCATTTGTTCTCCACGCGGAGGCATTTCGGGAGCAAAAGCAAACGGCGCTCGAAAGGGACCGCGGCCAGCGGTTCGCGCCACATTTCGTTGTTCAGCAGCACGCCGATGTAATCGCGGTAGATCGGCTCGCAGCCGAGCTGCGCGACGAGGTGGTCGGCGTGCACTTTCAGTTCCTCGGTCGGCATCGGCGGCACCGGCTGGTGCTCGGCCACGTAGGCGCGCACGCGTTCGAGAATAAGCTGCCGCTGGAGCAGCGTCTGGGGGATGTTCTTTTTCGGCGGACGAATCTTCTGCACGGGCACCGTGCGGGGGAAAGAAATCGGAGCCACGGGCAAGGGCGAAGTCGTCGGCATGGGGAGTGAGTATTGGCGCGAAAGGGAAAACGGCAAGCGCGGCGGTAGCCTTTCGGAAGCCATCGCACATGCGGCGGAGATAACCCGGGGTCGCGGATTTTGTTGTAAGGTAACGCGCTGACGAAAACGAAAACCGGCACCTGCTCGCGCAGGTGCCGGTGACGTGAATTCCTGAACGGTTTTAAGCCGACCTACTTCTTCTTCGTCGCAGCGGGAGTAGCCGGCGCAGCGGCGGGGCCTGGTTTGGCCTCTTCTTCGGTGGCTTTTTCGGCCTTCGGGCCAAACTTGGTGATTTTCACCACCTCGTATTCGGTCGGGCTTTTCTTAATGCGCGAACCGCTAACCTGATCGCCAACTTTGATGTCTTCAAGATTGGCGGCCGCTTCACCGTTTTTGATGTCGGTCGTGTCTGTGATCACAAATTTTACGACGGTGCCATCTTTGTTCGTGTGGGTGAAGTTTTTGGCCTTGGCGTCGATCGTATCGACTTTGACATACATCCCCATCGCCTTGACTGGCGCGGCGGCAGGGGTTGCGGCTGTTTTCGCAGCGGGTGTCGCTGCGGCGGCAGCGTCTTTTTTAGGAGCCGCGCAAATTGCCGTGGAGAGGGCGAGGGAGGCGGTCAGGGTGAGGATTGCTAGGTTTTTTTTCATAGTGCGGAGTCTGTCTGGGTTTCGTTTCGGCATCCAACGTGACCACTAAGCCACGTCTGCCACACCGGCGTGCGTAGCCAGCCCGCCGCCGGTCGTCAAGCGCTCATTTACTTTTTATATCGTCCACCAAATATCTTCGCTAAAACGCGGTCTGGACGGGCAATCTGGTAACTTCCACAGCGAGCCCCTCCGAAACCACCATGACCCTGACCTGCACCGAGATGAAAGCTCTCGAAAGCCGCGCTTTTGCGGAGGGAGTTTCAGCGGAAGCGCTGATGGAGGAAGCCGGCGCGCAGATCGCCGCTACGGTGCGTCAGTTTTTCCCCGCACCCGGAAAGTGCGTGGTTTTTTTTGGCAAAGGTCACAATGGCGGTGATGCGCTGGTCGTGGCCCGCCAGCTCGCGCGGCGCGGGTGGAAAGTGGAGTTGCGCCCGGCGTTTGATTCCGACGACTGGAGTTCGCTGACCGTGCGGAAGCAGCGCGAATTTACGGAAGCCCAATCGCGGGTGGCGGTCGTCCCGCGGCAGGAGAGCGGCGGCGCACTGGTGGTGCTCGACGGGCTGCTCGGCATCGGGGCCAGCGGTGCGCTGCGCGATCCAATCCTTGCAGCGGCCCGCGAGATCAACCGGCTGAGGGCCCAGGAAAACGCGTATGTATTTGCGCTCGATGTGCCCACCGGGCTCGATAGCGACAGCGGTGTGGCCGATGCCGACACGGTGGTTGCGGATTTCACCGCGGCAGTGGGTTTTGCCAAAACGGGTTTACTGGCCGACACGGCGACCCGGTTCGTCGGGCGGCTAGCGGTGCTGCCGCTCGCGCCGCTGAGCGCGCGCGCCGCGCCAACCGAAACCGCGACCGTGGCGACGGCCCAGACGCTGGCGGCACTGCTCCCGCGGCGACGTTTCGAGATGCACAAAGGCGAGTGCGGGCGGGTGGGCATCGTTGCCGGGTCGGCGGGTTTGACCGGAGCGACGGTGCTCTGCGCGGAAGCCTGCGTGCGTGCCGGCGCCGGGCTCGTAACGCTGTACGTGACACCGGACATCTACCCACTCCTCGCGGCGCGCATCGCTCCGGAAGTCATGGTCAAAGAAGCGGCGTCATGCCTTGCGGCGCTGGACGGGCGCCACGATGTCCTTGCGGTCGGTCCCGGTCTCGGAAACCAGGATGCCGAGTTGCTCAAGCTGATTCAGCGCGCACCGCAGCCGATGATCGTGGACGCCGATGCGCTGAACGCCCTCGCGCGGCGCACCGATCTGCTCGCGCGCTGCGCCGGACCGCGGCTGCTCACGCCGCATCCGGGGGAAATGGCGCGGCTCGATTCTGCATCAGCCCATCGCCCACGAGGCGAGACGGCGCGCGACTTCACCAAACGCTTTCCGGTTACGCTGCTGTTCAAAGGGGCGCGCACCGTGGTCGCCGAAACGGGCCAGCCGCTCAGCTACAACTCGACGGGCAATCCCGGCATGGCCACTGGCGGGATGGGCGACGTGCTCACTGGTGTCTGCGCGGCGCTCGCCGGGCAGAGGCTCGGGCTTTACGATGCCGCGCGGCTCGGCGCATGGCTGTGCGGACGGGCCGCGGAGCTGGCGATCTTTGAGGGTGCGGAATCCGAAGAGTCACTCGTTGCCACCCACGTCATTGCGCATCTCGGAGCCGCATTCAAAAATCTCCACGCGGGTAGTTGGTAAGCCGACCTGCGCCCGCTACATTCGCCGGCCATGTTTACGGGACTCGTCGAAGAAACGGGCGCACTTCTTGCCCTCGAACGCTCCACCTCCGGCGCGCGCCTCACGGTGCTTGCGCCGCTGGTCTGCACTGACGCGCAACTCGGGGACAGCATCGCGGTCAACGGCTGCTGCCTCACGGTGACAGCGCGAAACGGAGAGACGCTCGCCTTTGACCTCCTCGCCGAAACGCTGGACCGCACCAACCTCGGCACCCTCGCGCCGGGCTCGCCGGTGAATCTAGAACGCGCCCTCGCCGCACACTCCCGGCTCGGCGGGCATTTTGTCCAAGGCCATATCGACACCACGAGCCGCGTGCTCGCGTTCGAGAAAGTGAACGCGGATTACCGGCTGGAGATCGCGCTGCCGGCGGAGTTTGCGGGTTACGTGGCCTTCAAAGGGTCGATCGCCATCGACGGCATCAGTCTGACCGTCGCCGCTGTCGGCGCGTCTAGTTTCACTGTCTGGATCATCCCGCACACCCTGGCGATGACCAATCTGCGCGCGAAAAGCGCGGACGATTTGGTGAACCTTGAATTCGACCTGCTGGCCAAATACGTCGAGCGGTTGCTCGCCGTGCAGTCGGAGGGACGCGCTCCTGCGCGTCCCGGGATGTGATCTCGCAGGTGACGCTTCGCGCGCGGGAGCGCGCGGCGGACGCACAGGAGCGCGTCCCTCCGGGGGTTGGGAGGCGAGTCGCGCCGAGCTAGGCGGCGAGGGCGAGCGGTTCGGGCTGGTCGGCCGTCGCGAGAATCGCGTCGCGCCGCACGCGCGCCTCGGAGAGCGACTTGGTGCCGAGAGAATGGCGGATGCGCTCTTTGGTAAAGGGCGTGGGATGAACGACGTAGTGGATGAACCAGGTGCCGTTGTTATTCCAAAGATGATGGTTGGGATTGGCCGGATTCACCCGGAGCGAGAGTGCGAACATGATGCGTGTGAGGTTGGCTGGAGCATCGCGGGAGATTTTGGTTCGCTCCCGGCAGAGGGCCGGGGCGCACATCGCGGGCGACCCACTCGGTCGCTCGGTTCCACCTTGGTTTCTCCAACCAGGTTGGCAGCCCCGATAGAAATCGCCGGGGCACTCGTGATGCAGTTGCGGTTTGAAAAGAACTGGGCGGAAATTAACCAGCCCCGCCAAGCTCGCAAGGCGGGATTCGCCTTATGACACACCGCCCACGCGGGTTACGCCCGCGGTTTGATATAGATGCCGATGAGCGGCCTCGGTGATGGTTTGAGCGAAACGAAATCGCTGACAAAACCCTGCGGCGTACGGAATTCGACATGACCCGCACCGCGCCCGCCATAAACGAGGACAGAGCCGACCGGAGCCTTGTAGGGGTTGGTTTCGCGAATGCGCTTGAAGCCGTAATCCGCCGTCAGTTCCCCGGCGGCCTGCTTGGCGTAGCCGGTCTTGGGGCGCGTTTCGACGATGTTCGCCGCGAGCAGGGCGTCCTTCACGTAACGCCAGCAGCGGCTGGTCGAACGGGAACGGGCGCGGGCCGAGGCGATCTCCGCAGCGCGGATCATGCGCCCATCATATTTGAATTTCCCAGACTGCGGACCAAAGAGGGAGAGCTTGCTGACATCCAATTTCCGCGCGGTTTTTGGGTTGTAGAGCGAAGTCCGATCTGAAGCACTGGCGAGGGGAGTAAGGAGCGCCAAAGTGGCGAAAATCAGGGAGATGCGGAGTTTTACAATCATGCGTTTACTGGCAAAGGCGCGGAGGTTAGCGGCGAAACGGCGTCGGTCAAACGACTTTTCCCGCACGGCCAACCCTGCCCTTTAAGCAGAAAGCCGGCCCCACCGGTGCGGATTTCCTTTGCCTGCGCCGGGCGCGGCTCGGCTAAGTTCCGCGCGTGAACCTCGAGACGCCGTTGACTGAGCTGGAATGGATTCCGCCGCCACGGCAGCGGCAACTCGAGCGCTTCGGGCTGGCCACCGTCGGGGCACTGCTCACGCATTTTCCGAAGCGCTACGAGGATCGCACCCAGTTCGACCGGTTTCCCACGGGCGACACCACTGAGCCGGTTTGCGTGTGCGGTATGGTGAAGAAAACGAGCGTCCGGCGGATTCGCGGCTCCCAGAAGATGTTCGACGTGGTCCTCGAAGAAGAGGCCGCTCACGCGCTCAGCACGCCGCTGCTGTGCCGGTGGTTTAATGCGCACTGGGTCGAGAAGATGATCGTCAACGGCCAGCGACTCGTGGTTTACGGCAAGCCCAAGCCGAGCGGGTCAGGGGTAGTCATCGCGCACCCGGAGTTCGAAGTCGTAGAGGAGGATGCCGGGCCGGCGATTCATTTGCAGCGGATCGTGCCCATCCACCGGGCCACGGAAGGCCTTTCGGCGCGCGTGCTGCGGCGGCTGATCTGGGATGTGCTCGAACAACTCTGCGACGACGAGATCCATGATTACCTCCCGCCGAAACTCGACGCCACGCCGCCCGCCTGGGCGTTGCGGCAGATTCATTTCCCCGACTCGTGGGCGACGCGGGACAAAGCACGCCGTCATCTCGTGCTGGGCGAATTCTTTGCCATGCAACTCAGCATCGCGGCCAAACGCGCCGAGCAGACCGCCCAACCCGGCGCCGTGCATGCTGCGGGCGAATCGCTGATGCAGCGCCTCCACGCCGCCCTCCCCTTTCCCCTGACCGGCGCCCAGCTCCGCTCCATCGCCGAAATCCGCGCCGACCTGGTCGCCGCGCGCCCAATGAACCGCCTCCTCCACGGCGATGTCGGCAGCGGCAAAACCCTCGTCGCCCTGAGCGCGATGCTCATCGCTGTCGAGGCCGGGTACCAAGCCGCGCTCATGGCCCCCACGCAGATCCTCGCCGAGCAGCACTACCTCACCCTGCGCCACCTCTGCGAACCCCTGGGCCTCCGCGTAGCCCTGCGCACCGCAGCCCGCAGCGAGCAAAGCGGCACGCTGCCGCTGTTTGAAAGCGCAGCGCTGCAGGCTCCGGGGAGCGTGCTCATTCCGAGCGCTGGCGAAGGCTTCCAGCCTTCGCAAACTTCCCATCCCTCCCAATCTGTCTCTGGTGCCCGCCACCACCCCGACTCCCAGCCGCACATCCTCGTCGGCACGCACGCGCTGCTTTACGAGGGCGCGGGGTTTTCGCGGTTGGGGTTGGCGGTGATCGATGAGCAGCACAAGTTCGGCGTGCTCCAGCGGGCGCAGTTGCGGGATCAGGGCGTCGCGCCGGATGTGCTGGTCATGACGGCCACGCCGATTCCGCGCACGCTCACCATGACCCTCTACGGCGATCTCGACGTGAGCACGCTGGATGAACTCCCGAAGAACCGCGGGAAGATCGTCACCGCAGTGCGGCCCGAAGCCAAGCTGCCGGACGCCGTAAAATTCCTCCGTGAACACCTCGAAGCGGGCCGGCAGGCCTACATCGTTTACCCGCTCATTGATGAATCGGAGAAGCTTGAGGCCAAAGCCGCGGCCAGCGAGTTCAAGAAATGGCAGGAGCTGCTCGCGCCGCTGACCTGCGAGCTCCTCCACGGGCGCATCGCCCCGGAGGAAAAGGAGGCGATCATGGACCGCTTCCGGCGCGGGGAAGCGAAAGCGCTCATCGCCACAACCGTCATCGAAGTCGGTATCGATGTGCCCAACGCCAACCTCATGCTGGTCGAAAACGCCGAGCGTTTCGGCCTCGCCCAGCTCCATCAGCTCCGCGGGCGCATTGGCCGCGGCGAGCACAAGAGCTACTGCATCCTGCTCCACAGCCCGAAGGCGGAAGCCGAGGCGTTGGACAAGCTGCGCATCCTCGCGGAGACCAGCGACGGCTTCCAGATCGCCGAGGCCGACTTCCGCCTGCGCAACGCCGGCGACATCCTCGGCACCGCGCAGAGCGGCAAACCCGCCGACCTCAAGCTCGGCGACCTGCTCACAGACGGCGACCTGATGAAGCTCGCCCGCAACGCCGCCTTTTTGCTCTTCGAGCGCGACCCGCAACTCGCCGCCCCGGAGCACACCCGCTACCGCCGCGTGCTTGCCGAGCGACGCAAGATTCTGCTTTCACAGGTCAGCTAAATGCGCCGCACCCTCTTTCTCATCCTCCTTGCCGCCCTTGTCGCGTTCGGCGCGTATCGCTGGCAGCGCCTCAATTCCGCTGCCGCCAACCGCGCGGCCAGCGCGCAAAACTACACCCCGGCGACCGGCCCGCGCATCGACCCGAAAGACGTGCAGGTGCTCACCGCTCTCGACGCGGAATACACCCGCCTCGTCGCCGCCGTGACCCCCGCCGTCGTCGCCATCAATGCCGCGTCCGGAGCCGAGCCTGATCCCTTCCAGGTGCTCTTCGGACGGCGCAAAGGCCGGGAGAAACAGGCCGTGGGCTCCGGCGTCATCGTCTCCCAGGAGGGCCATATCCTCACGAACCACCACGTCGTCTCCGGCATGGAAAAGATCGCCGTGCAGCTCAGCGACGGCCGCCGGATCGCCGCGCGACTCATCGGCACCGACGAAGTTTCGGACATCGCCGTTTTGAAGATCGACGCGCCCGACATCGTGCCCCTCCCGCTGGGCGACAGCGACACCGTGAACCCGGGCCAAATGGTCTTTGCCGTGGGCAATCCGTTCGGGCTCCAGGAAACCGTTACCCAAGGCATCGTCAGCGCCAAAGGCCGACGGGCCATGGCCGATAGCGGGGTCGAGTTCTTGCAGACCGACGCCGCGGTCAACCAAGGCAACTCCGGCGGGCCGCTCCTCAATTTGCGCGGTGAAATCATCGGCATAAACAGCGCCATCTACTCCACCTCGCCCGACGGCGCGTGGCTGGGCATTAGCTTCGCCATCCCGGCCAATGTCGCGCGCCGCGCCCTCGAGAGCGTGTTGAAAACCGGGCGCATCGTCCGCGGCTACCTCGGCGTGACCATGCTCGCTTTGACTCCCGAGATCGTCCGCGAACTCCGCCTCCCGGACGCCAATGGCACCTTTGTCATCGACGTCCTGCCCAACTCTCCCGCGGCCCGCGCCGGCCTCCAGCCCCGCGACATCATCCGCCGGTTCAATGGCCGCGTGATCAGTGACATCTACGCCCTGCGCGCCCGCGTCGCCGAGACGGATCTGGGGGAGAAAGTGGAACTCGGCATCCTCCGCGGCGGGCGGGAACAGAACGTGACCGTCGAAATCGTCGAGGCCCCCGTGCCGCCGAAGTAGGCCACTGCGGAAGCGAGTGCCGGGTACCCCGGGCCAGAGCCCGGCCCAATCGGAGGGATGCGCTCCTGCACGTCCCGCGCTGGAGGGAGGCGCTCCCGTACGGCCTACGCCTTTGAGGTTCGGGCGGTGGCCCTGCGAACAGGGACGGGCGGGAGCCCGTCCCTCCGCTGGTTGGATGTGCTCCCGCGCTGGCTTTAGCTCTCCAGTTTCACCGACGGCAGGTGGGTCTCTGGCACCACGCGCTGGATGAAATCGCGGATCAGCGCGTCGGTTTCCTCCTCCGAGCGGCCGAATTGCTTCAGCCCTTTGGTGACGGTGGCGACGACGGTGAAGTAGGCCCAGCGCTGGTTATAGCCGCTCAGCAGGCGGTCGGTGATGTCGATCTTGGTGCGCTCGAAGTGCGAGGCGGTGTTGTCGGTGCAGCCGACGAACCAGTAGTAGTTCAGGTTTTCGATGGGGATCTGCTGGCCGTTGTCCGCCTTGACGACCTTGACCACCTTCAGCCGGGTGGTCTCCAGCACCCCGCGCTCGGGCACCGGGATGGGTGTGATCGGCGCATCCGCCAGCGACCAGCCCTGCGCTTTCAGACAACGCTCCGGGCGGTGGATGCTCGTATTCATATCCTGCCCAGCGAGGACGATGGTGCACTGGAGCTCATCGCCGCGCCCGTTGGTGTAGCTCTTGCGGGCAAAGCCGGTCTCCTTCCCGAGCGTGGCGATCTCGAGGTCGGTGATCTTCATATCCGTGCCGTGCCAGTCGCCCACCGTCTCCGGGAGCTCGAGCTTCACGCCGAGCGGCTGAAACTGGAGCTGCTTCGGCAGGGCAAAGACCGCGCTCATGGCGAGCAGCGACACGAGCAGGAAGGCGAGGCGTTTAGTAGTCATAGGAGATGGGGCCGGCCGATTTTTTTCCGGGCACGGGGGCTTCGGGCTTGAGCGCATCGGCGGCCACGCGGCTCCAGTTGAGGTTCAGCAGCTTGCTAAAGCCGACCATCGCGCCGACGGCGATGGGGAAAAAGACGAAGCCAGACCAGTCGTGGTAAAGGCCGCCGGCAATGCGTTCGCTGATGAAGCGGGCGACGACCACCACGCTAAAGACGCGCCCGATGTTGCCGATCAGCGCGAAGATGATCGAGCAGCCGAAGATGACCCACTGCTTCCACGTCTCGCGCTGGGTAAAGTGGACGTAGAGCGCGCTCAGGGTGGTCATGGCCATGAGCGAACGGATGCCGCTGCAGCCCTCGGCGATGTCGAAGTTGAAGCTGCCATCGAGGGCATTCAGCGTGGTGCCCACGGCCTGCACTTTCACCCCGATGAGCGCGGAGAGCACCTGCACCGCCGAGAGCACGAGCAGTTGCAAACTCACCGTGCCCTGCACCAACCCGCCGACCGGCACCATGAAGAGCAGGAAGAGGCACGGGAAGATGAAGATGCGCCCCGTTTCCTTACCCCACAAAAACCGCACCGCGCCATAGATGAGCAGCGGCAGGGCGACAATGGCGATGCGGGGTTGGAGCGCCCGCGCCGCAACCACAAAGGCGAGCACGCCCGCGAGCACCCAGAGGAGGCCGACGTTGGAAGGTTGCTTGCGCGCCGCCGCGAGGTCTGCGCGGTGGTGCCAGATGAGGAAGATGGCGATGGGCAGGATGAACCAGGAGTGCTCCTGATTGTTCTCGGCGTTCCAAGCCTCGGAGGCCCACTTCGCCGCGGTCAGCGATCCATTGGTAAAGATCTTGAAGAAGCCGAAGAAATAGACGAGCACGCCGAGGCAGGCGGCGAGCAAGGCCGCCGCCGCTGGCTGACTGCCGCACCAGGCACGGAAGCGCGTAAAGGCTTCGCCAAAGTCGAGCGGCGGAGCGGGTGTTGGAGCGGGGGCGTCGGGCATGGGACGGCGAATCTAGGGATGACCGGACGTTTTGCAATCCACCGCGGGCGGAACGGATTCCAGCCACCGAGGTCACGGAGAACTTGGAGCACATTCATTCTTCTCCATGTTCTCCGTGTGCTCTGTGGCCATTGACCAACCGCGTCGGCACCCCGCGCCTTGCCTCCCCGGCGGCGGTTCCCTACTTTCGCTCATCTTGTCTCCGCCCACGCCATTGCCCGCTGCTGCGCGTCCGAAACTCCTGATCCTCGAGTTTTGGGGGCTGGGCGATCTCACCTTCTCCACCCCGCTGCTCCGCGCCGCCAGCGCCCACTACGACATCACGCTCGCCGGCAAAGCCCACGCTGCCCCGCTCCTCGCGCCGACTTTCCCTAACCTCCGCTTCATCAAATATGACGCCCCGTGGTCCGCCTACCGCGAGAAATATGCGCTCTGGAAATGGCCGTGGCGCGACCTGCTCCGGCTCATCGCCCAGCTCCGCGCGGAGCGCTTCGACGCCGCCATCTCGGTGCGCAACGACCCACGCGATCATCTCCTCATGTGGCTCGTTGGCGCACGGGCGCGCTACGGTTTTCCGCTCAAAGGCAGCAGCCACTTTCTCACCCATCCCCTGCTCCACTCCCGCGAGAAGCAGCACAAAGTCGAGGACTGGCGGGACATCGGCCGGGCCCTCGCGCTGCCCGGCATGGACACCGCGAATCCGCACCTCGATCACGCACAGTATCGCTCCCCGGCCATCGACGAACTGCTCGGCGGCATTACCAAACCCATCATCTGCCTGCACCCGGGCGCCCGCATCGCCGTGCGGCGCTGGCCGGAAAACTACTTCGCCGCCGTCTTGGAAAAGCTGCGTCGCCACTTCGACTTCCATCTCGTCCTCGTGCCCGACCCCGACGGCTACGGCGGCGGCCTGGCGCACTTTGCCGACACCATTCTTCGCCCCCTCAGCGTCCCAGAACTCGTGGACGTCCTCGGCCGCGTCGATCTCCTCCTCTGCAACGACAGCGGCCCCGGCCACCTCGCGGCCTCCTGCGGACGGCCCGCCATGCCCATCTTCGGCCCCACCGATCCGCACTGGTTTCAGCCGTGGGGAGATATCCACCACATCGTCATTCGCGACATCTGCCCGTGGCGCCCCTGTTTCGACTACTGCAAGTTTTCCGAGGCCTACTGCATGACCAAGCTCCTACCGAGCTACGCGTGGCCGGAAATCGACGCGCACATCCGCGCCCTCATCAACCGCGGCGTTCTGCCTAGTACGCTGTTGCGGAGCCCCGTCGAAGTCACCTCACAAACATGAGCGCACCTGCGGTCGTAGCTCTCATTGCCACATTCCGGCGTCCACTGGAGGTCGCCCGGCTACTTACCTCCTTGGAAAATATTCCCGTTGGCTTGCACGCGGTGGTTCTCGTGGACAATGCCGCCGACCCTGCGACGCGCGCCGCCAGTGAAGGGCGCGCGCTCTTGGTGGAGTATCTCGCGCCGGGCGAAAATCTCGGCTGTGGCGGCGGGCTCGCGCTCGCCGGCCAGCGCGCGCTCGAGCTGTTTGGCGCGGAACTGACGCACGTCTGGATCCTCGACGACGACGCCGTGGTCACCCCGGAGTGTCTGGAAATCCTGCTCGCCGCCATGGCCCGAGAGGAGGCCGACGTCGCGCACCCGCTGACCGTTGCCGAAGATGGCATGCTCGGCTGGTTTCCGGGGCTGCTGGATCGCGAGAAATTCCGCGTGATTCGGGAGCCCGGCTTACCAGAACGCTTCCTGGCCCAGTGCGGCGATGCACCCGTGCCAATCTCGTGGTCCCAAGGCATCGCCCTGCTCGTCACCCGTCGCGCCGTGGCAGAACTCGGTTGGCATCGCACGGACTACTGGGTGCGGGGCGAAGACCTCGAATTTTGCCTGCGCCTGACCCACCGCTTCCGCGGCATCTATGTGCCCGCGGCGCGGGTCTGGCATCTGCCCCCGCCGACCACCACCGCCACGCCCGCCGCGGAATACTCCAAGCACCGCGCGATGCTGCAAAACATCGCTTACACCGCGCTCCGTCTGCCGCACGGCCGCCGCATTGCCCGCACCATTCCCGGCAACAGCCTGCGCTTTCTCCGCACGTGGGGTTGGAAACCGCGGGTGCTCGCCGATGTCGTCGCCGCCTTTTTCCGAGGGGCGGTGGCTGGCAAACCTGCGGGAGCGAAATAGCGCGAATGGCGGCACCCAGCACCATTCCTACCTGCTCCGTCCTCGGCGTGCCGCTGGCCGTCACCGACTACGCCGGCGCGGTCGCCCAAGCCCAGGCTTGGGCAGCAGCAGGCGAGGGAGCGCACGCGGTCGCCGCCGCGAACACCCATCTGGTCGCGCTAGCGCGACACGATCCGGAATTTCGCCAAGCGCTCACCGCCTTCGACCTCGTGCTGCCCGACGGCATGCCCCTCGTCTGGGCGATGAACCGTCGACTGACCACGCCGCTGCGCGACCGCGTCTATGGCCCGACTTTCATGCTCCGCTGCCTCGAAGCCACCCAAGGTTCGGCGTGGTCGCATTATTTCATCGGCGGGACGGAAGACTTACTCCCCGAACTGCAGACCAAACTGCTCGCGCGGTTCCCGGATTTGCGCGTCGCTGGTTCCTACGCGCCTCCATTCGGTGCCTGGCCCGAGGAGGAAAGCGCCCGCATCATCGCGAGCATCGGCGCTTCCGGCGCGAATTTTGTCTGGATCGGCCTCGGCTGTCCCAAGCAGGAACTCTGGCTTGCCCGCCACCACCCGAGTCTGCCACCCGCCGTCTATGGCGCGGTCGGCGCGGCCTTCGCCTTTCACGCCGGCCGCGTCCGCCAGGCGCCGCTCTGGATCCAGGGCCTCGGCCTCGAATGGCTCTACCGCCTGCTCGCCGAACCCCGCCGCCTCTGGCGCCGCTACTTCGTCTTCAACAGCCTCTTCCTCTTCTATCTCGCCACCGAAAAACTCTTCCCGCCGCAGCGTGCGCGGGCCGCGACTCGATAATCTCCCCGGCCCTCCTTGGGGGGCGGGAGATTATCGGCTTGAGACTTGGCTGCTCATAGAGAAAGTCACCGCCCCTTCCTAAACACGACCCTATTTCCCCATGAAAAAAATCCTCGTATGCGGTGCCGGCGGTTTCATCGGCGGCCATCTCGTCGCCGATCTGCGCCGCCAAGGTTTCACCAGCATTCGCGCGGTCGATCAAAAGCCGCTCGAGGCCTGGTACCAGCGCTTCGACGACGTGGACAGCCGCCAGCTCGATCTCTCCCGCCTGGAAGCCGCCGAGGAAGCGGTGGAGAGTTACGATGTGATCTACAATCTCGCCGCGGACATGGGCGGGATGGGTTTCATCGAGCTAAACAAGGCGCTCTGCATGCTCACCGTGCTGATCAACACGCACCTCCTCATGGCCGCGCGGAAGTTTGGCGCGGAGCGGTTCTTTTTCTCCTCCAGCGCCTGCGTCTATAACGCCGACAAACAACGCGACCCGAACGTGACCGCGCTCAAGGAGGAGGACGCCTACCCCGGCCTGCCCGAGGACGGCTACGGGTGGGAGAAACTTTTCAGCGAGCGCATGTGCCGGCATTTCCGCGAAGACTTCGGCGTGGCGACCCGCGTGGCCCGCTACCACAACGTCTATGGCCCACACGGCACCTACGACGGCGGCCGCGAAAAAGCGCCTGCCGCGGTCTGCCGCAAGGTCATTAACGCCAAGCTCAACAGCGTGCATGACATTGAGATTTGGGGCGATGGAAACCAGACGCGCAGCTTCATGTATATCGATGACTGCCTGCACGGCACACAGATGCTGACGAACAGCGACTTCATCGAACCGATCAACATCGGCAGCAACGAACTCGTCTCGATCAACCAACTCGTCGATATCGTCGAAGAGATCGCGGGCATTACTTTGGAACGCCGCTACAACCTGAGCGCGCCCAAAGGCGTGAACGGTCGCAACAGCGACAACACGCTCATCGAAAAAACCTTCGGCTGGCAGCCCAGCACGAAACTCCGCGACGGTATGGCGAAGACCTACGCCTGGATCTACGACGAGATTGTCGCCCACCGCGCCAGCGGCAAAGCGTCGGCGGTGAACGTATCGTAACGCCCGCGGGAGAGGTGGCGATTCAAAGCTCGGGATAGCGGAAGCCCGGCTTTTTGCACGTCAGCCGCGTGCGGTTTTCATCATCCTCCGCGGCATAAACTTCGTAGCTGATCGGTGGGGACGCATACCCACCGGCCAGCAGTTTTTCCACATGCCGTACCGCGCGCAGCAGCGGCCCAGCGAAACGCATCCACAAAGGCAACGCAGCCAGGGCTCGGATCGACTCGGCCCGCGCAGCGGCCTGCGCGCCGAGGTTTTCGCCGGTGAAGGTGAAGGTCGAAAGATACCCGCGCACGCACCGCGCCCGATGGCCGTCGGCGAGCGCCCGTGCCACCCAGTCGCCGTCGCCAGTCGTCTTCAGGGCCGCGTCGAAACGCAGCCCACCGGTGAAGACCCGCCGCCGGAAAAAAAGCGCGCAGGTAAAGGCGTAGAGATGATCCGTGAGGATCATCGTCCGGCGCAGCGGCGTGACCTTGCGAAAGGCGAGCAAATGCGCGTCGGCGTCGAGCATGAGAAAATCGCCCGCGATCAAATCTGCGTTGGGGTGCTCCGCAAAGGCCTGCGCAACCCGCGCCAGCGTGCCGGGGAGATACTGCTCGTCGCAGTTTAGATAGGCGCAGATGTCCCCCGTGGCGCGGTCAAATCCGCGGTTGAGCGCGTCGTACATCCCGTGGTCCTTTTCCACAAAAAGCTGCGCTCTTGAATGCTCGCGGACCCACGCCTCCAGCTCCGGCCCCGTGCCCGCATCCTGAATGATGTGCTCCACCTCCACCCCCTGATCCGCCACCGACCGCACTGCCCGCTTCAACCACGCAAGCTGGCCGTAACTGGGGGTGACGATCGAAAATTTCACACCCGCATCATGCGCACACCGCCGCGCTTCCCATCAATCCGGCAATCGACTATTTCCCAGCGACCTGCCTCGCGATGAAGCTCCTCGTTTTCGCCCACATCCCCCCACCACACCACGGCCAGAGCTACATGGTGAAGCTCATGATCGATGGCCTGGGCGGCGACGCCCGCAGGCGGGGCAAATCAGCAATCAGTAATCAGCAATCAGCAATCGCCTGCTACCACGTCAACGCCCGGTTTTCCGACGACATGGAGGACATTGGCACCTTCCGTATCGGCAAGGCGCTGCTCGTCTTTCGCTACTGCGTGGAAGCCGTGTGGTGCCGCTTCCGCCACGGCGTGCGCGCCTTCTACTACGTGCCCGCTCCGGGAAAACGTGCCGCCCTTTACCGGGACTGGATGGTGATGATCCTCTGCCGCCCTTTCTTCCACGACTTCGTCCACCATTGGCATGCTTCGGGCCTTGGCGATTGGCTGCGGCAGGAAGGTAATTTTTTTGAGCGTTGGCTGACTCACCGTCTGCTCGACCGACCGGCGCTCGGGGTTGCCCTGGCCATCCCCGGCATGCGCGATGCCCTGTGGTTTCGCTCCGGGCAGGTCGAAGTTGTCGCCAACGGCATCCCTGACCCGTGCCCGAATTTTGATACCCATATCCTACCGCGACGCCGGCAGCGCCTCGCGGCCCGCATCGCGCTCCTCAAAGGCCAGCCGCCGGAATCTGCGACCACGGGGGATCCCGCGGTTTTCCGCGTGCTCTACCTCGCTCACTGTACGCGGGAAAAAGGGGTGTTTGAAACCGTCGAGGGCGTCCTGCGAGCTCAAGCCCAACTCACCGCCGCCAGCGCGCCCCTGCGCCTGCGCCTGACCGTGGCCGGGGCCTTTCTCGACAGCGCCGAGGAGCGCGAATTTCGCACCCGCCTCGCTCAGCCGGACTGCGCTGGGCCTGACCCCTGTGTGACCTACGCCGGTTTCGTCTCCGGCGAACAAAAAGCCGCGCTCCTCCAGGAATCCGACGCCTTCTGCTTTCCCACCTACTACCCCGCCGAGGGTCAGCCCGTGAATCTCATCGAAGCCATGGCGCACGGGCTCGCCACCATCACCACCCGCTGGCGCGCCATCCCCGAAATCCTCCCACCCGACTACCTCGGCTTCGTCCCCCCACGCTCCCCGGACGCGGTCGCCGCAGCCCTTACCACCGCGCTGACTTCCGACTGCGCGGTGCAGCTCCGCCACGCGTTTGTCGCCCGTTTCACCGAGGCACGCTATCTTCAGACGATGCGCGAGGTAATTTTGGGCACCTTGTCTTCGTCTTCCTAGACCGGTAAGCCGGCGCGCCGCACCCGGGTTCGTCGTTGGCGGAATTTACACCTCACTTCGCAGAGATAGGTTTTGCCTTTCGCTCCATCCTTCGCCAGCTTCGCCGCCCCATGCCCCTCGCCCTCGTCAGCCGTATGGATTTCGCGCTGGGGACGCAAATCACACTCTGCGGATTTGCGAATTCGACGCTAGCCTGGGCGGCGGCATCGAGAGGCCCGCGCTTAACCAATCTGGCCGCGCAGCAAGAGGCTTGGCCGCCGCTCACTTTTCCCGCCGAGGTCTTTGAAAAAAACGCCCCGCCCGCGGAGGCCAGTCCGGGTTGGCTCAAACCCAGCAGCGCATGAAAGCCCTGCCGCCCACTTCCACGACCCCGCTGCACCTGCTCAGCATCGTCATCCCGGCCCGGGATGAGGAGGGTTGCATCGCCTCGACGGTCAAGCACCTACACCTCGAACTGGGCCTGCAAAAGGTCCCGCATGAGATCATCGTCGTGGATGACCACAGCACCGATCGGACGTGGGAACTACTGGGGCAGGTCGCGGCGGAGATTCCCGCGCTCCGGCCCGTGCAGAATGACGGCGAGGGCGGTTTCGGTCGCGCCATCGTCTTCGGGATTGGGCAGATGCGCGGCGATGCCGCCGTGATCATGATGGCCGACGAATCGGATGATGCCCGCGATGTAGCCCGCTATTGGGCCGAACTGAACAGAGGTTACGATTGTGTTTTCGGCAGCCGTTTCATCAAGGGCGGCGGCGTGATCGATTACCCACCGGTGAAGCTGTGGATCAACCGGCTCGCCAACCGCTTCCTGAGCTCTCTTTTCCGCATGCGGCTAAACGACACCACCAACGCCTTCAAGGCCTACCGCAAGTCCACGCTCGACGGCTGCCGTCCGCTCATCGCCCCGCACTTCAACCTCACCGTCGAACTGCCGCTCAAGGCCATCGTGCGCGGTTATTCGTGGACGGTGATCCCGATCACTTGGCGCAACCGGCGCACGGGCGAAGCCAAACTAAAAATCAAGGAGATGGGCAGCCGTTACCTATTCATCTGCCTCTACATCTGGCTGGAAAAATACTTCAGCCGCGGAGACTACAAAAAGAAATGAGCGCCCACGAACCCACTGACCTGCAGCGCATTTACGACGCACGTTTTACCCGGCTCGCCTCGTACCGCCGCGAAGTCTGGAGCGTTTTGATTGGCGACTTTTTCCAACAGTTCATCGCGCCCGATGCCCGCGTGCTCGACCTCGGCTGCGGTTACGGCGAGTTCATCAATCAGGTGCGCTGCGGGGCGAAATGGGCGATGGACCTGAATCCTGACACCCCCGCCCGGCTCGCCTCGGAGGTGCAGTTTCTGCGGCAGGATTGCTCGGCCCGCTGGCCACTCGAAGACGGCTCATTGGATACGGTTTTTACGAGCAACTTCTTCGAACACCTGCCCGATAAAGCCGCTCTGGGCCGCACTTTCGACGAAATCGTGCGCTGCCTCGCGCCGGGCGGACGCTTGATTGCGATGGGGCCAAACATCCGCTTCCTGCCCGGCAGCTACTGGGATTTCTGGGATCACTACGTCCCTCTGACCGAGAAATCGCTGGTCGAAGCCTTCACCACCCGCGGCCTCCAGATCGAGCGTTGCGAGGATCGCTTTCTGCCCTACACCATGTCCGAGGGGCCCCAGCATCCGCTCGCTTTCCTGCGGCTTTACCTGCGTTTGCCACTCGCCTGGAAGTTTCTCGGCAGACAGTTCCTCGTCATCGCACGCCGCTGACGACGGTAGAGAAAACGGCCCGCGGCCTCAGGGAATCCCGACGATCAGCACATCGTCGCTTTGAAACACAACCGGCCACGCTTCATCCACGGGCGTCCGCACCGCCGGGTAAGCCGTGCGCGGGCGGTCGGCCCCACCGGGATTGGTCATCTGGAGCGCCTGCATTAGCGGGGATTCGCTGATCATCACATATTTCGTGAAGCCCAGCGCCTTGATGCGGGCGAGATTTTCCGGCGCGGAGAGAAATTTTGTATTCCACACGGAGAGTCCGTTGCGACCGGCGAGGATCAGTTCGCGCCCACCCCAGCCCCCACCCTGCACGAGGAGCTTATCCTCCGGGCGCGTGTGCTCCGTGACCGTCTGCACGATCCGCGCGGGATAGGGATCATACATTGAAACCACCTCCATACTGATCAACCCCTGCACGGCGCTTGCGAGCAGCAGGGCCGCAGCCGTCGCGCCCGCCAAGATCTGCCGCCCGATGCTCTGCGGCCCGGCACTCTTTTCCAGCCACACCGCACCTTCCGCGCAAAGCAGCGCAAACGCCGCGGAATACAGCGCGTAGTAGTGCGAGTGGTGCAACACGAGGTGCGAAAAAATCGCGGTGGTCAGCAGCGCCGCGGCGAGGCTGGCGCGCGCCAGCGGGTTGCGCCGCACGACAAACCCGGCCACCGCCAAACCGGCCAGCGCGAAGCTGCCAAATTGGGTATTCAGCAAACGCCACGCGCCTTTGATCCAGTTGGCCGGATTCAGCCGGTAGGCCCAGTCGCCAAAATACCAAAACTTCAACTCCGGGTTGGTGCTCATGCGGAGATCGACGAGCGGAAATTCCGCCCGCGCCATCTGCGCGTCGGCGTGCCGCGTCCAGAGCAGGAAGACCGCCGCTGCAAAAGCGCCTACGCCCGCGAGTTTCGTCAGCGCCCACGATGAGCGGCGTTCGCTCCCGGCCAGCAGCAGCACGCTGGTCACACCTGCGGCGAAAAAAAACGGCAGTTTCGTCACCGCGGCCACCGCGCCCGTCCCCGCCGCGGCCACCAACCACCCCCACCGACCAGTCGCGATCAGGCGCTGTGCGCAATACAGGAACCAGAGCGCCGTCACCAAGCTCAGGCCGTCCGTGCTGGCGGTGCCGGCGAGAAAGATGGTGAGCGGCTGGGCCAGGAAAAAGACCAGCGTCCACCACGCCTTGCGCTCGTCTCCGTAGGCCTTGGCCAGTTGAACGAGCGGCCACGCCGCCGTGGCGAAGATCAGCAGGGAGACGAGGTTCGCCCAGCCGAACCAGGACCCCATCACCTTGAAAACCACCGCGGCGAGCGCTTGCCATAGCGGGAACTCCAGAATGGCCGGGGTGTCATTCGCAGCGAAGCCTACGATGCGGGGGTGCAGCAAATCGATCCCATCGCGCGCAAAGAGCAATGCGCCACCGAGATGTTGGTCGCGATAAAACGAGTAGCCTTTTGCGGCGCTGGCAAGATGGAGGACGGCCGTAAGAGCAACGAGGAGCGCCGCAATTCCTGCCAGGATGCCATTGTGTTGTTTCATGGGGCGTGCAGTTTCCGCCGCCTTTCCCGCCGATGGCAAGCGGCGGATTTGGGGGCCGCCGCTGTATCACTGGCCCGCGCCGTTCCGTGCTTGCGTCGGTTGCGTTACAGGATTCGGTTCTTCTCAAAAGCCGACGCGAACCGCTAGCCTTCCGCCCCACGCATTTTTTCCGCCTCCGATGAACGTCCCCGCCACCACCGACCGCTACCGCGACGCCGAGAAACTTGTCTTCGACGAAGGCTGGTATGAAAACGCCGAACTGCGCCACCTGCCCGCGCTGCTCGCCGGAGTGAAAGTCTTCGTCGATGTCGGCGCGAGCATCGGACCCTACACGCGCTGCGCGGCCCGTGAGATCAAAGGCGGGCGGATCATCGCCATCGAAGCCAATCCCGAAACCTACCGCCGACTGCAAAACTTCGTCCGCCAGTGGGCCGAAGAGACAGGCAACCGCATCGATACGCTTCACGCCGCCGCGGGCGAACGGGCGGGCAAAATTGACCTTTTCATTCCCAGCGAATCCTCGCCCGAACTGCCGCTGACCAGCTCGACCGTTAACAGCGAAGTTGTAGCCGCCGACTGGCAGACGACTCCCGTCGATTGCCTGACCCTCGACAGCATCCTCGCCGACCTGGAGCCCGACTTGATCAAAATCGATGTCGAGGGCGCGGAATACCGTGTTCTGCAAGGCGCGGAAGGCATCCTTAACGCCGGCAGATGCCGCTTCCTCGTCGAGATTCATCCCTGGGGCGATCCCGCCATTGGCAAAAAGCCCGCGGACATTTTCAACTTCTTCTACGACCACGGCTACGACTTCCGCCGTGTGGCCCGACACTGGCATTTTGCAAAAACGCCCCTCACGTGGAAGCACGCCGTGAAGCGTTGGGCCATCAATCTCATCATGAGTAATCAGGCGCTCAAAAAGCCGCTGCGCAATCTCGTCCTCGCCCTCGACCGCCTACGCCTCCGCTAAGGGGAGAGCGGAGCAGCCAGCGCTCGCTCATAGCAGGCAGCCATCTCCTCGCCCTTGCGCTCCCAATCGTAGCGGGCGCGGACAAATTCCCGGGCCTGCGCTCCGTGCGCGGGGATCGCCGCGCGATTGCGGTCATAAAACTCAACCGCTTTGGCCAGTCCGGCGATGACCGCCCGGCGGGAACCGAGCGGCACTTTGAGGCCGCGCCCTTCCGCGATCAGAATCGCCAGGCCGCCACAATCAAGACCGATCACCGGCAGCCCATTGGCCATCGCCTCCAGCGCCGCGAAGCTTCCGGAATCGTGCAGACTTGGGAGCGTGAAAACGTGGAAATCCGCGAACCGACGCAGCGTCTCCAAGCGCGGCAGCCGGCCTGTGAAAACCACGCGCTTTCCCAACCCCAGCCGCCCTACCAATGCCCGCGCCTGTGGCTCAAAGGGCCCCCCGCCGATGAAAGTTAAACGCGCCTCAGACTGCGCAGCGGCCAGGGCTTCGAGCAATAAATCTACTCCCTTCAAGGTGATGATTTGCCCAACGAAAAGCAGCTCCAGCGGCCCGGTCGGCGCGGTCAGCGGGCGCGAAGTGAAGAGTTCGCGCGGCAGACCTACAGTCGGCATCAGTTCGCAATGCGCGCCGCTGCGCCTGAATCGGCTCTGCGTCTCCAGCATCGTCACCAGTGCCACCGTGCTCTGCGCGGCGCGGCGCGGCAGGGCGTCAAACGGGAAGCGCTCAAAAAAATTCGCGGTGTAGCGCAGCAATTCGAAAAACAGCGGGCGCGGGTAGCGCCACGGCAGCAACGCGAACGGCATGGCTTCGATGCCCCCGACCGGGCCCCAAATCGTGGGCACGCCATGCCCCCCAATCGCCGTCGGGTAGCGGTAGCCCGCGTAGGTGACGTGGTGCATGAGGGAAAAGGGTCGGTCTCGATGCATGGCCGCGATCAATGGTCGCACCGCCCGCTGCCAGTAAGGATACTGCCAGCGATAACCGCCGAAGCGCCGCAGCCAACGCGAAATCTGGCCACCTTCAAAATAGACGAACTCGGGTCGGGGCCGTGTCGCATCAAAGCGGGTTAATTCCGCCTCAATGCCCGCGCGGTGTTCGGTTAGCGTCAGCACCGTCACGTCATAAAAACGCGCCATCTGCAAAGCCCAGCGCCAGCCGACTTCTGGCTCTGAGCCTTGGTTTGGCTCGCAAGCGAAAGCCGAGAGCAATACTCGCTGCCGCACGCTCACGCCGGACGACGCCCCCCCGTCCGGGAGTCCGGCCCCGGGAGAAACGCGGGCACGTTGTTGCGGAGCGGAGATTTTTCAGGCTGCATTTTGTCGGCGACTGTAGCTTTCATCCCAAGACCGCCAAACGCCAAATGACACCCCTCGATCCACCGAGAATAATTCGCCGCCGATGACCTTCCGTCCGCTCGGGGAAACGCCTTGCTCGGTGCTCGGGCTCGGCACTGGCATGCTCGCCTCCGTTTCTGCCGGGCTGTCGAACACTGCGCGCCTCCGCCTCCTTGAAACCGCCACGGAGAGCGGCATCAACCTTCTCGATACGGCCGACAGCTACGCACAGGGCGACTGTGAGCGTTTTCTTGGCGGCGCGCTTCGCGGACGGCGCGACCGCTTCCTGCTCGCGACGAAGGCGGGCTTTCAGTTCACCTCGCTGGGCGGGTTGGCTCGCTTGGTGAAGCCGCTCGCGCGCGGCGCGATCCAGCGTCTGCATTCGACGCGAGCTCTATTTACACGGGCTCGCGAAGGAGCGATCGCCCACGGCGCGCGGTCGCAGAATTTTTCTGCGGAACACATCGCGCAATGTCTCGATGCCAGCCTCCGCCGGCTGCTCACGGATCGAGTGGAAGTCTTCTTTCTGCACAATCCGCCCGTTGAAGCCCTGCGCGATGAACGCCTGATCGCGGCCCTTAACGGTGCGGTCCGCGCGGGGAAGACGCTGCGCTTCGGCGTCTCGACGCCCGAGCCTGCGGTCCTCGCCGCGGCGTTGGAGATGCCCGGCGCGAGCGCGCTGGAAGTGCCGCTGCATCCTGGAGCCGTAGCCGCCACCGACCCCCTCCTCGCGCAGGCCGCGGCGCGAGGGTTCGCGATTTTCGGCAACCAACTTTCCTATTCCGGTAAACTCCTGCGCCCCATGTCGGTCGAGTCCGACGACTGTATCGCACCGCGCGCCGAGGTCGCGCGCCTGGCTGCCGCAGAGGGAATCTCTCCGCATCATCTCCTGCTGAAATTTGCGCTCGCCCAGCCGGGCGTGACCGCGGTGCTGACGGGCACGACAAACCCGGCGCACCTGCGCGAAAACGTCGCCGACGCCCTTTCGCCCACCGTCCTCTCACCGGCCACGCTCGCGGCGCTGCAAGCGGCGCACGGCTTTCCCGCATGATCGGCGACGCTCGCGAGCTGCCGGCCGGAACCGCACTCGAATGCGACCTTTGCATCGTTGGCGGCGGGCCGGCGGGCATCGCCATCGCTCACGCTTTGCGCGGCACGGGATTGCGCATCATTCTGCTGGAAAGCGGCGGCACCGCGGAGACGCCCGCGGCGCTCGACCTGAATCGCGGGCACGCCGCACCTACTGGCAGTCACGAGCCGCTGGAGGAAAACCGGCGGCGCATGTGGGGCGGGGCGACTTCGGCGTGGGGTGGGCGCTGCATTCCGTTCGACGAAATCGACTTCAGCGCGCGCCCGTGGGTGCCGCACAGCGGCTGGCCTTTTGGGAAAGCCGAGCTCGACCCTTATTACGCGCAGGCCATGCAGCTTTGCGACGCGGGGCCGGCGCAGTTTCGCACCGAGGAGGCTTTCCCCAACGCTCAGGGCGAGATGATCACGGGCTTTGACAGCGCGCAGGTCGTCACGGACCGCCTCGAACGATGGAGTCCGCCGGTGCATTTCGGCAAACATTATGCGGAAGATCTGCGCCGTGCGGAAAACATCCGCGTGCTGCTCCACGCCAACTGCCTTGGCGTGCGCCTCGACGCCACCGGACAACGCGTGATCCGCCTCGACGCCGCAAGCGAACCTGGGCGGCTTTTCACCGTCTTGCCACAGCACTGCATCCTCGCCACCGGGGCGCTGGAAAGCACCCGCCTGCTGCTCGCCTCGAATGACGTGCAGCCCAACGGGATCGGCGGTGAAGCGCTGGGTCGCTACTACATGTCGCACTTCTTCGGGGCCATCGCCGTGGCGCGTCTCCGCAACCCCGCGCACGGTTTTATCTACGGCTTCGAGCGCGATGCCGAAGGAGTCTATTGCCGCCGACGATTCTGGATCACACCGGAAGCCCAGCACGCGGAGCAGATGCTGAACAGCATCGCCTTTTTTTTCCGCCCTTCGCTCGGCGCGTCGCAGCATCACAGCGGACTCTTCTCCGCCACCTACCTCGCCAAATTCGCCCTCGGTGCGCTTCGCCGCCACGGCCCGGCTCGCACCGTCGCCCTGGCCCGCGAAAACCGCGCGGAGCTGCTCGCGCACCTGCGCACCGCAGTGACGGATGCGCCGGCCGCGGTGCCCGAGTTGCTCGGGATCATCCGCCAGCGCTTCCTCGCTCGGCGTCGTCTGCCTTTTATCCTCCCGCCACCGGACGCAAACCAGTTCCACCTTTTCTACCAGACCGAGCAGGCTCCAAACCGCGACAGCCTCGTGCGGCTGCACACGGAGCGCGACCTCTTCGGCATGCCGCGGCTGGAGGTGGCGATTCGCTTCACCGAACTCGACCTGCACACCATCCGCGCGACCCACCGGCTGATCGCTTCGCGCTTCGCAGAAAGCGGCACGGGTACGCTTCAGTATGACGAAGCGGCGCTCGCCGCTTGGATCGAAGAGCGGCGCACCCAGTTCAACTCCTCCGCCCACCAACTCGGCACCACGCGCATGGGCCTCGATCCGCGCACGAGCGTAGTGAACGCAGACTGCCGCGTGCATGGAGTGGAGAATCTCTTCGTGGCCGGAGCCTCGGTTTTTCCCACCGGCGGCCATGCGAATCCCACGCTCACCGTCCTCGCTCTCGCCTTGCGCCTCGCCGCACATTTGCGGCCAAGCGCGGTCGCGTAATTCCTCGCGACCGCCTTACGCCTTCGCCAAGGGTGGACGGTTCCACTGCGTCGTTGGATGACTGGCGTGAAAGGAAATTCGCTGCGCAGGGCTGCCGTGCGTATAAATCGAATAATCAAAGGGCGCGCGGCGATGCGCGCCAGTCGCCAGCATCCGAATGCGGTGCTGCAAAAGGTAAAACGGCGTCAGCGCCTTCACCCGCGCCGGCCGCATCTGCTCCCGCTCAGCCTGCTCGCGCGCTGCATTGACCCCGAGATTCATGTTCGTCCCGGTCTCGGTGAAGACCGACGCGAACCAGCGCTGCGTGGCGAAAACCACGCCGCGCCGGGCCGCTTCAATCAGCCAAAAACAATCACCAAGATCGCGCCAGCGGGTGTCGAAATATAGCCCCATCTCGTCGAGCACGCGTCGGCGAATGAAAAGGGACGAAGTTGTGACGCTGAAGCGCACCCAGGCTCCCGGCAAACGCGGCACCAGCGAAGGACGGTGGCAGAGATAGCGCCCTTCCGCGTCCACGATGATGGTGTCCGGCAGCAGCACATCGACTTCCGGGTGACTGGCAAAAAAATCCTGCACCATGCGGAGCGTTCCTGGCAGATACTGCTCGTCGCAATTCAGGTAAGAGATGATTTCCCCATTCGATCTGCGCCAGCCGCGGTTCACCGCGTCATACATCCCGGCGTCCTTTTCGATGAAAGCCTCCACTCGGGAATCCTGCGCGAGCCAGTCCTGCGTGCCGTCATCTGAGCAGGCGTCCTGCACGATGTGCTCGTGCTCGACGCCCGCCTGGTCGGCCACCGAAGCGATGCACAACTTCAGCCATGAGGAGTTGCGAAAACTGGGCGTGACGACGGAAAGCTTCATGTGCAAACAGGGGCGGACGGGGATGGAAAATTCATGGACTCCCCAGATCGCGGGAGGTGGGATTCACGCGGAAAAATTCCGGTGAATCCATCCCAAACTTCACCACTCCGATGGTGTCCGCGGATCATTTTCCACCGCGCCGCCGAGGACCCGGGCCGGATTGCCCACCACGGTGCAGCCCGCTGAGACATCGCGCGTGACGACGCTGCCAGCGCCGACGACTGCGCCTTCGCCAATGGTGATGCCCGGCAGCACGATGGCCCGCGCCGCGACCCAGGCGCGCGCGCCGAGCGTGATCGGCGCGGTAGTTAGCGGAAAATCTTCGCGCCGGTGATCGTGCGACGCGGTGCAGAGGAAAGCCTGCTGCGAAACCACAGAGCGCGGTCCGAGAGTGATCTGTGCGACGTTATAAATCTCCGCACCGTCGCCGACTGCGGCACCGTCGCCCATCGTGAGCTGCCACGGCGCCCAGATGATCGCATCGCCATAGACCAGACAACCCGGGCCAATCTGGGCACCCCACATGCGCAGGAGCAGCACCCGCCAGGCATGCAGCGGGCGCGGGGTCCAGCGCGCGAGCAGCAGCCACGAAAGCTGCCAGAGCCCGCGGGCCAGGCGGTGGGTGAGCGAGAAAGAGGAGGTCATCGGCAAATCGCGGCGGACGAGAGGCGCGAGATTGTCCGCCCCGCTGCGGAAGTCAAATCACCGCAGCCTCCACATGCTCGGTGCTTGCCCTGGCAGCTCCAGCGCCGCTAGGTTCGCCCGCCTATGGAAAACTCCTCACCCACTCCGCAGAAAAAGGGCCTCGGTCCGCTCGCCTGGCTCGGCATCGGCTGCGGCGGCATCGTCGTTCTCGGTATTATCGGCTTCGTCATTGTCACGGTAATGTTCGGCGGCAAGATCAAGGAATTCGCCGACGAGGCGCAGAAGAACCCAACCCGGGCGACGGCCTCGATCATGGTTAAAGCCAGCGCGGGCCAATTCGAATTTGTCGCCGAAGATGATACGAACAAGCGTTACACGGTTCGGGAAAAACAGACGGGCAAACTGACCACGATTTACTGGGACGAGAAGAAACAAGCTCCGGAGGTAATCGAAGGCGATTTCACCGCCATCCCGACCGCCGACAAGGCCCCGGATTCTCCGCCAGTGCCTGCTCCGCAGTAGCTCGGAGTCACGCATTGCGGCATCGGGGCAGTCTCGTCGGAACGGCGGGCTAATGATGGTCGCCTTCCGCCACTTTCCGCATCTGCTCGGCCTGCACCTCACGGCGCAGCCGTTCCCCCAAGGCGAAAAAAAGCCGGGCGGCGGGAGGGTAGCGACGGCGGCGGCGCGAATGAACGGCGAGCGGGAGTTCCTGCTGCTGCGAATTCATGCCTAATGAATCGTCGCGGCCGCCAACTTTGCGTGCACCGGGAAATCCGCGGCCGCCTGGCGGCGGCGAGACTGGTTTGGGTCCGAACCGACGAAACGCTGAGCCCTCCGGGCGCGCCGCGCAGGGGCCTGGCTTTACCCATCATTGCGCCGCTTTTGTGGCTGTCACCTCGCGGGGCTACGCGTCATCCTACGCACTATTCGTATGCCTCATCTACCTCTCTTTGCGCGCCTGCCGACGCTGAATCGCGAACGCTTGCGAGCGCTGCTTGCGCCGCGTTCGCTCGTCGTGCTCCACGCCAATGACCTCCCGCCGACAAATGCGGACGGGACGGCGGCGGGCGTGCCGAACAGCGATCTGTTTTACCTCAGCGGCATCGCGCAGGAGGAGACGGTGCTACTGCTCGCGCCAGAGGCTTCGGATGAGCGGATGCGGGAGATCCTTTTTGTCCGCGAGACCAGCCCTCTGCTCGCGCAGTGGGAGGGACACAAGCTGACGAAAGATGAGGCGAAGGCGGTGAGCGGCATCGCGCGGGTGGAGTGGCTGAGCGAGCTGCCAGTGCTTTTCCGCCAGCTCATGTGTGAGATGGAAAGCGTGTATCTCAACAGCAACGAGCACGCGCGGGCGGTGATCGAGGTGGAGAGCCGGGACGCGCGCTTCGTGCGTGAAGTGCAGCGGCAGTTTCCGCTGCACGAATACCGGCGGCTGGCGCAACTCATGCGGATATTGCGGCTGGAAAAGTCGAAGGCGGAAATCACGCTGCTGGAGCATGCCGCGGCACTGACGCGCGACGGTTTCGCACGAGTGTCACGCTTTGTCCGGCCCGGCGTAAACGAGCGCGAGGTCGAGGCGGAATTTGCCCACGAGTTTATCCGTCAGCACGGGCGGTTCTCGTATTTGCCGATCATCGCCTCGGGAAAAAACGCGTGCGTGCTCCACTACCTCGCGAACGATCAGCCCTGCAAAAACGGCGATCTGCTGCTGCTTGATGTCGGCGCGAATTTTTCCAACTACAACGCCGACGTCACCCGCACGCTGCCGGTGAATGGGCGCTTCTCCAAACGGCAGCGCGCCGTCTATGAAGCCGTGCTCCGAGTGCTACGGAAAAGCGTGGAAGCGCTCGCCCCGGGCAAGCGCCCGCGGGATTGGCAGAAGGAAGCCGAGGCATTTATGCAGGAAGAGTTGCTCAGCCTCGGCTTGCTAAAACCGCGGGACATCAGGAATCAGGACCCGCTGCGCCCGGCGTTGAAGAAGTATTTCATGCACGGCATCGGCCATCCGCTCGGGCTGGATGTGCACGATGTCATCGCCCCCGGTGCGACCATGGCCCCCGGCTGGGTGATGACCGTGGAGCCTGGCATTTACCTGCCGGAGGAAGGCTTTGCCGTGCGTTTGGAAGACGACATTTTGATCACCAAAAACGGCCGCGTGAACCTCACGCGGGACATTCCGATCGAGTCCGGCGTCGTTGAGGCGCAGATGCAAAGCACCGCACCGCGGAAAAAGTGACGCTTGCGTGAACGGCCGCCCGCCCCGTTCGCGAAACCCTTGGACGCTCGGAGAACCGCGGCTTTAAGATCACCCACCCATTTTATGCCCAGTCCCCTCCGCACTATTGCCGTTCTCTCGCTCCCCGTCTTGCTCTGCGGTTGCTCGATTTTAGAACGGCACACCACGCGCAGTCCAACGCGAGACCGCGCCTTCATCGCTCACTGGCCGGCCCCCGAAGGCAGCGGGCGCCTGCGCCTGGCAGTAAAGGACAACATCGACGTAAAGGGCGTGGTGACCACGGCCGGCTCCGAGTATTTCTTTAAGAACCATGCGCCCGCAACCCGCGATGCGCCGTGCTTGAAGATCGCGCGGCAGCGCAGCGTCCATATCGTGGGCAAGGCGAACATGAGCGAATTCGCGGTCGCTCCCTCCGGCATCAATGAATATTTTGGGACACCGAGAAACCCACTCAACCGTCTGCGCAGACGGCTGCCCGGCGGATCTTCATCGGGCTCCGCGGTCGCGGTGGCCAACGATGAAGCGGACGTTGCATTCGGGACCGATACGGCTGGCTCGATCCGCGTGCCCGCAGCGTGGTGCGGCGTCGTCGGTCTGAAGACAACGCATGGTCTGGTCCCGATCACCGGCGTTCACCCGATCGAGCCCAAACACCTCGATACAGTCGGTCCGTTCGGAAAAGACATCGCGCGCACGGTGCAGGGGATGGATTTGCTGCAAAGTGGATTCAACGCTCGCTACGACGCGGCCAAGGCGGCTCGTCCTGTTGGAGCGAGCATTCGAGTCGGACGCCTGACGCTCAAGGGAACGGATAGGAACATCGACGAGGCGGTGGATCTGGCGCTGAGCAAAGCCGGCTTCCAAGTTGTCCCGCTCGGGACGGACTTTTTGGAGAAATGGGAGCAGGCGAAAACGGACGGCAATACCGTCGCCGCGGCCGGTGCCTGGATCAGCGACCAACAGTACCGGTTTAAACTAGGGTTAAGCGCGCGGTCCCGATCGGCCATTCTGGTCGGTCAACTCGCCTACGAAAGAGGTTACCAAGATGCGCTGGCGCGCCGCGTCGCGTGGCAAAAAACGCTGCAGCGGGTTTTCAAGCAGGTGGACTTTATCGCCCTGCCGACCTTGCAGTCGGCGCCGATCACTTCTCCAATCAATCTGAAGATCGGGCTTATCGAGGCGCGCATGTTGGAACTGCAAAATACGGTGGCGGTAAATTTTGCCGGCAACCCAGCGCTGGCGGTGCCTATTCCTTCGCGGCACTGGATTGTGCCCGTCACCAGCCTCCAATTGATCGGGCCAAACCGTAGCGAAGCGGAATTGCTCAACGCCGGCCGGCTCGTGGAAGCCGCCGTCAAAGCCAAATAAACAGCCGGGCTGCGGTCTCGCAGACAGCCACGTTTTCCCGCAGGTGCGAATTGCGGTATGAAACGGCGTCCGCCGTTCCGTGAATTTATGCGTCCCCCACTTTTCTTCGTTTGTGTGCTCTGGAGCGCGATGGCTTTGGCGCTGACAATCCCGAGCGGGGCCGCGGAATCGGCGGGAGAGTTGATTCAGAAAGGCGATGTCCACTACGATAAACTGCAGCCCGCCGAGGCACTGAAGTTTTACCTTCCTGCGGAAAAACTCGAGCCGAGCAACGTGCGACTGCTCGTGCGGATTTCCCGGCAGTACCGCCACCTGATGAGTGACGCGTCCAAAAAAGAGGAGAAGCTGCGCCTCGGTGGGATTGCCGTGGATTATGCCCAGCGCGCGATGACGCTGGCGCCGAATGACGCCGAAGCCCAGCTCGCCGGAGCGATCAGCTACGCAAAAGTGCTGCCGCTGCTGGGCAAGCGCGAGCAGATGAACAATTCACGCTTAATCAAATCATCGGCGGAAAAAGTGGTGAAGCTCGATCCGCGCAACGATCTCGGCTGGCACGTCCTCGGCCGCTGGCATCTGCTCATGGCGGACCTTAGCGGGGTGAAACGCGCGCTGGGCGAACTCATCTACGGCAAGCTGCCGACGGCGACGAATGAGTCGGCCGTGCTTTGCTTCGAGAAGGCGATTGCGCTCAATCCCAATCGCTTGATGCACTACATCGAAATCGGTCGCACCTACGCGCAAATGGGGCGCAACGAGGAGGCACGGAAATTCATCAGCAAGGGACTCGCGATGACCAATACGGAAAGAGACGATCCGGAAACGAAGGCAAAGGGCCGCGAAGTTTTGCAGAAACTTCCCTGACGGCAGTTCAGATTTTTGTGGGCAGATCCGCGAGCGCGCCGTCGATAAACTGATGGTGCCAGAGCTGTGTCGCCACCACCGCAGCCAGCCCCATTTCTACAGAAAGGCGCGGCATCGAGCCCACGGGCATTTGCTGGAAAGCCCGCCGCCAGTGCTGAACTTGCGCGACATCGAAATAGCCCGTGCGCCGCAGGGATTCGTCGCTCAAAAGTTCGCCCACGAAGGCGGGCTCGGGCTCCATGTGGAAGCTATCGAGCGGAGCGCGGAAGATGACCTTCTTTCGCTGATAAACAGACGGCGGCAGCCAGCGCTCGGCGAGCAGCCGGAGGATGTGTTTGTCACGGAAACCGCGCAGTTTCCATTTCGGATCGAGGCGCGCGGTGAAATCGAAAACGTCTTCATCCAAAAACGGGTAACGCACTTCCACCGACGAGTGCATGGCCACCCGGTCGCCCTTCGCCTGGAGGAGATGTCCGGCCAGCGTCACGCGAGCGGCGACCCACACCCCGCGGTTCAGCGGGTGCCAGCGGCGGGCGCGTTCCAACGGGAAACCCAGCTCGGACCAAGGGTGCGTTTGCGCACGCACTTCCTGCATCGGCTCGGCGTAAAAACGCAGCTTCGACAGCGCGAGGAGACCGTAGGAATCGATCCAGGCATTCGGTCCGCCAACCGCTTCCTCAACCCGACGGCGCGATTCCGGCGGATATTGGGGGACCTTGCTATACCGCAGGTAGGCGCGGCGAGCGCGGTCGCTGAGTTTCAGCCCGGGGATGAAATCCAAATACTCCAACGCCTTGGCGATCTTGTACCACGGGTAGCCGATCAACCATTCGTCCGCGCCTTCGCCAGTCAACACTACCTTTTGACCGCATTCGTGAACCTTGCGCGCGAGTTGCAGCAGCGCAGCGCATGAGGTGTCGATCACCGGCGCTTCTGCGGCCTGAATCAGTGCCGGGTAAGTCTTCACCGCATCCTCGGCGCGAAACTCCTGCACGGCGGGCGCCTTGGTGCAGATGTGTCGAGCGACGAGATTGGCGGCGTCGAGTTCGTCCAGCTCGGGGGAATCCACCCGAATGGTGTAAGTGTTTATCGCCTCGCCCTTCAGCCGCACGGCCATCGCCGCGATCATGCTGGAATCGACCCCGCCGGACAAATACGAGCCGACCGGCACATCGGCGCGCAGCCGCTTCTCCACCGCCTGCAGCATGACTTGCTCGAATTCATCCACTAATCGCCGCGGATCGGTGCCTTGCTCTTCGTCGCCCTGATCTGGAAAATTCATCTCCCAGTAGGCGCGCTCGACGATGGCCGGCGCCGTCCCGCGCTCATCGCCGGGGGTGATTTCCAAATAGTGGCCCGGCTGGAGCAATTGCACGCCTTCGAAACAGGTGATGGGCGCGGGCAGCGCGGAGAAGGTGAAGACGTGATCGATCCCGCGGCGGTCCGGTTTTGCCGGGACCAGACCCGAAGCGAGGAGGGCTTTGATTTCGGAAGCAAAGAGGAGCGTGTCGCCTTGCCGCGTCCAATACAGCGGACAAATGCCAAACCGATCCCGCCCGAGCACCAACCGACTGACCCGCTCATCCCAGAGCGCAATCGCAAACTGCCCGCGCAAGCGCTCCCACATCCCGGCCTGATGTTCTTCCCAGAGATGCGGAATGATTTCCGTATCGCTGTGTTTCACCAGCCGATGCCCGCGCGCTTCCAATTCCCGACGTTTTTCCAAATGATCGAAAAGCTCGCCATTGAAGATGACCGACACGTTCCCGTCTTCGTTGAAAACCGGCTGCTCGCCATCCGCTAGGCCGACAATACTGAGCCGCCGCATCCCCAGCGCCAGCCCCGGTCGATGAAAGTAGCCTTCCTCATCCGGCCCACGATGAATGAGCGCCCGAGTCATGCGGCGAATGACATCCTCTGGGAGGGGTTGCTGTTCGGAGAGTTGGAGAAAGCCGGCAATGCCGCACATGGTGGTGAGCACCTAGTTCGAAACTCCTCCGCCGGACGAGCGCATTTTTCCACATCGCCCCCGGTTGGCCTCTAGTTGGAAAAAACGATGAGCGCGCTAAGTATCGTCCGCCCGATTGTCCTTCGGGTCATGCACTTGCCAATCCCCTCACTCGCCACACGCAATCTGATTCTCGGCCGGCGCAAAGCGCGGCCTTGACCGGTCCTCCCCATCACGGGACTAATCGCCGCGCATTTCCGTCACCGTTTTTTCGTACCATGCCTACTGACCGTATCGCCATCATTGGAATCGGCTGCCGTTTCCCCGGTGGAATCAATGACACGCATTCTTTCTGGAAGCTTCTCACCGAGGGTCGGGAGGCCGTGGGTGAAGTGCCGGCCGACCGCTGGAACGTGGAGCGTTTTTATGATGTGGAACCAGGCATCGTCGGCAAATCGATCGCCAAGCGGGGCGGGTTTCTCGACAACATCGATCAATTCGATCCGCAGTTTTTCGGCATTTCGCCGCGCGAAGCCCCCTACGTCGATCCCCAGCAGCGGTTGCTGCTGGAAACCGCGTGGGAAGCCATGGAAGACGCGGGCTTGGTGCTCGATTTCGAGAAGGGCACCGATCTTGGCGTCTTCGTCGGCATCTCGCACAACGACTACCAGATCATTCAGGGCACACCGTGGGATTCCGCCGGCATCAGCCCGCACTCGCCGACCGGCAGCGCGCATAGCATCGCCGCGAACCGGATCTCCTACTGCTTCAATCTGCGCGGGCCGAGCATCGCGATGGACACAGCATGTTCGTCGGCCCTGACCGCGGTGCATGCGGCGTGCGAACACATCCGCGCGGGCCGCGGCGACGTCGCCCTCGCCGGCGGCGTGACCGTCATGATCACGCCCGGCGGTTTCATCGGCTTCTCCCAAGCTTCGATGCTCTCCCCGGACGGCCACTGCAAAGCGTTCGACGCCTCGGCCAATGGCTTCGTCCGCGGCGAGGGCGCAGGCATGGTGCTGCTGAAACGGCTCTCCCAGGCCATCGCCGACGGCGATCCGATCCAAGGGATCATCGCCGGCACGTCCACCAACCAGGACGGCCACACCAACGGCATCTCGCTCCCCAGCACCGAAGCCCAGGCGCGACTGGTGCGCGATGCGTGTGTGGACGCCGGCATTTCGCCATCGCAGATCAGCTTCGTCGAAGCGCACGGCACCGGCACCGCGGTCGGTGATCCCATCGAGGCCCACGCCCTCGCGGAAGCGCTCTGCGTGGATCGCCCGTCAGACGCGCCGCTCCCCATCGGCTCGGTAAAAACGAATCTCGGGCACCTGGAAACCGCCGCTGGCGTCGCGGGTCTGGTGAAAGCGGTGCTCGCGCTGCAATACCGGCAGATTCCGCCGAGCCTGCACTTCGAAACGCCCAATCCGCACATCGATTTCCCTGCGCTAAAACTGCGCGTCCCGACGACTTTGGAGGCCTTCCCCGAAAGCGACAGTCCGCACTTCGTCGGCGTCAATTCCTTCGGCTTCGGCGGCGCCAATGCCCACGTCATTCTCGAAGAAGTGCCGGCGCACCATCAGCCGCAGCACACCACCACGCACACCGAGCGGTCCTGGCCGATCACCGTCTCGGCGCGCTCGGAAGAAGCCTTGCGCGGATCGGCCTTGCGCCTCGCAGCCTGGCTGGAAGAGCGCTCGCACGCCAATGGCAGTTCACCCACGCTGCCCGACTTGGTTTATAGCCTCGGGGCGCGCCGCAACCATCACCCCCATCGGCTGACCGTCGTCGCTGGTTCGATGAAGGAGCTGGTGCAGGAACTCGACGGCTTCGCGATCAAAGAGCAGAGCCCGAAAGTTCGCTCCGGCTTCTCCCCGCGCCCGGAGCTTCCGCCGCGCGTGGCCTTCGTCATGAGCGGGCAGGGGCCGCAGTGGTGGGGGATGGGCCGCGAGCTGATGAAGCACGAGCCCGTCTTCCGGCAGATCATCGAACGTTGCGCGCTCGCGATGCAGCCGTTTGCACGTTTTTCTCTGCTCGAAGAACTCGGCCGCGCCGAAGCGACTTCGCAGATGCATCGCACCGAGATCGCGCAGCCCGCGATTTTCGCGATGCAAGTCGCCTTGGCGGAACTGTGGAAATCCTGGGGCGTGCAGCCGGCGGCCATCGTCGGTCATAGCGTCGGTGAGATCGCCGCCGCCTGCGTGGCCGGCGTGTTTAGTTTGGAGGAAGGTGCGCGCATCATCGCTTTGCGCGCGCGTTTCATGGGCGATTGCGCCCGCGACGAAGGCACCATGCTGGCCGTTGGTCTGGGCGAGGATGAAGCGCGGGCGCTCATCGCCCGCCACGACCGCACGGTGACCATCGCCGCGTTCAACGGCCCGCGCTCGCTGACCCTCGCCGGGGCCCGCATTTCGCTCGAAGCCATGCTCGCGGAACTTGAGCCGCAGGGCATTTTCGCCCGTCTCGTGCGCGTGGATCATCCGTTCCATCACCCGCTCATGCAGCCGGCTTCCGAACAGTTGGAGGAAGCTCTCGCCGATCTGCAACCACAGCCCGATGCGACCCCGTTTTTCAGCACCGTCACCGGCGAACGCTGTGCGGGCGAGACTTGCGACGCCGCGCACTGGGGCCGCGGCGTGCGCCAGCCGGTGCAGTTTGCGCCCGCGGTGGCCGCGCTCGCGGAATTCGGCGTGGATGTTTGGTTGGAGATCGGCGCGCATCCCGCACTCGTGCATTCCATTCAGGAATGTCTGGCCGGAAAACCGGGTAAAGCGCCGGTGCTCGCTTCCGCGCGCCGCGAACGCGAGCACGAGTCGCTCCTCGAAACCGCGCTGGAGCTGCACCACGCCTGCGTGTCGCTAGACTTCGCCGCGATGTCTCCTTCCCGCCGGCTGCTTTCGCTGCCGGCTTACGCCTGGGACAAGAGCCGCTGGTGGAGCGAAGCGAGCGACTGGCGCGAAGGTCGCCTCGGCTCCGGCGGCAAAGGCCTGCTCGATACCCGCCTGCCGCGGGCGACGCCGACCTGGACGGCGCGGCTCGATGGCCGACACATGGCTTACCTCAAGGATCATAAAGTCGATAGCCACGTCATTTTTCCCGCCGCGGCTTTTGTCGATATGGTCCTCGAAGCCGGCGTCCAGCTCTTCCCCGGACATCCGTTCGTGGTCGAAGACTTCGAAATCCGCAAGCCGCTCATCCTCCCGGAACCCGCGTCGGGTGTTCATCTCGAACTTTCCTACGATCCCAACGAACGCACCTTCGCGATTCAGAGTCGCTTCGATCAGGGAGCCGCGTGGTCCTTACACGTCGTCGGCTCGATGCGCGGGGAGCGCACGGAATCTCCGTTCGCAACCTCGGCGCTCGCGGCGGTTGAGAGCGAAGCGGTCGAGGTCGAAGGCTTCTACCGTTACATGAGCGATCTCGGCCTGAGGTATGGCGAAGAGTTCCGACCGATTCGCGAACTGGAAACCGGCGCAGGGAAATCTTCCGGCAAGGTTTCACTCTCCGCCGGCATCGCCGAGCGGGCGGGCGAATATCCGCTGCATCCCGTGCTCTTCGACGGTGCGTTGCAGATTTTTTCCGCGGGCGCGGCGACCGTGGAGGACCGTCGCTCGCGCATGAAGCTACCGGTGCGCTTTGCCCGAATTCTTTTCCTGCGATCCCCGGGTGCGACCAGCCGCGTTCGCGCCAGCGTGCTCGAGTGCAACAGCGAGTTCGTGGAAGGCCGCATCGGGCTTTACGACGAGGCGGGCCAGCCGTGCGTTCTTGTCGATGGCTTCCGCGCCATCAGCGTCACCGGCGTCCGCCGTGCCGGGGCCTCGGGCGGCACGCGAGACGTCGTTTATCATGTGGATTGGGAGCGTACGCCCAGCACCGCTCGCCCGCTGGCGGGGGAGCCCCGGCCTTTGGCAAGTCTGCAAGCCGCCGCGCGGCAGGCGCTCGACGCAGTCATCGCGACTCGCGGGCGGGCCGTCCTCGAAGCCGGGATGGCTGCGGGCGATGATCTCGCTGCGGTCCACCTCGCCCGCGGCTTGCGCGAAATGGGCGCGACGGCGAACGCCCAATTCACCGCAGGATCGCTGCGCGTCACGGTCCCGATGCAGCCCGTTTTCGAGCGGCTGATGGGCACCCTGGTGAAACGCGGACTGTTGGAACGCCAAGCCACCGGCTACCGGCCGACGGCCAAGTTTGCGCCGGCTGCAGATTCCGCCACGGACGCACTGCGCTCCTTTGTCCTGCACCATTCTGGACACCTTCCTGAGGCGCTGCTTTGCGCCGGCAATTGCGCCGAACTGGGTCCGATCCTCCGCGGTGAAAAAGACGCCGTCCAAGTGCTCTTCGCGGCCGCCGGTGCGGATTTGCTCGATCAGTTTTACGGCGACGGCCTTTCCACCAGCCACTGGCTCGCCGCCATCGCCGCCGCGGTCCAGGAAGCCGAACGCCACCTGCCGGAAGGTCGCGGCCTCCGCATCCTCGAGATCGGTGCCGGCACGGGCGGTCTGAGTTCGCAGGTTTTGCCATTGCTCACGCGCGGGCTGCATTCCTACACCTTCAGCGATGTCTCCGCGGGCTTCTTCCCCGGCGCCATGCAGAAGCTGGCCGCCTTCCCAGAGGTCGAGACGAAAATCTTCGACCTCGAAAAGCCGGGCACTACTCAGGGGTTCGAAGCGGGCAGCTTCGACTTCATCATCGGCACCAATGTCGTGCATGCCGTAAGCGATGTGCGCGTCGCGCTCGGGCATGTGCACGAGCTGCTCGTGCCGGGCGGCAGCCTCATCTTCATGGACACGGCCTCGCCGCAACTTTGGACGGAAACCGTCTTCGGCCTGACCAGCGGGTGGTGGCGCTTCACCGACCGCAAACTACGGCCAGACCAGCCGCTGCTGCCGCGCGCGACGTGGGAGCGGGTTTTGCAGGAAGCAGGTTTTGGTGAAACGGCTTCGCTGCCCGGACTCATCGGGCCGTCCGGCGATGAGGGACAGATCGGCCTGCTTGCGCGCAAATCCTGGCAACCCACTCCAGCGCCGGAACTCGTCGTCGAGACACCGGTCGAAACTTCGTGGCTCGTTTTCGCGGACCGAGCCGGGTTGGGCGATCAACTGGCCACGCGACTGCGCAGCGCCGGCTCTCGCTGCCGGGTCGTGCATCGCGGAGCAAATTTTGGCGCGGCCGAAGATGACGCTTTCACGCTGCGCGCGGAAGTGCCCGAAGATTGGCTCGAGTATTTCCAGACGTTCCTGGACGACGCTCCGCTGGAACGCATCGTCTATCTTTGGAATGTGGACGCGCCGGCGCAAGTCGCGCCCGACGACGTCGTGATGGGCACGGACGCTTTGCTCCACCTGACGCAAGCGCTCAATGCGGTCATGCCGACGGCCAGGCTGCGCATCGACTCCGTGACCCGCGGCGCCCAACCAGTGGGCCGCGAGCAGCTCGCGCCCGCCGTCGCCCAAGCGCCTGCGGTTGGTTTGCTGCGGGTGATGCTGAACGAGCATTCCAATTTTGCCTGCCGCGGAGTGGATCTTCCAGCAACCGCTTCCGCGGGAGATGTGGATCTGCTTTGGAGCGAATTGCTGCGCACCGACCCCGAACGTGAAATCGCTTTCCGGGGCGAAGCGCGCTACGTCCAGCGCCTGGGTCGCGGCCGTCCGTCCTTCGAGCAGACGCTCAATCCCGCGGTGCCGCTGCGGCTGGAGTCGCGCGAACGTGGCCATCTCGACACGCTGCGGTTCGCGCCGTTTGCGCTGCCACCGTGCGGCCCCGGCGAAGTGTTGATCGACGTGCACGCCGCGGGCATGAACTTCCGCGATGTGCTCAAAGCCCTCGCGCTCTACCCTGGCGAAGCGCCGGATGCGCGCATCTTTGGCGATGAAGTCGGCGGCATCGTCACCGCCGTCGGCACCGGGGTGACCCACGTCGCGCCGGGCGATCGCGTCTTCGGCCTCGCGGTCTTCGGCTTGGCCACCCAAACGCTCGCGCGCGGTGGCGATATTTGCCGCATTCCGCCGGGGCTCTCGTGCGAAGAAGCCGCTACTTTACCGGTCGTCTTCCTGACTTCGTGGCACGCGTTGAAAAATGTGGCGCGGGTGCGCGCCGGCGAGTGCGTGCTGGTGCATGCGGGCGCAGGCGGGGTTGGCATGGCGGCGATCCAGATCGCGCACCACCTCGGCGCAACTGTCATCGCCAGCGCTGGGAGCCCGGCCAAGCGCAAGCTGTTGGAAACGCTCGGCGTGAAGCATGTCATCGATTCGCGCCGCGGCGATTTTGCGGAAGCGGTGATGGAGTTGACCGATCGCCGTGGAGTGGACGTGGTCCTCAACGCGCTCGCTGGCGAAGCGATTCCGATGGGGCTTTCCTGCCTCGCGGAATTCGGCCGCTTCATCGAAATCGGCAAGCGCGACATCTACCAAAACTCGCGCATCCCGCTCTGGCCGCTGCGCCGCAACGCTTCCTTCCATGTGGTTGCGATGGATGCGGTCTTCCACGGCGACGAAGCTTTGACCCGACAGATGCTCGGCGAACTCGCTGCTTTGGTGGAAACCGGCGCGCTGCGTCCGCTGCCCTTCCGCTCGTTCGCAGCGAACCGCGTGGAGGCCGCATTCCGTCTGATGGCCGGCGGCAAGCACATCGGCAAAGTCCTCGTAAACTTTGCGCAGCCGTTTGTCCCCCGCCGTGGCGAGGCTCTGCCCGCGCCCTTTTCCATCAAGCCGGATGGCTGCTACCTCATCACCGGCGCCTTTGGCGGCTTCGGCAAAGTCCTTGCCGAATGGCTGGTCAAAGGCGGTGCGCGGCATCTCGTGCTGAGCAGCCGCAGCGGCGCGGCCACGCCGGACGCGGAGGCTTTCGTGCAAAACTTGCGCGACCGCGGGATCGCCGTGCGCATCGTGAAAGCAGACGCCGGCTCAGCGACGGATGTGTCCCGACTGCTCGCCGAGATCCGCGCAGGTGATCAACCGCTGCGTGGCCTTTTCCACCTCGCGATGGTCATCGACGACGCGCCACTTTCCGCGCTCACCCGGGAGCGGATGTGCACCGTCATCGCGCCCAAGGCCTACGGCGCCTGGCTGCTCCATCAAGGCACGCGCGCGATGAACCTCGATTGCTTCGTGATGTATTCGTCCGTCTCCAGCATCTTTGGCAATCCCGCGCAGGGAAATTACGGCGCGGCGAACGCCTTCCTCGATTCGCTCGCCTACCACCGCCGCGCCCTCGGCCTGCCCGCGCTGACGATGAACTGGGGCGTGCTTGGTGGCGAAGGCTACGTGGCCCGCAATGAGCGCGTCGCAGAATTCCTCTCCCGGCAGGGAACCACGGAGCTCTCACCCGGCGAAGTCATGGCCCTCATGGAAGCGTCACTCGTCGCGGGCAATACGCAGGTCATGGCGATCCGCGTGGACTGGGCCAAGTGGCGGCAATTTTTCCGCAGCATGCAGGAGAATCCCTTGCTCGAGCGCATTCTCTCCGCCGTGGAAGGTCAGGAAACCGGCGGAGCGACTGGCGACTGGCGTCCGAGAATCGAGGCTGCGGCACCGGAAGAAAAGGAGGCGGTCATCTGCCAGGCCGTGCGCGAAGTTGTCGGCTCCGTGTTGCGCGTGAAACCGGACAGTCTGCGCGACGACCAGCCGCTGACCGACCTCGGGCTCGACTCGTTGATGGGTGTCGAAATCGAAAACTCGCTCGAAGCCGCGATCGGTGTCGCCCTTCCGCCGACCAGCCTGATGCGTGCACGGACCATCGGCCAGATCGCCACGCTCATTGCCGGCCATATGGGCGGGAAGACTGTGGCGACCACGGCGATCGGCGCAATCAAACCGATCGAAACGGCTCCGGTAGAGGAAGTGGATTTGGACGCACTATCCGACGCGGATATCGACCAACTGCTGGGTGACGAACCGGTCTCCGATGAGCTGAAAAACTGATGTCCGCCGACAAACGCGCACTTCTGAAGCAGCGGTTGCAGAATGGAGAAATCAATCTCCAGCCGCTGACTTTTCCGCAGCGCGAGTTGTGGGAGACGTCACCGGTGGCGGTGGCGGACATGGCGAATCACATCTGTTGTAATATCGAGGTGCGCGGTGCCCTCACCCCGCAGGCTTGCGAAGCCGCGCTCGCGCAGGTGGTGCAGCGGCAGGAAGCGTTGCGGGTTTCGTTTTTGCCGGGCAAAGACCGCCCTTTGCAGATGATTCGGAAAGATGCACCGGGCAATTTCCGAGCTCGCGAGCTGTCTTCGGCTGAACGTTCGCCGGAGGCCGTGGAAGCGATTGCCCAGGAGATTTTTCGCGAACCATTCGACCTTCTGCAAGGGCCTCTTTACCGCGTCGAACTCCTCTCGCTTGCCGCTGACGATCACGTGCTCGCTTTCGCCATTCATCACTCCGTCGCCGATGGGTGGACGCTGGGCGTGTTTCTCCAGGATTTGATCGTAGCCTACCTGCAGGGCCTGCGTGGCGTCCGCGATCCGCTTCCGCCGGTGCCGCTTTCTTACACCGCTTGGGGAGCAAGTGAGCGCGCATTCTGGCAGCCGGCGGAACTCGAGCCGCGCGCCGCGTTTTGGAAAAAGCAGCTCGCGGGGAGCGCGCGCTTGTGGAGCGATCTCGGGGGGCCGGCGACCGCCTCCGGCCCTCATCACAAGCTAACGACTTATTTTCCGGCCGAGCTGGCCAACGCCTCCCGGGAGCTGGCTCGTCGTAACGGGGCGACGCTTTACAGCACGCTGCTGACCGCCTTTCAGATCGCGCTGTCGGGCTGGACGGGCCGGGAGGACATCATTGTCGGCACCCCGGTGGCGAATCGCGCGAAGGAGATTGTCCGGGAAACGATGGGCTACTTTTCCGGGATCGTTCCCGTGCGCTCGAAGGTGGATCGTGACCGCCCATTCACCGCGAGCCTGCGTGCCGTGCATCAAACCGCCGTTGATGCGTTCGCGAACGCCATGCCCTTTGCCGAACTCGTGCAGGCGCTCGGCGATCCGGCCCGCCCGGGGCACAACCCAGTTTTCGAGGTGCGCTTTGCTTTGCAAAATCACCCAATCCCGGACTTCGTCTTGCCCGGGCTGTCCGCGAAACTACGGATGGGTTCGACCGGCACCGCACGTTTCCATTTGGCCTGCGAAATTACCGAAGACGGCGATCAGTTGGAAGTGGTCTGGCTTTTCCGCCCGAGCCTCTTTCCGCAAGCCGAGATCGAGGATCTGGCCCGCGCCTTTGAAGCGGTGCTGGCTGGCGCGGGACAGCTACCTGAAAATCGCTTGGCCGCCCTCCAAGCTTCAACGCGATGAGCAGCATGAACCTCTCAGATGCTCCCGCCGAGGTCCAAGGTCCGCATTGGATCAGCCGCGGAGCCTTCCAACTGGTGTCCGGGACTTTCTATTGCAGTCAGATCGCCCTCGGGTTCGCCGTATATTACGGGAATTACTGGCTCATGGTGCCGCTCGCTCTCCTCTCCAGCCATCTCATGCACGGCATGCTGATCGGCTTTCATGAAGCGACCCATGGGCAGTTGCGGAAAAATCGCCTCTTCAACGAAATCGATGGCGTCTTCATTGGCACGATGAGCCTGATGAGCTTCAGCCTCTACCGCGCCGCCCATCAACTCCATCACGCGCATCTCGCGACGCAGCGCGACGAGGAGTTGTGGCCGTTCACCGATCCAAAGATGTCGCGTGGAGCCCGCGTTTGGGCGGCCTTTCTCGAACTAACGATGGGCATGTTCTTCACCCCATTTTTATTCGCCCGTATTTTCCTGCGCGCGGGCTCGCCCATCCGGAATGAGAAACTGCGCCGCCGCATTTGGCAGGAATACGCGCTGATGGCGCTCGTCTGGACAGTGACTCTCGGGACGATCGCTTGGTTGGATGCCTGGACCTATTTCCTGTGGCTGCACTTCATCCCGGGCAGCCTCGCGGCGAACATGCAGAGCGTGCGCAAATACATCGAGCACGTCGGCATGACTGGCTCCACGATCAACGGTTCGACGCGGAGCATCGTCGCCGATGGCTGGCTCGGCCGGGTGGTGTCGTTCACTCTGCTGCACGAGCCATTTCACGGCGTTCATCACCGTTTCTCCGGACTTCCGCACGCGGAGTTGCCCGGCCATGTTGCCGAGCTTATGCCGAAGGCTCCCGAAGAGCGCCAACCGTTTCGCAGCTATGGACACGCCTTGGCCGATCTGCTGAAAAACCTGCCTGACCCACGCGTTGGCGCTCAGTGGCGCGAAACCCAGACAGCCGCACCGCCCGAAATGGCGAACGCCCGCTGAAACCGTATGAACGCCACCGAGCCTCGCCCTGACGCCGCCTGCGTGTTTGAAGGCATTGGCGTTAAAAAGGAATACGACGAAGGCCAGGTGCAGGCTTTGCGGGGAGCGGACTTTCGCATCGTGGAAGGCGAGTTTGTGGCCATCGTCGGGCCGAGCGGGTGCGGGAAGTCCACGCTACTCCAAATGCTCGGCGCACTGGATCGGCCGAGCGGAGGAACGCTGAACTATCGCGGCACGTCGCTGCCCGACTCGTCGGATTTGGCGGCCTATCGCGCCAAGGAAATCGGCTTCATCTTCCAATCTTTCCATCTCCTCCCGGCCTTCACCGCGATCGAGAATGTGCAGATTCCCATGTTCGAGACGGACCTTTCCGTTGCCGAGCGCAAGGAGCGGGCGACCGAGTTGCTCAAAGCGGTCGGCTTGGAAAAGCGCCACGATCATTTCCCGGCCAAGCTTTCCGGTGGCGAAAGGCAGCGCGTCGCCATCGCCCGTGCGCTTGCGAACGGTTCATCCGTCCTGCTCGCCGACGAACCGACCGGCAACTTGGATAGTGAAAACGCGCGCGTGGTCATGGAACTCATCGTCCGCCTGCGCGCCGAGCGGAGCATCACCCTCGTGCTCGTCACTCATGATTTGGGCATCGCACGTCAGGCCACGCGGGTCATCGCCATGAAAGACGGCCGGATCGTTTCCGATGAACTGAACGACCACTCGGAGCCCAAACTACCATGACTTTTCTCACCATCGTCGTGCACGGATTGATGCGGCGCCCGGTGCGCACGGGTCTGACGCTCGTCGGCATTTCCATCGGGATCGCCGCGGTCGTCGCGCTGGTCGGTATTTCGCGCGGGTTTGAGACCAGTTGGGAAACGGGGATGAAGTCGCGCGGCACGGACATCGTGGTTAGCAGCATGGGCAGCGCGCTCACCCCGAAGCCGTTCAGCGCGGAGGTGCGCAACCGCATCACTGCGCTACCAAACCTCGCCGAGACTTGCGCGATTTATGTCGAGCTGATGAGCGTCGAAAGCGCCGACATGATGGTTATCTCCGCGCGGGAATGGGGCGGGTTTAGTTGGAAGAATCTGAAAGTCACCGAAGGTCGCTTGCCGAATGGCGCGGACGAACCCGCCGTAGTTTTGGGAAAGACCGCAGCGGAAGTGCTCAAGAAAAAAGTCGGCGACACGCTGCAACTTGAAACCGAGGAATTGGCCGTGGTCGGCATCGTGGACGGCGGCGCGGTGGTGGAAAATGGTTCGGTGATTCTGTCTCTGCCGCTGATGCAGAAGATCACGGGCAACGAAGGAAGAATTAACATCATCGACGTGCGGGCCACGCCTGGCACTTCGAAGGAGCAACTCACCCAGCTTTCCACCGAAATTACCCGCCTCATCCCCGAAGCCCGCGCGGTGATCGCCAGCGAGCACATTCAAAACAGCCAGGCTTACAAAATGATCAACGCCATGAGTTGGGGCACCTCGCTGCTCGCCGTGCTCGTCGGTGTACTCGGCGTGATGAACACGATGCTCATGACCGTCTTCGAGCGCACGCAGGAGATTTGCATCCTCCTTGCCGTCGGGTGGAAGCGGAGCCGCATCTTTCGCATGATCCTGCTCGAATCGGCGCTGCTCGGCTTCCTCGGAGGCATCGGGGGCGTGGTGCTCGGCGTGCTCGGGGTCAAAGTGCTCGAAACCACCCCGGCCATCCGCGGTCTGTTGGAGCCAGATTTGAACCCCACGCTCCTCGCGTCCGCCGTAGGCATCGCCGTCATCGTCGGGGTGCTCAGCGGGCTTTACCCGGCTTGGAGGAGCTCGCGCCTTTCGCCGAGCCACGCCTTACAAGGCTGACATCCCCCGCCACCTCGCGAGCCGATTAGATAGCTATGAAACTTCTCCTTTCACTCGTCGCGGGCTTGCTTGTAGCGGGCACACCTTTTCCTCCCGGCGCCTCCGCGGCCGAAGCGCCCGCGCTAACCGCCGCCGAACTTGCTGCAAAGCTGAGCACCACGTTGGAGGATGGAAATTCCCTCGCGCGCGTGCGGCTCGAAGTGAAAGGCGCAACCGAGACCACCCTGCAGCTCCAGATCAAGCAGCGGCGGACGAAGGGCTCCACCGAAGTCGTTTACCAGGTGCTCTGGCCGAAGGAGCGCAAAGGAGAATCGGTGCTCCTGCAAAGGTCGGCTGGCCGGACCGGCGGCGCCCTTTTTGTTCCCCCCAATACCAGCCGCACACTCGACGCGGGTGACATGAAGGACGCGCTTTTCGGCAGCGATCTGGCGTATGCCGATATGGTGGAAAATTTCTTCGCCTGGGATCAGCAAGCCCTCGTCGGGACCGAGCAAGTGGATGGCGTGTCCTGCCAAATTCTCGAGTCGAAGCCGGGCAAAAACAGCCGCTCCATCTACGGCAGCGTGCGCAGTTGGATCGATACACGCCGCCTCGTTCCCCTGCGCGTGGAGAAATATTCCAGCTCCGGCCAGGCCTTGCGCCGCATCGATACCACGCGCGTGGTCGGCGTCGATGGGCGACAAATTCCCGCCAATCTATCCATCCGGCGACCCGGGCAAAATTCCGTAACCGTGTTGGACGGCTCCCGGATCAAACACGGGGTGAACTATACCGAAGCCGAATTCACGGCCAACGGCCTCAAAGAACTCGCCGCCCCGCGCGACACCCCTTGATCGTCATCTTTTCCCGCCGTCCGGCTAGGCCGCGAAAAGTCGATCTCCCTCACGCAGACGGCGACAGTTACCCTTGTCCGCACCGCCGACTATTGCGTGAGAAAGGTGAAGATCGTGGTCTCCTTCGACGGCGATCCGGGCCGAACCACGATCGACGGGAAGTTCTGATGGTGAATGGCGTCTGGGTAGTGCTGCGTTTCTAGGCACACCGCCGTATTGCCGAGGTGATTGCCGGTATAAAGCTGCACCGCCGGCTGGGTGGTTCGCACCTCCATGATTCGACCGCTCTTGGGGTCGGTTAGTCGTGCTGCCAGCTTCATCGCACTGCCGCCGTCCAAAACGCAATTGTGATCATAGCCATTTCGGTTGGGCTTCAACTGTGGAATGCGATCTCCAATGCGCGTGGGTTCACTAAAATCCAGCGGCGTACCTTTGAGCGGCAGGATCTCACCCGTGGGAATCAATTCGTCATTTGTCGGGGTGTATTTATCCGCGGGAATCCAGAGGATGTTATCGAGGCAACTCCCGCCGCCCGCCAAGTTCCAGTAAGCATGGTTGGTGAGGTTAACAATCGTGGGCTTGTCCGCCGCGGCTTCATAGTCGATCCGCAGCTCATTATTGTCAGTCAACGTGTAGATAACGGACGTCTTTAAATTGCCCGGGAAACCTTCTTCACCATCTTTGCTCAGGTAGCCCAATTGAACCGAAGACTCGCCGTCCTTACTGGAAGTGCCTTCAACCGCCCACACCGATTGGGCAAATCCTTTATGCCCGCCGTGGATCGAGTTTTTCCGCTCGTTCGCATTCAATCGGTAGGTCACGCCATCGAGTTCAAACTGAGCACCTGCGATGCGGTTGGCGACGCGCCCGATGATGGCCGCAGCACCACCAAAACCTCGCTGAAACTTTTCCAGACTATCCGTCGTGAGGACGATGTTAGTGAACTTCCCCTCTCGATCCGCAGCCTGCAGGTTCTTGATGATCGCACCGTAGGTAATGATCTCGGCACTCATCCCTTTGGCGTTCCGCAGCGTGACTAACTTAACCTCAGATCCATCCTCCGCTTTCCCGTAATCAGCCTGCGTGACCCGTTGTAAAGTCTGCGCCTGAATTGGGTCAGAGAATGATGTCGCCACCAAGGCGATTGCTACTGATAGCCAAGAGGGAATTTGCATTTAAATGATACTTGGGGAGTTCTGTGTTAGGAATTGTCGCGACTAGGCCTCAGTTTCCCCACAGCCTCAGGTGATTGCTCGAGTGCTTGTGCAGCTGCAGCGTACGACCCATCCCTGAAAAGACGCGCGCATCTTGACCTGACCGGCCCCGGCAGTTCGTTGTGGATTTCCTGTAAACGAGCACCTCACTGAGTAAGAAAGTGGTTGCGGGGGTAGGATTTGAACCTACGACCTTCAGGTTATGAGCCTGACGAGCTACCAGGCTGCTCCACCCCGCGGCGCAGAGAGTAGCGGGAGGTCGGAGGGCCGCAAGGCTTATCTCAGTCTTTGTCGATCGAAAAGCGACCGGGGCCGATGAAGGCGAGGCCGAAGAAGACGACGGCGAGTTTCAGCGGGTTGGAGTAGGTCCTGAAGTCGCGGTTTTTAGGCGCAGCCAGACTGAGTGTGGCGACGGCCATGGTGAAAGTGAGGAGCAGACAGACGGGGCGGTAGCAAAAGCCGAGGATTAGGAAGATGCCGCCGATCCCTTCGCTGAAGGCCGCCATAAATCCCCAGAAGGCGGGGAAAAAATCTATGCCTAGCAAGCTCATATTCTGCCCGAGTTCGACCCACCGTTCTGGCCCCGCGGCAAGTTTGGGCAGGCCGTGGATGATGAAGGCCGCACCAAGGCCGAGGCGCAGGATGAGCAGGCCGGCGTCACGATATTTGCCGAGAAATTTCAAAAGCATGCGGGGCTGATACCGGTCTGAGCGGTGCCTCGCGAGTCTTAAAACACACCGATCAGCCGCAAGGCGGCGAGGCCCGCGAAGGCGAGCAGAAGTGCGTCGAACATTCGCTGAGGGATGCGATGGACGAGCCAACGCCCGATGAAAAGTCCCACGACGATGGCCGGGATGAGTAGGGCGTTGAGGAGCAGGGTGTCCGGATGGATCAGGCCGAGGGCGATGCTGAAGGGGACTTTGAAGCAGTTGATAATGAGGAAGAGCCACGCGCTGGTGCCGACGAATTCCAACTTCGGCAACGAAACAGCGATGAGGTAAACGGCGGCTATCGGACCGGCGCCGTTGGCGAGCATGGTCGTGATCCCCACGAGCAGGCCCATGCCCCAGGCAAACCAACGGGTGTGCGGCACATGATCGAAAAGCGCGGGCCGCCAGAGCCGCAGGAGTTGCAGCGCGGTAAGGGCAAGGATGATCAGGCCGATAAGCGGCTTGTATTGGGCCTCGCTGATGCGTTGCACGAGGAAGGCACCTGCAATCACGCCAAGCGCGGCGGGCGGCAGCAGGCGGCGGATGTAATCCCAGCGGGCGTGCTGGCGAAAGGTGCGGACGGCGAGGATATCGCCCACGATGAGCATCGGCAGCACCACCCCGGTCGATTCCTTGGCGCCAAAGAGCGAAGCGAAGATCAGCACGTGAAGCATACTCACGCCCGAGAAACCGCTTTTCGCCACGCCAATGCCGACCGCGCCGAGCACGGCGAGCAGCCAGTGGAGCGGTGAAAGTTCAGGCATGCGAGGGCGGAGGCTTTCAGCCGAGAGTAGAGAGCGCAAGCCCGGCGCGAGCCCCCTCATCCTGATAGTATTTCAAGCGGCGGCGGGGTATCTCGTCGGCATGCCAGTGAAACTCCTCGCCTTTGCTCACACGCGCGATGTGCTCGGCTTTCAGGAGCGGGTTTTCGATTGCGCCCCGGGGGATACACCGCGCGCACTGCTCGCTCGCGTCGCTCCGACCTTCGACTGCGCCGCCTGCCGCATCGCAATCGACGGCGAATACCGCGACTGGGATGCGCCCATCGGCGCCGGCCGGGAACTTGCCCTCATCCCGCCCGTAAGCGGCGGCTGATCCATGGAAGTCACGATCACTTTTACCCAAGGCGTTATCGTCATCCCGCCCCTCGAGTTGCCCACCCGTGAGATTGGTGCGGTGGTGGAATTTTACGGCATCGTCCGAGAGCTTGAGAACGGTCGCCAGTTGTCCGGTCTGCACTACACTGCCTACGAATCGATGGCCGAAAACCAACTCGCTCGCATGTTTGCGGAACTCCAGAAAGCGGAGCCGTGCATAGCTGTTCACTTCATCCACCGCCTCGGCTTTGTGCCGGTGGGTGAGGCTTCTCTCTACATCCGCGTGCTCGCCGTTCATCGCGGCGAAGCCCTACGCTTTCTCGCCGCCGCCATCGATCGGATGAAAGCCGATGTGCCCATCTGGAAGAGCGATCGGTCCGAAGGTCACAGTCTGTAATCCAAGATTAACCTTTCCCTCGCGCGGGCACGCTTCCCGCGTTCTCTTTCCGCTCTTCATGAAAAAAGCCTCCCTCGCACTGGTCGCGCTGCTCGTTCTGGCGTTTGCGCTGTTCGTCGTTTTTAAGAAAACCATCGGGCGGCATGTCCCCGCCGCGCAGCTGGTGCCTGGGGAAACGCTCCTTTTCGTGAATGTGCCAAATTTGCCACGGACCGCGCTACGCTGGCCCCAGACCGGGCTGGCACAAATTTTCGCGGAGCCGGAGTTGCAGAAGTTTTTGGAGAAGCCCCGGGCAGCGGCTGGCCCGGGAAAGATGCTGGATGAAAAGTTGAAACAGATCCTCCGGCTGGCACCGCGCGAGGCTTTTGCCGCAGTGACTTCGATCGACGGACCGCAGCCCAAGTGGATCGCGGGCTTCGCCTTCCTCGGACGGAAGAGCGAGGTGGTAGCGCTGCTGGCCGAGCCGCGGGCGGAACTGAAAAAGGCGCAGCCGGCGGGGAAATCGGACATCGTGAGTTTCGGTGGGACCGAGGTCGAGACCTTCACTTATGGTGAAGTGGTGGTCGCCGAAGCATTCAAGGAAGACTGGTATCTGGTCTCGAATAATCTGGATCTGCTCAAGACGACGATGACGGCGGCAGCCCTGCCTACGGGAGCGCCCGATGCGCTTGGCAAAAAGGAACTTTTCCAAAAGGCCGTGGCCAAGCTGCCGGCGGATGGAGATATGGTGGTTTTCGGCCAACTCGGGTCGCTGACGGAACGGATCACCTCACTACTCAAGGCGAGTGGCCAGCCTATAGAACCGGCGCAACTGGCGGAGCTTCAGCGGATGCAAGCGGTGGCTTGGGGCACAAAGCTGGAAGGCGCGCAGGTCCGGGACACTATTTTTCTTGTCGCCCCCGGCGGCACTGCGGAACCGCCCCTCCCGCGCAATGCTCTGGCGCTCAGTGCCGTGGACACCCTCCTCTACTACGGCTTGGCGCTGCCAAAAACGTTCGAGATGCCGGACTCTTCGGGACTGGTCGGTGGCTACCTGCCAATGCTCGGCGCGATGGAAAAGTCGCTGGCCGAGAAAGGACTGAAATGGTCGGACCTCACCGTGGCTTTCGGCCCAGAACTGGGCGTAGTCGTGGATTGGGGGCAAAAGGATCCCCAACCGACGGCGCTTCTGGCGCTCGATGTGCGTGACGGTGCGAAGGCGCGTGCTTTTGTGGATGTTTTCACCGGCACTGCCCCCGGCACGCCTGCTTGGGGCCGCAAAGAAGAAGGCGGCGTGACTCTTTTCCAGAGCCCCACTGGGGAAGGTCTGGTACCGGTTTCTCCAGCGCTGGCACTCACTGAGAGGTTTCTCGTTCTGGGATTTAGCTCGGTGGCAGTCGAGGTCGGGCTTGCGCGGCTGAGAAGCGGTCAATACGCCATCGGCCAAAACCCAGCTTACGCCGGCGCGGCCAAAACCGTTGGAGTCCCAACTTCGGGCTTCGGGTATCTGGATTCAAAAACTCTGTTTGAGCGTTCTTATGGGACACTTCGTCCCTTTATCGCGATGTCACTGGCGTTTAATCCCGAAGCCGGCCAATACCTCGACGCAGGCAAACTCCCCAGCACCGAGACGATCAGCCGGCATCTCGCACCCTCGATCTATTCTCAAAGTGTCACTGCTGAAGGGACGCTCATCGAATCGACCGGAACGCTCACTTTCAACCAAGTGCTTGTCGCGGCTATCGGAGGGGGGCTTGCGGCTGCCTTTCCGATCATCGAGGCCAGCCTCAAGGAGGGCCTCGATCCAAAGACACTCCTCCCTCCCGCCCCTACTCCTCCGGTGCCCCCCACCCCCGCGCCACCTACTCCAGCGCCGACAGTTGCTGCGCCGGAGATATAAGCAAACTTGCTGTCGAGCGAAAATTTCGTTCGTGAGGGAGCCGAATTGTGATACTCTGCGCGCCCTATGCCTATTCACAAGAAAACCGCTTTCTCCCGTCGGCTTCCTGATCTGGTAACTGAAGAACTGGCCGCTGCGCTGATGTCGAAGACCAATTTTGAGTTCAAGGAACTCTTCGAGGTCGTCCACGCGAAGCTGAAAGCCCGCAATGCGGCCAGCGGTGGTGAGGAGATGCTTCGTTTGAGAGCTTACGAAAAGCTTCAGAATCTGGTTTCCCGCGGCATGGTGAAGAAAGAAGCCAAAAAATATAAAGGCGTCCCAAAGGTACTCGCGACACTGGAAACCTTCCCGCCTAAAGTGCCCACCCCCGCGGCTGCGGCCTGAGTTGGCGTCTTTCTACCGGGTTCGTCCAGGGATATGAGCGAGTATTTTCCGATCTTTCTTCAGGTAGTCGTCGCCATCGGTTTTGCCGCGTCGGCACTCGGAGTGAGCGTCCTGCTTGGCAGGACCGCCAAGACCAACAAGGCCAAGGATTCCGCCTACGAATGCGGCATGCCCGCTGAGGGGGCGGCCCAACCGCGCTTCAGTGTTAAATTCTATTTGGTGGCGATGCTCTTCATCCTTTTCGATATCGAGATCGTCTTCATGTATCCGTGGGCCGTCGTCTATCGCGAACACATTGCCGGGCATGGCGCCGGCATTTTCTGGAGCATGCTGAGTTTCGTCAGCATCCTCACGGTCGGTTACGTGTATGCCATCAAAAAAGGCGCGCTCGACTGGAAGAGCTGATCGGTTCCCATGGTTCATCACATCACTCTCTGCAAACTCCAACCCGAGGTCACCCCCGCCAAGCTGGAGAAGCTGATGATGACCACGCGGATGACGTTGTTGAAAATCCCTGAGATTCTCAGTGTGCGTTGCGGCAAAAACATTGACCCGAAATCCGAGTGGCCGTTCTTCGTGGCGCTCGATTTCGAATCCATGGAAAAGATGGCCATGACTGAGGACGACGCCATCTACATGAAATTCATCGCTGACGTTATCAAGCCGCACATCACTGATCGGCTGGCGCTGAATTACGAGATGGAGCCGGGCAAGAACGTCAAATACTCCTGAAGACGGGCAACGACGAAGGCGATTTCGTCGTCTGAGATGGTGAAAGGTGGGGTGAAGCTGAGGACGTTGCTGGTCGGTGAATCAGCGAGCAGGAAAAGACCGTCGCGGAGGGCAGCTTTAATGATGGCGATGGCCAGAGCGGTCGCGGGCTGGGATGGATTGGCGGATGGTTGAATGAGTTCGGCACCAAGCATTAAGCCTAAGCCGCGGATGTCGCCGAGGAGTGGGGAGCGCAAGGCCGCGAGCGCCGCGCGGAATTTTTTCCCGCGCTCTTGAACCCCCGCGGCTAGCGCGGGATCAGCATGTTGTTCTAAGGAAGCGAGGGCCATCGCGCAGCCGAGCGGATTACCTAGGAAAGTGCTCGTGTGCAACGCCTCGCCAGTCGATTCGGGCCAGGCGTCCATGACTTCCGCGCGACCCACGCAGGCGGAGAGCGGAAAGCCGCCGGTCAGCGCTTTGCCGAGGCAAATCACGTCCGGCACCACGCCGCTGTGCTCGCAGGCAAACCATTTCCCCGTGCGCCCGAACCCGGTGTAAATCTCGTCGAGAATGAGCAATGCGCCGTGTTCATTGCAGAGTCGGCGCAGCAGCGGCAGGAAGCCCGGTGGTGGGACGTGGACGCCTCCCCGTGCCTGAACCGGCTCGACGAGAATCGCGCTGATGTCACCGCGCCGGAGAAGTTCTTCCAGCCGCTCACGCAGCGAGTGGGGTGCGCTGTCCCCAGCGCGCCGCCCGCGTGCGGACGCCTGCGGAGCGGTGAGGACAC
>JANMTP010000012.1:0-75230 GCA_031390545.1 Chthoniobacter sp. | reverse complement strand
GTGGAATTGCCATCGCTCAACGGACAAAAGGTACGCTAGGGATAACAGGCTGATCGAGTCCAAGAGCTCATATCGACGACTCGGTTTGGCACCTCGATGTCGGCTCATCACATCCTGGGGCTGGAGAAGGTCCCAAGGGTCCGGCTGTTCGCCGGTTAAAGTGGTACGCGAGCTGGGTTCAGAACGTCGCGAGACAGTTCGGTCCTTATCCGCTGTGGGCGCAGGAAGAGTGAGGGGTTCACACCTTAGTACGAGAGGACCGGGTGTGACGAACCACTGGTGTTCCAGTTGTCGTGTCAACGGCATTGCTGGGTAGCTATGTTCGGAAAGGATAAGCGCTGAAAGCATCTAAGCGCCAAGCCTCTCCCAAGATGACTCTTCCCCGAAGGATCGTGGCAGACCACCACGTTGATAGGATTCCGGTGTAAGCACAGTAATGTGTTCAGCTGAGAATTACTAATAATCCGTCCGGCTTGGTCATTTCCTCCTCCTCTTATGGAGGTCGAATATGACTTTTAAAACTTAGCTCTTGGAGCTGTAATGAAACCCTGTATGTAGATGTCAGAGAATCAGTATTGTTCTTTGATCAAACGTTTCAGTCACTAGAAGTCTGGTGAATTTGAGGTTCGACTCATCCCCCAGTGAGAATCCTCCCAGAGAGCCTTATCGTGGCCTCAAATTCGTCAGACTTCTGGTGATCCCAGCGCAGTGGCCCCACCCGTTCCCATTCCGAACACGGAAGTGAAACGCTGCAGCCCCGATGATAGTGCATCTATAGGTTGTGCGAAAGTAGGACGTCGCCAGTAATACGCCCCGTCTCTTGGAAACAAGAGGCGGGGCCTTTTTTGTGTCCGAATGGACTTTTGCTTGCGCCCTCGTTTGGCAATCGACAGAAAAAGTCAGGGAAAAATCTATGACACAGGGAAATTCTATACCGGACTACGTTGGCATCGGCTTCGCTAAAATTAGCCACGACCTGCAGTTTCTTATCGAATGTCTCGGTGAGGTTCTAAGCGAATTGGGCAACACTCAATTGGTAAAGCACCTGCCCTGGTTTGGACCGGCACCCTATGGCCATGACGCGGAGAGTTTGCCACCTCAATTGGGTCTCGTTTACTCAATCGCGTTCCAACTTCTCAACATGGTTGAAGAGAACGCTGCTGCGAGCATGCGCTCATTGCGTGAAGCCACCGAAGGGATGACGGCCGAACGAGGTCTTTGGGGAGAGCGGTTGGCGAAATTGAAGCGCGGCGGTGTGCCGGAGAGGACGATTGCAGAAATACTGCCCCAGATATGTGTTGAGCCGGTGCTGACAGCGCACCCCACAGAAGCTAAGCGACTTGCGGTGCTCGATCAGCATCGATCCCTGTATGCTTTGCTGATGGCCAGGGAGAAGGAGAACTTGACGGCTGCGGACCGGTTATCAATCCGAGAAAAGACCAAAGCGACGCTGGAGCGCCTTTGGAGAACTGGTGAAATTCTCCTAGAGAAGCCGACGCTGAATGACGAGCGCCGCAACATTATGAGTTATTTGCGGGAGGTATTTCCGACTGTGCTGCCGGAGATCGACTCGCGACTGCGGTATGCGTGGAGTGCCACAGGTTTTGATTCCGAGCGATTGCGTTCGATTAAAAGTCTCCCACAGATTCGTTTTGGAAACTGGGTGGGAGGGGATCGAGACGGTCATCCTGGGGTTACCGCTGATGTTACCGCAGAATCTTTGGAGCGGTTGCGCGCGAATGCGCTCGTAGTTTTGCAGCGTCAGTTGACTGCATTGGCGGAGAAGCTGAGTCTTTCGTCATGGATGCAGCCGGCCACGCCGTCGTTAGTGCGAGCACGGGAAAGGCTTGCAGCAGAGTTGGGAGGGGCTGCGACGGCCATTCTTGCGACAAACACTGGCGAGCCTTGGCGGCAGTATGTCGAACTGATGACCGCGCGTTTACCGATCGAAATCGCTCCGCATCAAATCGCCCAAGTGCGCGAAGGTGGTGGGCGTTATCAATTTGCTGAGGAATTAAAAGGAGATTTGGAGGTTCTTTACGGGTCCCTGTGCGAAATCGGGGCTGACCGGTTGGCGGATTCTGATGTACGTCCGGTTTTGCGCGCACTACAGGTTTTTGGATTCCACCTTGCGCAGGTCGATATCCGGCAAAACTCTGTTTTCCACGCGAAAGCATTGTCGCAATTGATGAGCGCGTCGGGCATCGATGGCAGCCAGTGGGAGGAGTGGAGCGAAACAGAGCGCTTACGATTTTTGGAAAAAGAGCTGCGTTCACCCCGTCCATTCCTGCACCCATCCGCCTCTGCGGGTCCCGAAGCCGACGCGGTGTTAGGGTGTTTTCGAGTGTTGGCAACGCACATTGCGCGCTGCGGCTCAGACGGGATTGGCGCGCTCATCGTAAGCATGACGCGGCGACTTTCCGATTTGCTGATCGTCTATGTATTGGCCCGTGAGGCGGGACTGACGCGCATGCTGCCGGAGGGGATGGTTTGCGTGCTCCCCGTGGTGCCGCTTTTCGAAACGCTCGGCGATCTGGAAGCAGCTCCGGATATTCTTCGGGCGTTTTTGGAGGAGCCGATCACACGACGTTCGCTGGATTTTCTTGCTTGGAACGGTGGTCGCGAGCGCCTACCGCTGACTCAGCAGGTCATGGTCGGCTACAGCGATAGCAACAAGGACTCAGGGATTGTGGCTAGTCAGTGGGGTTTGCAAAAAGCGCAATTGCGACTTGCGAGTTTGGGGCGTGAGGCCGGGGTACGAATCCGCTTTTTCCACGGTCGTGGCGGCACCGTGAGTCGCGGTGCTGGCCCGACACACCGATTCCTTGAGGCGCTCCCGAATAGTTCCCTCAGTGGCGATATCCGTCTCACGGAGCAAGGCGAAACCATCGCGCAGAAATTCGGGAATTTCGTTACGGCCGCCTACAATCTTGAACTTCTCGTCGCCGGTGTCACGACCACGACCATCGAGCACGAACGGAGCGCGCCAACGCTGCCGCCGCTTGCGCCGGTGATGGAGCGGCTTTCGCAATCGAGCCAAAAGGCTTATCGGCGGCTCCTCGACGCCGAGGGCTTTCTTGCGTTTTACCGGCAAGTGACGCCCATTGACGCTCTGGAACACAGCAGTATCGGCTCTCGTCCGTCGCGTCGAACGGGTCAGCCGAGCCTGGCTGATCTTCGTGCGATTCCGTGGGTTTTCAGTTGGAGCCAAGCGCGTTTTTATGTGCCCGGTTGGTTTGGTACGGGCTCCGGTTTGCAGGAGTTGACCAAGAATGAACTTGCGGAGATCCGCGAGCAGATCCGGACCTGGCCGTTTCTCCATTACGTGCTTACGAACATCGAGTCGAGCATCGCCAGCTCCGATCCAGAACTCATGCGCGCCTACGCGGAGCTCGTCGAAGATCCGGATCTACGCGAGCGGTTTATGACGCTGATCATGGACGAGTGGAACCTCACCCGTATGATGCTCGAAGAGCTTCGTGGCAGCCCGATGTCGAGCAGGCGTCCGCGCATGCTCAAGACCCTCACCCTGCGCGCAGACGCACTACGCGTGCTGCATTTCCAAGAAATTGCTCTCCTTCGGCGGTGGCGCGCGTTGCGCAAAGCGGAGGATCTTCCCGCAGCCGAGGCCATGCTTCCGGAACTGCTCCTCTCCATCAATGCCATTGCCAGCGGCCTACGCACGACGGGCTAACGCAGGGCGGCGACTGGCTTTGAGGCGGCGGGCAAACCGCCCGTAAGAATCAGCCGCGTCGCCTTGTGCCGGTACGCGCCACCTTTGCCAAAAGAGTAATACGGCACGTAACGATCCGCGGACACGCTGTCTGCGGCGATAGGGTCGCGGCGTTCCGTGCAATCAAGAATCCACCAGCGCTCATCGTAGCGCCAGTAAACCCAAGCGTGGCTACTTCGGGCGCGCTTTTCTGCTTTGCCAATGACAAAAAGCGCATTGGCGTCGCCCAAGTTGTCGTAAAGCCAAAGTGCCTTGGATTTACAATCACCCGCTTTGCGCGTCTCAGTCACCGTGGGCGGATCGGCGCGATATGGGTCGGAAACGCAGTATCTAAAGCGATGCCCGGTTTTCATTAAACGCGCCGCGAGCACCATCGAACTTTCCTGCATTTCAAGATTGCTTATGACGGAACGAACAGAGCCAAGATAGCGGTCGTAGGGCGTGAAAGTAGTCGGTTGCAGGGAGATGTCGCGTCCGCCGGGCGGGAGCGCACTGAGGGGTGGTTCGCTGCGGGCAGGGAGAACGCTGCGCGTGGGGCCGGGCTGCGGGAGCGTAGTTTTGACGATGGCAGGAGAGGCGTTTTTCCGAGTGGGTGGCAGGGTGGAAAGTGGGGGTCCGGGTGGCAGTGGACGTAAAACTTTAACGAGCGTCGGGATTGCCGGAGAGGCAGCTTTGGTCACACCGGGGCGAATAATAAGCGTCGTGGCAACCGGTGTGGTCACGGGCCCCGTTTCACGCAAGTTCATGTCGCGACTCAGCGCGAGGTTGCGAAAAGGGATCTTCGGCGACACCGGCGAAACGCGGGTTACGGCGTCTTGAGCCAGGACGGTCGCCGTCAGCAGCGGGAAGGCGAACAACAGAATGATTGTGCGAAGGGCGCGGAAGCGCATGCTGTAGAAATTTCCATAAATACTAGCGGACGGGGTTTTGCAAAGGCAATAAATCCCAAGCAGTTATTTCGCCGCGCACATGATTACTTGCGCAAGCGGGCTGGTATGTGACCCAGCGCTATTTAGGTTCGTTGCGATGAGCCGTCTCTTTTCCGCCGCCGGATCACTTGTGGACCGCATTAAAATCAACTCGCTGGCTCGGGAATTACGTGACCGGCGACCGGTGTGGATCAAACGTCGGCGTGCGTCTGCGCCACTGGTCCTGGCTTGTGCCAATCGTTTTTTCCGGACAGTGGGGAATCCCATTCAGGCGCTCGGCGATTTCGCGGAATGGCAGCGTTGGGAAATCGAATGCTTTTTGGCGCTGCATGGTGAACAGTTTCACGCTTTTGCCGAGGGGCCGCGCGCGGTGGCGGCGGACGAGGTGCCCGGGATAAATCTCTCGCAGCATCTAAATGCGGGGACGCTTGCGCCGTCCATGCTAGTAGCCGCAGCGCGGGAGTTGCGACGAGCGCATCAGCGGCACTGCCCCGCCCTTGGCGGGCAGTGGTCGCATGGTGATCCGCACGCAGGGAATTTTGTCTATGAAGCGGCTGCGGACCGCGCGCGGTTGATCGACTTTGAGGTGCGCCACCACCGCTCGCTTCCCGCCGAAGAGCGGCACGCGGATGATCTGCTCGTTCTTTTGCAGGACTTGTGTGGGCGCCTGCCGACGGAGCAATGGCTGCCGTGCTCGCAGGCGTTTCTCGAGGCGTATAAGCGCCCGGATATCGTCGCGCGATTGCGGGAAAAACTCATCGCGCCGCGCGGTCTGGCGCGTGTCTGGTGGGCGGTGCGGACGACGTATCTGGCACCCGCGGAACTGGAGCGTCGCCTCGCCGAATTGCGAGCGAGTCTTTAGCCGCGACCGAGATCATTTCGTACGACGATCCACTCGCGCACCGGTTCCCCGCCGAGAAGGTGTTCCTGAAGGATGCGCTCGAATCGCTCCGGCGTGACCGCGCCGTACCATACGCCCTCGGGATAGACCACCAGCCACGGCCCGCCGGTGCACACGCGAAAACAACCGGCCTTCGTCCGCATCGCGCGCAGACCGGTTTCGCGCACGCGCTGCTTTACAAACTCCCAGAGATCTTCGCCCTCGGACGGCGCACAGCAGTCCGGCCCGAGGCAAACGAACAAATGCCGCTCGGCTTGAGCGACACCCGCTTTCACGAGGCCGGCTTCGAGTGGGTCGTTCATGAGCGGAGGATTCACGGCCAAGACGCGAAGGACACGAAAATTTCTGGCGCGAACCGTTCGCCAAAATCTTCGTGCGCTGCCCCTCCTTCGTCGCTCAAATGCGCGCCCTATGAAAATCGTCGTCGCTTATTCCGGAGGTCTCGATACCTCGGTGCTGCTCACTTGGCTGAAGGAAACCTACTCCGCGGAGATCGTCGCATTCTGCGCTGACGTGGGTCAGGAGGAGGAGCTGGACGGGCTGGAAGCCAAGGCGCTGCGGACGGGCGCGGGTAAGTGCTACATCGACGACCTGCGCGAGGAATTCGCGCGCGATTTCATCTTCCCGATCATCCAGGCGAACGCGATTTACGAGGGGCAATACTTTCTCGGCACGTCGATCGCGCGGCCGCTGATCGCCAAGCGTATGGTCGAGATCGCGCGCGCGGAGAAGGCGGACGCGGTGGCGCATGGGGCGACGGGGAAGGGGAATGACCAGGTGCGTTTTGAACTCACGGTGGCGGCGCTGGCGCCGGAACTGGAGGTCATCGCGCCGTGGCGGCAGGATCGGTTTCGCGAGCAGTTTCCGGGGCGCGCGGAGATGATCGCGTATGCCGAGAAGAACCAGATTCCTGTGCTCGCGAGCGCGAAAAAGCCGTACTCCATGGACCGCAATCTTCTACACATTTCCTTCGAGGCCGGCATCCTCGAGGACCCGTGGTTCGACGCCAGCGCGGAGAAGGCGCGCGAGATGTACGTGCTCTCGGTTTCGCCCGAGGAAGCGCCGGACAAGGCGGAGCATGTGGAGCTGGTATTTGAAAAAGGAAACTGCGTGGGCATCGGCTACCACGAACTGGATGCGCTGCTTGCGGAGCTTAACATCGGAGGGACGCGCTCCCGCGCGTCCCAAACTTCCCTAGAAGACGCGTCCGCTGTGGATCAGGGACGTGCAGGAGACCGTCCCTCCGAGGGTGTACGCGCAGGCGCGATTCTATTCGACAGCGAAAACCACGCCTACCTTTCGCCGCTCCAAATCATGCGCGTGCTGAACAAGCTCGGCGGCAAGCACGGCATCGGGCGCGTGGATCTCGTGGAGAATCGTTTCGTCGGGATGAAATCGCGCGGCGTGTACGAGACGCCAGGTGGCGCAATTCTGCACTTCGCGCACCGGCAGGTGGAGTCGCTGACGATGGATCGCGAGGTCATGCACCTGCGCGACTCGCTCATCCCGCAATACGCGACGCTGGTTTATAACGGCTTCTGGTTTGCGCCCGAGCGCGACGCGTTGCAGGCGCTCATCACCGAGACGCAGAAGAACGTGAGCGGCACAGTGCGGCTCAAGCTCTACAAGGGCAACGTCATCACCGCCGGCCGCAAGTCGCCGCTTTCGCTCTACAACCCCGACATCGCCACGATGGAGGCGGACCCAACGAAGGCTTACAATCAGAATGACGCCACCGGCTTCATCGCGCTGAACGCCCTGCGGCTGAAGGTCGCGGCGCGCGTTCACGCGGCGCAAAAGGACAACCTCTCACGTTGAGCTTGGGGGGCTCTTAACGCGGGGGCTATGCCGGGTAGAAAATTAGGGAATCGGGAAGCTGTTAGCGGCGACGCGCTGGACGACGCAATTCCGCCACAGTTGGTGAAATATCCTTTGACTCACCCCACCTCGCCCGGCAAATAGCCCGGCGCTTTCAACCGCCGCTACGCGTGCTACCTCCCCCGGCAAGCCCGCCCGTTCCTCTGCCCAGAATTTCCGCTTCGCTACCATGCACATCCCAAGATCCGCGTCCTCTGCCACGGTGAAAAACCGCCGTTCCATCCGCCCGCTTCTTGGCTCTGTCGCGGCGCTCTTCACGGCGGCGAGCCTGGCTCAAGCGGGGCAGACATGGGACGGTGGCGGGGTGAATAGCCTGTGGAGCAATCCGCTGAATTGGGACGCGGACACGCTGCCAAATTTCGCAAACCCCCTGCAATTCGGTGGGCAACTTCGATTGACCCCAAACAACGACGCCACGGCGATCGTTGCGGGGCTCACGTTTCTCCCGGCGGCAGAATCCTTTGAGCTCACGGGCAACGCGATTACGCTCAATGGCGGCATCACCGTAAACTCGGCGAGCCCGCAGACGATTGCGTTTGCGGCAATCACCTTGGGCAGCAGTCAGGCCTTTACCGCGGCAAGCGGAAATTTGGCGATTAATTCAGATTTGGATCTGGGCGCGAATACGCTGACCGTGACTGGCCCGCAAGATGTCACCTTTTCAAACTCCGCGACGATCAGCGGCGCGGGCGGCATCACCAAATCCGGCAGCGGCAGATTGACGATTAGCGGGATCAATACGTATTCCGGTGTGACCCGCCTGGAACAGGGTGAGCTCTTCGCCAATGGCAGCGCTAATCCGTTTGGCACCGGCCAGCTGGTCATTGCCGGCAACTCCCGCATCGGCAGCCTGGCAGACAATCAGACCATCGCGAATCCCCTCTCGATCACCGCGCCGACGACGAATCTGGTGATCGAAGCGCGCACGCATCTTGATTTCACCGGTGCCATCGATCTGAACGGCGCCACGCGAACCCTGACCGGTACGGTCAATCAATCGGAGATCGGCTTAGCCGGTGTGATCAGCAACGGCGGTGTGACGCTCGCGACCACCGGCCTCGGTGCGCCCGTCGATGGCATCTCGCCGTACGTGGCCTTTCTCTACGAAGGCGCGGCTAAAACCTACACCGGACTGACGACTGTGACCGATGGCGCATTTTTGGTTTTCCTCGGTGCGACGGAAAAGATCGTCGGCGACGTGCTGATTGAGGGCAATGGCGTGGTTGATTACCTGGGTGGCTCGAACCAAATCGCTGATACCTCGACCGTAACGGTGAACAGCACGGGCAGCGCGATTGCAGGGGGCACGTTTGCCGGGCTCGAGTTGTTTAATCAATCAGACACCATCGGCACGTTGATGGGCACTGGCACCGTTGGAATCGGCGCGGGGACCCTCACCGTGGGAGCGGGAAGTTTCAGCGGCGTGATTGGCGACAGCGAAGTGGGAAACGGGAGCGGTGACTTTTCCAAGAACACCGCTGGCACGCTTACTTTGAGTGGCGCAAACACGTACACGGGCTCGACGACCATTTCCGCGGGCACGCTGCAGCTCGGAAGTGGCGGCACGACCGGATCGCTTCTTTCGCCGACGATTAGCGCGAGTGCTGGCGCGACTCTGGCCTTCAATCGCTCCAACGACTTTACTGTGGGCAGCGTTATCTCGGGTCTGGGAGGCGTTCGTCAGGACGGCACCGGCACAACAGAACTCAGCGCCGTCAATACCTACACCGGCCCGACGGTGGTCAACGCCGGTGAGTTGAGAGTCACGGGCCGCGTCGCGAGCACTGTGATCAATGTGAACGGCGGCAGCTTTATCGCGGCAAAGAGTTCCCCAATTCCCGCGACCGCCGCGGTTCCCCCGACCGCCACGGTGACCGTGGCCACGGGCGGCGGATTTGAATACCAAGCGACGGCCAATTCGCCGCTGACCGTAGCCGCGCTATCGCTGAACAGTGGGCCTGGGACCACGATCGGCGGCTCGATCGGCGCGACATTTGCAAGTACTCGCATCCAAGTCACGGGCAACGTCAATCCTACGCCCGGAACGATTGCGTTGAATGTCTATGGTTCGCCGGTGGCTACCGGGGCGACTGGAGTTTACACACTGCTCAGGGGCGGTGACGGGAGCATGTTGAATGTCGGCACGGTCTACACGCTGGGGACGATCCTTAATGCGACAAACTACACCGTGAGCTCGCCGTCCGCGACAGCTACGGAGATCACCGTGCAGGTGACCGCGGCAACCCCGCTCAACGACGCCTACTGGCTCGGTGGATTGCCGGGAAACCCCAACGTCTGGGCGGCATCCAACGGCACGCGTAGCAATTGGGCGACCGATCCTGCGGGCACAATGACGCCGCTTGTCCCGGGCGCGGGCACAGATGTTTTTTTCTCGGCCAGTGGTGCCACGGATCCTGGCAATATGGAACTCGGCGCGAACATGTCGATTGCCAGCCTCACGATCAACGATCCGACCGCGCCGGAGACGCGCGCAGTGACGTTGAACGACAATGGGGGCAACACGCTGACCATCGCTACCGCTGGCGGCGTCAGGATCAATAGTGGCTCCGGCGCAGTGACGCTAAACCCGGATATGGTTCTCGGCGCGAGCCAAACCTGGACAAATAACTCGGCCAATCTTTTCACCGTCGGCGGCAATGTAAGCAATGGCGCCAATACGCTGACCGTGGCTGGCACCGGGAACACGCTTCTTTCCGGTATCCTAGGAAACGGCGCGGGTGGCCTGACTAAAACGGGCGCGGGCCGACTGACGGTCACACGAAACAACACCTACAGTGGCGATACTCTCCTGCAGCAGGGCGAGCTTTTATCCAATATCGACCCATCGGCGGGCACCAACTCGGGTTTCGGTACGGGGCGCCTGATCATCTCCGGCGGCACTACCCTTGGCAGCACGCTGAACAGTCAGTTCATCCGCAACAACGTCACCGTCCTCGGGAACTTCACGATCGCCGCTGGAGCACCCGCACCCAACGACATTTTCCTGACCGGGGGCATCGACCTGAACGGCGGCGCGCCAGTCATCTCCGGCTCGACGCCGAACGGTCAGCTGAATTTTCGCGGAGTGATCAGCAACGGTAGTGTCGCCTTCAGCCACACGGGCGCAACCGGCTACACGGCGGTACTCTATGGTGCCAATGCTCTGACCGAGCAGGCCAACACCTACACGGGCCTGACGACGATCAATAATGCAGTCTTTCTTGTCCTGAACAAAAACGCAGCCGCTGGAGTCGATGCGGCCGTGCGGGGGGACGTGCTCGTCAATCCCGGAGGTGCGGTCGATTACTTCCGATCCAATCAGATCGCGGACACTTCAACGGTGACTGTGAATAGCAACGGCCTGACGATCGCCGGGCCGACGACTTTTCAAGGGTTTGAAATGCGTAACAACGACGACACGATTGGCGCATTGTTCGGGAATGGCACTGTAGGTTTGGGCTCGGCCACGCTGACGGTCGGGCGGGGCAATTTTACCGGGGTGATCAAAGACGGCCAGTTTGGCGCTGGTGGGGAGCTCACCAAGAACACCACGGGCGTGCTGACCCTGACCGGTGCGAGTACCTTCACCGGCAACACGAACATCAACAACGGCACGCTCGTGCTGGATGGCTCCGTGCGAAGCCCCACGGTTTTCGTGAATTTCTCCGGCACGCTGATGGGCACGGGCACGGCTTTCCGCAATGTGGTCAATGCGGGTGTATTCAGCCCCGGTAACTCGACAGGCACATTCAACATCGGCGGCAATTTTTCGCAGAACGCAGCAGGCACGCTGGTCATCGAAATCGCGGGCACCCAGGCTGGGCAGCATGACCTCGTGAAAGTCAGCGGGACGGCAGAGCTCGCCGGCACGCTGCGGCTGACGCAGGTCAATGGCGCTCGGCTGAAGGTCGGCGAGAAGGTGACCTTCCTAACCGCGGGGGGCGGAGTTTCGGGCGAGTTCACGAACGTGACCAATTCGTTCAATACCAGCGACACGATCGTCACGACGGCGGTCGTCTATGAAAGTAACGCCGTTTCGCTCGAAGGCGTGCAGGGTTCGTTTTCAACTTTCGCGGCGCAGTTTGGCCTGACCCCGAATCAACGCTCGGTGGCCACCGCGCTTGACCGGATCGTGGATAATCCCAAGCAGACAAAACTGATCACTTACCTCAACGATCAGCTGCTCACGGATCTGCCGCACGATTTCGACCTCATCGCCGCTGAGGAATTGCAGGCGATCTACACGATCGGTATTTCGCAGGCCAACGTGCAGACCGCCAATCTGCAACGCCGTCTTGAGGACATTCGAGCCGGTCGCGAAGGCTTCAGTGCTTCGGGTCTGTCCGTCTCCGGTCTTCAGCCTCCGCCCGATAGCGATCTGCCGCCGCCGCCCCCGCCCGACGGACTTCCGCCCGTGCCCGGAGCCACCGGTCCGACGGGCTTGACCGGCGCGACGGCCAAGGAATTGCGCCCGCCCGCCGAGAACCGTTACGGCACGTTTTTCACAGGGATTGGTGAGTGGGTGAAAGTCGGCACGACTTCCAATGCCAGCGGCTACGACATGGTCACTGGCGGCTTCACGTTGGGTGCGGACTACCGGATCAATGAGAACTTCGCTGTCGGTGTGAACCTCGGCTACGCCCGCACGAGCGCTGATCTGTTTGGAGACGGCCGCATCACTGTGGACGGCGCGAAGATCGGTGCTTACGCGACTTATGTGAACGAGGCCTTCTATGTCGATGCCACCATTCAAGGCGGCTACAACAGCTACGACACCCGGCGCAGCGGGCTTGAAGGCAGCCCAAGTGGCAGCACGAGCGGCGGTGAGTTCAACACGCTGCTCGGCATCGGTTATGACTTTAAAAGCGAGAGGGTCGAAGGCCTGACTTTCGGCCCCATCGGCACCCTGCAATACACCTACATCGGCTTCAGCGGCTTCCGCGAAAACGGCTCGCTCGCTCCGCTGGACTACGAGTCCCAAGGCGGCACCTCCTTTCGTTCGACGCTTGGCGCGAAGGCGACCTACGAGTGGCGCGTCGGTGGAGCGATCGTGAAGCCGGAACTCCGCGTGGCCTGGCAGCATGAATACGGAGACAACGACTTTGGGATCGACTCCCGCTTTGCCCACGGTGGCAATACTTTCACCGTGGCCGGGGCGGAGATTGGTCGCGACAGCTTGCTCGTCGGCGCGGGTGTGGCTGTGCTCTGGAATGAGCGCACGGCGACTTACCTCTACTACGACGGGGAAATCGGCCGCTCGAACTACGATTCGAACAATGTCTCGGGCGGGGTGCGCGTAGCGTTTTAGACCGCCGGCGCGGTCAATAACGCGGAATAGATGGGTCGATTTCCTGCGCCCACGCGTCGATGCCGCCGGCGACATTGGTCACGTTCGTAAAGCCATTCCGCAGGAGGAAGGCGGTGGCTTGGCCGGAGCGTCCGCCATGGTGGCAAAGGACCAGGAGTGGTTGTGCAGGGTCGGTCAGTTTCTCCGCGACGATGGCTGGCCATTGCGAAAGCGGCAAAAGCTCAGCTCCGGCCAGGCGCGCCAATTCAAACTCCTCCACTTCGCGCACGTCGATGAGCCGCGGTGGTTCAGCAGCGGTGAGGCGGGCGTGCGCCCCAGCAACCGAGATTTCCGGAACCGGCACGAGAGAGTCTAGTGGGTGACGGAGACGGGCGTGCCGAGGGACACGTTGTTGAAAAACGTCTCGGCCATGTAGCCCGGCATGCGGATGCAGCCATGCGAGGCGGCATAGCCGGGGAGGAACCCTTCATGCATGCCGATGCCGCCTACGATGCGCATGAAAAATGGCATGCGTGCGCCGTCGAAAACGGTGCCAGGAGGTTTCTTGTCCTTTTTGACGTCGATGTCCTTTTTCACGACCTCACCCGTCTGGGCATCCACGTAATCGCCGTAGAGATTGGATTTATGATGGCGATTTTTCTGAATGATTTTGAAGTTGCCCATGGTCGTCCCAAACTCCTCGCGTCCGCTGGAGATCGCGGAAACGCCGACAAGTTCGCCGCCCTTAAAAAAGTAGGCCTTTTGCTCGCCGAGGCTGATGCGGATGGAGGGCGAGCCGGAAATGCCGTCGCCGTCCCAGTAGGAAACGGTATCGCTCGCGGCGCGCGGTGCACTGGTGTTCGACTGGTGAAAGCCGCCGAGATACACGGTGCCGTCGGCGTAACGTGGATCGCGCGAGGAGCAGCCTGTGGCGAAGACGGCAACGAGGAGGAGCAGGGCGAAATGGTGCAACATCAAAACGGGGATTTTCAAAGCGCGTGACTAAACGGGCTGAGTTTCGGAGCGTCAAGGGGCATCGGCACAGACCGTTGGATCCGTGGGCGTAGCCGACGCGAAAGAAAGGGCGGCCTTACGGGAGCTGATAGAGCATCAGCCGGGGATTAAGCGTCGTGACCTCACCCTGTCCGGTTTTTTTGAGGAGTTTCCCCTGGGCGAGGAGGTCACGGTAAAAATCCTTGCGACGCTGATACTGGCTTTGACGCCCGTCGGCGGGTTTGAACGTGTCGTCGGCCATGAGCTTGGAGAAGTTGGAGCGGAAGACGGCGATGTGCCGGATGCCGCGGGCTTTCAGTTCGGCCAGCGTGCCGGCGTCAGCGGCGAAGGCCAGCTCTTCGACGATCAAATCGGGTCGGCGCTTTTCGGGCCAGGTTTCGTCACGGCTCAGGTAAAGGCGAGACTCGGCTAGGAGCAGGGTTTTTTCCGGCAGATGCTGGGCAATCCAGGCGGTCATTTCCTGCCGCGAGTTGGTCCGAAAGCCGCGCACGGTGGCCAAGGTGAGTTGGCCTTGCAGGATGAGGGCGAATGTGGCCAGCCCCGCTGGCAACCAAGGACGTAGCCGGGCCAGGCGCGCGGGTAGCCATGCGGCGACGGACATGAAGCCGATACATGCTGCGGTGACCAACAACGGCGAGACGGCGAGGAAGTAGCGCGGCGAGGTTTTTGGAACAAATGAAAGCAGCACGACGTAGCCGAGAGGCAGAGCCAGCAGCAGGACTTCGAGAGCGCGCCCCGGCCGGGCGGTGAAGAGCCGGCCAGCGAAAAGGAGCAAACCGAGGAGCAGCGGCCAGGTGAAGTTGTCGAGGAACACTTCGAGATAGAAGGCGTGCGGGATTTTCCGCGAGATCCCTTGTCCACCGCCGGTCTCGATCTCCCGAGCTTCGTAGCGGAGGCCGCTGAACAAGGCTTCGGGATGAAGGAAATACGGCAGATTCAGGACGACGAGCACGGTCAGCAAAGCACCAAAGAAGGCGGTGCCTCGGAGGAATCGCCCACCGGCCGGGCGGAAAACAAAAGGTAGGGCGAGGAGGAGCGTGATCACGCCGACGTATTTGCCTGAAGTGGCAACCCCGCAGCTCGCGCCGAGGAAAGCCGCACGGCGCCAGTCCGGTTGCCGCTGAAAGAGATCCAACGCGAGTAGCGCCAGGCTGATGCCGAAAAGCAGGGCGGGGTCTTCCTTGCAATAGTGGGCGAGTTCATAGACGAGCGGTTGCGCGGGAATGAGCAGCGCGCAGGCCGCCGCGGCGGGCCAACCCGCGCGCCGCCCGGCCAGGAGCGCGAGCAACACCACGGCGAGCGCGGTGAAGATCGCTGATGCCCAGCGCCCGCAGAGCACGGCGTTTTCTAGCGTACGCGGCAGGCCGCTGGCGCGGAGGAGCAGGCCGGCCGTATCGAGCAAGAGCAGAGGATGATGATAGTTGTACTGGCCGAAGAGGATCTGCTCGCCCTTACCCGGCTCATCCAGGTGGTAATAAACCGGAAAGCCGTTGTGCCGGGTGAAAAAGAAGAGCAGCACGCCAAACAGTCCCGCGAGGGCGAGGGCGGACAACCAGGGTGAAAGGCGCGGCTGAACCGCTGCGGACGACATGGTGGCGAGTCTTGGCAGAGAACCGGACCTGCCAAGGAATTTTTATCGCCGGAGAAGGACGGCGGAGAGCAGGGGAACAATCCATTGCGGCACGTGAACGGCTCTGCTAAATGACGCGCTGCTTTTCCCCCCGCGGAAGCCGCCCACCCATTCATGCCGACCTACGATTACCAGTGCGAGAAGTGCAAAAAGACCTTCGAGATTTTTCACTCGATGAAAGAGCCCGCGCTCACCACCTGCCCGAAGGGCCATTGCCAGCAAAAAGCTTGGGGCAAGGGAAAGGTCAAGCGGCTCCTCGGCACGGGTGCGGGATTGATTTTCAAAGGCTCGGGCTTTTACATCACCGACTACCGCAGCGAAGGGTATAAAGCCTCAGCCAAAAGCGATACCGCCCCGTCGGAAACCAAGGCCGGGGATACCAAAGCGGCGGACACGAAGAAAACTGAAAGCAAACCCGCCGCGGAAAAACCCAAGCCGGCGCCGAAAAAGAAACCCGAATAGCACATGGCCAAGAAATCTGACTCCGCCACGGCGGCCAACATCCCTTGCGGGCAATGCGGTTACGAAAACGAAGCGGAACGCGTTTATTGTCACAACTGCGGGGCCAAGCTCGACCGCTCGCTGCTGCCCAAGGAAGACGAGAGAACGACCAAAAGCGAAACGCCCGAGCAGGCCCGTAAGCGCATTAAGAAGATGACCAATCCGCAGACCGGCGGGGCTATGCGCGAGGTTAAGACGGCGTTTAGCGTGCTCATTTACGCAGCGTTGGTTGCGGCGATCCTGCTCCTCATCCAAAAGCCAGACGATGTGCCGGCGGCGAGCAAGGAACTGACGCAGCGTTTCGTGAGCAGCGAGGTGATGGAATTGGTGGATTCACCGCAGCCGCGCCGGGTGGACTTCAGCGAGGCGGAGGTCAATGCTCACCTCAAGCAATCCATTAAAGGCAAGGAAGGTGCGGTTCCGGGGATGGAATTCACCCGTGCTTATGTCAACCTGCTGCCGGGCGCTATCCGCGTCGGCTTCGAGCAATCTGTCTTTGGCATGCCGCACTACTCTGGAGTGCTCTATCGGCTGGACGTCAAAGACGGTAAATTCGCGCCCGTCGTCCTGGGTGGCAATTTCGGCCGTCTCGCCGTCCATCCCGCGATCATGCAGCATCTGGATTTCTTTTTCAAAAACCTCTGGGCCGCCTTTCAGAAAGAGCGCAAGCAGATGGACAAGATGCAGATGATCATTGTGCAAAAAGGGGCGATCACCCTCGTCTCGAAAGGCGGCGGGCCGCAATGAACGTGCGGGCGCTGGCGCTATTCGCCGCGCTCGGCCTGGCGGTGTCCACGGCGGGCGCGATCGATCCGCGCGCGCACAGCGACAGCTCGACAAAGCAGTTCAGTATTTTTTGCGAGGACGTGCCTCTGCGCATGCGGGTGGTCAGCTTTGCCGAGGAGGTCAAGCAGGAGGTGCTGCGCTTGCTGGACGACGAGCCTTTGAGTTGGAAAGGGCCTATCGTCATTACGCTCGAACCCGCTTCCGGCGCGCGGCCGGAAGAGCCCGCCGCCCGCGTGCGCCTGATCGAGTCGCTGCCCGGCTTCAAGGTCGCGATCGAGGTGAAAATCGGCGACGACCCGACGGAAGTGAATCTGCAGCGCCAGATCGTGCGTGCGCTTTATCTCGAGTACGCCTACCGCGAGGCCGGCGTGCAAGGTGGGATGGTCTTTCGCGAGGCGCCGTGGTGGATCATTGAGGGCACCATCCAGGTCATGCGCGAGCGCCAGGGCGGCGCAAATGCGGCGCTTTTCCAGCGGCTCATCGACACAAACAAGTTGCCACCGATCGACGACTTTCTGCGCGAACAACCCGAGCAACTCGGGGCGACCGTGCTGGCCGTGGATCAGGCGCTAGCCGGCTGCCTCGTCCAACTGCTTGCTGCGCAACCCGGAGGCCGCGCGAGCCTCGGGCGTTTTATTCGCGCTTGGCCGAAAAGCAATGGCGACGCTGTAGCGCTGCTGAAATCGGAATTTCCCACGCTCGTCGCTGGCCAAGGCACCCTGCAGAAGTGGTGGACACTAAGCTTGGCGCGTTTTGCCGCGACGGAACGCTTCCAAGGGTTGAGCGCGGAGGCGACGGAGAAGGAACTCGCGCCACTGCTTGCCATCGAACTGGCCACCGGCAAGGACAAGGCGAAGAAGACCTTCGCGCTCGGGGACTACGCCCAATATTTGAAACTGCCTGGCAGCCGCCTGGCACTGGTCGAGCGTCAAACTCTGCTCGTTGCGCTGAGCACGCGCGCGAACGCCCTCTATCGACCGGTGCTCGGGGAGTATGAGGAGATTTGTGCGCTGCTCGCCCGCGGCAAGACGCGCGGCATGCGTGCGCGCCTGGATCGCGTTGGCGAGTATCGCGCTTCTGTTCTACGCCGGGTCGCGGAGATCGCGGATTACCTGAATTGGTATGAAGGCACGCAAATGGGTGTTCGCAGCAACGCTTTTGACGGTTACCTCAAAACCGCTAACGAGATCTCAGATCTGGACCGCGTTCGCCGCGATCCCATCGCGCGCTACCTGGACGCTATCCAAAAGGAATACTGAGAGCTGCCGGCTACAACCCCTTGGGCCTTTATGCCAGCGCGCCGTCTTTTGTGATTTTCACCATGCAGGACGGGCAGATTCCGTGAGAAATATCTGCTCCGGTTTCGGCGTGAATGTATTCCTCGATTTGCCGCCAATAGTCCTGATCGTCGCGCACACTTTTGCAATACATGCAGATGGGTAGCATGCGTTTGAGTTGATGGACGTCCGCTAACGCCTGCTCGAGATCAGCTACTTTTCGGGCCAGCGTGCGCTCCAGTTCGACCACACGCAGGCCTACCTTCAGACGCGCACGGAGTTCGTCGGCGTCGAAAGGTTTCGTTACGTAATCGTCCGCTCCCGCCTCCAGGCCGGCAGCGATCTCTTCCTTCTGGCTGCGCGCAGTCAGGAGGATCAGGTAAACGTAGGGGCGGCCCGACTGCTGACGCAGACGACCGCAAAGTTCCGCGCCATCGACTTTGGGCATCATCCAGTCGAGCACCGCAATGGATGGTGCGTCCGGGCTTTCCAGAACTTCTGCAGCGGCGGCACCGTCGCCGACGGAGGTGACGTGAAAACCCCAGTTGGTGAGGTTGCGCTCCAAAAGTTGCCGGGAAACGAGGTGATCTTCGGCGATGAGAATGCGGGGGGACGGGGCGCTCATGCGATCATTTTAGGTTACTTCGTAATTGAGACGTTGGCCGCGCTTGGGAAATTCCGGGCGACGGCGGTTTTCCGCATTGCCGCGCCGGAGAATTTGCGTTCTTTGGGCGCTCTCGCTTTTCGATGAAAGTTTCTGATCTCCGCGGCATTTTGCAATACGTCCCTCGTTTCCGGGAAAAGATCTTTGTCGTGGCGCTCGATGGCGAAATTGTGGCCTCGCCGAATTTCGCGAACATCCTGCTCGATCTCGCGGTGCTACGCTCGCTGAGCATCAAAGTCATCCTCGTTCACGGTGCCGGCCAGCAGATTGCCAATCTCGCGGCGGAACGTGGGGTGACCATCTCCAATGCGGACGGTACCGGCATTACCGACGATGCTACGCTCAAGGTCAGCCTCGAAGCGGCGACGAACGTGATGACGGAGATTATGCAGGGGCTGACCTCGGTCGATTTGCGCGCTGTTTACGGCAACGCGATCATCGCGCATCCAGCCGGCATTTTAGGTGGCGTGGATTTTCTCAACACCGGCCGGGTTGAGCGTGTGGATACCAAGTCGCTTCACCTCTTTCTGACCGAGGGCATCATCCCCGTCATTTCGCCCATTGGCTATGACGGCGAGGGAAAAACGTTTCGCGTGAATTCCGACAGCATTGCGCTGGAGGTGGCGGAGGCCATGCAGGCGATGAAGATCATCTACCTCTCGGCGACCGAAGGCGTAGTGCTGAATGGCGAACTGATTGGCCAGCTCTCGATTATGGAGGCGGAGGATTTTGTGAAGAAAAAGAAAGCCGCGCTCGAACCCAGCGTGCTCTCCAAGCTCGACCACGCGGCGCGTGCCTGCCGGCTGGGTGTAGCCCGAGTGCATCTGCTCAACGGCCTCCACGACGAGGCACTGCTCAGCGAAGTGTTCAGCCACGAAGGCATCGGCACGATGGTTTATTCCAACGAGTACCAGCAGATCCGGCGCGTTTTTAAAAAGGACGTGCGTGCGGTGATGACGCTGATCCGGCAGTCCGTGAACAATGAGGAACTCGTGAAGCGCACGCGGACCGACATCCTCGCGCACCTTGAGGATTACTGGGTGCTCGAGCTCGATCGGAATCTCGTCGGCTGCGTCGCCGTGCATCTCTACCCCGAGCAGCACATGGCGGAACTCGCCTGCCTCTACGTCAGCAAAGGCTCCGAAGGCCAGGGCCACGGGCGTAAGCTCATGGCTTTTGCCGACCAGCTGGCGGCGGAAAAGGGCGCGAAGCAGATTTTTGCACTCTCCACCCAGGCTTTTAATTTTTTCCAGCAGAAGGGCGGTTACGCAGAAGCCGCGCCCGACATTCTCCCGCCTGAACGGCGGAAAAAATACGACGACGGCGCGCGGAAATCGAAGGTGATGGTCAAACCTACGCCGACGCCTGGAGTGGTCGAGGCGGGCCGGTCTGGTTAAGAAAACTCTATGAACATTGCTGTCCTGATCGATGCGCTCGTGCTGCTGGTTTACTTTGGCGGCATCGTGGGCATCGGCCTCTACGCGGGGCGGCAGAACCGTGATCTAAAAGAATTTGCCCTCGGTGGACGGTCGATTCCGTGGTGGGCGGTGCTCGGCTCGATCATCGCGGCGGAGACGAGCGCCGCGACCTTTCTCGGCACGCCGGCGGAAGGTTTCAAGACGCGCGGTTTCATTTACGGCCAGCTGGTCATCGGCACGATCCTCGCGCGAGTGGTCATCGCCTACACGTTCATCGAGCCGTATTACCGCTACCGGGTGCAGAGCATTTACGAGTTTCTGACCGTGCGTTTCGGGGAGGGGACAAAGAACACCGCGAGCGCTATTTTTCTATTCACGCGGGTGCTCGGGATCGGCGTCCGGCTTTACCTCGGGGGCGTCATCATGGTGGTCATCTGGCGCTACTTTTTCCCGGGGACCCCGATCAGCCTGGGTACGTATTTTTGGGGCATCGTTTTCGTCACAGTGATCACGACGTTTTATACGATGATGGGAGGGATCAAGGCGGTGGTCTGGACGGATCTGATCCAAGCGACTCTGATGATCGGTTCGGTGCTCTGCGCGATCGGGCTACTGCTCGGCAAAATCGGCGGTCTGGACGAAGTCCGCACGGCGCTCGGCGGTTGGCAAAACATCGCGTGGGCGCAAAGCGGCTGGGACAGCACGAAAGCCTTCGGCCCCGCGCTCAAGGGGATGCTCGAAGAGCCGTACACGCTCTTCGCCGCTTTCATCGCCTCGACCTTTTTGACCATGGCGACGCACGGCACCGATCAGGACATGGTGCAGCGGATGCTCACCGCGCCCGACTACCGCAAGTCGCGCTTTTCATTAATTCTTAGCGGGCTGGCGGATATTCCCATCGTGCTCTGCTTCCTCAGCGTGGGCATTTTGCTCTGGGTCTATTACACCACCGTGGCCGGTGGCCCCCCGCAGATCGGGGGTAAGGCCATTCCGGACAATGAAATCTTTGCCCACTACATCGTAAACGACATGCCCACCGGACTGCGCGGATTGATCATCGCCGGCGTTTTTGCGACGATGATGGGTTCGACCTCCGCCGCGCTGAATGCCCTCGCGACCAGCTTTACGAAAGATTTTTACCTCCCGTATTTCAACCGCGAAGCGACCGACCGGCAGGCCGTCGGCGCAGCCCGCATTGCCACCGCGGTCTTCGGCGTGCTGATGATCGGCGTGGCCACGGTTGCGGCCTATTCGGTGCTGCTGAATCCGCACCTCACGATCATCCCGATCGCCATCGGCATCCTCGGCTACACCTACGGCGCGCTGCTCGGCGTCTTCCTGCTCGGCATGCTCACGACGACCCGTGGACGCGATAGCGCGAACGTCGTGGCGATGATTCTCGGGATGGCCGCGGTGCTGATCCTGTGCAAAGTGCAAATCCCCGGTGTGTTCGACTTTGGCCGCTTCATGCCCGTGTGGTGGCCGAAGATTTCGTGGCCGTGGTTTGTCCTCGTCGGCAGCCTCGTGACGTGCGCGACCGGGGTGCTTTTCCGCACGCCGGAAGCACAGGTCGAAAGAGCGCGGAGGCACGTTGCTACGCAGGCGTAGTATCGGGCATAGCCCGCGAATCGGCGTCGCTTCTTGGCTCGCAGTCGGTCAATAAAAAAGGCGGTTTGGTTAAAAATAAATGTCGGTTGGTCGCGCCTAATTTTCTTGGCGGTTGAAGGCCTCAAAAATAGTCTCACGCCGCACGGCGGGAAGGAGAGCCCACCCCTGTGAATAACTTGTGAACAAAGACCAAAAACAACAGCTCCACGAACTAAAACCCGGTGGCCCATTGGGATGAACCACGACGCTGTTAGTTGTTCCTGATAAAATCTATGTTCCACGAGTGCCGTAAGTCCAAACCACTGGAAATAAACGGCTTGTATCGCATGCAGAATTCTGCCGGTGGCAAGTTTTCTGAAGTCACGATCCGTGGCGGCTCCACTTTCACCGGTCTAGCGCCGGTCTTTTCCAAACTCCTGAATGCTGCCTCTGACTGTGGATAAATCCCTGAAAAACGCTGATTTGAAAGCAACTTGGGCCGAGATCGCCCGCGCCCTCCGAGCCGACGTGAGTGTCGATACTTACGACCGTTGGTTTAAGGATATCGACCTTGTGGAACTCGACGCGATTAGCATGACGCTGCGCGTGCCGAACAACATCTACCAACTCTGGATCGAGACGAATTACATCAGCCTGCTGCGCGGAGCGGTGCTGATGGTGTTGAAGGAAACGCGCGAGATTCGCTTCGTCTTTGCGGGAGAAGTGGTTGAGTCGCCGGTCGCCGCCATGGTCGCCCCGATGGCGAAGCCTGCCGCCGCCGAGGTTGAGGTGGTGGAGACGCGGGCCAATGGGATGAATCCGCGGAATACGTTCGAGGCCTTCGTTGTGGGGCCCAATAACCAATTCGCCCAAGCCGCTTGCAAGGCCGTGGCTGATGCGCCGGCGAAAACCTACAACCCACTTTTCATCTACGGCGGAGTCGGGCTTGGAAAAACCCATCTCATGCATGCCATCGGCTACGCCATCGCGGCGAAGCGCAAGGCCAAGGTTGTCTATATCACCAGCGAGGCGTTCACGAACGAGTTCATCGACGCAATTCAAAACCACACGCTGATTAAATTTCGCAAACGCTACCGGCAGGCGGATGTGCTGCTCATCGACGACATCCAGTTTCTCGCTGACAAGGGCCGCACCCAAGAGGAATTTTTTCACACCTTCAACACGCTCTTCGATGGGCATAAGCAGATCGTCCTTTCGAGCGATCGGCCCCCCGCCGAGATTGCCAATCTTGAATTTCGCCTTGTCTCGCGTTTCGAATGGGGTCTGACGGCCGAACTCCAGGCACCCGACGCCGAAACCCGGCTCGCCATTTTACGGAAAAAAGCACAGTCCATGCAGGTCGTGCTGTCGTCGGAAATCCTCGAATTTCTTGCCGAGCGCATTCGATCCAATGTCCGCCGACTTGAAGGCGGCCTCATGCGTGTGGCCTCCTACGTTTCGCTGCACGACGGGCATCTGCCCTCACGCGAGAAAATCGAGCACCTCTTGAAGGACATCCTGCACGAAGAGGCGCGACGCGCGATCACCATCGAGCAAATCCAGAAACGCGTAGCCGAGCATTTCGACGTGCGCATCGCGGACATGACCAGCAAGCGACGGCCGGCGAATATCGCTTTTCCCCGGCAGATTGCGATGTATCTGGCGCGCGAGCTAACCAAGACTTCGCTCAGCGAAATCGGCGAAGTCTTTGGCGGACGGGATCACGGCACCGTTCTGCACGCGCATCGACTCGTGAAAGAGCGGATGCTCACCGACGAGAAGACGCGTGCGGTTGTCTCGTTCCTCGACACCCAACTCACACGCTGACCGCCCGCACACACATTCCGCGCAGGGAGCGGGAAAATGATTGCGCCGCTGTGGCCAATCATTCATCTAAGCGGAATTCCACTCCCTATGAAATTTAGCGTTAGCAAAGAGAAGCTCCTCGCCGGTCTGCAGACGGTTCAGAATGTCGTCAGCACGCGCACCACGCTTCCCATCCTCTCGAATGTTTTGCTCCAAGCTGAAGAGGGCAAACTTCGGCTGACCACCACAGACCTTGATGTCGGCGTGAGTGGCAGCATCGACGCGCAAATTGAGAAACCTGGCGCGACAACCCTGCCCGCGCGGCGTCTGGCGAACATCGTTCGCGAGTTGCCAGCGGCCGAAGTGCAGATTGAGATCGATGCGAAAAACGTCGCCTCGATTCGCTGCGGCCAGAGCTTTTTCAAAATCCTCGGACTGCCGGAGGAGGAGTTTCCCCCGCTGCCGAAATTTGAGGACGCAAAGACCTTCACCATCAGCCAGCAGGCGCTGCGCGATGCGCTGAAAAAGACCAGCTACGCCATCTCTACGGACGAGACGCGTTACGTTCTCAACGGGATCCTTTTCTCCTTCAAGGAAAACAAACTCACGATGGTCGCGACGGACGGTCGCCGCCTCGCGCTCGTCGATCTCGAACTCGAATTTCCGCGCAGCCAGGAGGTCGATATCATCGTTCCAACGAAGTGCGTGACCGAACTCGGCCGCCTGCTCGGCGATGAGGGCGACGTGAAAATGAGCGTCGGCGAAAACCAGGTCGCGTTTGAAACCGGCGGCACGCTGCTCGTCTCGAAACTCATTGAGGGCAACTACCCCAACTACCGCCAAGTCATCCCCGGCGAAGCCAAGGAGCGCATCACCCTTGAGCGCGAGCAGTTCTACAATGCCGTCCACCGCGTTGCGCTGCTCTCGAGCGAGAAGTCGAATTCCGTGAAGCTGGTCTTTACCAAAAACAACATCGAGATTGCCGCTAATACGCCGGACGTCGGCGAAGCGCGCGAGTCGCTCGCCGTTGCGTATAAAGGCCGCGAATTTTCGATCGCCTTCAATCCCGAATTTCTCCAGGCCCCGCTCCGCGCGCTGCCGAACGATGAGGTTTATCTCGATCTCATCGACGAAATGAGTCCCGGTGTGATCAAAATCCAGAGCCCCTTTCTTTATGTCCTGATGCCCATGCGCATCAGCTAAGGACAGCGCACGACTTTTCAGTTTGCGCTTTTTTCCGGTCGGCCTAGTGTGCCGACCCGCCGCCGGAAAGCCGGTGGCAACCGGGTGTAAAAGCTCACGTGGCGGAATGGCAGACGCGCACGACTCAGAATCGTGTGGGGTAACCCGTGGAGGTTCAAGTCCTCTCGTGAGCACCACTCCGGCTCCGCTGGGGGTGGAAAAGCGGCAGGCGATTTAGGACCTTTCCGAATGTTCTTTTCGTCCTTTTTCCCACGCATTGATCCTTTCCGATTGCACCCCGTGCTGGGCTTCCGCTAGACGGATGCGCCCTCCATCCTTTTCACCTACATCGCTACCCATTTATGTCCTGCTACCATCCATCCATCGAAGGCGCCCAGCACGGCGGCAAAACCCTCGCAGACTTCCTCGCCTACGCCCAGCGCAGCGGGGCCAGCGGAGCCCAGCCCAGCAACTATCACCTTCAGGGCGGCAAACTTTTCAAGTCAGCCAAGGAGATCCGCACCACTTTTGCTGACGCCGGTCTCACCCTCGACGGCATCTCCGCGCACTGCCCTCTCTGGGTTCACACCACCGCTTGGACGGGCTCGCCCACCATCCGCCCTTTCATCCCCGCCGACGTTGCAAAGAAATCCACCGCCGAGATCGAGAAATGGGCGGAAAACTACACCCTCAAACTTCTCGATCTGGCCGCAGAACTCGGCGTCAAAGTAGTGCCGATGTTTTGGGGCGTCGCCTTCGGTTGGGAATTGGCCAGCGGCTATCCCTGGGGCTTTTGGGCCGGCCCCGGCTACGATCTCATCAAAGAAGGTCAGGAGCGCTTCGTCAAAAAGACCCGCAAGATCCGCGATCACGCGCGCAAGCTCGGCATCAAGCTGTGCCACGAGATCCACCCCGGCACGGCCGCGATGACCGCTGACGACTTCCTCATGCTCATCGATATCTGCGATGACGACGACTCTCTCGCGGTCAACGCCGACCCTTCGCACTGTTGGGAAGGCGAAAGCTGGGAGTCCCGCTTCCTCATGGTCGGCGAATACATCTGCGCCGCGCATGTGAAAAACTTCACCATCCGCGACGGCTTCCCTCTGCGGACCATGTCTCCCGACTGGAAGGACCGCGCGATGCAATTCACCGACCTGCCCAGCGGCGACCTCAATATGAGCCGCTACGTCGAGCTCCTCCTCATGGTCGGCTACCCTTCGCGCTACTGCGCCCTCCAAGGCACCAAGACGGCCCCTCTCGTCGTTGAGGCCGAAAGCGCCCACCGCGACCTGGATTCAACCAGCGCCAACGGCATCGGCTACGTCCGCGACCACCTCCTCATCACCCCCGCCGCCGGCAGCTTCGAAGACGGCATGGGCGCCTAGCCGTCCCCGGCATCTTTCTTTTGGTTAGAAACGGGCGCATCGAAAGATGCGGCCCGTCTTGCTTGATCACACCTTCACGTCCGATGAGTGCAGGAGCATAGGGCAGGACAGGAAACCCGCAGACTCCCTCCACAAACCCGCGGACTCCCTGTGCAAACCCCCGGACTCCCGGTGAAAACCCGCTGATTCCGGCCGCGGACCCGCGAAACATGGCACGAACCTATCCATGCGCCCCATCCGACGCGCCTCTTATCCCAGCGCCGCCACCAGCTCGGCGAAGTTCCGCGCCTCGCGGATGGCGGTGTTCACGCGCTCCAGCCCGGCGTCGTGCGCGGGGTGGGGGAGATCGACGGTGCGGCGGGTGCCGTTGGCGGCGAAGGCGATGGCGTCCCACTGGATGGTCTCAATCTCGCGGTTGAAGCGCGCGACGGCGCGGCCGCGGAAGAAGGCGCGCGTGGTTTCGGGTGGCTGAAAGATGGCGCGGCGGATATCGTCCTCGCTGACCATGCGGCGCATGCGGCCCTCGCGCATCAGCTCGTAGTAGAGGCCGTTTTCCAGCGAGACGTTGTGATATTCGAGGTCGATGGATTGCAGCCATGGATCCGTCCAGTCCAGCCCTTCGCTTTCTTGGAAAGTGGTGAGCAGGAATTTCTTGGCCACCCAGTCCAGCCGGTCGCGGCAACGCCAGAAATCGAGCGCCAAGTCGTCGAGCACCGCCTCCCACTCGCACAGCAGCCAGGCCGTGTCCTCGTCCGCGGCGCAGTGCTCGCGCGCCGCTGCGAGGTAAAGCCGCTGGACGTCGATGGCGGAGATCTTCCGACCGTCGCGCAGCTCAATGATCCACGCATAGCTGGGGTCGCGGCTAATGGATTTCGTGGCGTCGATGGGGTTGGCGAGTTCGAGCTGCGGGGCGTGGCCCTGCTCAATGAGATCGAGCACCAGCGCGGTGGTGCCGATCTTCAGAGCGGTGGCGAACTGGCTCATATTCGCGTCGCCAATGATGACGTGGAAGCGGCGGTAGCGCTCAGCGTCGGCATGCGGTTCGTCGCGCGTGTTGACGAGCGGGCGACGGTTCATCGTGTCGATGGAACAGAGCACGGTGAAGAAGTCCGAGCGCTGCGCGATCTGGAAGACGCCTGGCTGGCCCGCTGCGTCCTCGCCCTCCACGCCCATCTTCCCCGCGCCGGCGAAGATCTGGCGGGTGACGAGGAAGGGGACGACCTCGCGCACGAGCCGCTCCCACGGCACGTCGCGGCGCATGAGATAGTTGTCGTGGCAGCCGTAGCTGTGGCCCACGAAGTCGGTGTTGTTCTTGTACAGGCGGGCCTCGCAGCCGGGAGGTAGATGGGTGTTCCGCCGCTTCGCGCACTCCGCGAGGATGCGCTCGCCCGCCTGGTCCTGGGCGACGATCTCGGCCAGGGTGGTGCATTCCGGGGTGGAGTACTCCGGGTGCGCGTGGTCGTTGTAAAAGCGTGCGCCGTTGCTCAGTACGAGGTCACTCTTGATCTCTTCGAAGGACAGCGGCCGGGCCTTATCCAGCTCGAAATAGGCCGCCTCATCCGTGTCTTGCAGCAGCTCCTTCGCGCGAAAACCACGGGCATCCTGATGCGGATCCTCGAGCTGGTAATCCCACTTCATCGAAGCCCCATGCTCGGTGTAACTGCGCACGATCTCGATGGATTCGCGCACCACATCCAACCCCTCCAAGCCATCGACCGTGATCCCGTATTCCGTTTCGATACCGAAGACGCGTTTCATGCGCCTAACGCTACTCGCGGCAGACGCGTCGTCGAATTTGAATTCGACAAACGGGTGGCCGCGTTACGTTTCCGGCGAGTTTTCCTTCAACGTGAAGAAACGGGCGGTACCGCCGTGGCCGCGCATCTCGCGGGCACTGAGCGGGCGGGTTTCCAAACCCGGGGCGAGCTTATCGGCGGCCGCACCCGTAATGAGGACTGCGGAGTCCACCATGCGGACGAGTTTCTGCAATTGCAGAGCAAAGATAAATTCATCACCCGATGGACGGCTCTCCCCGGACGCCCCCGCACGCATTTCCACTTCGCCATGATGGATCGCGAAGCGGAACTCTTCGGTGAGTGATTGCACCGCTCTCAACGATCGCAAAACCGTTGCGACGGTGGCCGATTTATCGATACCCGGTTCTTCCAGCCAGAAGGCGAGAAAGCCGTCTTGCAGGCCACGGACGGCGGTGCCTTGATACTTTTTCACGGTGCGCTGGCAACGCTCGCTCCATCCCTCAAAGGTTTTGTCGCTCTCGCCATCCGAGGGCATGCGGCAGCCCCGCATGGTTGCTTCCACTGCGAGGAGCCAGCACGGCACTACGGCCGGCTTTTCAGACGCGTGGGCTGCCGGGGCTTGCTGCCGGCGGAAAATCATCTGCACCAAGCCGATTTCGATGACCGTCCCGTTCACCAGCGCCAGCGGACGCGAAAGCCTCTGACCATTGATCCACGTGCCGTTGCTGCTCCCCATGTCCATCAACTCGAAACCGCCGTCGGCTCCGCGTCGGATCACAGCATGCCGACGAGAAACGCGTTCCGTTGGGATGACCACCCGGTTTCCCGTGGTCCGTCCAATGGTGCAGAGATCGGTGACGGCCACACGGTCGCCAGAAGCAAACTCCAGCCAGGCGGTCGGATCAGGCGGTTCGGTCATTCGTTCCTCCTTATCGGGGAAGACGGGTCCTCTGGTTGGCACAAATGCTGTTCTGCTTAGGCAAACATGTCCGCGAAACCCTTGGCTCACGCCGCCCCTGCCTCTCATGGAGCGCTGGAAAAGGGTCAATTGATGTTTTCACGCTATCGATTGGAGTGTCTCCTCGGCCGGGGCGGCATGGGCATAGTCTGGCTGGCGCGGGATGAGAAGCTGGATCGCCAGATCGCGCTGAAATTTCTACCGGATGTCCTTTTTTTGGATGCGGCCTCACGCGACGAATTGAAGCGGGAAACGCGCCGGAGCCTCGATCTCACGCACCCGAACATCGTGCGTATCCATGATTTCGTGGAGGATGAACAATCCGCGGCAATCTCCATGGAATACATCGACGGGCCCTGCCTATCGCAGCTTCGCGTGGAGAAAGGGAACCGATGCTTCGAGGCACGCGAACTGGTCGGGTGGGTGGCGGATTTGTGCCGTGCATTGGATTACGCGCACCACTCCGCCGGATTCGTTCACCGCGATCTGAAGCCCGCGAATCTCATGGTCACCTCGCGGGGCGTCTTGAAGGTTGCCGATTTTGGCATCGCCTGCGGTTTGCACAACACCGCCGCCCGGATCAGCGCATGGAACAGCACCGGGGGCACCTTGGGTTACATGAGCCCGCAGCAGTTGGAGGGCGAGCTCGCGGCAGTGACGGACGACGTCTATTCCGTGGGAGCAGCGCTTTACGAACTGCTGACCAGCAAACCGCCCTTTCATTCCGGTGATATCAGCCTCCAGATCCGCACGACCGTTGCGGATTCGATGACCGAGCGCCGGCGCCGACTGGGCATCGCCGGAGCGCCCATCCCTGAGGAATGGGAAGCAACCGTTGCCGCTTGCCTGGCCAAACATCCGCGCGACCGCCCGGCCAGTGTTCGCGAAGTCGCCCGCCGGCTTGGTGTTGAAAGGCTCGATCTAAGTCCGGCAGAGAGCGAGGCGCCGGAGCAACTGACTTTCGTCGAGCGGAAGCCGCGAGGATCGCCGCCGCCTGCGCCGCCTCCAGCGTCTGGGCGCAGGGTTTTTTCCGGCGTAAGCTGGCCGTTGATTGCCGGTGGCGTCGCCTTGGTTGTGGGCACCGCGTTCGCCTTGGAGTTCAGCCGCGGCCTTGCCTCGCGCTTGAGCCGTGCCGATTCCGTGTCCGCCGTCGCCGTTGCCGAGCGCGAGTCCGCATCGGCTGCGTCCGAACCCCCAGCGCTCCCTCCGAGTGAGCCGGCTGCAGAACTACCTCCGGAGCAACCTACCGAGATCCCTGAGGTCCGCTTGCAACCTCCTCTTGCCGCTGCCGAGGCGATGAGTGATCGGGCGCTCTTGCTGGAATCAGCGCGTCTGACGTTGCGAACAAATCCAGTTGGCCTGCCCTTTGCGCTCTTCTCGGGAGCGGCGGAAGTTGTTGATGCCGCACCTGTTCACCAAGGTGAAACACCCGCGGACTTGGAAAATCTGGCTCCGGGGAAATACCGTTTGGTGGTTGGAGCCACACCTTGGCCGGTGCACATAGCGGTCGTTGATGTGAAGGAACCGAGCACCGAGTTTGTCCACGAGTTCCCGCAGGGCACCGTTCGCGTAGAGAGTGCACCGACGGCGGCCGAGATTTTCGTCGGCGACGACCTGGTCGGCAAGGCGCCGCTGGATATCCCGCTCCCACCTGGCGCTCATATCATCACCGCGGAATACAAGGATCGGACTTCGCGACCGCGCAACATCACGGTCGTCGCTGGTGAGAAGGACAAGCTGAGCTTCGATTTCCGCACGAGCAACGCCACCACCACAAAAGGCGTCCGCCGGCGACCAAAGAAAAAGGAGGAAACGGCCCTCACCAAAATTGGCCGCTCAATCCAAAACTTTTTCGGCGGCGACAAAACGAAGAAGCGCTGAGTACCCGGCCCGCCGCGGGGCGGCTATTTGGCCAAGCCGAGTTTGTCGAAGATCGGCGTCAGCGCTGACGTCCACTTCGCGTAGCCTGCGCCGTTCGGGTGGAGCATGTCGGGAAACTCTTCCTTTTTGCACGAGCCGTTTCCGTCGTCGAAGAGCGTCCAAGTGTCGCAGAACGTCACCTTCGGATCGTTCTTGAACGCTTCCTCGTAGAGCCCGTTCAGGACTTTGATTTTGTCGGGATAAAGGCCCGCCTTGGGGCCGCGCGGCATCACCTTGTTGATAACGATAGGCATTGCCGGATTGGCCTTGTGGAGGTCGGCGACGATCGTTTTGAGATTCGCCACGACCAGTTCCGGAGTAGCGCCTTGGTCGAGGTCGTTGGTCCCGATGAGGATCGAAACCGCGCTCGGCTTCACGTCCAGCACGTCGCCCTGCAGTCGCTCGCGAAGCCCGCGCGTGGTGTCCCCGCCGATCCCTCGGTTGGCGACTTTCAGTTTGGGAAAATCCTTGGCCAACGAATTCCAGCCGTCGGTAATCGAATCGCCAAAGAAGACCACGGCGCCTTGATCCGCAGGTTTGTCCTTCGCCCATTTTTCCCGATGACCTTTCCAAGAGCCGCGGAACCACAGGCCGCTTTGCGTCGGTCCTTCGCCCGGAAATTGATTCGATGGCGGCTGGGCAAACGGCCCAGCCACCATGGCGAAGGCGACTGCTGGCTGGCCGCGCTTTTGGGCAAACATCCACGGGAGGAGTTCGGGTTCGCCGTAGGCGTTCGTCCACGAATCGTGGCTGACATAGGGATACTCACTGTAGAGCGGTTTGCCGCCCGCCTTTTCCAAGGCGGTGATCATTTCCTGCGTCCGCACCACCGGCACGACTTCGTCTTTCACCCCGTGAAACGCCCAGACCGGCACGGCTTTCGCCACGCCGATCCGCGCGATATCGCCACCGCCGCAAACAGGCGCAGCCGCTGCCCAGCGTTCGGGCATGCGCGTCAGTAGATCCCATGTGCCATAGCCGCCCATCGAAAGGCCGGTGACGTAAAGGCGGTCCGGGTCGATCGGTAATTCCTTGAGCGCCGCATCGAGCGCGCCGAGCGCCAGCTTCATCGGCTCGGTCGGCTGCTCCTCATAAGGGTTCGGGCCAGTCCAGCCTTTCACCGCGCTCCACGTTTTTTCCGGCGGGCATTGCGGCGCGAGGACGTAACACGGGAACTTCGCGCGGTTCTCGGGCTTGGCGAAAGCGGACGCGCCGTGCTTGGTCTGCGCCGCATTGTCCGTCCCGCGCTCGCCCGCCCCGTGGAAGAAGAGCACGAGTGGATACTTCTTCCCCGGCTCGATGCTCTGCGGTGCGAGCAGTCGATAGCCGAGCGTTGCGCCATCGGTGGCGGTGAAAGTGCGCGCTTCAAAGTCTTGGGCACCCGCTAGGACGGCCAAGGTGAGGGTAAGGAAGAGGGGGAGGAGATGACGGAGTTTCATGGGAGAGAATGGGGGCTAGTGCTTCTTCTTCTCCCCGAGCCCAGTGCTTTGATCCAGCCCGCTTTTCGAGTCTTTCATCCACGCGCCCGGTTTCGGCGCAGGAGAGGCTGGCGGTGGTGTTTCGGGTGGTGGAGTCGGCTCGGCGGAGGAGATGACGTTGTCGCAAGCGACCGAGGCGAGCGCGAGGGTGAGGAGCAGAATGAGTTTCATGGTGGATGGGCTAGCGAGTCTTTGGGTGGGTGAGTTCGATGTAGAAAGGGGTGAGTGGGGGCACTTCGGATACACTCAACGTCATCGCACCATCCTCAGCTCCTGCGAGGGCTAGGACAGCCTTTGTTTCCGCCAGGCGCTCGGCGGGCTTGAGCGGAGGTTGAGCGGGCATTTGGAAAAAGGCGACCGCTTCGCGCGGCAGGTGCACTTGCACGTCGCGCAGGGTTTCGTTGCGGTGGAGGTTGGCAAGCACGAGGAAGCGCTGACCTGTTTTCGGATCGAAGCGGAGATAGGCGTAGAGCCAGTGCCCGCTGGCGGTTTCGCCGCCGAGGCGGCCAAAGCGCTCGTTCTTGCCGTTGGCGTAATTCAACCGAAAACATTCGCCGTCGCGAAAGGCCGGTTCGCCGACCAGCGCGAGCAGCCGCGCGTAAAACTCGCGCAGCTTTTTCTGCTCGGGCGAAAGCTTGCCGCCGTCATAGCGGTGCCCGTTCACCCACTTCGCCAACTCGGGCATCGACCAGTAATCGAAGATTGTCGTGCGTGCATCGTCACCGCCGAAGCCCTCCGCCGCGCGCGCCGGTTCGCCCACTTCCTGCCCGCTGTAAACGAGCACTGGCCCGCGCGAGAGCCCGTAAAGAATCGCCGCTGCCGGCCGCCCGACTTCCATGCCGACGCCGCCCCACTGGTTCGCGCCGGCCAGCCGCACTTCATCGTGGTTTTCCGCGTAGCGCAGCGACCGGTGGAAAAGCAGATCGTCTCCGAGCACGCCGTCGAGATCGTTGGCCCACTTCGGCCCGTCATAAATACCCTTGAGCGCCTTGTAGCTCGGGTCGTCATAGACCGCGTTGAAGCCGGCCTTGAGCAGCGCCGTCATCACGTTGCCTTTCGTCACTTTCATCGGGTCGTTGTCGTAGGCTTCGCCGACAAAGAACACGTCCGCCTTCCGCGCCCGCGCGCGGCTCACGGCCCACGTCCAAAACTCCGGCGGCACCATGTGCGCCATATCGCAGCGGAAGCCGTCCACGCCCAGCGCCTGCCAATGCGCGAGCACGCGATCCATCTTGGTCCACGTATCGGGCACCGGCTTCCCGGCTTGCTCGGCGGTCGGATATTCCCGGGCACCGGTGGTGAAATCGAAGCCGTAATTCAGCTTCACGGTTTCATACCAGTCGCCCATGCCCGGCGCCCACGACGCCACGTTGTTGCCGGTCACTTTGCCGTGATCGAGCTCGCCGTCGAAACGCCCGTCGCCTTGGCCAAGGACCTTGCAAGTCGGGCTCAAGAGTTGGCCATCGCGCATCGTTGGGAGCCGCAGCGGCGCGCCACCGCCGGGCGAATCGGCCTGGAGGTAAAAGAAATTGTTCTGCGCCGCGAAGAACTTCTGCCGGTCGTCCTTGGCGCCGAAATCTGCATCTGGCTGCACGGTCGAGCGATAGCTGCGCGCGACGTGATTCGGTACGAAGTCAATGATCGCCTTCAGCTTCGCCGCGTGAATGCGCGCGAGCAGTGCCTGGAATTCCGCGAGCCGCTGCGCCGGCTGCATTGCGTAGTCCGGGCACACATCGAAGCAGTCCTTGATCGCATACGGCGAACCCGCGAGGCCTTTCAGCAAATCCGGATCGTCTGCGGGTAAACCGATCGCTGCATAGTCGGTGGACGTGGCCTGCCGGAGCACGCCGGTGAGCCAGATGTGCGTGAACCCCATGGCCCGCAGCGAGGCGAGCGCCGCGTCATTGATTTCGGCAAACTTCCCGACCCCATTCTCCGCGAGGGTGCCGTTCGGTTTGCGGGTCTCGTTGATGTTGCTGAACAGGCGCGGTAGCAATTGGTAGATGCGGACGCGCGGGGTGGGGGAGTCTGGATTCATCGGAGCGCCGGCGGCACAGAATTGAGAGGACAGCAGGGCGAGCCCGAGGGCGCACGTCAGCAGGGGGCGGAACATGCGCCACCTTTGCGCGAAAACCGCGGTCCACGCCAGCGCGGAAAACTCAGCTCAGCCGCGCGGGCTGGCCGGTGCTTTCGAGCACGCTGCGCCAGAGTTCGCTGTGGGGATCGACCTTGCGCCGGCCGTGCGTGGCGAGCGGGATCGGCAGGTGAATGAAGGCACCGTGCCAGCGCCCCACGAGCACCGCGGTCTTGCCGGCCATGGCGGCGTGGACGGCGTGCTGGGCCAACTGCGAGCAGTAGAAATTGTCCTGCGCATTAGCTGGGACGCTGCGAATGATGTAGCTGGGGTCGATATACTTCAGGTTGCACTCCATGCGGCGCTCTTTGAAAAAAGCGTTGATCTGGTCTTTGAGGAAAAGTCCGATGTCGCCCAACTTCTTGTTGCCGCTCGCGTCCGTGCCGCTGGCCTGGGCAAGGTTTTGTCCGGCGCCTTCGGCCACCACAATGACAGCGCTTTTGTGCTTCGCGAGCCGGTAGCGCAGGAGTTCGAGAAGGCCGCCGGGGCCCTCGAGTTCGAAGGGTATTTCCGGGATGAGCACGAAATCCACATTGCTCCCCGCGAGCGCCGCGTAGCACGAGATGAAGCCGGAATCCCGGCCCATCAGCTTCACCAGCCCGACGCCGTTCATCGAGCCGAGCGACTCCACCTCCGCGCATTTCACCGCCTGCACAGCCATCCCAAACGCCGTCTCAAAGCCGAACGACTTGTCGAGATACATGATGTCGTTATCGATCGTCTTCGGAATACCCACGACCGCCTTCTTCGCCCCGCGCCGGGCGATCTCGTTGGCGATCTCCGTGGAGCCCCGCAGCGTGCCGTCGCCGCCCACGACGAAGAGGATGTCGCAGTTCATCTCGTCGAGGAAATCGACCATCTCGCCGATGTCCTGCGGCCCGCGCGAGGTGCCGAGCACGCTGCCGCCGAAGCTGTGGATGTGCGAGACGGATTCCGGCTTGAGGGCCATAGGGGTGTGCCCGTAGCGCGGAATCAGGCCTTCGTAGCCGTAACGAAAACCGTAGGTCCGCGTGACGCCGTAGCGCAGGTGAAGCTGGGTCACGATGCCACGGATCACGTCGTTCAGTCCGGGGCACAGCCCGCCGCAGGTCACGATGCCCGCCGTGGTCTTGCCGGGATTGAAGAACAGCTTTTCCCGCGGCCCCGCCACCTCGAAGCTGAGCTGCGGCTGTGGCTGTTCGCCCGGCGACATGCGGTGATCGTAGAGCACCCGTTCGGCGTCGGTCTTGAAGCTCACTTCGACGCCACCTCGACTCCGGATCGGTGAAATGATCTCACACGGCCCTAGTGATTTGATCGTGGTATCCATAAAGGGGCAGTCGTATGCCGATCTCGGGGCGCACCTTCAAGGCAGAAACCCGTCGCGCGTAGAAAAACAGCCCGCTTGCCAAGCACGCATCCACTTTCCATCATCCGCGCGAAGTTTAACCATCGGTCGCTCAACCTCGCGACCACCATCACCTCACTCATTATGGCCTACACCTTGCCCGCCCTTTCCTATCCCTTCGCCGCCCTCGAACCCACCATCGACGCCAAGACGATGGAGATTCATCACGATAAACACCACCAGGCCTACGTCACCAATCTCAACAAAGCCCTCGAGGCCGCGCCCGAACTCGCCGCCAAGAGCCCCGAGGATCTCATCCGCGACCTCGCCACCGTCCCCGAGACCATCCGCGGTCCCGTCCGCAACAACGGCGGCGGCCACGTCAACCACACCTTCTTCTGGAAGCTCCTCAAGCCCGGCTCAGACGGCAAACCCGTGGGCAAACTCGCCGAGGCGATTACGAGCACGTTCGGCGATGTCGAGCAGCTCAAAGAAAAGATCAATGCCGCCGGCGTCGGTCGCTTCGGCTCCGGCTGGGCCTGGCTCTGCGTGAAAGATGGCAAACTCGAAGTCTGCTCCACGCCAAATCAGGACAACCCTATCATGGGTGCCGCGATCGCCGGCTGCGGTGGCACGCCCGTCCTCGGCATCGATGTCTGGGAGCACGCCTATTACCTGCACTACCAGAACCGCCGCCCCGATTACCTCAAAGCCATCTGGGCCGTCATTGATTGGACCCAAGCCGAGGAGAACTACCTCGCCGCCCTCAAATAAAACGCATCTCTTTCTTCGCCAAACGCCGCGCGCTCACCCCGCGCGGCGTTTTTGCTTCCACCCGTCGGCCCGCTTTGCCACGGTCCCCCGGCGCCATGAGAATGCTCTTCGTCGCGGACCTCCACTACGCTCTCAAGCAGTTTGACTGGCTCATCGCCTCCGCCCCGCAATACGACACCGTCATCATCGGCGGCGATCTCCTCGACCTCGCCTCCGCCCTCGATCTCGACGTCCAGATCGTCGTCGTCGAGAAATACCTCCGTCGCCTCGCCACCGTCACCCGCGTCCTCGTCACCTCTGGCAACCACGACGGCGACGACCGCAACGCCGCCGAGGAATCCATCTGCCGCTGGCTACAGGACGTGCGCGGAGACCGCCTCTTCGTCGATGGCGACACCGTCGAGATCGACGACACGCTTATCACCCTCTGCCCTTGGTGGGATGGTGCCGAAATCCGCGCCCAAGTCGAACGCCAGCTCGAGACCGACGCCGCCCGACCCAAAAAGCACTGGGTCTGGATCTACCATTCCCCTCCCGAAGGCTCCCCCGTGAGCTGGACCGGCCGCAAATCCGGCGGCGACGATATCCTCACCGCTTGGATCCAGCGCTTCCGCCCCACCGTCGTCCTCTCCGGCCACATCCACAACGCCCCCTTCTACGCCGAAGGCGCGTGGATCGACCGCCTGAGCGAGACGTGGGTCGTCAACCCCGGCCGCCAAATCGGCCCCAAGCCCACCTACGTCGTCCTCGATCTCGACCTTCAGACCGCCCAGTGGTTTTCCATCGAAGAGGAAGTCACCCGCCAGCTCGCCCTTGCCTGACCACACTTAGTCCTCCGCTCAGGAGGACCCTCCTAGCCCGTCGAGCCGCCTATTTACAAGCACGGCGACGGCCCGCATATTCCGCGGCCCGCTTTCCGTCCATGCCGTCTTCCGACTTCCTCAACCCGCCGCAAAAGTCCGCGGTGCTGCGCCGCTTTGCCGCGCTGCTGGAGCCGAAAAGCGATGCCGAACTCGCCGCCCTCGCGCGCGAATCCGCGGCGATTACGCGCCGGCATTTCGGTAAGGCGATCCGCCTTTTCGCGCCGCTGTATCTCTCAAACGAGTGCATCAACAACTGCGCCTACTGCGGCTTTTCGAGGGACAACGCGATCCTCCGCGTGACCCTCGACCTGGCGTCCGTGCTGAAAGAAGCGCGGCATCTCGCGGCGGAAGGTTTCCGCAACATCCTGCTCGTCGCGGGGGAGCATCCGCGCTTTGTCTCGAGCGGCTATCTCGCGGAATGCGTGCGCGCTTTGGTGCAGGAAATTCCCGGCATTGCGCTGGAAGTCGCGCCGATGGAGACGCCGCAGTATGCTGAGCTGACGGCTGCCGGAGCGGAGGGGCTGGTCGTGTATCAGGAGACTTATGACCGCGCGCTTTACGCCGAGCTGCACACTGCGGGGCCGAAAAAGGATTTCGACTGGCGGCTCGACGCGCCCGAGCGGGCGTACGCCGGCGGGTTCCGGCGGATCGGTATCGGCGCACTTTTCGGTCTCGCCGAATGGCGTGCGGAAGCCGGCGCGCTGGTCGCGCATCTCGAACATCTGCTGCGGATGTGCTGGAGGGCGCAGTTTACCGTGAGCCTGCCGCGGCTGCGCCCGTGCGCCGGCGAGTTTTCTCCGCGGCAACCGCTGGGCGATCGCGATTTCATCCAGCTCATCTGTGCTTTGCGCGTGTGCTTCCCGCAGGTCGGCATCGTCCTCAGCACCCGCGAGCCGGCGCCGCTGCGCGATGCGCTGCTTCCGCTCGGCATCACCATGATGAGCGCGGGCAGCCACACCGAGCCCGGCGGCTATACCGGCCAGGGCCACGACGAACTGCATCTCACGGTGCGTGGGAAAGCCGTCGCGCCGGATGTGCTCGCGCCGGAAACCGGGGCGACCGGGCAATTCGAGATTTCCGACGACCGCTCGCCCGCCGAGATCGCCGCGCTGCTGCAGACGCACGGTTTTGATCCGGTCTGGAAGGACTGGGACCGCGCTATCCTCGCGTCGTGAAGATCCTCCTCAACGGCGACGCCCGCGAGGTAAGCGGCGCGCAGACGGTGGCCGAACTCGTCGCCGAACTTCGCCTGCCGGCCCCCGTCACCCTCATCGAACATAACGGCCTCGCCCTGCGTCGGGACGAGTGGCCGCAGCGGGCGCTGGCCGAAGGCGACCACGTGGAGGTGGTCCGGATTGTCGCGGGCGGCTGAGTTTCTCCCTCTGTAATCTCGCTCGCAAATCTGGGAAGCGACCCCCTCCCGGCATAACGGCTGCTTAAGGACAGCCAACTTGCGCAAGCGCCTCATGTTCACCGCCCTAAAACGTCTCCCCCACGTCCCTCGCCCCCCCGGCGTCGAGGTGAGAGCGGTTGCTGGGTTGCGCGTCCCGCACGGCGGGGCAACTCCGTGCCGAACCGGATGATGGCCGCGGCCAGCTCGCGCAGACGGAAGATGGGGTGGAAGATTCTCGCTGTGGGGCTCCTGCTCATCGCGTGGCTGACGGAGTTTTGCCCGGCCCAAGATGAGATTGGCTCTGAGTATCAGACGAAGGCCGCGCAAATTTACTCCTTCACCAAGTTCATCGACTGGCCGCCCAAGAAATTCCCCTCGGCCGTCTCACCATTCATCATCGGCGTGTGGGGTTCGGACGAGGTCACCGACTATTTGCGCGAAGCGTTCCAAGGGCGCCGGATCAAGGATCGCCCGGTCGAAATCCGCCACCTCTCGAACAAGGCCGAACTGCGCCCGTGCCATCTGGTCTTCGTCAGCCGCTCGGAGCGCGACCGGCTCGGCGGGATCCTCTGGGAAATGCGTAGTGAAAATATCCTGAGCGTTGGGGAGTCCGACAACTTCCTGCGGGCCGGAGGCGTCATCAATTTCGTCAATGTCGAAGGCGAGACGCGTTTTCAAATCAACGCCGGTGCCGCTGGCCGCGAGAATCTCAAAATCAGTTCGAAGCTCCTCTCGATCTCCTACTCCGCCAGGAACGCGCGCCGTCTTGCGCCCATCACTTCACCGTAAAAAGAGCGCCATGTTTTTTCGCCTCCGCCAAATGCCGATCCAACGCAAGCTGCGCCTCGTCGTGCTGGCCACCTGCACGGCCGCACTCTGCGTAGCTTCCAGCGCGCTCTTTGCCTTCCAGTTCTTCCACTTCAAGCTGAACTTCCAGCGCGACCTCGTCTCCGTCGCCGAAATCATCGCCAGCAACAGCACCGCAGCAGTGCAGTTTCGGAATGAGGACGACACTCGCGAAATCCTCTCTGCTCTCCGCGCCAAGCCCCAGATCGTCGGCTCCGAAGTCGTCCTCGCAGACGGCACCTCGCTCGCCACCTTGGGTGAAACCCACGGCTACCGGGACGCCAAACAGCCGCCGGACGCTGGCTTCCGCGACGATGGATTCGACCTGCTCTACGTCCACCCCATCATCCTTGATCGCGAACGCATCGGCAGCCTTTTCCTCCACGCCGATTACGCCCGCCAGGCCAGCCAGCTCCACCGCCTCTTCGCTGTTACACTCGCGGCGGTTCTCGCCATCTCCTTCCTCGTGGCGCTCCTCATTTCTTCAAAACTGGAACACCTCATCTTGGGTCCGATCAAAGCGCTGGCTGACACCACTCGCCGTATCGCCACAAAAAACGACTACTCCGTCCGCGCGCCCAAGGGCGTCGATGACGAACTGGGTTCCTTTACGGATTCTTTCAACAGCATGCTCGGGCAAATCCAGGCTCGGGATACCGCGCTGCTCCACGAGATCGCCGAGCGAAAACGGGCCGAGCAGGAACTGCAAAACGCGCAGCATCAACTGATCGACGCCTCGCGGCAGGCCGGCATGGCCGAGGTCGCCACGGGAGTCCTGCACAATGTTGGCAACGTGCTCAACAGCGTGAACGTGTCCGCCACGCTTATCTCCGAGCGGCTTGGGCAGTCGAAGACCGAAAACCTCGTCAAGGCTGCCCTGTTGCTCCGTGACCAAAACGGCCGGCTCGCCGATTTCCTCGCCAACGATCCGAAAGGTCGGGTCCTCCCCGGCTACCTTGCCGACCTCAGCGAACACCTCGATAGCGAGCGCCGCACCGCGCGCGGCGAGCTCGATCTGCTCACCAAAAACATCGAGCACATCAAGGATATCGTCGCCATGCAGCAAACCTACGCCCGCGTTTCCGGAGTCGTAGAAACATTGCCCGTCGAGGCGCTCGTGGAAGATGCCCTCCGGTTGAACGTGGACAGCCTGGACCGGCATGGCGTCACCGTGGTTCGCGACTACACGCCGGTTCCGCCGGTGGCTGTGGATAAGCACAAAGTCCTGCAAATCCTCATTAACATCATTCGCAATGCGACCCTCGCCATGGACGAGGGGAATTCCGGCGAGAAGCGCCTGACGATCTCTCTTTCAGCCTGCGATTCGCAGGCCGTGATCATCCGGCTGCGCGACACCGGCGTCGGCATCGCCCCGGAGAATCTCACCCGAATTTTTTCCCACGGCTTCACCACCCGGCCCAACGGCCACGGCTTCGGGTTGCATAGCGCTGCCCTCGCCGCCCAGCAAATGGGGGGGCGTCTGGTAGCGCAAAGCGACGGCCCCGGCCACGGAGCCACGTTCCTTTTCGAGCTGCCCGTCGCGGCCATTTCCACACCATGACCACTGAGTTCAATAACCGCATCCTCCTCGTCGATGACAATCCCGCCATTCACGAAGACTTTCGCAAGATTCTTATCGGCCCGAGCGCTAAAGCCACAGCGCTGGCCGATGTAGAGTCGATTCTTTTCGACGCGCCGAAAGCCGCTGCGACCACGCAATTCGCTCTCGACTCCGCCCACCAAGGCCGTGAGGCGCTCGACAAAGTAACCGCTGCGCTCCACGCCGGGCGACCTTACGCGCTCGCTTTTGTGGATGTGCGCATGCCGCCGGGCTGGGATGGGGTGGAAACCATCGCGCGACTTTGGGAGGTTGATCCCACGCTGCAGGTCGTCGTTTGCACCGCCTACTCCGATTACTCGTGGGAAAAAATGACGGCCAAACTGGGGTTGAACGACAATCTGGTCATCCTGAAAAAGCCGTTCGACAATATTGAGGTCCTACAACTCGCCCACGCGCTCACCAAGAAGTGGCACGTGACCGGTGAGGCCTTGCAGCAGGTCGAGTCGCTCGACCGCAAAGTTGCCGCTCGCACCCGCGAACTGGAAGACACCAATGCCGAGCTGCGTCGGTCGGAAGAACGTTTTGCCAAAGCCTTTCGCGCCTGCCCCATCCCTTTCGCCATTCAGACCCTCCAGCAACAGCGCTTCGTGGATGTGAATGACGCTTTCGTCAAAATGACCGGCTTCAGCCGCGGCGAACTCATCGACCGGACGCCCCTCGAACTTCGTTTGTGCATCGATTACGAGGCGCGCATCCTTGTGCAGCTCCGCGAGAACAAAGTAGTCCACGACATCGAAGCGCAGATTGGCACAAAAGACGGCGGCCTGCGCGAAGCACTCGTCACGCTGGAGCGGCTGACCATCGCCGGCGTGCCCCACCTGCTTGTGATGGTCGTGGACGTTTCCGACCGTCTTCAGCTCGAAGCCCAGCTCCGCCAAGCGCAGAAGATGGAAGCTATCGGCCAACTGGCTGCGGGCGTCGCGCATGATTTCAATAACCTGCTGACGATCATCCAAGGCCAGTCCAGCCTTCAGCTCAGCCAAACGGGTCTGCGCGACGACACCATCGGTTCGCTGCGGGAAATCGCCGAAGCCGCGGAGCGCGCCGCCAATCTCACCCGACAGCTCCTCGCCTTTAGCCGGCGCCAAATCCTGCGCCCGCGCGTGCTGCAAGTCGGCGCGCTCATCCGCGAAGTCACCGGCATCCTCCAGCGTTTGCTCCCCGAGACCATCCAGCTGCGCTGCCAGCTCGGCGACTCGCTTCCGCCCGTGTGGGCCGACCCGACGGGCCTCGAGCAAATCGTCCTTAACCTCACCCTTAACGCCCGCGACGCGATGCCCAAAGGCGGTCGTGTCCTCATCGAAACCAGCGCTGTCACTTTCACTGCGGCTGATGCCGAGAAAGACTCCGAGGTGATCCCCGGCGAATACATTTGCCTCAGCGTCGCCGATTCTGGCACCGGGATGGATGCGGCCACGCGCGCGCGCATCTTCGAGCCGTTCTTTACGACCAAAGCCGTCGATAAGGGCACCGGGATGGGGCTCGCCACCGTTTATGGCATTACCAAGCAGCACGAAGGCTGGATCGATGTCACTACAGCCCCCGGCCAAGGCTCGACTTTTCGGGTGTTCCTGCCTATCACTACCCGTGTTGAGGAAACCGCCGAACCGGAGTTTTTCATGCCCGAGCCCACCCTGCGAGAATACACCATCCTAGTCGTTGAGGACGACGAAGCCGTCCGTAGTCTTGTCGTCGAAGTGCTTCGACATCATCAGTATCGCGTCCTTGAAGCCGAGCACGCCGAGGCCGCGCTGAACGTCTGGAAAGAGCACGGCGCCAAAATCGACCTCCTCCTCACCGATGTCATCATGCCGGGCATCAATGGCCTCGAACTCGCTCAGCAACTCCTCGCCGAGCGGCCAGCGTTGAAAGTCATTTATACCAGCGGTTACAGCGCCGAGCTATTCGGCAGCAGCATGCCGCTCGATGAGGGCCACAACTATCTGCCCAAACCTTACCTTGCCGCCAAACTCACGGCCATCGTCCGCGCAGCTCTCGAACCGGCCACTGCTGCGTGACGCGTCGGGGCGGAATGCATCGGCTGTTTGCGGAAGCGCCGCGCGTTAGGCGACGCTTTTCGCTGGGCCGCGCGCGGGCGCTTTAGCCGCGAGGGCGGCAAGGATCTTCTCGACGGCGGCTTCGGCAGTGAGGCCGTGCTTTTGGCGGAGGATATCCACAGCCCCGTGCTCGATGAACTGGTCGGGCCAGCCGACGCGGACGACGGGCGTTTTCAGGCCGGCGTCGTTGAGGTGCTCGATGACGGAGCAGCCGAAGCCGTTGTGGAGGACGTGGTCTTCGAGCGTGCAGATGACGTCGGCGCTGCGGGCGAAGAATTCGAGGGTGCCGGTGTCGAGGGGCTTGATCCAGCGAGGGTTGATGACGGCTGCGCTGATGCCCTGGGCTTCGAGCATTTGCGCGGCTTGCTCGGAGATCTGGCACATGCCACCCAAGCCGAAGAAGGCGACGCGAGTGCCGTGCTTGATGACTTCAGCTTTGCCGATCTCCAGGAGTTTGGGCTGCTCCTTTGGCACGACGCCGGTGCCGATCCCGCGCGGGTAGCGGATGGCGATGGGGCCGCCGGTGTAGTGCGCCATGGTCCAGAGCATGTCCACGAATTCGTCCTCATCCTTGGGCTGCATGTGGACGAGATTTGGGATGTGGCGGAGGTAGCCGATGTCGAAGAGGCCGTGGTGGGTGGGGCCGTCGTCACCGCTGAGGCCGCCGCGGTCCATGCAGAGGGCGACGTTGAGTTTCTGCAGGGCCATGTCGTGGACGATCATGTCGTAGGCGCGCTGCATGAAGGTGCTGTAGATGGCGAGGAAGGGTTTGAAGCCCTGGGTGGCGAGGCCGCACGCGAAGAGGGCGGCGTGCTCTTCAGCAATGCCAACGTCGAAGTATTTGTCGGGGTGTTTGGCGGCGAAGTGGACGAGGCCGGTGCCGGTGGGCATGGCCCCGGTGATAGCGCAGAGCTTATTGTTGGTGTCGGCGAATTTGGCGAGGGTTCGGCCGAAAAGCTCGGAGTAGGTTGGAGAGCCGGCGGCGGCGGTGGCGCCGGTTTTGGGCTCGAATTTGCCAAGGCCGTGGAATTTGTCCGGCTTCTCAAGAGCTGGCGCGTAGCCTTTGCCTTTTTGGGTGAGGATGTGGAGGAGGACCGGCTCGTTCTGGGTCTTGAGGAACTCGAAGGTTTTAATGAGCAGGGGAATGTCATGGCCGTCGATGGGGCCGTAGTAACGCAGGCCCAAGTCCTCGAACATGACGCTGGGGAGGAGGACGTTTTTCACGCCGGCCTCGACTTTGTGGGCGAGTTCCTTGGCAAATTTGCCGCCGAGCATTTCAACGAACTGCGCGGCTTTGTCGTGCAAATGCGCGTACGTCGGGTGGGTGGCGATCTTGTTGAAGTAGGTGGCGATGGCACCCACGTTTTTGGCGATGGACCATTCGTTGTCGTTGAGGACGACGATGAATTTCTTGGTCGAGTCGGCGACGTTGTTGAGCGCCTCGTAGCTCACGCCGCAGGTAAAGGCGGCATCGCCGGCGATGCAGACGACGCTTTCATCCGAGCCGCGCATGTCGCGGCCGACGGCCATGCCGAGGGCGGCGCTGAGCGCGGTGCCGGCGTGGCCCGCGCCGTAGCAGTCGTGCTCGCTTTCGCTGCGGAGGAGGAAGCCGTTGAGACCTTCGTATTGGCGCATCGTGCCGAAGCGCTCGCGGCGACCGGTGAAAAGCTTGTGGACGTAGCCTTGGTGAGAAACGTCGAAAACGAATTTGTCCTTGGGCGTCGTGAAGACGCGGTGGAGGGCGATGGTCAGCTCGACGACGCCGAGATTGGGCCCGAGGTGACCGCCGACCGAGGTCGGGTTGTCGTCGGAAAGGACGCGGACGAGTTCGTCACGAACTTCCTGAGCGAGTTGCGGGAGGTCTTGCTCGGCGAGGACTTTGACGTCGGCGGGGGAGTTGATGGAAGGCAGGAGCGGCGTGGGCATGACTGGTTAAAATAGGCTAACGTCTTCGCGCGGCCCGGTGATCGCTTTTTTCTCGGGGTCAAAAGGCGAGAGTTGCGGATCGCCAGAGGCGGTACGGGTGAGAATTTCAACGCGTTTCTCGACCGTCTGGAGGCGCTCCTCGCAGACTTTGACGAGCTTGATCCCTTCCTCATAGCGCGTGATGAGGTCTTCGAGTGGCAATCGATCCGAGCCCATTTCCTCAACCACTTCTTCAAGCCGTTCCATGGCGGTCTCGAAAGTGTGAGTGGGTGGAGGCAAGGGCTTGGCAGGCATCGGACCGGGTTTCTGAACTCTCAGCGCACAACACTCAACACTCAACTTTTTCCACCTAGTCTTCCCGATTTGTCCAACGGTCGCGATCTGCGTAAAAGATACATTCGTTGTCGATGGGCATGACGGTTGAGACTTTGAGGGGGAACTCGCGCGTCTGAATGTTGCGGAGGATGAAGGGCGCCCATTCCTTGTATTCGCCCTTCACAATTTCATTGAGGAACGGTGCGTAAGCAGAGACGGGCGTAAGGTAGAGGCCCACGATCTCGTTGTTGAGCTGTTTGTAGTCGTTCAGGTCGATGAAGTCTTTGATCGTGGCGGGCAGCCAGATGCTGCGACGGTCTGCATACCAGGAAACCGCCCACGGCATGTCCGAGGCGATAATTTCCCGTTCCGTAGTCCATTGGTTTAGCAAAGCGATGCCAGGTGGGACGTACGGTGGCCACTGCACCTTGGTCTGCGGACCACCCGTCATTTGAAGGAAGTTTTGCAGAAACGGCAGTGCCGAAAGGACAAAGAGCAGCGTGATAAAGCCGAGGCGGACGAGCTTCACGTTGATCTCGAGCCGCGTCCACATCACGAGGACGAAGGCGAGGCCGTAGCAGATCATCAGCGGGATGAAGAGAACGTGGAGGTCATTCGACCGAAGCCCGCCGGGCTCAGGCATACCAAAAAGGGACATCCCGAAAACCGCGAAAATCCACATCGTCAGAATCGCCCAACGCAGATGGGCAGTTTCGGGACGTCTAAAAAGATGGAGGAGTGCGACAAAAAAGACCGGGGCGAGAAGCGCCTGGCCGAGAAAGTCGTAAATATTGCTCATTTGCATGAGTGTCTGCCCTTGGATCTTGTTGCGAAAGACGGTCGGGGTGACCCCGGTCAGTGAGACATCCAACGAACGCATGATTGTCGTCTCGGTGCCTTTGACTTGGTAAAGGCCGGAGTACCAGCCAAGACCGACGGGGGTGCCACTGACTTGCTGATTCCGGATCATCCACGGCGCATACATGACGAGGAAAATGACGGCCATGATGGCCACGTCGCGACCCAGCGGGCGAAAGTAGAACCCGGCGAAGAGCAGCAACCCGGCAAACATCCAGATGGTAATCGCGTGGGTCAGCGCGAGCAGGCCGAAAAGCACCGCAGTTGTCGCCAGCCAACCCAACGCAGATTTGGCGGCGCCACGTGCTTCGATCGCGCGGACCAGCGTGTAGATCGCTCCGCTAAAAAGGAAGAGCATGAGCATCTGCGGCAGGCCGGACATGGCGTGATCCCAGAAGCGCTCGCAGAGCAACATCATGCACGCCGCGAAAGCTGCGAGACGCACGTCGAAAAGCCGCCGCGCGGTAAAAAAATTGATCACTACGGCAAGAAGGAAAAAGACCACCTGCACGCCCGCGATAATCTTGTCGTAGGTGTAGATGAGTTGCTTGGGCGACAGCGCTTTGTCATAGACAAAGACCGAGAGAAATCCGGCCTTTTCCGCGCCCTTGCGGAGCGTGTCGTTCAGGGTGTCGGTCACTTTGAAGACGGCCGCGTTGATGTAAGGATTGAGCGGCGCGTGGTAAATGTCGGGCTGCTTATCGAGGGGAAACTTCCCCATGTTTTTCTCGAAAAGCCAAAGCGCGGCCGGGCGGATCATCTTCGTCGTGAAACCATTGCCGCGGGAAATTTCGCGGGCGATCTGCGCCTGCTCAATACCGCGCTCGTGCGACAAGCCTTTGAAGCCCGCGCTGCTGAAAAACCACAGGTAGTTGACGAAGGCAATGGCCCCGAGGATCACGGAAAACTTGACCCACTTTACCCAGCCTCCTTCTTCAAGATTGTGGACGAGTTGCTGGATTTTAGTTTCGGTCGCCATCTTCGGGGGTCTTTAGGTCTTTGATTTTGCGGTGGAGAGTGCGCCGGCTGATACCGAGCTTTTTCGCGGCGTGCGTGATGTTTCCGCGAGTGTCTTCCAGAGCTTGGAGGATGAGACGGTGCTCAGTGTCGTGCAAATTGAAACGGCTGCCTTTGAGCGGGATGTAGTGTTCGGGTGCCGGGCCGTTGCGTTCCGCAGCCGCGCCTTCACGGATGAAATTTGGCAGATCGCGCAGCCCGATCTTCCCCGTTTTCGCCATCACGACCCCGTGCTCGATGGCCGTTCGCAACTCGCGCACATTTCCGGGCCAGTCATAACGCAAAATCGCCTGCATGGCATCGGTCGTAATCTCGGGGACCGGTTTGCCATTCTCTTCGGCGAATGATTTCAGAAATGCGCTCACGAGAAGGGGAAGGTCTTCTTTCCGCTCGCGCAGCAGCGGCATCGTAATCGGCACCACGCTGAGGCGGAAAAACAGGTCGTCGCGAAATTTCCCCTCCGCGACCAGCTTCTCCAAATTCTTGTTCGTCGCGGCGACCAGCCGCACATCGACTTTGATCGGCGTGTTTCCGCCCACGCGCTCGAAGCTCCGGTCTTCGCCGAGCACGCGTAACAATTTCACCTGCGTGGTCGCGTCGATCTCGCCGATTTCATCGAGGAAAATGGTCCCGCCATTCGCCTGCTCGAAGCGCCCGATGCGCCGCTCCACGGCACCGGTGAAGGCTCCGCGCTCGTGCCCAAACAGTTCACTTTCCAAAAGCTGTGCCGACAATGCCGCGCAATGCACCGCCACGAATTTTGGCTTCGGCCGCCCGCTCAGCGCGTGGATCGCCTGCGCCACCAGCTCCTTACCAGTGCCGCTTCCGCCTTGGATCAAAACGGTAGCCCGCGTCGGTGCCACCTGCTTGATCGTGTCGAAAACCTCTTCCATCACCAGCGAATCACCGATCAACCGCTCCAGGCCAAATTTTTTGTCCACCACCTGCTTCAGCTCGACCACTTCTTTTTCCACCTTCCGGCTCCGCAGCGCTCGCTGGATCAGAATTTCCAGCCGGTCGATGTTCAACGGCTTGGTGACAAAGTCATACGCCCCGTGCTTCATCGCTTCGACTGCGGCGTCCACGGAACCGTAGGCCGTCATCATGATGACGATTGGCGAATGGGGCAGCGCGAGGATTTTGTCCACCAGGCTCATCCCATCTTCGCCGCCGAGTCGTAAATCCGTCAGCACGAGGTCCACGGTCTCGCGCTCGATCACCCCGAGCGCGCCGCCAATGTCGGCCGCAATATACACCTCGAAGTTTTCCTCCAGCGACGCGCGCAGTCCCTCGCGGGTGTGCTTTTCGTCGTCAACGATGAGGAGAGTGGGATTCACGGGAAATCAGGGAGCGGACATGTAGCGGCCCGCCCGCACACTGGCAAGCATCGGTCCCTCAGCGCGGCGTTTCCTCACTGCTTCCCGCCTCCAGCATCCGCGCCATCTGGTTTTCCCGCGGTAGCCGGATAGTCAGCGTCAGCCCCTTTCCCTGATCGCTCGCGAGGTCGATTTCCCCGCCGTGTTCGCGCACGATCCTCCGCACGATGAGCAGCCCCAGGCCGCTGCCGCTCGCCTTCGTCGTGAAATACGGCTCAAAAATCTTGCTCATATCCTCTGGCGAAATTCCACCCCCCGTATCCGCAAAACACACCGACACAAATTGCGCATCTGCATCCGTACGAATGCGCAAAATCCCGCCCGCCTTCATCGCCTGAAAGGCGTTCTTGATCACATTGTAAAACGCCTGCTTGAGCTGATTACGATCCGCCTCCAGCAGCGGCAGATCCTTCCGCAGCTCCTGCTCTACAAGGATGTTCCGATCCTCGATCTCCGGCTGCAAAAAGGCCACCGACTCCGCCACCAGCGCATTCACATTCTCCAGCTTCTTCTGCAAATTCGAGGGCCGGATCGCCCCGAGGAACTGCTGCACGATCGAGTCCAGCCGCGTAATCTCATCCCGCGCCACCGCCAGCGACTTCTGCAAATCCGCCCGCATCGCCGCCGGCACCTTGCGCAGTTTCCGATCCATGAGTTGGAGGTGGATGTGCAGGGAGTTCAGCGGATTCCCAATCTCATGCGCCACCCCCGCCGCGAGCAGCGTTAGCGCCGTCAGCTTCTCGCTCTGGATCGTCTCTTCCGTTGAGCGCCGCGTTTCGGTGATGTCGCGCAGAATCACCGCATAACCTACTGCCTCCGGCTCTCCGCCGCGCTTTCCCGCCGGCGCATCCAGACTCAGCGGCACCACATAAAAATTCACGAACCGATGCTGCGGATAAAACACCTCCATGTCCCGGCTTACCACCTTCTCCGCCGCCACCAACTTATCCCAATCGAGCCCGCGCAACCTGTCGCTCAGCGGCTCCCCCATGCACCTCTCCCGCTCCAACCCGAAAAGCTCGCACGCCGCCCGGTTCAAATAATTAATCCGCCCCTTCAAATCCGTCACAATCACCCCCTCGTGAATCGCATTGAAAATCGTCTCCAAAAACCCTTTTTCATCCGCCAACCGCAGCAGATAGCCCTGCACCTCCTCCGGTCGCACGCGACTGATGCGTTCGATGAGCTTGTCGAGAAAGCCGGAGTTCATGAGTTTGCGGTCAGCCGCTGTATGGGCGTGCACCGGCCCCATCGCAACGGCAAAAACCGTTGCCTGCCTCGCAACTACGGCGGTTTCTCTCTCGGCCAGAGCGGAGTGTCCAAATTCCGCTTGCCTGACTTGGCGGAATCGGCACATTCAGCGCCCGTCTCGGAAAACGCGCTAACCAGCGCTGTTCGGTTCCGGTCACCAGCGACCTCGGGATAATTGCCAGTGTAGCTCAGTGGTAGAGCAGCTGTTTCGTAAACAGCAGGTCGCGAGTTCGATCCTCGCCACTGGCTCCCGTCCCCGTAACTTTATCCAGCTTAGCTGGGATTGGGCTTTGAAGTTCTGCGTTTACTACTTCGCCCAGTCGTCGCTGCGGAATTGCTCCACCGGCAGCCCCTCCTCGTGGTGGAAGAGGCTCGGCGCAACGAAGTCCCGCCATAGATAGCGGACCGCGATCGGTTCAGGGACTTCCGGGCTGGTGACCAATACCGAGGTATGGTTGTCGCCGGGTACACCGATCGCCGGCTTGAAGACCCGATCTTGGCCAGCAAGCGCGAAGCCAGTGGCAGGCTCCATTAGAGGAGTGAAGGCATTCCGGCCATTCGGTGCCGCGAACCGAACGCGGAAGCCCGCGCCTTCCCGCTCCATTTTCTCGACCGCCGGAGCCCGATCGGTGATTTTCTGTCCATAAGTGCGGGCGAGTGCGACCCGGGCCAGGCGACGCCCGACTTCCTGTTTGCGTTGCGGGTGGATATTGCCCTGGTGGCCAAGATCCAGGCTGACGGCCTGCCCGGTGTTAGGCAGCGACAGGGTCTTGGTCTGTGCTTCACGCATGAAGGCCCACATGATCCCGTCATTCCATTTGTTGTCCCCATAGCTGGAAAGCTGCACCCAGTAGAAGGGGAAGTCGCCCTGTCCGAAGAGGGTGCGCCAGCCGGAAATTAAAGCTGGAAATGACTTCACATAACTACCGTGGTTGCCGGCATTGCCTTCGCCCTGATACCAAATAACCCCCCGCAGCCCATACGACAGCAGCGGGTGAATCAGGCCGTTGTAAAGGGCCGATGGCATAAACATATCGTCTGGGCCGCCCGGGGTTCCCCCCCAACCAGGGCTTGGGCGTGGCGAGGAGAACGGCTTCTTCGCAGCCTCAGCAGCGGCTTTCTCCCCTTCCCATTGCTTAAGATCCGCATCGAGCTTCGCCTTCACCGCAGGGTATTCGGCGAGCTTTTTAGACCGTTCTTTGAGGTCTCCCTCAAAGACTGCCTCGGATTTCATCGTCGCAGGATCGACCCAGGCGTCGATCCGGCTGCCCCCTTGGCTGGTGTTGATAATACCAACAGGCACGTTGAGGACCTTGTAGATCGTAAGGGCGTAGTGGTAACCGATGGCGGAGAACTCACCTGTGGTCTGCGGGCCTGCCACTTTCCATGCGCCAGAGCCGGTGGAGAGGGGAGTATATGAAGTTTTTTTGTCCGGTCTTATCTCGCGGATCATGGAGAACCGCGCGGAGCCTGCGGTGTCTAGAGCTGAGTCAACGGTTTCCTTGATCATCTGCTCCATGTTCGATTGCCCGGATGCGAGCCATACCTCGCCGACCAGAATATTGGTGAAGGTAAGCGTATTCCTGCCCTTGATGACCATGCTGGCTGGAGTGGCGTTGGCAGCTTGCGCAGGCAAGTTAACTAGCCACTTGCCGGCTGCATCCGCGGTCGTCGCCACCGTCTGTCCGCCGAAAGTGACAGACACCTGTTCGCCAGCGGAAGCGGTGCCCCAGACGGGGATCGGCTTATCTCTCTGAAGAACGGCGTTGTTGCTGAACAGGAAGTTCGGCACAACGTCCGCCTGAACTGAGACCCCGAGGGCGACAAACGCCAGATACGATAGAAACGTTTTCATATTCGAATATTGCGGGTGGTTCATTCTTCGTCTTATCACCGCAGCGCGGTCCTTGGCTTCCCTGCCGGCAAGCCACTGATCACGTTCGCCGAGATCCCACTCACCCAGATCTTACCAGGAACCCAAGGATCGACCGCGACTCCCTTGGTGAAAGCATAGCGATGCCCCGGGCCGGTTGCCTCCGACCAGGTCGCGCCGTTGTCGGGTGAGAAGTAGATCTTCTTCCACTTATCACCATCGCGCATTCCGAAGACAGCCACCTGCCCGTTGGCTGCATCGACATAGGTGGCATTGAATCCACTGATCTCCTTCCACGTGTCGCCGCCGTCCTCCGAAAATTTGAGACCCGCATAGTCAGCCGTCGCCCAGAGCTTTCCTGCTGTCGCCCGGTCGACTGCGAGGTGATGCACCCATGGCACCTGCGCGCCAGTGCCCCACGGATGCGGGATTGGCGACCAGGTCGCACCGTTGTCGTTCGAGCGATACAGCTTCTTTCGTGCGGAAAAGTAGCGGACGTTCGTCTTCACCCCGTCCACTGCAAGCATCGAGTGCTCGGGGTGGTAGCGCGAGCCAGTATCTAGATTGGGCGGCAGCCCCTCGACAGGTTTGAAAGTGTTCCCGCCATCGACCGTCCGCCAGACGAGCGGAGACGTGGAGCCGCCGTTCGATGCCAGGATCACGAGGAAGTCGTTCGGGTTGCCGGGTGTCATCGCGGAACGGGTGATTCCCTCACGGCTTTCGGGCAAACCGCTCTTGATTAGGTCCAGCTCCGTCCAGGTCGCGCCACTATCCGTCGAGCGGATGATCATATTCTTGTTTGCCCCCTGATCCGTGCCCGCTGCCACGAGGATCTTGCCGTCGTCGCTCGACATCACTTCGTGGCAGGAGGTGAGTTTGTTGACCGTTCGAAACGACGATGCGGCGACATTGCCACTGGCGCCCCCGTCACTGACTACGAATGCGCAGAGATCCCCGCCGGGGATCAAGGCCATCTTAGGGTTCTTCCGCGTGAAGTTGACTTTGTAGGTCATCACCGCCGCGATGCCGCTGTTGTTCGGCCCATACTTCCAATCCACTCCGCGATTGTTGGAGATGGCCGGTAGCAGCCCTCCAGTGACGAACCACCGATCATGCTTCGTCGGATCCTGGACGATGAAATCGTTTCCATAACCTGTCTTTTGACCCGGCTTGGCCGCAGACGACCAGACTGGCTGAGGTGGCATCGAAAGGTTCATTGGCAGATAAGACCACGTCAGCCCGCCATCGGTGCTGATGCGTTGCGCGCTCTGCAAATTTCCCGGATTTTTCGCATCCCGGTCGCCATGAATACCACCTGTGATGAAGCTGTCATCTGCGAGCACCGTCGCATTTACGGGACCCCAGCCATCCCACCAGCCGACGGTTTTCGTTAACGCATAGGTTTCAGGCTTCTTCCAATCGGTGGCCGTGACCCGGTAGCCGCCGACATCCGTGGCCACGTAGGCGGTGCCATCTTTCCGACGCACGATCGCTCCCACGGCCGGCGGCTTCTTGGTGAAGGCACTAGTCGCGCCGTTGTTATTCCAGAGCTGCGTCCAGGAGCCTCCACGATCGACCGAGACATAAAGCGCTCCTTTGGTGCCGACCCACACCTGGTCTGGAAACTCCGGACGCACATAGAGGGTGATTGCCACGGAGCTGTCGAAAGTCGTCCCGCCAACCTTTGCCCAACTGGTTCCGCTATCCAGCGAACGCCAAAGCGTGCCTGGAATGTCATTCCTTGCACCCGCCATCCACAGCTCCTTGTCGTTACCTGGGTGAAACATGACCGGCGAGGCACCGCGAACGATCTCCAGATGCGCCAGATCGGAAAGGGAAGCCGTCCAGTTTACTCCGCCGTCAGTGGATTTCCAGAGACGGCCCGGCGACCGGAAAACAACGTGATCGGCGTTGCCCTTGGCCACCGCCATCCCACTGACGAAATTATCGTCCGTCGTGATGCTGCCGTTCAGGTAGGCCCACGATTGCCCGGCATTATCCGACCGCCAGGCTCCGAAAACGTCGCCGTAGCCATAGAGCCGGCCGCTGGAATGAACCGCAAAGCCGCTGAAGTAACCGCCGCCATCAAGCGGGATTGATTTGTGGGTCGGTGCTGCAACGGCCAGCTGTACAAGAGCCAACGGGACGCTCAGAAGCGTGCACGTTTGCAGGATAGTCGTGGAAATTGTCATGAGTGACGCGAGGCGGAAAGGGCAACTGAGGAACGCAACCTAGACCTGCGGTCGGTCAAAGAGGCGCGGGATGTTCTTTTGGGCATCCACCAGCAACCCGAAGAAGGCGGGCGACTTAGGCTTACCTTCAACGAAGTGGCGCTGGTGCTGGTAAGTGACTGCGCCTACACGGCGGGACGGCTGACCTGACCTTCGTCAACGCCTGGCGAAGCGCGGCGCGCGACACGGGCTTCTCGAGGACGAGGTCGATGGCCTCGCCATGCGGGCTTCCTGACCTCGAAGCCGTCGCGTAGCCGGTCAGTAAAATGACCGGCGTTGACGGGTTGAGTTCGCGTAGCGCGAGCGCCAGTTGCCCGCCATTCATTCCGGCCATGACGGTGGTCTGTAATAACCAAGTCGAACCGGCCTTCCGGGAACTTCCGGAGCGCCTCGCTGCCGCTGAGCGCCATCTCGACCGTATGGAAATCCTCCTGCAGTTGCTCGCAGAGGAGGTGGCAGAGGATGGGCTTATCCTCCACCACCAGAATGCGCCAAGGGCCAATCAAGGAGTTCACGGGATCGGGCACGGTCGTGACACCGCCGTGGGTGGTGGGAAAGCGGAGGGTGAAGGTGGTGCCTTTGCCCGGTTCGCTTTCGATCGTGATGGTGCCCAGGGGGCGGTGGATGATGCCAAAGACCATCGCGAGGCCGAGGCCAGGGGGGGGCACTCGCCTCCTCTTCCAAGAAAACCCGCAGGCGAGCATTCACATCGAGCCCGCGGGGCCAATTGGTTTAGTCAAATACCCGCGGCGTAAAATCCACACTTTACCGAAACGGCTTTGCACTCGTCTCGCTCACTCTCCTCCGTGAGAATGAATGCCCTAATCGCCGATGACGACTCCATCACCCGCCTGCTGCTCAGGTCGGCGCTGCTGAAGCTCGGCCATGAGGTGCACGAAGCCACCAATGGCTGCGAAGCGTGGGAGGCCTGGTGTACCGGAGAGTACCCGCTGATCATTTCGGATTGGATGATGCCCGACCTCGACGGGCTGGATTTTTGCCGCCGCATTCGTGCGGAACAGCGCGTCGATTTCACTTACATCATCCTGCTCACCTCGCGCTCGGGGAAGGCGGACTACCTCGAAGCGATGAGCGCTGGGGCCGACGACTTCGTGACAAAACCATTTGAAAAGGACGAGTTCACGGCGCGCGTGCGCGTGGCGGAACGAATGCTCGGACTGCACGAGAATCTGCGCGCCGCGAACACCGAGCTCGAAAGCCGTGTCCGTGAACGCACGGCAGATCTGGCTACCGCGCTGCGCGCCAAGGAAGATTTTCTCTCGCGCGCCAGCCACGAGTTGCGCACACCGATGAATCACATCCTCGGTTTCGCTCAGCTTCTCGACCTGGACCCTCTGAATCCAGAGCAGAAGGACAGCGTTGGCCAAATCCTCACCAGCGGTGCCCATCTGCTGACCCTGATCGATCACATCCTGGAATTTTCCAAGGCGGAGCCCGAGACCCTGAGTTTCCTCGAAATGCCGACCCAGGCCGGTGCTTGAGATAACCGCTTCCTGAGTCAGACGAAGAAATTGCGGAGAGCCGGCGTTCCTCCCGTGCGCTTCTCTGTGTGGATCTGCCAAAACGACAAGGGTTTGGCGTGCTTGCGCCGCAACGAGCCAAGAGAAACTCAGGGTTTGCCCGCGGGCGGAAAGTCCCCACTCCCATCCGTGAGGCGGGCACCCCGTGCGCTTAGTTCAAGCATGAGAATGAAATCACTGAATCCCCCCTTTGAATCTGAGAATCTGCGTCCCGCATCTCGACGAGCCCCCGTCCCACCTTGGTGGGATCAATCGACCAAGAGCTTGCTCCGCGTCCTGGCTTGCGGGCTACTGAGCCTTCCGGCGTGGTCTGCGGATCACCAGTTCACTCTCGCAGACCTGACCATCGAGCAATTGATGAATGAGTCGGTGACTTCCGTTTCCAAAAAGGAAACCTCCCTGGATCAATCGCCAGCCGCGATTTCCGTGATTACCTGGGATGACATCCGCCGTCTCGGCATCACCAGCCTTCCAGAGGCACTGCGCCTCGTGCCCGGGCTGGAAGTGGCGCGGGTGAGCGCCAATCAGTGGGCGATCAGTTCGCGGGGCTCCAATGCCCAATATACGAACAAGCTCCTCGTGCTGATGGATGGACGCAGCGTTTACACTCCTTTGTTTGGGGGTGTTTATTGGGACACGCAAGACCTGGTCCTCGAAGACCTGGAGCGTATTGAGGTGATTCGCGGGCCGGGCGCGACGCTCTGGGGTGCCAACGCGGTTGACGGCGTGATCAACATCACCAGCAAGAACTCCCGGGACACCCAGGGTTGGCTGGTGTCCTCGACGTTCGGCACGGAAGATCAACCCTCGGTCAGCCTTCGTTACGGCGGCGCGGTGGGCAGCAATTTTCACTACCGGGCTTATGTGAAATATTTCAACCGCGACGGCTTGGTGACTCCCGCTGGTGACGGGGCGCCGGATGCCTGGGACTCGATCCGCGGAGGCTTTCGCACGGATTGGACGCCGTCCGCAGATGACCTCATTACCTTCCAAGGGGACTACTATTCCATGCACACCGGGGGGTTCGCCACGGTACCGCTGTTGACCCCGCCGTTCAGCCAGACCTCGGAAACGGAGAATCACAACCGGGGTGGAAATGTTCTCGGGCGTTGGACGCGCACCTTCTCCGACCAGTCTCGGCTTTCTCTCCAAGCCTACTTCGATCACTTTCACTACGAGGCGCTGGGGGCCAGCGAGTCACGCGACACGGCGGACGTTCAACTGGAACACCGGTTTCCGATCCTTGCCTGGAACGACGTCATCTGGGGACTGGGCTATCGCTCCACCACGGACGAATTCACCAACTCATCCATCGTCGGCCTGAACCCATCGAGCGCCAATCTCAACCTGTTGAGCGCGTTTGTGCAGGATGAAATCACGGTCGTCCCGAAGCACTTGCGCCTGATTCTCGGATCGAAATTTGAGCGCAACGACTACACCGGATGGGAAATTCAGCCCAGCGCACGTCTGCTTTGGACACCGACCGAGCGCCAAACGGTATGGGCCTCCGCTTCGCATGCCGCGGGCACCCCATCGCGGATCCACCGTAGCGGGCGGTTTAACGCCGGAGCCTTCCAGTCTCCGTTTGGCCCCGTGCTTGCGGAGTTGAGGGGAAATTCCAACATCGTTTCCGAAACCGTTGACGCCTACGAGCTGGGCTATCGCATCGAGCCCGCCCGCAATCTCTCGGTGGATCTCGCGGCATTTTACAACGTTTACGACAATCTCTTCAATGCCGTCGCCGGTGTGCCCCAGTTCACGGCCACGCCCTCGCCACACCTCCTGATCCCGCTGGATCTCACCAATACTCTGGCGGGCGAAAGCTACGGCGTGGAAGCGACGGTCCAGTGGAAGCCGGTGGAGCGGTGGCGGCTCACGGCCAACTATAGCTGGCTGCAGGTTTTTAGCCCTGGGCTGGTGAACGCGACGAAGCCTGATCCCGAGCAGCGGGTCAGTGTGCGCTCCTATCTCGACCTACCTTGGAATCTGGAACTCAACGGCTTCGCTTCCTATGTGAATAGCGTCGAAGCGCTCAACCAAAGCAACACGACGGCGGTCATCCCGGCCTATCTGCGGGTAGATGCGGGAATTGTCTGGCGTCCTCGCCCCGCGCTTGAGATCGGCATCTGGGGGCAGAATTTGCTGGATAACCAACACCCCGAGTTTACCAGCCAGGGCACGAGTGCGATCACGGAGGTTCCCCGCAGTGTCGTCGCGAGGTTCACTTTGCGTTTCTAATCTGCCCTTGAGATGGAACGGACGAAGGCAAGACTGCAGGCCGAAACGCATCGCGGATTGATCCGCAAAGCCGGATGGACTTGGTGGGTCGCCGGCTGGTTGTTGATCGTCAGTACGACGCCGCTCTGCGGTGCGCCGCTTTCCAAAGAATACCCCCTGAAGGCGGCCTTCATCTTTAACTTCACCAAATTTGTCGAATGGAGCCCCCAAAGCTTTGCCGGCCCGGAAAGCATGATTGTCATCGGCGTGCTGGGCTCGAGCGCGTTGGTCAAGGATTTGGAAAGCGCCGTGCAAAACAGGAAGGTCAACGGTCGCGCCATCCTAGTGAAAAGTGTCCAGAGCCTGGCCGGCGCGAAGAGCGTTCACCTGCTCTTCGTCAGCGCCACTGAGGATGCGCGGCTGGGGGACCTCCGCGAGGAATTTAAGGGCACCCACGTTCTGACCGTTGGCGAGTCGGAAACCTTCGCGAAAGCGGGCGGCGTCATCACGTTCGTGATCGATGGGGACAAGGTGCGCTTCGACATCAACGCAACCGCGGCGGACAAAGCTTCGCTGAAGATCAGCGCCCAACTCCAGAAGCTGGCCAGAGCGGTGCGGAAATAAAGGAGCCACTTTTTATGCGCCTTAGAGACATCCCCCTTCAGCGAAAGCTAACCATTGCCTCCATGCTCATCAGTTGGGTCGCGTTGCTGCTGACCTGCGGGGTCATCGTCGGCTACCAACTGGTGAACGCCAGGCGCGCGATGGTGGCAGGGGTCGTTATAAACGCCAAGATGGTCAGCGACAACAGCGCTGCCGCGCTGGCATTCGACGATCCGGCTTCTGCCGAGCAAACCCTGCGTTCCTTAAGCGCCGATCCACATATCGGCGCTGCCTTCATCTACGATACTAAGGGACAGCCCTTTGCCCGCTACCAGCCGCCGGGTGCCATCCCGTTGACGCCCCCAGCGGTCGAACAAAGCCTGTCCCGTTTCACCAACGAATACCTGGAGCTATTCCGTGATATCACGGTCGCCGGAGAGAAGATCGGCACGGTCTATGTGCGTCACGATCTGATCGAACTCCGCGACGATCTTCGACGCTCGGCCTGTCTAGTTCTCGGGGCGATGTTAGCGGCGTCCCTTGTCGCCTTGGTGTTGTCTCGCAAGCTCCTCGCCGTGATCGTCCAACCGATGATGCATCTCGATCAGGTGGTTCGAGAGGTGACGGTGAATAAGAACTTTTCGATTCGCGCCACCAAACATGGAGAGGACGAGGTGGGACGGCTGATCGACGGCTTCAACGAGATGTTGAGCCAGATCCAGCGGAGCAAGGAAACGCTGCAGGCCGCGCACGATGATTTGGAAGTCCGCGTCCTGGAGCGCACTTCAGAACTGAACAAGGCCAAAGTGACGGCCGAGGAAGCCAGCCGGACGAAGAGCGAATTTCTGGCGAACATGAGCCACGAGATCCGCACGCCGATGAATGGCATCATCGGGATGACTGAGCTGGTGCTCGACACCAAACTGAATCGCGAACAGCGCGAGTATCTCGAGATGGCGCAGTCCTCCGCGCACGCGTTGCTCGGTCTGATCAACGACATTCTCGACTTTTCGAAAATCGAAGCGGGCAAGCTGGAACTGGAAGCGATCAGCTTCAGCCTGCGCGAGTGCCTCGGCACGATGCTCAAGCCGCTCGGGGTGCGCGCCGAACAGAAAGGCCTCGAGTTGACCGCCGACATTCCCGCGGGCATTCCCGACCATTTGATCGGCGACCCGATGCGTTTGCGGCAAATTCTGATCAACCTCACCGACAACGCGATCAAGTTTACCGGTTCCGGAGATGTGATGCTGCGCGTCGCCGCCGGGCCGACGACGGATACCGAGCATTGCCTGCACTTCTCCGTTCAGGATACCGGCATTGGGATTCCGCCAGAGAAGCAGGCCCTGATCTTCGAGGCGTTTTCGCAGGCCGACGGTTCGACCACGCGGACGTACGGTGGCACTGGCCTCGGGTTGGCGATTGCCACGCAGCTCGTGCACCAAATGGGTGGACGCATCTGGGTCGAGAGCGCTGTGGGGAAAGGCACGACCTTCCACTTTACAGCGCGCCTGCCCGTCCGGGATACGCCCGCCCCGCATCTGCGGCACGCCGACCCCGGCGTGCTCGACGGCTTGCGCGTGCTGGTGGTGGACGATAACGCGGTGAACCGCCGGATTCTTCGCGAGATGCTTTCGAACTGGCGCATGCAGCCGACGGTGATCGCCTCCGGCGCTGCCGCGATCGTGGAGATGTTGCGCGCGGCGCGAGCCGGGACGCCCTTCCCGCTGGTCATCCTCGATGGGATGATGCCCGAGATGGACGGCTTCATGGTGGCGCAGCAAATCCGGGATCATGCGGAACTCTCGGGCGCGACGGTGATGATGCTTTCCTCAGCAATGCCTGCTGGGGTGACGGCACGTTGCAGCGAGTTGGGCGTGGCCAGCTACCTCATGAAGCCGGTCAACCAATCCGAGTTGCTGGACGCGATCCTGATCGCGATCGGTCGAACCGTCGCAATGGAGCAAGAGGCGGCCAGCGCGGCACCGCTCGCGCCAGCGGCCCTGAGCCTGCGCATTCTGCTCGCAGAGGACAACGTGATCAACCGCGCCCTCGCCGCCGCCATCCTGGAAAAGCGCGGCCACTCGCTGGTCCATGCCGCCACGGGGCGGGAAGCGGTGGAAGCTGCTGCCCAAGAGAATTTCGACCTCATCTTCATGGACGTGCAGATGCCGGAGATGGATGGCCTGGAGGCTACGCACCGGATCCGTGAGTCCGAGAAGGCGACCGGTTGCCACACCCCCATCGTGGCCATGACCGCGCATGCGATGACCGGCGATCGGGAACGCTGCCTCGCCGCCGGGATGGACGATTACATTTCCAAGCCGTTGGACAAAGACGAGTTGCTCGCGCTCCTCGCCGGCGTGTCGGCTCGCGCACCGCGTCGTGGCCCGCAGGCCCTGCCTTCGGGTGTCCCCGAGAGCGGCTTGCCGGAGGGCCGTGCCCCGCTGCCGGCCGCGGCGCGAGCGCTGCCCGTTTTCAGCCGCGAGAAACTCCTCGATCAGCTGGACGACGACGAGCCCCTCCTGCGAAAGATGATCGCCCTGTTCCACGAGGATACGCCTTGCCTGCTCGACGACATTCGCGCGGCCCTCGCCCGCCGCTCTGGCGCTGACCTCGCTCGCGCCACCCACGCGCTGCTCAGTTCGCTGGGCGCCATCGGGGCGAAAGAAGCCTCCCGCCTCACGCACGAACTCGAAGCCTTTGCCAAAAGCGAAGATCTCGGGAAAAAAGCCGAAGCCACCTTGGCCGCGCTCGAAGACGAAACCGCGCAGATTTACGCGGCACTGACCGCCTTCACCCCCGCGGAACCGGCCCCTCCGCCGCAGCCGCCCGCCCGCGCTTCGAGCCCGGTTTTCACCAAACCCTGACATCCTATGGAAAAACGCATTCCCGCCTTGGTCGCCGCCGGTTTCGGCCTGCTGATCGTCCTTGGTTTTCTGGTCAGTCTTTTCCTGATGAAGGAGTATCAAAAGGCGGTGGTGCATGGACGGACGATCGATGCAAACATCGCCAATCTGCGCGCATCAGTGCGTTCCCTCCGGTCGGATTATCTCGAGATGGGCCAGACGGTCAGCACCTGCTTGCTCGATCCGAATGCGGCGTCGCGGGTGGACGCTGCGTTACGTGAGTCTGATCGTCTCGATGTCCAGGCTGAGGCGCGAATGCAGCGGGCGCTAGCCAACGCGTCGGGCGAAGAGCTTCGCCGGTTGTTGCAAAGCCTGCGGGTGCAGGATCGCGACGTGACGCATCGGTTGGGAACCGCGGTACTTCGCTTGAGCGCGACCGACCTGCCCGCCGCGCAGGCACTTTTCCGGACGCAATATCTGCCGGCGCAACAGGAGAGCTTACGCCTCGCCGATGAGGGGCTGCGACTCGCCACCGTCGAGATCGCTGCCATGAGCGAACGCTGGAGTGCTGACTCCGCCCGCGCGCATTCCTGGGGTCGCGCTGCGGTCGCGCTCTTTCTCGTGCTCGGAGTGGCCTGTGCCGTCTTCTTCGCCCGCGTCGTCGGTTCACTGGTGCGGAAAAGCGAGGCCGCAAACCGCCTCAACCGCGACGTCATGGAAAATTCGATCGATATCATTTGTTCGATCGATGCCGCGGGTTGTTTCATCAGTATCAACGGCGCCTGCGAGACGACCTGGGGCTATCGGCCGGACGAATTGCTGGGCCGCCCCTATATCGGCCTCGTCCACCCGGACGACGTGGAGAAAACGAACGCGGCCGCCGCGGCGATCGTCGCAGGAACGTCCTGCGCGCGCTTCGAAAACCGCTACCTCCACAAGGACGGCCACATGGTCCACATCCTTTGGGCATCGCGCTGGTCGGTGGAGCAGCAGGCTTTTTTCTGCGTGGCGCATGACATCACGGAAAGCCACCGCGCGGAGGAAGAGTTGCGCGCTTCCGAGGTCCGCTTCCGCTCGGTGACGCAATCCGTCGGCGACGCGATCATCTCTTCCGGGAGCGATGGCAACATCATCTTTTGGAACAGTGGCGCGGAAAAGATCTTCGGCCAGACGGCGGACGAAGTGCTCGGCCAGCCGCTGGCGCTCATTATGCCGGAGCGCTTCCGCGAGATGCATCGCGCCGGGATGAAGCGCTTTCAATCCGGCGGCGAAGCACGGGCCATCGGCAAGACGGTGGAACTGATCGGCTTGGCGAAAGATGGCCACGAATTCCCGATCGACCTGACCCTTTCCACCTGGCACACGGCCGAAGGCGCGTTTTTTACCGGCATCATCCGCGACATCACCGAGCGCCAGGGTGCCGCGAAGGCGTTACTGGAGTCCAAGCACTTTCTCCAATCCACACTCGATGCTTTGACCTCGCACATTGCGATCCTCGACGCGGACGGGACCATCGTCGAAGTCAACGCGGCGTGGAATCGATTCGCAGCCGCGAATGAGTTTGCGGGCGCCTACAGTGGCGTCGGCGAAAATTATTTGAAGGTCTGCGACTCGGCTACCGGAGACTGTTCTGTCGAAGCCGCGGCGGTGGCCGACGGACTGCGCCGCGTGTGCTCTGGCGAGAGCGAGGAATTCCATTTGGAATATCCGTGTCACAGCCCGGAAGAGCAGCGCTGGTTCAGTGTGCGGGGGACGCGTTTCGGAGAAGAAGGGCGGGTCTGGGTCGTGGTGGCGCACGAGAACGTCACTGCCCGAAGACTCGCCGAGGGGGCGTTGAAGGAGGCGAAAGTCGCGACTGCTCTGCGCGAAGGCGCGGAACGCTACAGCTTCCTCGCCGATGCCGTGCCGCAGATCATCTGGACCGGGCGCCCGGACGGCGGCCTCGATTACTACAACAAGGCGTGGTTCGACTACACCGGGCTGACTCTGGCGCAAACGGAGGACTGGGGCTGGGGTGCGGTGCTGCATCCCGACGACCTCCAGCCGTGCATCGATCGCTGGACGCACTCGTTTACGACCGGGGAAAATTACGAGATCGAGTATCGCTTTAAGCGTGCGTCCGATGGCGCCTACCGCTGGCATCTCGGCCGGGCGCTGCCGCGCCGGGACGAGCACGGGCAGATCGTGCAATGGGTCGGCACTTGCACGGACATTGACGACGCCAAACGCAGCAAGGAAACGCTGCAGTCCGCCAATGACGAACTCGGTATTCGCGTCCTGGAACGCACCTCCGAGTTGAACGAGGCGAAGGAGGCCGCCGAGGCCGCCAACCGCTCGAAGAGCGAGTTTCTGGCAAACATGAGCCACGAGATTCGCACGCCGATGAATGGCATCCTCGGCATGACCGACCTCGTGCTCGATTCCGAGTTAACCGGCTGGCAGCGCGAATACCTCGGAATGGCCAAATTCTCCGGCCAGGCCTTGCTCCGGTTGATCAACGACATCCTCGACTTTTCCAAGATCGAAGCCGGGAAGTTGGAACTGGAAAAAATCCCGTTCGATCTCCGTCAATCCATCGACCACCTGTTAAAGCCGCTGATCCTGCGCGGGCAACAAAAGGGTTTGGAGGTTCGTGCGGAGATTGCCGACGATGTGCCCGGACAGCTCCTGGGCGACCCCCTGCGACTGCGGCAGATCCTGCTCAATTTCACCGACAACGCGCTCAAGTTTACCGAACACGGATCGGTCGTGATCAAAGTCGCTGCAGATGCGTGTGGCGACGGCGAGCAGTGTCTGCATTTTTCGATCTCGGATACCGGGATTGGCATCCCAGCGGAAAAGCAGGCCGTGATTTTCGAAGCGTTCGCGCAGGTGGATGGCTCGACTACGCGGCAATACGGCGGCACCGGTCTCGGGCTGGCCATCGTCTCACAGCTCGTCGCGCAGATGCACGGTAAGGTTTGGATTGAAAGCACCGTCGGCGAGGGCACCACGTTTCATTTCACGGCGTGGTTTGGGCTCGCGAAATCGCTGCCGCCCACCATCGAAGCCGCCGAGACGCCGGACCAACCCGCACCGCCCATGCGCATCCTTCTCGCAGAGGACAATGTGATCAACCGCGCGCTGGCCACGGCCCTCCTCAAACGGCGCGGACACACCCTCGTTCAGGCTGTCAACGGCCGCGAAGCCGTGGCGGCCGCCGCTGCCGAAGCTTTCGACGTGATCTTCATGGACGTACAGATGCCGGAGATGGACGGCTTCGAAGCCACCAGCCGCATTCGCGCATCCGAGGCGCAACTTGGACGTCACACGCCGATCGTCGCCATGACCGCGCATGCCATGACTGGCGACCGCGAACGTTGCCTGGCGGCCGGGATGGACGATTACATTTCCAAGCCGCTCGAAAAAAGCGAACTGCTCGCGCTTCTGGAGCGAGTTCGGGTAGCGCGCGCGCTGCATGTGTCCAGCCCGGCACCTGAAAACGGCTCGAGCCATGGAGGGCACACCGCCTCCGCGCGAGAGGCCCCAGCGGCAACGCCCCCGCTCCCCATCTTCTCCCGCGAAACGCTCCTCAAGGAGTTCGATGGCGATGAGGCATTCCTGCAGCGCGTGGTCGCGCTCTTTCGCGAACACACGCCGCGCATGCTCGACGCCATCGGCAACGCCGTTGCGCGCCGCGCCGCGGGGGAGTTGACCCGATCTGCGCACTCGCTGCTTAGCTCGCTGGGGCCCTTCGGAGCACACGGCGCCTTGCGGCTCACCCAGCGGCTCGAGGCGTTCGGGCGGGAGAGCGATTTCATGCAAGCGGACGCGGTTTTTGCCGAACTGAAGAGGGAATCAACGCGGGTTTCAATGGCCTTGGAGGAGGTCGTCGGCGCAGCCGCCGGGAGCCCTTCCAGCAAGGGTTGATCCGCCGGTATAGCGTAGCCGTCCACGGCGGGGGGCGCCTTGGAATCCGCAGATTTTCCGGCAAGTTCTTCGACAGAGTCGCCTCTCTAAAAGGGGAACATCCCACTCCATTCTCAGGGGTAACCCTTTGCGCTAAATCCACACTTCACGGGCCTCTGTGGGGCATTGGGGAAGCTCCCAACAGTTTTGCGAAAGTTGACGCCAATCTCCCTCCAACCTTTGCCCCCATTGCTATGACTTCGACACCAATCGCCCCAGCGCTGAAATTCACGCAGCCCTGGCCTCTCTCCCTCCCGGCAGAGCCCAGAGCCGAGGCCGGCCCAGCTGCGCCCAAGACCCGGATCCTCGTCGCCGAAGACGACCCGATCTCACGCGAACTCATTTCCGCCCGTCTGGGGGGGTGGGGCTACGAAGTTGTCGTGACGCAGAACGGAACGGAGGCGATGGCCGCGTTGCGCAGAAAAGATGCTCCGTCGCTGGCGATTCTCGACTGGATGATGCCGGGCATGGACGGCTTGGAAATCTGCCGCCGCGTGCGCGAGGGCGATCGCGTGCTTTACATCATCCTGCTCACCGCGCGCAGCAGCAAAGAGAGCGTCGTCGAAGGCCTTAGCGCGGGCGCGGACGACTACTTGATCAAGCCCTTCGACAAAGATGAACTGCACGCGCGCATCCTCGTCGGCCTGCGCGTGATGGGATTGCAGGCGGCCCTGGCGGAGCGCGTGTTGGAACTCGAATGGGCCGGGGCTGAGATTCGGAGTTTAAGAACGCGGCTCCCGATTTGATGGCGGCTCTGAACAGCAAGGGCCGTCTCCCCCGGGGCTCAGGATTTACCCGCGTGGAAAATCCACAAGGCCCGCAGCGCGGCAAGCACTTGGAGCGCTATCCACGTTTGAGAAAATACCCACCTTGATCGCCGCCGCCCTCATCCGCCCCCAACCTCAAACGCCCCGGAGATCAACCTCACGGTCACGCGCCGCGTGTGGCCTGATGTCGGGTGCTTCCTCCATACTGGGAAGCCTTTGTTCGAGGGAAAAGTCTGCGGGCAACGCACGCGAACTGAAGGACCGGGCGCATCTCTCGCCCATTCGCTACCTTTTTACCCTGCACGCCGCGGGATCAAGCTGGCGAGCGCGGAGGCTGACGCCGCCATCGCAGTCGGCGCTTCGGCCTTATTCTTTATGAATACACCCGCCTCCCAGCCATTCGACTCCAGACCAAAAGCCCGATGGGCCCTTCGCTTCGAACGCTTGGCCAGCCTGGCGCTGGGGGTGATTCTCACGGTTCTGCCAGCCCCGCCCACGTGGGCCGCCGCGATCGGCAGTTCACCTTCTTTGGCGGACTTGAGCATTGAGGAATTGCTGAAGGTCAGCACCGGCACCGTGACCACCGCGTCGAAGCGGAGCGAGCGAGCGACAGCGGCACCAGGCACGGCGATTGTCGTGGACGAGCGCGAAATCCGGCTCCGCGGTTACGCGAACCTCAAGGACGTGCTGCGCGATCTGCCGGGCATGGAGACGGTCGAATACTACTTCAGCGAAATCGGCACCCTCGTTCCAGTGCGCGGCATCGTGGGCAATAACAAAATCATCGTGCTCGTCAACGGCATGAGGGTCAACCCGCCGGGCGGCGAGTTCTTGCCCCTGCGCGGCGACTTCAGCGTGCGTGAAGCGGAGCAGGTAGAAGTCATTTACGGTCCTGGCTCCACGCTTTACGGGCCGGATGCGATCAGCGCTGTGATCAACGTGAAGACGAAGAAACCGCGGGAAGGCCAAGTGGGTCAAGTGGGGCTGACTGGCGGCATCCACAATTCACGCGAAGCCTGGGCCTCGATCGGCCACATCTTTGACAAGGACCGGAATTTCAGTTTCACCGGTTATGCGCAGTACCAGGACTCAGAGTTGATGCAGTTGGACAAGGAGTACCCCTCATGGTGGCAGGATTACCGGAACACGGCCGCACCGAAGGGCAGCGGGACGGTGCCGTATCGCCAGGACTTCGGCCTGAATGCCTTTGGCCGGCTGGAGTTCCAGGACACGTCGGTGCAAGCATGGTACCGGAAATCCACCCGCAGCAGTGCAGAGTCGGGCTATCCCCAAGGTTACCTCAAGGAGGCGAAATGGTCCGATGCTTCCTTCGTGGTCGAGGCGCGGAACACGCTGACGTTTTCGGAGAAAGCGAAGCTGGAATCCGCTGTTACCTACAACCATTACGAAATCGATCCGGCGACGAAGTACGTCTTTCCTGCCAGCCCGACGAAATGGTTCCTCGACGACTTCAAGTATGGCCGTGGCCAGAGTTGGACCGCCGAGGAAACGCTCAAGCTGGACCTCACCGACAAGTTGGACTTGCTCGTCGGTTTGACGGGCAGCCTGTTCGACGTGACCCCGAAGGCGACCGTGCCCGGAGGAGCCAAGCCAGACGGCGATCTCGTGGCGCAGGGGGGCAGCTTCATCTATTACACCACGCCGGGCGACGCGTCATCGAGGCACGAGATTCCGCGCGTCACTTCGCTCCGTTACCACAGCATCGGCGGCTATGCGGAGGCGGGCTGGCGCGCCACCCGCTCGCTCAAGCTTACCGTCGGCGTGCGGCTGGACTCCGATTCTCGCTTCGAGCAACTGCCGTTCACCCCGCGGGCGGCCATCATTTACGACCTGAACGAGCACTGGACGGCGAAGTATATTTTCACGCGCGCCTTCGTCGCACCGGCACCGTATTTCGGCTACGCCGTTTATGACAATGGCAGCACGCTCGCCACGTCGAACCCCCTACTGGAACCCGAGACTGCGACCTCCCACGAGGTCAACCTGAGCTACACCCGCAAAAATTTTGCGGGCAGCTTTAGCCTCTATACCGGCGAGCAGAATAACCTCCTCCTCATCTCCGACGGCAACCTGCCGGAGAATCTCTTGCACAACCCCGTCTATCTGGACCTCGCCGGCACGCAGTCGCGCCGGCTGGTGCAGACAGCCAACGGCGGCTCCAGCCGCAATATCGGCATGGATTTGTTCGGCAAGGCGACCTTCGGCCCGGTGAGCGCCTGGGCGTCGTATTCGTTCGTGGATTTCGAGAAGGTCAGTGGCGGGATCACCTCGGGACTGCAAGGCGCATCCACGCACAACGGCCGCGCGGGGCTGACCTGGGCCATCACCTCCAAGCTGTTCGTCACCCCCAGCCTGGTGATTCGCTCCACGCCTGCGGGCGTCGCGCCGGGGGTTCTTGGCCGGGAGTTGCAGAACCCCTGGGAGGTCAACTTGCATCTGCTCTATGCGCCGACCAAGCACCTCGAGATTTTCGCCGACCTGCGCAACGCCTCGGACCACAAGTACGCCCTGGGCGGACTGCCCGGCCAGGCCGTGCCGCAGGAAACGATCCGCGCGGTGCTCGGTGTCAGGCTGAAGTTTTGACCATGACAAAAGGCCCTCCATCTCCATGCCAAACCACGCGAAACAGAAAATGGGCGACGCGCGCCCTATCCGGGTTCGTGTTGGGCGCGACCATCCTAATCGGCAGCGCCTGCTCCAAGGAACCTGACCATACTCGCAAGCTGGAGGACGGAGCACCGGCACAGCCCGCGAAATTGCTCATCACTGGATCCAGCACCATGGCCCCGCTGATCGAGGAGATCGCCGAACGGTTCCAACATGCGCATCCGAACGTGCGAATCACCGTGGAAAAAGGCGGTTCCGCCCGGGGCGTGCAGGACGCCAGGGAGGGCGTCGCCGATATCGGCATGGCCTCGCGCGCCCTCACCGAGGCGGAAGGCGACGTGGTCGGTTTGGCCATCGCGCGCGACGGCATTTGTCTCCTGCTCCATCGGGACAATCCGGTGCCCGCGCTGACCGACACGCAGATCGCCGCGATTTACACCGGAGCCACGTCGAACTGGAAGGAGGTGGGTGGCACTGACGCAGCGATCCAGGTGATCACTCGGACTGAGGGCCACAGCGAGTTCGAACTTTTCTTGAACTACTTCAAAATCAGTAGAGACGCGCTCAAGGCTCATTCCTCTGTCGGTGATAACCTGGAAGGTATTCAGGCCGTCAGCAGCAACCGCGAGGCGATCGTCTTTATGTCGGTCGGGGAATCGGAGCGGGCGGCGAAATCCGGGGTGCCTATTCGGCTGCTCCCGACTGCCGGGGTCAGCGCTTCGAGCCAAAGCATCCGCACCGGGAGCTATCCGCTCACCCGCCCGCTCACGCTCGTGACGAAGACCGCGCCCGTGGGCGTCGCCGGAGAGTTCGTCAGCTTCTGTCTTTCCCACCAGATCGCCGACCTCATTCGCCGGAATGGCTTTGTTCCGTTTCTCGACTGACGCCAACTCGCACCCTTGATGTTCGCGAAATATTTCCTCTTCTCCAAAGCGTGGAGCCTGCGGACAAAACTCGCCCTCGCGTTCGTGGTCATGATCGGCATGGTCGTCGGCGTCGGAGTTATCGCAGCACGGAGCCAACTTCATGCGCGAGGAGCCGTGCGTGGGATGCTCGACAAGGATCTCCGCATCGCGGAACTCGCCTTGAGGAGCAATGCGGCGATGCTTAGCGCGTGGCGTTATGAGCGCGAGTTTCTCGTGCGCGACAAGTCCCTCAGCTTCGACGAGTCCAAGGCTCGGTACGTCGCTTTAGTCCGCCGCCATGAAGGCGAAGTGCATGATCACATGGCCACGATTCGCGGACTGACGGCCTCTGCACAAATCGTCCAGCAGAGCGCGCTGATTGACCAGGCGACGGCGCGCTGCGGAGAAGGTTTCCTGAGAATGGTGAATCTCTTCGAGCAGCGCTTTCACCCGGATCGCGGGCTTCTCCGCCGACTCCAAGGCACGGGTGCGGAGATCGCCTCGGCCCTGGGGAAGGCCGGGCTGGAGGTGCTGGAAAAGGATGGACTGATCTTCGTTTCCAACGAAAAAACCTTCCTCCTTCGCAGTCTCGATTTGGAATCTGAAGCCCTGCGACAGGCCGTCGCCAGGATCCAAGCGGACGTGGCTCTCACGAATCTCGTCTCCACGGAAACAATGGCCCTGCAGAACCTGACGGCTCAATACCTCGCCACTTTGGATGAAGTGCAGCAGCTCGACTCCCGGACCGCTATCGTCCAGGAGGAGTATCTGGCGTATCGACACGCGATCGCACCGTTGCTCGACCAGCTTCATGCCCAAGTGGTGAAGGCCGTAAACGAGACCCGAGCCAATGTGGATCGGATGGCTCACGTCGGCCTTTGGACGACCGCAGGGACTGTCATCGCCGCCATGATTCTAGGTTTGCTGGTGGCCTATCTTCTTTCACGGAGCATCACCGGAGGCGTTGATCAGTGCCTCGCCTTCACCCGGCGAGTCGCCGCGGGTGAACTCCACGCGCGGCTACCCGCGATCGCCCGCGACGAATTTGGGACACTCGCCGCCGGCCTAAATCAAATGACGGCTCATCTCGAGGAAGCCGCCGTGTACCTCCGTCACGCCCAGGATGCGCTGGAATTGCGCGTCGAGGAGCGCACCGCCGAGTTGCGCACGACGAGCGATGCCCTGGCCGCGGAATCAACCCGCGCGCTCGCCCTCGCCAGAGAAGCCCAAGCGGCGAGCCGGGCGAAGAGCGAGTTCCTCGCGAACATGAGTCACGAGATCCGCACGCCGATGAACGGGATCATTGGGATGACCGAGCTGGTTCTGGAAACCGAACTCAACCGCGAGCAGCGTGAGTATCTCGGGATGGCGAAAAGCTCGGCGCACGCGCTGCTCATCCTGATCAATGACATCCTCGATTTTTCCAAGATCGAAGCCGGCAAGCTGGAGCTCGAAGCGATCAGCTTCAGCCTGCGCGACTGCCTCGGCACGATGCTCAAACCCCTCGGCATGCGCGCCGACCAGAAAGGGCTCGAGCTGACGGCCGACATCCGCGCGGAGGTGCCCGACCACTTGATCGGCGACCCGCTGCGGCTGCGCCAGATCCTGATCAATCTGACGGACAACGCGATCAAGTTTACCTCGAAGGGGGACGTGACGCTGCGCGTGGCGGTCGAGTCCGTGACAGAGGAGGCGCATTGCCTGCACTTCTCGGTGACGGATTCTGGGATCGGCATTCCGGCGGAAAAGCAGGCCTTGATTTTCGAAGCCTTCGCGCAAGCCGACGGCACGACCACGCGCACCTACGGCGGCACCGGCCTTGGGCTGGCGATCGCCGTGCAGCTCGTGCAACAAATGGGCGGACGCATCTGGGTCGAGAGCACCGTCGGGCAAGGCACGACGTTCCATTTCACCGCGCACCTTCCGGTTCAGCAGACCCCCGCGCCGGACGTGCGCCACGCCGATCCGAGCAAACTGAAAGGCCTGCGCGTGCTGGTGGTCGATGACAACGCGATCAATCGCCGCATCCTCCGCGAGATGCTGGCGAACTGGAAGATGCAGCCTGCGGTTGTCGCCTCCGGCGCGGCAGCCCTCGTGGAGATGCTCCGCGCAGCCCGCGCCGGCACGCCCTTCCCGCTCGTCATCCTCGACGGGATGATGCCCGAGATGGACGGCTTCATGGTCGCCGAACAAATCCGCGAACACGCCGAGCTTTCCGGCGCCACGGTCCTGATGCTTTCCTCGGCGATGCCGGCTGGTGCGGTTGCTCGCTGCGACGAGTTGGGCGTGGCCAGCTTCCTCATGAAGCCGGTCAGCCAGGCCGAGCTGATCGACGCCATCCTCCTCGCGCTCGGCGGCGCCGCGGACCCGGAGCCCAAGGCCGCCGCCGCGCTCGAGCCAGCCGGAAGCGGACTGCGCATCCTCCTCGCCGAGGACAACGTCATCAACCGCGCCCTCGCCACGGCCCTGCTCGAAAAACGCGGGCACTCGCTGGTCCACGCCGCCAATGGCCGCGAAGCCGTGGATGCTGCGGCGCGCGAGAACTTCGACCTCATCTTCATGGACGTGCAGATGCCGGAGATGGACGGGTTTGAAGCCACCCAGCTCATCCGCGAAGCCGAGCAAGCCACCGGGCGCCACACGCCGATCGCCGCCATGACCGCGCACGCCATGGCCGGCGACCACCAACGCTGCCTCGCGGCGGGCATGGACGATTACATCTCCAAACCGCTCCAGAAGTCCGAACTCCTTGCGGTAATCCAACGAATCTCGGGGGTCGAAGTACGGCCGGCGTCCGCGACTGAAAATCCCTCACAGACCTGCGGAACACCGCGAGGAGTGGATTTAGTGCCCAGCGTCGCATTAACCTAATTCCCGATGAACCACACTTGCTTACGTCAGCCCCAAGGCATCGAGCAGATCGTGAAGTTCCTGAAAACGCTCACGGGTGCATACGAGGGGAGGCCGCAGTGAAGCTGTCCGCGAAACATGTCCTCACCGGCCTCGTCCTGCTCGGTGCCCTGGTTCTCATCTATTTCAAGACGAACCGCATCGTCCTCGCCGAGCATGAGCGTTTCGACCGGAACCTGCGCGGGATTCAGCAACTCGACGCGACGCTGAATCAAGACGTGCTTAAAGCGCGGTTTCGGCTGCTCGCGGACTACGACGGGTCTCCCAGGCAGATCAACGAATTGAAGCGGATGGTCGCCGATCTGGCGGTCATTCCAGCGTTCATTTCCGACGCCGAACGCCAGATGATCCAACAGAAAGTGGACGCGCTTTCCCAGGTGATCGCGCAGAAGGATGAACTGCTGGAGCGATTCAAGTCGCAGAATGCGGTGCTGAACAATTCGCTCCGCGATCTGCCAGTCGCGGGCACCGAACTGGTGAAGCTGGCGGCGAGTGATGAGCAGGGCCGCGAGTTGGAGGCACTGCTCAATGGGCTGATGCGCCAAGTGCTGGTCTATAGCCTGCAATCGAGCGAAGCCCAGGCTCCGGAGATTCAGCGATCGCTGGGGAAGCTAGCCGAATGGCGGGCGCGGCATGTCGATCATCCGCAAGACGAAGCTCTGGTAAGTTTGGTAGCGCACGTGAATTCGGTCGTCAGTCGCAAACCAAAGGTGGAGGCGCTCACCGAGCAACTCGTGTCCCTCCCGGTCAGCCTGTCCACTGAGGATCTACTGCGCGCCTACGACGGCCAGTTTTCGGCAGCGATGCGCACGGCCGACCTTTACCGGCTGGCGCTCTATCTCCTCTGCGCGCTGCTCGTCATCGGCATCGGCTACACCATTTTCGCGCTGGACACGGCGAATACGCATCTCGAGCGGCGCGTGCATGAGCGGACCCGCGACCTGTCGCGCAAGAATGAAGAGTTGCAGGCGGAGATCGCCGAGCGCCAGCGAGCGCAGCAGCAATTGGCGGAAAAGGAGCATCGCCTGCGCTCGATCCTCGAGTCGGAGCCGGAGTGCGTGAAGCTGGTCGCCGCTGATGGCACCCTGCTGGAGATGAATCCGGCGGGCCTGAAAGCCATTGAGGCCGACCATCTGGAAACGGCCATCGGCCAATCCATCTATGAGCTGATCGCCCCGGAGTATCTCGCCTTCTACCGGGCGCTGAATGAAGCCGTTTTCCAAGGGGAATCGCGGATCGCGGAGTTCGAGATCATCGGCTTGAAAGGCACCCGTCGCTGGATGCAAACGCACGCTTGCCCCCTGCGGGATGCCAAGGGGAAGATCTTTGCGCACCTGGGGGTCACACGTGACGTGACAGAACGCCGGCGGGTCGAAGCCGAACTGGCATCCGAGCGGCATCTCCTCCGCACGCTGCTGGAGAATTTGCCGGACCAGATTTACTTCAAAGACCGCGACTCTCGCTTCCTCAGGTGCAGCAGCGTGCTCGCCGAGAGATTTCATTCGTCGAGCGTGGACGACCTCGTGGGCAAGAGTGATTTCGATTTCTTCACTGAGGAACACGCGCGACCCGCCTTCGAGGACGAGCAGGAAATCATTCGCACGGGGCGACCTATGGTGGGGAAGATCGAGAAGGAATTTTGGAAAGACAACGGCGATAAAGTCACCTGGGTTCTGACCACCAAAGTACCGTTGCGGGACAAAGCCGGAGAAATTATCGGCACGTTTGGCATCTCCAAGGACATCACGGCGATGAAGGAAGCAGAGATGGAATTGGCGCAGGCCCACACGCAACTGCTGGAGACTTCCCGCCAGGCGGGCATGGCGGAGGTGGCGACCAGCGTGCTGCACAATGTCGGCAATGTCCTCAATAGTGTGAATGTCTCCTGCTCGGTGATCTCCGAAACCGTGCGCAAATCGCGCATTGGCAACGTGGGCAAAACGGCGGCGTTGCTGCGGGAACATGCGAACGATCTGGCGGCTTTCATGACCAGCGATCCAGCGGGACAAAAACTGCCGGAATTTCTCGGCAAACTCTCGGAGCGGCTGGCGGGGGAGCAGGCCGGAGTGCTCAAGGAACTTCAGTTGCTCGATCAGAATATCGAGCACATCAAGGAAATCATCGCCGTGCAGCAAAGCTACGCGAATGTCAGCGGCGTCCGCGAAACGCTGCCCCTCGCGGAACTGGTGGAGGATGCGCTGCGCATGAATGCCGGGGGCGTGACCCGACACGGCATCGAGGTCCTTCGCGAATATGGCGAAACTCCGCCCGTCTCGGTGGAAAAGCACAAGGTGCTGCAGATCCTCGTCAACCTTTTGCGCAACGCTAAACACGCGCTCACTGACAGCGGTCGCCCCGACAAGCAGCTCATCGTCCGCATTGGCCGCCACAATGGCCACATCACCGTCAGCGTGAGCGACAACGGCATTGGCATCGAGCCGCAAAACATGACCCGCATTTTTGCGCACGGCTTTACCACCAAGAAAGACGGCCACGGCTTCGGCCTCCACAGTGGCGTCCTCGCGGCACAGCAGATGGGAGGACGCCTGACCGTGCACAGCGACGGCCCCGGCACGGGCGCGACTTTCACCCTCGAACTGCCGCTCGGTCCGAGCGGAAACGAATAATCCTGTGAATCACTTTCCTTCCCAATCCCTCACCTTACCGCCACCGGGCGCGAACCTGGAAAAAAACCACTGCATCCTCGTCGTGGACGACAATGAGGCCATCCACGAAGACTTCCGTAAAATCCTGGGTGGCGCTTCTGCGGAAGCGGAGTTCGATGCCGAGGAAGCCGAGGTCTTCGGTCACAAGGTGTCCTTACCCAGCCGTGTCGAGTTCGAGATGGGCTTTGCCTCGCAGGGCGCCCAGGCGCTGGAACTGGTGAAGGCGTCGTGGGCGGCTGCCAG